>CAVOSB010000012.1:0-199056 GCA_963698765.1 uncultured Chloroflexia bacterium
ACGGGATCAGACACTTCGAAAGTACCGGCATGATATGTAACTCTTTTTCCGGTAACAAACAGCTTACCTTGCTTAAGTCGGTCAATTAATGACTGGCGCTGCAGCAAAACGTGATCGGAAAAAGTCGGTCCTCTTCGAAGATAAACCCGAACCCAATCGACTTTACCTTCTGATCTATACCTCACGGCTTCAATGACGCCATCATATTTCAATTTAGCCATACCTTACCTTTCGAGGCTCAAGATAGCATCTTTCCAGAGAATTCGCACCTGGAATGACGATCAAGTATGTTTTGGAAAAAGGAATTTCACAACCCAATTATCGAGATGGGCAGAATATGTATGGGTATTAGTCGGGGCGGGCGGACTCGAACCGCCGACCCCCGCGTCCCAAACGCGGTGCGCTACCGAGCTGCGCTACACCCCGAGTGAAGTGAGTATAATGCGAAGTAATCTTAAGAGTCAAGGAGCAATCCTTTGTCTGGGCCTGTCGATCCGCTGATCTATCATACGCATCAAAGCTTGCACTCCGAAGACCTGCCTTTCTGGTTAGAGCTAGCCAGGAAGCAATCAGGGCCTGTTCTCGAATTGGGCTGCGGTAGTGGTCGTGTTGCTTCCTGCCTGTCAGCGGCTGGTTTTCAAGTGGTCGGTTTGGATCATAATTTCGAAATGCTGGCTTTCTTACGCAGGAATACCTCAATTGAATTGAATGAAAGGATTAAGATTATCCAGGCTGATTTCACTCGCTTCCATCTCGCTGCCAGGTTTGATTTGATCATTATGCCATGTAATACCTACAGCACTTTATCACAGCCACACCGCCTGGAGGTCTTATCCCAAATCCGCCGACATCTACTTCCCACTGGAATTTTTGCAGTACAAATCACCAATCCGTCCCTGTTGATCGGTTTACCCAAGAATGGTGAAACCGAGATCGAAGATGTGTTCACACTCCCCTTCTCCGGAGATGCTATCCAGGTTTCCAGCAGTTGGATACGTACACCAAAGGAGCTGGCCATTAATTGGTATTATGATCAACTCTTGACGAATGGGAAAATAATCCGGTCTAAACTTAGCTTATCTCATACACTGGAGAGCCCTCAAGTATACCGGGACGAAATCTCAAAGCAGGGACTGCACATCCTGCAAGAGCTGGGGGATTATGACTTCTCTCAATACCAGGATGATTCGCCTGTCTGGATTATCCTGGTCTGCCCATCGTAAACTTGATTCAACGCCACATCGTCATGGTATTATATTTGCTGTCTGAAACAGATCTTCAAATGGCAAAAAACCTGGTAGCTTGAATGTTACCAATCCGAGACACAGTCCGTTCAACTTCCTTCCCGATCGTCACCTGGCTCTTTATCGCTTTAAATGCAGTGGTTTTTTTATATGAAATTAGCCTTCCCTCATTTGAATTGAATGCTTTGATCATGACCTTCGGTTTGATCCCTGGTCTACTTGAGCTATCCGAGCCGCTCAGGCTTATACAAAATCCAATCCTGCCACTCACATTTATGACACATATGTTCATGCACGGAGGATGGCTCCATTTCCTGAGCAACATGTGGATTTTATTTATCTTCGGAGACAATGTCGAAGACAGGATGGGATCAATTCGCTTTCTGGTTTTTTATCTTATTAGTGGATTTATTGGAGCACTCATTCAAGCCTATATGTATCCCAACAGTTTTGTACCAGCCATTGGTGCCAGCGGCGCCATCGCTGGTGTGCTCGGGGCATATTGGGTTTTATTTCCAAAAGCCAAGGTCATCACCTTAATTCCGCTTATTTTTGTGCCCTGGTTTATCGAAATACCTGCTGTGTTTTACCTGGGAATTTGGCTTGTCACCCAAATTTATTTCGGAATTTCCAGTTTACCAAGTTCAGGAATTATGGGAGGTGTTGCCTGGTGGGCTCATATCGGGGGCTTCGTTTTTGGACTGCTCTTTCACCGGTTGTTCCTGCAACAAGCACCGAAAATATTTCCGACAGTATCTGGATGAGTTATGGCCATTATTGATGAAAAAAAACGAAACGCCCGGGGAATTGCCTCAATTCACAAGCAAGAAATGTTATTCTTCCTGGATTTTCCGGACGCAGATCTCATAAATTTCGCCAACATAATTATTATGGAGAATACATGAGCGAAGATCACAAATCCCTGGATATAAACTCAGCTGAACTGGTGGAATTGATCGGACTTACCCGGTATTGGACTTAATACCGCAGAGAAGATTGTTGCTGGAAGACCTTTTACCACGATTGATGAGTTGCGAGAAATCAGCGGTATCGGCGAGGTTTTATTCGAGCGAATTGCACCATTTGTTTTTGTCACTCCAATCCAACTCGATTCTAGAGAGTTGATAGAAGAACCAATCACATCCGAAACGTCGTTCGTTGAAGAAACAGATGCCACTGATCTGGAAATTACCCCTGAAGAAATCGGTCAAGAAGCTCCACAAGAATTCGCGTTTGCAGTAAACCCAGAAGGAGCATCTCAAGAATCCGTTGATGAACCACTCCAGGAACTTCCAGCAGAGCAATCACAACTGGCAATAGCTCTACAAGCAGGTAACGAAGAAAGTAAAACTGATTCCGAGAACGAGGCAGAGCCAGTTTTCACAACGGTTATTGAAAAAAGAACACCAGTGTCCGAGCAAAAAACTGGACAAACCCCTGGATCTGCCAGCACTGTTCCACCCACCCAAAGCAACAGAATATTCGGGGTATCCTTAACCTGCGGAGTTTTTTCGATTTTATTCTCAGTCGTAATTTCATTAGGGATTTTATTTCTAATCAACAACAGCCTTCAATACACAAAACCATCCGATCTGAATAAAACAGAGCAAAAACTTAACGATGTAAGCTCACAGGCTTCTTCTTTGGCACGCGAGATTGAAACCTTGACCACCAGGCTGGATAACCTGGAAAGTATCGCAGGAAGAAGTCAGTGCGGTTGAAAAAGGTATTGAAGAAACAAGGAGTGAAATGGAAGCGCTATCATCTGGAATAGAGTCCCTGAACGGACAAATCGATGAGCTCGACCAGCGAGTCGACGAGCTAGAAAAGACCACCAGTCAATTCAGCGCTTTCATAGACGGCCTTAAAGAACTTATCGAGAGCATATACCAACCCACATCTGCAGAGAAATAAACCCATTCTTAGATAATTCTGCGATTAATCAACTTGGATCTACTCGTAGGAGAGAAAATGACTGATGAAAATCCAACTCCTAACAACGAAAACTTCGGCACACGTCTCCTTTCAGGTTTCTTCAACCTGACCAGGATTGTGGTTCGCTTCTTGCTGATCATTCTGCTGTTGGGATTGCTAGCCTTGTTGCTTTTTGGAGTACCTTATGTCTATTGGAGGTATGTGACACCAACCGTGAATGAATTCAAGCACATGGCGAGCGCTCAAGTTGCCCAGGAGCTGCTGAATTAGCGCCTGCTTGACGACCTTGATAAAATGCAGCAGCGAGCTGATACTATTGAAACGCGTATGGATTCGGAGAAGCAGCAATTCGGTGAGATTGAAGGATCAATTGACGCCCTGGTTGCCACACAGCAATCCCAGGTTGAGCTATACCAGAAAACCCAACATGCAGTAGATGAAAGGTATCAGACAATCAGCGATCAAATCACCGCTCTTGAAACCAAATTGGTAGATATAAATACTTCATTAGAACAATTCGGAACCAGCATTGGCGCTGTCGAAGAAAAATCCCAGGAGCTGGAAGCACGGCTGTTCTCGGACGACGAACCGATAAACCAGCTGCGCAGGGATATTCAGTTATTGAAAGCGATGGAGTTGTTGACTTCGCAGCCGTCTCTTCATGTCCCAGGACAATTTGGGACTCGCAGAAGACGATATCCTATCTGCACGCGACCTATTGGCAAATTTGCTTGTACCTGAAGCCCAAGCTGAAGTTCTGGTTGACACGATAGAGCGAATTGATCAGGCACTTGACAATTTACCACTCTCTCCTGATCTGGCTGCCCAGGATCTTGAAATCGCCTGGCAGCTCATAAATTTGGGGTTATTCAGTCACTCGGTTGAAGACTCCAGCACCTCTTTATCCTCAACAACAGCTGCTGCAGATTTAACTGCAACACCACATGCTTCAGAAACCATCACACCATCCGTAACACCATGAATAAATAGTATCCCTGGCACTGGAGAGAACTTCAGGTCGCTGAAGAAGTTGAAAATATAATATGGAGGCCATTAATGCAAGATAGCGAAGAAAACCAAACCCCTATCCCTGAAAGCGCACAGGACTTGCCACCGCAAGGAAAAGAAAGTCCAAAACCCGAGAAACGCACATTAAGCATCTGGCGGCGCATGTTTCGTTTCCTACTGGTGATGTTAATCATCTTTGGCCTTGGCGCCTTAGTAGTGATATTTACTTTATACATTCCGCTGAGAGAACAGCTTAACAGTGCCGAGATTCGCATCGAAGAGCTCAGCGATCAAAGCGCTTCGGAAATCAATTCGGCAAAAGAAGAAATTGACCGCCTATCATCGATTGAAGATAAATTTGGTGATACCCAGGCCGAGCTTGATGAGCTTCTCATTCAAAATCTGATCCTTAAAAATCAGGCTGGATTTAATATCAGCGAAACTAGCCCTGGTTTCAGATGAGCCGCAGCAAGCCAGCCAGGCATTAAGTGAGACAGGAGGCAGGATTACAGATCTGAAGAAATTGGCCGGAGTGCAGCAGCAGAAGAATGTCGAAAACCTTGAGACACGCCTTGAGCTGGTTTTGTCTGAGATAGAAGAAGAGACATTTGCCGCAATTTCCGACCTTGAAGTAATGCTCGACATCCTCGAAGAACTGGAATCTTAAAAATGACTATGAAATAAACAAAGGGATATTGCCTTCGCCAGAGCAATATCCCTTTGTTTTCATTTTAGAAAAACTCAATACCGCAGAATTCCGCCTATTTGCTCAAAACCCTCTATTATTTGATCACCTTGCAGGACTTCTACTTCTCCGCCTGTTTGCATTATTTTTCTTACGGCCAGTTCAACCGCATCCGGAATTTCCTTTGTCTTTCCGCTGCAGAATGGGCATATCTCCATCGGTAAAGAGGACAGGTAATTACAGCTGGTACATTGATAGCCTGGCGAGCGAAAACCGTCTCTTATAAGTAGAGTTTGGACTCTTCCTTCATGGATGGCATTCAATGTTTCTTCCAGGTTGATAACTCCCCCACGCCCTTTTGCAGCACTGGTGACCACACTACGGGCTAATTGAAATTCTCGCCGCTGTTCTGCTTCTTTTCCAATCTGCATGGCTTTTACCAGGATCTCAGCTCTGATTAGCCACCTTGCTGATCGGGAAAGATCCAACCACAAGTGATTGCCAGGCTTTAGGTAATTGATTACGGAAAAACGCTACATTATCGTCCGTTCCACCGATCAAGATTCGACGCACATTTTTTTCAGAAAAGAACCGCGTGGTAAATTCAACCATCTCTTTCGCATTCCGGTCAGTTACTTCTTCAAGGTACTCGGTCTGTCCTGTGGAGCCGCCTCTTCTCCCCGGTGCTTGCGAGCCACCGCCGCGTTTCGCACGACGAACCTCTTCTCCCGCCATACCTTGCTGTTCCTGAAGCTGACCTAAATGAAAAAAGAACAAACGCGGCATCCTGTTTATCGACCAAGACCACACCATAACCACCATATGAATCCAGAAGATCTGCCAGGGGCTTTACAAATGGACGATCACTCACCCTTATGCGACTCCGGATTGGTACTGCCATCGAATAGGCCTTGAAATATCCTTCAGGGGCACAGGAAAAGATCACAACACTCCGGCCAGACCAGTCATGGGTGTGATCGAAATAACGGGTTATTGCCTCGATATCCTCCTGGGATTCAAGGTCTTTAAGCAAGGTGCGTAAATTCAATTTGTGCGTATCGGCATTGCCGCCCGTCGGATCTGTATTTAAGAATACGCTTACCACAGGAAATTTCGCCTGGTATTTCAACAGCTCCTGCAAATCGACTTCTGTAAACACAGCAGCCTCCTTTTATCAATTTATCGAGTAATTTATTAGAAAGTGATCCGAAGATTCCTGGAAATATCCTGTTTTATGGCCTGGTACCAAGTTCGAGTCGGATCTCCATTTTTTCTGAACCACGTAAGATTGTCAAAGTAATATTCTCGCCGGGGCGCTTGTTAAGAACAATATAGGCCATTAATTCTTCAAAATTCGTGATTTCTAGATTTTCGACTTTCTGGATTAAATCTCCACCCGACCGCACTCCAGGAATACGGGAAATTTGTGTGCCAGCAGCCAATCCCGCCAATTCGGCAGGGCTGCCGCTAACTACTTCTGCAATATATACTCCTTTTTTTCCTTCCAATCCAAGCGCCTCCTGGTCTGCCAGGCTTGAATCCCCAAGAGATAATATACCCAGGTATGGATATTCGAAATTTCCATGCTGGATTAAAGATGGAAGAATTACCTTGATCACATCCGATATTGTGGCAAAACCGATTCCAGAGACACTGCGATCGAAACCCGAAGAGAGCTTTGCTGAAGTAATGCCGATCACCCTGCCATCCAAATCAAGCAGCGGGCCGCCTGAATTTCCCTGGTTGATTGCAGCGTCAGTTTGAACCATGCTTGAATTGGTAAAAGCTTGCTGCTCATCGACTTTTTCGTAAGTCCGAGTATAGCGACTTAAACCTGAAATAATACCGGATGTCATTGTGTTCTGAAGCCCGATAGGATTGCCGATGGCCAGGACAACCTGCCCGATTTTCAATTCAGTCGGACTTTCTAAAGGAAGTGGCTGCAAATCATTTGGGACTTCCATAATTTCCAGGACAGCGAGATCCGAGGATTTATCCGAACCAATAACCCTGGCTTCGACCAACAAGCCTGATGAAAATAATACTTCAATCGACCCTCCCGCAGAGATAACATGACGGTTGGTTAATATATGCCCACTCCGATCGACGATAAAGCCTGTTCCGAATACAACACGGCCTTCGAAATATCGGCGAATTGACACCACACCCGCTTGGGTTCGTTCATATACCGCAATTAAGCTATCTTCTATTAGGATATTATGGTTATTTGAACCTGAGGTAGGAGAAGCTTGGTTCTCGAGAATTGTTGATGCAGAATTTGACTGGCAAGCAACAAGCAGAAGCATCATTACGCAGGATATTGTTAAGTTCGCTCCCGATAATCTCATCCAATTCTCCATCCTACGTTTATAATTTATCCACCCCCGCTTATTCGTCATGGATTTCATTCTCTATTGTATATTGGACGGATAAGAAGCGTCAAGCAGATTTCACAGTTTTAATTGATATGAATCCATGACTTGACTGAAAAAACTGTACTTTAACGACTGAAACATGACAATTTAACCCAAAAGCCTTGCACAGCTTGTCGGAAGGCGGCCAAAAAATCAAGCGAACCTGAAATCTCTGCGTTGTTTTCTTGCTGGAAGCGCGAGATGCTGCGCAGGGAGTCGGTCATGGCTGCGAGGGCAATCACCGGCGGCTGAGCTGGGTAACGTCCACGGACGGGGAGCTTTCCGGCCGGGGAAGGGATGCTTGACAGCGCGGATGATGGCTTCAATCGCCGCTCTGGGGTTCTTGCCAGGTTGGCGAGAAGCTCATAAAGCGTTGCCGACGCCTGGCCCAGTTGACTTCCTGCTCGGTGAAGCTGAGCTTGAAATCGGGATCCTTCTTGCCTGCTTTCGCGCGGCAACGGTCCTGCAAAGCGAATGGGCAGGTCTGGCAGATGGATCGGTCAAAGCGAGCAATGTAGCGGGTAGTGCGGCCGGGTTCCACCACCACTTCTTGTCCATTCGGGCAAGAGATGGTGATTGGTTTGCCTTTCTGGGTGGTGGTGAAGTGAAACTGAGACAGGCTCAATTTGTCAGTGGCAGGCGCCTTGCGCCGGATGCCGGTTTGGATCAACTCGACTTGCTGCTCGTTCAACTGCTCATCTGCCGCTGGGCTGCCATAGGCGCCATCAGCGTACAGGCTTTCAATCCCGGTGCGTTCCTTCAAGTCTGGCAGGGCTTGGGCTAACAGGTCGGCATCGTCCACGTTGTTGGGCGCCGCCTGGACCTTGGTGATCAGTTGTACAGCGTTGTGCGGATCGCAGGTCTGGGTCAGGTTGGCGACATAGCGCTTGAACTCAGCGGGACCCTTGCGACGAAAACTGGCTTCTTGATCGTCTACCGACTGTAAACAACCGGCGCCAATCTGATCGTTAGGCTTGACCTGCACAGTTTCTCCTTGCAGATTCAAAGTTCTCCGGAGTAGCGGTTCCAGCGTCTGGTAAGCAGGCGATGTCCCATAGCGTCCTTCCAACTCGATCAACAGCCGGTGAATTACTTGCCCCACTTGCTGTGTATGAGCTGCGGTGGCTTTCCTTGCCTTTCACGCGGTAAACGGACTGACCAGAGCTGCCCTCGACATATGGCGCGAGCGACTCCTGATAGCTGGACTGTTCGGCTTCGCTCAAGAGCCGATGCATCCGCTGCAGGCCTTCCACCAACAACTGCAAGCGGCTCATGTCCATGATATTGCTGGCGATCTGCGTGCTGTCCATGCGCTGGATGCGCGTCTGCACTTTCAGGGCCACGATCTGCTGGTCGGTGATCTCTTCGAAGGCTTGCGCTACCAGGTTCACTCCATGTTCCTGGTTGTATTGGCTCAGTCGACGCCGAAAGTTGTACAGAGTGCGCAATTCGAACCCCCCTTCGTGCAAATCATGATAACCAAGGGCATAACGCACCTGCAAGTCAAAGGTGAAATGATCGTATAACTCTTCATCGCTCCAGCGGTACGCTGCCTTCAGCGTTTCTAATCCGAGCAGCACGTTCACCGCTGTGTTCGGCCGCGAAGGCACATCAGCATATATCATCGCAAAACGGTCTTCCTGGATGCGGCTGAAGAACTCCCGGTAGAAAACGCCTGCTCAACTGGCTTCAAGTCGCTGACGTTGTTCATCAGAGAGATCGTTCACGTTGCTGATTAGGAGCGGTTGTAGGTGCTTTTTGTTCGGCTTGTACATGTTTCAGTACATCGGCAGAATTTTACCAATTATGTTGAAACTTTACCCAAATCACGCGACCCTTTTTTCAGGCGAGCCATCGATGTGTCAAAATAAATATGGAAGAAAACGATAAGTAGGAAGACTCTAGAAGGGTGGTTTTACATGATAAATAATCCCCACATAAGTATATTATTGATTGAGATGATTTACCAACCTGCGACTTGATCGCCGGGCAATTTCTAAACTCGGCTGAATTCCAGGTTCACATTGCACAAACGGCCTCAGATGCTTTTCAAAGTATTTCCAGGCTTGCACCAGACGTCATTATTTCAAATTTAGACCTGCCCGACCTCAATGCAAAAGATATTCTGATCACATTGGCCTTACAAGGACTGGAAATACCCGTAATCGTTTATTCAGAGAAAGGCAAAGAACACGAAGTAGTCCAGGCGATGAGGGTTGGAGCAGCCGGTTACTTCCAATTGCCGCCGGGTGAGGCTGAATTTACGATGGTCTTGAACCGCGTTCTCAACTTTGTGCGTGCTGGAAAAAAACAAGAAGTACCAATCGGTCAACTTGATGCAGTTAGGCAGGAACCTGATAAAAAGACATCGGGGATTGACACTATTCTTGCAATAAAAAAAGGACTCACCTTAACCAGGACTTTGGATGAATTTGTCAACAAAACTCTAGAGGCGGCAATTTATATATCCGATGCGAACTGCGGTTGGTTGCTGATGAAACAGGGCAGCAAGGAGGGATTCGTTTTATCTGCTCACCGTAACATTCCACAAACCCTGGTTGACCGGATCAGACAAAATTGGGATGATGGCTTAAGCCCAATCGTAGCCCTCTCAGGCGATCCTCTGTCAGGTTATGGGAGTCAGCTTGAATTCTCGTTAATTTCGCAATATGGGGGAGCAGCCATGGTCAGTCCGATTAAAATGGGAGAGAATTGATTGGCTTGTTGGTGGTAATTAGTAAAACTCCAATTCCATTCAGCGATTACAGTAAGAACTTGCTGGAAATAGTTTTGATAATTGCCTCTGCGGGGTATTCGAATTCCCGCGAGATTCGAATCCCTTAGTGTCTCTGGTTTCTGCTTCGTTCACACATCGTCTCGTTGGCACCGGTTCAATTGCCGGATTTATGGGTTTAAAAAGCAGCCTCCACCGGAATCTTTGCAAATTCAGGTGGAGGCTTTCGCCAAAGGAGGAAACAGCGATGAGCAACTTTGTTGATCTTTGACGATCAACTATTATCTTATCGCTAAAATACCTGCCTCGCTTATTGTCGAAAATCATAACATTTATGTGATTTATCTCACAATAACATATTACTTTCATCTCGAGGTTTTGTTGCTGAAAGTAATACGGTTGAGCTGCCCCTTCAGCTAAGGATACCCGGGAGCTTTCCTTTTGTATTTTTCCCTCCCAGCCATTTGCCGTGCTGCGTATCCAATTCAGTACTGAATTTCATCCAATCGGGTACCAATAAAACAAATCCTCTATTCTGAGGAGAAAACATCTCTTTCGTGAAAAACAATCTCAACAATACTGGATTTAGAGGATAGTCCTTCAGCTCGACTACGATTGCGGTTTTCCCATAAAAGGGTCTCAAATAAGAACGCCGTGCCCAGCCTAATTCGTTGGCTGGAAATAATTGTTGAATGAGCGCTGGATGGGCGCTGCGCAGTCGAAGAAACGATATGTTCAGGCGTATTAAAGGTGTAACCAGACTAAGGTGGTTCTGATTTACCTGCACGTAAGCCCTAAATCGTGCCAGGAATGCAAACATACTGAGAGTTAATACCACTGCTGCAGATACAGAAATGACCTCCTGAATACTCTGGCTGAGAAAACCAACACCTCCCAAAAGAGGATATAACGAGCTTAGTAGAAGCAGAAGACCCAGTAGCAGCGTCGCAATAAACATCCTGTCGACTGTCCGGCGATACATCAACAGGGTTTGTCTCTTACCGGATTGGTACGTCTTCATACGAAAATTCCATTTTTTCGATAAAATTTCCCCTCAATTCTTGGCCGATGCTCAACACAAATTTTACAATGATTTATCTGTATTTTTTGTGGTGGGACTTACAAAGTCGAAAGAAATCTCGATTGTCCTCCTATGTGCCCTTGCTTCTCCTTCAGCCAGTTTTTCGGAGTAATAATCGCAGAATTTGTTTATCGGGCAGTGAGGGCAATCTGGCTTTCGCGATTTACAAATTTCTCGCCCCAAACGAATAATATTCAAATGAGCCGAATAATAGTCTTCAGGCGGAAACAGGGCTGCCAGATGCTGGTGGGCCTTTTCAACACTCAATCTGGCAGGTCTCAGGCCTAAACGACCGGTCACTCTGTAGATATGTGTATCCACCGGGAATGCCTGTTTATTCAGCGAAAATTGGGCCACGATTGCCGCAGTTTTAGGACCAACACCTTTGAATTGCATTAGCCAGCTGACAACCTCCTCGCTGGATTTTTCTGCCAAGAAGCCTAAATCAAGCTGGCCACACTGCCGGGTGATTTCTCTTAGGACTTCCTGGATGCGTGGTCCTTTCTGGTTTGCCAATCCAGCGGATCGAATTGCATCAATCACTTCCCCTTCATTCGCATCGCGCACTGCTTCCCAGGTTGGGAAACGTTTCCATCAAAGTTGTGAAAGCACGATCCCGGTTGAGGTCGTTTGTGTTTTGGGAAAGTATAGTGGATACCAGCTCATCCAATGGAGGATAAGGTTCCCGCCATTCCGGGTTACCGTAGTATTCAAGCAAACTCGCGCTGATCTCACTCGCTTTTTTGCTTAAATCCATTTTCTTCTAACTGTGTTTGGAACAATCGAAAAGTAGGTTGAGACAAACCAACTTCAATATTCTGCCAGTTTCGAATCGCATTCACCGGGCCAAAATCTCTAAGCAAAGCTAGCTCAGCCGCTGTTAAAGCATTCATCTGGCGTAAAACTTCCAGTGCAATCGCTGATTTGACTGTTCCACGGTGATCACCGTCAGCGATTTTAATGGCTATGCCAATCGCCGGCGATCCCGGTTCGATTGCATCCGGCAAGAGGCCGATTACCTGGTAACCTTCCGCCCCACTCTTCGAAATAATCCGTCCCGCACTTACCTGCATTAATTGCGTATCCAATCGTCCTGTTCCCGCCACAAGAATCGGATGGCTGGACATTGCGGTTACGACAGTGTTGCAGGCTTCTATCAGCGATGGTTCGTTCACACCCCCATTTATAGGATCGCATAACCGAGCGAAGGCAAAGGCTGCCCAACTCAATGGTATTGCGAAATTAGGCGCAGAACAACCGTCGATCCCCAAATTGACCTGGCTTATGTCTAGTCCGCTCATCTGAGCAATCATTGAAAGGATATGTTCTTGAACAGGATGATCTGGGTCAATATATGGTTTGGAGATATTCTCTTCTGATGGACTATGAATTGATAATAAACGATGATATCCAAGCATCCCAGTGTGTTTGCCTGAACAGTTGTGGTGATTCGGTGTAGGCTGTAAACCAAGCTCCTTCAATCGGTTCGCTGCAGGTAGAGAAAATGGGGGGTGTGTTCCGCACAGCAATTCAGCTTCCTGCACCTTCAATTTATTCTGCAGGCTTTTTACTACCTCAATGTGCTCGTCCGTGCCTGAGTGAGATGCACACATAATGGCGATTTCTTGGAGAGTAATTCCAAAAAATTCTTTGCCACCAGCCTCAAGAAATGGAAGTGCCTGTATGGGCTTTGAGGAAGAACGCAAAAAAGTAACAAAATCGGGGTCCCCGATCCCTGCCAGTAACCTTCCATAGACATCGACGACTGCAATCGATCCAAAATGCATCAATTCAACGATCTTCCCCCGCGTTAGTTCAAAAACAGGCTGGTGTAATGTTGTAACCATTTAGTGTAGGGACCATTTTCGAGGTTTGATATTTCTTCCAGCGATAAAAAAATGACATTGTAGCTAGAAGGATCTCATTGTTCTTCTGTGGTAATCTCCGAATCCCCCATCTCATTCGTCGACCTGTATCGCCTTGCGTAGCACTAAAATCAGACCATAACGCAAGCGTTGAGCATATCGTTCACGCAACTCATTATCCAATAAGTATGTTTTCAACAGTGGGTTGACCATGTTTTCAACAGCTTCTGGTGCTGAATCTTTTCTATTCAATTTTTCAAATCCGTCCAGAACGGATTTTAAGAAACGGATATGGGCGCGGACTTCTTTAATCGTGGCTGGTCCTCCCCTTCCGCTGACAATGAAATAGTCTTTATAGCCTCGCACCAAATGCTCTAGACTTGTAATCCACAATTCCAGGTCGGCATAGGCAAGGAACGGAGGTTGATTCACCAGAACTGCATCGCCGACAAAAATTACTTTCGAGTCAGGGATTGAAACCCAAAGCGATCCTGGCATCGGCCCGGGATGGTGTTCTAAAATCACATCAACATTCCCCCAATGCAGTGTCATCCGCTCGGAAAAAGTGACATCCGGGGATGCCCAGCGAATGCCAATCGAATCGGATGATGTCTCCCAGTCAGAACCGCTTTCTGGAGATTGGCCTTTAAAGATGGTAGGGCGGTTGCGAAATACAAGCGCTGTATTTTGGTGGGCAATGATCGTGCTCTCCAGGGCGCGCGCACCAAGAGTGCGGTCTGGATGGGCGTCCAGGCAAACCAACACCCGGTTTATCCCTCCCCGCTAATTCAATAAGATGGTTCGCCAGGCTCGAGCCTCTTCACCGCGCAGCGGCGCATCGATCATAATAACGCCGCTCGGTGAAATTAATGCCCCAAGTGTGACGCCGAAGTATGAATTCTCATACAATATTCCCGGTTCTATTTGATGCATTTTATCCTTATCTGGTTCACTCGATTGTCTATCTCATGCCTGCCTGAATCTGATTGGAATGATTCCTTCTTTACCAGCAGGCTCTTAGGCCTTAGCCATCCATCCAGCTGAGCTATACAAGCTGGTGCTTATCGGTAGACTGCAGATTGGAATAAGACTAATGAAGTACATTTTAGGCATACTCTATGTAGAATCAATCGCTTTACTATAAATCTTCCATTCACCTCGCAGCCAGGATTACTGGGCCTTCCATTCACGATCGAGGATCGCATAGAGCAATGTGTCGCACCAATGATCACGAATAAATTCGGTTTCGCGCAGCCTGCCCTCCAATCGCATTCCCAGACGAACCAGAACACGACCAGAACGCAAGTTCTCAGCAATCACTTGCGACCAGATTCGGTGCAACCCTAATTCTTCAAATCCCAGGCTCAAGAGACGCCTTGAAGCTTCCGTTGCGTAACCTTTGCCCCAGTCTTGCGGATCAAGCTCATATCCTATGCTCGCTTCATGACGGTCATTATCGGTAATACGTAGGTGACAGCTTCCGATTACCCGGTCAGTATCTTTCGCCACGAGGGCTAAATCAAAATCTCCACGCGGCTGGGTGGTTTGCCTTGCAATATTGTCCTGAATATGCAGCTTGACTTCATCTTCGGTGCGGTGCGTCCAATTATAGTATCGTGAATAATGAGGATTGACCTGGTAGGCATACACGGCTTTCCAATCCTCTTCCACGAAGTCTCTCAACCACAGGCGCTCAGTCTCTAATAACATAATAAATTCTTCACAATCTCCTGTTCTACCAGGAAAATCAATGCTTCATAAACCTGGATTCCTAAGAATCTCTGTTGTTCCACGATGTTAGTTAGAATTCCCGGTTTTCTCACATATTCATTTGACTTGTTTGCCTGTCTCCGACTTTCTGCGGTTTAAAAGTATATCAGAACGATGATCAATGCAAAATCTCAAATCAAGTTTCACCCGATAGCAGCATATTTCAGCCTCACTCTGGTCGCTTTGTTAAGTTTTTTACGCCGGCAGATCGAGCATCAGCACTTCGAGAGCAAGGCGCGGATTGATATTTCTATCCAGTGAGCTGATTGTTTTTTCTAAAATTGCGATTTTCTGGACCGCTCCCTCTTTGACAAAATCGATCCGCAAGGCGGGCAATTTCATTCTCCAAATCCAAATTCACGACAGGAACGTTAGATTTCAGAGATACAAGTAAAATATCGCGCCACAGGCTGAGCCAGAATTCTCAACCCTTCTGGTAAATATTCACGGTCTTTCAGCAGGTCTTCTGCCAACGAAAAACGATCCCGACGCGAAGCAGACAATAGATTTTTATGGAATTCCAGCCACGTCTTCCTGCTTTCTACCAATTCAGGGTTATGCGCCATACGCAATGCAATACCAGGACGACCGCCAGACAGGTGAGCGTACAGGTCCGCTGTTTGAGGTGGAATTCCCTCTCTGCTTTGCAGACCCTGGCTCAGGTTCATAATAGGCATTGGACGCAAACGAAGGATTTCACAGCGCGAAGCTATGGTTGGCAGCAGGCTCTCAGCGCTTTCTGCTGTGACCATGATGATCGCCTGGGAAGGTGGTTCTTCCAGGGTTTTCAACAACGCATTCATCGCACTGGGATGCGCCTCTTCGAAACGCAGCAGTAGTGCAACACGATACCTGGCTTCATAAGGCATCAGTGCCAGGCTGTGTAGAAGCTCACGCACCTGGTCTACGCGTAAAGTACCGCCGACCTGATCTGCTTGAATAATTGATAGGTCGGAAAAAGACATGTGCTCAATTTGGCGACAGGTTCGACATTTTCTGCAGGCGTCACCAGGTGAGGGAGGTGTGGGACAGTTCAACGCCTGAGCCAGGCGCAGCGCTAGAGTTCGCCGGCCCAGGCCTTGCTGACCGCACAATAAATAAGCATGCCGGATCGTTCCAGACGCAACTTCATTCGCCAGGTTCTCAACCGCCCAGCTATGCCCAAGTAAATCCCAATCCACGACTTGATTGTATTCGAAGATAAGGAACCATGCAACTGAAATCAAAGAAAACCGCTATGCTATAATGGCTGATTGTTCAATTTAGTCGAACTCCATTTTTAAGAATCCGGAAAAAGGCCTGATTATTGATATTAGCTAAGTATCTTGTCGTGTACAGAAACGCAGTCAGATGAAAAATCCCCTGGATATTTTGAATCCCCAACAACAACAGGCAGTGACTGCGGGTCCAGGTCCGGTCTTGGTGCTTGCTGGTCCGGGCTCAGGAAAAACCCGCGTGCTTACACACAGGGTTACTTATCTCATAAACTCTTTAGGTGTCCGTCCTTATAATATTCTTGCAGTGACGTTCACGAATAAAGCCGCTCGTGAGATGGAAGTTCGAATCAGCGGGATGACCGGTGAACAAACACAATGGCTGACACTGGGAACATTTCATTCGATCTGTGCCCGCATTTTGCGCCGCGAAGCCGGAGACCTTCCATTCAATTCGAATTTCGTTATTTTTGACCAGGACGATCAGATCAGCCTGGTAAAACAGGCTCTCAAGGAACTTAACCTGGATGATAAACGCTTCCGCCCCAGGGGAGTACATGAGGCGATCTCGAACGCCAAAAATGAACTAATCCTGCCAGATGCGTTCACGATTTAGAGCTATCGTGACGAAACTGTCCAGCGCGTCTACAGGCGCTACCAGGAGCTGCTGCTGGCGAACAATGCTCTGGACTTCGATGACTTGCTTTTATGGACAGCCTTTCTTTTGGAAGAGAAACCTGCTGCCAGGGAAAAATATGCACATCGCTACGAGCATATCCTGGTAGATGAATTCCAGGATACTAACTTCGCCCAATACACTTTGTTAAACACATCTCATCCTTCCACCGCAATATTTTCGTGGTTGGTGACACGGATCAATCCATTTACCGCTGGCGCGGCGCTGATTATCGCAATGTGCTGCGTTTCGAGAAAGATTATCCCGATTCGCAGACTATCCTGCTGGAGCAGAACTACCGCTCAACCCAGTCAATCCTGGACGTGGCGACAGCTATCATTGACCGGAATCCTTATCGCACACCCAAACGCCTGTTCACTGAGCGAGGTGCAGGCAGGAAAGCCATTGCATACGAGTCGTACGATGACCACACTGAAGCTGCCTTCGTAGTGGAAACGATCGTTAAATCTGTCACAGCGCAGCTTGCACAACCTGGAGATTTCGCAGTGATGTACCGCACCAACGCCCAATCCCGGATTCTGGAAGAGGCATTCCTGGCTGTAACCATGCCGTATAAATTGGTCGGCGCTCAACGTTTCTATGGTCGCCGGGAAATAAAAGACATCATCGCCTTCCTGCGCCTGGTCTATAATCCGGATGATGAAATCAGCTTGACGCGGATCATAAATATCCCTCCGCGAGGTATCGGCGATAAAACATATTACAGTTTGCGTGCAGCTGCTGGACGACTTGGTCGTTCACCAGGTGCAGTCTTATTACAATTGGCTAAGAAAGACGATATTTCCGAATTGGAAGGCCTCTCTCCACGTGCGAAATCTTCCTTAGGTCAAATTAGCCGGTTATTGGCAGACTGGTATACAACCAAAAGCAGCCTATCACCACTGGGCTTGATGGATCGGATCTTAAATGATGTGGATTATCATTTTTACATCGATGACGGGACTGATGAAGGCCGGGAGCGCTGGGAGAATGTCATGGAACTACGGCGACTGGCTGCAGAATACCAAGAAGATGGACTGGTTGATTTTCTCGAACAGGTGGCTTTAGTCTCCGATCAAGATACTCTGGAGTCAAATACGAATGTCCCTACACTTCTCACGCTCCATGCAGCAAAAGGATTGGAATTTCCTGCTGTATTCATCGTCGGCTTGAATGAAGGGATATTACCCCACAGCCGGTCGTTTGATGATCCTGAGGCGATGATGGAAGAACGCCGCCTGATGTATGTAGGAATAACCAGGGCAATGGATCGCCTTTACCTGGTCTTCAGCCAGAATCGCAGAGCCTATGGGTTCACCGAGCCAGTAAATCCATCACGCTTCCTGGCTGATATTCCCTACCATTTACTGGAAGAAATCAATCCAACGAACCCAAACAGGTATGCCCGTTCTCAATTGGAAAATCACCCGGAACGCTGGCAAGTATCCAACACCTCGAGTGTGAAAATGGAGGAAGTACGGCAGAACTTCCATCCTGGCATGCGCGTTTTACATCCCAGTTGGGGAGAAGGCATGGTGCTGAACAGCCGGGTTCAAGATCGAGATGAAATTGTGGATATTTTTTTCGAAAATTTGGGCATGAAAAAGGTTGTAGCATCCCTGGCGAACCTGGAAATCAAATCATGAACCAGGATCCAGGTCGGATTGGATAGCTTTACTCTGTACGTTTCCCGGCTTATAATTTCATTGAGATGCCAATTCTTAATTCACAGACCGTTGAATTCATCAGTAGAAATCCAGGCCAGACCCGACGGGTGGGTATGCGCCTGGGTAGTCTGCTGAAAACGGGCGATGTGATTTGTTTGCAAGGCGACCTGGGGTCAGGGAAAACGACACTCGTACAGGGGATGTGCGCAGGCTGGGGTTCGTTGGATCACGCCACCAGCCCGACATTCGTGCTGGTTAACGTTTACCGTCGTGCGGATGGTTCACAGATGTTCCATCTGGATGCGTACCGCCTTGCCAATTCAACCGAAGCCGCTGACCTCGATATCACGACACTAACCGATCACGGGCCATTGATTATTGAATGGGCGGAACGAATAAAAGAGGCACTGCCAAAAGATCACTTTTGGATATCGCTGTCATGGGTGGATGAAAACCAGCGTGATATGGTCCTATCTGCATTCGGCTCGCGGTATCAAATCCTGCTGTACGAGTTTCGAAAAAGCGTCTATGGAGTTCGCATGATACGCTCCACGAAGAACATTTTACTTGCCATCGATACATCCACGCGGACTGCAGGTCTGGCGCTCTACGATGGCTCTGAAGTGCTGGTTGAATTTACCTGGTCGAGCCTGGATCACCACACGGTGGAGCTCGCACCAGCCATCGCTGATGCTTTTGAGAAAGCCAGGGTCAAATATTCCGATCTTGCAGCATTGGCTGTTGCACGCGGACCGGGCTCTTTCACCGGATTGCGCATCGGCTTTGCACTCGCGAAAGGGTTAGCACTGGCAAGACACATCCCATTGGTCACAATTCCAACACTGGATTTTTTAGCGTCAGCGCAGCCTCCCCAGGAACTGCCGATGGTGGCGCTTTTACGTGCTGGACGAGGCCGGTTAGCTTGTTCCTGGTACATGTTCTTTGAGAATGCCTGGAGATCAACCGGAGAATTAGTGGTGCTGACTGTACAGGAATTAATTCCGCGCATCAAAACGAACACCCTGGTATGCGGTGAGCTTACGGCTGAAGAGCGCCAACTATTGAACCGCGATTGTCCCAATGCGCTGCTCTCAACACCCGCCCAATCCCTGCGCCGTACTGCTTTTCTGGCTGAGCTGGCATGGCGCTATTGGCACGAAGGTCAGATTGATGACACCGCCTCGGCAGCACCTCTCTATTTGCATTACAACGAACCAATCCCCGAATGACTGAAATCGATAATAATTCCATTTATCGAATCCGTGCGATGCAGACGGCGGATTTAGTGCAGGTCCAGTACATCGACCGAAATTCGTTCAGCCTGCCATGGCCAACCAGCGCTTATAATTATGAATTGTCCAACCCCCAATCCCTGTTATGGGTGGCTGAAATCCCCGGGGAAGAAAAGCCACCCAAAATTATTGGGATGATTGTCATGTGGCTGATCGTCGACGAAGCACATATTGCAACACTTGCGGTAGAGCCCGAATACAGGCGGCAGGGGATTGGACGTAATCTGCTGGCAATAGCCCTTCGGGAAGCTGCGCACATTGGTATGCGGGAAGCCACACTTGAAGTGCGCGCAAATAACCTAGTGGCGCAAAGTCTTTACCAAAAATTCAAGTTCGAGATTGTCGGTTTCAGACCTCACTATTATCGCGATAACAGCGAAGATGCATTAATAATGACGATGAAGAACCTTGGAAAAACCTATCTGGATTACCTTGATAATATGGTTTGGAATAATTCGGTGATTTCGAATCCTATCAACCAACCTGTAGCGACACCCAGTCCAAACCTGATAGATTGAGGAGCCTATGAACGGGATTGAAGAACTGAAGCTCATAGCTCAACAAGTCGCGGTATGCACACAATGCTCTTTGCATCATTCTCGCAAGCTCGCCGTACCTGGTGAAGGACCGGCAGATGCGGAGATCATGTTTATTGGAGAAGGACCAGGCTTTCACGAAAACGAACAGGGAAAGCCATTCGTTGGCGCTGCGGGTAAATTTCTGGATGAGCTATTGGCGGCTATCAACTTGAGACGGGCTGATGTGTTTATTGGGAACGTCGTCAAATGCAGGCCACCTTCGAACCGCGATCCATTGCCGGAAGAGCTTTCAGCCTGTTCGGGATATCTGGAACGCCAGATCCAGGCCATTAATCCGAAGGTTATTGTCACCTTGGGACGGTTCTCAATGGCTCATTTTCTGACCAACGCCAGGATCGGTGAGATTCATGGTCAGGCTGTGCGCATCAAAGGGCGCCTCATTGTTGCTATGTACCATCCCGCGGCAGCACTGCACCAGCAGTCGTTACGTCCTACGATCGAGGCTGATTTTGCACACTTGCCGGAATTAATTGCCAAAGCTTCACAGGCAGTTGAAATGGATGCGAGTGCTGCTGAAGAGAAGCAAGAACCAAAGCAGTTGAGTCTTTTTTAGAGTCGACTTGACCATTTACCTGTATCTTTTCGTGAAGGCACAGAATTGATTGCCTCATGAGTACAATGAGGAGGCAGTACGACAGATTGCCTGCTGAAATCCGGCGTATTATTCGTTCCCTGGTCCCCGCCCGGATATTACGCTGGTATGCACACCGAAAAACGGATATTTATCTGCTTTCATATCCAAAATGCGGTCGAACCTGGCTCAGGTTGATGATAGGCAAGGCGATAGCACTGCATTTTTCGCTGCCGGATGAAGAGGATATACTTTTTCTTCGCACCAATCGCAAGGTTCATCCCGATGTCCCTAATATTTCGGTAGTCCACGACGACAGTCCAATGTTAAAATCCCCAGAAGAGCTGGAGGTTTCCAAAATAAGGTTTCATGATAAGCAAGTGATTCTCCTGGTTCGAGATCCACGCGATGTTGTGGTCTCCAGCTATTTCGAGGTAAAGAAACGGAACCAGATTTTTGGGCAAAATCCTTACGAAAACAGGCAGATGAATTTCGATGGCGAATTAAACGACTTTATTCATTCTAAAACCGGCAGTTTCGACACTATTCTGGCGTATTACCAAATCTGGGCAAAAAATCAGCATATCCCGCGCGATTTTCTGCTAGTCCGTTATGAAGATTTGAAAGCTAATCCTTCATCCGAGC
The DNA here is from genome assembly GCA_963698765.1 of uncultured Chloroflexia bacterium. Taxonomy (GTDB): domain Bacteria; phylum Chloroflexota; class Anaerolineae; order Anaerolineales; family UBA4823; genus CAVOSB01. The sequence continues at coordinate 21,401 of CAVOSB010000012.1, forward strand.
TTCGACGCGTACTGGATTTCATCGGGTTGCACGATATTAATGATCAGGAAGTCTCTGAGACTGTCGCATACGCCTCCTTCGAAAATATGCGGAAAATGGAGCTGGAAAAGCGATTTCAGACAGGGATTCTGAATCCCGGTGACCCAGCAGATCAAAATTCGTTCAAAACACGTTCCGGGAAAATTTCGGGGTATTATGAATACTTCTCCAGAGATGAAATTGAAGAGCTAAATCTCAAGATGTCAAAGAATTTACCCGAAATGTACGGCTACAACTCAGGGTGAGATAACAACGCAAATATGGAAACCATGACTGAGCAATTACAAAAACCAATTCTTGAAAAAATTCGGGACCGCAGCGCAAAAGTGGCGATACTAGGACTGGGATATGTCGGTCTCCCGCTGGCAGTGGTTTTCGCAGAAGCCGGATTCGATGTAACCGGCATCGACCTCGATCAACGCAAAGTCGATACAATTCAGAATGGCGAAAGCCACATTCAGGATGTTCCAGCCGAGCAGGTCAGACGCCTGGTAGGTACTGGAAAACTACACGCATCCACCGATTTTTCCGTACTTTCTCAGATGGATGCGGTGAGCATCTGCGTCCCCACACCATTACGAAAAACCGGCGACCCAGATTTGTCTTATATTCTGAATGCTACCGAGCAGCTGGCGAGGTATATCCACCCAAATATGGTTGTCGTGCTCGAGTCAACCACCTACCCGGGTACAACTCGCGAGATCCTGCTTCCGAAATTAGGCGATGAGAGTGGGTTGGTTGTAGGCGAAGATTTTTTCCTGGGGTTTTCTCCCGAACGTGTAGACCCAGGCCGCAAAGACTGGACCACCATCAATACACCTAAGGTCATTGGCGGGATCACCCCTACCTGCACGGAAGTAGCCTGCACCTGGTATTCCCAGGCATTAACAGCTGTTGTTCCGGTTTCTTCGGCCGAAGTTGCCGAGATGGCTAAATTGCTGGAGAACACGTTCCGGATGATCAATGTCGGTCTGGTAAATGAAATGGCGATAATGTGCAACCGGTTGGGTGTTGATGTCTGGGAGGTCATCGATGCGGCAGCCACAAAGCCATTCGGATTCATGAAATTCACTCCCGGTCCAGGATTGGGTGGTCACTGCATTCCGATTGATCCACTGTACCTCTCCTGGAAACTGCGGGCACTCAATTACACCGCGCGCTTCATAGAGCTTGCCTCCGAGATAAACACCGCCATGCCGCGCTACGTCGTCAATCTCGTCCAGGACGCTTTAAATGACCGCAGCAAATCATTGAAGGACAGCTCGATATTAGTGCTCGGAGTTGCCTACAAACCCGATGTGGATGACCTGCGCGAAATCGCCGGCATTGGATGTGATCGGACTGCTCGAGCAGAAGGGCGCAAAGGTGAGCTACCACGATCCCTATATCCCGGATCTGAAACGCGACGGCTGGGATTTGACCAGCGTTGCCGACCTTCACAAATCGCTCAAGAATGCCGATTGTGTTGTCATCCTGACAAATCACAGTATCTATGATTATCCGGCCATTCTAAGAGCCTCAAAAATAATCGTGGATACTCGCAACGCGATCGGAGCATTAGGGAAAACCAATCCAAAGGTAATCAGGCTCTAGGATTACCTGGGGTTAATAGAACTACCTAAATTCCAGCTCGAGGAAGGATCCTGATGTCAAATTATCTGGTCACCGGGGCAGCTGGTTTCATCGGAAACCGGGTTGCAGAACTGCTGCTCTCCGCAGGACATGCTGTCACTGGTATAGACGATCTGAATGACGCTTACGATGTCCGCTTGAAGCAATGGCGTCTGAATCGCCTACTCTCCACTTCTGATTTCTCCTTTTACAAAGCAGACATCAGCCAGCGAACAGTTCTGGAGGAAGTATTCGTTAAGGCCCAGGAGAACACCTCTCGTTTCGATGCAGTCATAAACCTGGCTGCACGCGCTGGCGTCAGGCAGTCTGTTGAAAATCCCTGGGTGTACATGGATGCAAATCTGACCGGTACACTCAATCTGTTAGAGCTGTCTCGTCGGAACGACATCCCAAAATTCATTCTGGCTTCTACCTCCTCCGTTTATGGTTCAAACGCCCCACTGCCCACCCCGGAAACCGCCAGCAGCGATAAGCCTCTTCAATCCTATGCAGCTTCAAAGAAAGCTGCCGAAGTACTGTGTTATACCTACCATTTTTTATACGGGATCGATATTACTGTTTTTCGCTATTTTACTGTCTACGGCCCGGCAGGAAGACCTGATATGTCGATGTTCCGCTTCACTCAGTGGATCAGCGAAGGAAAAACGGTCAAAGTCAATGGCGATGGGAACCAATCACGCGGCTTCACCTATATCGATGATATTGCCCGTGGTTCGATTCTGGGTCTGAGAAACGTGGGTTATGAGATTATCAATCTTGGGGGGCATGAGACTATCACCATTAACCAGCTCATTCAAAGATTGGAACATGCTCTTGGACTCCCTGCAAGGATCGAATACCTGCCGCCTCACCCGGCGGATATGCAGGCGAATTGGGCAAACGTGGTGAAAGCCAGAGAGCTGCTTGGATGGGTGCCGGAGACCTCGTTGGAAGTTGGAATACAAAACCTGGTTTCCTGGTATCGTGCCGAACGGCAGTGGGCATGCGGTATCCTTACAGCCTGACACCAAGGGGATGTATTTCGGCGTAAACTCTTAATTTAAGCATGCAGACGATGAGCTCGTGGCTGAAAAGTCTATTTCAACGGCTGGTAGGGAATGAATTATCGCGCCGCATCATTAAGAACGTAGGATATTTATTCAGCTCAACCGGAATCTCTGCGGCAATCAGCATGCTGCAGGGCATCCTGGCAGCTCGTCTATTGGGTGTAGCAGATTTCGGAATCCTTGGAGCCATAACAGTTTTTACCAGTGTCATCAATAACCTGGTTTCTTTTCGGATGAGCGAGCTGGTGGTGAGGTATGTCGGAAAATACACTATTGAAGGAGAAACCAGGAAAGCAGCCGCGGTATTCAAATTGGCTGCATTGGTAGAAATGCTTGCTTCCATAATCGCATTTGGCCTGGTATGTGTGTTGGCTCCAGTGGGAGCGAAATTCTTCGCTAAAGATGTCTCGCTTTCCGGATTATTCATATTCTACGGTTTTATCCTGCTGGCTAATTTGATAGCCGAAAGTTCGATTGGTCTACTGCAAATTTTCGATAAATTCCGCAATATAGCTGCAGTAAATGTGCTCCAAAGCCTGGTTACACTGGCTGTAATCTTGGTTGTATATTATTCGCAAGGTGACCTAATCGGGATATTGCTGGCGTATCTGTGTGGGAAATTCGTCGGCGCTCTGGGATTGACCTCGATCGCGTTGGTGGAGGCGACCCGCCGCTGGGGAAAATGGTGGCTCTCACCGATTAGTCAGCTGCGCGCTCATTTTAAGGAGCTTACAAATTTCGCCATCAGCTCGAATTTTAGCGCCTCGATCAGCCTGGTCACCAAAGACAGCGAGATTCTATGGGTTTCTTTCTTCCGCAATCCAATTGAAACTGGATTTTATAAGCTTGCCCTGGCGCTGTCAAACATGGTTCAGCTGCCAATAAATCCGATGCCTCAAGCCACCTATCCGGAGTTATCCCGTGAAGTTGCCAGCCATAACTGGAAGAATGTGCGCTATGTCTTGCGCCAGGGTTCTATCCTGGCCGGAGCTTATACCCTGGCAGTGACTGTCTTCCTTTTATTGTTCGGGAAAACACTGATTAGTTGGCTTTACGGCCCGGAATTTCTGGAGGCATTTCCGGCTTTGATGGTTCTGCTGATCGGTTTCCTGGTTGCGAACACCTTTTACTGGAGGCGCATCGCCTTGCTGGCTTTGGGACAACCCGGCTTTCCCGCCCGGCTTAATTTCGTATTGGCTGCGTTGAAAGTCCTTGGAATTATTATCCTGGTCCCGCGCTACGGATTTATTGCCAGTGCTGCCCTTTTATCGGCATTTTACTGGGCCGGATCAATTCTCTCCGTGATAAAGATCCGCTCAACATTGATTCAGCAGGAACAGCTGTATCCATGAGAATCGCTGTCATCGCTCCATCAGAAATACCAGCGCGCCGGGCAAATACTATCCAGGTAATGAAGATGACCCAGGCGATGGTGCGCTCTGGACACGAAGTGTGCCTCTTAGCCCCCCAGACGCCCAATTCCACACTCAACCCGGATTCTCAGATGGGCGACCTGGGATATATATCAGGAGAGCAATGGGAGGACCTTGCCAGGCATTATGGTCTGGAAACGCAATTTCCGATAAAGCGGCTTATCTCCCGGTCGAGTCTGCGCCGTTATGATTTCAGCGTGACGGCAGTGCGCTGGGCCCGCAGGTGGGATGCGGAGTTGGTTTACACACGCCTGCCGCAGGCAGCAGCTTTGGCTGCTGTGTTGGGATCGAAAACCATCCTCGAAGTTCATGACATGCCTAAGGGATTTGCCGGTCCAATTCTCTTTCGCCTTTATATGATGAGCCGCACAGCCTGCCGGCTGGTCTGTATCACATGCAGCCCTGGCAAACGACCTGCAAAATCAATATGGGAAAACCAGGATATCAACCAGGTTGCTGGTCGCGCATGATGGGGTCGATATTGAGCGCTATAAGAATCTCCCGACCCCTGAACGAGCCCGGTCGATAATCAACGAAAAATTGCAGGGCAGGTTCCCATGGGACCTGGAACGATTCACCGCCGGTTATACCGGACATCTTTATCCAGGAAGAGGTGTGGATTTCTTACTGGAATTAGCTGGAACTCTACCGGAAATGGATTTTCTGCTTGTGGGTGGTGAAATTCGAGATATTGCCGAATTGGAGGCGAAAATTAATAAACGGAATCCGGGGAATTTTTTCGTTGCTGGCTTCATTCCCAACGCCGATCTGCCACTTTTCCAGGCGGCTTGTGATGTATTACTGATGCCGTACCAGAGCCTGGTGGCAGCATCATCAGGCGGGGATATCAGCCGCTATTTGAGTCCCATGAAACTCTTCGAATACCTGGCGTGCGGCAGGCCGATTTTGTCCAGTACCCTGCCGGTATTAGGCGAGGTGTTGAACGATCACAACGCCGTCCTGCTGCCAGCGACTGAGGTAGAATCCTGGACGCAGGCTCTCAGGCATCTCCAATTCGATCCAGAGACCAGGAACAAGTTGAGTGCACAGGCGCGACAGGATGCGCTCAAATACACCTGGGAGAAGAGGGCCGGTCTGATTCTTGATGGAATTGCATAGATCGAACGACTCGCTGATGATTGAAAAAAGGTCGAAATCGCCGAGTCCGAGATGGATTTGGATTTTCGCACTATTTACTATCCTGGTGTTCAGCCTCGCATTTGGATTGGCCTGGATATCGAACAGGCTATCAGGTGTCGGTGGCTGGACTGCTTTCCTGGTGGCCGTGTTGGTTGGGGCCGGGATAATATGGGTTGGGTTTCGCCTGATCAAAACAGAATCCCCACCGCGCTGGCTGGGATACCTGACGATCGGCGCGGCCTTATTGCACCTGGCGATGGGTGTATTGTGGTATGTCGCTCTGCCTGTCTGGGGGCATGAATCCCAGGCAGAGCAATTGGGATATGTCATGTCAGATGCAAGTAAAAGGGACCAGGCAGCCTGGAAACTGGCTGCTTCGAATAAACCCCTGGCAGATGCATTTCGGAACAACCGTGCAACCGACCAGTATGGTGGGATGTTATTCCTCAGCGCATTGGCTTATCGTCACCTCGGTGGTGCGAATCACCAGCCTCTCCTAATCGTGGTTATTACCGCCAGTTTCTCATCCCTGGCAATCTTGTTCACCTGGGCATTCGCCTTTAGAGCCTGGGGGCTGCCAGCTGCTAACCTGTCAGCGATTGCTCTGGCTGTTTTTCCAGATGCGGTTTTACTTGGCAGTTCCCAAATGCGTGAGGCATTTACTATTTCGCTTTCCAGCGCCGCTTTTTACGGGCTGTTTCGCTATTACGGAAACAGGACGTGGAAAAACCTGCTTTGGTTAATTCTCCCTTTAGCACTTTTTCTGCCTTTTTCTCCCCCTTTCGCGACCCTCCTTTTTCTGATGTTGGCTCTATCAGCCCTGGCGCTATCGAAGGACGCTGACCAGGCCAACCGCTCACACTGGTTTTGGGTTGTAGTGATTGGGATGGTTCTGCTTATCCTGGTTGGATTATGGTTCGCATTAGGCCAGTTTACACCAGAACGAATGTCGAATCCGATTGAAATGATCAACTGGTGGCTGCGAAAATCAGCAGATTACCAGGCACACCTGACACGATTGGCATCCGGTTGGCTTCAAAAAACCTTCAAGAGTACCCCAGGCTGGATGCATATCCCGATCCTGGTGGGATATGGTACCGTCCAGCCTTTCTTACCGGCTGCAATTACTGTCGGCAGCCACGCTCCCATTTGGCCGCGCATTGTCTTATGGAGGTCGGTCGGGTGGACGATCCTGCTGGGCTTCCTTCTTTACGCTCCTTTCCTGGCGTTTCGCAAGCAGGATATTTCCGCGTTCACCCGCGTTTTTTGCCTCGTGGTCTGGCTGGGCATCTTTATCGCCGCGTTTCGAGGGGGAGGAGACATGTGGGATAATCCCCGTTACCGCACAACCTTTGCAGGACTGCAGATAGCCCTGGCTGCCTGGGCCTGGGTAGAGCACCGGCGAGTTTTCGATCCCTGGCTTCGCCGGGCTTTACTCGCCCTGGGAGCTATTTTGATCTGGTTTTTGCCCTGGTATCTGCGACGTTATTTTGGATTTAATTGGCCGGTTTCAAGCCTATCACTCACATTGGTACTTGGCACCTGTTCTGGAGCATTTGTAGTTTTTCTAGATTGGCTGTGGGAGAGATTGATAGAAACGCAGGCAGTCACCGATATCCGAGACGCATCTCGAGTAAAGGGTATAATTTACCAGGCTTCATCCTTTAGCCAAAATTCTGCTGGCGCTTCCTGATCACATGTTCCTGTCCATTGTCGTCCCGGTCTACAACGAAAATGAAAGCCTGCCGATTCTTCATCGGTCGATACACGAAGCAATGGATGGACTTCCAGATCTTGATTGGGAAGTCGTGTATGTCGATGACGGCAGTGTGGATGGCAGTCCCATGGTTTTGGAAAAGATTGCCAGTGAAGACCAGGTCCACTCGCAATTCGTGGAATTGCGGCGGAATTTCGGTCAGACTGCTGCCATCGCCGCTGGAATTGACTACGCATGTGGGGAAGATTATCATCCTGCTGGATGCCGATTTACAGAATGATCCAGCAGATATCCCCATGATGCTCAAGAAGATAGAAGAGGGCTATGATGTAGTCAGCGGTTGGCGTGTCGATAGGAAAGATGTTTTTCTCACCCGTACCCTGCCATCCCGTTTGGCGAACTGGTTGATTTCCACTGTCACTGGCGTCCATCTGCATGATTACGGCTGCACATTGAAAGCTTACCGACGAGAAGTTCTTATGGATTTTCGTTTATACGGGGAAATGCACCGTTTCATCCCGGCATATGCTGATTCGGTAGGTGCCAGGATGATCGAAGTTCCAGTTCAACATCATGCGCGCAAATATGGAAAAACTAAATACGGGTTAACCCGTATACTTAAAGTGATCCTGGATCTGCTTACGGTCAAGTTCTTAATCAGCTTCTCAAATAAACCAATTTATCTTTTCGGAGGTACGGGCATTATCTTAATGGTCGTCTCCTTGGCGATATTTGCGTTTTTGCTGTTACGCAGGATCTGGGTTGGGATATCTGTCACAACGTCGCCATTCTTCCAGATGGGCTCGATGTTTTTTATTTTGGGATTTCAATCGATCTTAATGGGGTTGATCGCAGAGATGCTGGTAAGAACTTATCATGAATCTCAGAGGAAACCGACTTATAACATCCGCAGGGTGATCAACCAGAGAGAAAAGAAAGAACTCTAGCTGGAAATATCAGGATGGAAGAGTTATCCAGCCCCACTTCAACCCGGTTCAAGTTAATCCGGGTCGCCGGCACCCTGATCACTATCAGCCTCCTACTGTATCTTTTCTTCATGCAGGGTTGGAGTGAAATCCTGGCAGGGATTCGCCTTATCCCAACCTGGATTCTCATTGCTTCGCTCGGATTGACGCTGGTGTCTCGCCTGGCTGTTACTGGCCGCTGGCATGTTTTATTGGTTTCAGCAGGTATATCTATCTCCGCTCGGAACAGCTTACGCATCACTTTCGCTGGCTTATTTGCCACCAATTTCCTGCCAACCACGATTGGAGGAGATGTAATTCGCCTGGCGGGTGCAATCCGGCTTAAATTTGACGCAGCCGTATGCGCCGCCTCTCTGGTCGTCGACCGGTTGGTAGGAATGGCAGGGATGGCCATGGTCCTGCCCTTCTGCCTGCCAGCCTTGCCAGAAATCACCGGTGCAGCTCGGCTGCCGGTATTTGCGATGATGACCACCACTTCAAACAATATATGGGAGACACTGGTGAATAGAAGTCGTGCCTCTTTCCAGAAAATAGGTCAGGCATTTGACCTGTGGAGGAAGAATCCTCGCTCACTGATATTTTCGCTGGCATGGAGCTGGGTTCATATGTTATCTGTATTCTCAATCTTATGGCTGCTGTTTTATGGATTAGGGGAAACGATTTCATTCTGGTTGGTTGGTGGTTTATACAGCCTGGTCTATTTCTTCACGCTAATCCCCATCTCGATTAATGGCTACGGCCTGCAGGAAATCTCGATGACCTTTGTCTTTTATCAAATGGGTGGAATATCACTTAGCAGCAGTCTCACGGCGGCATTGTTATTTCGCACATTGATGATTATCGGTAGTCTGCCCGGAGCATTTTTCATCCCCAGGATGCTTACTACTTCCAATCCCTCAAGCGATCCCTGAAACTAGCCGGATTATGGTTTTGAAGTCACTGAGAAGATTAAACTCCCACCTCGGATTGCGCAGCTTGCTGGTTTTCACACTGGCGCTGCATTTTGCCGGGTTCTACCAGCTGATCATACCTGCATACCAGGATGGAATACTTTTCATTTCACGCAAGTGGTGGATTTTAGGCGTTGCTTGGTCGTTGTTGGTACTTCTGGATCTTATTTTCGTAATCCTGAGCTGGACAAAAGCTGTAAATTGGATTGAAGACAGGATTCGTATAGCTGTAAGGCGACTCGCATTTCTCGGTTGGCTTAATGTAATCATTTACGCGGTCGCTGCTGCGATTCTGACTTACCTGGTTTATGGCATTAGCTGGGGATTGGTGCCACTGGGGAGCCTGACGATTCTCGCCATGTTCTGGTCGGTTGCATTAGTCGGCTGCTTATTCCTGAGAGCCTCAATTAAACCCGATCATCCGTTAAGTCAAGTACCGTGGATTGGCTACCTGGGTTTTTCCGTTTTGCTCACGGCATTCATCTACCGGATCTCTTCTTTCTTTCCAGACATCTCATCCTACCCTTTCACACTCACATGGTCTGAAACCAGCCGGTTTTATTACGCATCCCTGTTTTTCGCAAAAGAAATATACGGGTTTGCTATTCCACCAACCGTACTCCATCCAAGCCGTTATCTTTTACAATCCCTCCCTTTCCTGCTCCCTGATTTACCGTTATGGCTTCACAGAACCTGGCAGGTGATCCTGTGGGTGGGATTCACCCTGGTGACCTCTTTAGTAGTCGTGAGACGGCTGTCAATTCGTAACCGGTTGTGGCAGTGGCTTTCCGTCCTGTGGATTTTCCTCTTTTTATTGATCGGTCCTGTTTATTACCATCTTCAAGTCCCGGTCATCCTGGTTTGTTTAGGTTTCAACAGGTCAGAAATCGAGTCGATCAGGAAACGAAATTTTATCTCCTTTATCAGCATACTTCTGGCCAGCGCTTGGGCGGGCATCAGCCGGGTGAACTGGTTTCCAGTGCCAGGCATGCTGGCTGTTACACTGTGGTTATTAGAAGTTCCTGTTTCGCACTCAACGGCTTCAGATAAGGAATTCTGATCAGAGCATCACTTTACGAGATATCTTAATATATTTACTGAAACCCGCAGGCTGGTTTCTCCTCAGTGTGGGTATCGCATTTCTTTCGCAGGGCTTGTATATACTGTGGTCTGGGAACCCGGCCAGCGAATTTACCTCCAGCTTTTCTTCCGGTTTACTCTGGTACCGCCTGTGGCCGAATCCAACTTTCATATTAGGCATTCTTCCCGGTATCTTGCTGCTTTCCTTTCCATCGCTCTGGATCATCGCGCTGCGGTTAAGAGAATTCGACGGTACAAAAGCACTCTGGCGTTCCATTCACATCATCCGGTTGCTCGGATTGGCAGCTGTGTTGGTTGTTTTATTCATCACTGGGTTGATTGTGAGTGTGAAAATTGGAGGGGGAAGCAATTTGCATAATATGGATTTATATCTCGTTCTGATCCTGGTTATTTCCGCCAGTTTCTTTTACAAAAAAGTAATTGCAGATCGAACTGCTCCCGAAAAATATTCTTCAAATATCGATCAGTCTCTCATAATAAATCAGAGAAAAATTCGGATTGCTCTAGGTGCTGCGCTATCAATTGTGGTCCTCTTCAGCATTTTAGGTCGCGGACCTGTCACCGCACTGCCCGATCAAAAAACTATCGATAAAGCCCTTAAAGAACTCAAGCAAAATATTGAAAAAGCCAAACTCACAGGAGGTGAAATCCTCTTTTTATCGAACCGTCACCTGATCACGTTTGAGGATGTCGAAGGCGTCCAGTTGGTTCCGGAATACGAGCGGGTTTTCCTTATGGAAATGGCGATGGCTGGCAACACTGAATACCTGGAAAGATTTCACAATGAATTGAGAGAGCATCGTTTCTCCCTCATAATCAGTGAGCCACTCTTCTTGCGCCAAAAAGATGAGAATGAAATCTTTGGGGAAGAAAATAACGCCTGGGTCCAGGCCGTTTCAAGGTATGTGCTTTGTTATTACAAGGAAGAAAATCGTGCACGCGCGGTCAATATCCAGATCTTCACTCCGAATTCTAATGCGGGTGATTGCCCGTAGCGAATAATGTATTGGAGTAGAACTGGCAGTATCTTCGACCTGTTAGCATGGGGATTGCTTTTCAGCCTTTTCTGGGCTGGGGGGTGTTTGCTTTGCGCGTATGTTTTTAGATTGCGAAGTCGTGAAATCCCATTAACCGGCATGGGGGTGGGTTTCCTGCTTTTTATTCTCTTGAGTAACCTTTTGGCATACGGTTTACCTCTTCCTCTTGCCAACTGGGTTGCAGCAGTCCTACTATTTCTTTGCGGTGTCTTGGCTGGCTGGCGCTCGAGATTTCACCTGCGGATGAAACCTGGTCACTTGATGAAATATTGGAAGCAGGCTGCAGCTTTCACTTTCTTGATGGTCTTATTTTCTTTGATCCTGCGTGGATTAACCATTTTTGATGAGTATTCGAATTTACCGCTGGTCGGTACATTGGCATCAGGCACCTTCCCGCCGAGGTTTTACCTGGACAGCGAGATTCCATTGTTTTACCATCACGGCCTGCATATGTTCGCAGCCAGTCTCGTTCAGATCGGGGGATTGTTGGTGTGGAGCGCATTCGATCTGAGCAGGACCTTTACCATTGTACTGACCATTCTTTTCGCCTGGTTGTGGGTCAGGCGTTATTATCACAACCGCTATTTCATGGCATTCACTCTCTCACTTATTTTATTCGCCAGTGGTGCGCGCTGGCTCCTTTTGTTGTTACCCCAAATCGCATTGGAACACGTAAGCGCCAGCCTCACTCTACAGGGCTCTGCATTGGAAACTGACCCGACTTTTAAGGCGGCTTTACTCAAGCCTTGGAATATCGAAAGTGGCAGTTCACTTCCATTCCCTTTCGCCTTCGCCAACGGGATTATCCCACCCCTATCGTTGGCATTGGGAGGTAGTGGTGCGGCGCCTCAAATGGCGCTGATACTTTTCCTGCTGCTTTCCCGGCGGCGCTGGCAGGCATCAACAGGCCTACTTTTCGGCTGTTTATTGGCTTCTTTAGGCCTATTAGGAGAGTACCTCCTGGTTATGGCCTTGGCAGGAACCTTTATAGCGCTGGTAATCGCATTTATTAAGAAATCCAGTACAAAAGATTTATGGGGTTGGGGATGGCTGTTTATTCCCAGCACTCTGCTGATTCCAATTATGGGAGGAGTTTTGACTGGGATCACCCGAAGCATAGCCTGCAAGTTTAATTGGCACATCGTTCAGTAATCTCACTTTCACCGGCATTTCCCTGCGCTGGCCGCCCGGTTTCACTTCTTCACATTTAGGGAACCTTTCTTTTCTCAATCTTGACCAACTGGTCGTTTCAGCCGCAGAAATCGGTCCCATCCTCTTTCTCGCTCCCCTGACACTTTGGATCATTCATAAATCACTTGGCTCGCGTAAACTGATCTTAGCCGGCCTTGGAATTGGAGCCTGGATTGGAGTGATAGTCCCATTATTTCTTAGACTCTCATTCAGTGATCGGGATGTATCGCGTATTATCGGTTTTGGTCTTTTCACTTGGCTCATTATTTCACTTCCCTGGTGCTGGATATATCTACGTAAAAACCACAATCGATGGATCGTTGGTTTATCTTTCTGGGGTTTGACAATCCTTAGTGGGCTGGCGTTGTTTCCGGCTCAATGGATCGCCATCCAGCAGACCAGATATTCTTACTTCCTTGACGAGCCAGATGCCCTGATGAGCAGAATGCATTGGGATGAACTCGACCGGAATGCGAAGATGCTGGACTTATCCAATCCATCTCGCCCAGGGACGCTTTTCGGATTGAGCAACGGCCATGCCTACCAGGACATCAATACACCCTTTCCCGAATTCGCAGCGCTGCAGAACAATCCGGACCCTGGATTGGCTGCTGAAGCCGGTTACTCTTATATCTACCTGGATCGGGATGCCTGGCAGAACCTGTCTGGCACACAAAAAAATGCCTTCGAACGAAACTGTGTTCACAGGATAGCTGAATACCGTTCGGTCACCAACGATTTTCGCCGCTTATACGATATTCGCCAATGTACGAAATAACTATGTCAGGAATTTATCCTTAGATGCAAGCGAGTCGAACTGGCAGTATTTTAGATATTGTTTTTTGGCTTTTACAATCCAGCCTGTGGTGGGTAGGTGGTTGGTTCATGGCCAAGTACCTATTCAAACTCCGCTCACGCGAGCTTTTATTCACCGGGTTCGCCATTGGAATGCTGCTATTTATCGTTCTCAGCAATTTATTAGCGCAATTTCTTAATCTGGGATTATCTTTTTGGGTGTCAGCTGGGCTCCTCTTCACCATAGGCCTAGTAACGAGTAGAGGCCAGATTTCAGCTTCATGCCGGTCGATTAAGGGACTTCGATCTCAAATTGGCTTGATCATAGCATTTATATTATTGCTGATACTCTTTACACGCATTAATATTGGACTTTCGATTTTCGATGATAATAATAATTTGCCGCTGGTTTCACGGCTGTCAGCCGGTGATTTCCCTCCTCATTTCTACTTAAATCCCGAACAAAGGTTGGATTATCACTATGGACTGCATCTATTCGCAGCCAGTTTGGTGCAGGTTGGCGGCTTATACCCCTGGAGCGCCCTCGATTTTACCAAGGCGCTCACCATAACTATCTTATCAATTCTGACCTGGATGTGGTTCAGGCGCCTCGTTCGACCGAGATCTCTCGCCGTATTTGGTTTGCTGTTTGTTCTGCTCGCAACTGGGACCCGCTGGCTCCTTCTCGTTATCCCTGAAGGTTATCTTGCAGAGTTGAGTTCACAAGTTCAGCTTACAGGATCAGCCCTGACCAGCGGTCCAGAGTTGTTCAGAGCCCTTGTCAGCCCCTGGATAATCGAAGGTGGTAGTCCCATACCCTTCCCGTTCGCCTTTTCGAATGGAATCATCCCACCTGTAATCCTGGCGATGACTGGATATGGAGCGCTGCCGTATCTGACTGCTGTAACCCTGTTAATGTTGCTGCGCAGGAATAATACTGCAGTTCAGAAAATTTTTCTTGGACTGATGTTGTCATCCCTGGCAATAACAGGGGAGCATCTTTTTCTTATGGTATGGACCGGTATCGTGCTGGCAATACTTCTACATTGGCTGGTCATTCACCCAACCCGCAGCACTTTTCTCGAAGCAATTCACTGGGGTTGGTTCTTCCTTCCCAGCCTGATCATCGCTTTATTGGGCGGGGGCGTGTTGACTGAATTCATAAACCGTTCCCTCTTCCCTGCCGCTAATTCCATTCAGCAGACTGGAATTGGGTTCGGCGGTATAAGCCTGCGCATCCCACCCGGGGTCACATCAGCACACTTGGGTGTACTCTCAATAACCAATCCGAGTCAGGTCCTGGTTGCACTCATGGAGCTGGGTCCTGTTTTATTAATGGCGATCCCGGTATTTATTTTCTGTAAAAGACGATTCAAGTCAAATGAAATTCGTTATACTGGTATGAGTCTGGCAGCAGCGATCGGTTTATTCATTCCATTAGTAATTCAGCTGACATTGCGCGATCGCGATATTTCAAGAATGACCGGGATGGCGATATTTTTATTACTGATTTTTGGGTTTCCCTTGACCGTAATTATCTATAAGAAAGGCAGCAACCTGGTAAAGACCATGCTGCTGAGCGGATACGCCATTTCCATCGTTGGGGGGATTGCACTGCTTCCTTCTTTATTAGTGGCAATAGCTCGTCCTCAACCGAGTTATTTCATTTCTCAACTTGACCAGCAGGTATCAAATAAATATTGGAATTCTCTGGAAAAGGATGCTGCGATATTCGATCCTGCCTATTTATATCGACCGGCGGTAATTTTCGCAGGCAGTTCCGGACGCGCGTACCAGGATATTTTCACTCCGTATCCAGACTTCGAAATCTTGCTGTCAAACCCTGATCCACGCCAGGCTGCAAATTATGGATATGACTATTACTATCTCGATCTGGACACGTGGCAGAAATTGTCTGCAGCGCAGCAATCTGCCTTTTTAAAAGACTGTGTGACAAGGCTTACGCAAATTTCCTCAGAAGAAGGTGATTTCCGCACCCTCTACGACATCCGCCAATGCCGAGAATAGACTCTTTATGAAAGCCACCCTTCACTACATTCCAAAATATTTACAGAATATGCAAAGCATTCCCTGGCTGGCGGAAGCCCTGTCAGTACTGGGATGGCTCTGGGCAGCATTCCAGTTATGGGGTTATGCCCTGACGTGCGATTCCGTCCTTGATGAAGGTGCATATTTATACAAAGGGTATTTGTATGCTTCCGGGCAGTACCAGATGTACCAGCCTTACGGCCCGTGGAACTACCACATGCCCCTGGCCTATTTGATACCAGGCTCAATACAAAAGATTTTCGGACCCGGATTGGCCGCAGGGCGGATATTTTCAATCGCCCTGGCTTTGCTAACATTTTTTGGTCTCTGGCTTCTCATACGCCGGATTAAAGGTCGCTGGTGGGCTGTAATTGTCTTGTGGCTATATATTCTAAACCCCGCCACACTAAAAACTTTCAGCCTGGCTATATCACAGGTGTTAATTGCCTGTATGCTGGTCTGGATGCTCTACCTGATACTGGGTGACCACCGACCTGTCTGGATGATCATAACCGGATCATTCCTGGCGGGAACGCTTGTGATTACGCGCCTGAACATGCTGCCAGTCCTGCCTCTGGCAGTGATGTATATATTCTGGCAAAGCGGATTGAAGAAATCACTTCTTGCTTTGTTGGCAGGTGCTTTACCTATCATCATTGCACACGCCTGGTTTTGGCCTGATATTCTGCAGGTCTGGGGCTGGTGGCTGCCGCGCGGGTTGACCCCTTTCCTGGAAAATTGGCGCATCCCCGAAGATTACCAGCGATTTTGGAATCCGAAAATTTCTGTTCAGAATCAGGTTGCCAGCTTCTTCATGGCTTTCCGGTTCCATTTCACTGCACTGGTCGCGGCTCTGGCCTCCATCTTGCTGTGGCCTCGCCGGGAGCAGTGGCAGAAAGTTGGCGAATTCCGTGCAGCGGTTTTCACCACTTCATTACTGGTTGTGTTATTTCTCTTCCACCTCTGGGCTGCATTGGGTAAGAATTACTGTGTTCAGTGTCTCACCGCCTACACTGCTTTCTATTCTTTCCTGGGCCTGGTCATCCTGGCGCAGTCTTTTGAAGTCTGGCAAAAGCAGGTTCCAACCTGGCGCGGGATTTTATCGATCATTGCTATTATGATAATCTCAACGGGTATAGGTTTCTCCGCTCTTGAAGATCTGGGGGCGCGAAATCTTAGATTTACGTCTGCCTGTCTTTTTTTCGGATCCCTTCAGCTTTAGTTTTGAGTCTGAGCGCTTGCGCAGGACACTCTCAACCAGATATGCTCTGAGCAACCTCCAACAACGAATATGGGTCTCCGCTGCGGTTGGTGCTTTGGTGGGGGCAGCAATTTTATTTTTGGGCATCCTGGTCAACCTGCTTCAGAAACATTTCCGTGCGGCTGGTATTGACGAAGAAAAGAGAAATGCACCTTCAATAGCTTATTCAGCTCTCTTGGGTTTCTTAGTTGTTGGCATAATCCTCACCCCGACTTTCCCTCTGGGCGGAGGGCCTTATGCTTACGATTGCAGCGGAGATGCTCTCTTAACTTACAAAACCGCCGGGGAACATCTGGCAAACCTGATCCCCTCAGGGTCAAAAATCTTCTGGGCTGGTGAATTATCTGCTGTCCCGCTCCTGTATATCACTGACAGCCAGACATTTTCACCGCTCATCGAAGGTTCTTATTCGCGTTATGTCGGAGGCGATATAGACACCTTGCTCCGATTTGGTTTATGGAATGAGGAGATTGCCCGGGAGTGGGCTGGAGATGCCGATTATTTATTGATCAAGGAACGCTACTTCGAAGGCTGGTTGAAAGAGCTGGTTGAATCCGGGCAGTTTGACGAGCTTGAACCTACCCCTCCTGTGGTTGAATGCAGGAACGATTTGAGAATCCATATTTTCCAACGTATACAAGCAGATCAATAGCCTAAACCGGGACGAGAAGCTGCCGAAAAATTCATCCTTGACCCACAGTCGAGGAGGGTTATAATTCAACGGCTGAATTTTAGAATACTCAAACATGAACATATTAACAGATACCCAGGCTGACTCAGATCGCGAAATGGCACTGCTCGAACAAATCGAGCGCGATCCGGATGTTACCCAGGCCTCTCTGGCTGCCTTGCTCGGTGTTGCCGTTGGAACAGTGAACTGGCATCTCAAGCGCCTGATCGCCAAGGGTTATGTCAAAGTCAAACGCGCCCAGCGTAAAAAACTACGCTACATCATCACACCAGAAGGCCTAGCATTTCGCGCCCGCCTGACGATCAATTATATTGAAACTTCGATGCGCCTGTACCGCCGGACAAGACAACAGGTACGAGAGCTGCTGAGTGAGGTCAGGTTGGCAGGATATAACCAGGTTCTGGTAGAAGGGGACGGGGATATAGCAGATATCTGCCAGCTGACCTGCCTCGAGCAAGGCATTCAATGCAGTCAATTGAGAACAGCTCGCGATGAAAATAGTTCACCCGTACTGGAAGTACGCGGTTCGAAAGTCTTTCTGCGCATGGACGGAGGGAGTGGCTATGCCAAGCAATGAATTCTGGCAGAATCGTCGTGTGTGCGTGACAGGGGGCAACGGCTTCCTGGGCTCTTTCATCACAGAAAAACTGGCCTTGCGCGGTACAAAAGAGATATTTATCCCCAGAATTGAGGACTACAACCTGGTCGAACGCGAGGCAATACTGCGGATGCTGAAAGATGCTAAACCAGACATAATCTTGCACCTGGCTGCCCTGGCTGGTGGAATCGGTGCCAACCGCCTGCGACCTGCCGAGTTCTTCTATGTTAATTTGATGATGGGTGTGCAGCTAATTCACGAAGCCTGGAAAGCAGGCGTGGAAAAAATGGTCGCAGTTGGAACCATCTGTGCATATCCAAAAATCACCCCCTTACCATTCAAAGAAGAAAACCTCTGGGATGGGTATCCAGAAGAAACCAATGCTCCCTACGGGTTGGCGAAGAAAATGCTGCTCGTCCAGGCACAGGCCTACCGGCAGCAATACGGATTTAATGTCATTTATCCTCTGCCGGTCAATCTTTACGGGCCACGTGATAATTTCAATCTGGAAACATCCCACGTGATTCCCGCATTAATTCGTAAATGCGTGGAAGCCCAGGTCCAGGGTAAGAACCAGATCATATTGTGGGGTGACGGTACCCCCACACGTGAATTTATCTACGTTGAGGACGCAGCTGAAGGCTTGCTGCTGGCTACTGAGCGTTATAACGGCTCGGAGCCATTTAACCTGGGATCGGGACAGGAAATCAGTATCAAAGACCTTGCTATCCTTATCGCCAGGCTGACCGGTTTTGAAGGAGAGATCATTTGGGATACATCCAAGCCAAACGGCCAGCCGCGCCGTGCACTCGATACAATGCGTGCAGAGAAGTTCTTTGGGTTTCGAGCCAGTATGCCCTTTGAAGAAGGACTTACTCGAACCATCGAATGGTACAGGAATCACAACGGTTTATGAGCAATCGAATTCCATCGCTCACAGCTGGTGATCGAACATTTATTGAATAATGCGAATGAAAAACTTCTATCCTGCTCCCACTTCGACCATGTCAGAAGCCAATGAGATGGTCATTTACCTGCGTCCATCTCGAGGTTGGGCAGCGCTGAATTTGCTCGAACTCTGGCGGTTCAGGGAGCTGATTTTATTTCTCACCTGGCGGGATATTTTAGTTCGCTTCAAACAGACCGTTTTCGGAGCTTCTTGGGCTGTGATCCAACCACTCTTCACCATGGTGGTCTTCACTTTCTTCTTCGGAAGACTTGCTAAAGTACCTACGGATGGGATTCCTTACCCGATCTTTTCCTTCACCGCCCTGCTGCCCTGGGGATTGTTCTCCAAAGCCCTCGGCGATGCGGGTCGCTCTCTGGTGCAGCAGCGATCGATGATCACAAAAGTTTATTTTCCGCGCCTGGCGATCCCTATCGCTTCTGTTCTGGGCGGAGTGGTCGATTTCGCTATCTCTTTTATCGTCTTGATTTTAATGATCGTTTATTACAACAACATCCCAGCCAGCTCCTACCAGGTGACCATTACCTCGAATGTTATATTCTTACCTTTCTTCTTGCTTTTGTGCATATGTACTGCCCTGGGAGCAGGTCTTTGGCTGTCTGCCTTGAATGTCATCTACCGGGACATTAACCATATGATCCCCTTTTTGACACAGATTTTACTTTTTATTACACCGATCGCGTATTCATCCCAGATGATCCCAGAAGAATGGCAGTTAATCTATGCTCTGAATCCAATGGTTGGAGTGGTAGAAGGTTTCCGCTGGGCGCTCCTTGGATCAGGTGATCCACCTGGATACTTGTTTTTGATTTCTGCCATGGTTACCCTGGTTCTCCTGGTCAGCGGTTTGTTCTACTTCAGGCGAATGGAACGGACCTTTGCGGATATGGTGTGATGGTAGATATCGCGATTCGCGCAGAGAATTTAGGCAAGCAATACCGGATTGGGACGTTCACCGGGTTGGGATCTCCCAGATCACAATACCGGACCATGAGAGAAACTATCTCCAATGCCTTCCTGAGCCCATTCGGTCGGAAGCGATCCGACTCTGTGCGCGTTTCAGCTAAGGACCAGGAACAAATTATCTGGGCATTGAAGGATATCTCATTCGAAGTACCTAAGGGTCGCGTCCTGGGTATCATCGGGCGAAATGGCGCAGGAAAAAGCACCCTGTTAAAGATATTTTCCAGGGTAACCGAACCCACAACGGGATATGCTGAAATTCACGGGCGAGTTGGTTCGTTATTAGAAGTGGGTACTGGCTTTCATCCGGAACTGACCGGTCGAGAAAATATCTACCTCAACGGTGCAATCCTGGGGATGAAGCGCGTGGAGATTGGGAAGAAATTCGATGAAATCGTCGGTTTCTCTGAAGTGGAGAAATTCATCGATACACCCGTCAAACGATATTCGAGTGGAATGTACTTGCGACTGGCATTCGCTGTTGCCGCACACCTGGAGCCAGAGATCCTGGTTGTAGACGAGGTACTGGCTGTCGGTGATGCAGAATTTCAAAGGAAATGCCTGGGGAAGATGACGGATGTCGCCCAGGAAGGGCGTACCGTTTTATTTGTCAGCCATAATATGTCCGCTATACTGCGCCTGACAGAGGAGACGCTGGTTTTAGAAAGTGGGCAAAACATATTGCTTGCCCCTACCTCTCAGGCTGTTGATTATTACATGTCATCTGGATTCGCACAAATCGGTGAACGCCAGTGGTTACCTGACGAGATACCTTCGAACGCCCACCCTTTCCGACCAATCTCGTTCCGGGTGAAAGATGCCCGCGGTCGGATCATTGATACGGTTCGTTCGACTGAACCAGTCACACTGGAGCTGTATTACCGGCTGGAGGCTCCAATCTCTGCCCTGCGAATTGGGATTTATCTGATGACCGCCCGGGGAGAACAAGTCTTTACCAGCTTTGACACAGATGATCCTGCCCTATTCGATGAATTTCCGATCCGGCAGCCGGGAGAATATACCAGCATATGTAAATTGCCTGCTGACTTGCTGAATGAGGGCCGGTATGTAGCCGGTGTAAACGCCAGCTCCTATCGTATCCGGCGCTATTTCCAGGACGAACAGGCGTTGACCTTCACGGTGGACGGTACAGGCTCACCCGGAACCCAATGGCCAGAGCTTCGACTGGGATCCATCCGGCCACGCTTGACCTGGAAAATCGAGCAAATTGACCCGACCTTACAATTCCAATCACAGAGTGAGGTCCAGCCAGATGCCTGATCACTACATTCAGACCTTGTTGAAACCGGCGAAATCAAGCTCATCAGGCGCAATAAAACGTTTGCTGGGAGAGCTTCCTTTCACGGCGGAGATTTACTGGCAGTTGCGACAGCGCGGCTCAGCTCCGAGCAGGGGATTTTCCATGCATCGGATTGAGAATCGACTGCCTCAAATCACTGCCCAGGCTGAAGCAGCGCGTCAGAATATTTCGAAAAAATTTATTGCTTCAAAGCCGTGTAATATCCTCATTTTTGTTACCCTGCGTTATTGGATTGAACATGGAAGTCTCATGGCGCTGGCACTGGCTGGTTTAGGTCATAATATAACCTTGCTGTTCCTGCCTTTCACTCGTTGGGACACCACAATGGGTCGTTTTGACGTCCGCCGCCTAAACGCTTATGCGTATAAAGTGTTATCACAGGCTTCCCCTTTGGTTCTTCCGATTTCACTCCTGGATATTTCCCGTTCGAACTCGAGGAAAGACAATCACCTGGCTTTACCCACAGAGATCGTCGCTGCCATTGATCAGGTGTCTTTGCGAGACACCCAATACACCCTTCAGATCGAGGAGGTTGACCAGGACTCACAAAGTACGCCATCTGGGAAACTATTCCACCTGCGCCGTGAATGCAATATGTTGGCCGCCACGTCACTGCTGGATTGGCTACGCACGATACCCTCATCTCAACGACCTGATCTGGTTCTCACACCAAATGGAAGCATCCTGGAAATGGGTGCCATCTATCAGGTAGCACAGTATCTTGGCATTCCAGCTATCACATATGAATTTGGAGAGCAGCGCGGCCGCATCTGGCTTGCAAAAAATTCCGAAGTGATGCGCCAGGAAACTGATGGGCTCTGGCAAGTAATAAAGGACATTCCACTCGACGACCAACAAATCGATCGAGTTCGATCGCTCTATTCCTCGCGCCAGAATGCCAGCTTGTGGGAAAATTTTGGCCGTCTGTGGCAAGGCTTACCTCTTCAAGGTGGAGGTGAAGTGCGCCAGTCTCTGGGATTGGATGAACGCCCGGTAGTTTTATTAGCTGCTAATGTTATCGGAGACAGCCTGACCCTCGACCGCCAGGTATTCAGCCGTAATATGACCGAATGGCTGCAGTTTACAGTCAGGCATTTTTCATCGCTATCAGGTATCCAGCTGGTGATCCGCATCCATCCAGGAGAAAGGTACACAAAAGGTCCTTCGGTGGCTGAGGTTGTCCGCCAGGCGCTGCCGGAGCTTCCAGACCATATCCACCTTGTGCAGGCAAACGATCCGATCAACACCTACGACCTGATAGAGATATCAGACCTGGGATTGGTCTATACCACTACGGTCGGAATGGAGATGGCAATGAGCGGTGTACCTGCGATCGTCTCCGGAGCGACGCACTATCGCAGCAAGGGCTTCACACTGGATCCGAAAACCTGGCAGGAGTATAAGTCACAAATAGGGAAGGTCCTCGACAATCCGCAGACACATCGCCTGCAGACTGATCAAATAATGAAAGCCTGGCGTTATGCCTATCGCTTTTATTTTAATTTCCCATGTCCTTTCCCCTGGCATTTGCTGGATTTCGGCAATTCCATCGACGTATGGACGATGGAACGCACTTTAGCCGAGGAAGGAATGGATCAATTTGGAAACACTTTTCGCTACCTGGCCGGAGAGCCTCGCGATTGGAGCATTGAAACGCTATGAGCGAGGTCAAGCAGGAGGTACGTGAGTTTTATGACCGGGTAGGCTGGATGAAGCTGGCGGACAGCGTTTACCAGAACGCCCGCTATGAGGATCTGCGTCCGGTTTCCAGGCGTTATATCCATGACTGCCACATGCGAGTTTCCCGGCATATCGAACCATCGGGCCGGTTCTTCCTGGATGCTGGTTCCGGGCCGATCCAATATCCTGAATACCTGGAATACTCGCGCGGTTTTGCTTACCGGGTTTGTGCGGATATCTCCATTACAGCGCTTTGTGAAGCACGCAACCTCATAGGTGAGCGCGGCCTTTTCGTGGTCGCTGACGTAGCCAATCTGCCGTTCAAGAAACAAAGCTTCGAAGAAATCGTCTCATTGCACACCATCCATCACCTGGCAGAGGAAGAGCAAGCGCAGGCATTTCTGGAATTGCACCGGGTTTTAGCCAGTCACAGGACAGCTGTCGTAGTGAATGGATGGTCTCATTCTGCCATATTGGCTGTTTTTGAGCCGCTCATCAAAGCCGCAAATTGGATTCGCAACCAGGTCGACCGGGTGAACAGGCAGGATAAAACCCCCGCCAAAGAAATTCCGGGAAATGGGAAATATTCGAACAGGCAGATCCACGTTGAGGATGCCAAACCGAAAGGAACTCATACCAGCAAGCACGATTTCAGCTGGCTGGAAGAGAAGGTCGCCTCCCGCATCCCGTTGGAAATATATGTCTGGAGGACAGTCAGCGTGCGGTTCTTACGCGCCTTGATCCATCCAATGCTTGGTGGAAGTTTCTTATTGAAACTACTTTACGCCCTGGAAGAGCGCTACCCGCGCTTCTTTGGTAAATACGGAAAGTATCCACTGATTATCATCCATCGGCGGAAGAAGGAGGTCTGATGTCGATCAATTGGTCAGATCAAGTGGTCCTGGTCACCGGCGGTACGGGTTCGTTCGGTAAGAAATTCGTCCAGGTCATGTTGGACGAGTACAAACCTGCAAAAATAATCGTTTTCAGCCGGGATGAACTTAAGCAGCACGAAATGCGAGTGTCCGGTTTCGATCATCCAAGCCTGCGCTATTTCATCGGCGATGTGCGCGACCAGCAAAGGTTGAAGCGCGCCATGCATGGGGTAGACATCGTTGTGCACGCAGCTGCGTTGAAGCAAGTGCCGGCCTGTGAATACAATCCCCTGGAAGCCATCAAAACCAATATCCTTGGCAGCAGCAACGTGATTGAAGCAGCTTTAGATGCTGGCGTGGATAAAGTCATGGCATTGAGCACAGATAAGGCAGTAAATCCAGTAAATCTTTACGGTACGACCAAGCTGGCTGCTGAAAAGCTGTTCATCCAGTCCAACGCTTATGCGGCCGGAACTGCGACCCGCTTCAGCTGTACACGGTACGGCAATGTGGTCGGTAGCCGAGGCAGTGTCATACCCATTTTCTTGAAACAGCGGAACAGCGGCAAGCTGACAATCACCGATTTGCGCATGACCCGCTTCTGGCTTACCCTGGAGCAGGGAGCCAGGTTCGTGATCCGCTGCGTGGAGCAGATGCACGGAGGCGAAGTGTTCGTCCCCAAAATTCCTTCCACCAGGATAGCCGACCTGGCGAAAATTATCGCCCCTGAAGCTGAGCTGGAGGTGATTGGCATCCGGCCGGGTGAGAAGCTGCACGAAGTGCTGATCAATGAAGATGAAGCACGTTCTACCGTTGAGCTTGAAGATATGTTCGTGGTCCAACCGACCGCAGCATTATGGTTCGGAAGAGATTGGCAGGATCGGGGACGCTTGCTGGAGGATGGTTTTCGATATGCAAGTGAAACCAATCCTGATTGGCTTACTGTCGACCAGATGCGTGAGCTGGTCTCGTCGCTGGATGAAGGGTACGCAGTAGAAGTGTGAGGCAAGAAGCTTCTTACCTTAAAAAATAAGGGCGAAATAACTACGCCCAATAGCTGGCTGGAGGTAACGCAGTGCGCGTTCTTGTCACCGGAGCCAGCGGACTGCTGGGAGTCAACCTGGCGCTGGAAGCAGCCAAAGAACACAAGGTCTTTGGTCTTGTGAACCGGCAGCCTCTGAAAACGGAAGCTTTCAGAGTCATCCAGGGAGACCTGCTGGCCCCAGGCGCAGTCGAAAACCTGTTGGATACCACCCAACCCGATTGGGTGATCCACTGCGCTGCGCTCGCAAATGTTGATGCCTGTGAGGCTGATCCCGATCAGGCAAAAAAAGTGAATACCGAACTACCAAAAAAACTGGCACAGCATGTCGCCAGGAGCGGAGCGCGCTTACTGCATGTTTCTACCGACGCAGTATTTGACGGCGAAACAGGCAGTTACGTTGAAAACGATGCCCCCAATCCTCTCGGAGTATATGCCAGGACAAAACTGGCAGCGGAGTACCTGGTAGCCGAAGCCAATCCAAATGCGATCATTGCCAGGGTCAACTTGTTCGGTTGGAGTCTCAGTGGAAAGCGCAGCCTGGCTGAATTCTTTTATAGCAATTTGTGTGCTGGAAATACTGTAAACGGTTTTGCAGATGTCTATTTCTGTCCCCTCCTGGCAAATACCCTGGCCCAAATCATGCTGAAAATGCTGGAAGCTGAATTATCAGGGCTGTTCCACGTGGTCAGCAGCGATTGCACCAGTAAATATGATTTCGGGATACAGCTCGCCCGAAGATTCAAACTCGATGAAAGCCTGATCTCTCCCATTTCGGTTCAGTCCGCCCATCTTTTCGCCTCTCGTTCCCTCAACCTGACTCTGAACTCCAGTAAACTGGCACTGGCATTAAATTTCACGCCACCCGAAATATCCGCAAGTGTGGATCAATTTTATACTCTCTACCAGCAGGGTTACCCTGACAGCCTCCGGCAAATGTCAGCACATGATACAAGGAACACAACCTGAATTAACCAAACACATTCCTGCCGTTTGTCATCTCGCAGGGATGGTCAGATATTCCACAGGAGCAAGTTGACCGATGGAAATCAGAATTGGGTCTCATACCATTGGGATTGATCAACCCACATATTTCATTGCCGATATCGCTGCCAACCATGATGGCGACCTCGAACGGGCCAAGATGCTTATCCATCTGGCAAAAGAAGCGGGGGCGAACGCGGCAAAATTCCAGAATTTCCGCGCTTCTCAGATCGTGTCAGATTACGGATTTCAGGCATATGGGAGACCAGGTCTCCCACCAGGCAGCATGGAAAAAAACAGTATTTCAGGTTTACCAGGAGGCCTCCATTCCATTTCAGTGGACGCCTGTCTTGAAAGAAGAATGCGACAGGGCTGGCCTGGATTATTTCTCTTCACCCTACGATTTCGAAGCCATCGATATGCTGGATCCTTTTGTGCCAGCCTACAAAATTGGCTCTGGTGAAATCGATTGGTTGGAAGCTCTTGAAAGGATGGCTCTTAAGGGTAAACCGATTATTCTTGCGACTGGCGCCTCGACCATCGGTGAAGTCCAGCGCGCTGTCCACACGATACTGCAGCATAATCGCCAGCTGGTATTGATGCAGTGCAATACAAATTACACCGCCAGCCAGGAAAACTTCGACCATATCCACCTCAATGTTTTGAAAACCTACGCCGCCATGTTCCCGGATGTCATTCTCGGGCTGTCAGATCACACCCACGGGAACGCGACGGTTCTCGGGGCTGTGACACTCGGCGCGCGTATGATCGAGCGCCATTTCACCGACAGCAATGAAAGGGAAGGACCCGACCATAAGTTCGCCATGAATCCTCAAGCCTGGTCGGATTTGGTCTCAGAAACTCGCCTGCTCGAGCGAGCGTTGGGTTCACCGGATAAATTTATCGCCGGGAATGAAATGGACACTTCGATTGTCCAACGCCGCTGCTTGAGGGCTGCGCGTGATATCAGGAAAGGTGAGACCCTCTATCGAGAAATGATCGACGTATTGCGTCCAGCGACACCGGGTGGGATAAAACCCTCGGAAATCGACCAGGTCCTCGGGACTCGCGCACTATCAGATATCCCGGCTGGAAAAGAACTGCGCTGGACTGAGCTGGGGTAAGTAGACCTGAAACAGATATCGTACCCTACCTATTAGTCTGCTGTCCGATCTTTTTCCTTACATATGCTCTGTGAGAATCCTCTATTTTTCGCGCGATTACACATCCCACGATCATCGGATTTTATCTAGCCTGGCAAAAACTGGGCACCGGATCTATTACCTGCGTCTGGAAAATAGCGAGTATATCTATGAAGAACGACATCTTCCACAGGAAATCGAGGTTGTTGAATGGAACAGCATTCGACGCTCCGCCAGGTGGTTCGATGGGCCAGGCATGCTGGTCGAATTAAAATCGATCGCAAAGAAAATCAGACCCGACCTGGTCCAGGCGGGACCTCTGCAGCGCTCCGCATTTCTGGCGGCACTCGCCGGACTAAGACCGCTGATCAGCATGTCCTGGGGTTACGATTTACTCCAGGATGCCGGTCGGAATGCCATCTGGCGCCAGGCTACACGCTTTGTTCTGAGCCGCAGCGATCTGATGATTGGTGATTGCGAGACGATTCGGCGGATGGCGATCTCCTATGGCATGCCTGACCAACGCATCGTGACATTTCCCTGGGGAATTGATTTGGAGCATTTTTCACCCGGCATGAATTCAACCGTAGTGGATCAGCAGGTGCGTGAAGAAACCTTCACCCTGCTTTCGACCCGCAGCTGGGAGCCAATTTACGGAGTGGATACTATCGTTCAGGCTTTTATTCAGGTATCACAGACCCTGCCAGGGATTCGACTGGTCATGTTAGGGAACGGTTCTCTGGCAGAAGATCTGAAACAGCGTTTCCTGGATGCAGGAATATTTCCTTCCCAAGACAGCCCGGACTCTCCAAAAGATGCGCGGGTCATCTTCCCCGGTCAGGTGGGTTTTTCCAATCTTCCGGAATCTTACCGCAGCTCCGACCTTTACCTCTCAGCCAGCCACAGTGACGGCACTTCGATCTCTTTGCTGGAAGCGATGGCTTGCGGGCTGCCTGTCCTGGTCAGTGATATCCCTGGCAACCGGGAATGGGTGGTTCCAGGTGAAAATGGCTGGTTGTTTAACGGAAGAGACCCGACTGCACTGGCATCGGCCGTTTTAGAGGCTTTTACTGACCGAAATCGACTGGTTGAGATGGGTAAGAATGCCCGAAAATCCGTCGAGGGGCGAGCCGATTGGAAGATAAATTTTCAGAAAATGCTGCAGGCATATGAGCTGGTGGTGAATGAAAACTGACCCCTCCGGGTCGAATGTCGTTGCCATCATTCAGGCCCGTCTTAATTCTAAGCCGTCTGCCAGGTAAAGTGCTCTTAGATATTTCGGGAAAACCCATGCTCACGCGAGTTGTTGAACGGACCAGACTGGCCGAGAGTATCAACTACATCGTGGTAGCTACAACAACTGATCCAAGTGATGACGCCATCGCTGAATTGTGTGAGATAGAAGGCTACCCCATTTACCGCGGCAGCCAGTTTGATGTCCTGGACCGTTATTACCAGGCAGCCCGTAACTCTCAAGCGCAAATCATCGTCCGCATCACGGCTGATTGCCCGGTGATAGATCCAAATGTGATCGATAAGACTGTTCGGGCGTTAGCAGATTTCATGCTTACAAACCCAGGACATGCAGAGTCCAGCTTTTCCGCCAACCGCCTGCCGCCTCCCTGGGGACGAACCTACCCGGTCGGATTGGATACCGAGGTCTGCACAATTGCCGGCCTCGAGCTAGCCTGGAAAGAGGCCAGCTTCCCTCACCAGCGAGAGCATGTCATGCCGTTCTTCTATGAGAATCCCGGTAGGTTCAATATCATCCACGTTAACCACGAACGCGATTTTGGACACCTGCGTTGGACGGTAGACACCCACGAGGACCTGGAGCTCATCCGGCAGATCTACCACTGCTTTCCCGGGCGTGTCGATTTCAGCTGGCTGGAGATCCTTGATCTCATTGAACGCAAGCCGGAACTTATGAACATCAATGCGCAGGTACAGCCCAAGCATTACCGCCAGTTCGATGAGCGTGGTCTCCAATAATCACTGATGCCGCTCCTGACAGTTTTTTCTGCTCCCAAGCCCTTTACCGACCCGCATATTGCCACCATACAGCGTAATGCCATGCAGTCCTGGCTGAGGTTGGGACAACAGGTCGAGGTTTTTCTGGTAGGAGAAGAAGCTGGCCTGGCTGAAGCGGCACGAGAATTCAACCTGGAAATATTCGCACCTGTAGAGCGAAATAATTCGGGTACCCCGTTGGTCAGCTCGATTTTTTCGCTCGCTCGCCAGGCCAGCAGCAGTCCTTATATGGCTTTTGTAAACGCAGATATCATCCTGATGAACGATTTGGTGAAAGCAATCCATTCGGTCTCAAGTAGTTTGAGAAATAATAACAACTTCGAGGATGAAAAATCCTTTCTCATAATTGGACAACGCTGGGATTTAGAAATCAGGAGCTTATTGAAATTCTCATCGGGCTGGGAACAGCAGCTAAAAAACGAAATTCGTGCAAAGGGTCAGCTCCACGCCCCGGCGGGCAGTGATTATTTTATCTTCCCGCGCGAAGCGTTTATCGAAATCCCCGAGTTTGCGATCGGAAGGGCTGGGTGGGATAACTGGATGATCTATCAAGCGCGGCAAGCACCGCTGGCCTGTGATCGATGCCACTCCTTCCGTAATGGTTATCCATCAAAATCACGATTACAGTCACCTGCAGGGTGGGATACCGCATTACAACCAGTTCGAAAGCCAGCAGAATCTTGAGCTGGCAGGCGGTCTATCCCATATGTACATGCTTTTGGATTCCACCCACCAGTTAAGAGACGGGCGCCTGCATAAAGCGCCGCCCACGCGTCTGCGAATCCTGCGCTCAATTGAGAGATGGTTGATGCCGGAGAAGAACAGCCTGCGCGGTTTTCGTGGTGGTTTAGCCCGTAAATTCCGGCGCATGCGGCGTGGAGTGGACTGACCGCTATGGCACGAATTGGTATTAACCCGGCCCGAGGAATGGTCTCCGATTATCGTCCAGCCAGGATTTCACTGACCCTGCTTTCATACATTCCGGAGCTTACCGGTTATTTCGCTGACCGCCTGAAAGTACTGTCTCTTTCCATCGCCAGCCTGATTCAGCACACCTCACCACCTTATGATCTGGTCGTTTTTGACAACGGCAGCTGTCAACAGGTTGTGGATTTCTGGCGAGAACTTCAGCGGAATGGTCATGTCGAGTACCTGATCTTGAGTGATAAGAATATTGGAAAAATCGGGGCATTGCGGATTTCTGTTTAATGCGGCTCCTGGAGAAATTATCGCCTACAGCGATGATGACATTTTTTTTTATCCAGGCTGGTTGCCAGCGCACCTGGAAATCCTCGAAGCTTTCCCGAAAGTCGGTATGGTCAGTGGCGTACCGGTGAGAAATGCGGCATTACATGCTCACCATAGCCTGGATCAGCTTGTACAACACCCGCTGCCTGGATTGTCGTTCAGCTTCGAGCGGCGTATTTCCGATGAATGGGAGATGGACTGGGCATCAAGCACCGGTCGCGATCCACAATCCCATCTCCAGGAGACAAAGGATATCCAGGATATAGTGCTCAAGATCAGCCATTCTCCAGGAATCGCAAAGTCTGAAGACCAGACATTTTCGGAGGCGATCGGCTCTGCGAACCACTTTCAATTCGTCGCTCGCAAGGAAATAATTCTCCAGGCCCTTCCCACAGAATGGAGCGGCAAATTAATGGGTCACATGTTGGAGCTCGACCAGGCAGTGGACGACCTGGGATACCTCCGGCTGTCCACCTGCACTCGCACCACTCGCCATCTGGGGAACACCACCAGCCCGGATATACTGGCAGAAGCACAGGAATTGGGAATAAATCTGAATGCTGCGGATTATTCAGAGTCAGGACCTGCTCTTATCAAAGAACTTGCCCGGAAACCCAGGAAGTCACCGGAAGCGCTGGCTTTTTCGCATTCCTGGCAGCCGGCGGATATTAATGTGGACTTATAAGCGCCTGTTCGACATTCTCTACCAATAATAAAAATTCGCATTGGTTCTAACTTATCCCATGGTTAATCACCACGAACCTGCGTCCCTCGAAACTCTGGAGCAAGCCAATGTGCTGCGTGATCGCCCAGTATTCATTTGTGGCCATCCAAAAGCTGGCACGAGCCTACTGAGGGCAGTCCTCAATTCACATCCACAGCTGATCGTCTATCCTGAAGAGACCAGGTTTTTTCGCCGCACCCTCCCGCAGCTGGATGGCCAGGCTATTGAGGCGCAGATCAAATTGGCAGAGCGTGCTCTCATTCACATCTTCCGTTGGAACCGTGCCGAACCAGATCCAAGCCAGACCGGCTTCGACGACCGAGATTACACCAATATTCCATATGAAGTAGTTCGAACCAATTTGGTGGAACTGTTAAAATCGCGATCCAGCCACCCGGGTGATTTGTTATCGGCGGTTGTGCTGGCTTATGGCATGACAGCAGGCGCTTTGCTTCCAGAGACGAGTCATTGGGTCGAGAAATCCCCATACAACGAGTATTATGCCAACCAGATTTTCTCCTGGTGGCCAGAAGCTCGCTGCATTCACATCCTGCGCGACCCACGGGACAATTTCGCCTCCTATCGCCGGAAACACCCCGATTGGAATGCGGAATTCTTTTCATCCAATTGGTCGCGTTCTACGGATGCTGGCATTAATAACCAAAGCATTTTTGGTGAAGACCGCTATTGGTTCGTGCGTTTTGAAGACCTGG
The DNA here is from genome assembly GCA_963698765.1 of uncultured Chloroflexia bacterium. Taxonomy (GTDB): domain Bacteria; phylum Chloroflexota; class Anaerolineae; order Anaerolineales; family UBA4823; genus CAVOSB01. Next base: position 52,757 of record CAVOSB010000012.1, read on the forward strand.
CCAGGTCACCAGAAGAATATTTGTCTAGGCTGGCAAATTTTTTGAATATCAGTTGGAATCCATCTTTGATAAACCCGACCAGGGCTGGTCAGCAGTGGGGTGGGAATTCGATGTTCGAGGATCAATTCCAGAGCATCAGCACAGCCCCTCTTTCCCGCTGGAAGGACAGTTTATCCCAGGTAGATGCAGAAGTCGTTACAACGATGACAAAAAAACTGCTGAAGACCTGGGACTACCCAAACGATAGCACTCACCAGTTGGGGACCAAAATGGTCGCCCTATTCCGCTCCTTATCATGGCCTGTGCGGCGCCCTTTTTATCACCTGCGTAAAGCATCACTGGCTATCTGAATAATACCAACCATGACTGAACCGTTCATGCATAGACTGGAACAGGCAGCTCGAATTATTCTCGGGCGGCCGGTCTCAAGATTTGCTCGGAGTGATATTCCAGCCCTGACTGACGAGGAAGCTGCCGAAGCGCGCCAGTTCTTCCCTATGGAAAAGTTCTTCATCTTTGGTCACGCACGAGCCGGCACAACGGTCTTCGTGCGGTTGATCCGCCTGCATCCGGAAGTGCACTGCAGTTACCAGGCCCATTTCTTCACCCGACCTCCATTACTGGAATCCCTGGTCGCCGAAAAAGAAGTTGGCGCCTGGCTGAAGCGCGACAGCAACCGCTGGAACCGCGGTCGAGACCTTTCTCCGGTGATCTTACGTGCAGCTGCAGACATGATCCTGGAACGCGAGGCTCGCCGGGAGAACAAATGTATCGTGGGCGATAAAAGCCCAAACAACCTGCTGGATGGAAGAGCTGTTCAATTGATGCATAAGATTTACCCGGATGCCCGGCTGGTTTATATCCTTCGAGATGGCCGCGATACCATCCTTTCCCACCGCATCCAGGCTTTTATAGAATTCCCTGAGCGCCTCTCCCATGAAGATCAACACATCTGCAGGGATTTTTCCCAAGATCCTGAACCTTTCCGTCGTGGAGAACGATCTGTATTCTCAGAAGCAGGGATCCAGCGTGCTGCTGAGGGTTGGGTGCATAATGTGACCCAAACCCATTCGCTGGGGATGGAGCTGTATGGTGAGCGTTACCTGGTTTCTCGTTACGAAGACCTTCTGGCTCAGCCCTGGCATGAAATGTCCCGGCTTTGGAAATTCCTGAACGCTTCTACCGCTCCTGCAGAATTAGAAAACGTCGTGAACGACGAAATGCAACGCAATCCTGATGCAGATTGGCAGCAGCACAAAGCCCGTGAGATTGCTGTTTCAATGAAAAAAGGTAAACAAGGCTCCTGGCAGGAGATGTTCACGGCCAGAGACCGCAAGGTCTTCCTCCAGGTTGCTGGAGATACATTAGTTAATTGGGGGTACGAGGCTCGCTAGGTCAGAAAATTGAGATTATTCAAATGCGGCTTCTAATTACTGGACTGGGATCCATCGGCCAACGCCACCTGAGCAACCTGATAGCCCTGGCAGAGCGTGACATCATTCTGTACAGGACTTATACATCGCAGAGAGAAGGCAGGATTGTGAGCAAGAATGAATTTGTTTAACCTGCTATAATTCCCGACCGCGAAAAAAACCAAAACCATAAATCTCGGCATACAGGTGGAATTTCCGCACTTTGCCGGAAATCTTAAGGAGTAAATTGTTATGACCAAGCAAGAAAACAAAAGCCAGCTGATCAGCCCATATGGAGACCGGCTGGTAAACCTGGTAGTCACCGGGGAGGAACGCAATGAACTGCTGGAGCGCTCACGGGGACTGCCATCGGTCCAGATTTCAGCTCGCGCTCTTTGTGATTTGGAATTACTGGCAACTGGAGCATTTTCTCCACTGGATCGTTTCATGGGCAGGAACGATTACGAGCGAGTATTGACGGAGATGCGCTTGAAAAATGGGATGCTTTTCCCCATTCCAGTTGTCTTACCGGTCGATGAAGGTGCGATGCCCAGCTGGGGAGAGCAGGTAGTACTGCAGCGATTCTCGCAACAACACCATCGCCATCATGCAAATCGAAGAGGTATTTCACTTTGATTCTCAGCGTGAAGCACGACTGGTTCTGGGCAGTACCGATCCACGACATCCGTTAATTTCCGAGATGGTGCGCTGGGGGAAGGTATATATATCCGGAGAGCTCAAAGTTATTAATTTACCCGCTTATTACGACTTCGCCGAGCTTCGTCTGACACCTGCACAGGTCCGCAGCCGGCTGGAAGCGATGGGGAACAACCACGTCGTCGCCTTCCAAACCCGCAACCCGATGCACCGGATTCATGAAGAGCTCACGAAGCGGGCAGCTGAAGAAATCGAAGGAAGCCTGCTGATCCACCCGGTCGTAGGTATGACCAAGCCTGGTGATGTCGATCACTACACCCGCGTGCGAGTTTACCGTGCACTGGCCGAGAATTATTACGATCCTAAACGCACTTTACTCAGCCTGCTGCCCCTGGCCATGCGCATGGCTGGACCTAGAGAAGCACTCTGGCACGCCATCATCCGCCGCAACTACGGAGCAACTCATTTGATCATCGGCCGCGACCACGCCGGTCCGGGGAAAGACAGCCAGGGCCGTCCGTTTTACGGGCCGTACGAAGCTCAGCTCATGGTCTCACAATATTCAAACGAAATCGGTGTCCAACCAGTTGAGTTTAAAGAGCTGGTGTACCTGGCTGATGATGAACGCTATGAAGAGGAAACCAAGGTGCCGGAGGGTGCCCGGGTTTATTCTATCTCTGGGACCCAGGTTCGTGATGACTACCTGGCAAAAGGTAAGCTGCTGCCAGAATGGTTCACTCGACCGGAAACAGCAGAGATCTTGCAGGAGATGTACCCACCGCGCCATAAACAGGGTGCATGTATCTGGTTCACCGGCCTGAGCGGTTCAGGAAAATCAACCACAGCAGAGATACTGACTTCACTGCTACTGGAACGCGGTCGTCAGGTGACTTTGCTGGACGGTGATGTTGTGCGCACTCACCTTTCGAAAGGCCTGGGATTCTCACGCGAAGACCGCGATACGAATATTCTGCGTATTGGATTTGTGGCCGGAGAGATCGCCAGGCATGGTGGGACTGTGATTTGCGCAGCAATCAGCCCATACCGTGCCACTCGCAACGAAGTGCGGAAAATGGTCGGTGAAGAGCATTTCATCGAAGTATTTGTCGACACGCCCATCGAAGTTTGCGAAGACCGCGATATCAAAGGCCTTTATGCACGCGCCCGCCGGGGTCAAATTACCGGTTTTACCGGCGTCGATGACCCGTACGAAGCACCAGTAAACCCTGAAATAACGCTGGATACTGTGAACTCCGATGCGCTCAACAACGCCCGAAAGATAGTGTCTATCCTTGAAGAGCGCGGTTTCGTGATCAATGGCGATGGAAAAGCAGCCAGTGGGATTGATATGAGTGATGGCCAGATCCAGGAAGACCATAAGGTACCTGAGGCAAGCGTAAAGAATTAATGGGTAAGTCAGGACTTGTGTTGAGTTTGTTTGATCTTCACGACCGGGTAGCCATCGTCACAGGTGGAGCAGGAGTTTTGGGTTTAGAATTCTGCCGCACACTGGTCGAAGCTGGAGCTGAAGTTGTCCTCGCGGATATCGATCAGGAGGCTGCAGAGATTGCTGCCGAGGGGCTGAATATAGGCACGAACCGCATATCGCACTTGGCTGTTGATGTCACTGACCCTGTCTCTGTTGAGCGACTGATACATGAAGCTCAACAAAGATTTGGTCAGATCGACATCCTTGTTAACAGTGCCGCGCTGGATCCAAAATTCGACTCCCTCCGCTCGCGGCCTGAAAGTCTTGGTGCAGCTTATAGCGCCTTCGAGGATTTTCCTCTCGACTCCTGGAACCAGGCACTGGCGGTGAACCTGACCGGCGTTTTCCTGTGCTGCCAGGCAGCCGCTAAAGTAATGATAAGACAGGGACGAGGCGTGATCGTAAACCTTTCATCAATCTATGGGTTGGTCGGCCCTGACCAGCGCATCTATCAACGGGAAGGGAAATCACCTCAATTCAAACCCGTCTACTATTCTGTCACTAAATCCGGCATATTAGGTCTTACCAGGTACCTGGCAACTTACTATGCCGGAAAAAATATCCGCGTCAATGCACTTTCTCCTGGGGGGGTATTAAATAACCACGAGGAGGAATTTGTGCGCAATTATTCCGCCCGGGCGGTATTAGGCCGGATGGCAGAAAAAGATGAGCTTAACGGCGCACTACTTTTCCTGGCCTCGGACGCTTCCCAGTATATGACTGGAGCAAACCTGGTGGTTGATGGGGGTTGGACTGCCTGGTAAAGCACAGAATTCCCGACTTTGACTGAAATATTAGGTCTCATCCCGGCTCGTGGTGGTTCAAAATCAATCCCCAGGAAGAATATCCGCGACTTGGCTGGCTATCCTTTGATTGCATACAGCATCGCAGCCGGACTGGCGGCTGAGTCGATTTCCCGGTTGATTGTATCGACAGATGATGACGAGATTTCGGAAGTGGCTCGACGTTATGGGGCGGAAGTACCTTTCATACGCCCCAATGAAATTTCTCAGGACCACACTTCTGATCTGCCAGTCTTCCAACACGCCATCCAATGGTTGAAGGAAAACCAGGGTTACCAACCGGAAGTCATTGTGCAGCTGCGGCCGACCTCACCACTTCGGCGGGTCACCCACATAGACCAGGCGGTAAACCAGCTGGTATCTAGACCGGAAGCGGATTCAATTCGGACGGTTTGTGTGCCATTTCAAAATCCATTCAAAATGTGGCGGATTGGAACAGATGGTTTCATGCAGGCTCTACTGAAAACAGACGATCCAGAACCCTACAACCTTCCCCGCCAGGTCCTTCCTGAAATCTACTGGCAGACTGGTTATGTGGATGCAGCCTGGAGCAGGACGATCATGGGAAAGAATTCCATGACGGGAGATCATATTTTGCCCTTAGTGATCGAAGCCAGCGAGTGGATCGACATCAATTCAAGCAGCGATTGGCGGCGTGCCGAGCGATTGCTGGAGTCGGGTGAAGTAAGCTTTGAGGACCTGGGTTTCCGGATCAGGGAGTAATTGAATGCCAGTTATTAATATTAACGGTCGTCTGGTGGGTGATGGACAACCTACCTACATCATCGCTGAAATCGAAGTCAACCACAATGGCTTTCTCGATCTGGCACTTAAGCTGATCGAAGTGGCAGTGGAAGCGGAGGCGGATGCAGTCAAGTTCCAAAAACGCAACCTTAAAGCGCTGTATCCCAAGAAATACCTTGAAAATGCCAACGCTGGAGAAAAGACCCTGCGTTATCTGCTACCTATCCTCCAACAGGTCGAGCTCGCAGATGATGATTTTCATACGATTGTCGAATATTGTAAGGAACGAAATATCACCTTCCTGTGTTCGGCCTTCGACATGGATAGTGCGGACTTCCTCGAAAAACTTGGCGTTCCGGCCTATAAAGTTGCCTCTGCTGATATGACCAACCTGCCATTGCTCGAGCACCTGGTAAAAAAAGGCAAACCCCTGATCATCTCCACCGGGATGTCTCACATGCACGAAGTCGAAGTCACTGTGGAATTCCTCAAAGAACAACAGGCTGAATTTGCCCTGCTGCACTGCAACAGCACCTACCCAGCAGCTTTCGAGGACGTCAACCTGCGTTTCATGGATCGGTTACGTCGTTTCGGAGTGCCCGTTGGGTACTCTGGGCATGAACGCGGGATTGCCGTTTCGACGGTAGCGGCTTCATTGGGGGCCTGCATCATAGAGCGCCACCTGACTCTAGACCGGACCATGGATGGACCTGACCACGCTGCCAGCCTTGAACCACAGGGCTTCAATAAGATGGTGCGCGATATCCGCCAGGTGGCGATTGCGATGGGCACCGGCGAAGAAAAGTATATCTCACGCGGCGAAATCCTAAATCGTGAAGTGCTGGCGAAAAGCCTGGTGGCATCCCGGCGGATTCTGGCTGGTGAGAAGATAACACCTGAGCTGGTAACTACAAAAGGGCCAGCACTCGGTATTTCTCCCCAGACATTACGCCGAGCTGGTCGGGCGTGTTGCAGGCCGGACATCGAAGAAGACGAGCCCTTTCTGGATCGCGACCTGGGTGTGAAAATTGATCTCGACACCAACCAGGTTCTGCCGATGGAATACGGCTTCACCGTCCGGTTTCGAGATTACGACCAGGTCCTGGCCTATAAACCGAAATTGTTGGAATTCCATTACACCGATCAAGACCTGGATGATCACTATCCAGGAGAAGATTTCTCGGCAGTCTCACCACACCCGTTGAAATTGGTGGCACATGCACCGGAGTTTTGGGAGCGCTCGCTGGTTGATCTCTGCTCGCTGGATGAAAAGCACCGCACTGCTTCTCGCGACCTGGCGCAGAAGACAATAAATTTAACCAGGGAAATGGCACCATTTTTTGTTGGTGTTCCGAAAGTCGTCATTCACCCGGGCGCGATGAGCCTGGATCATCCCATAAAAGACAAGAAAGCTCTGTATGCGAATCTGCGCAGGTCTGTTCAGGAGCTGGATTATTCTGGCGTCGAGCTGCTCCTGGAAAACCTGCCGCCCCATCCCTGGTATTTCGGCGGCCAGTGGCTGACAAACGCCTTCATGGACGCCGTCGAAATCTGTGATTTCCTTACTCCGCTGGGCCTGAACTTCTGCTACGATGCTTCGCACCATAAGCTGTACTGCAACTGGGCCAGGGTAGATTTTTACGAGCAGTTGCAGCTATTGCTGCCTTACATCGGCCACTTACACCTTTCAGACGGTGCCGGTCTAGATGGTGAGGGCTTACAAATCGGAGAAGGGTCGATCGATTGGGTTCATTTCTTTAGAGTCCTGGGTGAATACCACGGCACGATGATCCCGGAAATCTGGCGAGGTCACCAACGGGAAAGCGAGGGCTTTTTGATCGCCATCCAACGCCTTTCAGATGCTTACTACGAAGCCAAGAGGAATGAATAGCAGGACTGACGCAAGCAGCAGATTGGCGGAATGGAACAGCCGGCGGCGAATTCTGGCTATCACAATAAAGATACAAGCCCATGCCAGGCCCAGGACGGATCTCAAACCCATAGTGTTTTTCAATGCCTCCGCCCGCCTGGGTGGCCTGAGCCAGAATGCGGCCTTCTCCTTCCTTTCCAGCTCCGGCTTGCGCCTGGCAGGATTGCCAATCTATCATTTCGTGTGTAACAAAGGCATGAAGTCATTGCGTCCTGGGCGTAAACCGTGAGGACTATCATGCACCTCCGCCATGTGATGCCTGCATCAAACAGTCCCACAGGTTATATCACGGCTCCCAGGTACACTGGTTTTCTAATAATCCTGATCCTGTGTTATCTGAGAAATTGGTAGCATTGGATATAGCTGCCCTTTCTACATTTGAGACCTCTATTTCCCTGGAGGGTGGAGAAAAAGAAATTTCCCTGCCTCTCGGAGCATTTGTGCTTCCATCCATACGCTGGGCGTTGCGCCGGCATACCCTTCCCGATGACCCGGATACACGTTACCTGCTGCGGGAATTCATCTTATCCGCCGAAAATCTCGCTCGTGAATTTGCCAGGTACCTCTCAAACATCCAACCAATGCTGGCGGTAATTTTCAACGGAATTATGTATCCTGAAGCTGCTGCGTGTTGGGTAGCAAATCAGCTCGGCGTGCGTGTTGTGACGCATGAGGTCGGGTTCCAGCATTTCTCAGCTTTTTTTACCGATGGCGAAGCTACCACCTATCCTATACCAATACCTCCTCAATTCACTCTCAACGATCGTCAAAACCAGCTCCTGGACGAATACCTGGGAAACCGCTTCCAGGGAAAATTCACCATGGCGGGCATCCGCTTCTGGCCTGAGATGCACGGACTCGACCAGGATTTTCTCGAAAAGTCGGGTAAATTCCGCCAGGTCGTTCCGGTATTTACAAACGTCATATACGATACCAGCCAGGTGCACGCCAACCAGGTCTTTTCGTTTATGTTTGAATGGCTGGAATTAATTCTTGAAATCATCCGGGAACATCCCGAGACATATTTTGTAATACGAGCTCACCCTGATGAAATGCGGCCCGGCACCGCCAAGCTGAGCCGTGAGAGTGTTAAAGATTGGGTTATGGAACGGGAAGTGGATAAACTGGAAAACGTCCGGTTCATCAATTCACAGGACTATCTGAGTTCTTACGAATTGATCCAGCGGGCAAAGTTTGTCATGGTATATAACTCCTCAATTGGGATGGAAGCGGCACTTCTAGGCGCAGCTGTCTTATGTGGTGGAAAAGCGCGGTTCACGCAGTATCCAATAGTGTTCTTTCCACAAACACCTCAGGCATACCGGGAAGCAGCTGAAAGATTTTTGAACGCCGACAATATCGAGGTACCACCTGAATTCAAAATGAATGCACGCCGCTTCCTCTATTATCAGCTTTACCGTGCCTCTTTGAGCTTCGAAAAATACCTGGAAGAGGGAAAGCGCAAAGGTTATGTCCAAATGCGCTCATTTTCCTGGCAGGAGCTATTGCCTCAGAATTCGCCAACAATTCAGCTTTTAGAAAAGGCCATCCTGGAAAATCCCTGTCCAGACTCCTTTTTTCAGGAAGATTTTCTTGAGAGCTGAGATAGCAAATCAACTGGCTACGATGACGCCAAAAGATGCACCATCTTCAAGTGATTGCGTTGAAATCCTGTCGGTCGAATTATTAGACCAGTATCGCCCCTCGTTGAAAACCTGAAAACCTTTTCCCGGTCTGTTGGATTAGAACTCGGCTGGCATTATCTGCTTGATCTGGTCTGGATCATCACCCGCCTCGATCTCCATACAGCTAAAAACATGCTGGATGCTGGTGCAGGGACGGGTGTTCTGCAGTGGTACCTGGCTCAGCAAGGCGCAGCCGTGATCAGCGTCGATCGCATGAGCCGCGCCCTCGTTGCCACTGCGGTTTCGCAAGCGATTCCGGGTAGATGGAATGCGAAAAGAAGACCTGCTGCCCGCAAACCAGGTTTTTTGGGCTGGTTTTCGCAGGGGGTCGAACGAGACTGCTCAAAAAGGTGGATTGAGGCGTTTTACCATGCAGTTCCGTGAGCTGGTTGGATATTACTTTTCAAATCCCGTAAAGGGCTGCGTGAAAATTTATAACCAGGATCTTTCAAAACTAAATGAGATCCGAACTGAATCCATTGACGCCGTCGTTGCCGTCTCCGCATTGGAGCATAATTCCCAGGCAGATCTGCGCATGGTAGTTAAAGAATTACTGCGCATTCTCAAGCCTGGAGGGAAGCTCATCGCCACACTTGTTGCTGGAAAAAACGAGGACTTCTGGCACGAGCCCTCTCAGGCCTGGTGCTACAAGGATATGAGCTTGAAACGGATATTTGACCTGCCACAAGAGACGCCTTCCAATTACAGCCAGTACGACTCTCTTTTCGAAAGTTTGAAGGATTGTGCTGAATTGAGAGATGGTCTGGCGAAGTTTTACTATAAATCCGGTACCTCTGGGATGCCGTGGGGAAAATGGGATCCTCAGTACCAGCCAGTTGGGGTGTGCAAGATAAAATTCCCAATTACCTGAAATACTCCTGGCTTGACTTGTTTCACAGTATCTTCAAGTCATAGGTCAGGGAAATCTGTTCACTTAGAGAACTACATGCCATCTCAAATCGATCAACCACTCGTTGGAGAAATTCAAGCACTTCTAGCCGAAGCTATCCAGGTACCCGTCGAAATGGTGACCGCCGACTTAACTTTTGGCGATCTCCCTCAATCGGGATTTTCTGGGACATATGGAGATCCTGATGCGCCTGGAGGAGAAGTATGGTGTGGAAGTGAATGCCGAAACGATTGCCCGGTTGGTTAGCATCCCGGAGATCCTCCAATTCCTCAAAGAAAATGAACATGAATAACAAGCCATTAACAGGCGTTCAGGTCGAAATTCAGCCGGAAATTTTGATACCAGATTACCTGATCGGAGAAATTCGTTCCAAGTTGGCATATGTAGACGAATCGATCACTCAGGCAGAGGTAAGTTCCAGACCACATAGTCTTGCATTTAGACCCTGCTCGCCAAGAGATCAATGCTGGACGTAAGTCTGAGATTATTCACAAAACGCATCAGGTGGTCAATTCAATGGCCAGAGGTGCGTTCAAACCTAAAATCCAGGTGCTGGAAGACCACCTGGACCTCCAATTACCATATCAAGATGACCCAATGCCGGAGCTGGCTGCCTTAGGAGAAGTTTCGCAGGAAGCTGAAGGCATATTCACACTAGGTCCACTGCTTTGCCGCCTGATCGATTTCTTCGACCGCCAGTTTGTCGACCTGGGGAGTTCCTTCGATGCCGAGCCGCGCCGCTTCCCAACCCTGATACCTGCTCAATTCATGGAACACGTGCATTATTTCAGGGCCTTCCCCCATTCATTGAGCTTTGTCACTCACCTGCGTGAGGACCTGGAAGTAATCGACCGGTTCTCTGAGACAGCAGCCTGTGACCAGGGGAGTCTAAATTCACCACTTGAATCCTTCGCTCGCATAAAAACACTGCTTTCTCCAGCGGTGTGCTACCATCATTATCTAGCACTGGCTGATAAGTCCCTTGTGGGAGGAAAATCCATTGCTACGGCGGTGGGCAGCTGTTTCCGCTATGAGGCTATTAACCTGACATCTCTTGAAAGGTTGTGGAACTTCACCATGCGAGAAGTAATTTTCGTCGGTTCAAAGGATTTTGTTCTTGAGAACCGTGAGACGGCTCGCCAGCGCATGGAACCGTTTTTCAAGGATCTTGGTCTCGCCTATCGAGTAGAAAGCGCAAACGATCCTTTCTTTATCGGCGAATTTCGCAAACAGGCTGCCTTTCAAAGCGCGTTCCAGCTGAAATTCGAAATCCGCGCTTTGCTGCCGTACCGGAATTCGACCCTGGCTGTAGGGTCTTACAACTACCACCAGGATTTTTTCGGGCGAAACCTGAACATCACCCTTCCCGATGGAGCTCCGGTGCACACCGGCTGCGCAGCTTTTGGATTGGAACGCATGGCTTTCGCTTTCGTTTCTCAATACGGCTTGGATCAAAAGCAGTGGCCCGCTTTTGTCAGGGATCTATATAATGACAAGTCAACAAAATCAGGAAGAAATAATATACCGGCTAGCTTCTGCTGAAGATTTCCGAGACTCTTGCTGAGATGTACCGGTTACTGGATCGAGCATATCGAGTTTCTGGTTATACTTTTCCGGATGTTGAACATGTGGGTGATAAATGGTTGGATACCTTCCGTAGAACAATCGGTCGCTTCAGCATCATCTACCTCGCAGAACATCATGGCGAGATCATCGGTTTCAGCACAGCAAGAATCAAGCGCGTACCGGAATTCCTGGGCGGAGCACTGATTGGCGAATTGAAGGATTTATGGATTGAACCGGGGTTTCGCCGTTTGGGAATTGGTGAAAAACTCTTGCGATTGGCAACCGAATGGTGCCTGGCTCAAGAAGTAGAATTTTATTGAAGCCCAGTATTTTGTTGGAAACCAAGTAAGTGACAGCTTACTGCAAAATTTGGGTTTCAAACCAGAGCTGGTACAGATGCGCATGATGAAAGGCGAGTACAAACAGGCAGATGAAGGAAGTATCTGAAAATCAAGTAATCAGCTGTTTTCAGGAAGTTGGATTGGCGCCTGGGGACGGCGTGCTGGTGCACTCGGCCATTCAATACCTGGGTCACCCTGATGACGGACCGCAGACCTACCTATCAGCCCTCAGGCAGGTCATTGGACCTGTTGGCACGATCGCAGTTCCTGCATTCAACTTTGCCTTCGCCCACGAAGGGCGCTATGATCCACTGAACACTCCTTCCAATGGCATGGGGGTATTTGCCGAGTACGTGCGCCAGCAGCCCGGTGCACATCGGACACCACACCCAATGCAATCACTGGCAGTGTTGGGACAGTATGCTGAAGACCTGGCAGCGCGGGACACGCTTTCGGCTTTCGACCCAGGTTCGGCTTTCGAACGGATGCTTGAGCTGGACTTTAAGCTGCTTTTGCTCGGAGTTGATATCCGGGCAGCATCGATCTTGCACTACTCGGAACAGCGCCTCAATGTTCCCTACCGCTACTGGAAAGATTTTCGAGGCCTGGTTCGGACGAGTGAAGGTTGGCAGGAGAAGACATACCGGATGTTCGTCCGTGACCTGAAAATAAATCCGCAGCTAACGGTTGACCCGGTTCAAAAACTTCTTGAAGAGCGATCACAGTGGCGTTCAATTTCTCTTAACTATGGGGAGATAGCGAGCTGCACACTGAACGAATTCATTGTTGCAGTCGATTATTTCTTATCTTCAGATCCATGGTCACTGGTGACTAATCGCCCTGTACAAAAAATCAAATGAAATCGATGCTTGAGCTGATACACGAGATGTGGTTCCTGAAACGAGACCTGGTTTCTGATGGATTCGACCATGCACTGCGCCGGATTGCGGATGAAATAGAAGATTTTGGCTCATTGCAAAGTTCTTCAGCCCGCATGGTCATCCACGAATACCCAACTGGAGAAAAATGCTGGACCTGGAAAATTCCCGAGAAATGGACCTGTTCCGAAGCCTATCTGGAGACTCTGGAAGGTAACAGGCTTCTCGATTATTCGGATCATCCGCTCCATGTCCTGTCGTATTCGCTCCCCTTCGAAGGCATTGTCAGCCGCCAGGAATTATTAGAACACCTGCATGTCCATCCACGCCTTCCCGAGGCTATTCCTTTTGTATTTAAATATTATGAACGGGATTGGGGGTTGTGCATTTCCCAGACGCAACGCGACCTGTTGGAAGAAGATTCTTATCGAGTTGTCATCCGGTCCCGCTTCGAACAGTCCACCCTTAAGGTCGGCGAGCTGGTGATACCTGGAAAGAGCAGGCAGTGCTTCATGCTGGTCGCACACCTGTGCCATCCGGCGATGGTCAATGATGATTTAACCGGAGTCGTGGTTGGGCTGGAAGTTGCCCGGGCTTTACTCTCCGGTCCCCAGCCATATTTCACTTACCGACTTTTGATCCTGCCAGAGACCATCGGCTCGGTGGCATATCTGAGCCACCACGAAGAACTCATTCCCGACATGATTGGCGGCCTGTTCCTGGAGATGCTGGGTAATGACCATCCGCACGCCCTGCAGTGTTCTTTTCAGCCTGGTAGCCAACCAGATTGTTGTTTCCTATCCGCGCTTCACAACTTCGATGCATATGCCTACACTGCCCCTTACCGGAAGGTCATCCAGAACGACGAACGGCAGTTCAATGCCCCCGGAGTGCGCGTGCCGATGCTCTCGATCTCGCGCGTTGAACAGTCCAGCTCTCCTACCTGGCCGTATCCCGAATATCATTCAAGTTTGGATACCCCTGAGATAATTTCCGAAATTCAGGTTGGAAGCTTCAAAGATTCTAGTTTTGGGCTTATTGCAAGCTTGGGAAAATAATTATTATGTGGTCAATAAATTCAAAGGTGAGGTGTTTTGTTCAGGCTACGGGATCTGGATCGATTATCGAAAAAACCCTCAAGGCCACCAGCGCTTGTTTGAGATTATGGAGCGCAGCGACGGCACCCGCTCGGTCGCTGACATCGCCATCGAATTGAATATTACTTTCCAGGCTGTGTGGGAAGTTGTCAACCTGTTGCGTGATAAGGATTTGGTGGATTTAAGCCGCTCGCCGCAGCCAGCCTCTCAATCGAGCTAAGAGAAATTCTTTTCTTCATCCCCATATTTTTGTTTAGTCAAATGGACGTGATCCAGAAGAGCAAGCATTGGCTTAAAGCAATTCGCTGGCAGGGACGCAGGATGCTGGCTGCACGTCGCTGGGGTTCCGAGAGGCTTAACTCTACTCCTGCGGTACTGGCAAACGCCATGCCCAAGTCCGGCTCTCACCTGATCTACCAGGTAGTCCAGGGACTGAGCCGGTTGGGGCCGTTTGTGAATCCGGGATTCCCTCCGGTCAACCGCGATGAATTCAACGATAAGCTGCCCGACGACCTGATCGTTAAGAACCTTATGCGACTTGGTCCAGGTGATACCGCTTACGGATATATTAAAGCCAGGGCTCCATTCATATCACTTCTGACTCAACCCGGAAGAGCGATGATCTTTGTCTATCGGGATCCACGCGACATGATCATTTCTCACGTCTTTTATGCCACCCAAATGCACACCGGACACGGCATGCATACATATTACACACAGGTATTAGGTTCTATGGAAGAGCGGATCAACGCTGCCATTGAAGGCGTAGAAGAACCCGGATCTGAGCTCTCGCCAATTGCTAATAAATATCAGGGCTACATCGGCTGGCTGGATGAAGCTTCCGTGCTGGGCCTGCGCTTTGAAGACCTTATCATCGAACGTAAAAAAACTCTGGGAAGTATCCTGGATTACCTGGAAACGCGCGGTTATACGCCGAACTTTGCGCGCCAGAAGCAGCTAGAAATTCTCCAGCTGGCGATAAAACCCAAAAAATCAGGCACTTTTCGCAAGGGACAGGCTGGTGGCTGGATCGAGTACTTCTCCGACGCCAACAAGATTCATTTTAAAGATTTGACCGGAGATTTGCTGGTCAGACTCGGTTACGAGAGTGGTGATGCCTGGTAGTTTCCAGGTGAATACACATCCCTGGCTGCAGTTAGATGCCCGCATCTTGCGCCGCAGCCTTCGCAGGACAGCAATTAGCCTACGGTACGGGTCCAAGGTACTTGCGGAATCTCCAGTCCTGTTCGCAAATTCTTTCCCTAAAAGCGGCACCCACCTGCTCACACAAATTTTAGCGGGATTTTCACGCATCGGACCGGCGGTTGTAAGCGGCTTGCCTGCTGTCGTGACCTTTCGAGGTGATACCGGCAGCCAGCGAACGGAAAGTGAAATCCTGGAGGACTTAAATCGCCTTCTCCCTGGTGATATCGCTTATGGGCATATCCATGCTTTTCCGGAAGCGGTTAACAGTCTTCTCAAGTCGGGATTCGCCGCTTACTTTATTCTGCGCGATCCAAGAGATGTAGCCGTGTCACACGTACATTATCTAACCAGCATGGCACCGAAGCATGTTCATCATACTTATTATCATGATGAATTAAAGGACTTCGACAGCCGCCTGCTCGCCAGTATACAGGGAGTTCCGGTAGAGCAATTGAGACTATCCCTGAACAATAAAGCGGAAAATGAGCCATTGCCCTTACCGGATGTCCGCTCGCGCTTTGAGCCCTATCTGGACTGGCTCGATCACCCACAGATTTTAACCTTACGTTACGAGGACTTTCTTTCGCTGCTCAAGGAAACGATAAACAGGGTACTTGAGCATGCGGTCGAGAGAGGTTTTAAACCCTGGTTCCCGCATGGGCAGGCGATCGAAATGCTCATTCAGGGCATCGATCCCTCCCGCTCCCCAACTTTTCGCAGCGGGAAATCCGGGGGCTGGCGGGAGGCGTTCAATGCAATGCACAAGCAAGTCTTTAAAGAAGTATCCGGCGACCTGCTCATCCGCCTGGGATACGAGAAAGACCAGAGTTGGTAGTCGAAAAGAACTAATAACTGAAGGAATCCTGAATATTCCCATGACAACAATTGCAGCCCTGATTCCGATGCGCCACCATTCACAGCGAGTTCCGGGGAAGAATTACCGTTCTGTGGGAGGCAAGCCTTTGTTTCATTACATTGTCGAGACACTGCTCGCATGCCCCGAGATCTCACAAATCGCAGTGGACACCGACAGCCCTCCCGTTATAAAAGGCTTAACCGCGCACTTCCCCCAGGTCAGGATCATCGAGCGCCCAGACCACCTGCGAGCTGATGATATCCCAATGAACGAAATCCTGGCACATGACACCAGTTTGGTGCCTGCTGATTTTTACCTGCAGACCCACAGCACCAACCCTCTTTTACGATCAGAGACTGTTTCGAATGCGATCCATGATTTCCTGAACAGGACGCTGGTTTACAACTCGCTTTTTTCGGTTACTCGTATCCAATCGCGGTTATGGGATCAGCTTGCTCGCCCTATTAACCACAATCCGGCAATTTTATTGCAGACACAGGACCTGCCACCCGTATTCGAGGAAAATTCCTGCCTGTATATTTTCTCGCGGCAGCAGCTGCTCTATCGTCACAATCGCCTGGGTGACCGGCCAATGATGTATGAGATTCCAGCAGCGGAAGCCTGGGACATCGATGATGAGCTCGACTTCTCCATCACCAGCTTCTTAATTGAACATCATAGTAAATTGGTTCCAGGTAGGAACCGGTGAGACCTTCAATTCCTTATATCCACTACCCACACTCATAGAATATGACTGTTATCCTTGTCTCAGCTCCATACATGGTCCCAATTATTGACCGCTTCCGGGCTCTGTTCGATCGATGTGGCCTGGAACTGCAAGTTGCCAGTGTGCGGGAACGCCTGGAGGAACAGGAACTGCTCCAATACGCTGGGAAATTTGACGGCACGATCTGCGGCGATGATCGCTACACCGCCCGGGTCCTCGATGCCTGTGCCCCGCGCTTGAAAGTAATCTCCAAATGGGGAACCGGGATCAATTCCATCGAGCGTGCAAAAGCGGAGAGCCTGGGCATACAGGTTTTCCGCACACCTGGCGCGTTCACAGAGCCGGTAGCTGACACAACACTCGGGTATATGCTGGCTTTTGCCCGCCAGCAGCCCTGGCTCGATCGAGCGATGAAGGCCGGTGTGTGGGACAAAATTCCCGGTCAGGACTCTTGGCGAATGCACTCTGGGAATTATTGGAGTGGGCACGATAGGTAGGGCTGTCATCCAGCGCAGTCAGGCCTTCGGTATGCGGATATTGGGAAACGATATCGTCGAGATTGACCCCCATTTCACCGCGGCACACGATGTGACCATGACCAGCCTGGAAGAATTGCTGGCAGCATCGGATTTCGTCAGCCTGCACTGCGATTTGAATTCCACCAGCTATCACCTGATCAATCAACGCACCTTGGGATTAATGAAACCAACAGCGGTATTGATCAATACCGCGCGCGGTCCGGTGATATACGAACCGGATCTGGTTGACGCCCTGCGGAACCGAAAAATTGCCGGCGCGGCATTGGATGTTTTCGAAATCGAGCCGGTACCCAAAACAAGCGCATTTTTGCAGTTCGACAATGTCATGTTAGCACCCCATAACGCGAATTCCAGCCCAACAGCCTGGGAGCGTGTTCATACCAACACCATTCGCAATCTACTGGTAGGGTTGGGAGTGAAACCGCCAGATGGTTGGTGAAAACAGGAGGAACAAATGTCCACCAGGTATATGTTGATCACTGGGGCAGCGGGAGGTATCGGCAGCGCCACGGTCGGGCTTTTCGCGGAAAGGCTGGCATGTGATAGGCGTTGACCGTTCTCCCTTCGGCGGTACTTTCCCAAAAGAAGGTCTCTTCATCCAATCGGATATTTCGATCGGTGAGAACATGGAGTATATCTTCGAGCAAGTGAAGAACTACACTAACCACCTGGATGCCCTGGTAAATAACGCCGCCTATCAAGTCGAAAAACCAATCCTGCAGACCACGGTTGAGGAATGGGATGCCGTGATGGCATCTAACTTGCGCTCGGTGTTCCTGGCAGTAAAACTCGCCCACCCACTGCTTAAAGCGGCACACGGTGGGGCTATTGTGAATGTATCCTCTGTTCATGCGGTGGCCACTTCTGCCAATATCAGCGCATATGCAGCCAGCAAGGGCGGTTTGCTGGCACTTACACGCGCAATCGCCATCGAGCTGGCATCCGATGAAATTCGCGCCAATGCCATCCTTCCCGGTGCAGTAGACACTCCGATGCTGCGTGCCGAACTCACGCGCGGAAATTTGGAGGGTGGGGATATCCAGGAACGGCTTGATAACCTGGCACGCAAGACCGTCAATGGGCGCGTTGGTAAGCCCGATGAAATCGCACATGCCATCTACTTCCTGGCTGATGGGGTGCAATCTTCTTTCATGACCGGTCAGGCATTGATCGTGGACGGCGGGGCGACAGCCCGACTGAGCACTGAATGAACCCGTCCGCTGAAAAACGTCAGCTCACCCTTATGCGTCAGTCTCTAAAGAAGCACACGCCAAAATTCGTATGGACATCTACCAGCAGCGCCTGGTATGCACTCAAACGCGCCTCCTTGTGGCCTTCGGCATACCTGCACCCTCAGCGCAGGGACAGCATCCGGCAGCTGGCAGGTTATAAGGACACGCATCTAGGTGAGCGTTGTTTTATCATCGGCAATGGTCCCAGCTTACAAAAAACCGACCTTACCAGGCTGCGGAACGAATACACATTTGGGCTTAACCGCATCTACCTGCTTTTTCCGGAATTGGGTTTCTCAACGACCTACTACCTGTCCATAAATAATCTGGTGATCGAGCAGTGCGCAGCAGAGATTATTGGTCTGAATATCCCAAAGTTTATCTCGTGGCGGGCTAGAAACCTCATTCCCGCCACTCCGGACATGGTATTCCTGCACACCACTTACACAGGACCACACTTTGCAGCAGACGCACGCGGTCGCCTTTGGGAAGGCGCCACAGTAACTTATGTCGCCTTACAGCTGGCCTATCACCTGGGCTTCCAGCAAGTAGTCTTAATCGGTGTCGATCACAGCTTTTCCACTCAAGGAAAGCCGAACACGACCGTGGTATCGCCTGGCGATGACCCCGATCACTTCCATCCAGCTTACTTCGGTAAGGGCTTCCGCTGGCAGCTGCCCGACCTGGATACATCTGAGAGAGGATACCTCAGAGCACGCCATGCCTATGAAGAAGCCGGTCGCCAAGTGCTGGATGCGACGGTTGATGGGAAATTGACGGTATTTCCCAAGGTGGCTTACGATACATTGTTCTGAGCCGGACTGTCATAAAACTGAATTGATAGAGCCTGTGAATTCCCGATCTATTTGGTTGTATCTCTCCATTCTATTAATTTTTATAGCTGGATTCGCGCTGCGTTTGTATGACCTGACAGACCAACCGATCGACTTCCATCCAACTCGCCAGCTGCGAGGAGCGATCATCGCCCGCGGAATGTATTATGAAATGCTCCCGACCGTAGATGAGAGCTTGCGCCAGAAGGCAGTTGCCTTTTGGCGATCGACAGGCCAATATCGGCCCTCCATACTGGAGCGCCTGGTAGCGGTCTCGTATCTGCTAGTAGGAGGAGAATATATTTGGATCGCTCGCATCATCAACGCGTTTTCTGGATAATTGGCGGGATGGCATTATTTGCATTGGCGAAACGTATGGCAGTTGCTGCGCTGGCTCGCAGCACAATTTCTTCAAGTAGCATTCAACAAGCTGCGATCGTGGCGGCGTTAGTCGCACTGGCCTATTACCTGTTCCTGCCATTTGGTGTCTTTGCCAGCCGTTCCTTCCAGCCTGATCCAGGTATGGTGATGTGGCTGCTACTATTTTCGTGGTTTATCTACCGCTGGTCTGAGGAACCGCAATGGAATTGGGCTGTGCTGGCCGGAATCTGCGGTGGAATGGCGATATTGACGAAGGCTATCGCGTTTTACTCCATCGCTGGAATCGGGATTTCAATCTTCCTTTACAGCACCGGTTTTAATCGCTCCGGGTTCTTAAAATCAATAAAAAATCCTCAGTTGTGGTCCATGGCTGGAATAATTATCGCAACTCCGGTCATCTACTCCGTTTTTCTCGGAAGTGAGCGAGCAGCGGAATATTTCCAGAGCTGGACCCTGGCTCTATCTCATCTTCTCCTGCAGCCGTGGTTTTACCTGCGTTGGACTCTCCTAGTGCAGAGACTTATAACTCCTGCAGCGCTGGTACTTGCAGCCGCAGGCGTTCTACTTTCCCGGTCGCGCAACCTGGCATTCTTAGTAGGCGCGTGGGGTGGGTATATCATTTACGGGCTTTTCTTTCCCTATCAAATGTACAGCCACAATTATTACCACCTGCAGGTGGTTGCAATCTCGGCATTGTCTTTGGTCCCAGTTACTTGCTGGCTTTATGCGAAAGCCGCAAGATGGAAACTGGTCTGGCGATTGTCATTGGTCAGCGCAGCCATCTTGGGGTTGGGATATTTCATCCTGGCAACCGCCATTCCATTGCGCAGCCAGGATTACCGAAACGAACCGTCATATTGGCAAGAGATAGCTACATATCTTCCCGAGGATGGGAAAATTATCGCACTGACCCAGGATTACGGCTACCGCCTGATGTATTACGGATGGAAGAAAGTCTCACTGTGGCCGAACAGGGGGGAGCAGAACTTGAATTCCTTGCGAGGCAGTAACAAAGAATTCTCAAGCTTTTTTACTCGCCAGACGGCGGATAAATCATATTTTTAATAACTTCCTTCCGACAGTTCGAGGACCAACCCGAGCTGAAACAGGAACTCTACGAGCACTATCCAATTTTTGCCCAGGGAAACGGCTACCTGATATTCTCGCTGAAAGAGAATCATTCAGTTTCTTCTCCGGCTGTGCTTCCGTGCATCCTCTAGTTTCGATCATTACGCCCTCGTTTAATCAGGCTGCTTACCTGCCGGATGCCATATGCTCCGTGCTTTCACAGGATTACTCCCCTATCGAATATTGGGTAGTCGATGGCGCTTCTACAGATGGAAGCCTGGAGGTCATCCAGAATTTTTCCAGCCAGCTTACAGGATGGATTTCTGAGCGTGATTCAGGTCAATCGGAAGCTATTAACAAGGGCATAATAAAAGCCCAAGGTGAAATTGTGGCCTGGCTGAATTCGGATGATTTTTATCTCCCGCAGGCGGTTTCGCGCGCAGTGAAACTGTTCCAGTCTGATCCTGATCTTGGAATGGTTTTTGGAGAAGCATTGACAGTGGACCAGCGTGGTTGGCCTCTGAAAAGGCTTACTTTCGGAGACTGGGGACTCCAGGAGCTGGTTAAATTCCGTATCATCTGCCAGCCTGCGGTTTTTATGCGCCGGTCCATCCTCGAAAAAGCTGGTTTCCTGGATCATTCATACAATTTTATGCTCGACCATCACCTCTGGATTCGCGTCGCCCGCATGGCGCCCATTCATTATGAAGGCAGTAATAGCGGCGGAAATTTATCACGCTCGCTTCCTTGGGCAGCCGCACGCCATCATCCAGGTGCGAAAAACGTTTCCCAATCTCCGGGATTCAGCCAGGAAATAATGCGCCTGTTGGAATGGATGCACACTGTCCCCGATCTTGAGCGTATCATTCAAAAGGATCGCCGGGGTGTCCGGGCGGGCGCATACCGGTTGAGCGCCCGCTACTTGCTCGATGGAGGCAGATACCGGGATGCATTAAGCAATTACCTCCGGGCAGCCGGCTCAAATCCGGGATACGCTTTAAAGCATTGGCATCGCATGATTTACGCTGTTCTTGCGGGGATTGGATTCGGGGCAACACTGGATCACTTTCGAGCCCCATACCAGAGGAGACGCCAGCAGCAATTGGCTGCTGAATTGAAATCCAGCAGTGAATCCAGCGGCAACGCATTGGATGGTTGGCCAGGGATTTGTCTGGCACAAAATTGAGCATACTTTTTGGATGGCACGATGAAAGCCGGTAGAAGTTCACACCTCCCCATCCTGGTGACAGGGGCGCACCGCAGCGGCACAACCTGGGTGGGGAAAATGCTTACGGCCAGCACCGAGACTGCCTATATCAGCGAGCCCTTCAACCGCTGGCGAAGGCCCGGTGTGTACAGCGGCCCAATCCAGCACTGGTATACCTATGTGTGTTCGGAAAACGCAGCGGAGTTTATCCACCCGTACCAGCGCATGCTGAGTTTTCGTTACCAAGCCCTGGATGAGCTCAGGTCGTTGCATTCATTCAAGGATGCCATGCGCATGGTACGTGATGCCAGGTCTTTCCTGTCAGGACGAATTTTTAATCGACGACCATTGATCAAAGACCCATTTGCATTTTTTTCAGCCCCATGGATCGCAGAAACCTTCGGATGCACGGTGGTGATCACGATACGCCATCCTGCGGCTTTCGTCAGCAGCCTGAAGCGCCTGGACTGGCCATTTGATTTCAGTGATCTGATTGACCAACAATTGCTAATCCAGGATTGGCTCGCACCTTATTACCCGCAGATGTTGAAAGCCAATTCAGAAAAAGGTGACTTGATTGGGAACGGCAGCCTGCTGTGGAAAATCTTATACCAGATCGGGACACAATTTTTGGAAGCCAATCCGCAATTCATCTTTGTCAAGCACGAAGATCTCTCCTTGGATCCGGATTTAGGATTCAAGCTTCTTTACAGCCGGCTTGGCTTGGACTTCACGCCCGGTGCTCAAAAAATCATCCGGAATTCTAGCGCTTCAGGTAATCCCAAGGAGATTGCCAGGCACGATATTTATGGGACGCGTGTGGACAGCCAGGCAAACCTGAAAAATTGGAAGCGCAGGCTTTCATCCGAAGAAATGATACGTATTCGTGAGATCACTGGAGAAATCGCGTCCAGTTATTATGGCGATGATGATTGGTAAATTTATGACGAACATTGCGAATCCGCTGAGCATAGCTAGCTATACATCCCATATACAAAATCCAGGACCACGAGTTGTCTGAACTACCCCTGGTTTCCATCGTAACGCCATCATTTAATCAGGCGAAATACCTGGAACAAACTATCCTTTCAGTGTTGGAACAAGATTACCCTCACCTGGAATATATTATCGTGGACGGTGGTTCATCTGATGGAAGCCAGGAGATCATCCAGCGCTATTCCGCCAGGCTGGCCTGGTGGGTATCTGAACCCGACCAGGGTCAAACGGATGCAATCAATAAAGGCTTCAATCGAGCGCAAGGAGAAATCTACGCCTGGCTGAATTCCGATGATACTTACTTGCCAGGGGCGGTATTAGAAGCTGTCGAATACCTGAGGACTCATCCGGAAGCAGGCATGGTGTACGGCGATGCAAATCTTACGGATGAAAAAGGCGAGATCATTGGGCGTTTTCCCACCCGTCAGACTGATTTCCACCGACTGAGGAGAGGGTATGTACATATCCCTCAACAGTCTGCTTTCTTCCGCGCCTCCCTCTGGAAGCAAGTTGAACCGTTGGATACTTCGATTTATTTCGCTATGGATTATGACCTGTGGGTTCGTATTTCGCGCCTGGCGCCGTTGAAATATCACCCACGCACCTGGGCTAATTTCAGGCTGCATTCATCCGGGAAAACAACCGTGTCAGACGAACGTTGCTGGCCGGAGATGGTGAGAATTCACCTGCGAGATGGAGGCAGACGTTTTTCCTGGCTGCCGCTCAAAGCCAGGTTACGCCCCTGGTTGTATGCCTGGCTTCCGCTTAAGGTTCGTTTGAGCCTACGCCGCATGCTATAATTCCCTGAATTGATCCTATAAAGTGCTTGAGGCGAATAATTTCCAACCTCACACAACTGTCTGATATTTCATTTTCTCCATCGCATGAACTCAACTGAATCTCTGCCTGTGTATGATTCTTCCAAGCGTGGTATCGCGGCTCTCTGAAGAGCTGCGAGAAATCATAAAATACCGCAATCTGCTTTTCCAGATGGTCAGGAGAGATGTAGTCACCCGCTATAAGCGTTCGATCCTCGGAATTGCCTGGACGATGCTGAATCCCCTCATGACAACATTGATCCTGGCAATCGTGTTTTCACAGGTATTCGGTGCTGAAGAAGAGTATGCGGTTTACGTGCTGAGTGGGCTTATGCCGTGGACTTTCTTCTCCCAAACCACCAGCGCCAGCATCGTAGGTTTATTGTGGGGTGGCAGCCTGATCCACAGGATTTTCATGCCCCGCACGGTGTTTGCAGTTTCCGCCATCGGCACTGGCCTGGTAAATTTCCTCCTTTCACTGGTACCATTATTCTTCCTTATATGGATTACTGGCGTCAACCTCACCTGGAGCGTGTTCCTGACCCCGATTGCAGTAATTTTCCTGGCCATGTTTTCACTGGGAATCGGATTATTCTTATCCTCCGTCGCCATCCGCTTTGCTGATATCGCCGACATGTATCAAATTATCCTGACCGCCTGGTTTTACTTGAGCCCGATTATTTACAAAGAAGAATTTATTCCTGAACAGTTCACCTGGATTGTCAAATTGAATCCCATGTATTACCTTATCAATTTCTTCCGGGCTTTTGTTTTCGATGGTCGCTTTCCTACTATAGAAGAATATTTACTTACAGGCGGAATCGCTTCTATCAGCCTGCTTTTTGGTTGGATTTTCTTCTCCCAGAGGGCGGATGAGTTCGCCTACCGGATTTGATATGAACCAATCCGATATCACCGCGGCTGCACCAGTGCCTGAAATGCCAATTGCGGTGGAACTGACTCTGACGGGTGAGCGATCTGACGCCATAACTTTGGAAAAAGTCAGCGTCTGTTACCGAACCCCAAACGAGCGTATTGTCACTTTCAAGGAATACGCCATTCGCTGGCTGCAGGGTAAAGTACGGCATCGGGAAGTTTGGGCACTGCGTGATATCCATTTGCAAATCAAACGCGGCGAAACTTTCGGCTTGATTGGGCGTAATGGTGCCGGAAAAAGCACCTTGCTTAAATTGATCGCCAGGGTGTTACGACCCACATCCGGTCGTGTGATTGTGCGCGGAAAAATTGCTCCGCTGCTTGAATTTGGGGCAGGTTTTCATCCGGAGCTCACCGGGCGAGAAAATGTCTACCTGAACGGAGCAATGCTTGGATTCAGCCGCCGCGAGATGGATGAGAAATTCGACCGGATTGTCGAATTTGCAGAATTATGGGATTTCATCGACTCACCCATCCGTACCTATTCATCCGGCATGACTGCCCGGCTGGGTTTTGCCGTGGCTACGGATATCCAGCCCGATATACTGCTGGTGGATGAAGTATTATCCGTCGGGGATGAAGCTTTTCAGCGCAAAAGTGCCGCTCGCATGCATGAGTTTCGAGATGGGGGGGCGACTGTTTTGATGGTCTCACACAATATGGCCGTCATCCAGGAAATGTGTCACCGCGTAGCCTGGCTGGATCACGGTGCTCTGATGGCTGCCGGCAGTCCGTCTGAAATCATTCAGGACTATCGAGACAGCCAGGAATGAGGCGTGGAATCCGTATTTCTATAAACCAGAAAATACTTTATAATCAGGATAGTATTTGTTATAATTAGCCATCAAATTTTCGAAAGGCAGTTTAATGTTATATACGAAATTCGGGAAAAGAATTTCCTCCATTCTGTTTACTCTCTTCATGATAACAAGTATATTGAGTCCGTTATACTTCTCGGGATTGGCAAGCACGCCTCAGCCGAACCCAACAATTACTTATACTACCTTCCTGCCTCTGATTACTCGAAATGGAAATTTCCCTAACGTTATGGGCGTGGAAACTTCCTGGATCGACCAGAACCTGGTCGACAAAGCCAGTGGAGTGGACACTTATTGGTGGCGCTATTCCGCCTTTTCCTGGAATGCGATCGAACCGATTGATGTTGATCCTGCACAATATAGATGGGGTGTACCCTATGTAAATGAACATCATCTAACCTTGGCAGCCAGCAACGGTTTCGAAATCGTCGCAGTCGTCAAAAATGCCCCGGATTTTGCCCAGAAGATCGCTGGTGCTCCTTGCGGTCCGATCAATGATGACGCAGCCACTATCGCCGAATTCCAGGAATTCCTGACAGCACTTGTGACTCGTTATTCAGCCCCGCCTTATAATATCCGCTACTGGCAGTTCGGCAATGAGCCGGATGTATCACTGATTTCGATTGGCCAACCCCAATGGGGATCAATCCCCTTCGGCTGCTGGGGAGATGCCCTGGACACCAGTTATTACGGCGGGGAATATTACGGAAAATTCTTGCAGATTTTCTCCGAGACGATCAAGTCAGTTAATCCCAACGCGAAAACAACCAACGGCGGCCTGCTCCTGAGCTGTCACCCGGTGTATGATGTGGGCTGCACCAGCGGAACCTTCTTCGAGGGATGATTAAATTTCTATCCGAGAATAACGGGCTGGATACCCTGGATTATGTCAGCTTCCATTCGTACACCAGCTGGTATGGCGGTCTCGGCCAGGATGTGAAATTTGCGGAATCCTCACCTCACAGCGGTGTCTTGATAGGTAAAACCTATTTTCTGCGCGAGGTCATGTCCAATTACGGGGTCAACCCGCTCAAGCCGATCCTGGTGACTGAAGGTGGATTGATGTGCATGAGAAAAGATCCACCCGACACTCTGCCGCTCCCCAGTGGAGGCAAGTGCAGCGATTTTGTGCCGCCTCCCGAATTCAGTGATGACCAGGCCGATTACCTGGTCTGGATGTACGTGCGCGCCATGGCCAACGATATCTCTGGACTGATGTGGTACATGCTTAATTACCAGGCTTACCGGCATGTCGGTTTGTTATTTGCTGACAACAGTCCCAAACCGGCTTATACAGCCTACCAGTACCTTTCTTCGCAAATCGGTACTGCCCAATTTTCTGGAACGCTGAATCAATATTTCCCCACCTTGCAGGCCTATGAATTCACAAAAGGTTCCCAGCGCATCTGGATTCTTTGGGCTCCCGACCAGGCGGATCATGCAATCAGCATCCCCTCCGGTTTCCAGGCTGCCTACGATAAATTCGGCGTCGCGATAAACCTGGCTCCTGGTGCGACAACCATCACGATCAACAGCCCGGTATATCTCTTTTTAAATTAGTCGTATTAACAAATTGGCGACTGCCAGATACGTGACGATCCCTGGAATGTTGCTCTGGATAAGTGTATAGCAACCTGGTGTGGTTTTCAACCTGAAAAAGTGAAACCACACCAATCTTTTTCTAAACTTTAATACACGAATAGTACGATATGATAGCTGCTTAACTGGCAGGCAAAGTAACTGGAAAGATCTCCATGATAAATTTCAAGAAATTGGCGCAGACCTTACTCATTTTTTCCCTGGTTGCCGTGAGTTTTGCTAGATTTGGCGAAGGCGCGTGGAGTACCGGTTTACTCACCGCAGAATCCGCAGTCTTCCGATGTGTATCTACCGATTATTTTCAATCCAGGACCTCTGCCTTCTGTTTTTGGTGTGGAAACCACTTATATCGACCAGAACCTGCTCAACAAGGCAGGTAATATCCCAATTTATTGGTGGCGGTACAACGCTTTCTTATGGAACGAGATCGAAGAATTTGATGTGGATCCTCCTCAATATGATTGGACCAAGGTTCAAGAAGCAAATCTCATCGCAGCCTCACAACAGGGCTACACAATCGTCGCCGTAGTAAAAAACACGCCGCATTTTGCCCAGGCAATCAACGATCCGGTAAACATTCCCTGCAGCCCAATTCGAAGCAATCAAACAGTCGAATTTATCGAATTTATCCACGAGCTGGCGGTGCGCTACTCCGCTCCACCCTACAATATCCGCTACTGGCAGCTGGGCAACGAGCCGGATGTGGATGTG
This sequence comes from uncultured Chloroflexia bacterium, assembly GCA_963698765.1. Classification (GTDB taxonomy): domain Bacteria; phylum Chloroflexota; class Anaerolineae; order Anaerolineales; family UBA4823; genus CAVOSB01. The sequence continues at coordinate 80,196 of CAVOSB010000012.1, forward strand.
GACCTATTTTCCGGTCCCAATTTAACCTTCGATATACCTCTCCTTACGGGTGTTGGGGAGATGACGCAGACCCGTATTACGGGGGAAAGTATTACGCTGATTTCTTAAAAATCTTCTCCGACACGATCAAAGCGGTCAACCCATCCGCACAAATAACCAACGGCGGTCTGTTGCTGGATTGCCATCCAGTGAATGATGCTCCAAATTGCCCATCCGGGACTTTCTTCGAAGGGATCATCTTGAGACTGCAGGAATTGAATGCTCTGACCGCCCTGGATTATGTCAGCTTTCATGCATACGCTCGTTGGTACTCAAATTTAAGATTTGACGAAGAATACAAAGGATTCACTTCACATGGTGGCGTGCTTTTAGGTAAATCCTATTTCCTGCGCGAAATCATGACCAGTCGCGGGGTAAACCCGCTCAAGCCGTTGTTGGTGACCGAAGGCGGTACCATGTGTGCACGACCAGACGATGCTGCACCACTGCCTTCCGGCATCAAATGCAGTGATTTAAATTCTCCTCCAGAGTTTAGTGACGATCAAGCCGAACACCTTGTCTGGCATTATGTACGGTCCATAGCTGATGGTATCTCGGGTATGATGTGGTACACCCTCAATTACCAGTCCTACCGGCATGTGGGTTTACTGAATGCCGACAACAGCGATAAACTTGCCTACACCGCCTACCAGTTTCTGGTTTTGCAGCTCGGCGATGCCCAGTATGTGGGACCCTTGAACCAGTTTTTCCCCACCTTGCGTGCCTATGAGTTCAGTAAAAACTCGCAGCGAATCTGGGTGTTATGGGCTCCCGACCAGCTCGACCACTCTATCTTCAAGCCACCCGGCTTCCAGGCAGCTTATGATAAGCTTGGCTCATTGATCAACGTGCCTCCAGGTGCAACAACGCTCACGATCAACAGCCCGGTCTACCTCATTCTTGATTAATCAAACAGATCAGCGCCCTGGATTGCCAGTATCAAACAGGCATCCGGGAGTGTTGATTTTTAAAATAATTTATCTGGAGTTGCGAGAACCAGTCCCGTTAGTTTATCGGCACCATCCGAAATTTTCAATCCTTGACACAACTAAAATTTACCCGTTTAGACCTGCTGGTTATGCTGTCTGCGCTGGCAGCGGGTGCCTTGATCGGCTATGCGCATTTGTATCTTTTCCCTTCCGAATTAAACCCCAATCTAGTCACCCAACCCTACCTGATCGATCGGGGTTTCATCCTTTACCGGGATTTAGGCGATCAAAAACCTCCCTTGCTGCTCCTGCTGGTTACCTGGCTCATGCCTCTTTTCCAGGGCGATCCGGTTACCGCGGCTCGCACACTGCACTTCTCGGTGATAGTCCTGCTTGTTTTCCTTGCCATCTCCTGGGTGTATTGGAAAGCGGGCCTGTGGGCGGCATTTTTTTCTGGCCTTTTCATGCTCACCTGGTCCCAATTCTTAGGTCTGTGGGCGACCGCATACTATGACCTAGTCACCAGTCTCTTTTTTCTTCTCTTTTTTTTGCTGATGACCTGGTCGAATCCAGGCAAACAAACCCCTAAAGCACTCATCTGTGGACTGCTGGTAGGGATTGCCGTTCTAATAAAGCAGCAGGCGATAATGCTGGTCGTCATCTTCATGATTGGGCTGGCCGTTGAACTGTTGACACAGCTGCTGCCACCCAGGAAAAGCGCTTTCTTATTGGCAGTCTTTTTGGGAAGTTTCCTTGCCCCGATCCTGGTTTTCTTGATTGCTTCCCAATTCCGATCCAACACTTTGAACGAGACGGTTTTCTGGAATTTCACCTTACTGCTCCAGAATAATTTCTCGAGCTTGGGTGCCCTGGTCATTCCTCCTGGCCAATTTTTTCGAACCCTGCAGATACTTATCCTGCTGATTCCATTTACTGCTTCCCTGTTTATTCCTGATTTCGGTAGCGGAGTCCCTCGCAATATTAGAATTTGGCTGCTGGTTTTCCTGGTAGCTGCCATCTTATTCCAGTATCCGCGCTACAGCAGCCGCCATTGGGCAGTCGTTTTTCCTTTTGCTGCCATCATTTCTGGAGTTGCCTGTGCCGATATCATCGCATTAATCAAGCGCAGAGGGGTATATTTGGTCCTGGTGGTTTTCCTGGTCGCGCCCGCCTGGTGGATTTACCGTGCTGCCATCCAATACCTCTCTGCTGCTAGCCATCCACAGATTGTGATCGCTGAATACGCAGACCTGTTTCCTCTGGCTGAAGAGCTTGAAAGTAAAATCCCCCTCTCAGGATCCATAGCAATCTTCCCGACTGATGAGACAAATGCCAATTTGCACTACATACTCCAGCGCGATCCCCCGCATTATTTTATTTATCATTATCCCTGGTTCATGAATAATTCGAGCATTAAAGACAACTGGATCGCTGCTCTCGAGTCCGAACAAACACAAGTAATATTGTATTTTCCGCAAACATGGGATGTAAATATCTACGCGCCTGAATTGATCAGTTACATAACGAATAATTACATGGTAATCGATTCTGTTGAATGGAAAGGCCAATCTATTCAAATCATGCAGCGGAATCCAAATAAATACACGCTGAATATCCAGTGAGCATTAATTCCGCCTCCCAAGATCACCAGCAGTCCCAGGTAGCAGGATGGACACTGGCTCAGAATTTTCCGAAGAAATATTTATGGATCTTCCTATATCTGGCTATTACTTCGGTTTTCATTTATAAATCGTTTTCTAAATGGAACTACGATGATGCATATATCACTTACCGCTATGCGGTCAACATTGCCAATGGCGAAGGTTTTGTTTACAACCCGGGAGAGCGGGTGCTCAGCACTACGACACCGCTTTTTACTATCCTTTTAGCTGCGAGCTCGTTCCTCTGGGACGACATACCACATTCTGCTAATTTCCTGGGTATACTTGGTATCAGTTTAGGGGCTTTATTTCTGTGGGATATGTGCCAACGAAAGAACCTGGCACTTGCAGGATATGCCTGCCTGGTTCTGTATCCGACTTTTCCACTTTTGGTTACAACTATTGGCCTGGAGACGCCGCTGTATATCGCATTCTGCCTGGGTGCAATCGCGATTTATGAGCGGAAGCGGTATTCAATCTCTGCGATCTTCTGTGCGCTGGCCTGTTTAACCCGTCCTGATGGAATCCTGGTTCCGATTATCCTGGCAGTCCATTACATTCTCACTCAACGCAGTCTCCCACCCCTCAAGCCAGTTTTGATATTCTCGTCATTTGTACTGCCCTGGCTGCTTTTCACGTTTATCTATTTTGGTACTCCAGTTCCCGCAGCCCTGATTACAAAACAGAACCAGGGCGCTATGATTGTCAGTGAGCGATTCGGCACCGGATTATCGACTGTATTGAGACCTTATACCCGGAGATTATTGTACATAAGCGAGTGTATTCTCAGCCTGGTTGGTCTGGGAGCCGTTCTTTTCAAGCATAAAAGGATTTGGTCGATCCTCTTTTTCTGGACTTTTTTATATTACTTGACCTATACAATAATTGGTGTAAGTCGATATCCCTGGTATTACGCCCCGCTGGTTCCTGCATTCGTGGTAGCAATCGGATTGGGACTAAATGTGTTATCTCAATTCAAGCCAGAAAACCTGACTGGCGCTCTGCAATATTTGCCGGGTGTCCTCTCGATATTCGTGCTTGCTTCACTGGGAATTGGTCAGGTTTTCCATGTCTGGCAGATCAAAGACTCTCCCGACCAGCGGCGTGAAATCTATCACGCAGTCGGAGAATGGCTTGCAGAGAACACCCAGGGACACGACCTTGTGGGTACTTTAGAAGTTGGGATCATCGGTTACCATTCTCAGCGCCCAATGCTGGACTTTGCCGGCTTGCTGCAACCTGAAATCGGGTCTCGACTTGGACCAGACACCTCTTACGCTGACGCTGCGCTGTGGGCAACTGAAAATTACCACCCGCAATATCTTGTACTGCAGGACCGTCTGTATCCTTTATTAGAGGAGGGGTATGCAGCTGAGTACTGCCAGCTAGTTAAACAATTCCCAGGTGAGGACTATGGCTATCCTGGGGGATTAAGTATTTTCAAATGTAGTTTTCCATAATGTCTGAAAAGCTGAACGGTTTTTGGTTGTTGTAGTCGAAAACCAGACGACCTCTTCGGGTGATAAACAACATAGTGTTTTCTTTAATTCCAGTAAAGTAGGTATTGGGATAGGGAAGGTTCTTGTATTAATTTGCTATAATCAAAACGTTCCTTCCAAATCGGGTGAACTCGTAAATGCGCTTCCAGCCAACAGAAATCGCAGACGTAGTGCTAATTGAACCGGATGTATATGGAGACGATCGGGGATATTTCTTGCAAACATATCATTACAGAGATTTCCTTGCATCTGGAATCGCTGCCCAATTTGTGCAAGACAACTACTCCGGATCCAGGCAGGGCACGCTCCGCGGGCTGCACTATCAAATCCAGCAGCCTCAAGGCAAACTTGTTCGGGTGGTGATTGGAGAAATCTTCGATGTAGCGGTTGATCTCAGACGGAGTTCTTCAACTTTTGGCAAATATGTCGCCACAGTACTGACTGCGGAAAATAAACAACAATTGTGGATCCCTGAAGGATTCGCTCACGGATTTTATGTACTGAGTGAATGGGCTGAGTTTTCCTACAAGACAAGCAATTATTATACGCCTCAGTGGGAGAGGACTTTGCTCTGGAGCGATCCTGTCCTGGGTATTAAATGGCCATTTTTGGATGACCTGCCTTTGATCCTGGCGCCGAAAGACACCTTGGGGAAGACACTCGACCAAGCAGAAGTATATGATTGAACAGATGGATAACGAATGAAAGGCATAATTCTCGCAGGTGGGCATGGCACTCGTCTTTCCCCGCTGACGATCGGGGTAAGCAAGCAGCTTCTACCGGTCTATGATAAACCGATGGTCTACTACCCTTTATCCACCTTGATGCTAGCAGGAATCCGGGAGATATTGATCATAAGTACCCCGGCTGCTTTACCTTCATTCGAGGAATTATTGCAGGAAGGCAGCCAGTGGGGATTAGATTTTGCATATGTCGAACAGGAACAGCCACGCGGTCTGGCCGATGCGTTCCTGTTAAAACCCGATTTTATCGATAACCAACCTGTTTGCCTGATCCTGGGGGATAACATCTTTTTCGGTCACGGGCTGCCGGAAAGGTTAAGGAATGCGGCTGCCTTAACCGATGGGGCTTTGATTTTCGCTTATCCTGTGCGGGATCCGCAGCGTTACGGCGTGGTCGAATTCGACGAACGCGGCATCGCGCTGAGTATTGAAGAAAAACCCGAGAAACCCCGCTCCCATTATGCAGTACCGGGACTATATTTTTACGATCAGAAGGTAGTTGAAATTGCCTCCGAGTTACAGCCGTCGAAGCGTGGTGAGCTAGAGATAACCGATTTGAACAAGGTTTATTTACAGGCTGGTGAGTTACGCGTTGATATCATGGGCAGAGGTGTGGCCTGGCTGGATGCTGGAACGCATGAGTCCTTGCTTCAAGCGGCAAATTTTGTACAGGCGGTAGAAGATCGCCAGGGTATGATGATCTCCTGCCCAGAAGAAATTGCCTTTCGTATGGGTTACATTGGCGAAAAAGAATTAATGGATTTAGCACAAAAATTTACTTCCAACCAATATGGAGATTATCTCCGTAATCTTATTGAGTAGAAGAATAATCCATTTCTCATAGTCGGGTATGTCAAAACACTCTCCTCCGATAGAATTTGATTCTCATTATTTCGCAAACTGCACTCCACCTGGAATGCCGTATGAGCGTACAGTACATTGGATGACCTTCTTCGATAATATCTCCGAACACATATCCCTTGAAATTAAACCGGCCACCGTCCTGGATGCCGGTTGTGCGATGGGTTTCCTGGTGGAAAACCTTCGAAAGCGCGGCATCTCAGCTTTTGGAATAGATGCCTCAGAATTCGCCATTCAAAATGTCCATCCTGATATTCAAACATACTGTTGGGTTGGTTCGATCAGTGATGCGTTTCCCCAGAAATTTGACCTGATTGTTTGTATAGAGGTCCTTGAACATCTCGATCCCGGTGTGATTGAGAAAGCAATCAAAAACCTGTGTGGACACTGCGACCAAATCCTTTTCTCTTCATCTCCTGATGATTATAAAGAAGCTACTCATCAGAGTGTTCAGCCTGTGGAAAACTGGGTATCAATTTTCGCCAGATACGGTTTTTTCCATGATCTTGATTACGATGCGACGTACATCACTCCCTGGGCAATGTTATTTCGCCGCAGAACCATAACCACCGAAGAGTTGATCCTCCATTACGAACGGAAAGTGTATCGTTTGTGGAAAGAAAACCAGGATTTACGCATCTCTGCATTAGAGACGCGCCGGGAAATTGCGGGATACTATAGTGATTTACAGAAATTGAAGACCGACCTGGCTGATAGTGAAAATCACAGAAATGCTAACCAGGTTCTATTGGAAAAATTGGTGAACAGCCGCGGATGGCGGATTCTTGAGAAACTGAGGCATTCCAGGTTCTACTCATTGTACGAGAGAATTTTTTACCGATAAATTAACCTTCGGAAATTCCTGACGGGTGATCTCCCTTCTGTGAAACGCATTGTCTTGTTAGGTTCTGGTGGTCAGCTGGGGTGGGAGCTTGAGCGTGCTCTTGCTCCAATTGGGCGGATATATGCTTTCGATTTTCCGCAGATCGACCTGCAGCAAGTAGACAGCTTTTACAATTTGATACTTGAAATCAAGCCCCAAGTCATCATCAATGCCGCCGCTTTCACTGCAGTCGATCGAGCCGAGAATGAACCTGAGACTGCATTTGCGATCAACGGTCGTGCTCCAGGGATTCTGGCGGAGCTGGCACAACGAATAGGTGCGGTCCTGATTCAATTTTCCACAGATTATGTATTCGATGGTACAAAAACGACACCTTACCTCGAAACCGATACTCCCAATCCACTTAACGTGTATGGGAAGAGCAAATTACTCGGGGAGCAATCGATCACTCAGGTGAACCCATGCCACCTCATCCTGCGTACCAGCTGGGTCTACAGCACGCGTAGGGACAGCTTCTTGAGAAAAGTGATAGAAATGTCCCGCACTCAAGAAGTACTGCACATCGTAACAGATCAAATCGGGAGTCCGACCTGGGCTCGGATGCTGGCGGAGACTACAACCCAGTTATTAGCCATGTCTCTAGCTGGAAGGGATCCAATTGGCTGGTTTAATGAACGTACCGGTCTTTACCATCTGGCTGGTTCAGGCTTTGCCAGCCGCTATGAGTGGGCCAAGGAGATCCTTAATTTATCACGTGGTAGGAATGAACAACAGGAAATTAGTCTGAGACCTGCCACAACCGATCAATTCCCGTCCCCCGCAAGTCGGCCCCTTTTCTCTGCCCTCGATTGCCAGAAGTTCGAAAATACTTTTGCTTTGGTTTTCCCTCCCTGGAAAAATGCTCTCAGATTAGCAATGGGGAACGAATTTTCAAACAAGCCTGACCTTTCTTCATAAACTTTCTTCTGCCGTAAATGAATTTACTCTCGTCTGTCGAAAATCATATGGAATTCCTTCAAAATATCGATTGGGATGAAGATATTTCATGAATACCGGGTTCAGTAAACGCATTTTGATCGTTAGCGATGACATTGTTGATTCCAATATGGGAGGGGTTGGCGTGCGGAATTGGGAGCTTTCGCATACACTGGCTTCTCACTGCGATGTCACACTGGCTATCCCCAATGTAACTAAATTGACTTCGGAATCAATTGAAATCGTCACTTATGAGCGCAATGGGCAGGATCTACGTACCATCGCCCAATCTGTCGATGTCATCCTGGTTCAGGGATTCGTCCTGCATTTCCAGCCTTACCTGGCAGAGATGCAGCGACCTCTTGCAGTTGATCTCTATGTTCCTTCGCTCCTGGAAAGCCTGGTCTGGCACGATCATGCCCAATGGGATACCTGGATTCCAGAGTATGAAGAGTATTTACGGGTCCAAAACGAGCTGCTGCGTCACGGAGATTTCTTCTTCTGTGCCAGCGAACGCCAACGAGATTATTGGTTGGGCTGGCTTCACGCGCAAAAACGCATTAATCCCCATACATATCGTCAAGACCCAACGTTGCAAGGCTTGATTGAAGTCGTTCCATTCGGAATCACACGCGACCTAATTCCCTCCTATCCTCCGGTCTTGAAGGGAATACACCCCAATATCAAGGTTTCGGACAAGGTCGTACTCTGGTCAGGAGGCTTATGGGAGTGGCTGGATCCGCTCAGCCTGATCAAAGCAGTGGCACAACTGGTACCGCAACACCCTGAGATAAAACTCTACTTCATGGGCACAAGCCATCCAAATCCAGTTGTGAGTGGTATGAGCATGCCCTATCAAGCGAGAAAATTGAGTGAAGAGTCAGGCCTGCTCAATAAGAATATTTTCTTTGGTGAGTGGACTCCGTATCAAGAAAGAGGTCGCTACCTGGCAGAATCGGACCTGGCGGTAATTTCGCATCCAGAACATATTGAGACGCATTTCTCATTTAGAACCCGGGTTCTGGATTGTATCTGGGCTGGCCTACCGATAATATCCACGCAGGGTGACATACTTGCCGAATGGATAGCCAGCAACCAGATTGGTCTAGTGGTCCCACCCAATGATGTGTCAGCTATGGCAGATGCCATTCTGAATCTGCTGAATTCCAAAGGCAAACCATCGATCGACCAGTCGTTTGAAGGATTACGAGAGCGGCTTCAATGGGACAAAGTAGCTGAACCTCTCATCAAATACTGCCTCAATCCGATCATAGCACCAGATAAAGGCCTTTACCTGACAGAGACTGAGCGCATTTCGAAGGATAAGGATGCATTTCTAGCAAAAGTAGTCCGTACAAAAGACGCTCACACCGAGCAGATTATCCTGGAAAAAGATGCCTTCCTATCGCAAGTGGTGCATGACAAAGATGAATTCTTCGAACAAGGTATTCGCGAAAAGGAAATGAAGCTGGATGAGGTAATCCGCGAAAAGGATCTGAAGCTGGATGAGGTAATCCGCGAAAAGGATCTGAAGCTGGAACAGGTAATCCGCGAAAAGGATGCGTTCATCGATCGAACCATCCAGGAAAAAGATTCCGACAGGGAGCAGGCGCTACAGGTCCAACAATTACAATTCCAGGAAATAATTGACGAAAAAGAAGGCCTCATTTTACGCCAGCAGCAGCAGATTGAGAAGTATCAACAATCATTTCCTGTGCGTGTTTATGCTGCTTTAAAACACCTGATTGGACGATGACAGATACTCCTTTCGTCTCAGTAATTATCGTAAATTACAACGGAAAACATTTCCTCCCCGCCTGCCTGGAGGCCCTCAGGAACCAGACTTACCCGGAAGACTCCTTTGAAGTAATCATTTCCGACAATGCCTCCACCGATGGGTCAGTCGATTTCGTGAAAGCCTCCCATCCGTGGGTGCGTGTCCAGGAGAACGAATCGAACCTTGGATTTGCCGCTGGAAATAATGTGGCGATTCCTCCAAGCAAAGGGGAATTCATCGTTTTACTCAACAACGATACCGTCCCGCAGCCTACCTGGTTGGAAAATCTCGTTAATGTAGCCAAAGAAAATCCACATGCGGGAATTGTCACAGGTCGTTTACATCTATTCTACGAACAATGCAACCTTGAGATTCAAACAGAGACTTTCATCCCTCCCGGGGATGGAAGAGAATTAGGCATTCAGCTGTATTCAATCGCAAGTGAAACACCTTTCGGTATGACTCAATACATAGATGGTTTTTACGGATTTGAGCCCAGCTCTTTTGGTGGTTCATTTCGATGGACCAAATCCAGCGCGATCCTCGGCGTTCCCGTTCCACCAGGAACTGGGAGCTGGAAGGTATCACTTCAAGTAGCTGCCTTCAGACCAGATGACCAACCTGTACCTCTCCAAATATCGTTTAAAAACAATAATACAGACGGAATAGACCTCATTTATTCCGGATTGGTTTCAGGTGCCGAACCTCAGACGGTGAGCATAGAAATCCCCGACGCACTTCGCAGCCGATCCTTACCGATTCTTCAAAATACCGGCTCGATTGTTTTTCGCGATGGTGCCAGCCGCGATCGAGGTACCTATGTCCGAGATTACGAAGTGCTATATGAGACTGATACGGGACAATACGACGAAGTTGAGGAAGTCTTTTCAGGATGTGGGGCAAATTTATTGTTGAGCAAGAAAATGCTGGACGAAATCGGATTATTTGATGAAGACTTTTTCATGTACTACGAGGACACAGATCTCTCCTGGCGAGCCAGATTGGCTGGATGGAAAGTCCTGTATGCTCCAGACGCGACTGTAAGGCATATCCACTGTGGAACTACAAAAGAATGGTCGCCATTTTTCCTGTTTCTGGTGGAACGAAATCGTTTAGCAATGGTGTTGAAAAACGGAGAGATCCATCAAATAATATGGACTCTCTCAAAATACCTGGGTAGAACCGCATTGAATACCATCGCCGCAATACGAGCATTTGCCCTGCACCAGTCAAACAGACATGAGCTGGCACGCTGGCCCAGGCACAACGCACGAGTGCTGAAAGCTATTATCTCATGGATACCAGCACTGGTCAGGAAAAGAAGATACATCCAGAAAAGACGTGAAATCTCACCTTCGATGCTGAAATCATGGTTCGGGGAGTAAATCGAATGCGCGTGGGGCTGTACAACCGTTGGCTGGCGACATTGGGTGGAGGTGAAAAACTCGGCTTATCTGTGGCGGAATATATCAGCCAGTATCATACGGTTACAGTGATTTCTCATAAACCCGTATCCAGGGAGGTTGCAGCTGAGAGGCTGAGTCTGGACCTTTCCCGCGTGGAATTCAAATTCATCCCGGAACGGCTGGCGACCGAAATGACCCCGGTTACCGCCGAGTATGATTTTTTTATCACCTCCTCCTTCCTGGATTACTTTCCAAGTTCTGCTCCGATCAGCGCTTTGTTGGTTTATTTTCCTTCACCAATCGATGTAGAGCCGATCATGCACATGCGCCGTCGCTTGAAATTTGCTCTCAGGCACTGGTTGATGATCCCCTCATTCTATGAAGGGGTTTACAATATCGAATCCCATTCAGGATCTCAAATCCGCTGGATTACCTCTTCTCCAAAAGTGAGATTGCCTGGTTTGCGTCGCGATTACACCTGCCAGTTTGACATGGCTACCAGGAACGAAAAGATCCACCATGTTGCTGTGAGCCTGGATGGGGGAACGAAAAGGCGGGTCGAATTACCGGAGGACCAGTCTTACATTCATTTTGCTTTGACGATCCCTGGTACCAGCAATAACTTTCAGCACGAGTTGACTATCCATCTGCCGACGGAAGACAATAACACGAATGAAAGCCAGGTAAAACTTTATCTCGCAAATTTCCAAATAAATCACCCGCGCTACCGCATTTACCAAATAATTTTCGAGCGCTGGATGCAAAGCTACGGGATGCGCCTGCACTATGTCCCCCCTGGTTTGTTTTCCATCCTTGAAAGCTTAGATACATATAACAGTATCTGGGCGATCTCAGATTTCTCCCATAAATGGATAAAAAAGTATTGGGATCGACCCAGCGAAATCCTTACTCCGCCGATAAATATCGAGGATTTTCACAAAGGAGAAAAACGCCAACAAATCCTCAGCGTCGGGCGTTTCTTCTCGGGCAGCCATAACAAGAAACATTTGGCATTAATCACTGCATTTAAGAACATGGTCGCCGAAGGTCTGCAGGGGTGGGAATTGCACCTGGTGGGAGGCACAACACCGGGGCTTGAACATTCTGATTACCTGCAACGAATACGACAAGAAGCGCAGGGGTATCCAATCAAACTGCATATCGATATACCCTTCAAGGAGCTTGTTCAGCTCTACAGCGAGAGCGCCATTTATTGGCACGCCAGCGGATTTGGGGAAAATGAGCAGCGCGAGCCGATTAAATTCGAGCACTTTGGCATTACCACTGTAGAAGCGATGGCCTCTGGTTGCGTGCCGGTGGTAATTGGCATGGGCGGTCAGCCTGAGATCGTCCAGCATGGTCAAAACGGATTCCTGTGGCTGAAGTTGGAAGAGCTGCAGTCGTTGACCTGGAAACTGATCCGCGACCCGGATTTGTATCATAAGTTGTCAAATGCAGCCTTTGTTGACAGCCAGAGATATGGAAAAACAAATTTCAATATACTACTTGGCAGGCTTTTAGGGAAAATCGGTGTACCTACCGATTAATAAAAACGGAACCATTCACAATATGGATCTCCCACCTTACAAGCAGCAAGTCGAGAAAACCCCAGTGTTATGAACCAGATCCTGAAGAATCATATAAATCAAGCATTATCAAGATTTGGTTACCAGATGACCCGGATTCCTAAAATTGAAACAAACCCGCAGATTGTGGGCAATTATTCTGAAGGGGTTTTTATAATCTGCAATTTCTGCGGGACGCTTTTCCGAAGAACCAGTGGATTTCATTCTGAATCCCTGGAGTGCCCGTTTTGTGGAGCAATCGCCCGTGAGCGGGTTATCTATCAGAGCATCCTATACGAACTCAACCGCAGATTTAGTAAATCACTCTTATTTTTTATACAGACCGGAGAATTAAAAAACCTGCGCATGTTGGAATGTTCGCCCCGGTTCAACGATCACAGAAAAGCCATATTACACGATACAATGCTACAGTACATATCTACTGACTTCGACCGGTCCGGTCACCCGGCTGATATTCAATTGGATTTAACTGATTTTCATGATATTGAACCTTATCAAAACAGCCTTGACATAATCATTTGCCCTCATGTACTCGAGCACATCCTTGAATATAATAAGGCTCTGAAAAATTTAAATTTGATGCTGGCACCTGCTGGTATCTTGATCTTGCAGGTTCCAATTCTTCAAAATGGGTATTCCATTGCGTCAGAAACTGAATTCCACGCAGACAATACCCGCGTGTTCCATCACTTCGGATTCGACTTATTGTTTGATCTGGACAAGGCTTTTACAAATGTAAAGGTAGTCGTGGGAACACTCGATTTTCAAATCACCTCACCAGAAATCCAACCCGATAAATACGAAATTCTGCTCAACCATCGAGAAAGATGCATTGTTTTGGGGGAACAGCAGATTAAGTTATTCGGGTTGGGCATCCCGGACTTATGTGAGGCATTCATAGCATATAAGAAATAGTGGGGATTCACTAGACATTGACAATTCATCTGTCTGTTTGATATATTTGAAAAGTTAATTTCGCACCGGCTTGATAAGTATCTGGAATAGCTTTTTTCCAGGTGTGATATCAGATGGGGTGAGGTTTCTGTAATAACATAACAGGTCAATAGGGTTTTTGGCGCGAATGAATATATGGCGAAAAATCGATTTTTTCAGGAGCATAAAATGAAAACCTGGTTCCGTGGCATGGTTACCAGATTAGGAATCGTGGGGAGTTAATCGAATTCCTGTGGCTGAACAAAAAATGGTGGTTGATTCCAATGGCATTGATCCTGGTACTGTTCGGATTACTTCTGGTCTTCGCAACCTCAACAGGATTGGCCCCTTTTTATTTACACCCTCTTCTAAACTAAGAATTGAGGTTCTCGAATGGGATTTCTCAGCGGACTTGCGTTAGTCTTATTGACTCTGTTTGGGTATTCAAGCGGACGGGTGCTTTTCGCCGCAAATCGAAAAGTTAATCCAGGAGCTTTCGACATATTGATCACCATCTTCCTTGGAATTATCGCACTTTGGGCACGCAGTTACCTGGGGAGATGGATAACCATACCATTGTTTATTTTAATAGGGCTGGTCGCAGGAGTATTGACAACACTAATCCTGCTGTCCACATACCCTCTTGATCGAAAGCCCTCTCCCGAGTCATCAGTATCCGGTGCCTTTTTCTGGAAAATCCGAAGGTCAACAAAAAGTTTTTTTACCAGGACTGGAAACTTCCAAAGCCGGATTCTCCTGAGCTGGTTCTATTTCATAATTCTCATGCCGTTTGGAATATTGGTCAGATTGACCAGTGATCCACTCGCAATAGAGAAGGGCAAGCGGAAGTCATACTGGAAATTATTGGCCGAAAAATCAGATTCTCCTGAGTTTGCCAGGAGACAATTCTGATGTTTATATTGGGCTTATCTTTTTTCTACCACGATTCAGCAGCAGTACTCTTAGAAGACGGGATGCTGGTTGCCGCTGCCGAAGAAGAGCGCTTCAGCCGCATTAAGCATGACCACGGATTCCCAAAATTGGCAATTCAATTCTGCCTTAAACAAGCTGGCATCTCAGCGAATGACCTGGACTACGTGGTTTTTTATGAAAAACCGCTGGTTAAATTCGAGCGTATCCTGATGACCGCTTTAGGTACTTTTCCAAAATCATGGCGTGCTTTTAGCGAGGCGATGATTGCCTGGTTTGATGAAAAACTGTGGATTAACAATTTATTATTGGAAGGAGTTGGCATACCACCTGAAAAAGTACTCTTCATCGACCACCACCACTCGCACGCCGCCTCCACATTCTTCGCCTCGCCTTTCAAAGAGGCAGCTATTCTTACCCTGGATGGAGTTGGCGAATGGACAACTGCCACGATGGGTTATGGCCGTGCTTCCTGGAGCAACGGCGAAGAAAACAAAATAGTCATATCACACGAACAGCAATTTCCCCATTCTCTTGGGCTGTTATATTCTGCTTTCACGGCTTTCCTGGGTTTTGAAGTTAATGAAGGCGAATACAAAGTCATGGGGATGGCTCCGTACGGAGAAACACGCTTCGTAGATAAAATTGACCAGCTATACAAGATTTACGACGATGGAAGCTTCTGGTTGAACATGGATTATTTCAGCTACCATTACTCTGCTGAGCAAACATACAACCAGAAGTTCACCAAACTCTTTGGTCAACCCCGGCGCCACGAAGCAGAATTCTTCACGCCGAAGACCAACAAAGACATTGACCCCCATTCGCCAAAGGCCATCGAGAATCAAGTACTATGCAGACATCGCTGCCAGCATCCAGCTGGTTACCGAAGAGATCATCCTGAAGATGGCAAATGTTTTACACCAGCAGACTGGCTCCAAACGACTGTGCCTGGCTGGTGGGGTTGCATTAAACAGCAAAGCAAATGGACGGCTGCTCGCTGAAACACCCTTCGATGAGCTGTTCATTCAACCCGCTGCCGGCGATTTCGGCGGAGCCCTCGGTGCTGCCCTGTATACATACCACGTACTACTGCACCAGCCGCGCCGCTTCGTCCAGGAGCACTGCTATTGGGGTTCAAGTTACAACGAAGATGAAATCCTCCTGTCGATTCAAGAAAAGGGGTTTCATTTCGAGCGGATCGACGATGATGAGAAAATCATCTAGCGAGCCGTCGATAACATACTGGATGGTAAGGTCATCGGATTGGTTTCAGGGAAGATTTGAGTGGGGTCCGTGTGCTCTTGGAAACCGCAGCATCATGGCAGATCCCCGGCGAGCTGAGATGAAAGACATAGTGAATTCCAAGATCAAATTCCGCGGGCCATTTCGTCCTTTTGCGCCTGTGATCCTTGAGCACGAGGCTACCCGCTATTTTCCGACATTGGCCGAATCCAATCTCCAGTATCCACCCCGCTTTATGCTGGTTGTATATCCGTGGGATGACGTGCTCGGGCAGCAAGTACCTGCCGTTAATCACTTAGGAACCGGCCGGTTACAGACGATCCGCCGAGAATGGGATCCACGTTATTTCAGAATGGTTGAACAATTTGGTCAGGCAACCGGGGTGCCGGTTTTGATGAACACTTCTTTCAACCTACGCGGAGAGCCAATCGTCACCACACCTACCAACGCTCTGAACACCTTCGGAAACAGTGGGATAGACACGCTTGTGATGGAGAATTATCTCGTAACAAAACCGTGATTTCCGACGCACGCTTATTATAAACAAATGGTTACATCCAGAAAAGCATCTCTGTTTAAGTTTATTGCAATTCTTATAAGCATCTTTTTTTCCCTGGTTATTGGCATTCTACTGGTCCAGATATTCTATAATCCGACCCCTGTCTACGCTGGATGGAATTCATTATCCGGCCTGGGAGGCGTCAGTCCGAACGAAGTGAACCAACTCCATTTTCGTGGGCAGAAAATTGAGTATGAGGACGATGATTTTGTCATTGTCATGTTAGGGGATTTACAGGTAGAGGCGCAGGCTTGTGCCTATGGCTGGATGCCTGAACGACGGTTGCAGCATTACCTGAATGTCGAACATGGTAAGAATGTCAAAGTCTTTACTCTGGGTGCCAGCGGTTACGGTCAGGACCAGCAATTGCTGGCATTGCGGGGTTATCTGAAAGATTACCGCGTGGACCTCGTGGTTCTCTGGCAATCGCCTGTCAACGACGTTTGGAATAATATGTTTCCCACCAACTGGCCTGCAAATGGGGTACTTAAACCAACCTATTGGCTGGAGAACGGAGAGCTGCAAGGTCCAAATTATTATTTAGGCGAACCGGTCGACAAGACCTCCCGCCTTGAGATAATCAATCTATTCAACCGCCTAAATATGAATAAAGATCTGGATGGGGATTGGGAAAAATATCTCCCAGAGCCTTATCAACCATTGCTGAGTTACGAGGGTCCGGTAAACGAGACCTGGCAGAATTCCTGGAACCGCGGTGGGATGCGGGATGAGAACCTTGTTACTGAGAAGAGCCATATGGCGATCTCTCTCATCCCTCGCAGCGAGCGCATGCAATATGGACTCGATTTGACTCACAAGTTGTTGCTTGAAATCGAAAAAACCACTGTCGATCAAGGTGGTAAATTTGTCATATTTGTAACTGAGCCATTCCCTGCTGTCCTCACCAAACCGAATGATTATATGATGGTTCTGAACGGCAAGTATTACCATGTCTCCACCGCACAATACTATGAAAATACAGCATATATAAATCGCGGCTTTGAATACCACATTCTTCCGGTCACAACCACAGAACCCACCGTTGGACCGGATGATGGACATCTGAACGAGCATGCTGTCGACCAGGTGATGAAAGATCTCGCATTTATCCTTTCTACCCAGTCAGACAGTTTATTGGAATAGTTGTCTTTTTCAGACTGGTAAGTATTAACAATGAAACTCAACAAGGGGCTGTCCAAAAAGAAGGGCAGCCCCCTTCGCGTAAATGGGAAAATGTGATTCAATAGGGGGTATGAGACGAAAACAAGCCAAACCGACCTTTAAGGCATATAGCCAGGCGCAACCGAGCCTGATCCCGCCGAGTTGGGATGAATTGATTCCGGCTGAACACGTTGTGCGGGTGGTCAATGGAGCGATCGACAAGATCGAGTTGGAACCGCTGTTGAAGCAGTACAAAGGAGGTGGAACCAGCAGCTACCATCCGAGGATGATGCTGAAAGTGCTGGTGTATGCCTATACCCAACGGATCTACTCATCGCGGCAGATTGCCAAAGCGCTGCGGGAGAATGTGAACTTCATGTGGCTGAGTGGGGGGAACCGGCCGGATTTTCGGACGATCAACGGATTTCGAGGGGAGAAAATGAAAGGGGTGATTGAAGAAGTTTTCACTTCGGTGTTAGGGCTGCTGATCGAAGGCGGCTATGTGAAACTAGAGAACTACTTTGTGGATGGGAGCAAGGTGGAAGCGAACGCCAACCGGCACAAAGTGGTGTGGGCGAAGAGCCGGGCAAAGTACCAGGAACGTCTGCGGCGAAAGGTGAAAGAATTGCTGGAAGAAATCGAGCAGATCAATGCAGCCGAGGAGGAAGAATACGGAGACAAAGACCTGGAAGAGATGGGCGGCGAGGGGGGAATGGATGCGGAGAAATTGGAGCGCAAGATAGCCGAACTGAACCAGCGGCTGAAAGAAAAGCCGGAAGACAAAAAGCTGGCTAAAGCGGTACGAGTGCTGGAAAAGGATTGTCTGCCACGGCAGAAGCGCTACGAAGAACAGGCGCACAAGCTGGGCGGGCGCAGCAGCTACTCAAAAACCGATGAAGATGCAACTTTCTTTCGGATGAAGGAGGACCGAGGAGCGGAGAAACCCTTGCCGAAACCAGCCTACAACGTTCAGTTGGGAACCGAAGGGCAGTTTGTAGTTGGTTTTAGCCTGCACCAGCGCGCGGGAGATACGACCTGCTTGATCCCCCATCTAGAAGGGTTGCGGGCCAATCTGAGCAGCATCGCCCAGCGCAAGCCAGAGTTATTGCCCCAGGGAGAAGACCTCCAGGCTCGCTGCTTACCCAAAAACATTTGCGCCGATGCAGGTTATGGTAGTGAAGAGAATTACGTTTATCTGGAAGATCATCAGTTGGGCAACTATGTCAAATACAACACTTTCCACCGGGAACAGCAAAAACACCGCATACCCGAGCTGATCCGCAAGGCACTTTTTCGCTCCGAAAACTTCCCCTACGACGCCGAGCGGGATGAGTTCATCTGCCCGGCCAGCCAGCGCCTGACCTACCGATCCACTCGCCATCCCAAAACTGAGAACGGCTACCCGACCGAAGTGCGGGTCTACGAAGCCCCGGACTGCAAAGCCTGCCCCTTCAAGCCTGAATGTACCCAAGCCAAAAACAATCGCCGCTTGTATATCAGCTTCCGCTTACGGCGTTTCCGAGAGCAAGCCAAATCCAACCTGCTTTCCGAAGATGGCAAACGCCTCCGGATCCTGCGCAATGTCGAGGTGGAGCCAGTTTTCGGGCATGTCAAGCACAACCGAAAATTTCGCCGGTTCAATCTCAGGGGGTTGGAGAAAGTCAAAACCGAGTGGGGGTTGGTGTGTATCGCCCATAATATGCAAAAACTGGCGGGCTGATTTCCGCCAGTTTTTTTGTCGTTCACCAAAATTGCCTTTCAAGGGCTGTTTTGAGGCTGTCTAGCTGTTCTTCCTGGACAGCCTCTTGTTTTCTATGAAATGAATCCATGATTTATTTGTACTAACAGAAGTGCAAATCCCCTTAGTACCTATGTACCTTTGCCTGCCAGAATTGTATCCATATAATGAGTTCATAATGATTTACCAAAAGATTTTTTTGACTGGAAAAGTAAATTATATTGCTGATAATAACTTAATTGCAATATCTAATAACGGTTAAATCTCGTGAAAATCTTTAGACCAATTACCGTAATTTTTGTTCTAGCCTCTTTGGTCGCTACTGCTTTCCCGGTACTTGCGGCCCCAACCGGTGGATCGATTAGTGGTCAGATCACCAATACAAGTGGGAATCCAGTTTCCGGCGCTTTGGTCTACAGCGACACAAATGGTGTGATCCAGAGCCAGATGACAACAGGTGGTGATGGCAGGTTTACGCTGACCGGTCTCCAGGCAGGTGCCCGGCATGTTGTGGTGGAACACAACAATTATGCCAATGCACACCGTTATAACGTAAATGTAGTCGATGGTAATACCACGCAAAACGTCAACTTTACAGTAACAACTCAGATGGGACAGCTGAGCGGGAGGGTGACGAACGCGGGACAACCCGTGGCAAATGTGGTTGTCCTGGCTGGTGGCGTCCAGGGCAGTGGGTATGGATACGACCATACCGATGCCAACGGAATTTATCTGATCAATAAGCTGGCACCGATGGACTACCTGGTAAATGCCTGGCTTCCCGACGGCCGCTCGATGAGCCTGGAATCTACAATATCTGCAAACCAGACATCCAACCTGGATTTCGGTTTCTCAAATCCTTCAGCGGGAGGCATAAACGGCCGGATTTTAATTGAAGGATCCCAACCCGCACCGAATGCTTCTGTGTATATACTGCCGCGAGTCGGAAGCGGAACAAATTATGCGGGATATTCTGACACAAACGGATTCTATTCAGCTTCCTCTCTTACGCCCTCCTATTACGACGTTCATGTCTCTGGTGTTGCCGGTTACCCGAATTTCATGTGGGGGATGATTTCTGTGGGCAGCAGCGTGATTACAGCCAATTTCAATCTCCTCAAAGGTAATAGCAATGTTATTGGCCGTGTCACAAATGCTCAAGGGCAGCCTCTTGCAGGTGCCAAGGTTCAGGTCTTCTGCTGGGAACCAAATCCCTGCACATACGCTGAGACTTATACAGATTCCCTGGGCGAGTATTCGATCAGCGATATGTGGGGCGGCATATACGTCGCGTACGCAGATTATGGCAGTTTGGAAAGGGTGACGAAAAACAATATTTCTGTATCTGGAAGTGGCACTACTCGTATTGATTTTGTGATGGGTGGAGCGCCTGCATTGGTTACCAGCACTTCGAATGTTGTTGTTATGACGGTTGGTCCTTACGGAACATATCGGACCGTAAATATTGATGTGAGCAGTGGTCCAGCTGTTTCCTGGTCGGCATCGCAATCACCAAATGTGAGCTGGCTGTACCTGGGATCAAGCGGGACCAGCCACCAGACTTCGGGACAAACCGGAATCGATGTACTTTGGCTGCAGTTCCATCCCGAAAATGTCAGCAATGGCACTTATTCAACCACTATAAATGTGACCTCGAGTTCGGCTTCCTCCATTCAAGTCACCGTTACTCTAATCAGGTCTGCGGCTGGATTTAACATTTACCTGCCAATCATCAAACGCTAAAACCCTCAACCATACGTATAGTGCGATAGAATCACTGCATGGGTGTGATCTATCATCATCCCTATAAAGTGATTTATAGCACAGTAAACTCCCACCCTGTTCTTTCAACAGCACAGGGCGGATTAATTTATACTGACAGAAAGGTCATAGACATCTGGAACGCAGCTGTCAATGATCCATCCTCGCTTGGCGAGGGTACACCTGCATCCGACTATGGGAAAATATTAGTCACCAGGGCTGTCCTGGCATGTCTGGTTGAAGCTGGATTATTGGAGAGGCAAGGTGACGAACAAAACTCGTCACCCGCCATCACAGCTCCAACAGGAGCTCTGGTTTCTGTCATCATCGTCTGCCACAACAGCCTGGACTGGTTGAAAATTTGTCTGCCTTCACTCAAAGCCCAGAAGTATTCACCGATCGAAACCATCATCGTGGATAATGAATCGCAGGAAAAAACGCTTGAATGGCTCCAGGATAATCACCCCGACGTCAAGCTCTACCGTCTCGATCGACTTGAATCACTCGCCTCAGCCATCAACTTCGGAATCACGAAAGCCTCAGGCGATTTTTTTCTCCTGCTGAATCCAGATACTCAACTGGAACCGGATTCGATATCGGAGCTGTTGGGCGAAGCCCTAAAAGACCCACAATGCGCAGCAGTAGCTGCTAAACTGAAATTCCTGTGGGCTCCGTCGTTCTTGAATGGCCTGGGGAACTATGTTGGTGGAATTTCTTGGGGCACGGACAGTGCTTTAGGGCATCTGGACCTGGGACAATTTGACCGCTGGAAGGATTTACCATCTGCCTGCTTCGCGGCCGCGCTCATTCCAGCATCTGCCTGGAAAGATATCGGGGGATTGGATGAAGGTTTTCCAATGTATTATGAAGACAGCGAGTGGTGTTACCGCGCCAGGTTGATGGGTTATAAAATCCTCGCTGCCCCGCGCGCTGTGATTCTGCATGCATTCAGTGGGCAAAAAACCTCCAGCGATGCAAGCACCATCGAACCATGGAAGTTACGCCGGGTCGCTTATGGGCGATTACGGTTCGCTAGTCTGCTTCTCGCGAATCCTGCCCTGATTCGGTTTTCGCTGGTATATTGTCTCGAAGATTTTGTTCGTATTTTTTTTGCCCTCTTTTCTGGCCACTGGCAGCACGCATCGGCACATATCAAGGCCTGGAATGACTTTCGCCTGACACTTTCAGAGATCAGAATGAAGCGAAAAGCGATCCAGACACGCCGAAAGATCGATGACCGGGATTTGCTCAACCCCCAGCGTCAGGTTCCTGTACCATTAATCTGGCGCGGATATCCTCTGCTCACCAGCGATGTAATTGAAAACGAATATCTGCCGCTCATCTTGTCTGGGAAAACCAAAACCCTGCCAGAAGTCATGCCCATTACTCCTGATAACCTGGAGTTCACAAAAGAAATCGCCCGTAATTCCTGGGTGAAGCGCTTGAAGTTAATTTTGCTGGTTGAGGGCTTTTCAGCCATGCTTCACCGGTTCGGCAGGTTGGTCGAATGGCACCTCATGCGTTACTAACGAGGAAAAATCAATGCGTATTGGATTAGATGCCACTCCCTTGCCCCTCGAACCCACTGGCGCGGGTACATATATCCTCCAGCTTATCCACGCATTGGCTGAATTAGATTCGGAAAACGACTTGTTTGTGTTTCTACATCGTTCCAGGCTGCCGCTGTTTGATGAGATGCCCGTTGGGCGGAT
The DNA here is from genome assembly GCA_963698765.1 of uncultured Chloroflexia bacterium. Lineage (GTDB taxonomy): Bacteria > Chloroflexota > Anaerolineae > Anaerolineales > UBA4823 > CAVOSB01. The sequence goes on from CAVOSB010000012.1 coordinate 102,555, forward strand.
AAAATTCATCCCGATTTCGGATAACACTCCTGCCTGGCGTCTCATCTGGGAGCAGGTCGGATTACCCTCATTAGTCCGTCAATATGAGCTTGATTTGTTGCACTCATTGCATTACACCAGTCCATTCAAATTACCGTGTCTCTCAGTGGTTACATTTCATGATATGACATTCTTCATGTATCCACATTTACATACTGTTTTAAAACGACTTTTATTTCCACTCTATATCCGTTCCAGCGCTCGCTGGGCGAATGCCTTGATTGCTGTTTCCGAAACCACGCGCCAGGACGCAATTCGTATCCTCTCCATACCTGAACAAAAAATCGTCACGGTACCCAATGGAGTCTCTTCGGATTTTCGAACTATCGCAGACCAGAACCTTCTGCAGGAATGCCGCCTGAAATATCAACTCCCTGATAAGTTTGTTCTTTTTGTGGGGACGCTGGAACCGCGTAAAAACATTCCGCTCCTGCTCAGGGCTTTTCACCGGCTGTTGAGAGAAGACACAAGTCATCATTTAGTCCTGGCAGGAAATCAAGGGTGGATGACTGGGGAGGTTTGGCAGACACTCAAAGATTTACAGCTGGAGGAATTCGTTCACATGACCGGCTACATACCTTTGAGTGATCTACCAATGATTTATAATCTGGCACGGATCTTTATTTACCCATCGCTGTACGAAGGATTCGGCCTGCCGCCAGTTGAAGCCATGGCATGTGGCACTCCGGTTATTGCTTCTGCCATCCCGGTCAACCAGGAGCATGTCGGTGAGGCAGGATTATTATTTCTTCCAGGTGATGAAATGTCACTGTTCGAGAATCTCAGGCGGTTAATAAACGACCGCCAAATGCAGGCAGAATTATCTGCTAAGGGACGCGAACGAAGCATGGCTTTTACCTGGCGAAGTTGTGCGCTGTCAACTCTGGGTGTTTACCAGCGCTTAGCAACCACTTGAAAACCACTCCCGATCTATCAATTTGCATCGTGACTTACCAGGCATGTCAGCTTCTGCAAGAGTGTCTGGAATCCCTGTTCGAAAATACCGATATAGATTTCGAAATCATCGTGGTAGATAATGGCTCGACGGACGGGGTGGAGAAGATGTTGTCCGTTGAGTATCCCACGGTGAAGCTAATAAGGAATGAAAAGAATCTTGGCTTTACAAGACCGATGAACCAGGCGCTGAGTCAGGCGATTGGTAATTTTCTGCTTGTGTTGAATCCCGACACCATTATTCTTCCAAGAGCAATGGAAAATATGCTCGATTTCATGAAAAATAATTCAAATGTGGGGATTTGCGGGCCAAAAGTCCTCAATATGGATGGCACTCTGCAAAAATCTTGTCGGCGTGGGGATTCGCGACCGTGGGCTGTGATCTCTTACTTCACCGGCCTTTCGGCGATTTTCCCCAGTTCAAAATTTTTCAGCCAGTACCACATGAATTATCTGGATCCTGATCAAAATCACCCGGTGGATGGAGTATCCGGTTCGTGTATGATGGTACACCGCCGGTTGCTTGATCAGATCGGGTATCTCGATGAGCAGTTCTTCGCATACCAGGAAGATGCGGACTACTGTTTACGAGCCAGGGCTGCGGGTTGGCAGGTATATTACGTTCCAGAGGCTCAAATCAAGCACTATGGTGGTCTGGGTGGATCCCTGGTGAAACCATGGCGGTCGATCATAGAGTGGCATAAAGCATATTTCATGCTATACCGGAAACACTTTGCTAAAGACTATTTTTTTTTATTGAACTGGTTGTATTATCTTGCGATGGTCTTCAAGCTTTTACTGGCATTGTTAGCCAACCTGGTTCGAACAGGAAAATTCAGCAAACGAACAGTATCAGCTCCTCCAGTCCGGGAGGAAATCTGATGTCGGAAGGGCTAACGCTGCGCGAATATATAGTTTATGCAACCCAACGTTGGCCGATATTTGTCTTTTTTTGCCTGGTGGGAAGCTTGTTAGGCTGGGGAATCTCGTTTCTATTTCCATCTGCGGTTCGAGCTACTACAGAGTTATATGTAGGTCTGAATCTCGAAAAAAACCAGTCCAATAATAATTCAGTATCCTTTGCTGGACCCCGCTTCACAAACGCCGACGACTATAAGAACTGGCAAATGGCAAACCTGAACGCACTGGTTTACATGGATGAGATTCTTGATGAAACACTGTCGGAGTTAAGAGCTGTCGATCCATACTGGTATGATATCGACCGCAGGCAGCTGCGAAAATCACTACATGTTTACTGGAGAAACGCCGGAAAATGGCGCCTGGTAGCCAAAGGAGATGACCGACTGCGAGTTGCTCAGGCGGTAACGATCTGGCAGGACATCATTGTCGATCGTGTTAATCAGGCAGTATTAGCAGCTGAAGGTTTAATGTCTCTCGAGAAAGAAATCGATGGATTGTCTCTTTCTCTTGCTCAAATTGCTGCCCGCAACGTCGAGCTGGATTATCTGAACCAGACACTACTGGCGCGCAGAGAATCTCTCCTGCAAAATGCATCGTCCAAGCCTTTGAATGAAAATGATCGCTGGTCGATCTGGCAGCCTGTAGCCCAGGCGGACCTGGGAACAGTTTGGAGCACACTTTCGGAATCATTTCCCGCTTCAGATGCCCCACTGCAGGATTATCTAACGTGGATTGACCGAGCAAGCAGTGCTTTAGCACAGGAGATTCAATCGATCGAAGCCCAGGAGGAGAACTTAGAAAAAGAAAAATTAGAGTTAGCCAATATCTATGCCCAGACTTCCGACACAAGCCTGGGTTTATCGGAAAACCTGGAAGTCGAAAAAATAACCACCGATGTGCCTCAATTCAGTTCCATCCGACCCACCAGCACATTGATATTAATTGGCATGTTGTTGGGATTGATATCCTGGATAGGCTATTGGCTGGTGGTTTTTTCGCTACCAGCCCAGAAAAAAATTGACTGAATTCAAGCGACGCCAAATCATCCGTTTTTTCTGGGCTTTGTTCCTGGTTACACTACCAGTTACCAGCTTTCCTTATTTCCCGCCTGCAATCGGCGGTGAAGCCCTCGTAAGACCCCTTGCCATCTATCCTTTATTTTTTTTAGTGCCTCTGGTGTTGATTCCCGGTTTGTTTAGGAAGCCGGTTCCCAGAGTAACTCTTGCCCTATTCCCTATTCTTCTGGTTGCGGGAGCCAGTTCTTTACTTTCTTTGCTGCGCGGCATCGAGCCAGCCCTGGGGATATCAGTGGATGCCCGGGTTTTGCGAGGCATGTTCACTTTGATTATTGGCTGTGTCGTTTACCTCACGGTGTCCATCCTGCCAGAAGATCCTGGTGATTTACGTTTCTCCATGCGCTGGATTTATGCAGGTTGCGGAATTGCGTTAGCCTGGAGCTCACTGCAGGTGTTGTATATTGTCCGCTTCAATTCTACCTGGTTTGAATTTTTGTCCGGAATCCAGCAACATATTTCCACCCGGCGCCTGCTTCCCGATCGGATTTCGGGGTTAACTTACGAGCCACATTGGTTTGCCGAACAAATGGTATTATTACTGCTTCCAGGCTTGATCGCATCATCAATCTCAGGCTATTCTCTCTTCAAGTGGCGCTGGCGTTGGTTGAGTGTGGAAAGACTTGGCTTATGTTGGGTTATTCTTGTCCTACCTTTCACGTTTTCAAGGGCGGGACTGCTTAATTTATTGATCCTTCTGGTAGTTGGTACGATTCTGTTCAGCAGCCTGAAAAAACCTCTTAATGACCAGGCGCTTTTGAAGAAAAACAAACGTCTGGGCAGGCAGCTTGCGGGTATTTTTATTACTCTGGTGGTTGTTATGTTGCCGATAATCCTGGCAGGAGCGAAGAACTCCTTCTTCTCACGCATCTGGCTTTATTGGACCAGGGAAAATACATCATTAGCGGGTTACATCACCTCCCTCGGCTTCGATGCCCGTTTGGCTTACAGCCAGGCTGCGTATAATACCTACAAAGAGCACCCATTCCTTGGTGTGGGTCTTGGAAATTACGCTTTCTACCTGGAAGAAATGCTGCCGTACCGGCCTCTTGCCTACATCCCTGAAGTTTTGCGTGTAATAACACCAGAATATGGACGTGAACGGTTGGTCACATCGAAGAATTTCTACTTGCGCATACTGGCAGAAACCGGGATTGTTGGATTAATTGTATTCCTGGCTTTCATCGTTGCACATACAGGGATTGCTTTATGGTTGTGGCTTTCACCTAACAATGAACAGAAATTTTGGGGAGCTGTGAGTCTCCTTGGTTTAACTGCGTTCATTCTTTCAGCATTCACATTTGATTCTTTTGTTATCCCTAATATGTGGGTGGTTTTTGGGTTGATTACAGCTGCTTATACCGTGTATAAATTCCCGAAAGTTTATGGAGAAGAAGTGAAAATGGGCAGCACAAGCCAGGCTGATAACCTGGGTTTTTACAATTTGAATCCAGCGGATGGCAGCGTAGTGAATGAATAATAAATGGTCCCTTTCAGAAGAGATCTACCGGGCTTTTCACCGCTGGCCGACTCTGGCTGGCGTGATCCTGCTTGGATGTCTTGCTGGCTGGTTGGTTTCATTCCTGATGCCCCCTTACTACAGGGCAATCACATACATATATGTTGCGCTTAATCCATACCGCACTTACTCGGATACGAATTTCCTGGCCCTGGCTAGGCCGAAATATTCAAACATCGATGATTATAAAGACTGGCAGATGACCCAGCTCGAATCGGTTATTTACCTTGACGAATTCATCCTCGAAACTTTGGACAGGCTGCGTGAAACAAATCCTGATTGGCAGGATTTTACGGCAGCCGAGCTGCGTGAAATCCTGGAGGCTGACTGGCGCTCAGCCGGTACCTGGAGCTTGATAGCCAATTCCCCCGATTCTGATCTCGCTGAGCAGGCATCATCTACCTGGAGCGCTGTCGTCGTAGAACGGGTGAGGGTGGCGATCGAGTCCGCCCGGCAGACTTTCGTAATTGACCAGGATTTGCAGGCGATTTCGGAACAAATCCACTTGAATTCCTTACGTGTTGATGAACTGGAAAGAGCGCAGAACCAGATGGAAATCGTGGGTGGCAGAAATTGAGCAGCTCGATCAAGACCTGCCTCTTGAACCATATTTACGCCTTCAAATTATCAGTCACATCACCCGCCTGGCTGAGTTTACTCCAGCCTGGATGGACCTGCTGGAAAATCAGCCCGCAGATGATAGAAATTCCAGCTGCCTACTTTTCATGGATCGATCAGGCGAATGTGATGATTGACCAGGAAATCGAAGCAAGAAAACAACAAAACCTCGACCAGGAACAACACAAAACCGATCTTTTTGAACTCTATCGAGAAAAAGCTGATTCCAGCCTGGGATTATCACCTAACCTTGAGATCGAATCGATCGAAAAAGGTCTCGCCGAAGAATCCGACCAACAACGACATTCATCATTATTGGTGGTACTACAGCATTCTTAATATGGGTATTTGTCCAATTGGTATTTATTACTCGAAAATTGGTGTATGAATGAAAAGTTGGCTTTCGACACTTTCACTGGATAAATTCATCATGATCGTTTGGGGGTTGTTTTTTTTCACCTTGCCAGTGACCAGTTTCCCGTATTTCCCTTCTGGCATCGGAGGAAAGACCCTTGTCAGACCCCTGGCTTTATATCCATTGATAATCATATTTTTAATCGTCATCCTTCCCCGTTTATTCAAACGACAGCTACCGGCAACTTTTCTCCCTCTGCTCGCATTCACCGTGGCGGCATTAATCAGCTCAATTATCGCTTTCTCTTTTGAGCTGGAATCCCTGCGCGGCGTTACCCTTAGCTCACGATTTATCCGTAATATCGCTACCCTGGGCATTGGAATCGCCTTTTACCTGACTTCCGTTTTGCTGCATAATAATTGGCAGCAATTGAAATTTTCACTGCGCTGGATATATCTAGGTTTCAGCCTGGCCTTGTTGTGGGGGAGTTTACAGGCAGCTTACGTAGCATTCTATACACCCTCATATTTCAAGTTAATTAATCACCTGCAGACATTCGTTTCCACCCGCAAGCTTTTTCCCACCCGCATTTCTGGTTTGACTTACGAACCTAAATGGTTTGCAGAACAAATTTGCATCCTTCTATTGCCCTGGCTGATGAGCTCAATCCTGACCGGGCGCAGCGTCTTTACATGGCGGCGAAAATGGCTGACTGTAGAATGGCTGCTTCTGATCTGGTCGATTATCATTTTGGTTTTCACATTCTCACGCACCGGGTTGGCAATACTCGGAGTGCTTCTGGTTGTGGGTTATATCATCATCCGCTCTCGAAGAAAAGACACACAAAAACCGGTTCGTAAAGGCAGTAAATTCTGGCTGTTTCTCGAGCTCTCACTGCTGGTTGGCGGGATTCTGGCGGTATTTTTTATCGTTGGGTCACAAAATCCGTATTTTTCGCGCTTCTGGCGGTATTTCACCGAAGCCAGGCAGCGCAACCGGACATATTTCGAATATATTGCATTTCAACAGCGCTTCGTTTATCTGGAAACAGCCATCAACATTTTTGCGGCTTATCCGGCTTTTGGAGTGGGTTTGGGTAACTACGCTTTCTTCTTTGATGAAATGCTCCCGGTGCGGATATACTCCCAACCGGAAGTAATCCGCCAATCCACACCAACAGAAGAGAGAGACAGCCTGATTACCCCGAAGAACTTGCTTGCGCGGCTGCTGGCAGAAACTGGTCTACTCGGGACAATCACATTCTTGGGATTCGTTACTGCAGTCGCTGGTTGTGCTGCTGCACTCTGGTTCAATATGGGTCCAGAAGAGCAATTCTGGGGGATAGGTGGAGTGCTGGCGTTAATTGTGTTCTCCATTTTAATTTTTACCTTCGATTCATTTGCTATTCCCAACATGTGGATCGTGTTTGGATTAATCACATCTGCCGCGCACCTAATCAATCTCCCATTTGATAAAGTAAATAACCCGTCCTTTACCCCTCCTGGATAATCGTATGGTTGAGAATCCAGCTGGAGATTCGTTAGCAGCAAATTCATCCCTCATCAAATCTGCGCTGAAGGGCATATGCTTGCTGACTTCCTTAGGGGGATTCGCGACCCTGGCGTTCCTGGTGAATATTCCATCAGAGGCATCCGCGACAAACTTCTTTAAAATATCAGGATTAAGATTAGCAACCATCCTAGGCATCCTGCTAATCAGTCTTAGCGCTTCAACATTCTTGATTTACTCGCACAAAAGACAGGCTCAGTTTACTCAGATTGTTGATCGCTTCATCCATACCTTTACCCCCCAAAGGCCTTGGACTATTTCGACAGCTTTGTGTTTACTTATATTTCTTGCAGGCTGCTTCTTCGTCACCCTGACACCGGAAATCCAGGAGCCTTTCACACGCGCCTATTTTGACCGATTGTTGCCTGCTGTCATCTGGCTGACTTTTATAATCGCACAGGCATTAATTCTCTTACTCCTGGTTCGTTTTGGTACCAAGCCTTTCGCTTGGCTCCCAAGAAGCAAATCTTTTTATATTTCGTTAGGTCTCTTTATTTCCTTCTACCTGGGTTGGATTTTCATCGCGCGCGCTCAGCTGCCAACAGAAACTAGAATCACCGGTTGGAATATCGCCTCCGCGCCTATCCTGGACACCCAATTATTTATTGCATGGATTGCAGGGATTACCTTTATTATCACCTGGCACGTACTGCTGGATAAATACCCAGACGTCTCCAGTAAACGCCTTTCACTTATCAAGCGAATTGATGTACTAATTTTTCTGTTGATTTGGATTTCTTCGGTGATCATCTGGTTAAGAGTTCCAATCCAATCGAATTGGTTTGTATCGGAACCCACTCAACCGAACCTGGAGTTTTACCCGACTTCAGATGCACGTGTGTACGACATCACCGCTCAGACCGCCCTGGTCGGTGAAGGCTACCAGTTCTTCGAAACCCCCTTTATCCGCAGGCCACTTCATGCAGCATACCTGACAGTACTGCATGTGGTTGCCGGGCAGGACTATAAATCTCTGGTATCACTGCAGGTATTGATCCTGGCCCTTTTACCTCCTTTCATATACTTGCTCACCAGCTCTCTTCACGACCGTACTGCTGGCATTATCGCTGCAGTGCTCGTGATGCTGCGTGAAGCCAATTCGATCGCCATCAGTGGCAGGATCACCACTTCCCATGCCAAAGAACTTCTGGTGGACCTACCAACAACCCTGGGAATCGTGATTTTTACCTACGTTGTAGTTCGGTGGTTCAAGGAGTTCAATCATCGACGTGAATACGCATTAATTGCTGGCGGTACCCTGGGAGCTGTCTTGCTGATCCGTTTCGAGATGATCCTGGCTTTCATGGTTATCGCAGTGGTCGCCTATCTTGTTGCCAAACCTGCAGGCGGCTTCCGAAGTTGGATTAAGGCAATTCTCCTGTTTATCTTCGGGCTTTCGATCGTGATACTGCCTTGGATATACCGAAATTGGGCACTCTCAGGGATGTTTTTCCTGGATTCGCCTCTTTGGCGGGCTGATTTAATTCAGCAGCGTTTTCAAACTCTCCCCGAATTAACTTCAAGCATCGTAACGCCAGGCGCAGTTGAAACCTCCACTTCGACAGGCGCATTGGTCACACCAATGCCTACCAGTTCAACACCGATAACAACGCCTGCACAGCCTGGTTTGCTGTCGACCCCCATCCCAACAATAACTACATTCGAAGGCGAAAGCAGGCGAGCGCTGCAGTTCATCATCTCCCATCCCGTGCAAATGGCAGGATATATCGTCACACATTACCTGAACAGCCAGATGCAGGCATTCCTGATTTTACCTTCTACACTTCGGATTTTTGATAGCACGGCAGCTTTTTTGGGACACCGTTCTCTTGAGAGGTTTTGGTATGGCTGCTGTTCGGCGGTTGAATATATCCGGCGCTTGCCTTACTGGCGGCAGTGGGATGGGGGCATTCCAACTCAAGCGATAATTCCCCTCACAATCAATCTGCTTCTGATTGCCTCAGGAATCAGCGCTACCTGGAACAAGCACCGCTGGATCGGCCTCACTCCGGCAATGATTGTAATATCCCACTTTCTACTGAATGCTTTCTTCCGCAACTCTGGAGGTCGTTATATCCTGCCTGTTGATTGGGTTGGGATTGTATATTTTAGTATTGGCTTATCATCCCTCACTACCCGTTTCTTTGGGAAATTCCTTGACACAACAAGCAAGGAGAACTGGAACAAGGTTCAGGATCTACTCTCCCAAAATGGATCTAGCAGCTCAGACCCGAAGCGCAATTCGGTTCTGTTTTTTTATACTGGCATCTTCTTAATCATCGGACTGTCGATACCGGTAATTGAAATCGCCTTCAAACCAGTTTATTCAGACCCCAATCAGCAAGAGATGGTAAACACGATTTATCAATCAGCTGCATTATCTACGGAAGAAAAGGATCTTGTTAAGCAATTTGTTGAGCAAGGAGGGGAGTTTGTCACGGGTCGCGCGCTATATCCCGAATACCTGCCTGCACACACAACGGATGTCGCCAAATACAAATATTTACCTGCTCATTACCCGCGCTTAAGTTTCTACTTAGTTGGATCGAATAGTATGGTCATTCTGATGCCCATAAAAAATCGCCCGAAATACTTTCCAAATGCATCTGAAGTTGTGGTGCTGGGTTGTCCTGTTGTTTATTCCCTTCAAGGCAGCCGCCGAGTGGATGCATTGATGGTCGGCGTGTTGGGACCATCTGGTACTCTGGAGACAATTATCAACCGCTTCCCTTCGTCCTCCACCCCCCTGTGCCCGCTGCCAGTTCCTGGATCTCCAGTTCAAGGGAACGGTGAATGAAATCCGGACTCCTGTCACTTTCAATATTAAGTCTGTTCGGCTTGGTGCTCTGTTTATGTGGGATATTCGCTTTCGGAGCGGCAGCCTGGATTGTGTTGCAAAAACCCGTCACTTCTGAAGCTCTCATTTCACCGACATTAAATCCAACTCTTGTCGGCGTAGATCCTACACCAAGTGCTTCACCAACTCTTCCGAATGAGACTGAATTCCCAGAAAATCCAGTAATCCCATCCCCGACGCTTCCTCCGATTGAGGGCTTGGCACAGACCGCCATATCCCAGGACACTCTCTCGACCTTCAATAATACGATCGTTCCGATGAATGATCCGATTGGACTGGTGAAGAGAGTAAACGGCGGAGTAGAAATCCCCACTCAGCTCGAATTCCAGGTTCGCCAATATGCTCTGGAAGACAGGGAATTATTTTGGGTTTTAAACTCTGATGGCAACCAGAGTAAGCAGGTACAGGCCACGCTTCGTTATATTACCGACCATGCTTATTTCTGGGTTGAGGACGACGTACGCTATAACCCGGATTCCATGAAAGCACTTATGGAAACTTTCGAAAACAAGATATACCCGACAAACCATAATTTTTTCGGGAGTGAATGGTCTCCCGGAGTCGATGCCGATCCACGCATATTCATTCTATATGCAAGTGACCTGGGAAGTCGAGTGGCGGCTCAATACTATCCATACGATGAATACCTGCCCCTGGTACATCCATATTCAAACACTCGTGAAATGTTTTACCTGAACGCCGCTCGTCTGGGGTTGGCAGAGCCATTTGCATACAGTGTTCTGGCTCACGAACACCAGCATATGATCCATTGGTTTCTTGATCGCAACGAGGAGACCTGGTTGAACGAAGGTTTCGCCAACCTGGCGGCATTTGTTAATGGGTATGATGTTGGAGGATCTGATTTCTCATATGTCCTTGATCCTGACCTGCAGCTCAATTATTGGTCAAATAATGAGGATAATCGTCTCCCCCATTATGGAGCTGCTTTTCTTTTCCTGGCATATTTCCTCGACCGTTTTGGGGATACCGCTTCACAAGAGCTGGTAGCCAATCCAGACAACGGGATGTCAAGCGTCGATGCAGTTCTCGAAAATTTGAGAATTACTGACCCCAAAACAAGCTCAACCATCTCAGCGGATGATGTGTTTGCGGATTGGGTCTTGGCAACTTTCTTACAGGACAAAAATGTAGCAGACGGTCGCTATCATTACTCCAACTACCCGGATGCGCCTAAATCAGACCCGACAGAGTATATCGATGAATGTCCCTCTGACGCCAACGTGCGGGATGTGTCTCAATATGGTGTCGATTTTATCCGCCTCGACTGCCAGGGTGAATATTCAATCTCGTTTGAAGGCGCTACGCAGGTAAATGTCTTGCCTCAGGGTGCTCATTCTGGAGATTTTGCCTTCTATTCTAATCACGGCGATAAATCAGCAATGACACTCACCCAGAAGTTCGATTTTTCCAGCCACACAGGCCCACTGACTTTTTCCTATTGGACCTGGTTCGATGTGGAGCAAGATTACGATTATGTCTATTTGATGGCTTCTCTGGATGGCGAAAACTGGAAAATTCTAACCACACCATCTGGAACGGCATCTGATCCTACTGGAAATAACCAGGGATGGGGATACACTGGATTGAGCGGGAGCAGCACAGGTCCGGATGGCCATCCGTCCTGGATAAAAGAAGCGGTGGATATCTCTGAGTTCGCTGGGCAGCAGGTCTGGCTGCGCTTCGAATACATCACGGATGCCGCGGTCTACGCCGAAGGATTCCTGGTCGATGACATCTCCATCCCCGAAATTGATTACTCATCTGATTTTGAGAACGATGACGGTGGTTGGCAGGCCGATGGCTTTGTACGCATCAATAATCTCCTACCCCAGGAATTCCGGGTTTCTCTCATCCTGGTCGGCGACGAGACCCGGATAGAGAAGATCGCGCTCGATGCGTTAAACCATGCCGATATTCCTATAATTCTCAATGAACAATCAGAGTACGCGGTCCTGGTAGTTTCCGGGACGACCCGTTTCACCAGGCAGAAAGCAATTTACCAGTTTACTATTCAATAGAATAATCTAATCGGGAGAAAAAAATGGCGCGTGTGTTAATTCTTGGAGGGGGGTTTGGCGGGTTGGCTGCTGCTCACCACATGATTCAGGCCAATATACCTGATCTCGAAGTCATTCTCTTCGACCAGGAAGAAATATTCACAGTAGGTTTTCGTAAAACATGGACTTTACTGGGCATCGATCCAGAGCCGGGTAACGGGCACAGGTCCAACCTGGAGATGAAAGGTATCCGGCGTGTCCACGGCAGAATCACTTCTATCGACCCTCAAAGAAAAGCGGTGGAAGCCAATGACGGTCAGTACAGTGGGGATTTCCTGGTGGTAGCACTTGGAGTTGAGCTCGCTCCAGAGTTAATCAGGGGATTCCAGGAATTTGCACACAGTGTTTACGACCGGCGCAGTCTGCCACGGGCGGCACAGGCGCTGCGCCAGTTTCAGGGTGGGAAAATTGTGGTCGGCATTTTCGGAAATCCCTATCAGTGTCCACCTGCGCCATACGAAATTGCACTCCTGGTAAATGAACAGCTGCACCAGCGCCAGGTTAACACTGATATGACCGTATTTACTCCCCTCCCGATGTCCCTGCCAATCCTGGGTAATGCTGGCTGCAGTGTCATCGAAGACCGCCTGGAAAGTGCCGGGATAAAATTCCTGGCCAATCATACTGCAGTCAGTGTAGAAGCAAATAAGGTAGTCTTCTCCAATGGGACACACCAGGCTTTTAACCTGTTATTGGGTATCGCACCCCACAGGGCACCAGAGGTCGTTCGCAGCTGCGGATTAACCGGTGGCGGGGATTGGGTTCCGGTGAACTCGGAAACCCTCGAGACCGGGTACCCGGGTGTCTTTGCGATCGGTGATGTGAACCAGGTGAAAATGGCCAATGGCAAACCGCTGCCCAAAGCCGGTGTGTTCGCTGAAGGACAGGGCAAGGTTGTGGCACAGCGGATTCTCGACACTCTGGCTGGAAACCAGCCGAGTCGCGATCTTCGAAGGAATGGGCGGCTGTTTCCTGGAAATCGACAGCCAGAATGCGTTGAAAATTGAAGGACATTTCCTGGCGAAACCCGAACCACAGGTGATTCTGACCGATGCATCGCCAAAACACCTGGAAGAGAAGCGCCAGTTTGAAAAGGAACGCCTGGCTGACTGGTTGAAATAAGCCTCGAGAAAACAATACAATTACACCGGAATAGATACAGAAGAGCCGCCCTTGGATCTGATTAAAGGCGGCTCGTCTTTTTATTTACTGGGAGTGAATACTCTCAGACAGTCTTCGGGGGGGTGCGCAGTGAAGTTAGCTGCTGCTCTAATTCAGCACGGCGCTCGCTGGCGGCGGATTTTATTTCACCCTGGATGCGCCCGGCTTCAGATTTTATCCGACCGCGCAGCTCTTCCCCAATTCTGGGGTCAGCAGAATTGAGAGAAAGGCTCCGAGGAGTGCTCCCAGGAGAAATCCTTCCAAGAATCGCATAATCTTCATCTTTAGCTCCTTCTATTTTGCATACAGTCCCTATTATTATAATCCGGATAGCAGCCGGATTTATCACTTCAAGTATTTATCAAACCAGCGCACGAAGTGGTTCAATCTTGCGATCTTGCGGTCTGTCCTGCCGGTGCGAGACAGCCCGTGGAATTCATCCGGAAAGCGTACCATTTCGGTGTCTACTCCTAGCCGTTTAAGGGCCACAAAAGCCTGTTCGCCCTGTTCAATCGGGCAGCGCAGGTCACCTTCGCTGTGGCTCACCAGGGTGGGAGTACGGGCATTGCCGATAAATTTCATCGGGGACATATCCCAGTATTTCTGTAAATCCTCGAAAGGCGGTCCGGCCTGCAGCTCAACCTGAAAACTCCAGTTCAGATCACTGGATCCCCACATGCTGACCATGTTGCTCACACAGCGCTGGGTTATTGCGACTTTGAACCTCTGGGTATGGCCGATGATCCACAGAGTCATATAACCTCCGTAGCTGCCTCCGGTGACACCCATTCGGCTTTTATCGATATAAGGCTGGTTAGATACATAATCTGTCCATGCCATCAGGTCAGCATAATCCGCATTTCCCCAGTCTCCCCAGATGGCCCCGGCATGCGCTTCACCGTAACCTCGGCCGCCACAGCGGGTTAGTGAAATGCACGACATAACCCTGGGCAGCCAGGTAATAGAATTCGTGCATGAATAGAAAGCCGTATTGGGTCAGGGGTCCGCCGTGAATTTCCAATATAGATGGATATTTCTTTTTAGCGTCAAAACCAGGGGGCTTGAGAATCCAGCCCTGCAGATCATTCCCCGCCGGTCCTTTAATCCACACGGTCTCGAGGCTGCCCAGGTCAACATTTCGCAGGACTTCTGCATTCACCTGGGTTAATTTTCTAATGGCCTTTGATTTCCAATCCTGAAGGAAAACCTGGCAGGGATCGCTGGCATCACCATAGAGATAGGCCAGCCATTTTTGATCCTTATCCAGTACGAAACTCCCCACCACACCTCCCTCACCAATCTCGGTCCGCAGTGAGCTACCATCCACTGCCACCGACATGAGCACCGAGCTTCCGTGGTAGGTCACAGGGAAGAGCAGTCGCTGCCCGTCTTTCGTCCAGGTGGGGGGCATCAATTCAGGCTCCCCGATGTCATTGATCGTCCACGGAGAGACGTGCAAATCGTAAGCTTCCGTCAGGTTGCGTGCAGGGCTGCTGCCGTCCAAAGGAGCCACCCATAAGCTGTTGTTTCTTGTACCACAGCTCTTTGCCTTCCATGCCAAAATAGGCAATCCACCTGCCATCCGGTGAGAAACAGGGCTGTGTCTTCTCACCCACAGGCGCCTGTACCTTTTTTAATTCCCATCCCTCAGCCGGGATGAGGAATCAGTCAATTTCATCCGGGTTAAAATCCGGCTCCGGGCTGCGGTTGGATGTGAACACGATCCATTTGCCGTCAGGTGACCAGGTGGGAGACTGCTCATCATACACTGCATGGTCGGTCAGCTGCTTACCTTTTCCAGTACGAGCGTCCACCACCCAGATATGTGTGCGCTCCCTGGGTAGATACCCGCTGCCGTCCAGCTTATAAAAAACACGCTCGTAGCGCCGCGAGACTACACCGAGCTTCTTTTTCTGTTCGTCTTTTTCTCGCTCCAATTGTTCGAGGTCAGTTTTTTGCAGGCTGCAAACCAGTCGCCTGCCATCTGGAGACCAGGCAAAGTCGCTGAACACGCCTTCAATTTCTGTCAGGCGCTGTGCCTCGCCGCCGTGTATCGAGATCAAATAAATCTGGGGGGGCTTGTCTTTGTTCTCGCGGTTGGACAGGAACGCAATCTGGCTGCTGTCTGGCGACCAGCGCGGCAGGGTATCACTTTGATTGCCAAAAGTGAACTGGCGGACATCGCCCCTCTCGGTCCCTATCACCCACAAATTGGTATACTTTTTTTCAGTTTTCGGATCTACCCTGGATTGCTGGTAAACGAGAAATTTTCCATCCGGTGAAATCCGCAACCCATTGACAACCTGGAATTTATACAAGTCTTCAGCCTTAATGGCCTTTTTCACTTGTGGACTCATTTTTTCTCCTTGTTCCAATTTTGTTTCAGACGTTATTCGCCAAATTGAATTCCTTGAGCCAGCGGCAGTTCATGGGAATAATTGATAGTGTTTGTTTGCCGGCGCATATAAGCTTTCCAGGCATCCGATCCTGACTCCCTACCGCCGCCGGTTTCCTTCTCCCCACCGAACGCACCGCCAATTTCAGCCCCGGAAGTGCCGATGTTCACGTTTGCTATCCCGCAGTCCGATCCTTTAGCGGAAAGGAAGGCTTCTTCATATTGCAGGTTCTTTGTAAAGATGGCGCTCGATAAACCTTGCGGCACGTCATTGTGGATGGCGATTGCCTCCTGGATATCCTGATATTCGAGCATGTAAAGGATCGGCGCGAAGGTTTCCAATTTTCACGATCTCGGTCTGGGTGGGCATTTTCACGATGGCTGGCTCGACGAAGTTGGCTCCCAGGTCCGGGCGCATCTTGCCACCAATCAGAAGCTCGCCACCCTGAGCCAGCGCGCTTTCCAGGGCATCCATCATCTCTTCGACTGCCCCGCCTTCCACCAGTGGCCCCATCAGGGTCCCCTCGTCGAGCGGATCACCCAATCGCACCTGCCGGTAAGCCTGCACCAGGCGCTCCGCCAGCTGCGCAGCGATTTGTTTTTGAACGATGATCCGTCGCGTGGTTGTACAGCGCTGCCCGGCCGTTCCCACCGCTCCGAACAGGATGGCGCGCGTAGCCAGGTCGAGGTCCGCCTCTTCGGCGACGATGATCGCGTTGTTGCCGCCCAGCTCCAGGATGGTGCGCCCGAAGCGGCTGGCGACGGCGGTGGAAACATGCTGTCCGATTTTAGTCGATCCGGTAAAAGACACCAATGGAACACGCCGGTCATTGAGCAGCAAGTCCCCGACTTCGCGTCCTGAGCCGATTACCAGGTTGAAAATCCCGCTCAGGCCGTGATCGACCATCACTCGGTTGGTGATGTGCTGCACGGCAACCGCGCATAGCGGTGTTAGCGAGGAGGGTTTCCACAGCACCGGATCCCCGCATACCACAGCGATGGCTGCGTTCCATGACCATACCGCCACCGGGAAATTGAAAGCGGTGATCACGCCCACTACACCCAGCGGGTGCCATTGCTCATACATGCGATGCCCAGGCCGCTCGGAGTGCATGCTCAGACCGTATAACTGGCGCGAAAGCCCGACAGCGAAATCGCAGATGTCGATCATCTCCTGCACTTCCCCCTGGCCTTCTGCCCGGATCTTGCCCATCTCCAGCGATACCAGCTCACCCAGCGGCTCCTGGTAGCGCCTCAGCTCGTTTGCCAGGTCCCGGATGACCAGCCCACGTTTTGGTGCAGGAATCTCCACTCCATTTCAGGAAGGCAGCCTGTGCTGCCGCAACCACGATCTCGTAAGCCGCCGGGGTGGCCTGCAGGATCGATGCAATCGGCTCTCCGGTCGTTGGATTGTACGAGACCAGCTCTTTGCTCTCCGATTCGGTGATCCAGCCGTCGTACCCGCAGCACGCCCCCGTGTTGACCTCGCGCAGGTCGAGTTTGTCCAGCAGTGATTTCATCAAAAACCTCCTGATCGTGTAAATATACAAGCCTAATTATAGCCTCATCCACATCCGGAACTGGCTCGCCAACCATGCATTGAATCAAACCTTGCCTGTGTAAGAATTTAATCCTTCTCGGAATGTCACTTGATACAAATAATCACTTCTAATTCTCACATTTTTCGTCTTTCTAATCCCCTCATGTGCTGAAAAAAGGAGTTCGAGCATGCAATACGACGATCCGATCCGAAATCCAATTCGGATTTTGGCCCTGGGTAATTCGTATACAATCGGCACAGGTGTTAGCTGCAAAAAGACGCTGGCCTGCTCAGTTGGCTGTCTGCCCTGCGTATCCGGGTTACCGTGTTTCCAGCCGACATTCATCGCCCAGAACGGCTGGACCACTCGGTGACCTGCTGGCAGCCATTTCCAGCAATAGCATGCACGAAGGGAATTTCGACCTGGTTTCCTTGTTAATCGGCGTCAATAACCAGTTCCAGGGATTGGATATCGATGAATACCGCCAGGATTTCGACCTGTTACTGAAGAAAGCTATCGAATACACAAGCGGTAATCCAAAAAGCGTCATCGTGCTCTCAATTCCGGATTGGGGGATTACCCCCTTCGCTTCAGGTTTCGACCGTCCCAGAATTGCCCTGGAAATCGATGAATTCAACCGGGTCAACCGCCGCTTATCTGTACCGAAGCCGGCGTGCACTATATCGACATCACCCCTCTTTCACGCCAGGCCGGGCAGGAACCTGCAAACCTGGCAGAGGACGGCCTGCACCCCTCCGGAAAAATGTACACTGCCTGGGTGGACCTGATTCTGCCGATCGCCTTGCGTATCCTGAAATAAGCTATTTACAAAAACCGTTAAGGGCAGAGATTTGGAATTGATAGAAAATAGCGAAGTTCAACCTGTGAATTAGACTTCAATTTTCCTCACCACCCGCCCGTACTCAGCCGGTTGCGAATCACTCCTCCCAACCTGGTGATCATTTCTATATATAGCGTTGAGTTCATCGGGTTAACTTCGGTAGCCTCCTGCTGAAGCTTCTCCAACAAAGAAACCAGCCAGGCCAGCCAGGTGCTGGGGTTGCTGTCGTATTGGTAAAGCTCTTCGGCGAAGCGGTCTAAGGCATCGCGCAGCTCGTCTTCTCGTGTCATTTGACTCTCCTCAGGAACATCGGTGTTGCAGATGAATAATTATAAGCGTTAAAGTCAGCCATCAGGGCTTGGGGACGGCAAACTCCCGGCGCCTGGAGATCCGGCGTTGATACTGTTCGTGAATTTCATCTACATGTGCTGACTTTTCCTGTATCGCAGCCTGCAGCCAGATCCTGCCTTTCTCGGCGCTCCCCAGGCTGCCCGCCCCGTAGGCGCCTGTTCGGGTGTCATCTTCCCAGGGTGGGTTGGCCACCAGCGCACCTCCTTCCACCCAATCCATATAGTAGGAGGGCGTGGAAATAAATTCTGTCTCGTCGACTGCCGCGTTCCATGTGCACCAGCTCTGGCCGCAGGTGCAGGATGAATGAAGTCTCCAGCTCGCAGGCATGTCCCATCCCGCCAATTCCAGACTGCCGGAGGGACTGCAGGATTTCAATTCCTTGCGGGCTGGTCAGATACAGCCAGGCCGTAGCGATAAAGGAGTCCAGGTGCCGTTCCCCGGCGTATTTCACCACATTGGTCAAAAACGAACAGTTCCCGCCATGACCGCTGAGCAGGTAGAAGCGGGTAAAGCCGCGCCTCGTAAGGGTATCCAGGACTGCCAGCCAGAAATCCTCGAAAGCCCGCCCTCCGGCATTCAGGGTCCCGGCAAAGGCTGGGCGGTGCATGCTGACCCCGTACGGCATGGCAGGCAATGCAAAGGCCTGTTTCGAGACGGCAACAGCTGTACCCTGAGCGATGGCTTCGATGATCAGCGTGTCGGTGTTCATCGGCAGGTGAAAGGCATGCTGCTCGGTATGACCTATGGGAAATAAGAGCACTCTACCTCGCTGGTCATCTGGCGGCAGAGCTGGAAGTGGGGACAGGCGTTCAGGAACTGGCTGCACGATGCGGTTCGGGCCAACATCTAGTCCCAGTCCCTGCGAGGTAAGGGAATAAACTCGGCTGAAGCCATCATCGCGCAAAGAATCCAACAGATTCCCTACGAATGCTGACAGGATCTGGACGGGTACAGGCAAACCACTGCCTTGCCAGCCGAAGGGGATAGCAGGCAGCAGGCCTAAGCGCCCTGGGTTACCCAGCGCTTCCGCCAATCGCGGCCGATCGTATCCTTCGCCCAGGGGTATCACCAACGGCGTGTCGCGCGGCAATCCGGCGATCTCCGGCCAGGTCAGATTCTGGTATTCGAAAAACTCGCTCATCCGATGCATCCTTTCCTATTCTGAATCCAATAGGATTGCTGAAACCTCACAGGTCTTCGAGACCTGCGAAGTTTTTGAGTAAACTTAATTATTTCGGCAGCAAATACCAGTCCAGGAAGCGCTCAATACGTTCCAGCGCGTCTTTCAGGTTTGCCCGGCGCAGGAAACCGTGCGGCTCATCCGGATAGGTCTTGTACTCGAAGGTTTTCCCGTGGCGCTTTAAAGCCTCCACCCACTCTTCTGAAGCCTGCGGCGGGACGATGTCATCCAGCAGTCCGTGCAGGATCAACATCGGTTTGCGCACGTTTTCCACCTGGTAGATAGGCGAGCCCTCCAGGTAGACCTGGCGGTTGTGGGCTGGATGCCCAAGGTAGACCTCCGTGTACACCCGTAAGCGCCGGCTGCACTGTGCCCACGAGCTTACAAGGTTGGAATCGCCGTACTTGCTGATCCCGCAGGCAAACAGGTATTCCGGATCGCGCGCCAGGGCACAAATGGCCATATACCCGCCGTAGCTGCCCCCATATATGGCAATCCGCCCGGGATCGATGCCTTTCAGGTTGCCCAGGAAGCGCGCCCCATGCAGGCAGTCCTGCAAGTCGCCTTTCCCCCAGTCATTGTAATTGGCGTGTTCAAATTCCAACCCGTAACCGGTGCTGCCGCGGTAGTTGGGTGCCAGGAAGGTGTAACCTTTGGCTACCAGGTACTGGGCGAAAATATCCCAGCCGAAACCGTACTGGTCAGACGGCCCGCCGTGCGGGTGAAGCACGGATGCCCCGTTAAGCCTGGCAGGCTGGTAAAGAAAGGCTGGAATCTCCAGCCCATCATAGCTCTTGTAGCTGACCTGCTGGGGCGTCACCAGCTGCAATCCAGCCAGGGCAGGGAGGTTGGAGAAGGTCAGCTGTTTCAAGCGCTTTGTTTTCAGGTCAAAGCGGTACAAATCGGGAGGTTGGGTTGGATTTTCATATTCGACAGTCAGGAAATCCCCTCTGGGCGACCAGTTAGGGTTGGAATAGACGCCGCTGCCACCTGCCAGGATGCTGGCCTGGCCCGTCACCGCATCTACCAGGGCCAGCTCGAATGCACCCAGCCGGTTCACAATGCACGCCAGCTGGGTGCCGTCCGGCGACCAGCTGATCCAGCTGGCATCCATACCTAAATGGGTCAGCTGCTGCAGCTCGGCGCCGTTTTGCCGTGCCAGCCAGATTTCATAATAACCGCTCTTCTGTGAAAGAAAAGCCAGGATTTTTTGTTCTTGGTCCTGCCCGGGAACAGCTGGACGCCAGCGCGGTGTGTGGCTGAAAAGCTTTCGGGGTGTTCGTGATCGAGCGGATTGACCCATCTTCCAGGTTGAGAATGCGGATATCCGTGCGGTTGAAGTCGTCGAACGGCCGGAAGACAAATGCGATTTGTTTGCCATCCGGGGATGGCTGGGCGTCTCCTGCATCCCCATCGTTCTGGTCTGTCAGGGCGCGCGGCCAGTGACCTTGCAGGTCACTCAGTAGCAGCTGGTTGGCTTCGTGACGCTCGACGGAAATCACCAAGCCCATACTGTCCGGCATCCAGATAGGCGATGAGGCCTGCGCGGTGAAATCAGAGATCTTCCGCGGAAAACCAGTCTCTCCTTCCAATACGTGGACATGCCCTCCCTGCGTGAATGCTAGCCGCTTCCCATCCGGAGACCAGCGAGGCAGCTCGTCGTCCCAGAAAGCCACCAGGTCACGCTCAGTAGTCAGGCGTGCCGGCCAGCTGCTGGCTGATGGCATGCGGTACAGGTCCGATTGATCCTCGCGATCCCAGATGAAGGCTATTTGCCTGCCGTCAGGCGAAAGCGTATGGTTGCGGACGCGGTTTACTGCGGTAATTAAAGACAGGCTCCAGCCATCCGGCGGCTTCAGATCAGGCCGCCTGATTGCTGGCCATCCATTGCGCTCGTATTTTCCTTTGATTGCTATCTCGAGATTCTTCCATGTTTTCTCCGGATATGGGCAAAGAGGCTAAGAAAATCAAGCAGCCAAAGCTGGCTGCCGGGCATCATGTACGGCAGATCGGATAAAAGATACGCCTGTGATTGATTCTACATTCAAACCAGCCAATCGCCAACCTGTAGCTTTAACAGTCCCAACATGTTTCATTTACCCAGCGATGCAGCGCTAGATTTCTACTGTCCCAGCTTCACCCGTTCCAAAAATGATTTACAATATTCGTGAACCATCGCACATAAGGATATACTTTCCAGGTTCGATCATTCAGTCAATCATGATTTTCGAGGAGCGGGCTGATGACTTCAAAATTGGTTGAGCTTTCCCAGGCTGCAGCCATGATACCTGACGGCGCTACGGTATCATTCGGGGGATTTACCACCCAACGCCATCCCATGGCATTTGTGTACGAGCTCATCAGGCAGAGCAGGCGCGATCTATATCTATTCGGTCATTCACCTGGTGGAGATTGGGATATCCTGATAGGAGCTGGATGCGTCAAGCGGGTCGAGCTGGCATATGAGGCCGACGAAGCCTTCAATACCGTGGGAACACGCTGGCGGCTGGCGGTACAACGCGGCCAGATCGAATGGGAAGACTACAGCAACTTCTCGATGGTAGCGCGCTTCACAGCCGGTGCCATGGGTCTGCCGTTCCTGCCCACCCGCAGCTTATTGGGCAGCGATGTGCTGAAGAAACAGGCCCTGAGCGACGAACAGCGCCGGCAGGACTCGCGCACTTCTCCCAAGAAGGCACACGTCATGCGCTCGCCTTTCAACCCGGAGGATAAAGTGGTACTGGTTCCGGCGATCCATACCGAATTCGCCGTCATCCACGTCCAAAAGGCATCCATCAACGGGACGGTGCGAATTGAAGGCCAGACTTTCGCCGATATCCAGCAGGCTATGGCAGCCGATGTCGTGATCGTGACCACCGAAGAGATCGTCGATGAGCAGGTCCTGCGCCAGGAACCCGAACGGAACGCATTGCCGCCCTTTGTGGTCCATTACGTCTGCCACGTGCCATTCGGCTCACACCCTTACGCCGTTTATCACTATTACGATTACGATCCAATCCAGCTCAAGGCTTATCACAGCAGCGCCGGCGATGACCGCCTGTTTCAGGATTACCTGCACAGATACGTTCTCGAACCCCAGAACCATGCAGCATACCTGGAAGCCATTGGGGGATTGGAGAGATTGGAAACATTGAAAGCTGACCCAGAATTTGGTTACCGAGCCGACCTTAAACGCAGGAGCTAAGAACTATGGCTGAAGCTCACTATTCACTCACCGATTAATGACCGTGGCTGCAGCCAGGGAAATCCTGGACGGAGAGGTGGTCTTTGCCGGTACTGGATTGCCGATGCTGGGTGCAATGCTGGCCCAGCACACCCATGCACCTGATTGCTGCATCATCTTCCAGGCCGGCACGATCGCCAGCCAGCTTGCCCACTTACCAATGTCGGTGGGTGACCCGCGCGCCCTGCATGGAGCCGCCCTGGCTGCCGGATTATTCGAGGTCTTTGACTACATGCTGCAGGCTGGAAAAGTGGATGTCGGGTTCCTGAGCGGCGCCCAAATCGATCGCTATGGGAATATCAACAGCACCTCCATCGGGCAGTACCCCGGGCAGCCCAAAGTGCGCTTTTCTGGCAGCGGCGGCGCCTGCGATATCGCCTGCCTGGCCAAACGCACCGTGATTATCGCACGGCATGAGCGCCGCCGCTTTCCGCGGCGCGTGGACTATATCACCAGCCCCGGCTGGCTGCGTGGAAAAGACAGCCGTGCGAAATCGGGTCTGGTGCGCGGCGGGCCGAGTGTGGTGGTAACGACCATGGGTGTGCTTCGCTTTCACACGGAAACGAAACGCCTGTACCTCTCCAGTTACCATCCCGGATTAACCGCCCGTGATGTTGCCAGGAACACCAGTTTCAGGCTGGATATCCAGGACGCCATTCAGACGCCTACTCCTACGGACAAGGAGCTGTATATACTCCGCGAGTTGGTGGATCCAGAAAGAGTGTTTCTAAGATAATAGTGGTGGGTATATTATTTGGTACCGGTGCTCACTAATAAAAAGCGAGGATTTTACTGATGAGGACTCCAAACACGAAGAATTTGATCAACCGCAGGGGGCTGCTGCGTATGGCTGGGACCTTTGGAGGGCTGGCAGCACTCTCATCTTTCCTGGAAGCATGCTCGAAGGCCGGGATCGATTTATCGAGCGCATCTTCTACACCTGGAGACCCTACTGCGGTTCCTCTCCCTGCGACTTCCACTTCCACCCTTTACGATGAGATTCCACCCACCGTCCTTGCAGATAGTACCCCGGTTCAATCTTCGGCAGTGCCCACAGCGGGTGAAAGTGTTGTTTCGAGGGTGGCTTTCGTGAACACAGATAACCGCTCACAGGGCGTGCGTAAAGCGATCAATTTATTGGGCATCAATCCCGTGGCAGGAAAGAGCGTCTTCCTCAAGCCTAATTTCAACAGTGCTGATCCGACACCCGGATCGACCCACCCGGAGGTTTCAAGCACCCTGGTGCTAGTAATGAAAGAAATGGGCGCAGGCATTATCACAGTCGGTGATCGCAGTGGGATGGGAAACACTCAACAGGTGATGCAAGAGCTGGGAATTTTCAAAATGGCAGAAAACCTCGGCTTCGAGATAATAAACTTGGAAAATCTGCAAAAGGATGATTGGGTAATAGTAAATCCAACCGCGAGCCATTGGAAAACAGGCTTTCCTTTCGCCCGTCCATGCCTGGAGGCTGGAGCCCTGGTGCAGACCTGCTGCCTTAAGACGCACCGCTACGGCGGTCATTTCACATTGTCGCTGAAGAATTCGGTGGGGATGGTGGCAAGCAGCATCCCCACGGACAAATACGATTATATGAACGAACTGCATACTTCTCGACACCAGAGGCTTATGATCGCCGAGATCAATACCGCTTATACTCCGGACCTGATCGTTTTAGACGGCGTCGAAGCCTTCATTTCCGGAGGTCCGGACAATGGTCAGAAAGTATCTTCCCAGATAATCCTGGCTGGAACAGACCGGATCGCCATCGACGCGGTGGGGGTGGCGCTGCTGCGCTACCACGGCTGCCAGACTGAAGTGGCGAAAGGTAAGATATTCGAACAGGAACAGATCGCCCGGGCGGTCGAATTGGGGCTCGGGGTGGATTCACCGGCCAAAATTCAGCTGCTCACACCAGACCAGGATAGCGCTGACTACGCTGAAGAAATTAATTCCATATTATCCCAGGGCTGACAACGACTTCTGTTAAATTAAAGCCTCGCTTACGCAGCTCTTGCGCATACAACGGTCCAGGAACAGCGATCTCGGCTGGCTTGACGCCCTTCGGTGTAATTCCCTGGGCGTTCATGAGTGCCTTGATGGAGGCGTCCCACCCGGTGGTGCGCTCCATGGCAGTGAAGCCGGTCGTTACGTCAAAATAATCGATTAACTCTACAACGGCCTGCGCAGCACTCCCATCTTTTCGCCCTTTCGCCAACACTCTCACAATCACCAGGTCCGGTTCCCCCGGTCCGGCGCGTAGTTTGGGATCCAGCAGTGAATGAAGGACTTCGCGCGGCGAAATCAGCATCCCATTCACTTCCACCGGTTCTGTTTCCAGCAGCCCGGCTTTCATATAGCTCTGCCATTCCTTGAAGTGACCAGGCCAGCGCAGTGTTTTATTCCACAGCGTCTTCAGCTTGCCTTCGTACGTCCACGGCATGGTCGAGGTACCGCCGCCTGCCACGAATGCTTCCATTTTCCCAATCGGCTCAGGGAATTTCACCATTTCGTAATCTTCATCTAAAAATGTCGGGACTTTGACGACCTCCCAGTTACGGATGAAATTGGCGAATCCATAATATTCATTCGTCAACCCGGCAATGTTAAATGTGAGAATGTAATTGAAGGGTGGACTGGGATGCTTTGGATTACCTCCATCCCAGAACATCACTTCATCCGTCTCATCGAGGAGGGACATGGCATACACCGACAGGCTGGTACCCATCCCAGGCACCTGCCCGCAGTCCGGCACGATCGAGATACCAGCCTGGATGGCCATCGGGTCGAGCTTCAGCTGTTCAAACACCATGTCTGTATTGCCGCCCAGGTCGGTCATGCAGGCTTTTGCTTCAATCGCTACGCGGGTTATCCCAGGATTGTGCCAGTAAGGAACAGCTGAAACGAAGGAAGTCACTCCCTCTAGGAAAAACCGCAGTCGCGCATGTTCAGCCACGTCGATCAGGTGGGCTACTGCCACCTTCCTCCCAATCAGAGCATTCACCCGGTCGGCTGATTTTTGTGCATTCTCAAGGCTGATATCTCCGATCTTAACCAGGGATGCATCACCGAATTTTGCCATGTCGTACGCTGCTGCAGTACCCTGCCGGCCGCCACCCAGAACTGCGTAAATGATGCTCATCGATTGCTCCCAGTGAAAAAATATCCCCATTTAATTTACCATAAAACAAGCCCAGGAAGATCCCGCCTGATATACTTGCACAAACTCCTGCCGGAGGCGAAAATGGAGCGAGAGTTCCAACTTTACAGCTACCGCTGGGCTGTACTGGCGGTCTTCATGTTTATCAACCTTACGATCCAGGTCCTGTGGATCAGCTATGCACCAATCACAGGGCCTGCAGCTGACTTTTACGGTGTCAGCGACCTGCAGATCGGCCTCCTGGCGATGTCCTTTATGATCGCCTTTATCCCGCTCTCTCTCCCCGTTTCGTGGGCCATCGACACATTCGGTATGCGTATAACAGTCAGCATCGGCGCCGTGATGATGGGTGTTTTTGGCCTGCTGCGTGGGTTGGCAGGCGCGAATTACAGCCTGGTCCTCCTGAGTACCTTCGGAATTGCTGCCGCACAGCCCTTCCTGCTGAACGCCTGGACGAAAGTGCCTGCCAACTGGTTTTCGATCAAAGAGCGCGCTACGGCGGTTGGACTGGTCACGCTTGCCAACCTGGTCGGGACAGCTTTAGGAATGGTCCTCACCCCCATATTAATCGAACGAATTTCCATCCCGGATGTCCAGCTCATCTATGGGGCAGTCAGCCTGTTTTCTGCAGCGATGTTCCTTCTCCTGGCACGCGAGAACCTCCCACCCCACCCTGCCTGCCCGGCCAGGAAGTGCGCGCCCTGATGCTGGACGGTCTGAAAAACGCCCTGAAGACCCGGTATTTCTTGTACTACCTGGTGATTTCGTTTATCGGTTTTGGAATCTTCAACGGCATCACCACCTGGATCGAGAGTATCATCCGACCGCGCGGTTTTTCACCGACAGAGGCGGGAACCCTGGGTGCGTTGATGCTGGTCGGTGGAGTGCTCGGTGCAGTGACCATTTCTCCATTTTCAGACAGGCAGCGCAAACGCCAGCGCTATATCCTACTAGGCCTCAGCCTTGCTATTCCAGGCCTGGTGGGATTGACCTTTGCAAATAACCTCTGGCTTCTATTTATATCAGCCTTCCTGTTCGGTTTCTTCTTGATCAGCACCAGCCCCATTGGCATGCAATATGCTGCCGAAGTGACTTTCCCTACCCCAGAAGGAACATCCAATGGTTTGATCCAGCTGTTTGGACAGGCCTCGGTAGTGTTCGTTTACATCATGGCTGCCTTCAAAACACCTGACGGTTCTTTTACACCCGCCTTGTTGCTTTCCATCGGATTGCTGGGGATCAGCGTCCTGCTGGCAAGCCGGTTGAAGGATGCCGAGCTCCCGTCTGAATGATGACAAAAAAGATTACCTGGATGTCAAAAGGAATTGGAGAATTTCTTGAAGCGTATTGGTTGCACTCAAATTAAAATTGGAGTATAGTAGTTTGTGATAATCTACGCAAATCAAGTAGCCAGATCGCATTCTCCGGGGTGAGCGATGCCTCTATCTCCAGGCCAAATCCTTAATCAACGATATCGAATTGTCAAACTGTTAGGTCAGGGAGGTTTCGGTGCGGTTTACCGGGCCTGGGATATCCAGATGGAAGGCGCCTGCGCGGTTAAAGAGAATTTGGATACTTCTCCAAGCGCACAAAGGCAATTCGAACGCGAAGCAAAATTGCTGTACAAATTACGGCATCCCAATTTGCCGCGCGTCTTCGATCATTTCGTGATCGAAGGTCAGGGCCAGTATTTGGTGATGGATTATATAGAAGGCAAGGACCTGGAGGCAATGTTGGCTTCGGCTGATGGTCACCTTCCGATGAACCAGGTGCTGGATTGGATAGGACAGGTGAGCAGCGCTCTGACTTACCTGCACTCGCAGGAGCCTCCAATTATCCACCGGGACATCAAACCGGCCAACATTCGCATCATGCCTGATGGTCAGGCAATCCTGGTGGATTTTGGGATCGCAAAAGCGAGCGAATCGGGTACGCAGACCACCACCGGCGCCAGGGCTTTAACTCCAGGTTATGCGCCCGTCGAGCAGTACGGATTGGGAAAAACGGACGCACGCTCGGATATCTATGCCCTGGGAGCGACATTGTATGCGGCATTGACTGGCAAACGGCCTGTTGAGAGCGTCCAGCGTACTATCAAAGATAGCCTGGTACCGCCCGAGGAATTCAACCCGGCTGTTACATCTCCCCTTTCAAATGTGATTCACCAGGCTCTGCAGATGGATCCCGAAAAACGCTTCCAGAGCGCTTCAGAGTTCAAACATGCCCTGGAAACTGCTGTAGTATCGGAGACCGTTTTGGTCAGCCCAGCTTCAACTGCTTCACGGATTCAAGCATCTTCCACTGCACCATCCTCCACTCCGACTGAAATGCACCTCCCCACCAGGCAAATCCGTCTAGGGGTTCTGGGAGGAGCGGCAATTATAGTACTCATGGTCGGGTTGATTGTGGCAGGTACAGGAGGCTTTTTCTTATACAATCGTATATCAAGGCTGGACAATCCTAAGACTTCACAAACCCAGGTGTCTTCCAGTGTTGGCGTAACTTTTTCCCAACAAGGCAATCCGGCAGGTTCTCCTATCTCCGAGTGGACACAGCCAGCAAACAATCCAGCAACCCAAATTCCAGAAATTGCCAGCACAAGCACATTATTCAGCCCAGCTGAGAAACCAGACGATGTGCCCTTAATGGTAGGCGCTAAGGAATTAGCGGTCGTTCAGCTAAATCAAGAGCAGGCAAACCCCGTAATTCAGTTGTTGTTCCAAACAGATGCCCCTGAGGATGAAATCATCGCTTTTTACGAGCGAGAAATGCCGATTAACGGGTGGACTAAAACCAGTACCTACATGGATGGCAATCAACGGGTTATTACATTCACCAAAAGCGATCGAATGGCCATCGTACAGATCACTCAGACTTCTACTCCGCAGATGGTCGCGATTATGATCATGGAACAATAATGAGTGCTCGTAATTATTTCACAGCAGGAGAATGTAGTTTTTTATAGTAATTTGAGCTATCTTTACCAGCTTAGCCATATTTTTTATGGTAAGATGGCGCAGACTTGTTTCAATAATTATTTCAATTTGAGTCCATGCCAATCCCTTCATTGGGATTGTGCTTTATATCCGTACGAAGAATTCATAAATCTTGACCGATCAAGGTCGGTGCGGACGAGATGGGAAAAATAAGACGCTGTGAGCGACCCTGCGACAAGGTTTACCAATAGAGCGGACAATTACGCGCGCTATCGTTGGGATTTTTCGCATCAAGCGATTGAGGCGATTTTTCGCATTACTGGGCTTTCACCTGCAGCCACAGCAGCAGATGTCGGATCGGGAACTGGCATGCTCAGCCAGCATTTTGTTGAGAGAGTCAGCAGACTATTTGCACTCGAGCCAAACAAAGAGATGAGGAAATTGGCTCTAGATTTACTGGAGTCTTATCCTTCCTATACCAGTATCGATGGTTACGCAGAAGCAACGACGCTCCCGGAGAATTCGGTAGATCTGATCGTCGTTGGACGGGCAATTCATTGGTTTGACGCAAAGAAGGCCAGGGCCGAGTTCTTGAGAATTCTAAAATCCAAAGGTTGGCTGGCGATTCTTCAGAACTCCCTGTTTGGACCAAGAATTGGACGAAGCAATTACTCAAATTCGTAAAAATGAGAACGGCTGGGATGTGGACGGCGACAAGGCTAAATTAATAAAGACTCCCCTCAGCTTCTTCTTTGGCGGTGATGATTTCATAACGTTGAGATTCCCTGAAACCATCTTTGAAACTTGGCAGGAATTTTTCGGCAGGCAGTGCTCCGTATCATCAGCCCCGGTTGAGACACATCCACTGTATCCGAACTTCAAAAAAGCGGCCCGGGAGATCTTCCAAAAATTCAGTGTGAACGGTTGTCTATCAGTAGAAATTGCTACAGAATTACACGTAGGCCAGGTATTACCCGATTAAGTTCATGGTAGAACCTTCGATGAAACAATATCCTTTTAGCAAAGCTGAAATTGAGCGCTCAATTCCTGAACGTTTCGAACGGATCGTGGAGCAGTACCCCTGCCGAACGGCCATCAGAAGCGAGCGTGGGTCGATTACCTACTCCGAGCTGAACTCTCTTGCTAACCGCGTTGCCCATGTGATTATGGCTGAGATTGGAGTGAGTTTAGCACCAATCACCCTGCTGTTCGGCCACGAACCGGGCATCATCCCAGCGCTGCTAGGCGTATTGAAATCAGGCAACCCTTATGCCGCGCTGGATCCAGACATCCCGGCTGCCAGGAATAGTTTCATTATCGAAGATCTACAAACGCCTCTGATTATCACAAATACCGGCCATCAATCCCTGGCGGAGGAGTTGTCAGGAGAAACCTTCCAGTTGCTGAATGTGGATCACCTGGATCCGAACCTGCCAGAGCATAACCCAACCGGGCAGCCCATTTCTCCTCAATCACTTGAAGGCATCTTTTATACTTCTGGGACTACCGGGGAGCCGAAGGGAGTCGTTCGAAGTCATCGATGTCTGTTGCACCGGATCTGGCTGGAATCGAATGACTACGCCATCAATCCTGAAGACAATATCTCGTTGATCCACAGCTTCAGTTTCGGGGCATCCCAGACAGACATCTTTAATGCTCTGTTGAATGGGGCAACCCTGAGTCTGTTTGATTTCAAAAAGCAAGGACTGGATCGTTTAATTCCATGGCTAAAAAAGGAAGAGATCACATTTTTTCATGCCCCTTCGGATCTGTTCCGGCAGTTTATTGATCTGCTGAAAGAAGATGATGCCTTCCCAATGCTGCGCCAGGTTACTCCTTCTGGTCGATTATTTAGAGTGGATGTGGAAAGGATCAGAAAGCACATCCCTGAAGACTGCGTGCTGATCCAACGACTGGCATCGACAGAAACTGGAATGATCACCCGGTTCATCATTAATAAAAATACAGAGCTGCGTGGAAATGTGATTCCGACCGGGTATGCAGTGCAGGATAGTGAAGTTTTAATCCTGGACGAATCCGGCGATAAGCTCCAGCCAAACAACGTGGGCGAAATCGCTGTGAGAAGCTCATATCTTGCCACTGGATACTGGCGCAAGCCTGAAATGACTGCAGCCGCCTTTTTACCAGTTCCGGGTGAGAGCAATAGAAAAATGTATCGCCTGGGTGATCTTGGCAGGATGCGATCGGACGGTTGTGTAGAGTTAATCGGGCGCAAAGATTCTCAGGTGAAGATCCGTGGGTATCGGGTTGAGCTGGGTGAAATTGAAGCGGCATTACTCAGGCTTGCTGAGATTAAAGAAGCTCTTGTAATAACCCAGGAACGAGAAGGTGGCGAAAAACGACTGGTCGCTTATGTGGTTCCTTCAAAGCATGGAACAGTTTCCAGAAAAAACCTCCGTCGGTCTCTGAACGAAAAACTGCCAGAATATATGATCCCTTCAATATTTATCACCCTGGGTAACCTGCCGCTGACAGATCGAAAAAAAATTGCGCTGGATGCCCTGCCGGATCCTGGCTGGGGAAGACCAGAGCTGGATGAAGAATTTATTCCCCCGCGAACTTCCATTGAAATGTCTCTCGCCGAGATATGGTCAGAAGTCCTTAATGTCGTCCCTGTTGGGATTTCAGATAACTTTTTTGAGTTGGGGGGGCATTCACTTCTTGCAGCCCAGATCACCGCACGGACGAATACAACCTTCAAAACGGACCTTCCCATGCGGGCACTTTTTGACGCTCCAACTATTTCCGAGTTTGCCGCTGCCGTTGAAATCGCTGCAAGGAAAGAAACCGATTTAGAAAGAGGAAACCTGGAAAAGTCTATAAAATTGCTGGGGTATTAATAGCTAATTCTCCGGTTGATTTCAGCAGATTTCGTAATAGAAATCGTTGCTTTTCGATAAAAGTCATATTGAGAGAGGATACTTTCGAATTGAAAAAAGTCGTAATTTACGGGAATGGTTCGGTAGCCAGCGCTACATATTTCATGCTTGTCCACGACTTACCAATCCAAATCTGCGCATTCACCGTCGATCGTGATTTCATCAAAGATGATACGCTGTTTGATCTTCCTGTGATTCCGTTCGACCAGGTAGATTCCAAATATCCACCCGATGAATACGATATGCATATTGCTGTCGGGCATGTGAGGGTAAATCGGATCAGGGCACAAAAGTATTATCAAGCTAAAGAAATGGGCTATCACCTTATAAATTACATTAGCTCTAAATCTCTCACGTGGCCGGGATTAATCATGGGGGATAACTGCAAGATCAGCCCAAATGCCACCATCAATCCTTTTGCCCGGCTTGGAAATGATGTCACGATTGGCAGCGGAAGCAATGTGGGTCACCACACAATTTTAAAAGACCATTGTTCCCTGGCTTCCAACGTAACTATCGCAGGAAATGTGACTGTCGAACCTTACTGCCTGATTGGTGCGAATGCAACCATTCGAGATCGGATTACCATCGCAGCGGAATGCGTGATCGGCGCTGGTGCAATTATTCTTCAGGACACAAAACCTCGGGAGGTTTACCTGGGCAGGCCAGCTGAACTGCTGCCAATTTCCAGCGACCAATTACCAATCGGTTGATGATCCTTGATTTCCGTAGATAATTTTGTGAAAGCCAGGTATAAAAACCAGATTTATCCATTTCGCAAGGAGTTCGCACCTAATAAATGAATAGATTTACAGGTTCCTGGCCCTTTTATTGTACTGCCACCAGATCAATGAGAGAGTGGTGATGAAAAAACTGCGCAAAACAAAAAGACATCCTGCTTATTTCGCATCAGTGTTAATAATGATTCCATTTTTTGTTGCAGCCTGCAGCCAATCCCCTTCAGCAGGAAACTCGAGCGGTGATTTAGGCAATGAACCAACTGTGGATGTTACTCTTTCGGTAGATGCCATGGATGTCGCCGATGAAGAACAGCTAGGAGAATCTGCAAGAGCTGAAGGTGGAGAAGTAATGATTTACACATCCATCACCATCGACGACCTGGAGGTGATACTGTCTGAGTTCAAAGAAGCGTATCCCTTCACCAATCCCACGTACTATCGGGCAAGTGGTGACGATGTAATCCAAAAGTCTATGACCGAGGCAAAAACCGGCCAGGTTTTCGCCGACGTCTTTGAGACGGAATCTTTTGAAGTCTACCGATTATTGCAGGCGGGATTGATTCAGCCATTTATCTCCTCCGAGAGTGTAATCTACTCTCCCAAAGCGAAAGATGCATCAGGCTATTGGACGGTTGACAGGATTAACACAGTCGTCATCGGCTACAATACTGAGCTTGTTGATCCTGCGGATGTACCCACCACCTGGGATGATTTGTTGGATCCGAAATGGAAAGGCAAGATGGGCGTCGAGGCAAATGACGTCGAGCTGCTGGCGGGCATGGTGAGCGTTTGGGGCGAAGCCAGGACCTATGAATTTTGGGAAGGTATCGCTGCCCAGGATCCAGGGATAATTGACGGGCACACCGAGCTGGCAGAGCTTATATCTGCGGGTGAATTTGCCATCGCACCAAACCTGTATGCCTACCGGGTAGAAAAACTCAAGGCGGATGGAGCCCCAATCGACTGGGTAAGAACTGATCCAATTGTCGCTTATTCCAACATTCTCTCAATGGCAGCAGATGCCCCTCATCCAGCCACAGCGCGACTTTTCATCAACTGGCTGCTATCCGAGAAAGGTCAAAATGTATACCGTGAATTGGGGCGCATTCCCGGTCGACCGGGTATCCAACCGGATCCGCCTTCGTTGGTAGAAGGATTAAACCTGGTGTTTACAGTGCCAGCGATGGCAGAGGATTACAACAAATATGCAGAAAAGTGGAGATCGATATTAAACCTGGAATGACCATAAACAGACCTGGGTCCATACTACCCAATCGGCTTTTCTTATCTGAATAATTTCCTGATGTATGATTGGCAGGTAGCCTGGTCATTCGGTTTTCGTATGAGCACTTCTCAAAAATACATGATTTCATAGCAGACGCGGAACGCAGGAAGTTCAAAATAAATCACAGGTTGTCATCCATCAGCTTTCGATATCTAAAAGATCCCTGGTTTTGGATCGTTTCTATCACAGTTTTATTGGTGCTCTATCTGGCTGCAGTACCATTGGGGATGCTGGCATGGGGCAGCCTCAAAACTGGCAGTCTCCTGGATACAGGCGATCTGACACTGAATAATTTTAAGCTGGCATATGGTGACCCGCGTTCATACTCTTTGCTTGTCAATTCCCTTATCTATGCAGTCGGGACGTGTTTGTTCTCTCTCGTCATCGGAACTAGCCTGGCATTTCTGGTGGAACGGACCAATACACCCTTCAGGAGTTCTCTTCACCGCTTTGGCGTTGATTCCCCTGATCATTCCTGGGATTCTTTACACAATTTCATGGATATTGCTGCTCAGTCCCAGAATAGGTTTTCTAAACAGGATTCTCGTCAACCTATTCAATCTGCAATCCCCTCCATTCAATATATTTAGCATGGGAGGGATGATCTGGGTCGAGGGACTGCACCTGTCGCCGCTTGTCTTTGTGTTGATGGTAGCCTCATTCCGTTCGATGGATCCTGCCCTGGAGGAGGCTGCCCTGACCTCCGGCGCCAGCTACGCCAGTATTTTTCGCCGGATCACCTTACGCCTGGCTGCCCCGGCATTAGCTTCCAGCATGTTGATCATGTTTATTCGAGGCCTGGAATCATTCGAGGTCCCAGCATTGATTGGTATGCGTGGAGATATAAGAGTATTTACTTCCCGCATCTGGCTGGCTTTGAGAGAATTTCCTCCTAACTACGGGATGGCGGCAGCGTTTTCTGTCGGGTTATTGCTTATCAGCCTGGCTGGAATTTTGCTCTACACACGCCTGATATCTCGAAATAGGCAATTTGCCACAGTGACCGGTAAGGGATTCAGACCGCATATTATTGATTTAGGAAACTGGCGTTTCTTGACCGGGACAATACTGATCATCTATTTCTTATTTCTAGTAGGCTTGCCTTTCCTGATTCTGATATGGACGTCGTTGAATCCCATTTATTCATTCCCTTCAATCGATAAACTCACCTTGCTCTCCCTGGATAACTATCGCTTCGTATTGAACATGCACCGTACACGCACAGCTTTTTCCAACAGCCTGATCTCAAGTGTGGGAAGTGCGGCGGTAGTGATGCTGTTAACTGCAATTATTGCCTGGGTCACTGTAAAAAGCAGATCGAAAGGTAAAGCTGCAGTGGATGCAATTACGTTTCTCCCGATTACAATTCCCGGTATCGTGTTGGGTGTAAGCCTGATTTGGGTTTACCTGGTCTTACCCATTCCAATCTACGGCACAATCTGGATTCTTTTGCTTTCATACATCACTCGTTATATGCCGTATGGTATTCGAATTAATTCAGCATCCATGGTGCAGATTCATAATGAGCTGGAGGAAGCGGCCTCGTTATCGGGGAGCTCAAGGTTACAGACCTTCTGGCGAATAACAATCCCCTTGCTAAAACCCGGCCTGATTGGCGGTTTTATTTATATCGTTATCGTTTCTTTCCGGGAGTTATCCAGCTCGATATTATTGTACAGCAGTAAAAGCATTGTCGTCTCGATCCTGATTTTTGATATGTGGGATGGAGGCCAGTTCGGAGAAGTGGCTGCCTTAAGTGTTATGATGATCCTGTTCCTGGTAATCCTGGTTTCTGCGGCTACTCGGGCAGGAACATTATTCGGCATTCGAGTTGAGAACAAGAGTTAAATGATACATGTTGATAGTCTGGTCAAAATATTCAGGGGTTCACATGGTGACCAGGTTCACGCACTCGATGGCGTCAGTTTTAGTGTTCCTGAAGGCCAATTCTTCACCCTTTTAGGACCGAGTGGCTGTGGAAAAACCACTCTTCTGCGATTAATCGCTGGTCTTGAAAATCCACAAGCTGGAGAAATCTATATCGGCAGAACTCTGGTTTGTTCTGCAGATAAAAAGCTGTCAATACCGGCTAATGAACGCAATATCGGCATGGTATTTCAATCCTATGCCATCTGGCCGCATATGTCAGTTTTCGAGAACGTCGCGTTTCCGTTGAAAGTCAGTAAGCAGCGGTACGGCCGGAATGAGATCAGGCGGCGAGTTGACAACGCGTTATCGACGGTTCGCCTGGATGGTTTTCAAGACCGGCCTGCCCCACTGTTAAGCGGTGGGCAACAGCAGCGCCTGGCATTGGCGCGTGCCCTGGTCCGCGAGCCGAAAATTCTGCTGCTGGATGAACCGCTGAGTAATCTGGATGCCAAATTACGCGAACAGCTTCGGATCGAGCTGCGCCAGCTACAGCGCCAGCTTGGGATAACCACGATTTATGTCACACACGATCAAGCCGAAGCGCTTGCCATGTCTAATACCGTCGCTGTCATGTCACAGGGGAAGATCGTCCAACAGGGAGCGCCACGCGAAATCTACGAGCAACCCTTGACCCAATTCACTGCCGATTTCATAGGTTCTACCAACTTCCTTCCCGGGAAGGTCATTACAGGATTTCGCAGTAATGGTGATCGATCTGTACAAACCGAGCAAGGCATAATTTCATGCCAGGTACCCGATGAAATCGAGGACGGTGAGCAGGTGCTAATTTCTATCCGACCTCAGCATATTTTGACTTCACGCGAGGTTAATCCTGCGGCAGTAAATCACTTCACCGGGATTCTGAGGGAAGACGCCTATTTAGGTGAATACCTGGATTGCCAGGTGGAGGTTGGTACAACGTTGATACGGGTTTTCATGCCCCCCCATCTGAATATCCAGCGGGGTGAAATGTTAAGTATCCACCTTCCAGGAAGTTTCTGTACAGTCATCCCCCATAATAACCACCAGGAATACTCTCACCCAGCATCAAAGATCGGTTCACTCACTTGACGAGTTGGTAAGTAAGACGAAGGTCACATCATCTTCTTGCTCCCAATCGGGACCGGTAAATTGTGCCAGAGAACCCAACAGGGAATCGATCACATCCGAACGACGCGTAACTTCAGCCAGGCATTGGATCAGGCGCGGCATACCAAACATTTCGTTGTTTTCATTGTGTGCTTCTACAATACCATCGGTATAAAAAAGCAGCCCTTCCTCCGGTTGGAGTAAAGTCTCATTTTCCGCATAGGTCATACCCGGCATCAATCCGAGTGGCATGCCGGTCGCTCGGATTTCCTGGATTCCATTGAGTGAAATTTTCACCGGCAGGTTGTGGCCGGCATTAGCAAACCGAAAAACCCCGCTTGTCGGTTCCAATATTCCATACAGGCAGGTGACAAACTTCTTGCCAGGCATATATGGGTAAAGTAGTTGATTGACTTGTTCAAGCAGTGCGCCGGGAGGGATTTCTGAACTTGCCACTGCTCGAAACATACTGCAAGTAATTGCCATCACTAAGGCTGCCGGAACGCCTTTTCCGCTGACGTCGGCGATCAATAAACCCAAACGGCCATCTGGGTACAGAAAGATATCATAAAAATCACCGCTGACAGATCGGGCTGGCTGCCAATAGGTTGTGATCAGCCAGCCGGGTACATCAGGATTCTTTTTAGGCAGGATGCTCTTCTGGATCTCTCGAGCGATTTCTAGTTCATGCTCGAGTTTTTCCATTTCAATTAAGGCAGATTGAGCTTGCTGCAAATCATGATAGGCCTGCGCCAGAGCCTGGTTTTTAGCCTTCAAGTCCTGCAACGTGCCGGTTTCAAAGCGGCTCAGGCGGAGAACCATCTCCTGGAGCAGCCGCTCCGCCAGCTTGGGCTGTCTTTCGAGCAGGGATGTGAAGTCCTGCCGGTTGATTTGAGCCCATTCAATTGCACCCCGCGCCCGGGCGCTTGCAGAACGAAGTCCACTGGGATCCAGCAAGCTCATCTCACCCAGGAAATCACCCTTTTCGATCGTTGCAATCAGGCGTTCATCCGCGGTCCCTAGGGCCTGGATGATTTCAACCTCGCCTTGTAAGACAAAAGCAAAACGATCTCCCTTTTCCCCCTCGCGAAAAAGGATTGTGCCGGCTGCATATTTCTCCCTATGAAAAGCAACCGCCAGTTTTTCTAATTCAGAATCCGAAAAATCAGCTAATAATGGGATTTCAAGTAACCAATCAACTTTCATCCCTCCACTCCCCTCGGTCGGTACTGCAGCGCCTCGGCCAGGTGAGCAGGCTGGATTTGCTCACTGCCAGCCAGGTCGGCGATGGTTCGCGACAGCTTGAGCACCCGATGATATGCCCTGGCTGAAAGCTGAAGCTGGTTCATTGCCATTCGCACCAGGGTGCGCCCGGTTTCATCGAGATTGCAGAACAGGCGCACCTCCGCCGGGCGCATATCAGAATTGCAGGTGGGAACAGGCGTCATTGTAGCTGCTCCTGCCCGAGTCTCACGTCGAGTGCTCGAGTCACTTACGAAGCGCTGCCTTTGGATCTCTCGTGCCGCTTCCACGCGTGCCTGAATCGATCCTGAAGCTTCACCCAGGCGCTGGTCGCTGAGTTTGTCATATTCCACCCGCGGCACTTCTACGTGGATATCGATGCGGTCGAGCAGAGGTCCAGAGATGCGTTTCTGGTATTTAGTGATCATCCCCGACGAGCAGGTGCAGGGTTTGACCGAGTCGCCGTAATAGCCGCACGGACAGGGATTCATGGCTGCCACCAACATGAAATTCGCAGGGAAGGTGAGCGAGCCCTGCGCTCGTGAAATTGTTACCACCTTGTCTTCGATCGGCTGCCTCAGTACCTCCAGGACACGCGGCCCAAATTCAGGAAGCTCGTCCAGAAACAACACGCCGCGGTGCGCCAGGGAAATCTCACCCGGATGTGGCCAGTTACCGCCACCTACCAGCCCGGCGTGCGAGATAGTGTGGTGTGGGGCGCGGAAAGGCCTTACGCGCACCATCGGAACATCAGGCGGTAGCTGGTCTGCCACAGAATAGATGCGGGTGACATCGAGGGCTTCGTCGATTGTCATTTGCGGCAATATACCGGGCATCGCTCGCGCCAACAAGGTCTTGCCAGCTCCTGGTGGCCCGACCATCAGAAGATTATGTCCTCCCGCTGCCGCCACTTCCAGCGCACGCTTCACGTGCTCCTGGCCCTTTACTTCTGCAAAATCGGTTTGAACTTCGGCTGGCAGATCTTCCGGTAAGATCGGTGGCTGCGGTGAAATAATATTCGATCCTGAGAGATGTTCGAATAACGCAGATAGCGAAGCTACCGGGATCACTTCCAAATCCGGGATTAAAGCCGCTTCAGCTGCATCAGCGCTGGGGGTGAAGACACGCTGAAAACCCATCTGGCGTGCCAGTGCTGCCATCGGCAGAACCCCGCGCACATGGCGCACACTGCCGTCCAGGGACAGCTCTCCCACCACCAGCGTCCCGTCCAGGCATCTCTGGTCCAGCTGACCGCTGGCGACCAAAGCTCCCAGCGCGATCGGCAGGTCGTAGGCTGGCCCTTCTTTGCGCACGGCGGCAGGCGCCAGGTTCACTGTCAGTCGCCTGCGCGGGAAAAAAAGTCCGGCGTTCTTGATCGCCGACTGGACTCGTTCGCGACTCTCCTGCACAGCGGCGTCTGGAAGGCCGACAATTACGATGGCTGGCAGTCCGTCGCCGGTGTCAACTTCGACATCGACGACCACACCTTCCAGGCCAATTACTGCACAGGAGAAGACGCGTGCAAGCATGATTTCTATCAGGTCTCCTATTGAAAGATCATAGCAAGGATATATCCCATGCTGAGAGATCAATAATAACGTATTAAATATCAGCATGCCAGTGATTTCCTGGGATAATACAAAGTAAGAAAGACTATTGTTTACCCTCAGATCCTGGAATCGCAACCATGAGACAATTCGCTCCCATTTTCTTCCGCATTCTCTTGTGCCTGTTCCTGGTTATTCTTGCATACATCTGGGCCACAAACCTGATGGCTTCTCTGTACGCTTTTCGTTCTCCACTGCATTTGGATCCTCCGGTCCCTGGTGAACCTCTCCTCCCCACGGATACCCCAACACCTACCCGCAGGGTGGTCTATGTTCTGATCGACGCATTGCGGGTGGACACAGCAGACAATTCGAATGTCATGCCCACGCTT
Organism: uncultured Chloroflexia bacterium; assembly: GCA_963698765.1. Taxonomy (GTDB): domain Bacteria; phylum Chloroflexota; class Anaerolineae; order Anaerolineales; family UBA4823; genus CAVOSB01. The sequence continues at coordinate 142,471 of CAVOSB010000012.1, forward strand.
GGCGCTCTTCGTCCGCAGGCAGCCTGGGCGAACATGCACAGCCGCCCACCTTCCTATTCCGATCCGGGATACTCGGTATTATTCATAGGCGCCTGGCCCGAGCTGAGCGATGGGCCGGCTATGAACGTGGAATATGAAGATACCCCGACCTGGACGCAGGACAACCTGTTTTCGGCCGTGCAGCGCCGCGGATTGAAAACCGCAGTCTCAGCCTTTTACTGGTTTGAGAAACTCATCCCTCAGAGTGCGGTGAGCACCAGCTTCTACACACCCGGATATGACCAGGCAGCTGACCGCCAGGTGGTAGACGCTGCCCTGCCGTGGCTGCGCAATCCCGAATACAAGCTGGTGTTCATCCACCTGGATCAGGTGGACTTCGCCGGGCATTACGAAGGTGGGCCACGCGATGCTCGCTGGAACCAGGCCGCCCGGCGAGCGGACGACTTGCTGGCTGAAATCCTGGCTGAGCTGGACCTCAGCCAGGATACCCTGTTGGTGTTGAGCGATCATGGCCAGATCGAACGCGGCGGTCATGGCGGCCACGAAGCAATCGTGCTGCAGGAACCATTCGTGCTGGCTGGTGCGGGCGTGAAACCGGGTGATTATGGTGATGTTGATATGGTGGACGTCGCTCCGACACTTGCGGCTCTGCTTGGTGCTAACATCCCGGCTTCCAGCCAGGGGCGCGTGCTCACTGAAATGCTGGATCTACCTGAAGAAATCAGCCTCGCACTACCAGAGGCTTTAACCGCACAGCAGGGGAGCCTGGTGGAAGCATACCAGGCTGCTATCGGTAGCCAGGTCGCCCTGGAGCCGGGTGAAGACATCGTCGCCTCGCATCAGGCTGCGCTGGAAAAAGCGCGGGACCAACGCCTGAGGGCTGAACGTCTGCCGCGTTTCCTCGTGGCGGCGTTGCTGGCAGTCGTGCTCCTGGCCTGGTTCATCTGGAAGCGCCGCAAGGAATTGCCCTGGTATATCCTGGCAGGCTTGATCTACCTGCTGTTATTCAACCTGCGCTATGCCCTCATCGATGGACGCACTTACTCGCTCAGCTCGGTAGCTAGCGCGAACGACTTGATCCTGTACACCACCAGCACTGCTGCGTATGCGCTCACAGTTAGCTGGCTGGTCGCCGCACTCCCTCGCAAAATATTCAGGTGTTCGCCTGGGCAGGCAGCCTTATGGACCCTGGACCTGGCATTGTTTGTTTCTTACTTGCTTACGCTGCCGATCCTGTGGAGCTACGCGCTGAACGGTATACTGGTCACCTGGACGCTGCCACATTTCCCCAGCCTGTTCCTGGGATTCCTGTCACTGTTAAAGGTACTGGCTGTAGCTATCTTCGGATTAGTATTAACCCTGGCGAGTTACTTGATCGGTCTTTTCTTAAACGGGAAAAAATCAGCCTTTCAGAAACACAACTCAAGAGAAATTATTAATTACTCTTCAATGCAGCAGCTCTTGATTGGCCTTTTCAGCATTTTCAAAGATCTGCTTCACTTCTTCTTTCATCTCGGGAGTTGCTGTCGGCGTGTAGGGAATGAATTTAACCAGGTCGCGTGCCTGCTGTAACAAATCCTTTACCTGGGCGATATACGATAAATCATATTTGCCAAATTCAACAGGCACTGGCAGGTCGCGAGCTTTTTGGATCAAAGTGTGTGCACGCTTAAGGCGCTCAACGGCTGGGATTAAACGAGACATCATTGCTCCTTTAACTATTCATAGCTGCGCGTTTCCGCATCAACTCAAAAGTTTCAAGGATTTGATCAAACGGTCGGTCAAATTCTATGGTCGAAAAATAACCATCCATCCTTGACAAAACCATGTCGAGCGGTAATAAGCCGTCCCACGAATAAGCTAATTGGGGAAACGCGCCGCGCCCCACTGTGCGGATGGCAGTCACTCCACACTTCCCACAGACATCTGCGAACCTTAGAAACCGGGCATTCACGCTTTTCCCGGGTTCCCCAACTGCCACGCTCAGTGATTGGAGCTGAGAAGAAGGAATCCAACTCAAATATCGCTGATGTATTTCTCCGAGGTCATCCACTGGCCGGATAATGATCACCCTCCCCTGGCACTCGTTTACCTGGTTGATAAAAGTTGGGGGACTGATCTCTCGCTCGTCATGCACCAGGAGGAAATCATCCTCGTAACGCGAGAAAACCTGCACTTTGCCGGTGATTTCAAGCTGCCTGTAGCGGTCAAAGCGCTCATGGATGGTCTGCCTGGGCCAGGAACCGCGCGGCAGGTATTCCGCTAACAAGCGCAGCTGCAGCTCCAGCCGTCGGGCGTAATCAAGCGAGGAATTTGCAGCATCCCCGCCATTTTCAACGAAATGAATGCGAGCCGAAAGACAGCCGAATTGATCCCAGTATACTGAATCCAGAGCAGCCAGGAGCGCTACGATATCCAGGATTTCAAGACCACTGGACGGATCCACCAAGCCGGATTTTAGCATCTCCCTGCCTATTACTGCGAAACTGACCTTATGCCCATGTGGGTGGAACCGCACATGGGGTTTACAGTTGTAAGCTTTGACCTGCTTCTTGACCTGGTCAATTGTCGCATCGCTGGCTGCAGCCACCACCAGGTCCGCCTGGCTGAGCAAGGTTTCCTGCAGCCTGGTGTCTTCATAATCCCAAACCAGCACCGCAGTGCTGCACAACAGGTCTGGATCTGTTCGCTCGATGGCTTCCAGCACAATTGGTGCAAAAATCGGTTCCTGGCGCGAGTTGCGTACCAAAGCGACTGGGGCTGTGTTACCCGTGAGGGTATTTGCCAGGCTCAACATGGCTATCATCAGGGCAGTTCCGGGTACATTTCCTGCGCCAAAACCTACCACCAGTTCCGGCATAACTGGATCATGAAAGATAGGCTTCCCCGGCAATAAATGCAAATACGAAAGACATTTTATTACCAGATTCCCGGGATGGAAGCGGATTCTTCCTTGAAGCCCATTCAAAGGCTCCCAACGGTTAGCAGCAGCCAGAGAGGGGGATGATCGAAATACCGCCGGAAATTCTGCGAAAGACATCAGCTCCATAGCCCCCAAAACTGATTGAATCATCGGTTCAGAAAAACCAGTGTAACCCGGAAGGGCGTCTAATGCTCTTCTTCGCAGGGGGTTGGATACATCGGCGAGCTGCATATCGCAGGATTGCAAAGCGGCTCGAAAACGATCCCAAAATTCCACGCCGGTTGGCACCCTGAACCGGTTGTTCCGTAATTGAACCAGCAGGTCCTGCCATTCTTCCTGGTTGAAGCGCGGCCAGAACGCCGTAACTGCCCCGTCGTCTTCCGGCTGACAGGGCTTTCCGGCGGAGTAAGACTGGCTCTCAAATTCTAAATTTGGGAAGGGAAGGTTCTTACGAATATCCTTCGGCAGCCAAAATCCCTCAACCTTCAATGACAGAGACGCCTCCAATTCGCTAAATTTGCGCAGCACACCCGGCTTCATCCATCAAGTCTACCCTTTGGATGGAGCCTTCGGACAGGTAGGCACCCGACTTACCACAAAGGCACTCCTGGGATGGGTCATAAGCCCGAGATCCATTCACCAATCTCACACGATCCGCAGTTTTGAAAAATGCCGGGAACAAATCTCCCCCACCAACCGGATCATAGAATGCCAGCATACCTGTGCTCTCCGGTTTCTCGATAAAGCGGTCGTTTTCATCCAGCACTACAGCATAAATCCAGGGAGGTATGTGGTAGTTTCCGGATTCACACTGCATGGCAGCCCAGTTTCCTTCCGCCATGCCGTAAACATCCCTCAAGGGAGCAGGCTGACCATTTTCAAGCTCGATTGATTTCTCCAAATCTGCGCGTATTTGTGCTGGAGTTAATGGATAGAGTTCCTTAAATCCACCCCCTGTTCCAATCAGACTGCCCGATGGTAAATGCATCACCCTTCCTTCCGCCAGCAAAGCGCACACGACGGCATGCAAGTGCACCCAACCCCCAAATAAGAGTACTTTATCATGTGATACTTCAGCCTGGCTCAATAACCGAATTGTCTGCTTCACTGTGCGCGGTGTGGCCAGGCGATCGTTCGCCCAGTTCATAAAAGGATGCCACAACCTGCGTTCCAGTATGCCGCTCCACCCGCTTCGGTACGTGCGTCCTGAACAAATCCGCACCTGGTCCGGATGAGCGGGGTATGGAAATCGTAAAATGCAGGCGGTCTTCAGACAGACCTACATGTCTGAAGCTAAAGCTCGCCATACGCACCATGGCAATCCTGGTATCGCGCGGCATGATAAAAATTGCTCGATGGTCCGCACGCATCCCCATATAATGCTGAAAACTCAAATAGAAGCTCTCCACAGTCAGGTTGACACCTGCCTGGTCACGAACAATAATTGATGCTCGCCCAGAAGTACCGCTGGACGTTAATATTTCCAAACCGAAATCGAGATAAACTCCTTCAATTTCCTTTAGCAGAGCTTCCAGGCTGGGATATCTTGTCCGGAATTGTTCCAGCCGCTGCGACGGCAGATCGGACGATAATTGCTGCGACAACCAGTCCACAAATTCTCGGGGCCTGTCCTGCGGAAAAGGCGTACCCAGGATATCAATATATGATTTGAATGTTTGTGAAGTCGGCCTGAGCAGCAGTGCCATTTCCTCCGGGCTGTCCAGTGAACCTACTCCCCGTGCTGTCATTGTCTGGCGGTAAGCTTGATTGTGAAGCATATGCCACGCATTAACCTCAGCGATTCCAGTCAGCAAGATGTTGGAACGCTGAGCAGGAGTCATCTCCCAGTAATCTTCGAAATCATAGCTGGTTCTCGAGCGCAGCTGGGCATCTGGAGCTGGAATCTTTATATCGGTATCAGTTGCTCGCATATCATTGTCTATGCTAAACCAACGGTCATTTTGTATCCAAATAGGATGCCAGTTTTAGAAAGGATTGTTCATTACCGCGAAGTCAACATGCGGCGCAGCCGGACTTCCGCCTCACTTTGCGGAGAATCCTCCATTGTCATTGCCTCTGCCAGGGTTAACGATGGATAACCAGACAGCCTTTCTTCTTGAAATTTGCGGGCAAAATCTCCACTGCGGATCTCTTCAAAGGTTTCTTCAAAAATTTCACTCAATTCAGATTGGAGCAAACGCATTGTTCGTAAATAGCCACCATATAATGCCGTCGGACCGTGAACTTTGGACGCTGCGAAAAAGCCAACTTCCCGGAAAGAGCGGAAGACCATTTCCATTTCCTCTGACATATACATTTCCAATGCCATTGCTTCGGCCGGTATCCCGGCGTCCACGCCCATTGAAAATGCGCTCATAACGCCCATACCGATAACCGCCCCCAGTGTTTGCTCAACCAGTAAATCCAAGTCTGCTTCTTGCCTGGCGCTCAGTTCCAGAGCTCCTGCCTTGAGGATCCCTGCTCCATCCGCCAATCCCAACAGCCTGTTCCAGGCTTTACCACTGGCATCTTGCTCCACCGAGATAAAAGCGTAGAATCCCTGACCGTTCTGAAAACGCTGCCGGGCATTCTCACCTGCCATGCGGGGTGCCAACAACAGCACATCGATTTCCTGGGCTGGCTGGATTAATCCATAACCGATGTTGTAACCCGAGGCAAAAACAATGGCTGAATTGGCTTTCAGATTTGGTGCAATTTCTGCCGAGAAGACTTCAGGTATAATCTCATCTGGTAATAAAACCAGCACGACATCCGCCTCGGCAATCGCCGCCCCCAATGGCAGAACAGTAAATTTATCCTCCCTCGCCTGATCGGCGTATTCGTCCTCAATATTGCCGATAATTAGCGGGGAGACTGCAGAATCCCGTAAATTTAGATGCAAACGGCCTGCCTAGATGTCCATAACCAAGAATCGCTATTCGTTCATTATGCAATGCACCGCTAACAGCGTCCTTTTGGGTGAAACAACGAAGTGGATTTTTGTTTTCGCTCACTGCAGCTCCTCAATAGCCGTTCAAGTTGGGTTCGTATTGTTATAAACGCCATGATTATATCAAGCCAGCAGGAAAAACTGGCTGATGCAGGCGTTCTCACCATCCTAAGGTAAAATTACATTGGCCTGGGGGAGCCTGCAAATCCTTTTTCTCAAATGAAGTCCGCAGCTCACCAGGCTCATCTACGAAGTATTTTGGTAGGAGGTCTGCCCATGAATAATATCCACCCTGACCTTGCTCGGGTCTTGATTACACCAGAGCAAATACACCAGCGTGTCAAAGAGATGGCAGATCAAATCTCGCGGGATTTCAACCAGATTATCCAGGCTTTATATTGTCGGAATATTGAAAGGCGCCTTTATCCTGCTGGCCGATTTGACGAGAGAATTATCTGTTCCGCATACAGTCGATTTTATGGCACTTTCCAGTTATGGCAAGACCACCGAATCTGGCGCAGTGCGTATATTGATGGATTTACGCGAGCCTGTTGAAGGACAGCATGTATTGATCGTTGAAGATATCATCGATACCGGGCACACGCTTCGATATCTGTATCATATTCTAAAGGGCCGGCAGCCAGCCTCACTTCACACCTGCGTTCTGGTCAGAAAAACGCGCCAGAACCTGAAAATACCGCTCGATTACCTTGGCTTCGAAATTCCCGATGTCTGGGTGGTGGGCTATGGCCTGGATTACGCTGACCGTTACCGGACCCTTCCATACGTCGCTGAATTGAAGAAGGAGATTTACTCTCAGGAATGATGCGGGAGCAGTTATTAACCTGTCTTTCGAACCATACAGGAGAACCATGCTAAAATATGGCAATTATGGAAAATCCAACGCCTAGACCCCTGTTGGAAAGAAATCCGGTCACTCGCCAACGCCACCGCAGCGAAGTTTTCTGGCAAATCACCATACCTTTCCTGGTAATTACCGGATTTGTCTTGCTGTTATTGTTCCTGGCGTTTTGGCCGGATGACACTCAAGCCATCAGCCAGGAAGCCGATGTTGCCTTGATCTGGTTACTGGTCTCGATCATACTTGCATCATTCATCATCCTGACCCTGTTGACTATCATCACGTATGCTGTTATCAGGATGGTCGGTATCATTCCCCCTTATTTCAAGGACGGCCAGGATTTCTTCATCAATATTCAGGGATTTGTCTTTCACTTGAACGACCGGCTGGTAGAACCAGTGTTGAGTCTCCATCAATTCGGGGCTTCGATCAATGCAACGATTGGCAAATTATTTGGAAAATGATTTTTTAATACGTGATCTGGGAACCCACAAAACGACCTGAATGAAAGGGTAAAAATGAGCGATTTAACCATTCAAGAAACACAAAATGTGAATTGGAAGACCAAAGTGATAATCGTAGGTGGATTACTCGGCACGCTGGTTGGTGTGGCATCTGCTTACCTTTTGATTCAGAACCAGAAAGAGGAAGAAACTCTGCAGGTTACCCCTGGGGAAGGGGTTAAGCTTGGAGTATTAGTTCTTGGACTTCTGCGCAGCATCGCCACTTTGGGTGAAGGTAAATGACAGGTTCACTGGCAGGATTAAAATGTGTTCCATGTCGTGGAGGAGAACCACCCTTAGATTCACAGAAAATTGCCGGTCTGCTGCCCGAATTACCTCAATGGGAAATCAACGAAACAACGGGGATTCCCAGATTGGTGCGGGTATATGAATTTAGAAACTTCTCACAGGCGCTCGAATTTACCCAACAGGTGGGCGAGATTGCCGAAGCAGAAGACCATCATCCGGCATTACTCACCGAATGGGGAAAAGTAACCGTATCCTGGTGGACACACAAAATCAAGGGACTGCATCAAAACGATTTCATTATGGCGGCAAAAACCGACCGCCTATACCTTCTAGAAACGGAATAGGCTCCCCATGGAGAGCGTCACCCCTCGCTTTCTGGTGGCGGGCCAGTTAACTCGCGACTATATCCTGCTGCCTTCCGGAGAAGGACTCTTAGATATCCCTGGCGGGAACGTATTATTCGCTGCAGTCGGACTGGCTCTGTGGGAGCCGGAACCTCCCCCTGCGATTCTGGCACGTGTGGGTGAAGATTATCCACATGAGTGGTTGGATGAATTCAAACGCCGCGGTTTAAACACCCTTGGTGTGAAAATCTTGCCAGACGCAATCGATTTACGGAATTTTGTTGCTTTTCAAGATCTTAATACGCAATGGAACGATGACCCGGTTGCACACTTTGCTCGTTTTGGCCTTGCTTTTCCGAAGGCATTATTGGGTTATCGCCCGCTTCATAAATCCATCGATAGCCGCACCAATTTCTCACAAACTTCGATGAGGGCAAAGTGATATCCCAGAGATTTTCATGGATACAGGTGTAGCGCATTTCTGTCCATCAGATTATCTCACTCACAGCCTGATTCCAGCGCTTTTCCGGCAGGCGCAATTTTCAACGATCACGCTTGATCCATCAATCGGTTATATGTCACCGGTTTTTTGGGATAATATCCCTTCTCTCATCACAGGATTAACCACCTTCCTGCCTTCAGAACAAGAAATGTTTTCACTCTTCCAGAGCCGGAGCAGCGACCTGTGGGAAATGGCTGACGCCCTGTCTGCATATGGTTGTGAAATCATTGTCATTAAATGCGGGGAACGCGGGCAGATGCTTTATGACGCTGCTAGCCGAACTCGATGGGAGATTCCCGCATACCCTGCTCGGGTTGTCAATACAATCGGGGCAGGTGATGCTTTCTGCGGCGGTTTCCTGGCAGGTTACCGGCGCACCTATGACCCGCTTCAGGCAGTGCTGTACGGTAATATCTCCGCTTCGCTCGCCATCGAAGGTAATTCGGCCTTTTATGCTCTGGATGTTCTCCCTGGTCTTCCTCAAGCACGCCTGGAAACATTACGCCATACCGTTCGAAGAATTTAATTTTAGAGAACATTGAGAACAATCCTGGATCTTTCAGTGATCAAGCGGGTGTTGGATATGGCTGTGGCGATCCAACAGATACCAGCTCCGCCTTTTGGTGAAAGCCAGCGGGCCGAATTTATACTCAAAGCCTTCCGAAAGGAAGGAGTTCGAGAGGTCAGCATCGACGAGGTTGGAAATGTCCTGGCACATCTCCCTGGAAATCCAAATCGCTCGCCTTTGATCCTTTCTGCTCACATGGATACTGTTTTTCCATTGAATACTCCACTTGAATATAACCGCCAGGCGGATCGGATCAGCGGTCCTGGAATTGGCGATAATTCTATCGGCGTCGCCAGTTTGTTCGGTCTGTTATGGACCCTCCAGCTAAATCCGCACAGAATCCAGCTGCCTGCAGATATTTGGCTGATTGCCAATGTTGGTGAAGAAGGACTTGGAAATTTGAGGGGTATGCGCAGAATAGTCGGGAAGTTTCAAGGTGAGGTTCTGGCATACCTGGTAATTGAGGGCATGGGACTAGGACAGATCTTTCACCGGGCATTGGAAATTCAACGCTACCGCATCCATGTGAAAACGCCTGGAGGGCATTCCTGGGTCGATTTTGGTCGTCCTTCCGCGATTACTGAAATTGCAGGGCTGATCACTCATCTGACTGGTTTGTCCATCCCGAGTAAACCACGGACATCCATGAATATTGGCACAATTTCAGGTGGTACAAGTGTTAATACAATTGCATCTGAAGCATCCCTGGACCTGGATTTGCGTTCCGAGAACCCCAGGACGCTTAAAACCCTGGTAAAGAATGTGGAAGCAAGCATTTTGAATGCCCAGAAACCTGATGTGGAATTTTCAATCGAGCAAATCGGTCACCGCCCAGGAGGGAGAATTCCAGCCTCACATCCGCTTGTCCGGTTGGCGGTACGATGCCTCAATATGCATGGGATCCAACCTAATCTCTCTGCAGGCTCAACAGACGCCAATATCCCCCTCAGCATGAAGCTGCCTGCAATTTGTGTGGGCATTACACATGGTTCAGGCGCTCACACGACAAATGAATATATTGAGACTGGCTTTTTACCCCAGGGACTGGGACAGCTGACCGATCTGGTCATCAGTGCCTTGAACGAATTGTGAACCAGAAACCAAAACTACACATATCGCTTTACTCGCTGCGAATTTCCAGCCGGTCAATCCCCACTACACCTCGCTGATAAGTGCCACCCAAATATCGCTGCATCAATTCAGACAAATCGTTGAGCGCGATGTTTATTGATTGGCGCCCGCCTGGGTGTTGTGATTCAATTGTAATAACTGCAACGGTGGTTTCATCTGTCACCACGCTTTGCCGGCTTTGCTTCCAGCACCAACGGCGTGCATACACCAGACCAGCGTCATCACAGAAAATCACTTCGCCTCGGTCAGGAGGCTCGACCTCATCCTGATCGTGAGCTAAAAACGACTCAGAACCATCTGCAAAGCGCACAGTAATGACGCCGCGCAACTGCTGCGCATCAAAAGCAGCGACTGGCAATGCGTAACGGATGCTAGTCAGATTACAGATATCAACCAGGGAATTGATGCTGGGAATATCGCCCTTTTTTACCAGGCGACGCAAGAGGGCTTCCGCAGCTGAGCGGTATTTGGTGGGATCGACTCCAAAAGTACGAAAAATCCCCCGCCAGGCTGAAAGGGATTCGATCTCGCTCAACGGTGTATCACCGATACGATCTTTCACAACGCGCTGTTCATCGATATAGGCTTTCGTCAAGCTTTCAGGTGATTTCGTATTCAAAGCCCGCTGGACCAATATCACTCCGCCACAGACATCTGGAAAACGCCTTACTATCTCTTGATGATAAGCAAATCCGATCATTTGTTCCTACTTTCTGATTTCCTCACAATGCCTTCATGCGCGCCCTGGCATCCACTGCCAGGACTCCCTTTCCCTGTTCGAGGATGCGCAAGGGATTAATCTCAATTTCTTCCAGTTGTGGAAGATCTGCCGCCAGCTGCGCCAGGCTGCAGAGTGCCTTAATCGCTGCCTGGCGGTCTGCAGGTTTCAGATTGCGGTAACCTTCCAGTCGGCGCCCAGCCCAGGTCTTGCCGAGTATGAACCCGGCTTCCTCCTCGGAAATTGGCGCCAGGCCAAAAGCGACATCCTGTAAACCCTCAACTTCAACACCTCCGGCACCAAACATCACCAGCGGCCCAAATTGCGGATCTTTTACAGCACCGAGAATGACTTCCTGCCCGGTCAGCACCAACGGTTGTACATACACTCCGAGTACATGTGCATCGGGGCGCAAGATATTAATCCTGGAAACCAGCTCTTCAAAACCCTTCACCAAAGAAGTTTCATCTCGCAAATCCAGTACTACTCCCCCGAATTCCGATTTGTGTGGGATGTCCGGCGAGGCGATTTTCAGGACGACCGGGTATCCGATTTTACGAGCTGCCGCCAGGGCGTCCTGGACAGTACCCGCCAGTATCGTCTCAGCAGCTGGAATTCCGTAGGCTGCCAACAAGTCGTTGACCGTCTCCAATGTCAGATTTTCACCCGGTTGAAGTCCCTTCAGACTCGAAAGAATGCTTTCTTTGCGAGTATTGAATTGTGTAAATGTTTGTATGGGAGCCCTTGCTGAATTTCCTCCTCGAGATAAATGTTCAGCCCGCCTTGCCAATACTGCCAGTGCAGATGCCGCTCGCTCAGGAAACCGGTATTCGGCTACACGCGCCGCACGGAAATGCTCAACGGCTTCCTGGATCAGGCGTTCCCCCATCAATGCGAGGATGACTGGTTTTTCCGCATGATGTATCACCGGAATTAAAGCCTTGGCGACCGCCCCAGCCGTGAACATGGGAGGAGGAGGTAGTATGACCATCACGCTATCCACCCCTGAATCAGCCAGAAGGATATCCAGGCAGCGTGCATACTGTTCCGGAGTCGCGGAAGCCAGCATATCTACCGGATTTATCACACTGGCTGCAGGTGGAAGGATATTACCTAATTCTTCTAAGGTTTCTGCGTTCAACTTACTCAAGCGCATATTTTCCATTTCCAAAGCATCTGCAGCGGTAACTCCCGGCCCACCGGCATTGGTGAGCACCGCGACATTTCTTCCCTTTGGCAATGGACACCAGGCCAGTGCACGTGCCCAATCGAACATTTCTTCGCTTGTATTGGCTCGAATTACACCAGCCCGTAAGAATGCAGCATCAAAAGCACTCTCCTGCCCTGCCAATACACCTGTGTGTGAAGCTACCGCACGCTGCCCGCTGGAAAATCGTCCAACTTTTAAAGCAATAATTGGCTTTTCTTCAGCTAATCTAGAGGCCAGTTGCACAAATCGTCTCCCATCACTGACCCCCTCGAGATACAGCGTTAATACCCGCGTGAATGGATCCGCCAGCACAGGTCCAAGGACATCGGTTTCATTGACATCGGTCTGATTGCCCAGGCTTACTAATCTCGACATCCCAAAACCCTGGCCGCGCGCCCAATCAATAACAGCTGCACAGATCGCGCCAGAATGCGATACAAAAGCCACCTCTCCCGGTGGAGGTCCCGGTGGAGGTAAAAAAGTCGCGTTGATTGGCAGATGGGTATCCAGGATACCGATGCAATTTGGACCAATCAGGCGCATCCCGTAAGATTTCGCGATTTCAAGACACTCGGCTTCGAGCTTCGCTCCCTGTTCCCCGGTCTCGCGAAATCCACCCGATCCGATAATTACCGCCCGTATGCCTCTCTTTCCACAATCGAGTAGAGCTTCAGGAACAAACTCTGCAGGAATCAAAGCAATTGCCAGGTCGACAGGATCTGGCACCTGGCTAATAGCCTGGTAGAGAGGTTGACGAAGGAGCCGGCCGCCTTTCGGATTTACGAAATGCACTACTCCTTGAAAATTACTCTGAACAAGGTTGCGTGCCAGACCATAGCCCAGTTTGGTTGGATCTGTTGTGGCTCCGATCACCGCCACACCACGCGGTTTGAAGAATACGTTCAATGGATCAGATATTGTCATCGATTAACTTGCGGGTAAAATCACGGTGAATTCGCTGCCGGATCCCACCTTGCTTTCAACCCGGATAGTTCCCCCGTGCTGTTTAACAATCCGGTGGCTGACTGAAAGTCCCAACCCAGTACCCCTTCCAGGTGCCTTGGTCGTATAAAAAGGCTCAAAGATACGAGTCAATCGTTCAGGAGGGATACCCTTGCCATTGTCTGCGATCGAAATGAGGATTTCAGATCCGACTTTCCGAGTTTGGACACTGACCGAAGCAGGTTCTTTATCCAGGGCATCGATCGCATTAAGTAATAAGTTTAGCCAGACGCTCTGGAGCTGATCTTCGCTTGCCAGGATGGATGGCAGGGATGGGTCGGGTTTGAATTTTAAACGAATGCTGCGAGACATAATTTCATGTCGAATTAATTCCAGCGCCCTTCCAACCGTCTCGTTCACATCTGTCAGTCCCAGGTGAAACTCTTCTTTCCTGGCGAAATCTAATAGATTGCGAACGACCTGGGCTGCCCGTGCACCAGCTCGCGATATCAAGTCCACCGAATCCTGAAGGTCGTGGTCAGCCGGCAGCTCGCGATGCAAAATCTGAGCGTTTGCGATGATTGCGGTCAATGGATTGTTGATTTCATGGGCTACCCCGGCAGCAAGCTGCCCGATTACTGCCAGTTTTTCCGATCGTGCCAGGATATTTTCCAGCAAATATTTCTCCGTCACATCCTGTTCCAACACAATTGAGAAAACCACGTCTCCATGTTCATCGTAAATTGGATATGTATTGATTTCCCACTCAATGCCTTCTTCCCCGCGACGATCTATTTCCAAATTGACTTCAGGGAGATCCCGCTGCTCTGTGCGTTGTGTGCTGGCCCCTCCCAGAAAAGTCTCCATTATCCGGCAGTCGATACATGGCTCAAAACGGTTGAACAAAGCCTGGTAGCAGACCTGGTTTTCAAGTGATGGTGGGGATTGGTTTACCTGGCATGAGCGAGCCTGATTAACCGCCAGAAGCTGGTACTCCTTATCAACGATATAAATTCCCATCGGCAGATGGTCAAACATTCTTCGTAAATTATCGCGGGATTTCAATAATTCGCGACGGCTTGCATCCATTTCGAAATTCGCAGCCCTCAAATTGTGCAGTTGTTTGGCTCCCATCAGGGCGGATGCAGCTTGAGAACCAATTTTTTGCAGCAGTTCTTGATCGAATAAATCAAATTGCTGGTCGTTTTTATTGATAAGTTGGAGTGCCCCTAGCAGATTGCCTTCAGAAATTAATGGCACGCATAACATCGAATGAACCCGCATACCAGAGGGTGCATCTCTGGAAGGATCGAATTCATGGTTCTCCTGGATCGGACTGGCTAAAACTGGAGACTCCGTTTTCAGGCATTCACGCACCAATCCATTTCCTTGTCGACTTTCTACCTGATGCGGCCATTCCAAAGGCTTATCTTTTTGTTGTTTACTATCATTCCAGGGTTGTCCCAAAAATCCTTTGCGAATTAACCACTCGTCATTGGTTTCGTCAAGTAAATACAATGCTGCGGATTCCACGGAAAAAAGCCGGCGGACATCTATCAGAAGTTGCTTGTGCAGCGCTTCCTGATCGGCTCGAAACCCGAACATCGTGATCGAAGATAACAGATCTGCCAGGCTCAGGGATGCTTCCTGAGAATTGTTCATTTACGATTTACAGCTGGTTCGATGATTGTGGTGGGTATACCATGTAACCTTTGCCGGGTACCGTGCGTAAGAATGTCGGCTGCTGGGGATCACCCTCAATTCGTTCGCGCAGAGTCTTAATATGGACTCGCACCAGGTCAGTACTTCCCCTTCCGAACGGATAATCCCAAACTTCATCCAGCAACCGGGCTGGAGCGAATGGCACCCCGGGGTGTGTCATAAGGTGATAAAGCAAATCAAACTGGATCGGCGTAAGTCGAACGGATCCTCGTTCAGGTGTGGCTAACTCAAATGATCGAGTGTCCAATGAATAACCACCGACGACCAGGAGATGTCCGTTTATATCGACTGCCTGTTCTTCGGGTCTCTCGAGATCAAAAACAAAATTCGCCAGTTCAGGCGGGAGTGTCCGCCGCAGGATGACTTGCACCCGCAAGGCCAGCTCATCGACATTGAACGGTTTGCAAAGATAATCGTCAGCACCGGAGCGAAAACCAGCTATCCGGTCATTCGGCTTGGTTTTTGCAGTCAAGAATAAGATCGGTACATCTGTTAAAACCGGATCAGCCCGCATCTCACTGCAAACTGCATAACCATCCATGTCAGGCATGATGATATCCAGGATAACCAGGTCAGGAATTTCCCTGTGAGCCAGGCTTAATCCCTTATCACCGCGGCTTGCCAGTGTAATCTGATATTTCCCATTCCTCAAGCTTCGCTCGATTGTACGGGCAACAATGTAATCATCTTCGATGATGAGAATCTTTGCTGATATCATCCTCACACCTCTCCCGGTAGTGTGATGCGAAAAATTGTATCACGCCCTGCCTGACTCTCCGCTGTGATCTGCCCATTATGCTGTCGAACGATTTCACGACAGACGCTCAGCTCCATCCCTGATCCTCGTCCGGAATCTGAATTAGCAAAATCGGGTTCGAAAATTAAGCTTATTTTTTCGGGCAGGATAGGTTTACCGTCGTCTGAAATTTCGACAACCAGCTGACCGTCATCCTCGCGCCTCGAAGCCACACAGAATCAATTGCCCTTGACCTTTCAGGCAAGCCTCATTCGCTAACAACAACAGGTTGATCCACAAATTCTCCAGCTGCTGCTGGTTGCCATTCACCTGGAGCAGTTCATCAGCTAACATCACAGCCAGCCGTATCCCTGATGCTTCAATCTGCATGCTGACCAGTGATAATGCATGTTGGATCGTATCATTCAAAGATAAAACTGACAGAGCCTCAGAAGGTGGTCTCGAGAAATCCATCAATCGTTGGACTACCTTTTGTAATCTCCATCCGGCCTGCTCAATCGCTTCCGCAGATTCACTCCCTTCGTGGTCCTCCGGCAGGCTTCGTTTGAGGATTTGAGCATCTGCGATGATAGTAGTAAGTGGATTATAGATTTGGTGAGCGACACCTGACGCCACTTCACCAATGGTCGCCAGGCGTGCTGCGTTGATCAAATGAAGTTGTACATTCTGTAATTGAGCTTCGAGTTGTTTTCGGATGGTGATATCGCGTCCAACAGATTGGAATTCCATCACACGGCCATCATCTCCGAAAATCGCCCGGTCTGTTCTCTGCCACCAACGCAACCCTTCCCCGGGTAAGTTCAATTGGTGTTCCAGACTTGCGGCTGGACGGTCGAGATTTATGGCCAGTAAATGCTGTATCAATTTCTCTCGTTCGTATTCAGGAACATAAAACAAGAAATTTAATCCTATCAGCTCGCTGCGTGATTTTCCAAAATATCTACAAAAGACTTCATTTACAAAGGTCAATGTGCCATTAGGTTTGAAACGGCTGATCAATTCAGTCTGGTAATCTTCGACAATCGCCCGGTAACGAGCTTCACTGGAACGCAGTGCTTGCTCGGCTTCTACACGGGCGGTGATGTCGTGACTTACATCCATGAAGCCAATCAACCGCCCACCTGATTCGGGCTCTCTCAAGGCTGTCACTTGCGAACTGATATATACCCTTTTTCCGTCCTTTCGTATGCCGCGCCTGACAATATGCTGCCCAATATCGCTATCTCCTTCGGGTACGAAAATCGGTGGTGTAAATTCATTCAAGTAAGTATCAGATACTGGTAATCCTACCCTCTCTGCTTCGGTCCATCCAAATATGGCTGTAGCGGATGGATTTCAATACCCAATCTTCCCCGACACATCCCACACGACAATCGCATCCCGTACATGATTAAGTAGCATCGCCTGGTATCGAATTTGTTCCAGAGATCGCTGTACGGAAATCTGAAGCTGGTGGGCATTTACGGTTTTTCGAATTAATGAGGGAAGGGTAATAAGGTAATCGCCGCTTTTGATCAGATAATCAGACGCGCCGCGTTGAATGGCTTGAACTGCAACACGCTCACTTCCCTGTCCGGTAACCATAACCACCGGGATATCGATCTGGCGTTCTCTTACCTGCTCGAGTACTTCCAAACCCGTTCCATCAGGCAACCTGTAATCCAACAGCATAATATCGTAATTGGGTTTTTCGAGATATTTCCACAATTGGGCGACATTTTCCGCGTAATCGACCGCGCCAAATCCTGAAACGGTCAGGAATTCACGCACCATTTCAGCATGTGAAAAATCGTCGTCCACGATCAGGACGCGGTAATTGTATGCTGCGGGAGATTCATCCATCTGGTTTTGAGGATCCAAAAACCACTTCTGTATAACTTTTCTCACGTGAGGATAATTACTGGAAGGAAAAAAATCCATAAAAAGAAGGTTAAAGAAATCCGTATCTTCTCTCCAGGAAGCGTGCAAATTCGATACCACAATGGCCTGAAGAACAACTGGACAGATTTCAACAGTGAATTATTAATCTTTTGGAAAGGAATAGAACTTATACGGTTCTGAAGGATAATAATGCCAGATATTTCTGTGAGGAAAGAGTTGGGCCAGCTGCTGATCAATTGCCTCACCTCTGGATACTGCCAGGATAAAAGGAGTATCTAAAAATGGATCTTGCAGCTCCAGCAGGCTGCCGTATTGAACCCATTTACCCGAGAGATGAATAAAAACAAGCGCCGGAGTTAGATTTTGAGCTGCCTCGGTTTGAAAGGGTTCCAGTCGGCTGCGTTGAATCCCATACAAGCCGAACATCCCTTTCAAACGTGGAGGAGTGTAGAAGAACAGGTTCGCGGATACCAGCAGCGCTACACAGGCTGTGATGAAAAGTGGTCGGAGCTTCCCCAGCCTGAGAATCGCGGGAATGCTATGCCAGGTGTAACCGGCCAACCGGCCAAGAAAGCAATCCCGGCAGCGCTGGTCAGAGTCAGGCTGTATAAACCCTCATAGAAATACCGCGGGCCAAACAGCGATGAGCCAATCCAATACGCCAGATAAAACACAACCAGACTCGGAAAGACCAGGCTTATCAATATTCCACGCCAATTCCGCCAGATAGCCAGGATTCCAACCGGTATGAAGATCCATGAAAAAGTACCCCATCCGAAAAGGTCACTGTTACCCACCCTCAGACTGTGCCGTGTGTTGATCCAAGCCTGGTGTAGAGTATGACCGCCTTCAATTCTCCCATGCCCTGGTCCAAAGCCAACCTTATCATAACTCCACCATAGGGTATATGGATTCAGCAGCGGATCACCCGTAACAGCAAACTGCCACAGGATATGTATTGATGCCAGGCCCAGGACGATGATTCCAAATCCTGCCAGCCTAATACGAATACTCTTGTCTCCACGCAGGAAAAGAAAAATACCGTGAATCCCGAATGGCAAAGCGATGGCGATGGCGGAAAATGGACGGGTAAGAATTAATAATCCCAGTGAGGCTGCAGCTGTCACGATGGGCATCCAGCGTGGAATTCTGGTTGGATTAGCAAAACCATCCAGCCAGGCCAGGGCAAAAACGGTGCTCAAAACCAGTCCCAAAGGATGTGAAAGCAATGAGCCTGATACCATCAGAAAAAAAGGGGATGACAGAGTCAAACCCGCAGCTAAAAGACCTACCGTTTCGCCAAATACCTGCTTGCCTAACCGGTAAGTAAGCCATATCCCAAGTCCCGCCAGCAATGGATTCACCAGGAAGCGTAAGCCGACCACAACTCCAAAAGAAAGCAGCACCGGCCAGCCCAAAGGATACTTGCCAAACCTTTGACCTTGAAAATCGACTACAAAGGGTACCAGGAAACTCTTCGGTTCTGGAGGAGAAGGCACAGTCAGCTGACCGCGCGCAATTGCCTGCGCTTGCCAGACATAAGCCATTTCATCTTCCAAATGCGGAATATTCTCATAGATCCGCACCGCGACAAAGACAGACGCCAGAACGGCTAACAGGCTAATTAGTATTGCGATACGATCGGAAAATGGAATGGTAAAGTTCCGAAACGTATTATCCATTGTCTTTTCTGGGAAAATGTCAAATCCCGATCGATCGAAGCGCTTCCAGGGCAGCGGAATGCAGTTTTCCGTTGGAGGCCAGTATGCCGCGATTTTTGTTCAGCGTTCGTCCACAGCTGAAATCCAGCGCCTGACCCGCCAAATCTGTGATTTTCCCACCTGCTTCTTCCAGAATGATAGAACCAGCAGCCTGGTCCCAAATCTTCTCACGATAATCTGGTTGTTCTTTGGACAGCAAGCGCAGCAAAATCTCACCTTCACCCGCGGCCAGGAGCGAGTATTTTGCCTGGCTGTCCATCAAAACAGGCTCTACCTGGCTGTGTATTATTTGGTGGAATTGTTCAGTCTTATCGGTGTTCGTATGTCCAGATTCGAACGAACGCAGCAAACGAGCATAAACCAGCTCACTTCGATCAGATACTAGCAAGCGTACAAGTGGAATTGTATTACCTATTGGGCAAGTCCAAGTGCCCTGACCGCGAACTGCGAATATTAATGAACCCTGGCCGTCAAGATCTGGTCGACGAGCCTCAACCAGGTTCGGACATCCTAACACACCAATTTGAATTTTTCCATCAACCACCAAAGCGAGTGCGACGGCATATTGATCCCTGCGCAGATAACCCTTTGTCCCGTCGATAGGATCCAGCGTCCAAAACCGGTTCCTATGGGGAAGGGCACCACGGTCAATCCACTCACACACTGTTTCCAGGGTCGCATTCGGGATGAATTCTCGAATGAATCCTGTGATTTGCCCCAGCAACTTCGACAAATCTTTCAGCCGCAATTCACTGGCATCTTCTTCAGCTACCAGTACTTCAGTTGGGAAGGATTGCTGCAGGTAATGTGCTACCAGCGCCTGGGAAGCAAAATCCGCCACCGTCACTGGAGATTTATCGCTCTTAGTCAGGGCAGGTACTACCAGCTCTCGCTGTATCTTGCGGACGAGAATACTTGCTTTGCGAACCGATTGAATGGCAAAATCTAACTCAGGATGTGTGATATCGATCATATTATTGAACCTGGACCAATCCAGAAGAATTAACCAACGTCTTTGCAGGAACGCCGCTGAGATCATAAGGCATGGAACCTGTAATCTGTACAGGTACGATCTTACCCACCGGGAGCTCCGATTCTACAATCACCATCCCGTCGATTTCTGGAGCGTCTCGATAACTGCGCCCAATCGAAATTCCTTCCCCGCTGCCTTCTATTAGAACATCCAGCTTTTTTCCAATATAAGACTGGTTCACTTCGAGGGAAATCGTCTGCTGTAAATCCATTAATCGCTCATATCGCTCTTGTTTTACTTCCGCTGGTACCGGGTCTCCCAGATACTCACTGTATGTACCCGGTTCGAATGAAAACTGGAAAACACCTACCCGGTCGAATCGAATCTCTTTTATGAATTGCAGCAAAGCTTCGAATTCTTCTTCTGTTTCCTGAGGATACCCGACTATAAACGTGGTTCTCAAGGCAATATCCGGCATGGCCAATCGCATCTTACCGAGAGTCTCATGCACCCATCTTATGTTCGCTGGCCGCCGCATACGTTTCAGGGTTGCGGGGTGAGCATGCTGTAAGGGCATGTCGAGATAATGCGTGATTTGCCGATGGGACGCCATGACTTCGATCAACCTGTCGGTCACATACCCAGGAAAGGCATACAGGATCCTGATCCAGTTGATATCAGGGGCAGCTTTTACCAGTTTTTCGAGCAGCACTGACAGCCCATCTTTCATGCCCAGGTCATGGCCGTAATCAGTAGTGTCCTGGGCAATCAAATTCAACTCACACACGCCCGAATCCTGCAGTCGGCGAGCTTCGTCCAGTATCAATTCGATTGAACGGCTGACTGGAGGTCCTTTTATCAATGGTATTGCGCAGAATGCACAGGGGCGCCGGCAGCCGTCAGCGATTTTCAGGTATGCACTTGCGCCCTGTACTGCCACTCTATCCACGCCATGGTCATCGCTGCCCTCGCGTTTGTTTTCAGGCAAGTGGTATAAAGGTTCAGGATACTTGTTTTTACGTACCCTTTCCACAACACTGACGATATCCATCCAGTTCCGGGTTCCTAGAAGCCCATCAAGGCCTGGAATTTGTTTGAGGACATCTTTCCCATATCGTTGAGTCAGGCACCCTGCTGCGATAAGAATTTGTCCGGCTTTTTTCCCCAGCGCGAATTCATCCAATACAGAAAGCGATTCCTCTTTCGCCGGTCCGATAAATCCGCAGGTGTTCACCAGGATGACAGCGGCTTTTTCCCGGTCTGGTATTATCCGGTATCCCGACCTTTCCAAAAGCTGTGCCATCGACTCCGAAATCGACCGTGTTTTTAGCACAGCCCAATGATGCAATAAAGACACTCTTTTCGTTGATAATCTTCTTCATAATATGTGAACCAATAAATCAAACAGTATCGATATCAGTAGTTTTTCTAAGTTGGAGGAGTACTTCAAGGCAACTCCGGAGTACCTTGGGCGGGTGTCGAAGTTCCCATAACGGGTGGCAGAACTGAAGTCGGTGAAGGCAAGATTGAGATGGGAGAGGTCGCCGATGGGGTGAAAGTGATGGTAGGGGTAGGTTCAATCACTCCTTGTGCTGTGAAGATCAAATTCACTACCTCACCATAATCCCCAAGCACACCGAAATCCTGCTGGTTGAAAATGACCCGTAATGCTTCTCCATTTCCAGCTAAAATTTCAATTGCTGTATCCCCAACAAAAGACAGCGCACCACCAGGTATAACCCGACCTTCAAATTCAACCTGTCCATCCACGTTCACTCGCAGCCAGGTTCGCTGTTGGATGATTATTTGGATCATCACATTCCCCTGTTCTGCAGTGGTCAGGATTTCACCACTGACTTCATCGGTCACAATTACACCAGCGGCTAAAGTCAAGGTTGGAGGCGGAATTGGAGTAGCAGGCAGTGACGTAGGGGAAGCGGATGCAGTTGGAGATGCTAACAAAACCTCAGCAATTGACGGAGCAGTCGGTCCAACAGCCTGCTCTTGCGAACGTACTGAAAGAATTCGCAATCCTCCCCAGACTAAAAAAGCAACCACCATTATTCCGATTAAACTTCCGATTACCAGGTCGACCGGGAAGGTTCCGGCTCTCCGTCCCTCCTTGCGCTGCCTTGCGTTTTGTGCAGAGGGTTGTTCAGCTGCTCTGCGTACAGCCAACTGGTCCTGTAACCCCTCGGCGTACAATAAGAGCAGTGGCTCAGGATCTAAGCCCAGAAATTCTGCGTAGTTATTCAGCATGCCGCGTGCCTGGACCGGAGATGGAAGCCCTTTTAAATCTCCTGTATCCAGGGCCTGTAAATAATGTTTTCGCAATCGCGTGTGGCGCTCGATTTCTTCATATGTCAATCCAAGCAATTCGCGCTGCTTCTGCAATCGACTCCCAATTTCAACAAAAAAAGCCTTACTGGATTCCGGTGTTTGCGGGGTAACATTTGAACTGATTTCACTGGCGCCTCCCACCGGTCGCGCTACCTGAGGAGTGGATTGACCCACAGGATCAACTTCCTGCATAACATTTTCTTTCGCAGGGATATCCCTATACTCAGATGTGGGGCTGACAGGTTCTATATCCCCCAGAAGTTTGGATGCATCTAGCTCCAGGTAAGTGGCATAGGACCGCAAAAAACCGCGTGCCTGAGCTTTGGACGGAAGCGCAGAAAACTCTCCCGCTTCCAGCAGGCGCAGGTAATGCGCGCGAATACGGGTAGCAAGGGCGATTTCTTCAATAGTCAGGCCGTGCTCCTGGCGCGCCTGACGTAGCTGCAGACCGACCGTTTTGCTCATTCAGCTAACAGGTCAATTATGCAAGAAAGGGACTTTGCCTTTCGGAAAGTCGGATTATTCGGCTGTGTCAACCTCTTGGGAAACACTGCTTACTTCAAGTTCCGCCTGGGGTTCAGCCTGAGATTCAGACACCGTCTCGATAAGCTCCGTCTGTAACTCGGGTTCTTCCAGAATCTCTTGTGGTTCTGACTCGAGGGCTTCACCTTCACGGTAGACAACGACGCTAATTTGAGGCACCAGGTCAACGGTGAGGCGGACGCTAACCCGATGTCTCCCAAGCTCTCTAATTGGCTGGAAATCAAGCTGGCGTCGGTTGAGCTCCAACCCGGATTTTTCTTTTACTGCATCGGTTATCATCTGAGGTGTTATGGATCCGTATAATTTTCCGGTTTCTCCTGCTTTCGCAGAGAAAGGTAAAATTAATTTCGAGAGCACTTCGGCAACACTGCTCATCTCTTTGTTGAGAATAGCTCTTTTCTCATCTGCTTTCGAACGGATGCCTTCAGCCTGTTTGAGTGCGCCAGCAGTAGCCAGGATCGCAAGCCCTTGAGGGATTAGAAAATTTCGCCCGTATCCGTCTGCTACCTTCTTTACGTCGCCTGCGTGACCTAACTTGTAAACGTCCTTAATCAACAAAACTTTCATTTTTCCAAGCCCTTTCAAATCAATTATAGACTGCCCGACTGGCAGTCACCTGAGGACGAAGGGTACAACGTCCGGGCGGGGGCTATTCTACCAGAAGGGATATCGGTAGTCAATCAACAACTCCACATCAATATTGGTATGGAAATTGCAACAATTCAATCGAAATGAAAAGAAAGCTCGCCCAAATCGTTTTGCTTTTTCTGGTTCTGGCAATCACCGCGATCCTGGTAGTTGAAAACGGGATGTCCGGTGAGAATATCATCCAGCAAAAAGAACCAGTCACTGGCATTCAGGATTTTCAAGAATTCCAACCTCCTGGTCAACAGGCAACGCTGTCTGCAAGGGCAACCGCCACTTACGGAGCAGAACAATTCTCTCTCCAGCTTACCGCGATTGCGGGAGACAACTGACAAAAGTGGAAAGTCATACAATCGCATCCCAGGAATGAAACTGACTAACAAATCCCCGTAAAAAAAACCTAAATTCAATCCTATATTTTGGAACTGTCGGAGAATCACCCTACTTGAAAAGGTGTGGTGACTGTAACACAGGCGGTGGGTTTTAGGAAATAAATGGCAAGCTCCTTGCAAGATGGAAGTCGTCAGAACGACCATCTCAGGAGCTCGCCATGCCAATTGTCATCCTTCGACTTCCAGAAGTCAAGCGCAAAACCGAGAAACGACCTCATCACTGCCCATATTGCCGAAGCGAAATCCTGCAAAGATGGGGACGGGTAAACAAACCAGTCATCGACCGACAAGTTCGCAATGTGCAAGTATTTCGTTTTCGCTGCTGGAGATGCCGTCGAACTTTTCGGCACTACCCTGAAGGTGTAGATCGCCCGGATCAGACGCAGCGGCTGCGCAAGTTGGCAGCCATTTGTTGGGTATTGGGCTTGAGTTTGAGAAGTGTTTCGTTGATCTTGGATGTATTCGGAGCGAGCTTGAGCCATATGACCGTCTGGCGTGACTTGCAGGAACAAGCCGACCTGCTCAATCAAAAACGCAGATGGCAGAAAGTCAGGGTCTTGGGACTGGATGGAGCCTATCCCTTGGGATGGGGTAAAAAGCAACCAGTGCTGATAGCCGTGGATCTTGGCAATGGACAACCGGTTGCGATCGGTCAGGTCGACGAAAGCAATCCGCAGGCTGTGCGCCGCTTCTTGGAGCCTCTGGTACAACGTTTGGGTGTCAGCGCCATCGTCACCGACGATTTGGCCAGCTTTCGCAAGGTGGTTGAGAAGCTCGGACTCGAACACCAGATTTGTCAATTCCACCTCCGGCGCTGGGTAGGTCTGACTTTGCATGAATTGCGTGAAACCGTGCCTGAAAAATACCTGGGAGTCCTCGATGAGGTCAAAACCCTGCTAGATGAACTGCCACCTGAAGGCAGTCGACGTCTGTTTGAGCTTTGGAAACAGATTCCGGGACAAAGAATTGGACAGAGTGGACCTCGCTCTCCCTTGGAGCAATTGCGCTACTTGCTGATCCGTTTGAGTGAAAACTGGAAAAGCTACCGGGTGTTTGACTGGGATAAGGATGTTCCTTGGACAAACAATCTCACTGAGCAAGCCATTGGTCGAATGAAGATGCGCAGTCGTACAGTTCGTGGCTACAAATCCTGGCAGGGAATGTGGGCTGCTCTCCTGCTGACAGGCTCAGGCCTGACATTCTAAGAATTGAAGAGTGACGGAAGATTTAGTTGCTGTTCAATTTTCCAAACTCGCCAACCGTTGATGTTACAAACACAAGGTGTGTTTTTACTTGACTTTTCTATATTTCTATGCTAATGTTTTACTACCTTGCATTCTTGTTAGGTCTTATCGGTGGGGACGATCGTGAAGTTAGTCAAATCGAGGTGTAACCACGTAACTAAATAATAATCCTGCATATCATAAAAAAAATCGTCGCAAAAAAGGAGTACGAAATGTCACTCGCCCAAGTTGTCTATCGTATGTCAACAGACGCAGATTTTGCTGAGTTATGGCGTCACAATCCCGAAGATGCCCTGGAAAAAAAGGGATTGAAGCTTACACGTGAGGAATTGGCTTTCTTGAGCAACGGCCTTATTCGCGGTGGATTTGGATCAAATAATTCCGTTGGCCTATCCGAATTGGCATTGAAAGCAAGAAACTGGATGTAATCGGGTTTGTCTTTTCAGAGACAATCGATAAACAGTATTCTTCGGAAAATTGAATATTCCTGGCAATTGTCCGGTGCATCATCAAGCTTCATCGAAGTGATGCATCGGGCGTTGCCATTTTTTGGAGAGCAAGGCCAATCTGAACAGAATCCGCTGAAATGGTCTGCACTCCCTGGTTTTTGCTGCCAGGCTGCCGGTGGTGATCCTAGATGGGTGGATGGATTCGCGGCTGCCTGGCTTTTGTATTATGTTGCCGCCCACATCATGGATAAAGTCGAAGACCAGGATATCCTGGAAAGCCCATGGCAAGAATGGGGATCCAGGGTCTCAATCAATATAGCCTCCGGTCTTTATTTCAGCGCCTCACTGCTTTTGACCGACCTCAATTCTCAAAAAGAATCCCTTGCATTCGCGAACGAGATTAACAGTGATTTTTACCGGGCTTTTATCAGGATGTGCGCCGGTCAACAGCGCGACCTGACACAACCTGAACCATCCCTGTCAGACTACTGGGATAATGCAAATGACAAATCTGGGGTATTTTTTTCGATGGCCTGCAGGCTCGGGGCGCGCTTTGCCACATCTGATAACCTCAAATTAAAATGTTATGAAGAATATGGACGCAATATCGGTATTCTGATCCAGATCCTGGACGATCTGGAGGATTTCCAGGGTTCTGGGGAGGGGTTTGGTAAGGTTACAATGCAGGTGATCCAGCGCTCATTGCCGGTAATCTACGCACTCGAAGTACTACCTGACCAGGAATGCATCCTTTTAAAGAAAGAATTAGAACAGGCATATAACCAGCAGGCTGCTGCAGCAGCCTTCAAACGGATCGAAAAAAGCGGGGCATCTTACTACATAATTACCGAGATGGAGCGTCTACGCAGCCAGGCCAAATCCAGCCTCGAACGCGCACAACCAGAACAACCGGCGGATAGGGAGCTTTTTGACTTACTCGGGGACCTGACCTATCAGTTTTGATAAGTGGGTCGTGAAAAATCCCCCTAATTACCCTCTTCTAGTGAGCTATGCTACAATTTATTGGCTATGAGCATGCCTCAGGAGCTTTTTCTGCGTGTTTCGAGGCAGGCCTGGTGGAAGAGCTTCCCTTTTTTGCTCGCCCTCCTGGTGCTGGTTTTTATGGGGTGGGTTACTGCTAGGGTTGTAGTATATCCAGATGATGGGATTTCATCATTCAATGAAAGCGGGGTGATCGAGGGGATAAAAGAGTTCTGGTCCTGCAGATGGTTTCCTACAGATTAATGACCGTATAATTGAAATTGACGGTAAAAAATGGGAGCAAGTACTGGCCAGCTATGTAGGAGTTAGCGGCGGTGAGGAGGTAGTATACAAAATCCAGCGGGAAGGCCACACGCTGCGATATAACACTCACGCTCCATCGTGCAGAATCCCAGGATATCTTCTTAAGTCTAGTTCCTATCCTGATCGCATCGATCTTCTTATTTGTTGGTATCGGCGTCCAGGCGTTCAAACCAGTCGATGTCTCCGCTGATGTGTTTTTCGCCTGGTGCCTGACCTGCGCCACTACCCTGACAGCAGGCGTAGGCTCGTATGTGGGACCTTCTTGGATATCAAGTCTTTTCAATTCCCTATTATCAATCCTCGGTCCTCTCTCCGTCCATTTCCACCTTTTTTTCCCCCAGGCTTGGCCACTTAAAGGCCGGCGTATGGTGATTTGGGTGCTGTATGTAGTGGGATTCCTGGGTACTGTTCCATATTTGTTCCTGAATCAAAGCCAGCTACGACTTTTCTCCTGGTATCCGATTTTTCGAACAATATCCGTATCTTTCTGGTATTCAATCTGCTGATAGTAGTTAGCCTACTAGTGTACAATTATTTTCGGCCTCATGGGCCCGGGGTGCGCGGCAGAATCCGTCTGGTAGCCTTCGGAAGCGCTTTATCTGTACTTTTATTTGTCTCCTTAACGATCATCCCTGAAATGCTGAGTAAAGAACCAAAGGAACCATTAGTGCCTTATAATTTCGCCTTTCTTTTTCTCGGATTGGTACCATTGACTTACGGATACGCAATTTTCCGCTTGCATTTAATCGAGATCGAGAGGCACGTCAATCGAGGCGCGACCTATTTGCTCGTATATTCAATATTAGGAAGCATTTACCTGTTGCTTTTCGCTGCTGCCACAAGAATCATCGATCCTGTTTTTGAACGCACACGGATAATTGATACTATCCTGATCCTGGTGATGGTGTCTTTGTTTGTGCCCCTTCGCAGCTCTGTGCAGAAGGTTATCGATAAGGTATTTTACGGGGGTTGGTACGACTACCGTTTGGGAATCACGCAGATCACCCAGGGTCTTGAGCTCGCCACCTCGCTGGAAATGCTGGCTACCAGCGTCAGCCAGCGGCTGCTGGAAACCCTGCGCCTTGAAGAGACCTGCGTTTTTTTGCGCGATGCCCAGGGAGATTTCTCGGTAATCCAGGCTGCTTTCCCTCCCGGTATGTCGCATCCACCGAGCAGCTCATACCCGATTCTCCCCCGCAGCAGCCTGACTTACCTGCTGAAACTTGGGGTGGTCGAAAGAACCAGTCTGCTGCATTCACTGGCAGAAGTAGCCATTTCTCCAGAAGAGCTCCAATTGCTGCAAAGTGAACAGATCCATTTATGGGTTCCGGTTATCGGCCGCGGGCAAATATTGGGATTACTTGCGCTGGGACCCAAAGTGGGTGGAGATGTATTCAGTAGCGATGACATGGACATATTAAGAATGGTGGCCCGCGAGATGGGGCCAATCATCGAGAACCTGCACCTCGTATCTCATTTGCGAGACCATGCCGCTGACCTGGAGCAGCGCGTGCACGAGAGAACCGTGGAGTTATTCAATGCGAAAGAAAGGGTGGAAGCAATTCTAGCCAGTGTCGGCGAAGGCGTTGTCGTAACGGATCTCGACGGTAAAATAACCACGGTAAATGAAGCCTTCGAAAATCAATCGGGCTATTCGGAGTTTGAGGTCGCAGGACGATACCTCCAACAACTGATCTCCAATGATGGAAACGCTGCCGTCCAACCTGAGATCGAAATTGCCCTGGTTAGCGGGCAGGTCTGGAGCGGCGAAGTTGTTGGTCATAAAAAAACCGGGGATGTCTACGATATCCAGCTAACGATCTCGCCGGTGAAGGATCAAAGTGGTTATATCGTTGGCTATGTCAGCAGCCAGCGAGATATCACCCGTCAAAAAGAGCTGGATCGCATGAAAGATATGTTCATCGCCGACGTATCTCACGAATTGCGGACTCCGACGACGAATATCAGTCTTTACCTGGACCTGCTACACAGCGCTGCACCCGAAAAATGGCCTCAATATATGAAAGTAATAAAAGACCAGAGCCATCAGCTCGCCAAGCTGGTAGATGACATTCTCGATCTTTCGCGTCTTGCACGCGCAAGGGCTCAAAAAATGGAGTTTTCCTTGCTGGACATTAACACCTTGATTGAGCAGGTTATCGTCGCCCACCAGCCGCTGGCAGACGCCTCAGGAGTAAAGATAAAATTCACACCAAGCCTGCACCTGTCTCCCTTACAAGGGGAGCCAAATCAGCTGGCCAGGATGGTAACCAACCTGATATCCAACGCTATAAGATATACTCTACAGGGTGAAGTGAATGTTCGGACACTCAACGGTGATAGCCGGGTGTGCATAGAAGTCCGAGACACAGGAGTGGGGATTGATAAAGAAGATCTGCCGCATATATTCGACCGGTTCTATCGTGGTTCTAACGTCAGGCAAAGCAACATTCATGGAACCGGTCTCGGCCTGGCGATTGTGAAGGAGATCTCCGATCTGCATGGGGGAACAATCGAGGTTAAAAGCACCTTGAATAAAGGCTCAACCTTTCGCGTCCATCTCTCCACTGAGAAAACCGATAATGCCGGGTGAACATATCTTGGTCGTCGAAGATAACGACATATTGAGAGAGGGTCTGGTGATCCTGCTGGAATCCGAGGGTTTCCATGTTCGTGCAGCTCCGAACGGCGCCAGTGCGCTCGAAAAAATGCGCGCTGATTTACCGCATCTCATTCTATCTGACATCTCCATGCCTAAGATGGATGGATTTGAGCTCTATAACCTGGTGAGATCCCGCCCAGAATGGATCACAATTCCGTTTATTTTTTTGACTGCCCGCAGTGAGCGCGATGACCTGTTCGCCAGCAAAAAAATGGGGGCTGAAGATTACTTGGTGAAGCCAATCGACAGCCAGGAATTAGTCTCAACCATCCGTTCTCGATTAAACCGCACTCAACAGCTGCTACTGGCTCAACTGGAGCAGGCATATCAAGCCAGCCTGATTTTACTAGCGAATGCAATAGAACTACGTGACCAATATACCCGAGGTCATGTTGAACGGGTCATGAAATACAGTCTGATGATCGCTGAACAGCTCGGATGGACTGAAGCTCAAATGAAGCCATTGGAGTTCGGAGCGATTCTGCACGACATCGGCAAAATATATATACCCGAGAGCATACTCTCGAAAGCTGGATCACTGGAAGCTGATGAATGGAAAGAAATGAAACGCCATACTTCCGAAGGAGCTGGCCTGCTGAACAGCATCCCTTATCTCGCTCCTGCGATCCCTATCATACGCTCACATCATGAGCGCTGGGATGGAAATGGTTATCCAGACGGTTTATCCGGAGAAAAAATTCCCCTCGGAGCCCGGATTGTATCAATCGCCGATTCATTCGATGCGATGACTTCGATGCGCATTTACCAGAAGCCTGTTAGTTTTGAGATGGCCAGGATTGCTATTGAAAAGGAAAGCGGAACCCGGTACGATCCTAGAGTAGTAAAAGCATTTTCAGCTGTATACGCTAGGATTATCCAGTCTTCAGGATAACAAATTATTTTATTCGCCCTGACCAATCGGAGGCTTCGTCCAGTTCTTTCTTATCTTCGACTTCGAGACGCAAACCAGCTGCTCCAATGTTGTCTTTAAGCTGCTCCAGAGAGCGTGGGCCAATGATCGGGCTGGTAATCAGGCTGTCTGAGAGCAGCCAGGCCAGGGCAATCTGGGAAATGGATGCTCCACCTTTTCGCTTCCCAATCGCCTCCATTATTTCCAACAAATCCCAATTCTTCTGCTCAAAATAGCGCTTCGTGCTGTTCAACCGGGCACTTTCAATTGCGGCATCCTTACGATATTTCCCCGTTAAAAAACCTCCCGCCAGGGGGCTGTATGGTATCACCCCGATACCGTAAGTGCGGCACACTTCTGCCAGCTCTCTTTCGAATTCAGCCCGGTGCACCAGATTGTAGTGCGGTTGATGGCTGACAAACTGAACCAGGCCGCTGCTGCGAGATATCCACAGGGATTTGCCAGCCTCCAGGCTGGGTAATTCGAACAACCGATATACCTCACCTTTCCCTGTCTGACCAGATCATCAAATGCGCGCATCGTCTCTTCGACCGGGGTCTGCTGGTCAAACCAATGCGTCTGGTATAGATCGATATAGTCTGTATCCAACCGCTTTAAAGAGCCTTCCACAGCTGCCATAATGTGAGCCCGCGATAATCCTTCAAGATTGGGCCCTTCACCCACTCTTCCACGGACTTTGGTCGCGATAACCAGGCTCTCGCGCTTGATTCCTTTGCGTTTTATCCACTTACCGATGATCGTTTCTGCAACGCCGCCGGGATTGCCTTCAACCCATCTGGAGTATATGTTTGCCGTGTCGATGAAATTGATCCCTACTCAACTGCTGCATCCAGGATCAAGTATGATAAATCTTCATCCGCCGTCCATCCAAACTGCATCGTCCCCAGACACAGTTCCGATACCTTCAACCCACATTTTCCAAGATTGCGGTAATCCATTTCTTTACAGCTCCTTTTTTATTCTGATCTGTCATTGCAAAGTTGTCTGGTGTTTTCCAGGGCAACTAACCTTTCCCGCCCCTCCTGGACGAACGGACAGTCCAGTGCTAGTCCTGGCTTATTGGGCCAGACTTCACTTACGGGAGCAATCCCAATTTTTTTATTCTGTGCAAACGAGAAAGACCGCTCAGATCAGATATTGATACTATATCTGTGGTTGCAAGGTTGCACACCTGGCTCAAGCCTTATATCCGATCATTCTTAACAAGCTCTTTCTCCAGGAGATCGCCTCCTCATCTTCCACGCCTTGGGGAGAATAACCATCCACTACTCCCAGGATTGCCCTGCCCTGTTCAGTCTCCGCGACGATCACTTCAGTTGGGTTTGCCGTCGCACAAAATATTCTGCACACCTCGGGAACCGACTTGAGAGTATTCAGTACGTTGATAGGATAGAAACCTCCCCCGAGAAATAAAATAAAGCTGTGTCCGGCTCCAATTGCCTGTGCATTTTTGACGGCCAATTCTATCGCTTCCAAATCCGTCCCTGTTGAGCGTATCAAGCAGGCTCCAGAAGCCTCACAAAATGCCAGGCCGAATTTTATTCCTGGGACACTGGCTACCATGGCTTCATGGATATCCTCGACAGTTTTTATAAAATGCGACTGGCCTAAGACGAAATTGGTTTCCTCGGGTTTTTCAATCCTGACACTGAAGAGATCCATATGGTCCTCCTTAGAGCATTTTACATTTCTTCATTTTTCCCGTCTATTTATTCGCACGTTTGTAGATAATCTTCCTGCTTCACATGAACCGTGAAACTAAATGGGACACACTTTCGCACATTCTACCTTCATTAAGAAGAAATCGGGCAATTGGTGTGAAAAGAACCCAATTGCCCGCAGTTTTTGGTAGGTTATCTGCTTACGATCAACTCACATAACCAAGTGGATTGACCTTCGCGCCGTTATATAACAATTCAAAGTGTAAATGGGCACCGGTAGAATTGCCAGTATTTCCCAACGCACCGATATAACCACCCTGGTACACCGATTGGCCGCAAGACACGCCAACTGAGCTCAGGTGAGCGTAGGCGCTCTGCCAACCGTTTCCGTGATCAATCACGATAAGCAGTCCATAGCCATAGGCGCTCCATCCAGCGAAAACAATCACGCCGCTGTCGGTCGCGAAAATCGAGTTGCCCTCTGAGCCAGCGATGTCGATCGCCGGGTGAACGCCAGGATCATATCCGTACCCGGATACTCCATGATCCGTAGTCGGCCAGATGAAGGTCCCCGTACCGAATGCTCCACTATATATCGCTCCACAGGCGCCTTCGCCATAGTAACTTGCAGTAGCTGCGTTCTCTCTCGTAATGGCTGGAGGTCCCCAGTCCTTTATCGGACGCCAACCTCCAGGAATGATCAGCCGGGTTCCTGGATCGATATCAGCGCCATCTGCCTCAACTTGCGTCAGGTCAAAATTATTGCCCGGATAATTAACAATGCTATTCGAAATCTACTTTATACTCAGCTGCAACCGCACTCAATCGGTCGCCTTCTTTCCACTCGTGATAAATCCCGTCTACGGGGAGAACCTGTAGAACCTGGTTTGGTTTGAGCAGGTGTGGATTGTCATCCAGCGTTTCCGAGTTTCCCCATAGTATGGTCTCCGGCTTCAATCCATAGGCATAAGCAATGCTGAACAAAGTATCACCTGAATTCACGGTATAGGTGATGACGTCGTCCCTGGGACGAGCTGGGAATAACCGTGTTTACATTGATCTTGCGACTGATCCCTGCGGAATATGCAGCGGCTGGTGTAGGAATCGGCGAAAGTACAAGATTTGGATACTCGTCAGATATCCCTGGCATTCCGGAATCTTCTTCTACTGATATTTCGCTGCTGGGAGCAGTTGCCGCCGCACCTGGTTGGACAAAAAAGCGCTGCCAGACCAGCAGTGCTATCAGAGTGATCAGGCCAAGTACAAGCATGTTCAGGCCCAGCTGCTGGATTAGTTCACCGGCTCTCCGTTTCTTACCTGGCTTGCTGGCGACGTCTGCCGCAATCTCCTCCTCATCCACCGGGAGTTGTTCTTGCGGAATGATATGTTCTTCCATGCCCTGCATTATAAACTTCCTGCTGCAAGTCAACCAGTGCAACCAGATTAATAGTCTATGACAACGTAAACCGGCTCTATGATTTGCCCTCACCTCAGTTAAGTGTAAAGCTAACTGGTGCTACAATACATTCATGACCAGGCTGTTAATCCTGCTATTTTTACTCCTGGCATCCAGCGCGTGCAATTCAACGGGTGCAAAGCGATCAGCTACTTTGACTTCAACGATGATCCCATCACCTTCTTTCACGCCTGCATCTACCTTCACCCCGGTTCCTTCGCAGACTCCCACTCCGTCGCCTTCCTCCACACCCACTCCCTCTCCTACGCCGCTCATCTGGTTAGACAGAATCGACTGCCCTGCCGGGTGATCTACAGAGGCTGGATGTAGCCAATGCTTCCCGGGTTTCCACGTTGGCAGAGTGGAATATCAATTCATTATCAGACATGACCTGGACGCCTGATGGCAGTCTTCTGGTAGTTGCAAGTCAGTCCGGTATTTTCTTTTTTGATCCTCTCAGCAGGGAACTTATTCGTGAGTTGTACCCCCAGGCCACACCTCTGGTCGAGATCGATTTCAGCCCAACCAGTGCCTGGCTGGTCTCCGCCAGCAGAGAAGGTGCTGAAGAAAGCGGATTCTTCAGTCGTTTTGAGCTGTGGCAGGGTCCAGGCTGGAAACCGCGAGGTTTGATTTATGATGTGCCACTTGCCTTAAGCGATATCTCTTTCTCCCCTGATGGAACGGCGCTCACTGCAGCTTTCAGCAGTCCAATCGCTGAACGCAACGAGCTCCATTTTTGGGATGTTTCTACCTGGTTGATTACTGAAACCCTCCAAACAGGGCCCCTGTTGAACATAGAAATTTCACCTGATGGGGAGCTGCTGGCCACATCTCCTGATCTTTACGCGCTGCGGGTCATGGACCTGGGGGAGAAATCCTGGATCCATAACCTGAGGACTTCTTTTACCGGGGCAGTGAACTCTTTTGCTTTTTCACCCGATGGCCTCTTTCTGGCGTCTGGTCACTATGATGGAATGATACGCATTTGGGACCTGCGGACCGGCCTCCTGCAGCTGGGATTTCAATCCCAGGAGGTTGTACAGAGTCTGGTCTACAGCCCGGATGGGCAGCTGCTGGCATCGGGTGGAAGCTACAAGTCCAATCTGGTACGTTTGTGGGATCCATCTACAGGCTTGCTGCTCCGATCCCTGGATGGGCACACCAGCGGTGTGACCCACCTGCTCTTCTCACCCGAAAACCAATTCGTGGTGTCGGGGACCTACGATGGAATTTTAAGGATCTGGGGAATTCGCCCATGATCCGGAAAATTGTTACTTGTATAGTAGTTACATTTGTCACTCTCATTTTCTGCCTGTTTCTTCCTGCGCCTGCTTACAGCTTTCCGTCAATTCTTGAGCCGCCTGTGATGGAGTCAAATCCTGCTTTGCTGGGTTCCAGCACCCAAATCACCCTACAGAATGCTGACAGGCTGGTATTGGCTGGCGAGGTCCGTTTCAGCCCCTGGGAGCTGGCTACCGCCCTGGCCTGGTCTCCAGATGGAGAAATCTTCGCGGTCGCAGCCGGTGAACAGATCCACTTACTCCACGCTCGCGAGTGGAGGGTACTCGCGACATACAGCACCGGTGCTCTCACGCATAGTCTGGCATTCAGCCAGGACGGGAACTGGCTGGCTGCGGGTAGCCGGGATGGGCTGGTGCGCTGCTGGTTCCAGCCGCTTTTGTCGTATCTAGAAACTTCAGGGAATCTCCCTTCACTAATCTTCCAGGCGCACAAAAAAGGTGTAAACGATCTGGCGTTCAGCCCCGACGGGACTATGCTGGCTTCGGGTGGTAATGATGCTGTGGCACGTTTCTGGGATCTGAATACAGGTCAGGTGCTGGGACTGATGATCGGAGGGACATTCGCCGTACCTTCCATAGCATTCTCTCCTGACGGCGCGGTCCTGGCGGTGGCAAACGGTGAAATGATCCGCTTACGCCAGGTAGGTTCCGAACGTATCCTGGGATCTTTCCAGGCCGAGGAGCCGCTTTTCAGCCTGGCATACAGCCCGGATGGCGCGTGGCTGGCAGCTGGCGATATCCTCAACCAGGTCTTGCTTTGGAAACCCGAGCAGGCTTTCCGCACCGGGCAGGAAAATTATCCAGATGCCATACGATTGGAAGCTCATGCCGGTAGGGTGGGTACATACCGGTCTTTGATCTGGGATGTTACTTTCAGCCCCGATAGCCAGCTGCTGGCTTCTGCTGGCGGAGATAACTCAATCAGGCTTTGGGATATTCAGAACACCCTTCTTATTGCGACGTTGCGCGGACATACATCCAGCGTGACAAGTGTAAAATTCAACGGCCAATCCAACTCCCTGGCTTCCAGTGGCCTGGACGGCCGCGTCATCCTGTGGAAAATTAAAACAGGTGAATGAGCAATCAGGCACCTATCCGCCTGAGTTTTGATAAAATCAGGTTTCATAGAGGCTAATTTTGATGAATAAAAATCACGACACTGTCGTTACTATCGATCTGAAGTTCATGGGCCGGGCTAATGCGATCGCGGCTTATCTCATCCCCCATCGCCAAGGAGCAGTCCTGGTAGAATGCGGTCCTGGCTCAACGACCGCGGCTTTGGAAGATGGACTGGCTGCAAACGGATTCCGTACAGAGGATATTACCGATGTGCTGCTGACCCATATTCACCTGGACCACGCCGGAGCAGCCGGCTGGCTTGCTACGCCGGGGAGCGCGCATCCACGTCCACTCCGCAGGCGCTCCGCACCTGCTCGACCCGGAGAAGCTGCTGTCCAGCGCTAAACGCATATACGGGGATATGATGGACACGTTATGGGGTGATTTTCTGCCAGTACCGAAGAGCAGCTGAATATACTTCAGGATGGTGAAGTGGTAAAAATCAATGGTCTGCAATTCCATCCGATTGAAACCCTCGGTCATGCCAACCACCATTTTGTCTATCTATTCGAAGGAACTTGTTTTTCCGGGGATATCGGTGGGGTGCGCATGCCCGGTATGCGTCATCTTCGCCTGCCAGTCCCTCCGCCAGAATTTAACCTGGAACAATGGCGCGAGAGTGTAGGGCTGCTCCAGAGTTTTTATAAAAATGGATTCTTCCACCGGATTGCACCGACCCACTTTTCGGTTTTCGACGATGCCGGCTGGCACCTGGAAGAATTACGGTACACCCTGGATGACCTGGAACACTGGATGGGTGAAATTATGCCGCTGATCCGCCAACTGATCGATTGAACAATGAATTTCCAGTCATTGGAACGAAAAGCGTGCCATTCCAGCGTGGTTTGGACACAGAAATTCTCCAGACCTACGAAATCGCCAATCCATCATGGATGGCTGCGGCAGGTATCCAGCGATATTGGATCAAGCACCGCGCTAATTCCGGTTGACCAGCCAGACTCCCAGCAGGATCGCCGCTCCGCCGAATAACGAAGCGGCGATTAATTGTTCATCCAGGACGATGGCTGCCACGATGACGGTAATAAACGGTTCCAGGTAGACAAATGCACCGGTCTGCGCAACCGGAAGCACTTGCAGTGCGTCGTACCAGAAGATATACGCAACGCCTGAGCATAGCACCCCCAGGAAGAGAATACCTGCCCATCCCTGTCTGGTCAGGTTTGCGATCTGGCTTAAGCTGTCGCTGGTGAAGAAAAGGATGCTCACAAAGAGCCAGCCAAAAGCCATCACGAAAAACATCATCCGCGTTGCCGGGTATTTTAGAAGGCCTCGACGAGAGAGTGCAGAAAAAACAGCCCAGTTCACAGCACTGATTAAAATCAGAAAATCGCCAGGCGTGCCGAAATTTCCCAAACCAATCGATAAAAGGTTCCCCTTTGTAACCACCAGCAGCACTCCGCACGCCGCAATGCCAATCCCCCCAACTTGAAGCCAATTCAGCCTCTCTCTCAAAACGACCCAGCCCAACAATGCCATGAAAATTGGGGTGGTGGCAACAATCCATGCAGTTGTGGTAGCCTGGGCTGTGAGCAGACCGGTAGATTGCAGCCACTGGTGGAAGCTGATCCCAAGAAATCCAAGCAGGGCGAAGTACAGCATGTCCTTTCTTGCAGGCATTGCCCATTGTTTTCGGATCATGACCGATAATCCGATAATCACCACCCCAACCCCGAACCTGAGCCAAACAACTGTTACCGGCGAGACATCTCTCAGTGCCACTTTGGTCGCGACGAAGGAACCTCCCCAAACAATTACAGCAAAAGTCGCTTCCAGAACCGCCAGGAATTTGGGTCGACCGTACGGTTGCAAGACCTACCTGATTAAATCTTGTAAATGACTGGTCTCAGGGATGCAATCTGACGTTAAAATCCAGGGAATATACTGCTCATCCATGGCATTCCCAGGAGTACTGCCAGCACCGACAGGCTGAACCAGATCGCTGCCCGGCGAAATTTAGCGTTCGTTTGCTCGGCTTTCCTTGAAAGGATGCTTCCCAGATGAGCAAATACGACTGCCAGAACCATAAAAAATGGGTGTTCCAGGGCAAAAAAGCGCAGATCACCCACCTGCATGGCTGCACCGAAATCCTGGAAGGCAGTGCGTGTAGTGGGACTCAAGAAAATATATAAGAGCAGGCCTAACAAAAGCTGGACATCCATCGCGATAGTGAAGTATGAACCGATTTTACGATCCTTCACAGTCCATTCGCGATTACCGAACCACCCCAGGTAGGCCTGTACAGCTGCCAGAATTCCCAGAATCAATGCAAACCAGCGGATAATGTTGTAAATCGACAGAACAGCAGAATACATATTAGGTGTCTCCTTTTCCTCTTACTTATCTTACCAGACAAGGATAAGCTGTCAACGGATGCTTTCCATGATAGGATTGGACAACCGAGGTGCTATGTTTGAGATAAGTGATTCTGAGATCCTACCACTCTCGCTGGAGCATTCCTTTTGGACCTGGTCCGCTCAAGGCAAGGTTGCGCCGATCCCGGTAAAAAAAGCAAAAGGCGTGTATTTCTGGGATGTTACTGGAAAACGGTACCTGGATTTCAATTCCATGGTCATGTGCGTGAACATCGGCCACGGTGACGAGCGTGTCATCCAGGCCATTGTTGATCAGGCCCGCCAGCTTCCTTTTGCAGGTCCTCCAATGGCTACCAGGCCACGTGCAGTTCTTGGAAAACTGCTTGCTGAGATAACCCCAGGAGATCTGGATGTGTTCTTGTTCACCCTGGGAGGCGCCGACGCCAACGAGAACGCCATCAAGCTGGCACGGGCTTATACCGGCAGGCACAAGATCCTGGCTCGTTACCGTTCGTATCACGGCGCAACGGCTGGAGCAATGGCTGCCACCGGCGACCCGCGCCGCACAGCCTGGGAGCCCGAGGTGATGCCAGGAGTCGTGCATTTCCTCGACCCTTTTCATTACCGCTCGACATTTCACCGCACCAATCCGGATATCCCGGAAGCTGATTTTGCCCAGGATTATATCAACCACCTGGAAGAAATCGTATTATATGAAGGACCAGACAAGATCGCTGCGATTTTATTGGAGACTGTCACCGGTACGAACGGGGTGATCATCCCGCCAGCCGGCTATCTACAAGGGGTTCGCCTCTTATGTGACAGGTACGGTATCTCTAATGATCGCTGACGAAGTGATGAGCGGATTCGGCAGGACTGGAAAATGGTTCGCCTTGGAGCACTGGCAGGTCGTCCCCGACCTCATGACGATGGCGAAAGGATTGACTTCCGGGTATGCACCTTTGGGAGCGGTGGCGATGCGTCCAGAAATTGCTGCTTTCTTCCAGGAGCGTGTATTTCAAAGTGGCCTGACATATAACTCTCACCCTATTTCACTGGCAGCGGCCATCGCCAATATCCGGGTTATGCAAGAAGACCGGCTGGTAGAACACGCGGCTGCCATGGGTCCAGTGCTGAGGCGGATGCTCACTGACCTGGGTGAATCTCACCCGTCCGTGGGGGATGCACGTTCAATCGGCCTGTTCGGCATCCTGGAATTGGTGCGCAATCGAAGGACAAAAGAACCCATGGCGCCATTCAACGGCAGCAGCAAAGAAATGATGGCATTGCGCCAGTATATGCTGGATCATGGTGTATATGTCTATACACACTGGAATACCGTCCTGATTATCCCACCACTGATCGTGACCGAAGAGCAGTTAAAGGAAGGCTTTTCCGTTTTGGATGAAGCGCTCAAGATTTCGGATGCATCTGTAGAAGTTTAAGCAAACCAGGCATTCGGACAAATGTCAGGTCTTCCCGATCAATTTATGGCTCAGATGGAGGCCCTGCTGGGGCATGAGTTTCCCGCTTTTATCAACAGCCTGGATTCACAAATCACCGGTTTACGCACGAATACACTGAAAATCTCGCCAGAAAATTTGCGGGAACTCCTGCCCTATCGGCTTGAAAGCGTGCCGTGGTCGAAATCGGGATTCTGGATCAGTGAAATCGATGACGTGGGAGCTCTCCCCAGGCCAGGACGACACCCGTACCATGCGGCCGGCCTGTATTACATCCAGGATCCATCCGCCATGGCGGTCGCCGAGTTGCTTCAACCGCAACCGGGTGAGCTGGTATTGGATTTGTGTGCTGCGCCTGGTGGGAAAACTACGCACATTTCCAGCTTGATGGGTAATCGGGGGACAATCATCGCCAATGAAATCCACCCCGGGCGTGTCTGGGAGCTGGTAGAGAACCTGGCGCGCTGTGGGGTGCGTAATACAGTAGTAACAAATGACACACCAGAACGGTTATCACAGAGATTGGGCCCGATCTTCGACAGGGTGCTGGTGGATGCTCCCTGCTCTGGAGAAGCGATGTTCGCTAAGAGCGAGACAGCCCGGCGTGAGTGGTCAATGAAGCTGGTGGAGTCCTGCTCACTGCGCCAGTCAATGATCATGGAGCACGCTGCCGACCTGGTTCGCCCTGGGGGAATCCTGGTTTATTCCACCTGTACGTTCAATCCAACTGAGAATGAAACGGTAGTGGCCAGATTTATTCGAAACCATACGGAATTCAGGATTCTCGATGGTAAACATCTTCCTGGCAGCTCTCGTGGGAGGCCAGATTGGCTTGACAGGGTAACTGCCCCTAGGTATATCGAGAATACCTTCAGGCTCTGGCCGCACCTTTCCCCGGGTGATGGGCATTTTGTTGCGGTACTTCAGCGTATGAAAGAAGAGTTCGATCCAGGAAAATATCGTTCTGGATTCCGCCCTTGCCCCAAAACCGAAGCCGGTATTTTTGCGGATTTCTGCGATGAAAATCTCCGCGTTGTACAGTCAAAAACCTCAGGGAGTGCCGCCGATACTGGAAACTCGATTTCACTACTGCATCGTAACGAAGCGGTAGTGGAATTACAGGATAAACGCGAACGGTTTTGATACGGGACCGGCTCTATTTGATCCCGGAAATAATGCCGGACCTGGCTGGGCTGCGGGTAATTCATCCAGGATGGTGGTTGGGGACAATACACCAGGGGGATCACAATCACATCCGTCGCTTCGAGCCGGCGCACTCCCTGGCGATGGGGTTGAGTGCAGACAATTGTGTACGCAGCACTGGCTGGCGGAGCTCTGATCCCGAAGTTATTGATTACCTGAGCGGGAAAACTCTCCCCTCCCTAGGAGAGAGGGGTTGGATTCTATCGACCGTGGATGGCTATCCCCTCGGTTGGGGTAAGCGGGTTGGCAATATCTTGAAAAATCACTACCCGCGCAGCCTGAGGTGGAGCTAGTTCCAGGTTTTGGAGTTCGAGTTTTTGGATTATCTGTGGAGTTTGTAGTACTGCTTTGGTGGGCGCCGAACCGGTTCTGCGTCCAAAGGCCCGAGCTTGGCTGGCCCTACCATACTGTATACGAGTGCATACAATACCATCAGCCCTGCATAACAGATAAGAATTAAAACTCCAGTCACCACCAGGTTGGCATAAAAATGTAGTACTGGGACATCAACGATAGGAATTGTTACTGTTTGCATCAAAACAGCCGGCGAAGGTACCCAGCTTTCTACAATATTCATCTCAACCAATATTACTGCTCCAATGTACGAAAGAATTGGAACGAGAATGATCATTATGCATCCGATACCACGCCATATCGGATGCACTTTCCAGGGCCGCTTCTTCATCTGAGGCCTGGTCAGGTACTCACGAGTGTACCCCATCCTCCACCTCTCGCTGGCTGGCGCTTTCAATAGCCTGAACGATCTTGTAATACCCTGTGCAGCGGCACAGATTGCCCGTTATAGCCTGCTGGATATCCATGCGGCTGGGATTCCTTCTTTCTTCAAGCAGCTTTACTGCTGACATTATAAAACCAGGAGTGCAGTAACCGCATTGAACTGCACCTTCATTTATGAAAGCTTGCTGAACTGGGTGTAATTCACCGTTCTCTGCCAGTCCCTCCACCGTCACAATCTGGGCTCCGTGGGCGCGCGCGGCTGGAACCAGGCAGCTCATCACTGCAGCCCCGTCCAGGAAAACAGTGCAGGCTCCACATTCGCCTTCCGCACAGCCTTCTTTGGTGCCAATCAATCCGGCGTCCTCCCGCAGGAGTCGTAAGAGCGTCTTGTGCATATTTCCCGGAAGGGTATAGCTCTTACCGTTTATCGTCGTCTCGATCGGTGTGCCTTGCATGTGAAGCAAGCTGCTTTCAAGACCCTGCGGGTTATTTTCAGATCCTCCCAACAGGACGGGATGCGTTGGGTAGTTCGCCCGCTCAACCTGGCTCCTTATGTCCTGCAGCAGACGCCTCACACATACCCTCACCAATTCGCTGCGATAAGCCAGGGAGCCGCGCACATCATCGATCGGATTCGCATCTTTGCTTGCCAGCTCACCTGCTTCCTTTATACTCTCATCGCTCAGAATTTGACCCTGCAGGAATCTCTCCGCACTGCGGGCATGAATGACTATCGGAGCGACGGAACCTAAAGTAATGACTGCCTGAATAATCTTGGCTGTCTCAAAATTTTCCGGTGCCGGGTCTTCGAAAGTCAGAATGACAGCTGCATTCACTACAGATATCGCCTGAGCTCGCCTCAATCCTAATTTGATGAACGCACCGCGCTGGTTTGGTTGCAGAGCAGGAAATTCGATATCGATCAACATTTCATCTGGCTGCATGACCGTTTTACGCACACCGGTATAAAACTCGGATATCGGCACGGTCCTTTCGCCGTGCAGCGAGATCAGTTTTATGCTTGCATCTAACGCCATTAACGGCGTGATCGTGTCATTGGCTGGTGAGGCGGTAATCAAGTTACCCGCCACAGTACCCCGGTTGCGAATCTGAGGAGCACCTACTTCCCACGCAGCCTGAGCCAGCGGAAAGGCATACTCAACCACCAGCTTCGAGGCAGCGCAGTGATTATGCGTCACCAGCGGACCGAGGTGAATCAGACCCTCCTCGTCCAGGCAGATTTCGTCCAGTCCTGGGATACGGGTGATGTCCACCAGACCTGATATATCCTTGCGCACCTCTCTCTCGATCTCCAGCAGCAGGTCGGTAGCCCCGGCTACAATCCGGGTTCGGGCACCATATTTAGCCAGGATTTGTAATGTTTCTTCAACCGTGGTTACGTTGTGATAGTGCTGCCACATAGTGTTCTCCAAATGTTTCCGCAGCCAGGTTATTAACTGCCTGGCTGACTCGACATGCTCCTGCCATCCCCTCCGTTGTGTACCATGATAATCTCAGCCAATATGCTGACAGCAATCTCTTCCGGTGTCTCAGCTTTCAATTCAAGCCCGATTGGCGAGCGTATCCGGTCCAGAGTCTCTGCATCCATCCCGAGCTCCAACAGCTTTTTGCGGGTAGACTGCCAGCGCCGTTTTGAACCGATCAGGCCTATATAAGCTGGCTGAAATTTGAGCAGTTCCGGCAAACCCTCAACATCCACATTCATACCGCGCGTGGTCAACACCAGATACGTCCACGGGTTTATCTCGATTTTCTCCGGCAGTTGAGCCATCGGGATGGGATAATATTCATCCGCCCCTGGCACCACCTCCGGCGTGCAAAAACCCGGACGGTCATCGTTGACCACCACCCGGAAACCAACCCAGCTTGCAAGATGGGCAACAGCCTTTCCGACATGACCTGCTCCAATAAGTACCAGAGTAGGTTTGGGTAAAATCGGTTCCACATACACCTCCACCTGCCCGCCGCACACTCCTGGATCGCCGCGCTCCGGGTCTGCCATCTGGTAGCTTAACCTCCGGGCCTGGCCATCTTTAATCGACTGTAGAGCTTCAGCAATCACCCGGTTCTCCAACTCCCCCCCACCGACGGTACCTACCAGCCTGCCATCTGGATAAACCAGCATTTTACTGCCGGTGTGCCGGGGAGTTGAGCCCTGGCTTTCAATCACCGTGCACAACGCCGCGGCCCT
Source organism: uncultured Chloroflexia bacterium (assembly GCA_963698765.1). Taxonomy (GTDB): domain Bacteria; phylum Chloroflexota; class Anaerolineae; order Anaerolineales; family UBA4823; genus CAVOSB01. The sequence continues at coordinate 186,424 of CAVOSB010000012.1, forward strand.
ATTCTCCTCCTCAAGCGTGCGGAGAGCTAAAAATATCGACATGCATCAATCCTCCAATAAACCCAATACGATTGGTAAAAGTTGTTTCTTACGTGAAACCACGCCCTGGGCGAGGCGCGTCCCATCTGGCTGCCGCGGGTAAGGCAGATCTTCCAGTACCGGTGGCGCATTCACCAATAACAGCCGGCTCGAGGTATTTACCACATCCGTCACCATCAACATAGCAAAATCAAGGCCGCGCCGTACCCGCAGCTCGTCCAATGCCTGGCTGAGATGATCCAGATGCTCATCGAGCTGGAGCAGGTCGGTCACTTCCGCCTGGGCAATGGCAAAGTTAAAACCGCCAGCTTCGTAAATCTTGAGGTCAGTGCTTACGATCTCAGAAGGTGCCCTCGTTTCTAATCCAGAGCCGGCGTTCAATACCTGCTTTCCATAGGCAGGGATGCTCTCACCTGCCAGTGGGCTGTTTCGTACAAAAGCCCAACGAGAGAGGCGTTCCGCCGCCCGGTGGTCACGATCGGTGGTGGTCGGAGAGCTGAGGATTAAGGTATCTGACAGCAGCCCTGCCAGCAAAAGTCCGGCAACTGGCGGCGGTGCGCTCAAACCAGCTTCTTCCATCCTTTCGGAAACGAGTGTGCTGGTGCTGCCGACCACATCGACGGAGAAGCGAATTGGCATGTGGGTGGACATATTCCCCAGGCGGTGGTGATCTAAAATCTCAACCAGCTCAGCCTCATCGATTGAGCCCAAGGCCTGGCCTGGTTCGTTGTGATCCACAAGGATAATTCTCAATCGCGGCGGATTAAGCACGTCGCTCTGCCGGCTCACTCCCAGGTACAATCCTAATTCATCAACAATCAGGAATTCATTATGCTCTTCGCGGTAGATACGGTTGATCACATCTCGAATACGCATTGTTACCTGAAAACGCGGCACGCTTTCATCGCACGCTTCATGACAGGGAAGCTCCAGGATTTCCGCCAGCCGCATTTCCTGCCGCCGCGGGTGAGATCCTATATATCGGGAAAAGAAATTAAACAGGCTCAATCCGGTAATCAATCCCGACGGCTTCCCGTCTTCTGGGCTGACAATGGGAGCGATGCCCCCGGTGCGGTTCAGTATTGACCACGCTTCCTGGAGGCGGTCTTCAGGAGCTGCGGTATCCAGCCGGCGAGTCACCAAGTTCGAAGCGCGGCGAAGCATCTGTGAGCAGCAAGGGGGCATCCAAACCCAGGCGTTTTAATACCCAGGTAGTTTGAGGGTTGGTCGCACCTGCGCGTGCCGCAACGGCATCCGTGCCGTCTCGCTCACGCAGCAGCCAGGCGTATCCAACCGCTGCGGCGATCGAGTCGGTGTCCGGATTGACATGCCCAATAACATAGATACGGCTCATTTTTAATCCTTTATTCCCCAAAAATCCACCCAATCGATTCCTAACTGCCGTACCACTGCCCGCAATGTCCCAATTTTTAGATCTTTCGCTCTCCAATCTGGTATTGGGGCTATTCTTCCGGTAGAAGGGTTATACCAGATTCTGTGAGAGCCTGATTTATGCCTCGGAATTTCCTGGCATCCAAGAGCTGCCAACCTTTTACTAACCTCACGGTACTTCATGGAACAGACAGGATCGTCTCAATCCAGATCGGTACATCAGCTAAAGCCGGTTGTAATCCAGGTGGGAGTTCGCGATCCAAGTGTGTATAACCTTCCACAATAGCTTCAAGTGCATCGTTTGCATTCAAGATTGCTTCCTGAATGGAATCACCCTCAGTAATCAGCTCCGGAAGGAGTGGGCAAGTCACCAGGTACCCTCCTTCTGGCTGGGGTTGTAGAATTAGCGGTAATTTATATACTGTACTCATTTCTGTCTCTTTCCTATGTCATTGTTCATATAAAATAGAGCTCGCCAGACCCTTTCGGGTGTGATCGGATTCACATCCACCTGCACCCCAGTAGCATCCAGAACTGCATTCCCGACCGCGGGGCAACCCCATCCATGGGGATTTCAGCCACTGCCTTCACACCGAACGGGTGCGACGGCTCGAATGTTTCAACAAATATCGTCTCCAATCCGGGCATCTCGTGAGCTTGGAAGATATGGTAATCTTTGAAATCGACTTCGCGTGCTTTGCCTGAATCATCATACAGCATCTCCTCGCAGACCGCATACCCCAATGCTTGGGTCATGCCTCCCTCGATCTGCCCGGAAGCCGTCAGCGGGTTGACGATCACGCCAGAATCAACCGCCATGACCAGGTTATCCACCGTAACCTGTCCTGTCTCAATGTCCACCGTGACTTCGGCAAACTGGGCAGCGAACGGCGGCGGGGAGACTGGCGACATGTAGGATGCCACTCCCATGATCTGTTCCTGGTTTTCTTTATGCAAGGCGTTCAATGCGACTTGCGCTATCATAACCGAGCGACCGTCCGGTGCAACAGCCTTCCCAGCCGCCAGGTGGATTTTTTCGGCTTCAGCGGTATTATCCAACATCCGGGCGGCACGCTGGCGAATCTTGTCAGCCACAATCTGCGCGGCGCGCACGACGGCACCTCCAGACACGTAAGTGGTGCTGGAAGCATAAGCGCCTTTATCAAAGGGGGTGAAATCCGTGTCCGATGAATAGACGAGGATATCTTCGGTCGGCACACCCAGCACTTCCGCTGCCAGCTGAGCCAGCACAGTGTCTGAACCTGTTCCCAGGTCGGTGGCTCCCACCAACAAATTGAATGAACCGTCATCATTGATCTTGATGCTGGCGCCACCCATATCCAGGTAAGGGATGGCGGTGCCCTGCATCACCAGAGCTGCGCCGATCCCCCGGCGTAAAAATGGTTTGCCTGGAATCCGGTGCCAGCGCTCATTATTGAATTTTTGATCCCAACCGATGACCGCCTTGCCCTGTTGGACGCACTGTTCGAGGCCGCAGGTCTCGATGGTTTCAGGCTTTGGCTCGCGCCCTTCACTCCAGGCAGTGCTGAATGGGTGCAGCTCACCGGCGCGCAGGGCATTCTTCAGCCGGAATTCCAATGGATCCAGGTTCAAATCTCGGGCGATTTTCTCCATGTGCCGCTCTACCGGCCAATAACCCTGGGGAACACCGTAGCCGCGGTATGCCCCGGCTGGCGGGTGATTGGTATAGACGATGTCCGCATAAAAGCGGATATTAGGCGATTTGCGGTAAGCATCCATCACCGACGTACAGCGCCATCGCTTTATGCCCGGTGTTGCCGGTTACCGTGAGAGCGTGGCAGCCGTAAGCCCCTGTGTCGGTCAAGACATGCATGGCATTGGCGGTGATAGTCCCGTCCTCTTTCACCCCGGTTTTCATGTGGATTCTCATCGGGTGTCGAGAGCGGGCAGCGATAAATTCTTCCTCGCGTGTGTACTCGTAGATCACCGGGCGTCCGGTCGCAATGGTCAGGTGTGCTGCCACGTCTTCGATCATGACTTCCTGTTTGCCACCAAAACCGCCGCCGATGCGCGGCTTGATCACACGAATGCGCTTGACCGGCAGACCCAGTACCGGAGCCAGGATGCGTCGGGCATGGAATGGGACCTGGGTGCTGGTGCGGATCACCAGGCGGTCGTCTTCGTCCCAATAAGTGATCACCACGTGCGGTTCGATGTGTGCCTGCTGCACCTTGGGGACTTCGTAATCCGCTTCGTAGATGCGGTCAGCTTCAGCAAAACCTTTTTCGACATCCCCGATGTCGATCCGAATTTCTGCCGCCAGGTTGCGTGACGGATCCGACTCTCCAAAATTCACATATTCTGGCTCATCATGCAGCACAGGAGCTCCCGGCAGCATCGCATTTTTCGGATCGAGCAACACAGGAAGTGGTTCATACTCAACATCAATTAAAGCCAGCGCCTGGTTAGCGATTTCTTCGCTTTCGGCCGCGACCATTGCCACACGATCGCCGACAAAACGTACTTTGCTGTCGAGTGAAAATGTATCCAGCGGGCCGGGAATTGGATCCGATTGCCCGGCAGTTGAGAAAACCACTCGCGGCAGGTCTTTCCAGGTAAGGACTGCGGCCACACCCGGCAGCTCCCGCGCCTGGCTGGCATCAATACGCTTGATTCGAGCATGCGCAACCGGGCTGTGCAGCACCTTTGCAACTAACAAACCGCGTTTCTCAAAGTCAGCGGTAAAGGCTGGTTTCCCCTGTACCAGCTTAACCGCGTCGACTTTCGGTTCAGGTTTCCCCACTGCGCTCCAGGTCGCAGTCTGTGGGGTGCTCTGGATGCGCGGCATGACTTCTCTGTTGAGTCAAAATTTCTGTGGGTATTTCCGGGGCTGGCGATACATCTGCACCTGGCAGCGTTTCTCCATGTTCAACCCAACCTGCAGGCGCTGGGATCGGGCCCTCAACCGGAGAATCTCCATCGATAGCCGAGACTTCTTCCCCGCGCAGGATCGCAGCAGCACGCAAAACCGCCTGGACCGGCTTTTTATAACCTGTACAGCGGCACAGCACACCTGACAGCGCGTTGCGAATATCCTTTTCATCCGGGTGGAGGTTGTGATCGAGCAGATGCCTGGCAGCCAGCACCTGCGCCGGCGTACAGTAGCCGCATTAAATCGCCCCACTTTCCACAAAAGCCCGTTGGATGGGGTGCAGTCCAGCCGTGGTTTTCCAGCCTTGCTCCGGGTGCTGCCCAAGCGACTCGATCGTCTCGATGGTATGTCCTTCCGCCTGGGCTGTTAAAAATACACAGGAGTTGACCGGCCTTCCATCCAGCAGCACTGTACAGGCGCCGCATTCTCCACTCTCGCAGCCGTGTTTCGCGCCGAAAGTATCCCAACCCGCGTAAAGTAGTCAGGAGTGTTTCACCCGGAGAGGCGTTTACTTCAGCTTCGTTGTCATTTATCCGCAGATGTATCTCCATTCCATATCCTTTACATGGGTTCTGTTTTAACCAACTCAGCTGTACATCAAATAATCTTCCTGACCTGTTTCCATCCAGGGAATTGAACACGTGCCTTCTCAATCGCATCCGAGGCACCCATCGCCACAACCCTGCCTGAATGGTTTAATTTCTCCAATACTTCACCGAAGCGGAGGAAATCATCCGCCGAAGTGGAAAGAATCTGCTCGCGCCACTGCTGGCGGCTCTCAAGGGTTTCACCTGCCAGATACCGGGCCATCGCAGAATATCCCTTGGCGTCCGGGAGCTGGTAAGCATCCATGTCTCCGATCGCGCCGATGATGCTTTTGGTCAGTTCATCCGGATGAATCTCCAGATGTTGCAGGAACTCTGAGGTACCGTCATAGTTCTCTAAAGTGCCAGCCAGGTTCGGATCACGGTATGAGAGGTAGCTGTAGACACCCGACCGTGGGTTAAACTGGCAGAATCCCCCGTATGCTCCCCCCTGCACCCGGACCTTTTCCCACAGCCATGTGGTGCTCAGGTAGTTGTTAATCACATCGACCGAGCCATCCGCCTGGTAACCTAGCTCGAACAAGTTTGCTCCCTTGCCAACATAATTAACCGGGCTGGGAACTACCAGGCCTTCATATGCCTCAGCTGCAGCCGGCTGCCAGCGGTGAAATTGAGGGGAAAAGGACGGCAAGCTGGCCAGAAATCCTTCGATCCCGGGCTGCAATTCTTGCCAGTTCTGCGCGTCCAGGGTGATATTGCAGATCATGGCCTCACGATTCACCAGCAGCTGCCGGATGCCTTCCAGTTTGTTGAGTACACTCTGCCAATCCTGCTCCACGACCTGGATCAGCTGGCGGATAAAGAAAAGGTATTCGATCCCTCCCATCAATTCTTGCGCCCAATCAGCCTCGGTGAAAGCGGAACGCAGACGTAGATTGACTACACGATGTCCCGATGGGATCAACCCGGCTTCCAGCCCGGCTTTTTCTTCCAGCAGCATCTGTTGAAAACGCTCCCGGTTGTCCAGCTTTACGGTCAACAGTATATCCTTCAGGATTTCCAGCAGCTCCCCGGCCTGGCCGACAGTAGACTTGCCGCGCAAGTACAACCAGGCAGTGCTGTGCTTTGTGTTGCGTACCGTGGAGATGAATGAGGCTGGTGAGATGCCACCGGTTGACCGGCCGATACGCTGCGACAGCCTGACAAAATCCTCTTTCTCCGTCCCAATTTCCAACAGAGACCGGCTGAAGAGGGATACAAACGGCAGGTATTCGACCGGCAGTGCATGCAGGTCAAATCCCAGGTCCAGGTACAGGATGCCGTTGGTAAACAGGTCGTGGAAAAGCAGCCTGCTTCCTGCCAGCTCGGAAATTTCCGATGGGATGGTCTTGTTCTTTCTTTCCAGGTCGCTCAGCTTCAAAACCGGGATTGTCGCCAGTGCTTCAGGCGCATCGGGCTTCTCCTGGATTCGTTTCAGCTCGAGAGTTTCCTCAAGAATGGCCTGCAGCTCGCTTTCACTCAGAGACGCGCGAATCTGGGCCAGCCGCTCTGCCTCTTCTTGATCCATTTTGGCGACCAGACCCGGTTCAGGCTGCATGATCACTGTCGTACGGTGGTCGTTTTCAAGAAAATGTCTACTTATCAGCCCTTCGAACAGCTTTTCTCCAGCCGATATTTGTTTCTTGATCGCCGACAAGGGGGCTTCAAATGCCAGGCGGGCAATCGGGTCACGATCATACAACCAGCCCGAGAGTGCTCGCAGCATCAGCGAGATACCTCTCGGGAAGGAGCCGGTGTTATTCTCTCTCAAGCTGAATTCGACGGTGTTAAGCGAAGCCGCGACCGTGTCGTGGTCGATGCCTTTGTTCGCTAATTCACCCAGGGTATCCCAGATCAGGCTTTGAAGCGCCTCTTCATCCTTCAGAGTCAGGTTTTCATCAACCGCCATCCCTTTTAAGCCAGTTGAGAAAAACCTCTGGCGCAAATCGCCTTCCAATCCTACACCAGCCAGGTCTTCTCCCATTCCCAGAATCGATTAAAGCCTTGCGTAGAGGTGAAGCCGAGGTGCCAATCAAGATATGCGCCAGGATGCCCAGTTCCAAGGTTTCGCGAGGGTCAAGCGCCTCTGGCAGCAGCCAGTTCACTGTCAGCATGCCTTTCTGAGCTTCCGGTGCTTCGCCGGGATCGAAAGGCACTACCACCCGCCGGGGTTTTTGGAATCGCACTCTGTAATGGTGGGAAAAGAATCGATTTCGATCCTTTGATAAGTGCGGAGACATTTCTCTAATATTTCCAGCCGCCTTTCTGGATCATCATCACCGTAAAAAAAGAAACGTGCATTGGTAGGATGGTAATATTTCTGGTGAAACGCTTTGAACTGCTCGTAGGTTAAGTTAGGAATGTGGCGCGGGTCGCCGCCGTAATCCAGGGCGTATGGGGTATCTGGATAGAGAGACATACGCACTTGGTCCTGGAGCAGGTCATCCGGGTTGGAATAGGCGCCTTTCATCTCATTGAATACTACACCCTTGTAGCTTAATGGCGAAGTCAAGCGCCTCCAGCTCGTAATGCCAGCCTTCCTGCTGCAGGGTATGTTCGGGGATCAACGGGTGAAACACTGCATCCAGGTAAACGTCCACCAGGTTGTAGAAATCGCTTGCGTTCTGGCTGGCAACTGGATAGCAGGTCTTGTCCGGAAAGGTAAAGGCATTCAAAAAAGTATTCAGGGAACCTTTCAGCAGCTCAACAAACGGTTCTTTCACCGGGTATTTCTGAGAGCCGCACAGGACAGCGTGCTCCATGATGTGCGGCAACCCGGTAGAATCTTCTGGAGGCGTGCGAAATGTGACACCGAAGACCTTATTTTCGTCTTCATTAACCATCGACAGCAGCTCGGCTCCGGTTCGATTGTGCCGGTAGAGCCTCGCCAGCGTCTTGATTTCTGGAATTTCTTTCTCAACCAATAAAGTAAAACCATTATGATCTGTCATAAATTCCCTCGGTTTTCAAGATTTATCGCCTGTTTGAGTGTGTGCAGGCAGCGCCGGGAAAGCACCCCGGCAATTTCCTGGCGGTATCCGGCGGAGGCCCATTCATCTCCCGCCTGGCTGCAAGCGCTCTGGGCTGCTAAATCTAGCCCGATCTCATCCATCCCGTCGAAAGCCAGGGTCGGTGCAGCGCCAAAGCCTCCCAAGGCCAATCGCATCCTGCCGGAAGGCCAGGAGGCCAGAGCTGCACACAGGATTGGCCGGTCCGCAGGAGTGCGCGCCACGTACTCGTAAGCCAGGTTTGCGTTCAGCGGAATGCTCACCCGGCTGATCAAGCATCCGTGCAGTCGTTCTCCACGGAACGGCAGAAGATTGCCCAGGCTGACCTGCTCATCTCCAGGGAGGATGTTCATCATTGCATCCAGCGCCAGCATGGCGGTTGTGAAAGGCGAACGGCCGTCTGCCGCCACCAGCGTTCCAGCCACGCTGGCGACCTGGCGCAGATTATAGGTAGCTTCAAGCTCGATGGACTGCAGGAGTGATGCTGGAATGTTTATGGCCGCGGCAGAATTGTACTGCTCCAGCATGGCCTGCAGTGTTAGGGTCGCTCCCAAATGGAGGAAATTCCCTTTGCGCTCGCAAGCGTTCAATCCCGAGAGCCTGCAAATCAACGACTGCAATTTTGCGGGTTGAAGGTTGATTGATCACCGAGCCTCCTGCTAAAGGCAGGGTCTCTGGCTGCTGTCGATTGAGCAGCTGCAGCGCTTCTTCCACTGTCTCAGGGCGATGGTATTCGACGATCATCTGCTATCACTCACTTTCAATGTAGGTTCTCCAGCCTAGGGCTGCCAGATCGACTGACTGGACGACTTCGGAGGGTATATTAACCAGCAGGACATCTGCCTCCGCCAGCACGCTGCCGTCCAGATCGTAGATCGCGCTCTTCGCAGTTGCTGTGCGCTTCTTAGCTGAGAGGGCAGTTCCCACCAGGCGCAGCGGCTGACCAACCGGCACATTCTTACGGTAGCGAATTTCCAACCGGGCAGTGTACATGAACCTGGGTAAATCCACCCCCATCAAGGAACGCCCAGCCAGCTCATCCAGCATGGCTGCTACCACTCCACCGTGCACTACGCCAGGATAACCCTGGTATTCTGATGAGATTGTGCAGTCTGCAGTTACTTCACCCGGAGAAGTCTCGAAGAACCTGAGCTTCAATCCAAAAGGGTTGGAGACTCCGCAGACGAAGCAGTGTTGGGAATTGGGTTGAAGACTCTTCAATCCTGGCTATCTCCTGAGTTCGTATGCCTGTTAATTATTATACTATCCCACCATACCCTATTGCGCCTCTTGATCCTCACGCTGACAATCCACCTTAAATTGGGTATGAATGGGTGATTGAGAACTGCATAAGATACTACCACTCCCATTTGCGTTATAATTCAATCAGTTACAATAATATATGCAAAAGGAGGCATAAGCGGGATTAGATCCATACGGGAAAGATAGCGCATGGGCTGGAAAATCAGGGTACAAGTTACCCAGTCAATCAGACAACCAGGAATTTAAGCTCTTCCTGATTACCTGATTGACTAATTGACTGATTACCTTTTCTTCCAGCTGACGAGGATGAGGGTTCCTGCCGTCGCAGGCAGGCTTACCGGCCTGGAGCCGGGAAAATCGAATGATCAGCGGACGCCCTCCGGGTGAGCCACCCCCCGATCTCTTTCCCTCCAAATTGAAGCTTCACACCAACGCGGACCGGACGACCGGTGCGACAATCCTGTGAAGAGTGGCACCCACTGCTGCCTGGTTTGTACGCTGGCACTTTCTGTCACCAAACACGCCAGCAAGGTTAGCAGAATAATCGAACTTGATTTCGGAGGGAACTCAGCATGTGTGGAATTGTAGGCTATATCGGTCCGCGGGACGCAACCCCGTTAATTCTGAACGGGTTGAAACGACTGGAGTACCGCGGTTATGATTCAGCTGGCCTGGCAGTATTAATGAAGGCCAGATCGAAATCCGCCGGGACGCCGGCAAACTCTCACGCCTGGAGACACTGGTCAGCCAGGACCCCATCTCCGGCCAGCTAGGGATAGGTCATACCCGCTGGGCGACACACGGCGAGCCGAACGCACGCAATGCTCACCCCCACATGGGGATGACCGGGAATGTCGTGGTAGTTCACAATGGCATCGTCGAGAATTTCATCGAGCTGCGGGAGGAGCTGAGCGCCGAAGGTGCCGTATTCAAATCCGATACCGACACCGAAGTAATCGTCCACCTGATCGAGCGCTACCTGTCGTCCGAAACCAACCTGGAAAGTGCTGCCCGGCATGCATTCGCCCACCTCAAAGGTGCTCACGCCATCGTCACATTTTCGTCCAGGGAACCTGATAAGCTGGTAGCAGCAAGGCTGGGAAATGCGGGTGGGGTGGTCGTCGGCATCGGCGAAGGGGAAATGTTCATAGCTTCTGATCTGCCGGCCATATTGGAGCACTCCCGCAAGGTGATCTTCCTGGAATCGCGCCAGATGGCGGTGGTAACTCGCCAGGGAGTCCAGGTACTGGACCTGGATGGGAATGTCTTGAAGTATCAAATCCAGCAGGCGGCCTGGGATCCGGTATCGGCAGAGAAAGGGGAGTTCCGCCACTTTATGGAGAAGGAAATCCACGAACAGGTGCGTCATTAACGGATACGATTGCCGGCCGGGTGGATTTCGATGACGGACATGGCATCCGACTGCCAGAACTCAACCTCACGCCTGAGCTGGCCCGGAACATCAATAAAATTTTCATCACCGCCTGCGGGACTGCTTCACACGCCGGGATGGTTGGCAAGATCCTGATCGAGCGCCTAGCCCGGATCCCGGTCGAGATGGATATCGCCTCCGAATTTCGCTACCGCGACCCGATCATCGATCCTGGTTCGGTGCTTCTATCAATCAGCCAGTCGGGTGAAACCGCCGACACCCTGGCCGCCATGGAAGAAGGTCGTCGTAAAGGGGCAATTTTGTGGTCGATTGTCAATGCCATCGGCTCGCAGGCCATGCGCCTGTCAGATGGATATATTTCGATGCAGGCTGGGCCAGAGATCGGCGTGGCCTCCACCAAAGCCTACACCGCACCCCTGGTGGACCTTTACATGCTGGCGATTTTTCTCGCCGACCTGCGCGGCACGCTTGACCGCAAAACTCGACACAACTTGATCAACGACCTGCGTCGTGTGCCAGACCTTGCCAGCCGCTGCCTGGATGGCGAAGGGCAGGTCGAAAAGATCGCCCGGTCATTAATGAACACCAATCACTGCCTGTACCTGGGGCGCGGCATCAACATGCCCACCGCCTATGAAGGTGCATTGAAATTAAAGGAAATCTCGTACATCCATGCCGAGGGCTACCCGGCCGGTGAAATGAAGCATGGCCCGATCGCCTTGATCGACCGGGAAATGCCGGTGGTGGTGATCGCCTTGCGCGATCCCTGGTATGAGAAGATGTTCAGCCAGGTCACCCAGGCCAAGGCGCGCGGCGGCATCGTGGTTGCGGTGGCTACTGAGGGAGATAAGCAAATCACCAGTGAAGCAGACTACGTCATCTGGGTGCCTGAAACACCCTGGATGCTCAGCCCGGTGACAGCCGTCATCCCCCTGCAGTTGCTGGCTTACCATATTGCCTCGCTGCGCGGCCTGGACGTCGACCAGCCGCGCAATTTGGCCAAAAGTGTTACCGTGGAATGAGGAAGTGTTACTGGCCTGCTTCGAATTGCACTTCGGCGCTCATGCCCTCGCGCAGACCATCGGGGAGCAATTCCAGCTCAACGATGGTTTTATAAACCACATCGCCGCCAATAGAATTGGCCAGCGGCCAGATCTGGATCACCTGGCCGTTGATTTCCTTTCCCAGCGCTTTGATGACGACTACTGCCTGTTGTCCGATCTGGATGTCCGGGATATCCAGCTCGCTTAAATCGGTAGTTTCGACGCGCAGGTTTGCCAGGTCGACCAGGCTCAGAATAGCCTGACCCGGAATCACCCATTCGCCTGAGTGGATTTTCACGTCACCCACCGTACCGGTAAAAGGGGCGGTGAGAGTTAACTGCCTCAACGCAGCCTGTGCAGCTGCCAGCTGGTTCTGGGCATTCGAGAGCCGCGCTTCGGCTAACGTCAATTCACCGGGATCTGGACCAGCCGAAAAATCTCGTAATCTTCCAATGCACCTCTCAGTTGGGCTTCAACCACCTCCAGGTCATATTCGTATTGCAGGCGCCGGACTGCGGCATTATAGCCAGCCTGGGCCTCATCCAGCTCATCTTTCAAGTCTTCCCGGGTTGGATCGCTGGAGGGGCGAAATTTATACGGTTCAAAGGCAGTGCGTGCATTGTCTAACTGCTCTTTCATCAAATTGAGCGCCGCGACCGTATCCAGGTCTGCCTGGTTGGTGGGCATGTGGATTTCGAGAGCATATTGGGCATCTCGGACTGCTTTCTCATAGGTGATGATGTCTTTCATCGCCTGGATGCGGCGAGTCTCAGGCCTCTGCTGTCAGGTCATCGATCGCCTGCTGCGCCCTATCCAGCTCATATTGTGCGCTGCTGACTGCGGCTTCCAGCTGCTCCTGGCCTTCCATTTCCACCAGCACCTGCCCGGCCTCCACCAGGTCGCCGACTGAGACATTCACCGTTTTAATCTTACCTCCCAGGGAAAACACCAGTTGGGCTTCCTGGGCTGGCGATACTACCCCCGAGGCAATCACACC
>CAVOSB010000013.1:0-30706 GCA_963698765.1 uncultured Chloroflexia bacterium
GCATCGGCGAAGGGGAAATGTTCATAGCTTCTGATCTGCCGGCCATATTGGAGCACTCCCGCAAGGTGATCTTCCTGGAATCGCGCCAGATGGCGGTGGTAACTCGCCGAGGCAGTCCAGGTACTGGACCTGGATGGGAATGTCTTGAAGTATCAAATCCAGCAGGCGGCCTGGGATCCAATAGCCGCCGAAAAGGGGAGTACCGCCATTTCATGCAGAAAGAGATCCACGAGCAGGTGCGTCCTGACGGATACCCTCGCCGGACGGGTAGACTTTGAAAAAGGGCTGTCCAATTACCGCAATTAAAACTAACGGCGGAATGGGCGAAAGATCAACAAGATCATTATCACAGCCTGTGGAACTGCCGGGCATGTCGGCATGGTTGGGAAAATCTATATCGAACGGATTGCCCGCATTCCGGTTGAAGTGGATATTGCCTCAGAATTCCGTTATCGTGATCCCATCATCCAACCCGGCACCGTCGTCCTGGCGATCAGCCAGTCCGGTGAAACCGCCGACACGCTGGCAGCCATGGAAGAGGGACGTCAAAAGGGAGCAACCATCTGGGCAATTGTCAACGCCATCGGCTCCCAGGCAATGCGCCTTGCAGATGGATATATTTCCATGCAGGTCGGTCCTGAAATCGGGGTTGCATCAACAAAAGCTTTTACGGCACCGCTGGTTGACCTGTATATGCTGGCGATTTTGCTTGCCGACCTGCGCGGAACATTACCGGTTGACCGCAAACGTAGGAAGCTGGTGAATGACCTGCGCTTGATCCCCGACCTGGCCGGGCAGTGTCTGGATCGCGAAGATGAAGATCGAAGTAGCCAAAGATCTCAAGGAAGTCACTGCGCTCTACCTGGGCCAGGATCAATATGCCGATCGCCTATGAAGGTGCCTTGAAATTGAAGGAAATCTCGTATATCCACGCCGAAGCTTATCCGGCCGGTGAAATGAAACACGGACCGATCGCGCTGATAGATAAAGATATGCCGGTTATCGTGCTCGCGCCGAATGATCCGTGGTATGAGAAGATGATCAGCCAGATTGACAGGCAAAAGCGCGCGGCGGAAAAGTGATCGCGGTTGCCACGGAAGGCGATAAGAATGTGGACGGGTGGCAGACAGCTTCCTGTGGGTGCCGGCCGCCCCTGGATGCTAAGCCCGGTGTTGACAGTTCTTCCGCTGCAAATGCTAGCCTATCACATTGCATCGCTGCGCGGGTTGGATGTTGACCAACCACGCAACCTGGCAAAGTGTAACGGTGGAATGAGGAAGTGTTACTGGCCTGCTTCGAATTGCACTTCGGCGCTCATGCCCTCGCGCAGACCATCGGGGAGCGATTCCAGCTCAACGATGGTTTTATAAACCACATCGCCGCCAATAGAATTGGCCAGCGGCCAGATCTGGATCACCTGGCCGTTGATTTCCTTTCCCAGCGCTTTGATGACGACTACTGCCTGTCGTCCGATCTGGATGTCCGGGATATCCAGCTCGCTTTAATCGGTAGTTTCGACGCCAAGGTTTGCCAGGTCGACCAGGCTCAGAATAGCCTGACCCGGAATCACCCATTCGCCTGAGTGGATTTTCACGTCACCCACCGTACCGGTAAAAGGGGCGGTGAAGAGTTAACCGCCTCAACGCAGCCTGTGCAGCTGCCAGCTGGTTCTGGGCATTCGAGAGCCGCGCTTCGGCTAACGTCAATTCACCAGGATTCTGGACCAGCCGAAAGAATCTCGTAATCTTCCAATGACGCCTCTCAGTTGGGCTTCAACCACCTCCAGGTCATATTCGTACTGCAGGCGACGGACTGCGGCATTATAGCCAGCCTGGGCGTCATCCAGCTCATCTTCAAGTCTTCCCGGGTTGGATCGCTGGAGGGGCGAAATTTATACGGTTCAAAGGCAGTGCGTGCATTGTCTAACTGCTCTTCATCAAATTGAGCGCCGCGACCGTATCCAGGTCTGCCTGGTTGGTGGGCACTGTGGAGTTATCGAGAGCATATCGGGCATCTCGGACTGCTTTCTCATAGGTGATGATGTCTTTCATCGCCTGGATGCGGCGAGTCTCAGCCTCTGCTGTCAGGTCATCGATCGCCTGCTGCGCCCTATCCAGCTCATATTGTGCGCTGCTGACTGCGGCTTCCAGCTGCTCCTGGCCTTCCATTTCCACCAGCACCTGCCCGGCCTCCACCAGGTCGCCGACTGAGACATTCACCGTTTTAATCTACCTCCCAGGGAAACACCAGTTGGGCTTCCTGGGCTGGCGATACTACCCCCGAGGCAATCACACCAGCAGTTGGGGTTCCTGGAGCCGGTGAATCCGGATGTTACCCTGATCCAATACCACTGTCGGTAATGCATGTGGGGTGCCAGTGCTGAAGGGTGCCACATGCTGTAAGTGCAATCAACAGGAGAGTTGTGACTAAGATTTTCTTCTTCATTTTATAAATCCGAGGCGCTCCTGCCCATATCATGCAGGCTGTTATCTACCACGCGACCATCCTGCAGGGTGACCACCCGCCGGGCGTAATGGATCACGCGTGGATCATGCGTGGCGAAGATGAAGGTGACGCCGGTCTCCTGGTTGAGGCGGGTCATGATTTCCATCACCTGCTTGCCGTTGGCGGTGTCCAGGTTGGCGGTGGGCTCGTCTGCCAGGATCAGGGCTGGCTTGGTTGCCAGGGCGCGGGCAATGGCGACACGCTGCTGCTCGCCGCCGCTGAGCTGGTCTGGGCGGTGGTGGGCGCGGTCGCTCAGATCCACCGCTTCGAGCAGCTCGATCACCCGCGTCCGGCGCTCGGACGGGCTGTGCCCGTTCAGCAGCAGCGGCATCTCGACATTCTCATAGGCCGATAAGGGTGGGGATCAGGGCGAAGAACTGGAAGATAAAGCCGATCGTGCCCCGGCGCATGTCGGCGCGCTGGTTGCGGTTGAGCTTGCTGACATCTTTGCCGTTGATGAACACACTGCCCGCTGGTGGGCTGGTCCAGGCAGCCGATCAGCTGTAGCAGGGTGGTCTTGCCCGAGCCGGATGGACCAACCAGGGCGGTAAATTCGCCGCTTTCGATGGAGAGATTGACGCCGCGCAGGGCTTGGGTCTCGATTTTGCCGATCTTAAAAATGCGGGTGACGTTTTCAATCTTGGTGACTTCCATATGTTCCTTTCAGATTCTCCTCAATCGGATTCCTATTTCTCAGCGCGCAGGGCTTCGACAGGCTCCATGCGGGCAGCCAGCACGGCCGGGTAAAGCCCGGCCAGCAGGGTGACGATAAAGGCCATGATGCTCACGTTGATCGTGCCATCCAGGCTGAATTTGGCATAGACCGTATCCCGGATGAGGAAGCCGCCTCCGCCGACGGCCATGTTGCCGACATAAAAACCATTCCGCTCGAGGTAAGCTACCACTAACAATCCCAGGACCAGTCCCAGCAGGATGCCGCCCACAGCCAGGATGGACGATTCTGCCAGGAACATGGCCATGATGCGGCGGCCTTTCATGCCGATGGCGGCAAGAATGCCGATCTCGCGCGTGCGCTCGAAGACCGCCATGATCAGCGTATTGATGATGACCGTGGCCGTTACCGCGAGCACAATCAGGTAGAACAGGGACATATACGAGTTGGACAAATTTTCGGTCTGGATGATGACTCGTTCATCTTCGTCCAGGTCAAGATCTTGTAGCTCGCAGATTGGAGCGCGTTGACCACCGCATCTGTCTGGTCTTTATCTTTCAGCAGGACAAAAATCGTGCTGGCATGGTTTTCCGTTCCGGTCATCGCCTGGGCTTTTTCCAGCGGCAGGAAAACGATGGCGCTGTCGAACACACGGGTCTCCGTGGAGTAGATGCCGCGGATGGTGAAGGGCTGCTCGCTGACATCGCCGTTGGAGGTGTTGGCGGTCAGGTTGATCTGGTCGCCCACCTCCAATCCCATTTTCTCGGCCAGCGGGCGGCCGATCAGGATGCCCTCGCGGTCATCCGGGGTGAGAAACTCGCCGCTGACCAGGCCTTCCCGGTAAGGATCATTGGTTGCCGAATCCGGATCGATGCCGATGATCTGGACGCCTGCGGACTGATTGCGTGACATCACGATCCCGCTGGCAAACAGCCGGGGTGAGGCGGCGATCACCGGCTCGAGCGTAGCGATCTGGCCGGCCACCTGAGCGGGATTTTCGATCAGGTCCTCCCACTTCAGGCTGGTCTTTCTTTCATCGTAATTTTCGGCTCGGAGCTGCAGATGGCCGCTCTGCAGCCGGATGGTAGTATCCATGGCACTGTCCATCTCGCCATTGATAAAAGACGCCATCAGTAATCAACAGAGCCAGCCCCATCGCCAGCGCCAGGATGGAGAAAAAGGTGCGCCGGCGGTTGCGGCCCAGGTCGCGAAAAGCCATTCGAAAGAGTTGGATCATCGGTACACCTCATCACGTGATGCAGGGCTGCAGCCGGCTCGCGGCGGGCAGCTTCGACGCGCCGGGATCAAAGCGGCCAGGGCTGAGATGATCGCCACCGTCAGGGCGCGGCTGAGCAATTTCTCGAACCCCCAGCTGGGATAAATCCGCCCGCTGATCAGCGCCATGTACTCGGTCGCAGTCGCCATGGCGCTGAAATCCAGGCCGACCTGGCGCAGCAGCCCGTTGATGAGCAGGCCGACCAGCAATCCCGGCGGCCACCCCCACCAGGCCCATCAGCGTCCCTTCGAGGATAAACAGCAGGGAGATCTGGCGCGGCTTCAGCCCCATCGCGCCCAGCAAGCCGATCTCGCGCGTGCGCTCGTAAACGGCCATCAGCAGCAGGTTCAGGATGCCGATCCCGGCAATCAGCAGGATGATCACGCTGAAGATGTTCATCACCCCGTTTTTGGTCGTTATCGCTGCCAGAAGCTCGGGGTAGTTGTTTCTCCAGGTATCGATCTCGTAACCGGGCAACAGCGGTTCAATTGCCGCGATGACCTTGGGCTCCTGTGCCTAACTGCTTCAGCACAATGGCCACCTCGGTGGACTGGCCAGCCAGGTCGAACAATGCCTGCGCTTCGCCTAAAGAAATGAACACCGTGCCTTTCTCAAATTCGGGCATGCCCAGGTCGTAGATGCCGGCCACGGTCATCGTCCGCTGGCGCATCTGCTCATGCGTGGAGCGTCCAACCATGGTGATCCGGTCGCCCACACCGACATCCATTGCATCTGCCAGGCCTTTGCCGATCAAGATCATGTCGCCATCTTCCTGAGTTGAGGTAGCGTCCGGCGGCGATGTGCTGCGCGGCCAGGTTGACCTCCTGCTCCTTTTCCGGCTCGATCCCGATGATACTGACGCCGAAGGCGCCCTCGGGGCTGGTGACCAGCCCGCCGGTGATTGATCCGCCGTGTGGCAGTTTGCACCAGCGGTTGGGCCAGGGCGGCCTGCACCGCTGCCTGGTCATCCGGCAGCGGCAGGAGCGGGTTCTGCCCGGTTTCCGTGCGATAGCCTTGTGCATGGATCTGGATGTTACCGCCCAGGACCTTGATGGCATTGCCGTAAATGGCCTGGTCGAAACCGAACATCAGCCCGTCGTAAAACATCATCAAACCCAGCCCAAGGCCATGGCCACGGCGACGATGATAGTGCGGCGGCGATGGCGCCAGAGATTGCGCCAGGCCAGGCGTATATATAATTTCATGCTCAGTTCTCCTTCCGTTCTACAATCAACTGAACCATTGCTCTAAAGTTCCATCTTCCATAAGCCGGATGGATCCATTTGGAGCACCCAGAATTCTCTCCAGGGCCTCGGTGTATGCCGCCAGGATCTGCTTTGCCTTTATCACCTGGGACTTATCGGTATTATCAACCAAAAGGAACTCGATAAAACCATCGCTCAATCCCTGCAGCAGGTATACATTCATCCGGCAGATATACTCTGGATACTTTGTACTGAAAACACCTTCTGCAATTCCTTGCTGGATGATCATTGTCAACCAGGGTGTAAGCCTCTTCAGAGTCGAATTGAAGACCTTCTGCCTGACGATTGCGTTCTCATCGGCATACCAGACTTTTAACAGAGAAAGCATCAAAGACTTTCGAGCGGATTTCCACCTATTGGCAGTCTCAAAGTAGTCCTGGAGTTTTTCTAAAGCTGATCGCTGAGGATCCTTTACTATCGAAATTAATTCTGGCTCGATCTCATCGACAATACGCTCTACCAGCGCTTCCAAAACCCCGCTTTTGGAATTGAAATAATGATAGAACGCGCCTTTGGATATTCTCAGGTCGTCGATGATATCCTGGACAGTCATCTGGTCAAAGCCCTTGGTATATACCAACCTGTACGACGCTTCCAGTATTTCACTGCGCCGGGCAACATAATCTTCTTCCTTAACTGTCCTGGCCAATTTACGATCCCTATAATAAACCGACGGTCGGTTTATTATAAACACAGTATAATCCCGCCCCCACCCAGATGTCAAGTGTATATAATCTGGGAAAGGCTCAATTATTTTGGATCCCGGCCTATCCGGCTGGGAAAGTACCTATATCCAGTTCCAATCGATAGAATGCCAGGGTATCAAGGGAGTGGGTGCCATAAAAGCGACAGGCCGATGGCGAGTGCAGCCAGGATGGCGCCTATGATCGTGAAAAATACGCTGATCTCCATGTTCTCATTGCGGGTAATCAGGTAAGTAGGCAGGTCTTCGAACACTTCGGTCAGCTCACTGGCGCTCTGCGCAGAATAATATTTTCCACCGGTCAGCGAAGCGACCTGTTTCAGCGTCTCTTCATCGATTCCACGCCTGAATCCGCCTCCGCCCCAGGAATTCCCCCACTGTGGCTGGCCGCCTCCGAAGGAGCCGCTTCCCTGGAATCCCCAACCGCAATTCGAGACAGCCCCGTTTTCCGTGCCAAATCCGATGGTGTAGACCCGCACCCTACGGTCAGCAGCCTGCTGCGCAGCTTCCAGAGGCCAGATACCGGTATTGCTGGCTCCATCAGTTAGAAGTACGATGATATCCGGCGTGTATTCTCCCTCCGGCACAGGTGTCGGCTACACGGATTCGCTGCCAGTGTTACTCGGTGCAACAGCCTGGTTAATTTCTGAGATTGCATCCAAAGATTCCAGGATTGCGCTGCCGATTGCCGTGCGCCGGGCGGTGTACAGGTTTTCGATGGCAGCGATCAGGTCTTCCTGGTCGCTGGTCGGTGGTTGGACCAGAGCCGCAAATCCAGCAAAGGCCACAATCCCCAGCTGTGTATGCGCGCTCTGCCTCTGCACATATTCAAGGGCTGCTGCCTGGGCAGCTTTCAAGCGGTTTGGGGGTATATCCGTCGAGCACATGCTCATCGAAACATCCATCGCCAGCATGATTGTCGCCTTTCCGGCTGGCACTTTCATAACCGCGACCGGTCGGGTTAATGCCAGCACCAGGCTGAAAAGGGCACACAAAAACAGCACAATCGGGAGATACCGCCTGAGCAGTGATGATTTTGGGATTGCGTCGCGTATCAGGGCCAGGCTGGAATAGCGAACCACAAAACGCTTACGGCGGCGTTGAATCACGAAGTAAACCAGGAGTATTAATGGGATCAACCCCAGCAGCCCCAGGAACCCCGGCCAAATCATTCCCATGATCCACCTCCGAACGGTGCAGGAAGGGTAACCCATTCCTGGCCGAGCGTATACCGATACGAGAGCATTATTTTGTAATAAAACATCGTTATCTTCAAGGCAGACGGTTAATCCACATCAATGAGAACAGTCCGCCAATCAAAAGGATAAATATGCTGGCACCTGCCAAAATAGGTGTGACTTCCATCTTTTCAGATTTCATGACCAGCTGCGGCGAAATGCCTTTATAAATCTCGACCAGGTCCTCTTCATTTTCGGGATTATAAAATTCTCCGCCGGTAAGCTGGGATATTTCCTGTAAAACTGCTTCATCCAGCTGCGTATGCACACTGAACCCGTTGATCTCAAGTGTCGTACCTGCTGTACTGCCAATCCCGATGGTATGAATGCGAATGCCGCGGTCAGCGGCTATTTGAGCAGCGGGAAACAGATCAGGAGGCGCAGTATTCTCCCCATCTGTCAGCAGCACGATTACAGCTGGCGTATGAATTCCATCCGGCAAAGGGGTGGCGGTGGGCACGGGGGAATCTGAGAGGTCGGTGTCCACCAGAGGCGGCTGGCCGAAACCCACTGCAATCGCATTCAGGGAGGCGATAATACCAGCCGAAAGAGACGTGCTGCGTTGAAGGGACAACCGCTCAATCGAAGCTATGATGGCCTCATGATCGTTCGTCGGCGGTTGGACTACGAAATCGCTTTCGCTAAAAGCCACCACCCCAACCTGCAGGCTGGCAGGCTGTGCCTGGAGAAATTCACGTGCTGCAGCTTTGGCCGCTTCCATGCGCGTCGGTTTTAAATTATCCGCTGCCATACTGCCGGATACATCAAACGCCAGTATTACCGTTCCTTCCTGCCTGGGTAGGCTAACTTCCGCCGCGGGCCGCGCCATCGAGAACAATAACAGCGTCAGACCTGCCAGGAAAATAAGCGCCGGGATATGGCGGCGCTTACCCAATTTGCTTTCAGTTATTCCGTCTACCAGCCCCATACTCCCGATATTCGCCGCTCGAGACCTCCTCCGCTGGCTGAGCCACAGGTATACCACGACGGCCAGGGGAACCAGTATTAAAGTAACCAGCATCCCAGGCCAGATAAAAGTCATGCTATGCTCTCATCCCTGAATCATCTCCGCCGCTGTTGTCGCATGCCTGCGAATCTCACGATGGACCTTACCAGTTCATCTTCGGTCGAAAGGGACAATACATCTACCCCGGCGTGTTGGAACGCTGCATCCAATTCAGCCTGGCGGCGCTGCGCCGCTTCAGCAAACCGCCGCTGAAATTTTTTATCGTGCGTGTCGAGGTACAGCTGCTCGCCAGTTTCAGCATCCTGCAAATACACCCGACCGATATCCGGCAATTGTTTTTCATACGGGTGCCACAACTGCACTGCCAGCACTTCATGACGCTGGTTAAGCAGGTTTAGAGGGCGCTCCCACCCGGGCAAGCTGATGAAATCCGAAACCAGGAATATCAAAGATCGTCTTTTTATCGCGTTCAAGGCTCCATTGAGCAGGATAGATAGATCGGTGAAATCCGTACCTGGAAGCCTGGAATAAGACATCAATGCATGCATCAGCTGCAGGACCTGCTTGCGCCCACTTTTCGCCGGGATCGTTCGTTCAATCCGGCCGCCAAAGAAAACCGCACCAACCCGGTTACCATGCCGAGTCAGAAGCCGTGCCATGGTGCTCACAAAATCGATCAACTTTTTCCGTTTATGGTTCTCAGAAGCACCAAAATCAACAGACGGGCTGATATCCAATAAAAACCAGGCCGTGATTTCCCGGTCCTCAACATACTGCCGGACATAAGGTGTATTCAACCGGGCTGTGACGTTCCAGTCGATATACCGGATGTCGTCTTCTGGCTGGTATTCGCGTAAATCGGCGAAATCCACGCCGTACCCATAAAAAAGACTGCGGTAATCACCTTGCAGTAAGCCATCCAGGCGGCGGATTACCTGCCAGTCGAGACGCAGCAGGACGCGCTCAGGAGTTGAGGCGGAGGCTGGTATATTCACGCAACGGCACCACTGGAATCGGTATGCGCTCCAGGATCTGGTTCAACAAGTCATCACTGGAGACGTTATCTGAAAGGGCTTCATATGAGAGCACCAGCCGGTGGCGCATGACATCGAGAGCCATGTCCAGCACATCCTGCGGCAGGGCATAATTTCGCCCGCGCACGAATGCCAACGCCCGTCCGGTCAGTATCAGGTTAATCGATGCCCTGGGGCTGGCTCCAAAGGTAATGTATCTTTCCAGCTCCGGAAGGCCGATATCCGATGGCTTCCGTGTAGCAGTTACCATGCGCACTGCGTACTCGATCAATGCAGGATCAACATACACAGAATCAGCTTCGTGCTGCAGCTTAACCAGCTGGTCGGAAGTGAGCACCTTCTGAATGCCCTGCAGGGTCCCGGTCATGCGCTCCACGATGACAAATTCCTCAGTCGTGCCCGGGTAGCCGACCAGCACTTTAAGCATGAACCGGTCGACCTGCGCTTCGGGTAAGGCGTAAGTCCCCTCGGTCTCGATGGGATTCTGTGTGGCAAGCACCAGGAAAGGATCAGGTACTTTATAGGTTTCACGACCGATTGTTACCTGCCGTTCCTGCATCACTTCAAGTAAAGCGCTCTGCACCTTCGCCGGCGCACGGTTGATCTCGTCAGCCAGCAGGAGATTGGTGAATACCGGGCCGAGCGAAGTGTTGAATTCACCGGATTTTTGATTGTAGATGCGCGTTCCAACCAGGTCGGCGGGAACGAGGTCAGGTGTAAATTGGATGCGTTTGAATTCACCGCCAATCGCTTCAGCCAGTGTTTTGATGGCCATGGTTTTCGCCAGACCAGGTACACCTTCTACCAGGATGTGGCCACGCGCCAGCAGGGCGACCACCAGCCGCTCCAGCAAATGGTCCTGTCCGACGATTACTTTCTTTACCTCATAGAGCACCTGCTCCATCGGTTTCGAACCAGCCGTAAAATTACTTTGATCCATACCTGTCTCCTTCAATCTATCTGCTCAATTACGGAAAGTCCCTTGGGAGGACGTCACCTGAAGCATTTATCCCGGGACGGATATCTCGGAATTGGCAATCAATAGGGGGGCAGTCCTGCTGACGAGGCAGCTACGTTTATCGGCACAGCAAATCCAATTCCGATGAAAACTTCCTGTTCGGTGGGGTTCGCGATGCCGACTACAATTCCTACCACCTGGCCGTACCGGTTGAGCAAAGGCCCTCCAGAGTTCCCCGGGTTCACGGCGGCATCGATCTGGATCAGGCCCTCCAGCCGGGGTTTCTCATCGGATGGTTGGAAAGTGCGGTCAAAACCCGAAATTACCCCCGCACTCATCGAGCCGTACAGGCCAAATGGGTTGCCTACCGCAAAAGCCTCATCACCGACACGCATGGCATTCGGATTTCCTAAAACCGCCGGATAGATGATAGAAGGCGGTTGGTCAGCCCTTAAGACCGCAATGTCATTTTCCGGCTGGGCTACCAGGATTTCTGCTGATGATTGGCTGCCATTCGCGAAGGTTAATTCGATCTCCTGGGCATCAATTACGACGTGTAAACTTGTCAGAATATCGCCGGCATCGGAGATGATGACCCCGCTGCCCAGGCCATTTTTTTCTTCTCCATTTGCGTCCTTTGAGCTGGTCTGAATCAATACCAGCGAAGGTTGAACTGCCTGATAAACACGGGCTGAAAATGCCGGGGCGGGAGTGGCTGAAGCCAACGCCTGAGCGACGGCATCATTGACCTGACCGTTAGTGAGGGGTTTGGGTTGTGGATTGATGAGGTTGTACAGCAGCAGCGCACAGAAGGTCGCCAGAACACCCAATAGGAAAGGAAACCCACTTCGGACACACGCTCGGTAGGCGCTGAATTGATCCTCGCCAATCTCCCCCTTTTGCAGTAATCAACGGTTTGTTCATTCTCCTTTCCAATCATAAGGGAAACCTCATTCTCAGTTTGGAGCTGCCAGTCACCGGATAATTCACATAGTAATTGAATCATTTTCCGATCCAACAACTATAGAATAGTTTACTGAGATAAGAATGAATTCAGGCTAAAGGATTTCTGAGAATAGCGATCGGGTTTATCTAATAATACCGCTCATTCAGGGAACAAATCCAGGGGATTCACATTCACACCAGAGCGCTTATCGAAGATATTGATATGGGTGTGATAACCGCAATCTCGCCCCCTGCATGAGCGACCCTGCAGGTCGACCGTGTTTCCCTGGTTGCTTTCAATGCCAATTTTCTGTCCCTTACGCACAAAATCTCCGACCGATACAGAAAAAATGCCGTGTACCAGGGTGATCTGCCAGCGTTCATTTTCGATCATGAGGATGGTGCTTCCCACAGGATCGGTAAAACTGGCAGTTATTTGACCGTTTATCGGTGATTGGATTTCAACCCCCTTCCCGGCGGTAATGTCAATAGCCAGGTGACCGTATTCGTAGCCATGAACTCCCTGTGTTACAGCATAGTCTGCATAAGGCATCTGGATAGAATCATGATCAAGCAGCGATGATTCGATTGGCTGCGAAATGACGAAATTGTTCGAAGTCAATTTTTCCGCCTCTGGCGGGCTCTCAGGGATTGGATTTCAGCAGGGACACGGTCTCCTGGTCATTCTGTTCATCGTCAGAAATAAGCCCTCCGCTGGACCAATCTCGATAAATGCCGGAAAGCATGAATGATGAGAAGAGTATCGCTACAACCGCCAACCCGTCGACTTTCATTCGACCCATGTGTCCTCCATTAATAGAACTAATGTTCTATTATATCATCCGGTCGATTGTGAATCAAGGGGAATAAAGACTGGATTGGCGATCTTTCACGTTCGCGAGAACGCGATATCCAGGATTTCGATGGTGTGAAAAACCGGGAGCAATTTGCCCAGCTCAGACAGTTGGGCGCGGATCTGCACCATGCAGCCAATATTCCCCATCGCGACTGCTTCAGCGCCGCTCGCCAGGATCTGCTCAGCTTTTCGCCTGCCTAATTCCTTCGCAATTTCAGGTTGTTCGAGATTATAGGTGCCTGCCGAACCGCAGCACATGCTGCTCTCCTCGATCTCGATGAGAGATAAATTGGTGATCGCTGAAAGCAAGCAGCGCGGGGAATTGGTGATCCCCTGCGCATGTGCCAGGTGGCAGGCATCGTGATACGCCACTCGCATAGGTTGAGGGAGTTCTGGAGCGTAAACCAGGCCCAGCTGGTCCAGGAATTGAGTCACGTCGACAGCCTTGTCGGCAATTACTTCAGCCTGCTGCTCCTGTTCCAGGCCCTGGAAAAGCAGCCGGTATTCGTGCAGTCCTGAGCCGCATCCCGCAGCATTGGTCAGGATCGCATCGACCTCAATAGAAAACGCACTGAAATTTTTCTGAGCCAGTTCTTGAGCCTGCTCATTTTCACCTGTGTGCATCAGAATCGCCCCACAGCACACCTGGTCGGGAGGGATGATCACATCCACACCATTTAGTGCCAGCACCCGCAGCGTTGCCCAATTTATTTCAGGATCCAGTGCCTGTTGAACGCAGCCAGCCAATAATGCCACCCGCGCTCGGCGTACACCCTGCGCCGGTGTGAATTCCGGGAGCGGTGTTACAGGTAACCTGCGAGCCGGCAAAAAATTGATCATTTCTCGTAACCCAGCCGGCATCAGCCTGCGGAAAGGACGTGCGCTGATGCCTAAAGAGACGGCTCTGCGGAAGCGTCCTGGATCCGGGAAAGTTGAATTTATTAGGTTGTGGCGAATTCTCTCAACTGGTGAAAAGGTCGTTTGTTTGCGCGCGTACGCACGGAACGGCATCAGCAGCTCGCCGTACTGCACTCCCGAAGGACAGGCAGTCACACAGGCCTGGCATCCCAGACAGCGGTCGATGAAAGGTATCGCTTCGTCGATATTTAGTTCCCCCTCCAGCACTGATTTCATCAGAACAATCCGGCCGCGGGGAGAATCCATCTCTTCACCGAGTACCTGGTATGTGGGGCAGGTTGGCAGGCAGAAACCACAATGCACACAAGACTCGACCGCTTTCGCCATGCCATTGACCTGAGGTCCCAGGCTGCTCTTCAGCTGGTCAATCGGGATAGAGTGCTGCATTCACACCTCAGTAAAGCGGAAGGCAGGATCCAGGGATACCTTCACCCGCCGAAGAAAGCTCGTTCCCCGGAGCTCACCCAGGCGCGGGAAACCTGGAGGTCCCCAGATTACCAGGCCGGACAATCCCCGGTCCTTCAACTCAGGATCCAGCAGGCGCGGAGAATTGTCCAGCGCAATCCACGCCGCCTGGCCCCCGGCTGCGTAGCGTCTCAATATCGGTTTGCCTTCCAGGTATGCCTCCAGTGCTGGAATACTCTTGGGAGTGAGTGCAACTTTGACCAATGAATGACCTGCAGGTACCCATGAAAATTCTCGTACCTGGTCCCAATATTGTTCATCATCCACATCTTCCAGCATGTGACCTTCACCAATTATTTCCAATAACCGGCTGATACGAAAGGGAAGGACAGAAGATAATCCACCAATGCGCAGCCAGAGGGTAAAACCCGGATTCTGCACCTGCAGATCCAGCGCTTCCAACGGGATTTGCGCCATCGAGGCTCGTTTCATTATTTGAAGGGCTTCCTCAAGGCTGCCGAATGACCTGTGCCAGGTAGCATAAGCCTGTGGTCGGGGAAAAACTTTAAACGACAATTCCACCATGATCCCCAGACCGCCGAGACTCCCAACCATGAGCTTGGGAAAATCATATCCAGCCACGTTCTTGACCACCTTGCCCCCTGCGCTGATCAGTTCACCACGCCCATCAATAAAACGCACGCCGAGAATAAAATCCCTCACACCCCCAAAGCGATAACGGCCTGAGCCGCTCAAACCCGAAGCAACCGTGCCCCCCAGGGTCGCACCTCGCTCCACCAGCGGAGGATCGAAGGGTAGGTACTGCCCGTGCTCGTATAAAATTTGGACAACCTCCGAGAGAGGCGTCCCGGCATATGCCGTGAAGGTGAATTCTTCAGGTATATACTCGATCATCCCAGAGAAACCAGCCATGTCCAGGGACTTTTCATCCCTTGCTGGTGTCGACAGTGCAGATTTTGTGCCCCCACCGCGTGGCAGCAAGCGCATGTTTTGCTCGAGCATTTTCTGGATACGCTCAATCCTGCCGTTCTCCATATTCATGCCGGTAAAAACACCTTTCCACGATTGGCAATTTCTAGCGGATCAAATGCCTTTCGCAGGCGCTGCATCACTTCGATATCCCGTTTATTAAACATGGCTGGCAGGTATTGCCGCTTTTCCACACCTATACCATGCTCCCCGGTGATCGAACCCCCGTGCCGGATGCACATCATCAAAATTTCTCCAGCCAGTTTCTCAGCCAATTCAAGTTCACCTGGACTGCGACCATTAAAGAGAATCAGCGGGTGGAGATTGCCATCACCTGCATGGAACACATTTGCCACTCTTAAGCCATACTTCAGGCTTAATTGACCGATCTCTTCCAATGCTTCACCTAAACGCCCGCGTGGCACGACTCCATCCTGCACCAAGTAATCAGGACTTAAACGGCCAACCGCCGAAAAAGCACTCTTGCGACCTTTCCAAATTCTCATACGCTCGTTCTCATCCTGGGCTACCCGGATTTCCTGTGCCTGTGAAGTCTCGATCACCTGCCTCAGGATATTAAACTCCGCATCCACCTGGTGGCGGTCACCCTCCAGCTCGACAATTAACACGGCTGCTGCATCGGGCGGGTAACCGGCATGCACCGAGG
The DNA here is from genome assembly GCA_963698765.1 of uncultured Chloroflexia bacterium. GTDB lineage: Bacteria > Chloroflexota > Anaerolineae > Anaerolineales > UBA4823 > CAVOSB01. The sequence goes on from CAVOSB010000013.1 coordinate 15,401, forward strand.
CTTCTGCAGCCTGTATCGCGAGGCGATCCATGATTTCCATGGCACCAGGCAGCAAACCGGCTGCCACGACCCTGGCGACGGTATCCCCTGCACTTCTCAAGCTGTTATAAGATGCCAGCACGGTGATGAAGGCTTCCGGTCGGTTCATGAGCCGCAGGGTAACTTCGAGGGCTATACCCAGCTGTCCTTCGGAACCGACAAACAATCCGATCAAATCTGGACCGCTGCCTTCCAGCGAATCACAGCCCAGCTGGACCAGCTCTCCATCAGGCAAAACTGCCTTGATGCTCAGCACATGGTTGCTGGTGGTTCCGTATTTCAAGCAATGTGCGCCTCCCGAGTTGAAGGCGATATTGCCGCCAATTGTACAGATCGGCTGGCTGGAAGGATCAGGCGCATAATACAAGCCGTATGGCGCAGCCGCCTTGCTGACATCCAGGTTGATCACGCCCGCTTCCACAACGGCAGTCCTTTCTTCCGCATCCACTTTCAAGATGCGGTTCAGGCGGTTCATTGTGATAACGATGCCATCAGCTGCGGGCAGTGACCCTCCAGACAGGCCCGTTCCACTCCCGCGCGCCACGAAAGGTATTTTGAACTTCGAACAAACTCGGACAGCATCGATTACTTCGTCCTGCCGTTCCGGGATCACCACAGCATAAGGCCGCACCCGGTAGGCAGTCAGGGCATCCAATTCATATGCCATCAGCTCGGCATTTCTTGTCAGCAGGCGCCCGGCAGGAAAAATACTGGCGAGCTCATTCAAGAATGCGTCAGGCGGCCTGGGTTCCATACTTTTTGATCCTTACTATAAGCACCAATTTCAGCCTATCAAACAGTCAAATTACATCTGAGCAAACGTGTCTATCAGCAGTCTTACATCTCCGCCCACCGGGTAAAGTATGGGGCAGGTGCAGCCATGCCGGCGGTATTCCTCAACTTTGGCTTTTGCTTCCTGCGGAGTTCCAGAAGCGGTGATCCGGCGGATTAAATTCCTCGGGCACGAAATGCTTTGCTTTGCGGATTTGCTCCTTGGTCGCAGGCCAACCAAGGATCGATTGAATTTCTTTTACAACGGTTTCAGAGACGCCGGAGGCTTTCGCGATGTGCGGCTGCTGCGCCAGGTATTGTGTGAGCAGCTCGCGCGTGGTATCGATGGCACGTTCGCTGTCATGATCCACCGAACAAACCACGAGCTGAGGCCTGTCCAGGTCTTCCATTTTCCGACCCGCCCTTTTTACTCCGGCCTGCAGGAACTCGAGGGCGTTGTCGTTGTATTCTGGAGGGACACAGTAATTCAAAACCACACCATCAGAAATCTCGCCTGCCAGCTCCATCATCTTGTCGCCGGTCGCGCCGATCATAATCGGGACATTGCGCGGTTCTCGCTTCCCGTGAACTACATCCAGCTCAATCCCATCTACGTGGTGAAATTCGCCGTGGAATGTAACTCGCTCCATGTTTAATAAACACCGCAGCACCTCGACGGTCTCTTTCATAGCTGTCAGCGGCTTCCTGCGGTCGATGCCGACATTCGCGCCAGCGGATCCCACCAGGCTCCTATTCCGCAGATCACCCGGTTGGGTGCCAGGTCGTCAAGAGTCAGAAATGTCGCTGCCAGTAATCCAATATTACGAGTCCAATTATTAATTACGCCCGAACCGACTTTCAAACGTTCTGTTACCGCAGCGTAGGCAGCCATAGGCACAATTGCATCACGCACCAGGCGCGACTCAGCCTGCCACACGGCTTCAAAATCCTCTTTGCTCAGCATAACGAACGTATTCCAATCCATCTCGCAGGTCATGTGCATCCTGCAGGTATAATGCGACCCTTTCAGCCATCTTACCTCCTCATAAATATTTTAGGACCAGAAGTTTACTTCCAAGGCTCCAGCTTGCTCTCCAAAGAATTAGAATTATCGATCGAGATTCCTCAACAAGATAGGGAATTGCATCTTCTTGACCCAGCTCAGCCATATATTTTTCGAGCGTTTCACTAACCATCTGCAAATCCTCTGGCAGATCCATATCTAATGCCAGGGAGGGCAATTCACAGATTTCCAATCGAGCTCCCGCCTCCACGGCTCGTTTTGAATGACAGTGAAAAGAGTTCAGGCCCAAATTCAAAATCGATCAATCCCACCGGGCTTATTAACAACGCATTTGTGCCCTGTCTGCGGCGGTCTGGAGCTACCACAACTACCGGAGGCTGTGCAGCTCGTGCCAGGATGGCACCAATGTCTTCGGATGACAGAAGCGGCAAATCTGCTGGCACTACCAATACTCCCCGGGCAGAGAAGTTTTTTGCCACAGCAGTGGCTCGCGCCAGCGCAATATTCAAGTGTGGAGCACCATTCTCTTGAACAGTGCGCGCGCCAAAACTCCTTGCTAGCGCCAGGGCAGTATGGTCACGGCTGATCACCAGGATTTGTTCTATCTCTGCGATCGTCGCTAAGGTCGACAGGGTGTGGATCAGCAGGCGGCGGTTAAGATCCGCCCGTTCGTCTGGAGTCAGCACCCCAGCCAGGCGAGATTTGCCGCGCATTAATGGTTTTACCGGGACTATCGCCCAATAAGTCACGCTATGATACCTCTCAGCTTTAGACAGGTTTGCTCAAGCTCCTTTTCCAGCCACCATTTTACCGAATTCCAGCACTCTGTCAGCCAATCGACGGCGGTCAGGCCGGTCTTTCATTACAATGTTTTCAACCGCCACTTCGATACCGAGTGCTTCAATCTCCCCAGCCTGCTCCGCATCCTGAAGATCGATCATGAAACCACTTAATATTCCAGAATAATGTCTGGCAACAGCGGAAGCACTCGGTTGGATACCTAATTCTGCGAACATCTTTGCTGCCGGCCCTTTGAGGGTTTTACCGGCAATAATCGGGGAAACAGCGATCACCCTCTTGGACGCGATTTCCCGGGAAATCCCCTCAATCGCCAGGATGGGATCAATGCTTACCCACGGATTGGATGGGCAAATCACAACCAGCTCGGCATGGCGTATGGCATCCAATACCCCTGCAGAGGGTTGAGCATTCTCACGCCCATCAAATCGGAAACCGTTCACGATCGGTTGACACCGGTGCTGGACAAAATATTCTTGGAACGGCATTTCGCCTTCGGAAGTATACACCCGAGTGGCCAGAGGATCATCACTCATTGGCAGCACCCTGGCTTGGATCCCTAGAATATGGCATAAATCAGCGGTAATCTGGCCCAGTGTCTGTCCGGCGGCGATTCGCCGGGTGCGCTCCAAGTGCCAGCCCAGGTCGCGATCCCCCAGGCGAAACCAGGTCGGCGCTCCAAGCATTTCCAGTGTCTCCATGGCTGACCAGGTTTCATTCGCCCGCCCCCAGCCGGTATTGGAATTCGCCAGCCCTGCCAGCGTATAGCACACGGTGTCCAGGTCAGGACAGATCAGCAGGTTGAAGTGGCGAAAATCGTCCCCGGTGTTGACCACCACCGTCAGGTGTCCGCGCATCCATAGACTGGGCAAGGCCGTCGGCCAGTTTTGCACCCCCGACCCCACCCGCCAGAGCAGCCACATTCATAGATGAATTATCCATACAGGTTGTTTGACCAGCATCGCCCGATTACCGTGAGAGTACAGGAAATCCATCACATTCTTAGTTTCAGCCTGATATCAGGACGTTCACCTGAACATGTCCTCATCTTCAGGCCGCAAGAGCTCCCCCATTTTGCCATCGCGCAGCGTGTATGGGAAACCGCGCACATGCACCACCGGTGTCCCCTCTGCTGCCTGCCCCATCACCAGCGAAGCTGCCGCAGCCAGCTCATCGGCTGCCCCAACCTGCGTAATTTGCAGTCGAAAGCCGAACAGGTCGGGCTGACCGCGTAAATCCACCAGCCCGGGTATTCCGGATAATCCAATCGCCACTCCGGAAGTACCTAACCGCCACGCTCGCCCGTGCAAATCTATAATAAGCACGCCTATGCGCACCCCGCCTGCCATTTCAACTCCCCTGCGCACTTTCAGAGCAGAAGCGTCTGGATCCTCGGGGAGCAGCAGCACCACCTCCTTGCCCCCATATTCCTCTGCCAATACATTCGAATGGTCTATCCCCGCACTCGCGCAAATGAATCCCAGGCGGTGTTCTACGATAATCGTCCCGGGACGCACTCTCAACACCTGGCGGCTTTCGCGCAGGATCAGCTCCACCAGGCGTGGATCTTTATGGGATTCCATTGCCAGTAAACTGGCTTTCTTCGAGGGGATTATCTCCGAGAGACTGGCGAACCTGCCTTCTGATTTAGAGACGATTTTTTGAGCCAATACCAGGATATCGTTATCAACTAGCTCCAATCCCTGGACCTTCATCGCCTTTAAAATAACCTCTGCCAGGTCGTCTCCCGGTCGGATCAGCGGTATACCTTGAAGTGGTGTCAGCTCCAGGACCATAAGAAATACACTGACTAAACGTGGAATTCCAGACCTGTGACGCCGATGGATGCGGTTTTTACATTGTAATGCTTGTTTATACTGATCAGGAGTGCCGTCAAACCTTCAACCACCACGGCGTTATCCAAGCCGCCAGCGTAGTAACCGCGCATGCCAATCGCTTCGGCCAGCGTAATGACTTCCTCCGCAGCCTTTGGGTCGTCTGCACAAACCAGAACATCGGTATCAAGTGAGCCACCCAGGTTTTTTTTGAGCACATGAGAAGGCACATTTTGAAATGCTGCTACCACACGCACATCATCCCCAAGAATCTGCTGTGCAAGGCGCGCAGCGGATGGCGGTTGGGGCGGCCGCGGATCACGGAAATCTACCCTGGCGGTCGCATCCACCAGGATTTTCCCTTTCAAATCATTTTTTAAAAATTCCAGTGCTGCCTGATGAGCCGTCTGCACCACGGTTAACACGCAGACCTCGGCCTGGCGAGCAGCGTGTGCGTTTTCCAGTCCGGAAACATTACCGCCACCCAGTGCCAAGTTGATTTCTGCTGCAGCCGCCTGCGCTTTCTCCAGTTGTCGGGAGCCGATAATCACACGGTATCCCGCCCGGGCCCAGCGCAAAGCCAAACCAGGTCCCTCTTTTCCAGTTCCACCCAGGATTGCGATTACTGGACGAGAGACGGTGGTCGATGAATTTTCCATGTATACTAATCTCCTTAAATTCCTTCGGATTCACAATTCATGAGAATTGTTGGTTGTAACGCTCCCATACAGCTGGAGCTGCTCGCGTGCATGCGCAGTGATTTCAGCTTCGTCCAGCGTGAGCAGCTTGCGATCGTGCATCAACACCTTCCCGGCGACAATCGTGGTGGTAACCATGCTTTCATTGAAACCAAACAGTATCTGCCAGGGCAGGTTCCCGGAGTTGAGCGGTGTATGCGGGTGGTAATCAACAAAAATTAGATCGGCAACAGCTCCCGGCTTTAAAACACCAATGGCAGCCTGGGGGAAGAAACTGCCAGCCAGCCTGGCGTTATTATAGACCGCAATCTGAACGATATCCTGAGCCGGCATTCGCCTTGGATCGCGGTTCCAGACTTTTTGGAGTAAATACGCGAATTTCATCTCTTCCCACATCGTGGAAGAAAAACCATCCGTGCCCAAACACACTTTTACTCCGGCCCTCAACATGCTTTCCACTGCTGAAACACCGACGCCATTGTTCATATTAGAACGCGGCTGGTGAGTGAGCCAGGTACCGGATTCTGCCAGCAGTTGGATCTCTCTCGCATCGATGTGCACTCCATGTACAACGATGGAATTCGGTCCAAGCAGTTCGTGTTGTTTCAGCCGGTCCACCACACGCATTCCTGATTTTTCCAGGCTGTCATACTCATCGACTTCGTGTTCGGCAAGGTGGATATGGAAGCCGACCTCCTCTGGCGCCGCCTGGCGGCATGCGTCCAGGGTTTCTGCTGAGAGCGTCAGGCTGGCATGCAATCCAAATGTGGATGCTAACCTCCCTCCTGCAAAATCCTCATGCTTGAGCCGCTCAATAAAGCGCATGTTTTCATCGATTCCCGCCTTAGCTTTAGACTGTCCGTCTCTATCTGTTACTTCATAACAGAGTACCGCGCGCAATCCTGACCTGTCAACTTCTTCGGCTATCACATTCAGGGAACCCATAATAGCATTCGGGGAGGCGTGATGGTCGATCAGGGTGGTGGTGCCGTGTTTGATGGCATCGACCAGCATTACCAGTGCAGAAGAACGCACATCTTCGAGGGTTAGCGAACGATCCAGAGGCCACCACAGCTTATCAAGGATTTCAGGAAAATCCTTCGGCGGCGCTCCAGGGATTGCCATCCCACTAAAGCACCGTAAAAATGTGTGTGTGCGCAAATGTTGCCTGGCATGACGTACTGTCCGCCAGCGTCCAGGATTTCTTCTCTTAAATATTGTTCGAAAATTTCCCCTTGCGGGCCAATCGCCTTAATCTGTCCATTTTTTACATACAGCGCCTGGCCTTCGAGGACCTGGTTTGGATCATCCCAGGTGATCAGGGTGCCATTTGTGATAATCATATTTATGCTCCGCGATAATTTCCCTCACGTGATAATCAGAACTCGGTTTCTATAAGCTCTGGTCTGCTTTCCCCGAAAATGGCTTTGGGGGAACCCGATTACTTCATCGATAATTGCCTGAAAATTTCAGCCTGGTCAACCGGCAGCGGTCGACACGTACTCCTACGGCATTATAAATCGCATTGGTGATCGCTGGAGTTGTCGGGATGCTGACAATTTCGCCTACGCCTTTGGCCCCGTAAGGACCATCAGCAGTGGGATGCTCAACTATGTAGGAGATGATTTCCGGGGTGTGCACAATGGACGGGATGCGATAACGCGCCAAATGGTCAGTAAACACCTGCCCTTCTTCCACAATAAATTCCTCGGTCAGGGCATTGCCTAATCCCATCATCACGCCACCTTCCACCTGACCTAATAATCCGAGCGGGTTAAGCGCTCTGCCTACATCGTTGAGCCACAATCACGTAACACCCGCACTTCACCTGTCAGCGTGTTGACCTCTACCTCGGCTGCCTGCGCTGCAAATGAAAAGGCAAAGTGCATATCGCCTCCCTGCCCCAGCGGTTTCGTGGCGGGCGCCCAATACTCATACAGCGAGCCGGCGCACGACCTTCCGCAAGCATTGCCCGGGCAGCTTCCCCAAAAGAAACCGAATGCCCGTTGACCTGCGCCAGGCCCTCCACGAAGCGGATCTGCTCAGGCGGCAGGTCATATTTCTCCGCCAGGGTGGAAGCCACAGCCTGCCTCAAAGTCTGCGCAGCCAGGCGGGCTGCATTGCCGGTGACGTAGGTTTGGCGCGAAGCCGTGGTCGGACCGCCATCTGGCGTTCGGTCAGTATCCATGACCAAAACCTTAACTTGCTCGGGCGGACGTTGAATTCTTCCGCCACGATCATTTGTAGAACTGTCACCAATCCCTGGCCTAATTCCGCCGAGGAGGTGCGGACTTCCAGGGTCCCATCGATATAATTCAACTTCAGCCCCTGCCTTATCCGGAGCGCCGCCGCCCAGACCGGTGTTCTTGTATGCTGCAGCAAAGCCCCAGGCCCGCCGCATATGGGGGTATCTGGCACATCTCGACTTATGAATGGCTGATCTCCGCCCTGACGGCGCATCTCTCCATTGACGTGATCGATGCACTCCAAGCCAACGCTTTCACATAAAAGCTGCCCGGTGTTGGTGATGCTTCCTACCTGCAAAGCGTTCATCCTGCGTAATGCCACCGGCTCAAGCCCCAGCCGCTCAGCGAGCATGTCCATCATCGATTTGACGGCGAATGCCGATTGCGTCACGCCAAAACCACGGAAGGCGCCTGCCGGTGGATTGTTGGTGTACATGGCATAACAGTCTGCTTTTACGTTCGGAACCTCGTAAGGGCCAGAGAGTGGGTGGTGGCACGCGTCAGAACTTTTTCACCCAAAGAGGCATAAGCGCCGGTGTCTCCATACAACTTGTTTCCACCGCCGTCAGCCGCCCGTCCAGTTTCGCGCCCATTTTACGCGTATCTGCGTTGCATGCCGCTTGGGATGCACCATCAGACTTCATGCCGGTCGAAGAGTAGCTTTACCGCCCGGTTGCCTGGGCGAGTAGGGCGACGTGGATCTGACCCATAACATCTTCTTTCCCGCCAAACCCGCCCCCCATGAGCTGCCCGATGATATGCACTCGCTCTTCGGGCCAACCTAAAGCACGGCCACCTGACTCCCGGTCGGCGTAGGGGATTTGAGAGCCAACATAGATCTCCATGCGACCGTCTGGCGTCAACCTGCCAATGCTGCATTCCGGCTCAAGAAAAGCATGATCCGTAAAGGGGGTATGGAAAGTGTGTTCCAAGATGATTTCCGCATCGGCGAAACCCCTGGTCCATATCCCTTTGCGGACTTTGATGTGCTTGAGCAGGTTGCCAGAGGGGTGCGAGCCGGGGGATCGGGCTGGCGCGCCTGGACGGGTTGCTGATCACCGGCTGAGGTTCAACCTCCACCTCGATCAAGCTTAGTGCCTGGTCAGCAATCGCCTGGGTCTCAGCCGCGACGATGGCCAAGGTGTCACCCACATAACGCACGCTCTCTCCCACCCCCACCAGACTGGGCCAATCATGCACAACCAGGCCGTGGTAGTGGTCTCCAGGAATATCTTCTGCGGTGAGAACCGCCACCACACCCGGCAACTGGCGCGCCTGGCTGACATCGATGCCCCGGAGGAACGCGTGCGGCACTAAAGCCCGTTTCGCCCGTGCGTAGAGCATCCCTGGGAATTTAATATCATCCGAGTACACTGCCGCACCTGTTACTTTCGCTTCTGCATCGGGACGAACCTGCGGACGGCCGACCACCTTCCCGGGATCTGAAGAGGGAGTAGTTTGTGGGTCGACCACCTCATTTCCTTCACGGATGCTTTTCGCAGCAGCTTTTATCGAGCTCACAATGGTGGGATAACCGGCACAGCGGCACAGCGTTGTCTTTAAGCGCCCCACGGATTTCTTCCTCACCCGGATCAGGTTCCCGCTGCAACAAGGCGTATGCAGTTATGATTTGCCCGGGGATGCAGAAGCCGCATTGCACAGCTCCGTGCTGTATGAAAGCTTCCTGAAGTGGGTGCAGTTTTCTGCTCGTGCCTGGAGAAGGTGTTTCTGATGAAAACAGACCAGCAAGTCCTTCGATTGTAATAATCTGTTTTCCTGCCGCTTTCGCAGATGGGAAATTACATGATAAAACTGGTTCGCCATTAACCAAAACGGTACATGCGCCGCATTCTGCCTCATTGCAGCCGATCTTAGTCCCGGTTAATCCCAACCTCTCCCGCAGCAAGTCGGACAGCATTTCGCCGGGTCTGGCTTCAAGCTCCAGTCGATTTCCATTGACGATAATTTCCATTTCTACACCGCTAATGTATCCTGAGAATATTGCCCTGAGATTTAAATCCACGACGGGTTCAATCGATTTTTCCATCGAATTATCCCAGGCGGCCAATAAAGTTTCTTCCAGCAGCGGAGTTACTAGGTGGCGGCGGTATTCAGCGGTGGACCTGTGTGGGCTGGTGCGGAATTTCGCTTCTATATGAACGGCCTCAACCGCTTCTGGTAAATTCTTTTTCTGTATAGTTTTCCCGCGTAACGTCGCTTCTGCAGCCCGTGCTCTGAAAGGTGTGGGTCCTGCAGGACCAATGGAGATGCGGATGTCCTGGATGACTTCTCCCAGGCGTTTGATCCAGATACCCATATTCATGATGGCGATAGCCACGCCTTGAGGCCGCATCACCCTACGAAAAGCTGATCCTTCGCCCTTTTCGATGGCAGGCAGGTAGAACCCTATCAACAATTCATTTCGTGGTTTTATAATTGATTTTCCCGGACCTGTAAACAATTCTTCAATAGGCAGGCGCCGGCGCCCCTCCAGGCTGGCGATCGCAGCTTCTGCTGCCAGTGCCAGTAACGCAATCGTACCATCTCCTGCTGGCAGCGCGTGGCCTACATTTCCTCCCAATGTCGCAGTGTTGCGGACCTGGGGACCTCCAATTAGTGCAGCAGCTTCAGCCAGGGCTCTGGCATGCCATTGAGCAACAGGTGAATCTTTAACTCTATTGAGGGAACCGCCGCACCGATGTACAGGTCCTTTTCCCGTACTTCCAGCTGGCACAGCTCGGGTATTTGGGTTACATCAATCAGGGTGTGTACGTGGGGATGGCGTCCTTGCTGGATATCCAGGAGCAAATCAGTTCCACCGGCAATAAAGCTGGCTTCGCCGGGAGCATCCGCCAGGGTTTGTAGAGCGTCAGTTATATCGTTCGCCAGGTGGTAATTCTGCCAGAAGGTCATGGATCGGCGTATAAAACTACACACGAATTTAGAACGGAGGCGCTTTTCGACGGGAAGTGCCCGCTTTCTTCGCACCCTCCCGACGCCGCTGCAGGCTGCATCCCACAACGACCACCGATCCAGGGATGTTATTGTAACATGAAATCGCATATAATCAGCCCACGAGGTGCCCTTGTTATTGTCTTTACGTGACTTACACCGCTTCCTGACCAACCAGTCCTTCTACCCGATCCTCCTTTCCAGCCTGTTTGCTGTTGCCTTGTATGCCGCCAGGGGAGTTTACAGCGGCTCCTGGCTTATCTACCGAAATCTGTTGTGGAACCTGGTTCTGGCCTGGGTTCCCTATGCATTCAGTATGCTGGCAGCGGGTTTGTTTCTCACATTTCCAAGGCAATGGTGGATGGTGATCCCACCTGCTGCAGTGTGGCTCGCTTTTTTCCCCAATGCGCCTTACATCATCACCGATTTCTTTCACCTCGCTGCCCGGCCTGGTGTGCCTCTATGGTATGATGTGCTTCTCCTGGCGGCTTTCTCATGGACGGGTTTGTTCCTGGCAATTGCATCCTTAAGAACGATGCAAATCATTACAGCCGCATACCTGGGAAAGATCGCCAGCTGGTTTTTTGTTTTCCTGGCTTTAAGCTTAAGTGGGCTCGGAATTTGATTTGGGGCGTTTCGGGCGTTGGAACAGTTGGGACTTGCTGTTAAATCCAACGAACATCATAGCAGATGTTGCTGGAAGCCTGCTTGAACCTTTGGAGAACTTGCGGTTTTTCGGATTCACTTTGCTATTCACAATATTCCTTTTCATTTGCTACCTGACTTTTATCTCCATGCGCCGCCTTGAAGAGACGGAAATATAATCCCAGCAAATAGGAGCTGAAGATGCACCCGGGAAAAGTGATCTCAATACATATCTCTCCGGAAGCCAGCCAGCTGATGCAATCCCTGAGCCAGGTGAATGCAGCTGCCGGAAAAGGCCTGGAAGGCGACCGCTATTATCGGGCTACAGGAACTTATTCCAATAAACCCGATCCAGCCCGACAGGTGACATTGATCGAATTTGAGTCGATTGAAGCCTTGGAGAGCGAGCATGGCATCCGCATGCGTCCGGACGATACACGAAGGAACCTGGTCACCAGGGATGTTGCTCTGAACCACCTGGTCGGAAAGGAGTTCAAAGTCGGTGATACATTACTGCGGGGTATCAGGTTGTGCGAACCCTGCACCCACCTTGAATCACTGATGCAGGAGGGGTAATGTCCGGATTGGTACACCGGGGCGGTCTGCGCGGAGAAATCCTCTCAGGTGGTTTGATCAAGGTTGGCGACGAGGTCAGTGAAATTTAATATTTCGATAAATCGAATTTTTGTGGAGAATTTTTATGTCCGACTTAATCGAAAAGGCTTTGCAGTTTAAAAAGGATCACAGCGCACGATCCTCGATGAATTAATCTCATTTGTCAGCATTCCTTCAATTTCGACTGATATTTTGGCGAAACCCGATATGCTGCGAGCAGCAGAATGGGTGGCAGGGCAGTTGCGGTACCTGGGAATGTCCCGAGTCCAGGTCATGCCCACGGCAGGTCATCCCGTTGTATTTGGTGAATTGCTGCAGGCTGGAAAAGATAAACCAGTTGTCCTGGTTTACGGGCATTATGACGTACAGCCTGCAGAGCCGCTGGAATTGTGGCATACTCCCCCTTTTGAGCCAACCCAGTCAGGAGAGAACCTATTCGGACGCGGCGCGTCTGACATGAAAGGCCAGGTTGTAGCGTGCCTGAAAGCGATTGAATCCCTCTCCAATTCTGGAAACCTGCCCGTAAATGTGAAATTCTTTATTGAAGGCGAAGAGGAGATTGGATCCCCAAACCTGGCAGCCTTCATCATTGAAAACAAAGAATTGCTTGCCAGCGATTTTGCGCTCAATCCCGATGCCGGGGATGCTCACCCCGGACTTACCCACCATCACATATGGGCTGCGGGGACTGGCTTTTTTCGAAGTGCGTGTGAGCGGTCCGGCGCAGGATTTGCATTCCGGGCTTTTCGGCGGTGCTGTACACAACCCTGCACAGGTGCTGTGCGAGCTGATAGCTGGCATGCACGACCAGCAAGGTCGAGTTACTCTGCCGGATTTCTACCATCGTGTTCGCTGCCCTCGATCCAAAAGAGCGTGCCGAATTGACCCGCCTGCCGATTGGTGAGGATTTCTACCTGAAACAAACGGGGGTACCTGCGTTATTTGGGGAAGAGGGGTATACCTCTCTGAAAGGGTCGGCGGTCGTCCTACTCTGGAAGTGAATGGTATGTCTTCTGGCTTCACTGGACAAGGTCAGAAAACGGTGCTGCCAGCCAGGGCATTCGCCAAAATATCCATGCGTCTGGTCCCCGACCAGGATCCAGAAGGAAGCTCACCAACAATTAACGTCATACATGGAAGCGAACGCTCCCAAAACCATAAAGTGGGAGGTAATTAAAATGGCTTCAGGACGGGCGTCGATCACCAACCGGAATCATCCGGCAGTTGAGACGCTTGTCAGGGCTATGGAAGTTACCTGGGGTGTCAAACCGGTTTTCAAGCGTGAGGGCGGAAGCGTGCCGGTGGTCGGCCAGTTACATGACATCCTGGGAATTGATTCCGTGCTCACCGGTTTTGGCCTGCCGGACGATAATTTACACGCCCCAAATGAAAAACTGCATTTGCCGACTTTCTATCGAGGGATCGAAGCATTAATCCGGTTTTTCGGTTACCTGTGACCCTCGGAATGACCGTCAATCTGACTGCTTGGATTGCCTGTAGAACTGGAAAACCAATTTCTCACATGGGATCGACTATTAAACCACCTCCCCTTACAATCCGGACATGACTGATAGACTTCCAAGCTACGGCGGCCAGGCTGTGATCGAAGGCGTGATGATGCGCGGGAGCGCAAAGCGTTGCGATCGCCATGCGTGCTGCCAAATAAAGAAATTGTGATTCACACCGAGTCTCTCTAACGGGCATCTACAAAAGCAACATCACTAAAATTCCGTTTCTTAGAGGATCTGGTTGGCCTGTGGGATGCCCTGGGGTTAGGCGTGCGCGCTGCTGACCATATCGGCCAATACACAAACCGGAGAAGATGAAAAGCTCGAAGGCCCGGCGTTATACCTGGCCCTGTTCATTTCGTTGGGATCTGGATCGGGCTTATTCTTTCTGGCTCCCGCCGTTCTCGGCCAGGCAGCAGAGCACTACCTGAGTATAAATTCCTGGTGGAGCAACCTGTATTAGAGGGAATTGTACGACTGCTCCTGGCGGTCGGTTATATTTGGGCTATCGGACTTTGCACCGGATATCAGGCGCATATTTGCCTACCACGGTGCAGAACACAAAACGATCAACGCTTTCGAGAGTGGAGCCGAGTTGATCCCTGAAGTTGTGGCAACACACTCCCGTGGAACACACGCGTTGCGGTACCGCCTTTCTGCTGACGCTAATGCTGCTCTCGAGTCCTGGTTTTCAGCCTGCTGGGTCCCATGCCCATGTTCTGGCGTCTCGCCAGCCGCATTCTCCTGCTTCCTGTGCTGGCTGGGATTGCATATGAATATATCCGCTGGACATCCTGGCATCTCGATTCGAAGATCGTGCAATGGATGGTCAAGCCGAATTTAGCCTTGCAACACCTGACCACTCGCGAACCGTCGCTTGAAATGCTGGAAGTCTCCATCGCAGCCTTTAACGCCATGCGCGTCCAGGAAAAAACTGTAAGCCTATAAACTCGGGAAATTGCGAGAACGACACCTGAATTAAATCTGCGGTAGACCACTGCCACCTTCGGATAACAACTCCATGGCCGGTCTGGATACCCGCAATCGCTTTCATAGCCACAATATTATTGCGCTATTTTTCTGCCTGGTGCTGGTTCCTACATCAGGCTGTCGCGGCAAGCTCGATACTCTTTCCACTTCCCCACCCACTCAAGCTTTGGTCACCCATACGGTGGCCTCTTTGCCTGATTTGTTGGCCGACAGCGTGAGCGTTCAGGTGCAGCCGCCCGATAACTGCCCTTCCGAAAATGGAACCTACCAGTTCGCTGTCCTAATCATTAACCAGGGCAGCGCGTTCGCAGGTCCGTTCGTCGTAAGATTTAACCGGCTTCATCAAGAGGTGTCTCAAGGGCTACTACCCGGTGAATCAATATCCGTATTCTTCATTGGTGAAACTCTGCTTCCCACCATCGAAGTTGATTTAAGAAAACAAAGTGTACGAAAGTGATGAAACCAACAACCGCTGGGAAGCAGAAATTTTCCCCCCAACGCCCGCCCCTCACTGCTTACGCACTCCAACCCCCGAAGTCGAGCTCGTCGACCCAATCGCAGTTCTGCAAGGGCATACTGCCAAAGTTCCCGTGGTCGCTTTTTCACCGGAGGAGACTTAATCGCTTCAGGCTCAGTCGACAATACTTTGCGTCTGTGGCGAACAAATGAAGGCACTTTACTGCGCACGATGCAAGGTCATCCTTTCCCGGCTTAAAGCTTGCGTTTTCTCCAGACGGCAGCCTCCTGGCGACCGGCTCTACTGATGGGATCATTCGACTTTGGCGGGTGTCCAACAGCCTGTTGGTAAAGAATTTACTGGGGCATGCCGGATGGATTACCAGCCTGGATTATTCTGCGGATGGAAAATACCTGCTCTCCAGCGCACAGGATTTTACCGTGCGTATCTGGCGAGCTTCCGACTCCAGGCTTGTACAAACCATTGATGAGGGTATGTCAATTGTCAACCAGGCTGTCTTTTCACCGACTGGCACAGAGTTGGCATGGGGGGAAGCGGATGGGACGCATTCGAGTTCGTTCACTGGGTGGCAGCTGGATCCATATTTTTCACCCAGATGTTGGGCAAGCGACCAGTGTGACATACTCCCCGGATGCCGGGATGCTGGCTGCAGGATTTGATAATGGCACCATTCTGATCTGGAGCATGCCAGATGGGACAATAATTCA
>CAVOSB010000014.1:0-23148 GCA_963698765.1 uncultured Chloroflexia bacterium
ACATGTGGAAAGTGGAAGATAATGGAATTGTTTTTCCGAAGAAAAATGTATAAGAAATAATAAGTCACAGAACTTTAAGGATTGGGGTCTGGATACATGCTGGAAGCTAAGCAAGAGATGGAATATGAAGTGACTGTCACCGGGTTGGGATACGGGGGCGAGGCGGTGGGACGCTTGCCGGACGGGAGGGCGGTTTTTGTGCCTTACGCCCTGCCCGGCGAGCGGGTGCGCGTCCGTTTTGGAGGAAGAAAGAGGCCGGTACGCACGCGCAGCGCTGTGCGAGGTAATCGACCCTTCTCCGCAGCGGATGCATGCCGCGCTGCCCGCATTTTGGAGAGTGCGGGCGGGTGCCACTACCAGCACATGTCCTACGCAGGGCAGCTGGAAGCCAAGGCGGACATCATACGTGATCAGCTGGTACGCATCGGTGGATTGAAAGAGCCGGAGATATCGGCCACGGTCCCTGCTCCGCAGGAGTTCAACTACCGCAACCATGTACAGTTTCATTTGACGCCTCGGGGAGAGCTGGGATTTCACCGGCCAGAAAAAGGCAGCCACCATCCGGGTGCAGAAGACTTATGTATCGAGGAATGCCACCTGCCGGAAGCGGCTTTGAACCGGGTTTGGCCGCAGCTGGACCTGGAAGCAATCCCGGGACTGGAGCGCATCGGGCCGCGACTGGGCGCCGGAGAGGAAATCCAGCTGATCCTGGAAGGCAGCGATATCCTGCCGCCTGCGCTGACGGTGGAGGAGCAGCCGGTTTCGGCCGTACACCTGGGACCGGCAGGGAGGCCGGTGCTGGCAGGGAGCGAATTGGTGAGGATGGAAGTGCTGGGACGATCTTTCCGGGTCTCGGCGGAGGCCTTTTTCCAGGTGAACACGGAGATGGCCGGGAAGATGGTCGGGCACCTGCTGGAGAGCGTGCAGGGATACTGCCGGCTGGATGGAAGCAGCCTGGTGGTCGACGTGTACTGCGGTGTGGGGCTGTTTTCAGCCTTCCTGAGGCCGCTGGTTGGCAGGGTGATCGGGATCGAGAGCTCGCCCGAGGCGTGCGAGGATTACGCGGTTAACCTGGACGAATGCGAGGATGTGGAGCTGTACGAAGCGCCGGTGGAGATGGTGCTGCAAAGCCTGGAGGGGGAAACCGGAGCTGGTGGTGGTCGACCCGCCGCGGGCTGGATTGGGGAAGGGCGTGGTGGACGGCCTGTTGAAGATGAGCCCGCCGGCACTGGCCTACATTTCCTGCGACCCGGCGACCCTGGCGCGTGACGCCAGGAGGCTGGTGGAGGGAGGTGACCAGCTGGAGCAGGTCACGCCGTTCGATATGTTCCCACAGACGTACCATATTGAGAGCGTGAGCTGGTGGAGGAGGGGGTATTGAAAAGGGAAAGTGCGATGAAATATACCTGGGTGATTTATATATTTGTATTACTGGCCATTATCTTGTGTTCAATCTCACCTTTTTTTGGGGTGGCATACGCGGGGGCGGTGGCGGAGAAATACGGCTGCGAGCTGAACGAAGGGTCGATTAATCCCTGTCTCGTGAAGGGAGTCGACCGGGGGCGGACCTGTACTCCCTGGGGATGCTGGGCTGGCTGGGGATCGCGACCCTTCCGCTGGGATTGGCGGCCGCGCTGCTGTATATCCTGATCGTGCTGATCGTTTACCTGGTGATGCGGTTCAGAAAGAAGAAGGCTGAACAGGAATTGACATGAAAGAATACCGGAGGGCTCATGGAAAATCCCTATTGCTCAGAAGAAGAAGTGGCGCATTACAACTGCCTGCGCACCCGGTCGCCTATAGTGGTGGACGGGCGGCTGGATGAGGACGCCTGGAAACTGGCAGTCAAATCGCCACGCTTCGTGGACGTGGTGAGTGGAGGGTGGGGATTCTACGACACGCGAGCCGCGGCGCTGTGGGACCAGGAGGCGCTGTACATCGGTTTCTGGCTTGAAGAGCCGTGCGTTGAAGCGCAGCTGACCGAACGCGACGCGTCGATTTTCAATGAAAACGATATCGAAGTATTCATCGACGGGGGTGATACGTATTACGAGTTCGAGATGAACGCCCTGGGAACGATCTATGAAGTGTTTTTCATCTGGCAGGATGCATATCAGCGCGGCGGAAAGTACGATGTGCCGCAGTTTGACTTGCTGACCGGAAGGGTGCTGTCTTTCGGCGGGAACAACGACCGCGACGGAAAGAATTTCTGGTGGGGTACGCACCCGCGAGGAACCGCTGGGCGTTCCTGGATTGGGATTTCCCGGGATTGAAGACTGCGGTGCAGGTCGATGGGAAGCTGAATGACTGCAGCCTTCCACACAAGGGGTGGACGGTGGAGCTGGCATTCCCGTGGGCGGGGATGGAATGGCTGGCAGGCGGGCGGTCCCTGCCGCCTAAAGACGGCGACATGTGGCGGATTTTCTTCGGCCGCTACGATACTTTCAGTATCGGCGGAAAAGAACAGACTGCCGGTTGGGCCTGGAACAGGGTGGGCAACGCGGATAACCACGCTCCAGAATGCTTCACGCAGGTACATTTTTCAAACAGGTTTGTGGATGAGCCTGAAAAAGTAGGATGAGAATCAACAGCAGCTTAATTATTTACACTTCCCTATATATTAATATATAATCCAATAATCCCGCCGGGCGAGGAAAATGAAAGCCTTGCACTTTTCGCAATCCTTCAAGGAGTAGACGATGAGCAAACGAGTAGCGATATTAACCGGGGGCGGCGACGTCCCAGGACTGAATATGTGTATAAAGAGCCTGGTTTACCGCCTGATCGACCTGGGATACGAACCGATCGGCGTGCGCAAAGGCTGGGAAGGCCTGGTGCGCTACAATCCAAGCGACCCGTCAACTTACAGCGAAAATTTCATCGAGCTGACCAAGAACATGGTGCGCCCGATTGACCGGACACCGGGCTCGTTTTTGCATTCATCGCGCTTTAATTTGATAAATTTACCCGAGGAGCGAGCCAGAGCGATCACAGGCACGGCATCCGCCAGCGGTGAAGCAGTTATGGATCAGATCATCCATGTGACCAAGCGGCTGGATTTTGCAGGCATTAATTGTGATTGGGGGCGATGACAACCTGCAGTACGCTGCCAAGCTGAGCGCCAAGGGCGTTCCGATCATCGGGATACCCAAGACCATCCATAACAATATTTACGGTACCGATTACTCATTGGGTTTCAGCACCAGCCTGGCACGCGGGGTGGCGTTCATTCACGAGCTGCGCGCCCTGGCAGGCTCACGGGAAGAAGTGATCGTGATCGAGACTTTCTCGGCGGAATCCGGCTACAGCACGCTGTTGATGGCGATGCTGGCGGGTGTGGACCGGGTGCTGATACCCGAGGTACCCTATAACGCCGACCGGCTGGCACAACTGGTGCTGCAGGACAAGCGTGAGACACCGGCGAATTACTCGGTGGTGATGGTGTGCGACGGAACGGTGCTGGAGCCAGAGCAAAACGCAAAATACGAGCATTCACTCAAACATTTCGATACGGGTCACGAACACAAACTGGGGAGCGGATTCGTCACCGCCCACCTGCTGTCGGATATACTGGGCGAGGAAGTCGTCAACCAGCCGCTGACATTTTTGCTGCGCACCGGTGTGCCGGATGGGCAGGATTTACTGGGCGCGACCAATTTCGCTTTCCTGGCAGCTGATTTGCTGAGCAAGGGTAAATTTGGGCGCATGACGGCCTTCGTGAAAGACAGGATGTGGACCGACGTAGACCTGAGCCTGGCGATTAAGGGAACCAGGCATGTGGATGTGCCGGCGATGTACGATGTAGAAAATTACAAACCCAGGCTCGAGCTGATCTGGTCGATGGAAGAATAAGGTGCTGTGCGGCCTGTGAGATGGAGAAAGCCCATGGATAAGCAAAATAATCCCAGCGGAAATGGTTCGGACCAGGTCGTGCAGGTGATCGATGTGGTAAAGAGCTTCCCGGTGGGTGGAGGTGAGGTCACCATTCTGAAGGGAATTTCGTTTGACGTGAAGCCGGGAGAGTTCGTCTCGATCGTCGGCCCGTCCGGGAATGGGAAATCCACCTTGCTGAACATGATCACCGGCATCGACCGCCCGACCGGAGGAGAAGTGATCGTCACCGGGCAAGAAGTCCACAGGATGAGCGAAAACAAGCTGGCCGCCTGGCGCGGGCAGCATGTGGGGATCATCTTCCAGTTCTTCCAGATGCTGCCGGCGCTGAGCCTGCTGCAAAACATCATCCTGCCGATGGACCTTGCGAAGAAGTACAAACCGCGCGAACGGCGTGAGCGTGCCATGCACCTGCTGGAACTGGTTGGCCTGGCCGACCAGGCCCATAAGCTGCCGGGGATGGTCTCCGGCGGGCAGCAGCAGCGTGCCGCGATCGCCCGCGCGCTGGCTAACGACCCCGCCCTGATCGTGGCAGACGAACCGACCGGCAACCTGGACACCGCGCAACTGGCGGATGTGTTCGACCTGTTCGGCAGGCTGGTGGAGCAGGGCAAGACCCTGCTGATGGTGACACACGATAAGGAGCTGGCCCGGCGGGTGCCGCGCATCGTCGAGATCATCGACGGGCGCATCACGCGTGACGAGTTCGTCGGCGGGGCACAGTGGACCGGTTACTAAAGAGGCGCTGAATATGGGTGTTTTGTGGGCTAAGATTTTTCGCGATCTGTGGGGGCAACAAAGGACGCACCCTGCAGGTGGTGCTGATCATCGGCATCGGGGCGGCCGCAATCGGGATGATCATCAGCGTGCGCAACCTGGTGATCCCGGGGATGGAGGATATTGGACCAGAGGGAAACCCGGCGATGATTAATATCTTCGTCGACCCGCCGGTCACCGAGTTGGAGATGGAAGTATTAAAACGACGAAGGGGTGGCGGTTATCGAAGGATTTAGCAACACCATCCTGGAATGGAAGCTGCATAAGGAAGACGAGTGGAAGCAGGGGGGTTGACGGCGCGCGCCGATTATGACGATCAGCAGCTGACCAAACTGGAGCTGGTGAAAGGTCCCTGGCCTCATGATAAAGTCATGTCGGTCGAGCAGGGGTCGGAGGACTCTTCCACATACCCCAGGGCGGGGAAAGTCTATATCAAGGTGAATGACCGTGAGATGCAGGTGGGGATAGGCGGTGAGGTATATAACCCGCTTTCCCAGCCGGCGTATTTTGGCGGGACCGCCCAGTTCTACGCCGACCCGTTGTATTATGAGAGGCTGGTGGGCGATAGCGATTACTCCCAATTAAGATCTCGGCGGCAGAATGGGACGAACCGGCGGTCACAGAGCTGGCAAGCCGGCTGCAGGACAAGCTGGAACAGCAAGGCAAGGACCTCCGGCAGATCACCGATCCACACAAGCACTTTTTCCAGGACCAGATGGATGGGCTGTTCTTCATGCTGGGGGTGATGGCGGTGTTGGCCCTGCTACTCGGGCTGCTGCTGGTGTATAACACGATTAATGCCATCATCGTACGGCAGGTCGACCAGGTGGGTGTGATGAAGGCAGTGGGAGCCCGACTGGAAAGATCCTGCGCCTGTTTCTCACGACAGTTTTCCTGTACGGCGTGCTGGCACTGCTGTTGGCATTACCGGTGGGGATACTCGGGGGCTGGTCTATCGCAAACTGGCTGATAGGGAGCTTTGGCGCGGACATCGGGGGGTTTGATATTTCCATTCAGGCGGTAATCGCCATGGTGATCATCTGCCTGCTGGCGCCGATGGTGGCATCGGTGATCCCTGTCCTGAGAGGCGCCCGCATCACGGTGCGCGAAGCGATCACCACCTATGGGTTGAGTACCAGGCCTGGCATGATTGAGCGGATAGGTGCCCGGCTGCAGCATATCTCGCGCCTGTTCCTGCTGACGGTCAGCAACACCTTCCGCAACAAGGGTCGCATCATCCTGACGCAAATCGTGCTGGTGCTCAGTGGATTGATCTTTATGATGGTGATGAGCATTCGCGATTCAGCGGCATATACGGTCAATGATATGATGTTCAAAATCCTGGGTGGTGACATCACCATGGTTTTCGACCAACCAGAGCGCATCGATCACATCGAACAGCTGGCGTTAAAACATCCAGAAGTCAGCGAAGTTGAATCCTGGGAATTTGCTTCTGCCAACATCCGTAAGGCCGGGCAGCCTGAAACTGAAGATGACGAAACTGCGCAATTATTCGGCATTCCGCTGCCGACGATCATGTACGGCTACCAGCTGCGCGGCGGCCGCTGGCTTGATCCTAAGGACACTTATGCCGTTGTCTTGAATACCAAGCTGGCTGAAGATGTGGGCGTGGGAGTGGGAGATTGGGTGACAATCAAATACGCTGAATTCAACCAGCGAGACTGGCAGGTAGTGGGATTGGTATTCGATCCGATTATCACAACTTCTGCAATTGTGTCACGTGATATTCTCCTGGACGACCTGAACCATCCCGGAGGGTGCAGTCGGTGTGGCTCAACACCCACAACCAGGATCCTGACGCCCAAATTGAGATTGCCAAGGCGCTGCGTGCGTATTTTGACCAGAACAACGTCAAGATGAGCCCTGTGCGCGGGATTTTCGGTGGATTTGGGGGGAGGCGACTGTCCAGATTGCCCGGGCAATCATCAACCAGTTTAATTTCATTGTTGTGCTGGCGGGTATCATGGCGCTGATCATCGCCATCGTGGGCAGCATTGCCTTGAGCGGCACGATCTCGCTGAGTGTGATGGAGCGCACGCGCGAAATCGGAGTGATGAGGGCGATCGGGGCAAGCAACTGGACGGTGGCACGCCTGTTTATCGGGGAGGGCCTGATCCTGGGCTGGCTGAGCTGGCTGATCGCCCTACCGCTTTCCCAACCAGCGGGCCGGTTAATGATGACCTCCCTGAGTGCAGCTTTTAAGCAAGAGTATATTTACCACTATACTCCGACCGGGGCACTGATGTGGCTGGCGATCATCACGGTGCTGTCGATCCTGGCCAGCTGGCTGCCGGCGCGCGGTGCCACGCGCGTCAGCGTACGCCAGAGCCTGATTTACCAGTAATCTTTTTCTGCGCTTGCCAGAAAATTGGATAAACAAAAAACTATGTATCAAGAGGTGCAATCATGAAACAAAAAATCACTGTCCTGTCCTTGTGGATCATTTTCGCTCTGCTGTTTGCGACTGCCTGCGGGCAGGCGACTGGCGATCCAGGAGCCGAAGCCACTCCAATTCCAACGGTTCTGGCCGATACGCAGATTGTCTCGGAGGGGCGAATCGTGCCGCGCGACGATGTGTACCTGTCGTTTTTCACCAGCGGGCAGGTTTCAGAGATCCTGGTGGAAGAAGGCGACGATGTGACGGCGGGCGAGGTCGTGGCCCGGATAGGCAACCGGGAGGAGATCGAAGCCAGGATAGCGAATGCGCGTGCCGAGCTGCTGGCTGCCCAGCAAGCCCAACAGATGCTATTTGACCTGGTGGATGTAGCCAGATCGGATGCGGCGAAGGCGATATCAGCAGCCAACCGGGCAGTGCGCGATGCGCAGTATGCCCTGGATAACTACACCGTGCCCACCACCCAGAAAGGGCTGACCGCCAGGGAAGCGGTGGTGACGATGAAAGAGGCCCTGGACGCAGCCAGGACAGCATTCGAAGTGGTCAAGTTCCGCTCCAGCAGCGATCCCGTGCGCGAGACGCGCAAAGACGACCTGGACGCAGCGCAAAGTGATTACAACTCAGCGGTGCGCCGGTTGGAATTGGAGACTGCATTGAACCAGGCGGAGACCAGCCTGGATAAGGCTATCCAGGACTCACAGGACCTGGAAGCAGGTCCGGACGCCGACCAGCTGGCAGCGGCAGAGGCGCGCGTGGCGGCAGCAGAGGCTACCATTGCTTCGGCTGAGGCGGCACTGGATAATTTGGATCTGGTGGCGACTATCGACGGGACAGTGGTCGAGCAAAACCTGGTGGTGGGACAGACAATCGCTCCAGGGACGCCGGTAATGAGGCTGGCGGATTTTTCCCAGATGTATGTAGAGACGGATGACCTGACCGAGCTGGAGGTGGTTGAGATCAGCGAGGACCAGAATGCCAGCGTGGTGGCTGATGCGCTGCCCGAAGTCACGCTGAACGGTGTGGTGGAAGAAATCGCATCGGTATATGAGGAAAAGCGCGGCGATATCACATATACGGTAAGGATCCTGCTGAATGAGTTTGATCCTCGCTTGCGTTGGGGGATGACGGTGGCTGTCACTTTTGAGTGAACAATAAAGAAAAGACTTCCGAATTCTTCAAGAATTCGGAAGTCTTTTTGTTAAAAAAATGCATCCGGGAGAAGCCTGAGGATGATGAGGACAGCAGTGCTAAAAGGCTTTTCCCGGATAGACAAGTAAATTATACAAGAAAGCGCTTACTTCTGCAATACCCAATCGGGGGACGATTTGCACATAAATACCAGGAGAAATGTAATATTCAGGGGGAAAATTCGAAAAAAATCTGCGCATTTGGATTGAAATCTGAAATAGATGGTGCTAAAATTGATGGGCTAATCTGAAAAGAAAGCGTTTACTAAAATCCTGGTTGTGCTTTCCCTGATTGTCGATCAAGACCACCTTCCGCTGTTTATGGGAGGAACTGGATCGAGGAGGTCGATGTGCCTGTTACGCTCGCTGATGTCGCTCAGGCTGCAGGAGTTTCCCTGGCGACTGCTTCGCGAGTGTTGAGCGGCTCACTATACCCGGTATCGGATGAGACACGCCAGCGGGTGGTGGAGGCCGCCAGCAGATCAGGCTACACCCCCAACGCCCTGGCGCGTGCCCTGGTGACGAAGAGCAGCCATATTCTCGGTGCGATCATTGGAAGCATCACCGACCTGTATTTTTCCGAGATCTGCAGGGGGATCGAAGACACTGCCCGCGCTCGAGACTACCTGACTATCGTTTGCAGTGCGGACCGGCACCTATCTGTAGAGCTGGCCTATTTGAAGATGCTGCGCGAGTATAAATGTGCAGGCGTAATATTTGCGGGCGGAATGTTCACCAACTCACCAGAAGAAAAGACCCTGTGCAGGGCTGTGAAGGAGACTTTTGAGCAGGGGCTGCCGATCGTCTCGATTGGAGACCGCCGTTTTGAAGACATTCCGTCGATCACCGTGGATCATAAGGCCGAGCTGCACGACCTGACCCGCTACCTGGTCGAGCTGGGTCACACGAAGATTGCATACGTAGATGGCCCGACCGATTTCTCCACCAGCCAGATGCGCCTGCAAGGCTACCTGGACGCCATGCAGGAAGCCGGGTTAAGATCACTCACCTATCCAGGGAAATTCGACTACCAGGACGGGAGGGCTTCGGCATTAACAGTATTGAATGATGGGCTGCCAGAGGCGATCATCGCCTTCAATGACGACTCGGCGGTAGGGATATTAAGGGTTCTACAGCAAGCCGGCGTAAGGGTCCCACAGGATGTCTCGGTCGCCGGAGTGGACAATATCCGTTATGCGGAGGTATTGGACCTGACCACCGTGGAGGAACCGAAGTACGAGCTGGGTGCGATGGCTGCCCAAAACTTGCTAAACTGGCAGCTGACACCGCCGCCAGAGCAGGTGGTATTACCTTACCGGCTGATCGCGCGCGGATCGACAGCCAGGCGAAAGTAAGACATGGATTTCGAATTTTCTACGGCAGATTGATGCGTATGATAAAAATCAGCCTTGTGACGGATGAACTGAGTGCCGATCCAGAGTCGGCGATTGAGCTGGCGGCGGAGTGGGGTATACACGAATTCGAGCTGCGGGGGTACTTTGCAGAGCGAGTGCCACAGCTGACAGCTTACCAGGTCAGGCAGCTGGGGTTAATGCTCGATGATTTTGGCGCCAGGGTGGTGGTACTGTCGCCCGGCTTGTTCAAGATGCCGTATCCAGCCGTCGACCCAGTGCGCTGGTCATTTACGGTCCTGGACCAGGGGGCATTTGAGGGGTGGGAATCAGCCAGGCGGCTTGTCCAGACACATGTCAAGGAGATCCTTCCGAAAACCCTGGATCTTGCCAACTCGTTGGGTGCCAGGATAATAATCTGCTTTGGATTCCACCGGGCCGGTAAAGAGCCTGGTTCGCCACCAACGGCGGTGATCGACATACTGGGTGAGGCGGCCGAGAAAGCTGCCAGCGCCGGGATCATCCTGGCCGTGGAGACCGAAGAAGGTTATTGGGCGGATACAGGCGAGCGAACACGGCAGGTGATAGAGCAGGTGAATCACCCGGCGCTGAGAGTAAATTGGGATCCTGGAAATGCGTTCTGTGCCGGTGAGAGGCCTTTTCCGGGCGGGTATGCTGCCCTGCGCGGACTGATCCAGCACGTGCATTTTAAGGACGCCAGGCGGACGGCGGAGGGCGGTGCTGAATTCGTCGCGCGTGGTGAGATCGATTGGCAAGGCCAGGTTCAGGCTTTAATCCGGGATGGGTACGATGGGTACATATCAATTGAAACCCACCTGCGTCCGAAAATTGCCGAGGCGAAGGCAGCCTACGACAGGCTGAGCAGGCTGATTGCCGAAGCACAGCAGGGAGAATAAGGTTCCCGAAAACAATTTTCAATACATTTTCTTGTATGAAAGGAGTTGAACTGTGATTACTCACAAAGATCTAGAAGGCATCATTCCGGCGGTCATCGTACCGATGCGGGAAGATTATTCGATCGACTATCCGGCCTACCAGGCTTACCTGGAATGGGTGATTGCGCAGGGCGCATCCGGCCTGGCAGTCAATGTAGATACCGGAGAAGGTCCGTACCTGACGGCCGAGGAGCGCAGCGAAGTGATCCGCGTCACGAAGATGGTGAGCGCTGGACGGTGTTTCGTTGTGGCCGGGATTGGCGGTCCAAGCACGAGCTTCGCCATGAACAATGCCAAAGAAGCACGCGAGGCCGGGGCGGATGCCCTGCTGGTCTTCCCGACCGGGGCGTTCATCAACACGCCGCTGGACCCGCGCGTGATGGTGGATTATCACAAGAGCATTGCCTATGCATCGGGACTGCCGTTAATCGTATTCAACCTGAGTCCGATCTTCGGCGGCGTCAACTACCAGCCGGAGCCGCTGGCTGCCGCCCTGGAGCTGCCGGAGGTGATCGGGTTAAAGAACGCCTCCTTTGATCCGCAACAATTCGTAATCATCCGGGACGTGATACGCAAGGCCAGCCACCCGATCACCTTGCTGTGCGGCAACGACAATTTCATGCTGGAGAGCTTGCTGCTCGGCGCGCAAGGGGCACTGCTGGGTTTCTGCGCCACTGCGGTCAGGCTGCTGGTGGAAATGCTGGGTGCAGTGCAGTTAAAAGATTTCGAAGCGGCGGTCGCCATGCAAAGCCGCGTCCAGGGATTCTGCGACGAGTACATATACCGGCTGCCATACGGGGATTACCGGGCGCGCAGCAAAGTGGCGCTGGTACACATGGGGCTGCTGACAGCGGAGCAGACTTATGTGCGCCCGCCGTTTCGCTCATTGTGGGAGGATGATAAAGAGCTGGCGAGGGAGATGGTGGAGAAGTACGGGCTGCTGAATGTGGCAAAATGAACGGTCTTAATCAGCCCGATACGCCAATTTACGCCGTGCCAGAAACCAACCTTGTGCCGGTGAGCGACCATTTAACCTACATGGCTGATATTCCAGCCTCACGCATGTTCTTAATCAACAAGGGCTTGCGTGTGTACCGAGAGCGTTTTCCTGAGATGGAGACTTACGATGCTTCCCAGGGAGATGGAGGAGCCAGCTTACCGGGAGTGCGAGGCGACATACTGGAGCGCGCAGCCCAGATGCAGCTCGACCGGGGGACCGGATACGATATGCCCTTCGGCACAGATGCGTACCGCCAGGCTGTGATAGAGCAGTACTGGAAGCTCGACTCGAGTTCGGGTTTTGGACCAGCCAATGTGGTCGCCACCGCCGGTGGACGAGATGCATTGGTGAAAGCCTACCAGGCGATACTGGCCCTCGGGTACGGACGGCAGGGTGATGTGCTGGTGGTCTCGCGGGTGCCGTGGATTTCTTATAACTGGGGACCGTACGGGGTGGGAGCCAATGTCCTGTATGCACCGGGTCAGCCGGAGACCGGCTGGGCGTACAACGAAGATGGGCTGCGCGAGTGCGTTCGCTATGCTGCCAAATCGGGTCGTAAGATTGCCGGGCTGGTGATCACTTCTCCGGACAATCCTACCGGGAACACCCTGACCCCCGACGAGCAGGCCCACCTGGCCAGAACAGCGCTGGCAAGTGGTGCGGCTTTTGTGATACTGGACTGGATGTACCATTATGTCACAGATGAACAGCCCATGGATTTGAACACTTTCCTGGAATTATTCGAACCTCGGGAACGCCAGCGTTTAATCTTCATGGATGGAATCACCAAGAGCCTGGGTGGATCTAACATCCGCAATTGCCACCTGATTGCTAATGAGGATGTAACACGCTTTATCATCGCACGCGCCTCACACGGGGTGATTCCATCGTTCTATTCGCTGGCTGTAGCGATGGCAGCCTACGAGATGGGTTACGCGGAGGCGTGCCGGCCGATCATCGAACCGACCAATGCCAGCCGGTTGGTCTTGACGAAGTTCTTGAAAGAGAACCGTTTTCGCTTCATCCTGGGGAAAGGCTACTACGCTTTCATTGACGTAGGTGACTGGCTCGGGCTGCGCGGTTGGCAAGACAGCGAGCCACTGGGGAGATACCTGTCGGAGGAGCAAGGGCTGGCCGTGGTGCCGGGAGTGTATTTCTCGCGATTTGCGGCCAATTGGGTGCGCTTCTCTTATGCTACGCCGCCCGAGCGAACCCTCGGAGCTGCCTGCCGCCTGCGCGAAGCTCTGGACACCCTGGCATGAATCTGAGTAAGCTCATTGAGAAGTTCTGCCTGGCTCGAGAAGAAGCGCAGAAGGGCAGGCCACAGGGAGGATTGTGCGGCCTGGAGCTGGAGTGGAATCTTTTGGACGAGGATATGCAGCCCCTGCTCACTACTGGTGCAAATTCCAGCCGGCAGTCCTTTGTGGATTACTTGCGCAGCCAATGCCTGCCTACCGGTCTGCGCGAATTCAGCCAGTTAGAAGTATTCCATTGGATGATCGAATGGGCCACGCGTCCCTATTATTTACCGCGGGCAGCCGTTTACGAAGGAAGACTGATGGAAGCCATTCAGCTGAACGCCCTGGAGCGGGCCGGACGCAATTCAGGCAAGAACCTGTATGGCTGGCACGGCAACCTCCCCTTTCTTTCACCTGTTGGGTACGATTGGATCCCTGACTCCTGGCATCTTGCCAAGCGCCGCTACCTGGAGCGCTGCGTTGATTTGTACGGTGATTCCCTGGCTACGGCGGGAACGCACAGCAACCTTTCACTCCCGGATCCATTGTTTGCCTGGGATTACCTGCAGCTCCCGGCTACCGAACGCGGCGACCGGCACCTGGATGAATATAAGAGCGAATTCTATATCCTTGCCACACGCTTGATGCGAGCGTTTTGTTCCGTATTCATCGCCACCAGCGCATCTACCCCTCTGCAAGCCCAGATGGGAGAGAGGGGACCGGCTGTCCGCCTGACAGAGTCTGACAGCGTACGCAACCTGATTTTCCCCAACCCCATAGCGCTCGACTTGCCCAACCTGTATCGTTCTTACCAGGACTACCTGCAGCTGTCTTACGAACTGGCGAGAAGCGGCGTGCGCTTCGGAAATAACAACTGGACTCCAGTGCGAGCGCGTTCATTTGCTGAGCCGGTGGAGCGACTGATCGACTTTACCAGCGACCAGTTGAACGATTTGTATGCACGCGGGTTGTTATCTGCTGGTGACGCGAAGACAGTAGAAGAGATGGCCCGCCAGATTGAGATTCAGAACTTGATGGCGCGCATCAACCTGCCGATGGCCCGGGTCGAGGTTCGAACCGATGACGGTGGGCATCCACTGGATGTTGACATCGCCAATTTATCCTTCAAGCACCTGTTATTGATCCAGATTTATGGAGATCCTGAATTTGCGCGGTCTTTCCGTTACGACCGGGAAGACCTGGCGCGGGCGCGACGCAACGAAGAAAGCGCCGCGCACTCGGGATTGAGAGCAGAAATCCAAAATCCTTTGACAGGAAAACCAGTTGCGATGCGCGAGTTCTTGGGTTGGACTCTGGAACAGGTGAAGCCGATCGCAGTGGCACTCGATCTGAGAGACGACCTGGAGCCGCTGTTCGAAATGGCCGGTGGAGGATTAAATACCGCCGAAAAACTGCGCAGTCAAATTCGCGATACACTGGAAGGGAGCGATGTAGTGCCCCTGGAGATGCTGAGGTTCCTGGCAAAGCAGCGCCAGGCGCATGTAATCGATGCTGCGGAGGAGATTGCCAGCAGCTATTCAAGCTCGAGCAGCGCAGACAGCGACACCGCACGGTTAGGCGAATTAATGCAGCAGGCACGCCAGGCAGCCCATCTGGATCCCCAATCTCCCATCCGTTTTCGAGAAGCACTCGCCGTCAACGCTGGAATGATCGAACCCGTCCACGCGGATAAGACCAGTGAGATTGTATCACTGGCGCAGGCTCTCATCCGCATTCCAACCGTCACAGTTGGAGACCAAGAGCGCCTGGATGAAGTGCGTCGTGCTGCGGCTTTTATCTACGATTACACACACGATCACGATCTACCGGTGCACTACTTCGATCGAAATAAATATCCGGCGCTGTGGATCGGTTTTCCACCCGGAGAAGATGGTACCGGTAAACTCGATCAGTACCCGACGGTGACATTAGGCGGGCACTTTGACGTGGTGTCTCCCGAGCCAGATGACTCGCAGTTTGAGCCGCGTGTAGAGGGCGATTACCTGTGGGGGCGAGGAGCCGCCGATATGAAAACCGTGGTCGCCACATATCTTGTCTGGATGAAGGATGTCCGGCAGAAGGGCGGGTCTTACCCATCGATAAACCTGCTGCTGGTGGGGAATGAAGAGAACGGCGAAACTGAACCCTACGGCACACCGCATGTATTAACCTGGATGGAAGAACACAAACGCGAAACAACGCGACAGACTTCCAGCCCTGGCCTATTCATTGCCGGAGAACGCACTGGCGAACGTGGAGATGAATTGTGGGGTGAGATTTGCACTCAAAACCGGGGAGTCATGCGCTTCGAAATCATCGCCAGGGGTACTCGCAGACATTCGGGCACGGGAGGAGCATCTGCGGACCTTAGCGAGCGGCTGATTTCTGCACGCTCCAGCCTGAAGGAGCTCCTGGAAAGGCGGCTGAGGCTGCACAGCCCCGACGGCTGGCAATCCCAAGTAAGTTTCCCCTTCATCCAGGTCGGCACACCGGGAATATATAATATCACTCCTGATTTCGGCAACCTGGGAGTGGAGGTCAGGCCAATCCCGCAGGATGACATGGCACTGCTGGAAGATGAGCTGAAATCCTGGTGCCAGGTGCAAGGGCTCGAGCTGCGCACCAGCGTACGTGAGAACGGTGTGGCGTGCAATCCCGATAATCCAAGCCTGGTCAAATTAGTCGAGGCGGTGCGCCAGGTGAGCGGGCAACAGCCAGTCATTGGCCGCAAGCTGGCGGGAACGAGCGCACGCTTCAGTCCCGGTGGGCAGGGAGTGGTTTGGGGACAGTCGGGCGTCGGCCCGCATTCAGCAGAAGAGAGGCACTATATTCCCAGCATCCTGCCGTATTACCAGGCGCTGTGCAAATTCGGGGAGCTAATATTATAATAAGCTGCACGAAGTCCTCGGAATGACAGTTGGTATCAAATAAAGGAAAAAAATGAAAAGAATTTTGTGGATTGTCTTACTCGCCATCGGGGTGTGCATTGCTGTCTTCCTGGTGATGCAGGTTCTCCCCATTGGAAAGGATCACACCAATCCGCCGGTAACAGGTGAGCCGAACTGGGACAGCTCGCGCACGCGTGAGCTGTTCATGCGGGTTTGCGGCGACTGCCACAGCAACGAGACGGTGTGGCCCTGGTACAGCAACATCCCACCAGTTTCCTGGCTGGTGGCAAATGATGTCGCGGAGGGAAGGGCAAGTTTTAATGTCTCGGAGTGGGGGCGCGGGGAGAACGAAAGCGAAGAGGCGGCAGCGTTATACCAGGAGGGGGAGATGCCGCCGTTCTATTTCACGATGATGCACCCGGAAGCCAGGCTGTCAGCCACGGAGAGTGAGGAGCTGCTCAATGGCCTGGTAGCTACCTTCGGGGGAGGGGGTGGGGAAGGGGATTAGTCGCCAGTATTTTGCCGCAGTATTCTGGCGAACTCCCGCGCCCGCCGGGGAGCGTCACCGACGTACTGTGTGGAATCCGGTAATCCTTTAGTTCTTCCGCACTAAGGTAGCTGCTAATCTCGGTGTCACTGGAGATCAACCCAGCCAACGGATTGGGTTCACCCTGTTGGACAGCCTGCCAGGCAGCCATGGCATGCACCCGCAGGCGCTCATGAAATTCCTGGCGGTCGGCGCCGGCTTTACCTAAGCGCACCAGCAGGCGCTCGAGGGCGGCGAAGGGACCGTAGATTGACAGGTTGCGCTGCATGGCAGCCTGGTTCACCCGCAAGCCTTTCATGATGCGCACGGCTACCACCAGCATCTCGTCGGCGGCCAGGAAGGCTTCCGGCAAGAGAATGCGGCGGTTGGCGGAATCATCCAGTGTGCGCTCGAGCAGAGAATGAGCGGCGTTATCCCATGCCAGGCGCGGCATTTGAGCCAGCAAGCGACCCAGCGAATCTAGCTTCTCGGCCTGTACCGGGTTGCGTTTGAAAGGCATGGCAGAAGACCCTACCTGATGTGTCCTGAATGGTTCACCAAGCTCGCCGAGCGGGGGCGATTGGAGCAGGCGCAGGTCGAAGGCAAATTTATACAGCGAACCACCCAACCCGGCCAGGGCGCTGGCCAGTAGAAAATCCTGCTTGCGCGGGTAGACCTGCGTCGCAACGTGGAAGAATGGCAGGTCGAGCCGTTCAGACAGCCGGCTCTCGAAACGCTCCAGGTTTTCCGTTCCCAGCAACTCGGCGTATGAGGCACCAGTCCCCACCGCGCCTCTGAAACCCTTGCCGCGTAATCCTGCTCGCAGACGCGTAAGCTCTTCCCAATCCATGAACAGGTCCTGGGCGTACCCCGCAAGGCGGTACCCGAGCGTGGAGGGTTCGGCCGGCTGCAGGTGTGTGAAGGCGATCAGCGGAGTTTCGGCCCAGGTTTCGATCTTGCCAGCAAAATCCACCAGCAGTGCAGACAGTCTTTCCAACAGAAGTTCCAGCGAGGCCCGGATGCGCAGGACGTCGGCATTATCTTCAATGTCGGTGGAGGTGGCACCCAGGTGAAGGATGCTACCACCCAGGGGAGACTGTTCCGCAAAGGTTTTCAGCTCTGCCATCAGGTCGTGGTGAATTTCGGCTTCGATTTCCAGGGCGCGCGGCATATCGACAGCCTGTGAATTGCGCTGCAAATCCGCCACCTGGTCTGGCCGGACGAGCCCGAATTCAGCCTGTGTTTCGGCCAGGAGCACCCAAAGGAAGCGCCATAGTTCACGCTTGTGTTCTTCACTCCAGATGCGCCGCATCTCATGGCTGCCGTAGCGCCAGCTGAAAGGGGAAAGATAGGTGGAATAATCCGGGTTCATGCGTGCCTCACACCTGTGAGTATGCCACAATCCGCGTACTTTGGAAAGCGGATAAGGAGTTCAACGCAGTTATGATAAAATCGCTCCCAATATTCCGATTCGGAGGCAGTCATGGGTTTATTAGAGGGTAAAACAGCACTGGTCTTTGGAGTGGCAAACGAACGCTCGATCGCCTGGGGGATCTGCCAGGCGCTGCACCAACAAGGGGCACGACTGGGGATGAGTTACGCCGGTGAGAAGCTGGAGCGGCGAGTTAAGCCACTGGCTAAATCGCTGGGGGTGAGCTGGGTGGAATCGTGTGATGTTTCCCAGGATGAACAGATTGAGAAAGCAGCCGAGAGTGCCCGGGCTGAATTTGGCGAGATCGACATCCTGGTGCACTGCATTGCATTTGCAGGAAGGGAGGCACTGACCGGCGCGTATTACAACACCAGCCGGGAGAGCTTTCACGTGGCGCTGGATATCAGCGTGTATTCTTTCACGGCCCTGGCGCGTGCTTTTCAGCCCATCTTACGTCCAGGCGGAGCCCTGTTGACCATGACCTACTACGGCGCCGAGAAAGTGTCACCGAACTACAACGTGATGGGGGTCGCCAAGGCTGCCCTGGAAGCTTCGGTGCGCTATATGGCTTACGATTTCGGCCCGCAGAACGTGCGAGTGAACGCTATTTCGGCAGGACCTGTGCGCACACTCTCGGCAGCCGGGGTGGAGGGATTCAAAACGCTGTACCGCAAGTTTGGCGAGATCGCACCGCTGCATGAGAATGTGACCATCGAAGACGTCGGCTCGGCGGCAGTTTTCCTGTGCTCTGACATGGCGGCTAAGACCACCGGGCATGTGCTGTATGTCAATTCCGGGTACAATATCCTGGGTATTATGGAACCGGTGGATAGCTAGTGCATTTCAGCGAAGAAAATGTAAACGAGAACAGGGGATCTGAACCGATCTGAAAGCAGAATACCTGAAGGGATTCGTCGATTAGATATGTTTCGTAAGCGAGAAGAGAATGCGCCGGCTGCGCCCCCGGCACCAGCGGAGCGAGTCACATCGGTGCTCGGCCCGGGGATCACCTGGAAAGGCAGCCTGAGCGGCAGCGGCGGCGTGCGGATAGAAGGGGTTTTTGAAGGCGAAATTGCCCTGCGCGGCCTGCTGGTGGTCGGCGGCAGCGGGCAGCGTCACCTGCCCGCATTTGAAGGCCAACATCGTGATCATTGCTGGTGCGGTGCGCGGTGACATTACCGCCCAGAAGGTGGAAATCCGGGCTACCGGGCGGGTATGGGGTGATGTGGTGACGGCGGCATTTGCAACCGAAGAGGGGGCATTCCTGCGCGGGCAGATTCGCATGGAAGACAAGGTGGATATAGGGGTGGCGGAAAGCACGGCGGAGCCGGAGCTGGAAGGCCTGGAGGCCAATCCTGCTGATCAGAACTCAAATTTTAATTAAAACTTCAGGGTGTTGGGGTTAAAAGTAGCTGGCTCAGGCGTGGCGAAGACTTCATCCAGGTCTGGACCCGTGTGCAGCTCGGCTGCAGTCCGGTCGAGCAGGCTCAGTAAGTTTGGAACCTGGTCGATGGTGAAGTAGGAGCGAAAGAGCTGGGTAGAGGCGTCGCTCAAAGCCCAACGCACCGTATCCCAGGACTGCAAGACGGGTTCTGATCTGGCCGATGTGAGCAAGTCGACCGCAGCGGTCCACTGCGGGTTGAGGCGCTGGAAAGTAGAGAGGTGTTCGAGAACAGAACGACGCAAAGGAAAGGCGCTGGTCTCCTGTACCAGGCGCGCCTGGTTCTCCGGGGAGAGGAGCCACTTCGTAAAGACCCAGGCAGCCAGCTGCTGTTCGGGGGAAGAGGGCAGTAGTAAAAAGGATGGTCCATAAACACTGATGGCAGGCTGAGCATCGGCAGCGGGAACGGGAATTACGGTCCACTCATCCTGGCTGCCGGCCTGGGTGAAGGCTGCCTCTTGCGATGGAATGCCCATGATGCTGCCAGTAGAAAAAGAGGCCGCCGCGGGCTGCAAATTCGGCCCTCGGGGTAAGATTTTGCTGCGAAGCGAGCGCAGCCGTCATCGTAAAGCCCCCGCATGTAGGTGAAGGCATCCTCAACCTGTGAAGTATCGAAACGATACGGGCTGCGGGCTGAAGATGGGTTGGCAGATGTCTGAAATATTTTCCCACCGAAAGACTTTATCCAGGCCAGCATAGCGGAATAATCCGGACGGTCGCCGTCGGCGATGATCCAACCCCCCAGGTTATCATTTGCTGGATCCTCATCTGCACGGACTGCCTCAAGCGACGCACAGGCCTGTTCGGCAAATGCTTCCGTATTCGAAGGCTGGGAATCGAACCCGAGCTCTTCCGCCCAGGAGCGATTGTAATAGAGCATCTGCCCGGAGCGCTGCGCGGGAATGCCCAGGCGCTTTTCAGCCAGGATATCCTGCTCCCAAAACACGGGGTAGAAATCGGCCTGCTCATCGGAGCTCATGCCCCAGTTGGGATCGTTGACATAGCGATCCAGCTCGACCAACCCGCCTACCAAATTCCAGGACAGGGCCTGGTGCAGGAAAGTCGCAACCAGGTCTGGTGGGTTACGCTGTGCCAGCGAGATATCGAGTTCCTCATTCAGCTCATCGTAACTACTGTGCATGACCGGTACGACCACGATCCCCCAACGATTGCTCAGGTTAAATTCGTCGACCAGCTGCCTGATCACTTTTCCGCTTTCTCCGCTCCAGGCGTGATAGAAATGGATCACGGTGCCACGCAGGTCCTCATCGGTCAGGTCCAGTGTCTCCTGGGGTGTGGGAGTGTGTGTTGGTTGGGTTGGTGTTCGGGAGACGGGTAGAGCTGTTCCGGGGGTCAGTGAGGCCTGCCCGGCGATGGAAGTGCCGGTTGCCGGTATGCTGGTGCTGCCACTGCTGCAGGCTGCCAGAAGTAAAATGGATACCACGATCCAAAATAGCAGGGATTGCTTCGTCACAACGAACGTTCCTCGCAATGACACGAGTGGGGAGTGCTTCGTCCCAACGAACGTTGCTCGCAATGACACGAGTGGAGATTGCTTCGTCCCAAAAAACGTTCCTCGCAATGACAAATCATGAGGGATTAAGTTTATCATTACTTATAGCCGATCCGATCCCTGGTAAAGTGAAGATGAAATATAATGTGTAGCAATGTCCTGTCAATAATTAATCTTAGACCTCACAGGCCAGTCAAAGTCCTGCGTACTTTGCATGGCCTGGCGTACTTGGCCAGGGTTTTCCTTAACCTGTGAGGTCAAGGTCAAATAAAGGAATGAAGCACTTTTCGAATCATTTCAGGGTGACAGCCATTTCTTTTATGGGGGTGTTCTTCGCTGCAACGGCCCTGGCTGCCTGCAGGCCAAAAGGCATCGAAGTGGTAGTCGCGGAACCGTTGATTACCAGGAGCCTGCCATCTCAAACCAGTCTGCCAGTCACGCTCGCTCCAAGCTTGCGAGCGGCCAGCCCGACCAGTCCTCCCACGCAAACGAAGGCAGTCGCTCCTACAGCCAGCCCCACGCCAGCGGTAGATTGGGGCAGCCTTGATCCCGGCGGGCAGATTGTTTATTTTTGGCACCCACTGACCTACGCGCGGGAGGATGCTCTACAGGAGATCGTCAGGCAGTTTAACCGCACGAATGAATGGGGCATCACTGTCAAAGCTGAATACCAGGGTGATACCAGAGAGCTGTTTGATGAAACAGCCCAGGTATTGAATACTCCTGAGTCGCCGCAACTTGTCCTGGCTTACCAGGATCACGCCATCGTGTACTGGCAGGCGCAGGCCGTGGTAGATCTGAATTCACTGGTCAGTGATCCCGCCTGGGGATTTTCAGCAACCGAGCAAGGTGATTTCTTCGCCAGCATCTGGTCTCAGGACGCCATCCCGGCTTATGGGTATGCCCGCCTGGGCATCCCGGCATACCGGGCCATGGATGT
The DNA here is from genome assembly GCA_963698765.1 of uncultured Chloroflexia bacterium. Lineage (GTDB taxonomy): Bacteria > Chloroflexota > Anaerolineae > Anaerolineales > UBA4823 > CAVOSB01. The sequence continues at coordinate 21,558 of CAVOSB010000014.1, forward strand.
GCTGTACTTCAATGCAGACTGGCTGGCAGAGCTGAAAGAAGCTGATCTGATCGACTTCGAAGGCCCACCGATGACACCCGAACAATTCAGAGCTGCGGCCTGTGCGGCGGTGGATCACCCGTTCAGCAAGGCGGGGTCGGGCAGCGCGATGGGTTACGAGCTGAGCCTGAGTGCCTCGCGCTTCGCCAGCTGGAGCTTCGCATTCGGTGGAGATGTGTTCGATGTCCGGAATCAGCGCTACAGCTACGACAGCCCGGAGGTGGTGGAAGCCATGCAATTCCTGCAGGGATTGTTTTTGAGCGGCTGCGCCCAGCTGGTGAATGAAAGCTACGGCGACCAGGATGATTTTGGAGCCGGCAGGCTGCTGTTTGCTATCGGCACCAGCACCGGTTTGCCCTTCTACGAGGAAGTCGTAGACGAAGGAGCCCGCTTCAAATGGAACGTGGCGGCGATCCCACACAGCACAGAACTACCAGTTCAGAATGTTTACGGCCCGAGCCTGAGCCTGTTGAAGACCACCCCGGAGGGCGAGCTGGCAGCCTGGTTATTCATGAAGTACTTCAGCGGGATTGCAGCACAGGTGGAATGGGCTTCCTCCAGCGATTATTACCCTGTAAGGCAGAGCACCGGAGAGGGGATGAAGAAATTTTTTACCAGCAACCCCGCTAATGAATCGGTTTTCAAGCTGCTGCCGTACGGCAAATTTGAGCCGAATGTCCCGGGTTATGAAAATACCAGGGAGCTGGTGAGCGAGGCGCTGGCTGCGATCGCCGGGGGTGCAGATGTGACCGAGACACTGGTACGATTGAATGAGCAGCTGAATTTGATCCTGAGCGAGCAGAATCTCACCATGTCACCAGCGCATTGAGCCCCAATGCTTTGGTAATCCCGCGAATTGAAGGTATAATTCCGGAGTTCCATATTACGACTTGAAATATCGAGAGGAGGTCAGCGCCACGATCCAAACTCAATCAATTCCCCTGTAACTGAACCCAGACAAACTTTCATAAAACAATTCTACCTGGAGGAGAATTTACCATGAATTTGAAGAAATTGTTCCCAGTCCTTGCGGCTATTATGATTGCTGCTTTGTTCCTGGCAGCCTGTGCTCCTGCAGCCACACAGCTCCCCGCGCCTACCGCTGCGCCTACCAAGGCTCCTGAACCAACCAAGCCGCCCGAGCCAACCAAGCCCCCCGAGCCAACTGCTACCCTTGAGCCAACAGCTGTTCCCGAACCGGAAATCGGCTCAGAAGAACACCCGATCAAAGTGCTGTTCGTCCCCTCGGTCGAGGCGGGTGTGATCACTTCCGGCGGGCAGGTCATGGCGGACGCGTTGAAAGAGGCCACCGGACTGAATTTCGAAGTGGTCGTGCCGACTTCGTACGCCGCCACTATCGAAGAGATGTGCGCCTCGCCGACCGACACGATGGGCTTCATCCCAGGGCTGGGTTATGCCCTGGCCAACCAGCTGTGCGGTGTGGACGTGGCCTTCAAGGCCGTGCGCTTCGGCTTCCCGGTCTACTGGGCGCAGTTCCTGGTGCCGCGCGACAGCGAAGCCCAGACCATTGAAGACCTTGCTGGTTTGAAGT
>CAVOSB010000015.1:0-8516 GCA_963698765.1 uncultured Chloroflexia bacterium
GCCGTCAGCGCAGCTCTCTCTTCTATGGCCCGGGTCTCATTTTCGACTTCTTGAAATGCATTCGCCTGGTTCAGGCGGACCCCAAGCAATGGTGCATAATAAACTACAAAAGGGAGAAGCACGACCAGCGAAGCCAGGCCGAGGTTCACTAATTTGAATATCCCACGAAAGCGCCGGGTAAGTATCAAAATCAGGCTTACCCCGCCCATGCCTGAGACGAATGCCAGCCAGGCAGATCGTGAGAAAGTGAGCAGCAACCCTACCAGACCCATAAAAATTATGGCGATATTTAACGCTTCAGTTTCCCTTTTCTTCAGTATTTGCCAGGAAACCAAAAGCACCAGGGAAAAAGCCAGGCATCCCCCGAGAATGTTGGGGTGGTCGCTCAACCCGTATGCCCTCAGTGTGCGCACTCCCTGGGCATAGACAATGCTGATCCCACTCCAGGCGGGATCCAATGAATATTCGCCCAACAATCCCAATCCAATTGATTTTTGCTTCAAGACCTGGATGATTGCGATGATCGACTGAATGACGGTGCTGGCTGCTACTGGAACCAGGATTACTTTCAGGTCATGAAATTCATTCAACAAATAGAGAAAGAAAATGGAAAGTATCAGCATCCTCAAGAAATGATATGAGGAAATTTTCGGGACACTCGACCCGAAGACACTTACCAGGCTTACCACCAGGAGACCAAGCAGGGGAATTGAGATCGCCAATGGCGCCAGGGAAAGTTTGCGCGGACGGGAAACCAGGTCTACCATCCAAAAAAGTAGGGTGGAGCAGATGAAAATATCGGCGATGAAAACCAGACCATTGGTGTAATCCGAGTAAATATCCGGGATGGTCAATTCAAACAGCACGAACCGGAATCTAAACGAAAAAAAGAATACAGCTGCTCCCAATGATACCCGCGCAAGAATCGAAGCCAAAAAAGAAATAACCGGGGTTAAGGATTTCTCTTCCCCGGTTACCCTGACCTCATTTGGAAGGAAAGGAGGTTGCGTGAGGTTTGGTTCCAGCCACTTTGCCATCTATTTCCTGAACATTATCCCATGTAAATATATCTTTACCGATACTATTTGTCAATTTCAGGCTGCCTTTCCTAATCCAACATTCAGGATTGGTTATAATTCACCAATGAAAAAGGGCGTGGTAGTCAATGGGCGGTTTCAAACCAGGCAAGTGACCGGAGTAGAGCGATACGCACACGAAGTTTCAAGTCGACTACAATCAAATGCCCGCCTGGTTATACCCGGACATCCTTATTCTGGAATCAGGGGGCACTTCTGGGAGCAATTTATCCTGCCGAGATTAATTGAGCCGGGTGAATCCCTCTGGTCGCCTGCCAATACTGGTCCAATAAACTTTCACAACCAGGTATTGAGTCTGCATGATTTGAGTGTGATAGACCACCCAGAATGGTTTAGCCAGGAATATGCCTTATGGCACCGGTTTCTGCTGCCGCGACTAATTAGATCGGTGAAAGCTGTCATCACCATGTCCAATTTTACGAAAACGAGAATCATGGAATATTTTGGGCTGCAGTCCGAAATGATCCATTGCATCCCCGAGGGAGTTGACCCGCTTCATTTCTGTTCGCAGCCTGAGGCGGAAATTTCGAGAATTCGCCAGCGGTTTGACCTGATCGGCGATTTTCTACTGCTGGTTGCTTCCCTCGAACCGCGCAAGAACATTGAACGCCTGCTGGATGCCTGGAAGAGAATTTCATCCAAATTAAAAGACAAAACCCTGGTGATCGCAGGCGGGAAATACCGCGTGTTCAAAGAGATTGATACTTCCCTACCTGTAGAGAATGTGCGCTGGTTGGGCTACGTTGACGAAAAGGATTTGCCGGGATTGTATTCAGCCGCACAGGCTTATATCTTGCCTTCCCTTTATGAAGGATTCGGACTCTCCGTTTTAGAAGCGATGGCGTGTGGAACTCCGGTCATAGCCGCAAACAGCGGCGCGCTGCCGGAGGTGGCAGCCGAGAGTGCACTGTTTTTCGATCCGCATAATGTCGATTCGATCGCTCAAGCGATAGAATCCATCCTGTGTGACCCGAACTTACGCAAGGAGCTCAAAAAAAGAGGCCTGGAACGTTCCAGTTTATTTTCCTGGGATCGCACAGCCCAGGAGGTCTGGCGGGTGTTCGAGAGTTTTGCGCCATGAAATTAAACCTGGCAATAGTGGTCGATTCCCTGGTCGTCAATGGCGGCGCTGAGCGAAGTCCTGGAGGCATCTCTCGAGGTGTTCCCAGATGCTCCAGTCTACTCACTGGTATACCTCCCTTCCGTATTTACCGAATCAATAATTTCACAGAAGCAAATCTTCACTTCGTTTGTCGACCGCCTGCCTTTCGCGCACACGAACTACCGCAACTACATTTTCTTGCTGCCATTCGCCATCGAACAATTTGACTTGAGAAGATATGACATCCTGCTTTCATTTAGCTACGCGGTAGCGCACGGCATATTAACCAGACCGGACCAGCTCCACATCAGCTATACGCATACGCCCATGCGGCAGGCCTGGCACCAGTATTTCCAGTTCCTGGAAGATGCGCGCCTGCAGACCGGAATCCGCTCCATATTTGCCAGGTTCATATTGCACAATGTCAGGCAGTGGGATTTTTCTGCTTCCGCCAGGGTAGATCATTTCCTGGCTGCTTCGCGCTCGGTGGCACGCGGGATCTGGCGAGCCTATCACCGGGAGGCAGAAATCCTTTATCCTCCAGTCGATGTGAATAAGACCCAACCGACCGGTGATAGGGAAGATTATTTCATCACGATTGCGCGCCAGGAATCCCATAAAAAAGTCGCAATGGTGGTGGAGGCTTTTACGAGACTTGGATTGCCGCTGGTGGTGATTGGAAAAGGACGGGAAGAAGGGCGGGTCCACCAGCAGGCGGGTGGAAATATCCGGATCCTAGGGTGGCAGCCCGATCATATCGTCCAGGAGTATTTGAGCAAGGCTCGAGCGTATGTCATGGCAGGGGAAGAAGATTTCAGCATCGCCGCAGTCGAGGCCCAGGCTGCAGGAATTCCGGTGATCGCCTATGGAGGCGGCGGCGTGTGTGAAACGGTAATTGAAGGTAAAACCGGGTTATTCTACGGCCAGCAAAACGCTGACAGCCTGATCAATGCTGTTTTGACCTTCGTCGAAGTTGAGAAAAACTTTCGGACGGAAAATCTGCTTCAAAATGCAGCACTGTATTCGAAGGAAAAATTCCAGGGAGAGCTTGACCTGATTGTCAGGCGCGAATGGGAAAAATTCCGTGCGCAGAAATGACTGCCAGTCTGGAAATCTTTAGCTCAAGCTTTCTTTCGCCTGCTCCTTAAAATACGCCATCCCAAGAATTAATCCCGCCACCGCAGCGAATCCTGCCAGCGCCTGCGTGACCGTGCGCGGCTGCATCCCCGGCATGACCACCTTCCCATCCGCATAGGAGGCGAATAACTTACCCCACTGTGTCTCTAAAGCAGCTTCCACTCTTTTCCTTCCAACAAAGGGGTACCAGTAAACATTGTGGTAAAAATTACTGGCGAAATAAGACCAGGGAACCAGCGGGCTTTGCAGCAGGATTTTCTCCAGCGGCTTCAGCGGGCCATGATAGATCAATTTTTGCCCGCGGCTGGCGAAGGTATCCTCCTGGATAAATCCCCATGGTTTTTCTTGCTCAATATCATATCCAACAATTTCAATCTCCCTGGGATCACCAACACCCAGCCCGAGCTCATGCGCACGGCGGATAAAGCGGATATCCAGCGGATCAAAACCCTGCAGCCGGGCAGAAACCGCGTCAATAGCTACCTGGTCGGCAGAAGCCAGGATGATATTCTTTTCATGCCAGCGCATGGCGCGCGGTCCCGGGCCATCGCCGGCAAAGGTCCCATCCATCACCGCAAAAATTCCGGGGTGGATATCCTGCTGGATCATCAGAAGGTCGACCAGGGTATCGTGGATAACGGAATGGGTCCAATGCCGGTTGCGGTGCAAGTAGACCACCAAAGGCATTTTTCATCGCACCGGTGATCGTGGTAAATACGTGTGTCTTCACAGTGGGCAGGTGGATTATATTCATCCCAACCAGTGCTTTCGGGATGAATACCCCGTCGGGATAAACCTTATCCAATACCAGGAAAGGGGATTTGGGCTTGTATTCGATCCATTCAAAATCCTGGTTATACAGGTAAAGGCAGGGAACTTTGTACTTATCGGTCACGAATTTATGCTTATTATTTCGCTCAGCGTCGGCAGTGTTCACCACAACAGTATCGTTATGCACTCCAACCAGGTTTATATAACCAGCATTTTGCAGTGCACGGACAACCCCTTCAATCTGCCAGGGAGTAGACGAACAGGCGGGATACCAGGTTTGCCAGGAAATATTTATCTTTAATCCCGTCTGAATACCTTTCGGCAGACAGGCTTCGAAGCCCGCAAGTTCCATCAGTCGTTCGTAGTCGTCGAGAATTGTCTGGGGAGTGGTTTTAAACGGCAACCTTCCCCTTCCCAGGAAAGTCTTTCATTTCACTTATCTCCTTAGGTCCAATCCAGCATCACTCGCCAATCTCGAGCAGCGATAGTGTATGTGTAAAGGTATAATCGACTCCAACCCGCACAGCCTGAGCTCCACTGGAAAATTCATTATAAATCCAAATCTGCGATGCACATGAATTTAGAAGCACCCCCTCTTTTCAGAATCATCGGTTGTGGTCATCGGCGCAGCCGAAGTTGACCTGGTCGGACGCTTGAAGAATGATCTCCAGCGCGATACTTCGAAATCCCTCCCAAATCCGCAGCTCATTTGGAGGAGTCGCACGCAACGTGGCGGAGAACCTGGCGCGCCTCGGTCAAAGTGTCTCTCTGATAACTGCAGTTGGAGACGACCAGATGGGCGATCAGCTGCTTGAGCTCACTGCTTCTGCCGGTGTGGATACCCATGCAGCCGTGCGTTCATCCGAATGGCCTACCAGCACTTATCTGGCGGTGATCAACGCCAGAGGCGAATTGCAGTTCACGCTGGATGACATGCGCGCGGTTACTGCGATCACACCATCCATCATCAACTCTCAGAAAGAGCTTATCGAAGCAGCCTCTATGGTCTTCGTAGATGCGAACCTGCCCAAGAATTCACTCCGCACCGCGGTGAACCTGGCACATAAGGCGGGGATACCTGTCTGTGCCAACCCGACTTCCATCAGCCTGGCGAATAAACTTCTCCCTCACCTGGCAAAACTACAGATGATCACACCAAACCACAGCGAAGCAGGGATCTTATGCGATAGGATCATAAATCCAGCCAATCGCCAGGATACCCTGGATGCAGCGAAAAGCCTTGTCAGCCAGGGAGTAGATATTGCGATCATCACACTGGCTAAATTCGGTTTGTGCTACGCCACCTCCGAAACCTATGGTTTTATCCCAGGGATCACTACCGAAGTAGTCGATCCGACGGGAGGAGGAGACGCGTTGACCGCAACCGTTATCTTCGGACTGCTGAACCAGATTCCGATTGACGAAGCCGTCCGATTGGGCGTTTCAGCTGCAACACTGACTTTAAACTATCCAGGTGCAGTAGTTCCAGATTTGAGTCTCGAGATGCTGTACAACACGCTCGTGATCTGATGGGTTATCTAATGAAGACACAAGCATCATTTAGTATTTCGAGCGAAATACAAGAAGCCCTGAGGAAGCGGCTCCCGGTCGTTGCGCTCGAGTCTACTGTTATCACCCATGGGCTGCCGCACCCGGAGAACCTCCTTTTGGCCTCCGAGATGGAGGCATCCATCCGAAAACGGGGTGCAGTTCCAGCCACAATTGCGGTGATTATTGGAGAGATCATCGTAGGCGCATCTCCCGTCCAGCTTGAATTATTGGCTCAAGGTGTAGGTACGCGTAAATTGAGCAGCAGGGATCTCGCCTCAGCGATTGTCAATAAAAGAAAACGGTGGAACGACAGTCGCCGGGACGGCGTTTTGTGCTCACCGCGCTGGTATCCGGGTGTTTGCCACCGGGGGGATTGGCGGCGTGCATCGCGGCAATTCCTTCGACATTTCAGCAGATCTTTTTCAATTATCAAAAACACCGGTGATCGTGGTATGTGCAGGCGCAAAAGCGATACTCGACCTGGATGCAACGATCGAGATTCTGGAGACATTATCCATACCGGTCATAGGCTATAAGACCGAGGAGTTCCCTGCATTTTACTCGACCTCCAGTGGGCTGAAGACGGCGGCTACAGCACAATCTCCCAAAGAAGTTGTTGCCATAGCTCGCGTGCATTGGGGGTTGGGAATGGTAAGTGCGGTTCTGGTCGTAGTTCCTCCTCCAGAAAACGCTGCCCTTCCAAAAGAAATGGTCGAAAATGCCATCCAGACTGCGCTGGCTTCAGCGGAAGGCCAGGGCGTGCGCGGCCAGGAAGTCACACCTTCCTCCTTGATAAAGTCAGCACATTGACTTCTGGTGCAAGCTTAAGATCAAACCTGGCATTACTTAAAAACAATGCCGAGTTAGCGGCAGATATTGCCAGCCAATTGAACCTCCAGTGATTCGCAGTTTGCTATTCCGGAGTCGGGGAGAGAGTAGGGGTACGCGTGGCAAGCGGAGTTGGGATGGGAGTATTGGTCCTGGTTAGCGTTGGGTAAGGAGATGGTTTGATGGTCGGTGTGGGTGACCGGTAAGGCTCAGGTGTAGGCCTCGGCGTCCGTGTCAGCGTTGGGGTGATCGAAGGCCTGGGCGTGTGCGTGGGAGTGGGTGTGCGGGTGGGGGTGAGGGAGGCAGTGGGTGTGTCAGTTGCGCGCGGTGTCGGCGGCTCACCTTCCACGGTGAAAATACCGGAGGTTTTATAAATCAAGCCAGTGAAGATTTGGACTTCGTATTCTCCTGGTGTCCATTCAGAGGCTTCCGGAGCCCAGTCCGTATAACCCAGGCCACCAGAACCACCATTCCAGGGCAGGGTCTCAAAGTGCACCAGCTCGTCATTCCGGTACCAGAGCGCAGTCCATTGGGAACCCACCACCATACCGTCGTAGCTGAAAACGGCATACATATGACCGATCGGATTTTGAAAAACAGTCCCGGGTTTTAGCGGTCGATATTGGTCATCCAATCCGTCCGTAAAAGTGAGCTGGCTGAAAATGGCGTCTGGATTGGGAGTTATGGTGCTCTCGAATTGTATTTCAATCGCCAGGGGCACATGGGGAGTGGCTGATGCCAGGGGAGTGTCGGTTACCAGCGGAGTGACTGTAATGGATGGCGATGTCGTAATAGTCGGGGATAAAGAAGCCGTCGGAGATAAGGTCCTGGTAGGTGTGAAGGTAGGGGTGATTGTCGGAGGGAAGAACCGGTATACCAGCGGCTCGATTTGTGATGTCATCAACCCCGCGAGGATCCCCATTATCACTGCCCACACCAGCATTCGCCAACCGCGCATCATTCGCTCGCGGCGCATGCGGAAAAAGGGAAGTCTTCTTGCCCCGCGAATCGACATGATGCCCCCCACCACCAGTAAAACCATCGCAATCAGGGCCAGAATGACTACCGTCTGGGCGGCAGTATGGATATCTAGCGACATAAGAACTTTTTTATCCGGTTAGCGTGTTGTCTCGGCTATCACCGGATTTTCCAGGGAGCCAATGCCCTCAATTGCTATTACCACACGATCGCCCGCAACTAACGGTGAAATGCCGGATGGAGTTCCTGTCATCAGGATATCGCCTTCTTCAAGTGTCATCACCGACGATGCAAAGGCAATCAGCTGGCGGACGCTGAATACCATATCGCGGGTGGATGCCATTTGGCGCAGTTCATCATTCACATTGCAGGTTATCAGGCTGTCTGCAGGATCAAATTCTGTTTCAATCCACGGACCCAGAGGACAGAAAGTATCAAACCCTTGGCGCGCGCCCATTGCCCATCACGCTTTTGCAGATCGCGCGCTGTAACATCATTTCCGATCGTATACCCCAGGACGAAATTGAGCGCTTCTTCAGGCGCAATCCAGCGTCCGCGCCTGGAAATTACCACCACTAGCTCCGCTTCATGATCGACCTGTTGGGCTTGCGGAGGCAGGATGATTGGCTTTCCTGGGCCGATCACGGAAGAAGGGGGTTTCAAAAACAGCAATGGGATTTCTGGTACGTCCACCTGGCGCTCAAGAGCGTGAGCCGCATAGTTGCGGCCAACGCAAATAATCTTGGTCGGAACAACAGGTGCTAATAACTCCACTGATTCCAATGGCTGGGTGGCTTCAAGCCGGCGAAATTCCGTAAATGGCGATCCTTCAACCAACCCTACTTTCAATTCCGAAATCAGTTTCCAGTACCCAGCCATATCGAGGTTGGTCTTTGCCTTTCCTAAATCGCACGAAACGCACGGCAGCCTCCTGCAATCAATACCAAATTCAGCGACCTTTCCTGATCCAAATTCCTGCAGGTCATCAGATGGGGACTATTCAAAGGGCTGCTGGATGAAGTCGGAAAGGTTCGAGATTTCCTGTTCTGTGC
>CAVOSB010000016.1:0-67048 GCA_963698765.1 uncultured Chloroflexia bacterium
CAGGCATGCCGGTCGCCCGGTGACCTTCTATCGCTACAGCGGCACGGGACACTGGTTTTATGAGCCTGACCGCCTACAGGCATACAACCAGGCAGCAGCCAGCCTGGCATGGGACCGAACCCTGGCTTTTCTGAAAGCTCACGCCAAAATATGAAATCCGAACTTTCCTTTTGCGTGACAAAATCGAATCTGTTGCGGAAGCACGTCCCTATTGAGAATACCCAGTCACTCGATAATCCCGATTAGCGACGATCACTTGCACGGAATAAAGTGTTTGGTTTTTCTTATAGTGTTTACCAGGGATTTTCCAAATTACACTTCGATCTGAGTGTCATTTGCGGACCACCTCCTGATAAAACATAGAGGTAATAAAACATGCCAGACAATGTGATTTTCGAAGGTCGCACAGCTGCAGAGGCGGAGTCTTCAGCCATGACGATCCAGAAATGTGGCTCTTTGGCCTCCTTCCTGATGGCAGCGGCCTATCTCGTTGCGCCGCTGATCTACCTTACGGGGGACTTGCGAACTTCTTTCGGACCGTTATCTTATGACCTGGCCGATTTCCTGTACGGACCGCTATGGGCTGCCAGCCTGGTTACCGCGGTCTACGCCCTCCGTGAACGCATCGGCGAGCTCGCCCCGCGCTGCATGACCTTGGCGCTGCTGGCCGCATTCGTTGCGGCAGCGATGTTTGTGGCCGTCGCCAGTATCCGTTCTTCCAACCGCCACTACCATACAAGTCATCCTGAGTTAGCTTTGGAAATGTCCACGCCGGTTCTCGTGGTATGGACCACCCTTATTGCAGGCGTGAGTGCGGCAGTCTGGCACTTCCTGGGGTGGGTGCAGCTGCTGGTCGGATCGGCAGGCTGGACATCCCGCCGCCTTCCGCGTGCATTGAGCGCGCTCTACCTGCTGGGAGGGAGCGCCTCCCTGTTCGTGTATCGAGCGCAGGACATCGAGCCGACGCTTGTGATGCTCGGAGTGGTGGTGAGTACCTGGCTGGGATTCGTGTTGTGGAAAGCCGGGCCGGCAGAAAAGCAAGCCTTTGAGTCAGAGGCAAGTCAGCAAGCTTCTAAAAAATAATTAGGTAACCAGGATTTGCGGAAGCATCACTCAGTACCGTCCATTCGTAAGGTGATAAAATCGTAGAATGACGGTTGTCCATTCCCCTACACATATCGACTGAAGCACCGACGAAATAGACATGTCAGCCCAACCTTCCTTGAAGGGAGGAAAACAATAATATGTCCACCCTCTTCACCATCGAACTGACCATCAACATGCCCGACGGCGGTCGGCACGCCCGACATCTGCTTAACCTGTACTTCGAGGATATGCCTGTTGACATCCATGAAACTGCATTCAGGCTGTGCGATTCCAGCGAAACAGTACAGGCACGGAAGTTCGCCAATTCGATCATAAAGCGCGCCGACGCATGGGCCAGCCAGGAAGGCAGCCTGAGTATTTTCATTCTCCTCGCTGCCTCCGGCGAAGATTCTAGTTTTATAAAACAGGTGATCACCACGTATATGGATGGCTTTCCCGACTACCTGAAGGGAGCAAGTGAAAAGTATTTCTCACGCACCGCCTTCCCGCCAGGCATCCCCTTGCAGCCAACGGATTGGAACGTCGAGGTTCACCAGGCGTAGTACCCTGGTTTTATTCTATTCAGGCGTAACTCTCTTTTAAATAAAATCGAAAAATCATAGGAATTAATCTATTCCTATCGTTGGAAACATCGCAACTGACACATGATATGGGGGTTTCAACCGTTGGATGTTCTTGTCATTCATCTCGGTTTCCAAATTTTGGAGGTGCTTAGCGCAGGATCACATACACTTCAAACAAAATCCACTAACATATCCAAAAAATCTTTCTGACTGGAGAAAATTATGACTGCAGATTCATTTCTTTCACTGGCCTGCGGCGGGCTGATCGCCTCGATGTTCGGCGCACTGATGTGTTTCTTCGGCTATCGCTTATTTCTTGTACTTCTACCCATCTGGGGTTTCTTCTTTGGATTATCATTGGGTGCCCAGTCCATGCAGGCCCTGTTCGGCACTGGCTTCCTCGCCAATGTAACAAGTTGGGTGGTTGGCTTTGTCGTCGGCCTGATCTTCGCGATTCTTTCTTACCTGTTTTACATGGCAGCCGTGGCAATCATTGGCGGCTCGCTCGGTTACATGGTGGTCGTAGGGCTGTTGCTGGCAATTGGCCTGAATATGGGTTTCCTGGTATGGCTGATCGGTATCGTGGCCGGGATCGCCATGGCAATCGTCACCCTGAGATTCAACCTCCAAAAATGGGTGATCATCATCGCCACCTCGTTGGCCGGTGCGGCGGTCGTATATGGTGCCTATTTTGTCTTATTCTTCCCTCACTCAGCATTGCTGGAAAATCCCATTCAGGCTTACCTGAAGGCGTCGCCCCTGCTGCTGATCATGGCCATCGTAACAGCCATAGTCGGGATCGTATTTCAATTCCAGAACACTCGCGCATACACTGTCGAAAGCTACGATCGCTGGGCAACGGAAGGATAATCAACGGATTTCTTCTGTCTCTGAATATTTTCTAGGCAACGTATTATACTCAGCCCCTCTTTGTTGGCCTGTGCCAGAGGAATTAGGCTGGAGCAGAAGGGGCTGTCCAGTGAGTATGGACAGCCCCTTTTGGGGTGTCCTTTTGGAAGCGAATTCAGCAAGAAGTGACCTTTATTGGTATGGAGAGAAAAATGCAATTCGTTAACGGTCTGGGCGGTGCTTTTATTTTTTCAAACGATCCCAAACGGCTGGCAGAATGGTATACCACCTGCCTGGGTTTGATTTTCGAATCAGATGATTCCGGGGGTATGTTCTGGCAGGTCTTCTGGGCGTTGAATCCCGACGAGCCAACCCAAAAATACGACACCACTTTCGCCATTATGCAGTCCACCACCCCGATTTCACATCCAATACCCGAGGCTGAGCCCGAATCGATGTATGGAGACCAGCACTACATGCTGAACCTGCGCACCCACGACCTACAGGCTCTTGTCCAGCTGCTCGAAAGCAAAGGTGTGACCATAATACGCCAGGAAGAAATGATCTACGGCAAATTCGCCTGGTTCCGCGACCTCGATGGCAACCGCCTGGAGCTGTACCAGCCCAGTCCTACCAACAAATCACTTCCATAATAAGCTCTGATGTAGGTGGATTTCATTTTTCTTATTATTAATTTCTTTCTGTAAACTGTTCACTGTTTACTTTCTCCCCTGCTAACCAAACTGCAAGCCAGGCTTTCGAAGCTGTACGCCTCTGAGCACCTCCTGAATTTGACGCATATCAGGCTGGTAGGTATAATTTTTTCCACTTCATCCTGGCGGCAAACACTCTGACTACTCCACCTACAACGAACATGGCTCTCAAAGGCAATCTGCACGATTTCTCCGTCACCCAACTGCTCAACCTGATCTACCTGGCGCGCAAGACCGGCACCCTGGTGGTCGAAAGCCCGGCGGAAGTTATCTCGGTCAGCTTCCGCGAAGGGAAACTGGCCTACGCCCAGGACGGAAATGAGAAAGATAACCTGATTGCAGTCCTGCACCGCTTCAATCGATTGAACAGCGCACAGCAGCACTCACTGACTGAGCGATTGGGCCACATGAGCGACAAAGAGCTTGGGCTCGCACTGATCAATGCCAACTACCTCGAACATGGAGAAATCCTATCCTGCATGCAATTCTATTTCACCGGTATCTTGAACCAGCTCTTTGCCTGGGTAGATGGATTGTTCCATTTCGAAACTGATCGGCTGCCCCCTGCTGGCAAGATCACTGTGCGTGTGGACCTCGAAAACATAATCCTGGATGGGACGCACCGCCAGCAAGAGCATGAGCAGCTCCTGGACGAGATTCCAAACTTAGATATGGCGCTGAAATTCAGCGACTGTGGCGGTATGAACATCCGAGATCTGAATTTGAACACCAAGGAACGGCGGGTGATTTCATCTATCAATCCTGGAATCTCCATTCGGCAGATCGCCAGCTCGAATCAGCTGAGTGAATATGAAATCCGGCGAGTGGTATACAGCCTGATGCAAGCCGGGATAGTCGAAATCATGCGACCGGAGGGATTACGCCATCCTCTCCCAATAATGAACCGACCGACGCGTACTGTCACAGCCGGCATTCCAGCCCAAAAATCACTAATCAACCGGCTTATCAACCGTATCCGCGCAATTTAGCTCGCCGCTGGAAATTTCAGTCAGGTCTGACAGTCATGCAAACAGTAAAGATCGTGGTGGCTGGCCCTTTCAATGCTGGCAAAACATCATTTATCCAGTCTGTCAGCGAGATTGACACAGTATCGACCGAACGCAGGATCACTTCCCAGCCCGAGCAGGTGAAAGAAAAAACAACTGTGGCAATGGACTTCGGACGCATCACCGTCGACGAAGACCTGGTGCTGTATTTGTTCGGAACTCCCGGTCAGCGCCGCTTTGACTTCATGTGGGAGATCCTGGCAGAGGGCATGCTGGGATTCGTGGTGCTGGTCGACAGCTCTCGGCCAGAGACTTTCCGCGAGGCGCGCCGCATCCTGGAGACTTTTCGTGCCTACGCCCCTACCCCATACGTGGTTGCTGCCAACAAGCAGGACTGCCAGGAGGCCTGGGAGATCTGTGATATGCGCATCGCCTTACGCCTGGATTCCAGGACCAAGCTCCTGCCGTGCGTGGCGACAGTGAAAAACGACGTAAAAAACGTGCTTCTGGAGCTGCTTTACAGCATCCTGGAAGAGATCGATGCAGGCGTAGGATTTGAAATCATACCGAGCCGGGATCTGAATTTACCGTCTTTTTCATTGAATAACACCCCTGCTTGACAACAAAACCATGGTTCGATATACTCCACAAAGTAGTTAATTAATGCCCGTATAGAAATTGCAGCTGTTCGAATGCACGGGGAGCCCGGTTAACCGGGCTGAGAGGAGGGTCTGAGCCCTCGACCCGCGAACCTGATCCGGATCATACCGGCGGAGGGATCG
Source organism: uncultured Chloroflexia bacterium (assembly GCA_963698765.1). Classification (GTDB taxonomy): domain Bacteria; phylum Chloroflexota; class Anaerolineae; order Anaerolineales; family UBA4823; genus CAVOSB01. Next base: position 5,022 of record CAVOSB010000016.1, read on the forward strand.
CAGACACGAGGAATCCCTCAACACCCACACTTTCTGGCTCATGCCTTCCTCCCACGATCATTTCGGTCAGCGAGGAGGAATAGTGCATTGAGGGCTGTGATTATAGCCAACGGCTGGTTGAACCAGGGAATTGTATTATCCCCTGAAGACCTGCTGATCGCCGCAGATGGAGGGGCACGACATTGCCTGGAGAAAGGCCTGTTCCCTGCCTACGTCGTGGGAGACATGGATTCCCTTGACACCGAGCAGGTCGCGCGCCTCGAATCCCAGGGTTCACAATTCGTGCGTTACCCTTCTCGCAAGGACCAGACAGACCTCGAGCTGGCTGTAGATCTGGCGCAGAATCTGGGCTATTCAGAAGCCCTGATCCTGGGAGCCCTCGGTGCGCGCTGGGACCAGACTATCGCCAATATCATGCTGCCTGCCGCCAGGCCTGCCTTGCGCATCACCCTGGTCGACGGTGATCAGGAGATCTACCTGCTGCGCACTGGTGAGCAGATCAGGCTGCCAGGTGAGGCTGGGGATATCGTTTCCTTGATCCCGCTGGCCAGTACTGCTACCGGCATTCGTACCCACAACCTGGAATATCCCCTGGAGGGCGAAGATTTATTTATCGGCAGCACACGCGGCGTCAGTAATGTCATGACGGCCTCACCAGCCACTGTCGACCTGGAGAAAGGATTATTGCTATGTATCGTTCATCATCATGTAGTTCTTGGGGTAATTGTCCTTTTGATCCTGGCGTTATCTTCCTGCGCGACGGCAGTAACGGAGACAACTCTGACTTCTACGCAGTCCACAACAATTCCAACGCAGGAGCCTGCTATCACCCTGAAGGTGATGACGCATGATTCCTTCGATATTTCGGAGGAAGTCCTGGCAGAATTTGAGAGGGCCAACAATGTCAAAGTCCAGTTCATTAAAAGCGGGGACACGGGGACGGCGCTGAACAAGGCCATACTTTCACGAGAGAATCCCCTGGCGGACGTGTTTTATGGGGTGGATAATACATTCCTGAGCCGGGCGTTAAACGAAGATATTTTCGTGCCTTACGATTCATCACTCCTGGCTGCCATCCCCGACGGGTTCAAGCTCGATCCGAAATCGCGCGCCTTGCCTGTCGATTACGGCGATGTCTGCCTGAATTACGACAAGGGATATTTTGCACAGGAGGGATTGGCTCCCCCGGTGACGTTAATGATCTTTTACAGCCCGAGTATAAAAGCCTGCTGGTGGTAGAAAACCCGGCTACTTCCTCACCCGGGCTGGCATTCCTGCTGGCGACTATCGGGAACTTCGGAAGCGACGGCTACCTGGAATACTGGGAAGGGTTGGTGGCAAACGACGTGCTGGTGGTCAACGACTGGGAGACTGCCTACTACAGCGAGTTCAGCGGCTCCTCCGGGAAAGGTCCACGGCCGATCGTGGTTTCATACAGCTCCAGCCCGGCTTTCGAGGTGCTGTATTCCGAACCACCTGTCGACGAGCCGCCCACCGCAGCGGTCACCGCCAACCAGACCTGCTTCCGGCAGATCGAATTCGTCGGCATCTTGAAAGGCGGGAAGAATCGCGAGCTGGCGCGGAAGTGGGTCGACTTCATGCTCTCGAAGTCTTTCCAGGAAGATATCCCCTTGAAGATGTTCGTGTTCCCGGTCAATTCGGAGGCAGTGCTGGATGATATCTTCCTCAAATACCTGTCCCTTCCCGATCAAACTGCCATAGTCAGCCCGGATGAAATCGCCGTTAAACCGGGAAACGTGGATTAAAGCCTGGACCGAACAGGTACTGCGTTGATTGACCTTCACTGGCAAAAGTGACGAAAACAGACGGCTATCCTCCTCTCCCCAGCTGGGTGCGACCCCTGCTTCTGTGGCTCCCGCCAGTGCTTTTTTTGAGCTTGTTTTACTTCTACCCACTCGGTAGCATACTGCAGGTCGCGTTTGAGCGCAGCCAGTCCGGCCTGGCAGGACCCTTTTACGAGGTTTTTTCTTCGCCGGGAATCCGCAGTGTGATTGCCTTCACCTTCTGGCAGGCAGCTTTATCGACCCTGTTGACCCTGCTGATTGGATTACCAGGAGCATATTTATTTGCCCGCTACGAATTCCGTGGCAAGTCGCTGGTCCGGGCACTGACTGCCGTGCCATTCGTCCTGCCGACGCTGGTTGTAGCCGCTGCGTTTAACACGCTTTTAGGCCCTCGCGGCTGGGTCAACCTGGCCCTGATGGATTCTTTCAACTTGCTCCTGCCGCCGATCCAGTTCACGAATTCGCTGACTGCGATCTTGATGGCGCATGTTTTCTATAACACCACTATCGTCCTGCGCATGGTGGGCGATTACTGGTCGCATCTGGACCCGCGCATGAGCCAGGCAGCACTGACCCTGGGCGCCAGTCCTCTGAAAACACTCCGGCATGTGACACTGCCGCTGCTGATGCCGGCGGTCCTGGCAGCAGCCCTGCTGATCTTTATTTTTGATTTCACTTCTTTCGGAGTGATCCTGGTGTTGGGCGGGCCGCGCTTTGCCACCATGGAAGTCGAGATTTATTACCAGACCATCAGCCTTTTCAACCTGCCCCTGGCTGCAGCACTTTCCATGATCCAGCTCACCTGTACATTGGGGATGACCATCCTGTACACGCAGCTGTCCAGGCGTATGCAGCGCCCGCTTTCCTTGCGCCCGGTCCAATACACCCAGCGCAGACTTCGAACCTGGCAAAGCCGGGTTTTCGTGTCACTTTTCATGGGGCTTCTGCTGGGCCTGCTGACAATTCCACTCCTTTCATTGGCAGCGCGCTCTGTGATCTCGCTCGAACGTGGGCAAAATGCCTCCATTACCAATCCGCAATTTACCCTGGCTTACTACCAGGAGCTGAGCCAGAACCGCAGGGATTCGCTATTTTTCGTCAAACCCATCAACGCCATCGGGATTTCCCTGGCCTATGCCTCGATGACCGTCGTACTGGCGCTGGCATTAGGCCTGCCAGCCGCATTGACACTGGCACACGACCAGGATTGGCGCCTGAACAGGTGGCTGGACCCTTTGATCATGCTGCCGCTCGGGACATCGGCGGTCACATTGGGATTGGGATTCATCGTCGCCCTCGACCAGCCGCCGTTTGACCTGCGTGCTTCGCCGCTGTTAATCCCTATCGCCCACACCCTGGTTGCATTTCCGTTTGTAGTGCGCAGCCTGGTGCCTTCCTTGCGCAGTATTCGTCCCCGCTTAAGGCAGGCAGCAGCCGTGTTAGGTGCTGCACCATCTCAGGTTGTGCGGCAAATAGACCTGCCGCTGGTTGGTAGAGCGGTGCTGGTGGCCGCGGCCTTCGCCTTCTCCATTTCTTTGGGTGAATTCGGCGCCACCGCCCTGGTTTCCCGCCCGGAATACCCCACCGTCCCGGTCATGATCTACCGCTACATCTCACAACCCGGTTCCCTGAATTACGGGCAGGCGCTGGCGCTGAGCACCCTGTTGATGATCGCCACCGCCGTCGGGATGCTGGTGATCGAACGCCTGCGCCTGGCGGATATCGGGGAGTTCTGATCTCATGAGCGGCCTTTCGATACTTGACATCAGGAAAGCATTCGGAGAGAAACAGGCCCTGCGTGGTGTCAGCTTTGAGGTCCCTCAAAGCAGTACGCTGGCTGTGCTGGGACCGAGCGGCTGCGGGAAATCGACCCTGCTGTCCATCATCGCCGGCCTTGAAACTCCAGATGGCGGAGAAGTGCTGTGGGACGGCAAGTCTTTAGCGAGAATCCCACCCCACAGGCGCAATTTCGGGCTCATGTTCCAGGATTTCGCCCTATTTCCGCACCGCAACGTGTTTGGGAATATTTCTTTTGGTCTGCAAATGCTCGGCTGGGAAGCCCACAGAATTAACCACCGGGTCAGCGAGGTGCTGGAGCTGGTTGGCCTGCCTGGATATGAAAAAAGGGACGTCAACACCCTCTCCGGCGGAGAAGGGCAGCGTGTCGCACTGGCGCGCTCGTTGGCGCCCCAACCCCGCCTGCTGATGCTGGATGAGCCTTTGGGATCGCTGGATCGCAACCTGCGTGAGAGATTGGTGCTCGACCTGCGAAGGATTTTGCTCGCCAGCCAGCAGACCGCCATCTACGTCACGCATGACCAGGAAGAAGCATTTAGCGTTGCGGGGCAGGTGGTGGTCATGAATTCCGGCAGGATTGAGCAGACCGGTTCACCGCAGGATATTTATACCCGACCTGCCAGCGCTTTCGTCGCCCGGTTCCTGGGACTTGTCAATCTCTTCGCAGGGCAGGTTCGCCAGGCACAAAGCGGGTTTGAAGTCGAAACTCCTTTCGGCAGTTTCCCGATCGCTAACCACCCCGCAGGACCGGTCACCGTCCTGTTGCGTCCCGATGCTCTCAGCCTCGGCCCAGGCGGGAAATCTCAAATTCTTGGAGAGCTGGTGCGGGTGGATTTCCGTGGCCAGATCTGCCAGGCTTTAATCTGCGCAAACGACGCTGTTCTCCGCATCGACTTTCCATCCAATACATCCCTGCCCGCAATCGGCGAACCAATCCTGATCAGTTTCAATCCGTCGGACACTCTGTTGGTTCTTCCGGAAAGCGAGATGCCTTCCCGCGCAATCAATTGCCCGTGACGAAAGGGGAAGAGCTGGACCCTGAAAATCAAAAACGATTTGCAGATTTTCCTGCAAATCGTTTTTTTTTGGCTTTAACAATATTGATCTTTATGCGATCAGTTGAGTCAGGCGCTGGGTGATATTGAACAGCTCATCGCCGTTGTTCCACAGCCAGGACCCTGCTCCCAATGCAAAGAGACAGCAGCAGCACAGCACCACGAGAATTACAATAATAATGATTAGCATCGTTGGTTTTTTCTGCGGTGGCTCTTCCATGGGCGCGTCCAACGGCGAAATTGGGGTCGTGCCGTAGTCATATGACATTTACTCCTCCTTGAGAATATCAGTCTGGTATCAAGAAAAAAGGATGGATCAAGCTGCAAATACAAATTTCCGTCATTCACAGTAGATAAAATGGTCAGGCCGCATATTTTAAGGTTGCCGATTTCTCAGTGGGGCTGAGCTCAAGCGGTTTGCACGCCTCCAGAGACTCCAGATGACCCAGGAGGTGAACAGGATCGCCACCATCGCGATCAGTATGGGCACGACAATTGAGATTATTGATAACACGGTCGAGATTAGATCTTCCAGCATGCTGACCGGGACATTTCCGGCTCCGGCGGTTGTGGCAGTCACTGCCGGTCGGACTGCAACCGATTTCACCGTATGAACTCCACCGGCAACCAGGATTCCCGCAGCCATGGCTATGACCGGGTGGATTTCAGAAAAGACCTGGGCGCCAGCAGCAAAGGCGATTGCTCCAGCCACAGGCCGCACAAATGTTTGGACGGCATCATTGATATGGTTAACAGCAGGGACTTTGTCGGCAAAGAACTCGATGGCCGATAGGAACGCCAGCAGCCCGATCACCCAGGGATTCTTCAGGGTATCCCAGGGAGAATTCAGGACGATCAAATCGGTGAAGCGTGCCAGCAGGGCGATTACGAGCAAGGGGATATAGGCATTCAATCCTGCGCTGGCAGAGAGTCCGAAGGCGGTGAATATCCCCAGTAAAGCTGTCATTTACTATTACTCCTGTATGTCAACAATATTCGTATTTCTTGTGATTGACATACTCAACACTATTATTTTACCCCAAATGGAAGCCATCCCATGTGCCCGTAAGTAAGAACCGGGCGATGTCCATCAACGCAATTTGCAGAATTGCCGTCCCGAATCCTGCAACGAGAAACATGACCATCTGGGAAAGAGTATTGTAAAGGTTTTCCTTTTTCAATAACAGCATCCATACCATTGAATATACAAGGGTCAGGAGGATCAGCACTCCAGCTGCACTGATCAGGGCTAACGGGTAGAGCAGGAGTGGATTTTCAGTCAAAACCAGGATATTCATCACTCCTGCCAACGCCAGCAATGGCAACAAGGAAGCCGCGCGGGAAGACAGCCGCAGAAACTGGCTGGCGCCATGCGCTTTGATTGAACACGGGTATGAGCACTCCTGCCATCGCCAGGCCCATCCCGGTGCCGGTTAATAAGCGCAGCCAATTTTGAGGCTGGTACAGGGTTGGTGCGCCGGGAAAAAGACTCAGATAAGAATTAAGCCGTCCACGCCAAACGCGAATACGAATATTCCAAAGACCACCATCGCAGTCCGGCCTGGCATGCCTGAGTGTCTGGAGCCTTTCCTGGCCTGGTAAACAATGCTCAAAGTCGCAGCCAGGTACATCCCGGAACAGCGTGCACACAGCGGGAGCGGTCTCTCACCCAGGTGAAAGGAGCGCATGTCGATCCTGTGGCATACTGCATAGCCCACAGCATCGGCCTTCCCTAATAAGCCGGGGGGTGTATTGATCAGCCAGCCGATCAAAACCAGACCGACCACCAGGAAAACTGCACCCTTTGAGACCCGGCTCCGCACAGATAAACGTCCACCATTTTCTTTCACAGCCGAATTATAGGGTATTTCGAAGGTTCTGCAAATATTAATAGGCAATCTATGCCAACTGCGGTATGATACCCCCCTGTATTCGCTGCGATGATGAGTGTGGGCCAACTATTTGGGAATAGATTTCAGTTGTAGATCGAAAATTTGGCTGGAGCATGCTCTTCACAATGGAGAAAGGTTTATGAGATATAGAATTATTTTTGCCGCGATCTGCATGTTGTTATTGATCGCCTGCAACGGGAATGAAAATACTGCAGACACTCCCACGGCCTCCCCCGTTCCCTCTGCCACATTCACCCCGCTTCCATCACCCACGGAAACGATAGCTCCGCCCCCATCAGCCACGGTGGAAGCGACTGCAGCCCCAACCGAGCTGGTGCAGGTTGGACCGGATAATTTCCCCAGCCAGGTGAGCCCGTTCACTGGTTTACAGGCCAGCGATCCGTATTGGCTGGACCGCCGCCCACTGGCAGTAAAAATCCAGATATTCCCGCGCGGCCAGCGCCCGGTGATGGGCGCCTCCTTCGCCGATATCGTTTACGATTATTACCAGAACAACGGCATGACGCGCTTCCATGCAATTTTCTACAGCCAAAACGCAGAAGAGGTCGGCCCCATTCGTTCCGCACGGTTGTTGGATGCTGAATTGATGAATATGTATAAAACTGCCCTGGCATTCGGCGGCGCTGACTGGCGCATCCTGAAGCGTTTTACCGAACAGGGCCTCACAGACCGCTTGATCAGGGAAGCACCGGGAAACTGCCCACCCATGTGCCGCATCGATCCGAACGGCTATAACTTCCTGGTAACTAATACCACGGAGCTCACCAATTATGTGGTGGCAAAAGGGATCGGCAACGAACGCCAACCCATAAACGGCATGTTTTTCGACCCCAACCCACCTCCTGGCGGCCTGCCTGGAACCCAGATTTACGTGCGCTACTCCATCAGCGCGTACAACCGGTGGGATTACGATCCCGCAAGTGGGAGCTACCTGCGGTTCCAGGATTCCCAGGAATCCAGCAGCAATGGTGAGAACGAGGCTTACGCCCCGATGATCGATAAATTGACCGGCACTCAGATTAACTGCCCAAAATGTGGTCATCCTGGCAGCAGCGCACGATTACGCTTACCAATCCAGGACTGGATCAAGTGAAATCATCGAGATCAACTCTCGATGGCACCGGTCAGGCCTATGCCATTCGTGACGGGTTATTTTATGAAGTGACGTGGAACCGACCGGCAAAAGATTCGGTTCTTTACCTGACATTCCCGGATGGCTCTCTCTACCCATTCAAACCCGGAAACACCTGGTTTCAGGTCGTCGGTGAAACCACCCAGACTACCAATCCCTTTGAAAATGTGTGGAGGATCGTCTTCGGATTTTTAGTAGACAAGCAGCTTTCGAACCAGGATGAAAAGTTCCGCCGTTATTGGGAAGCTGCCTCAAGCAAAGCTTACCTTTACTCCTAACAGGTCAAATGACAAATAATTGTGGTATGACCTGTTCCATTTAATCCGGTGGTTGAAAGGATCCGAATTCCCAATTCCGCAGCTCTTCCACCACCTGGTATGCGGTCAGGTCCAGGTGCAGGGGAGTGATGGAAACATACCCTTCTTCAAGCGCCCCGAAGTCGGTGCCTTCTTCGGGAACTCCGGTCGGCGACTCACCGCCGATCCAGTAATAGGGCCGCCCACGCGGGTCCTTTCTGGCATCCAGCAGGTCGCGGTAGACACGCAGACCCTGGCGGGTGATGCGCAATCCCTTGATCTTATCTTCATGCAGAAAGGGAACATTGACATTCAGCAATATCCCTTTCGGAAGGCCTCTCTCAATAACGGCTCGGACCACCTCGCGAGCAACGCGTGCAGCCGGGCCGTAATCCTTTACCCCCAGGAATGTGTCGGGTGTATTCAGAGATACAGCCACGCCTGGAATTCCCCAGATGGCAGCCTCCATCGCGGCAGTGACTCGTACCCGAGTAAGTAACATCGTGTCCTAAATTCGGATTGGTGTTGATCCCCGAAACAACCAGGTCGATCTTTTCAGGCAGCAATCCGAGCAATGCCAATGCCACGCAGTCGGATGGCGCACCGTCGGATGTTAAAGCCGGCGACCCATCTGCCAGCTGGACTTCTTTTACCCTCAAAGGCCTGTGCAACGTTTTAACGTGGCCTGAGGCAGACCAGTTGTGGTCGGGAGCCAGGACGGTTATTTTACCCAGGCTGCGCATTTCGCTTGCCAGGGCATGCAGCCCAGGTGCCTGAACTCCGTCATCGTTTGTGACCAGAATATGCATTTTCGAACTCTCCCCATCTCGTCTTCAGAAATTTAAGTCGGAATTCCCGAAAAATAATTTCACCTGTCCTTCTCTTCGAAGGCCAGACAGATCGGGATCGACCTGTCATTATAACCGATGGTAAAATGGACAGGACAGATTTCCGCGTGAACCAGCGGCAGTTTTCAGGAGAAGTAGAAATGAAAAACTCTTTCGGGCGTATCACCGGCTCACTGTTAATTTTTGGCGCCATCCTCGGGCTGGTCCTGAGTCTGTCAGGTTTGGCTGTCACCTGGATTTATAAGCCCGCCATTACTGAGAGCCTGCAGAGCAGCCTGAGCCTGATCGAAAATTCCCTGGCTGCCACAGCAGAAGGCATGGATTTGATCCAGCAATCTCTCCAGACCCTGGAAGCAAGCGTAGCCAGCATTGAAAGCACGATGTCTACTGCTTCTAAAACCATCGAAGACACACTGCCGATGATGGTTACCATGGCGACACTCCTGGATGAAGAACTGCCTACGACGGTCGGTGCGGTCCAGACCTCATTGAATTCAGCATATGAGACCGCCCAGGTAATTGACAGCGTGCTGACGGCGCTCACTTTCCTCAACCGGGATATGTATAATCCCGAAGTCCCTCTGCATATATCCCTGGCGAACATCTCCGAAAGCCTTAACGCATTGCCGGTCTCTTTCTCTTCCATGGCGGAAAATATCGAGGATACCAAGCATAATATGCAAGTAATCCAGGTAGATTTTGTCTTGATGCAGGATGCCGTCCGCCAGATCGGAAACAGCATCAACCAATACGAGCAGATCATCAACGATTACCGCACCACGCTTGAACGGGTCCAGACGGAAATTGAACAGCTGAATGCGCGCATTTCCACGACGATTACGTTTATTGCACTAGGAATGACATTCTTTCTGATCTGGATGGCGATCGCCCAGCTGGGGCTGCTCTACCAGGGAATGGAACTGCTGCGCAGCCAGAAGCAGGATGCAGCGCTCCAAACCCAGGCGGCTGGACCGATCGAAAAGGATGAAGCCAGTTCCATCGGGGAAGACTAGCGCCGCACACACCCAATTAAATTGTGAGAATGGTTGATAGACCTCACAGGTCCCGACAATATTCACGTCGGGACCTGTGAGGTCTGTTTAGTTCGAAAAATTGTGTTACGAATGGTAAGAGATTCAGCTCCGGGTAAGCATATTCCGCAGTACGGTCTGCAGGATACCGCCGTTGAGATAATAATTCATTTCAATCGGGGTATCCAGCCGCAGGAGAACATTAAAAATCGTTTTAAGCCGCCTTCACGCATCGCCGTAACCGTAGTTATACTGCGTGGCGTCAATCCATCGGATAATCCCTCGATTGAGAACTCTTCCATACCAGTCAGGCCAAGCGTATCGATGCTTTCACCGGGCATAAACTGCAGCGGCAGAATCCCCATTCCAACCAGGTTCGAGCGGTGAATGCGCTCGTAAGACTCGGCAATTACAGCCTTGATTCCCAAAAGTCTGGTACCTTTTGCAGCCCAATCGCGACTGGAGCCTGTACCGTATTCCTTGCCTGCCAGAATCAACAGCGGTATCCCTTCTTCTTGATACTGAATGGCGGCATCGTAAATGCTCATTTGTTTTCGATCGGGCAGGTGCAATGTGATCCCGCCTTCTGTCCCGGGCAGCAGGCGGTTCTTTATGCGGATGTTAGCAAATGTCCCGCGCGTCATTACGCGATCATTGCCACGCCGTGATCCGTAAGAATTAAATTCGCGCGCCGGCACGCCCTGTTGTATGAGGTGCTTACCGGCCGGGCTTTCTGGTGAAAACGAGCCGGCTGGAGATATATGATCAGTGGTGATTGAATCTCCGAACACCGCCAGTGCGCGGGCAGCCAGGATATCACCAACATGTGGGACGTCGATATTGAAATCCTTGAAGAACGGCGGTTCCTGGATGTATGTGGAGGCGGCGGTCCAGGGATACAATTCCGAATCATCCGCTGGGATGGCTTCCCAGGTCTGATTTCCATTGAAGACATCCGCATATTTACTTCTGAACATCTCCGGCTCCAGGAATTGGCTGACTGCTGCCTGGATTTCTTGATTCGATGGCCAGATATCGCGCAAGAAAACCGGGTTTCCCTCAGTATCCTTTCCGACTGCTTCATTATACAAGTCGATATTCATGGTACCAGCCAATGCATAAGCAACCACCAGAGGTGGTGAGGCCAGGTAGTTCGCCCTGACGTTGGGATGGACGCGCCCTTCGAAATTTCGATTTCCCGACAGAACTGCGGCTGCTACCAGGTCGGAGCCGCTGATGGCCCTGACCACTTCGGCTGGTAAAGGCCCCGAATTTCCGATGCAGGTTGTACAGCCATAGCCAACCAGGTTGAATCCCAAGCGTGCAAGCGGGTCCAGTAGCCCGGCGTGTTCCAGGTATTCAGTCACCACCCGCGAGCCAGGGGCAAGGCTGGTCTTGACATATGGTTTTACATGCAATCCCAGCTCCACCGCCTTGCGAGCTAAAAGTCCGGCTGCAATCATGACAGAGGGATTCGAAGTATTGGTGCAGGAAGTGATGGCAGCAATCACCACAGCACCATGTTTTAACTCGGACTTTTCTCCATTTGAGCCGATTACGGAAGTCTTGATGGACCTGCCCAGGACTGAGCTCATAGCCGCGTTCTTTCACCGGCGCAGTCAGGGAGTTTTGGAAGAGGCGTTTCACCTCACTGAGTGGAACCCGATCCTGCGGGCGCTTCGGGCCGGCCAGGCTGGGAACAACCGTGCCCAGATCCAGCTCTACTCGATCGGTGAAAAGGGGATCAGGGGTATCATCCGACCGGAAGAGACCCTGGATCTTACAGTAGCGCTCAACCAGGTCGATTTGTTCACTCCCTCTACCTGTCAAACGAAGGTAGCGCAGAGTTTCGTTATCCACCGGGAAGAATCCAATCGTCGCGCCATATTCGGGTGCCATGTTGGCAATCGTGGCCCGGTCAGGCAGCGACAACGAGCTTAAGCCTGGACCGTAGAATTCGACAAACTTTTCCACCACACCTTTCTGCCTGAGCATTTGGGTGATGGTCAGCGTGAGGTCGGTAGCAGTCACTCCCTCGCGCAGCTCCCCATACAACTTGAAACCGATCACTTCAGGCGCCAGCAGATCAATCGGCTGCCCTAGCATCACCGCTTCCGCTTCGATCCCCCCCACACCCCAACCCACGACCCCCAGGCCGTTGATCATGGTGGTGTGTGAATCGGTACCCACCAGCGTATCCGGAAAGGCGACCAGGTCACCATCCTGGTTCCTGGTCATCACCACGGCCGCCAGGTATTCCAGGTTGACCTGGTGGACAATACCCGTCGCAGGAGGAACGACCCGGAAGTTATCAAAAGCTTTCTGCCCCCACCTCAAGAACTCGTAACGCTCGCGATTGCGCTGAAATTCAATTTCCGCATTTCGCAGGAGCGCATCTGGAATGGCGAAGAAATCTACCTGCACAGAATGATCGATCACCAGATCAACCGGAACCAGCGGGTTGATTTTCTTCGGATTCCCACCCGCTCGATGCACCGCTGACCGCATCGCAGCCAGGTCCACCACTGCTGGTACCCCGGTGAAGTCCTGCATGATCACGCGCCCTGGAAGGAAAGGCACGGACTGTATCGAAGCTATGTCAGGATTCCAGCCAGCCAGGTTGATCACGTCCTGGCGTGTGATCTCGTTTTCGTTACACTGCCTGAGCAGTGATTCAAGCAAAATTCTGATCGAAAAAGGGGTCTGATCTAATCGCAGCAATCCATCCTGCTCGAGTTTGCTCAATCGGTAATAAGTATAGTTCCGAGAATTACTCTCAAATGTGCTGCGGGCGCTAAAATAATCTTGCTGCATTCATTGCTCCATCCTGATTATGTTATCTGGGGGTCCTTCTTGTAATCGCATCAGCCATCCGGGCTACCCGAGTCATGGCTTCCACATCGTGTACGCGGACGATATCCGCACCTCGCGCGATGCCGATGGCTACCGCTGCAGCTGTACCCTCCAGGCGTTCTTCTGGCGGGAGGTTCAGAGTATATCCGATGAATGATTTGCGCGATGGGCCTAAAAGCAGCGGGTAACCAAGCGCACGAATTTCATCCAGACGGTCAAGCAGCTCGAGGTTCTGTTCCACGGTCTTCCCAAAACCAATCCCTGGATCAAGGATATATTTTCATCTGCTACACCCGCCAGGTGAGCCAGCTCCACACTTTCCATCAGCTCGTTGCAGATATCTTCCACCAGGTTGCTGTATTCCATGCCTATATACCGCCCACCCAGCTGTTCTTTTATCTCGGCATGAACCCATGAGCTGCGGTTATGCATAAGGATCACGGGCACTCCTCGCCGGGCGACCACTCTCGCCAGGCCGGGATCGGCGCGTAAACCCCACACGTCATTCACCAGGCAGGCGCCGGCTTCTAAAGCGGCTTCCGCGACGCTGGCTTTGTATGTATCGATGGAGATCAGGAGTTTGAAATTCAGAGGCCAGGGCGCTCACCACCGGTATGACTCTATTCAGCTCTTCATCCACTGTCACCGGTTGGGAGCCAGGCCGTGTGCTTTCCCCACCCACATCCAGCAGATCGACACCGGCAGCGACAAAACGGTGTGCTTGCTGCATGGCCCTATCGAGTATCTCAGCCTTGCCGGTTGTCCCAGAAGATATCGACGCATTAATCAGCCCGTCACCTGAGAAGCTGTCGGATGTGATGTTTAATACACCCATCACATAAGTACGCTCTCCCCAACGAAACACATGGTCTTTCAGGCTTAATGAAGTCGAATGCAGCATACTCACGCAATCAAACTATACAGTAAAAGTCAACGGTCGATCCAACCAGGCTTCCGCCTCTTCCTGGTTGGTGAAAGATTCCCATCTCGACCCCTCCTGGGATTGTAAGGGCTGAAATCTCTTCCACAAATTCACGAACTCGATCATTGGATACCAGAACCGCCAACCGGATGTTGCGGACAGAAGGATCGTTATTTACTTCGACCGCATATTCAACTGCCTCGGAAGGCAGGGCTTCGATTTGCCGCAGGTCGTAAAGATTGCGGGTCAGGCGATCCGAATCGAGCAGGTGAGAAAGTGCAAATTCGCGCCAGTGTGACAGGGTTTGCTGAGAAACATCTAAAAAAATCAGGTTCATCCCGCCGTCATGCCGGCGAGTGACTTTGTAGCCGATACCGCTTGCTGGTGACCAATGAAGGGGTTTTATCTCATCATCGCTCATGCCGCCTTCTCCTGGTTTGACAGATTTATCGAAATTGTGATTCTACCCGAGAACAAGAACCTGGAAGAGAATGTTAATCATCCACTTGATTCGGCGTGGTTGGATAGCGCTTAATACCGGTACTATCAACCTGGCTGAGCATCTCGGATACAGATTTATGGCTGACCGGATGGCGCAGCTGAGGTGCAAGATCTGCCAGGGGAACCAGGACAAATGCCCGTTCAGCCAAACGTGGATGTGGTATCTTCAGCTTCCGCCGCTCCACGATTTTATTATTATAGAACAAGATGTCGATGTCGATCAAGCGCGGTCCGTACCTCTCGGCTGGGATACGACCTAAATGAGCTTCCAATCGTTTGAGAAATGAAAGCAGCTTCACTGGCGAGAGGCTGGTTTCAATTTGAACCACCTGGTTGAGGAAGGCAGGCTGGTCGACAATTCCCCACGGGGGTGTTTCATAGATTGGCGAGCTGGATCTTAACCATCCTTGCATTTCAAGAGCCTCTCGGGCGTTCTGTAGGTTATTTGACCTGATTCCAAGATTGGATCCCAGGGCCAGATATACCAGATGCAAAGCCGTTGATGGTGTTGACAATCTTCGATATCCCAGGAATCTCTTGTCAGTCTACTTACAATAAATGCCAGTCAATTCAAAGGCATTCGATAACCGTGGCAGTCGCCATTCCGTGCCCAATGCACATGGTCTGCAGTCCAAATCGCCCTTTGCGCCTGTGGAGCTCGTGTACGAGCTTGGTCATCAAGACCGCTCCGGTCGCTCCCAGTGGGTGACCCAGGGCAATCGCGCCGCCGTTGGGATTCACGCACTGCATATCCACACCGTCCATTTCCTTCTGCCAGGCCAAAACAACCGAAGCGAAGGCTTCGTTTATCTCGATTACATCCATATCGTCCAGGGTCAGGCCAGCGCGCTTAAGCACCTCTCGCGTGGCAGGGATCGGTGCATCCAGCATTAAGACAGGATCCGATGCCGTAACATAACGAGAAACCAGCCGGGCCATTGGGGATAAGTTGTAGCGACCTACCGCCTGGGAAGAGGCCAGGAGAACCGCCGCAGCTCCATCACTGACCTGGCTGGAGTTTCCTGCAGTGACCACGCCATCTTCCTTGAAAACAGGCTTTAACGAAGCCATCTTCTCGCGGTCCGGCGGCATGCGCACACCCTGGTCGAATGATACGGTCTGCCCGTCCGGGCGAACGACAGGCATTATCTGGCTGTCAAAATGACAGTTTTCCATGGCGTGCATGGCGCGCATATGGCTGTTGTAGCTGAAATCATCCAGGGCTTCACGGCTCGATCCCCACTTTTCCGCCATCATCTCGGCGCTGATACCCTGGTGAACCAGGGGAAATGGGAAATCCTCCGGCCAGTGGGGCGGATAATCAGATCCGAGCGGTTGGTGTGACATCATCTCCGTTCCGCCGGCGATCACCAGGTCCATATCACCCGCCAGGATTGCCTGAGCAGCGAAATGTATGGCCTGTTGGCTGGATCCGCACATCCTGTTAAGCGTCACGGCCGGGACCTTCGCCGGGAACCCGGCTTTCAATACGGCTAATCGAGCCAGGTTCGCACCCTGGTCGCCGACCGGGGTCACAACTCCCCACACCACGTCGTCAACCCAATCGGCCGAGGCATTTGGCCTGCGCAGGACTTCTCCCAGCACACCGGCCGTCAGATCAACAGGTGCCACCGGCGATAAAGCTCCGCCCGGTTTACCGATTCCAATCGGTGTGCGGACGGCGGAAATTATGAAAGCCTCGCTCATATTATCTCCTTTTTCCCCTCCATTTGTTATTGTAGGTTCCTGTTGAGTGACCAGGCATGCAAGGGTTATTATAAATCACCACACGCTTCAAAAACCGAAAAAAATAAACAACTACGCATTCACAAAAAGACAGACTAAAATTGGGATATTCTTCAGTATTCTAGGAAGCGGAAGGAAGCATCATGGCAAAAGCGACATTTCATTTCCCGCGCGGCTTTCTGTGGGGCACGGCCACGGCTGCCCACCAGGTGGAAGGCTTCAACACCAACAACAACTGGTGGGCCTGGGAACAGCAGTCGGGCCGCATCCTCAACGGAGATAAATCCGGGGCAGCCTGCGATTGGTGGGGCGGGCGCTGGAGGGATGATTTCGACCGCGCGGCCGCAGCCGGGCAGAATGCCCACCGTTTTTCGGTCGAGTGGAGCCGCATACAACCCGTACCGGATAAATGGGAAGAAAGCGCTCTCGACCGCTATCGAGAGATGGCACGCAATCTGACCGAACGGGGGATGACGCCCCTCGTGACGCTGCACCATTTCAGCGATCCGATCTGGCTTGCCGAGATAGGCGGCTGGGAAAATGAAAAAGCTGTCGAATATTTTGTCGCTTTTGTTCGCAAGGTCGTCGAAGCACTGCAGGAGTATGTAAACCTGTGGGTGACACTCAACGAACCCAATGGTTTATGTGTACATGGCTACCTGGAGGGTGTATTTCCCCCCGGGAAAAAAGATATGAAAGCTTATTTTCGTGCGCTGACCAATCTCGCACGCGCCCACGCACTCGCTTACCATGCCATCCATACGATACAGCCCACTGCCAGGGTTGGGCTTTCGATCTACTACCGTGACCTGGTCCCGGCAAAACCCTCCTCACCACTCGACCGTTTTGCTGTTGGTCTCTCCTCCAGGCTGTTCAACGATTTCTTCCCACGCGCTGCACAGGAAGGCAATCTGCGGTTTCCCTTCTGGAGCCGCAGACTGCCAGAAGCCAAAGCCACCCAGGATTTTCTCGGGCTGAATTACTACACCCGCGACCTGGTTTCATTCAAACTGACCAGGCCCGGGCAACTATTTAACGACCGTTCGTACCCAACTGACGTGTTGATGAGCGAGGGAAATTTCATCGCCAACGTCCCTCAGGGCATGTACCGTGCTATCAAATGGGGATTAAAATATAAAATCCCAATCATCATCACCGAAAACGGGGTAGAAGACTCCCAGGATGTGCTGCGGCCGCGCTACCTGATCGAACACCTGCACCAGGTGTGGCGGGCGGTCAATTTCAATTTTCCGGTTAAGGGCTATTTCCACTGGACGCTGGTGGACAACTTCGAGTGGGAACGCGGTTGGACTCAGCGTTTCGGGCTGTGGGAGCTGGACCCCGATACCCAGAAACGCAAGAAACGCCCGAGTGCCGACCTGTATGCTGAAATCTGCCGCGAGAATGGGATCTCTTCCGAGATGGTTTCACGCTACGCGCCAGAAATTTCCACCCAGCTATTTCCATAAAAATTAAAAGATGAACGTCTCAAGGTTAAATATCGTCTGCCGCCCTGCCAACCCCGGCGATACGCCCGATGTGCTCGAGCTGACGAAGACCATCTGGGAAGGACACGATTATGTACCAGAAGTGTGGGAAGAGTGGCTGGCAGACACCCAGGGCCAGCTGCTCGTGGCAGAATTTGACGGGAAGGTTCTCGGCATCAGCAAGCTGAGCCGCCTGTCACCAGAAGATTGGTGGATGCAGGGCTTGCGGGTGCACCCACAATATGAAGGGCAGGGGATTGCCTCGCAATTGACTGATGCCACCGTGCAGGCCTGGGTGGAGACCGGTTCCGGAACAGTGCGCCTGGGAACAGCCTCATTTCGCCTGCCAGTGCACCACATGTGCAACCGCCTGGGTTTCGAGAAAGTCAGCGAACTGGCCCCTTTTTACGCTCCTGCCAGTCAAAGTGATGACCCATCACCGGTATTCGAACCCCTGGCAATCCACCAGGTGGAAGAAGCAGTCGGTTTCGCCATTCGCAGCCCAAGCCTGGCGCTGACCGCAGGTTTGATCGACCTGGGCTGGCATTACGCCCGTCCCAGGATTGAATTCATGGCAGCAGCCGTCGAACGCAATTTAGCATGGTGGTGGCATGGCCGGGTGGGGCTGCTAACGGTGCGTCTCGATGAAGACGATGAGCTCGGAGTTGCACCTTCCATCGAGCTGTTGGCCTGCCCGCTGGATGCGCTTCCACAAATTCTGCTCGATTACCGGAGCCTGGCTGGGATTCTCGGTTATTCCCAGGCTGCCTGGATGGCGCCTTTGAATGATTCGCTGGCGCCGGTCCTGGAGACTGCCGGTTACAAGCGGGTATGGGAAAATTCATTGTATCTATTCGCTAAAACCCACCCTGTAAAGCCTTCGGCTGACCCCATCTTAAAACTATAGTATAATCCGCCTCGCCTGCGGGGAAAAACCGTATAGCACATATTCGGAGAGGTCGCGTAGTCTGGCCTAGCGCGCACGCCTGGAGAGCGTGTTTCCCGCAAGGGAACGAGGGTTCAAATCCCTCCCTCTCCGCCAGGAAAAGCCCGCTCGAAACGAGAGGGCTCTTTTCTTACATGGAATAAACTGCTTCAACCTCCCGTCGCCGTGGATCTCAGGATGATTCCCACTAAAAACAGGAAGGCCAGTGCATAAACCAGGCTGGAACGGCGCTGCTCGTCACCTTTCGAATAAACAAAAATTCCCGGCACTACCAGTAAAGTTACAACACCATATAAGATGTGAATATACGGCTTAGCCAGCTCCCCGGCTCCGCTGAGAAACACAAATAAACCCAATCCAGCCTGGGCCAGGTATAAGACTTCAGCGATCACCATCGCTCCCCAAAAATTGCTGTCCGGTCCTTGGCGTCGAAAATAACGCCACAGCCCCCATACTGCCATCGCAATAGTGAAGAATAAAGCCGTATTCCCGAGGCGGGCATGCACATCTGCGAGCGACATAACAACCTCCCTGCTTTATTTTTATGTTGTGTCATTCTGAACCATTCAGGACAAGCTCTGTTAAGAGATCCAGATCCTTCACTGCTTTCAGGATGACAATACGTTTTGCGTGTCCAACGCAGTGCACGCAGTTTAATTGCCTAATTATATCGGAGAGTGACCAGAGAAAAACAGAATGGGTGATGATTCAAATCACCCTTTGGATAGCTCCTGAGCGCACGAATTAAACTTGTTCGCCTAAAATCCCTATGCTATAATTCTGCGGACAAATTTGGGCATATTTCTCTCTTTATGGAGGGTGTTTTAATGACCGCAGAAACAACCCTGGATCAAAAGAAAATGGCAGTCAACCGGCGTGAATTCCTGAATATCGCCTGGTTGGCGTCATTGGGCTTCTTCACCATCAGCCTGGCCGGAGTTCGGCTACCTGTTTGCACTGCCGCGCTTCCGTGAAGGTGAATTCGGTGGCGTAGTCAATGTCGGCAAAGTCTCCGAGCTTCCTGCAACAGGCTCCTCGCCGGTCAATTATCCTGAGGTCAAGCTGTGGGTATCCAATACCGAAGCCGGGGTGACGGCACTCTACAAGGTATGCACCCACCTGGGCTGCCTGTACAACTGGCGCGAACAGGAGGGGAAATTTGTCTGCCCCTGTCATGGCTCACAATTCCAGGCAGATGGGGCTTACATAAAAGGCCCTGCGCCTCGCTCACTCGATCGTTTCGTCGTCCAGGCGGTTGATCCATCCACCCAGCAGGTGATCGCCGAATCAACCGATGGTTCTCCACTGCCGCTCCCGGACGATCCGAATGCGGAAATCCGCGTGGATACCGGCCAGCGCATCCAGGGTATCCAGCACGGCTAAAACGCAAGACTACCTGAAAACCTAGAGATCAACACCGGAGAGTGTTTTTATGTTGAAAACCCTCAAGTTTCAAGACATGCGAAAGAAAATCATGGATATGGTGGACCACCGTGTGCGCATTATCACCGCCGGGATGGGTCTGGACGAGCTGCGGGCCGCCATGCGCGGCGACCCTCCGACGGAAAAACCCAACCCCCGCTTTAAGGTGCACACTACCAGCTTTATATTTCACATCCGGCCGCGCTATTACGAAGCTGGCAGCACGATCCTGACCCATACCTTCCGGCTGGGCTTTTTCACCGCCTTCTTCTTTTTTGTAGAGTTGTTTACCGGCCTTCATTTTAATGGTTTATTACACCCCTTCTCCTGAAAAAGCCTACGAGTTGATCCTGCTGCTGATGAGCAACGTCCCGTTCGGCAAATTGCTGCGCGACCTGCACCGCATCGGGGCCGAGGGGATGGTGATCTTCACCTTCCTGCATATGCTGCGGACCTATTTTACCGGCTCCTATAAGAAAGAACGCTCCTTCACCTGGCTGACCGGAGTAGTCTTGCTTGGTATCACGATGTTTCTCAGCTTCAGCGGTTACCTGCTTCCCTGGGACCAGCTGGCATACTGGGCGGTGACCGTCGGAACCAGCATGGTTGAAGCTGCTCCAGTCTTTGGTGAGCAGGCGAATTTGCTTCTGCGAGGCGCACCGGATATCGGCGCCAATGGGCTGTTGCGCTTCTACCTGCTGCACGTTGTTGCTTGCCCCTGGCAGCCATCTGGGTGATCAGCATTCATTATTATAAAGTCTCACGCGAACATGGCATCTCCCTGCCAGCCTCGCTCGAAGAAGGCGATGTCACCGGCCGAAAAGAAGAAAGTCGCCAAGCAGCGCATCGACTTCATCCCTGATTTGCTTATCTCACGAGGTCTTCCTGACATGCCTGGGATTGTTCATCCTGGTGCTGGCAGTGACGCTGGGAGGATACAGCGCACCATTGGAGAGCGTAGCCAACCCCCAGGTCACGCCGATGGACACCGAAGCTCCCTGGTATTTCTGGTGGCTGCAGGGCATGCTCAAATTGGGCGATAAAACGCTCATGGGGATTATCATCCCAACGATCACTTGTTGCTGTACTTTAGGCTTGCCCTACATCGACCGCAACCCGTACCGCCGCCTGGTCAAACGCCCGGTGGCAGTTGCTGTCGGAATCCTGGCAGTGCTGATGCTGGTCATGCTCAGTTATATGGGTTTACCAGAATGGGGTATCGAGATGCCAACCCGGCGACACGCATCGTCCAGGATATGATGCCTGAAGAAGGCCTGGGACCGGTGAGGGAAATCCCCTTCGAACAGCTTCAAGCGGGCGCTTATGAGGTTGGAGTTACCCCAGGCACCCGCATGTGTCCAAACCTGGATTTTGGCTGTCCTGAGCTGGAAGCTGTATTCGCTGAATATTCCCAGCGCGTGGCAGAAGCCGAACAAATCGGGGTGATAACGGACATTCAAGCCCTGATGGTCATCGAAGACTGGCAGCAGGACTTGAAGAAGATCACCATGCGCATGATTTACACCGATCCGGAGGACGGCGAGCGGAAAACCTATGAACGCCATATCTTCAGACATCGTGAACGAGTGATGGAGTAAACGATGACCCGCGTACAAATCGAAATCTTCATAGGTACTGTATTGATCCTGGCTACCAGCCTGGTCGTCCTTATTTATGGTTTGAACGAGGAGAGCCGCATGGCGGAGTACGAGCTCGACCAGCGCGCCCGGGCAATCGAAGAAGGCGCAGAGCTTTTCGAATCACAGTGCAGCCGCTGCCACGGCACCCAGGGTATGGGTATCCCCGGGTCTGTGCCCACCCCTGAACGACAGGCATTTCTTCGACCAGCGCTTGCAGGAAATTAGCTGGAGCGGCAGCATGGAAGATTACATCGTCGCCACGGTTTCCAGCGGCCGGCTTGTGTCTACCCGCCCGGAAACCTTCCCCGGGGAGGGAACTCCTGCCATGCCTTCCTTTTCTCAGTCCTTCGGCGGCCCGCTGAGGGAAGACCAGATACGCAATATAGCTTCGTTCATCGTGAACTGGGAGCAAACCGCGACCGTGGTGGAAGTGCCTGAAATCCCGGTCGGTGAGACCGTTGGCACCGATATCACCAAGCAGCTTCCAGAAGGCGATCTCGCACGCGGCGAAACAGTAGCCAACCGGTTGGTCTGTACTGCCTGCCATGTTTCTGCCCCGACCGGTCCTGCCTGGCTGGCGACAGGTACCGAACCGGGGATCGGAACGCGCGCCGAGACCCGCTACACCCAGGAAGATTACCAGGGCAGCGCCCAATCGCCTGAGCAGTACCTGTTCGAATCGATTGTTCAGACTACTGCCTATGTGGTGCCTGGCTACGCTGAAAACCTGATGCCAGCCACCTACGGCACTCAGCTGACCGACCAGGACTTAGCCGATCTGATTGCCTACCTGCTCAGCTTGAGATAGGAACCAGCATGCAAATGCTTAAAATATCGCCTCGTTTCTGGTTGGGAATTATCCTGGCAGCCAGCCTGCTGGCAGCTGCCCGTTTGAGCGCCCAGGCGCAATCTGGCAGCGACCCGAAGCTGGTGGAAGGGGCGTATATATATGCTCAAAACTGCGCGGTCTGCCACGGGCCAAACGGCGAAGGAAGGGCAGGAGCCACCCTGGCAAAAGACTGGCCATCGATCCGCCCTGACCTGACTGTCACGACGATTATCGAAAACGGCGTACCCGGCTCCCTGATGCCCGCCTGGAGCCAGGCAAAAGGTGGGCCGCTCTCCCCTGATCAGATCGATGCACTGGTGTATTACATCCTGAGCTGGCAAACCGGTGGGGTGGGGCTGGTTACACCTGCTCCAACCGCCACCCGCCGGCCGCCGATCATCCCCATACCCGAAGTCGAAGGCGATCCCAACCTGGGTGCCCTTCTATATGACCAGAACTGCCAGATGTGTCACGGACCGAACGGTGAAGGTCGAGTCGGTGCGACCCTGGCACAGGACTGGCCGGGTATTCGTCCCGATCTTTCCATCAAGACAACCATCATGGATGGCGTACCCGGATCACTGATGCCTGCCTGGGTGCAGTCCAACGGCGGACCCTTGAGCGAATCGGAGATCAACGACCTGGTAGCCTTCATAATCACCCTGCCCAAAGCCATCACACCCGTGGAAATCAACAGAAACTCCCGAAGCGCAGCCAACCTGGCTGTCCGGTTGGGGAGGCGTGATCCTGTTCGTCCTGCTGCTGACCGTGATCCTGGTCGCTGCCTGGCTGATACAGCGTAAACCTGCTGCCTAAAAAACCAGTCAAAAACAAGACCCTGAAGAAGAACTGACTCCTCCAGGGTCTTTTTGGTTTCCTACTATTCGAAGTCGGGCGTTATACCGATCGAACCTCGCTCCAGGTTCTAATGACTGATCAACATGTTGACACTTTTACCAAAAGCCTGTTTGTCTGGTTCGCTCTCACCAAAAACAAATCTCCACTCGCCAGCTTCGCTACCTTTCACGGTTTTCTCAAAACATCATCATGCTTACCAACTACGCGCAGGCGGATGACATCTCCAGTCAGGCGTTCATAAGTTAGTCGATAATACTGGTCAATGCGCGCTTCATAAACACCTGGGGCACCCTCAACTGGTTTGCTTTGCAGGGATGGATGCCTGTAATTCTCAGCCAACAATTTCAGAGTCTTATTTACCTTTTTCTGGACTGGCGACCGGCAGCTTTCTATACCACCGTTTGAAACTCTCGCTAAGCTCAATCTCCGCCATTTTCAGGCACTTCCAGGGCTTTCAAGGCTTCATCAACATCTCGATATCGAGATATGCGGCCGGCTTCGATATCATCCTGCACCTGGCGCTCCATTTTTTGCCAGCGTTCCGTCCAGAACCAAGCCTGGTCAGCAGGTACAATATTTACACGTTCAACGAACACCCGCCCATCTGCATCTGTGCGGAACATAAGGTCGTCTCCAACCTCAATTCTCAGCAGCTCACGGATTTCATTTGGCAGCGTAAGCTGACCACGTTCTCTCACGCGAGTCTTGATTTTTCGCTCCACGTTCTTCATGGTTTTCTCCGACCATAATCCGAAAATCAGAAAGTTTGATATTCTTACAAACTTTTACAATTATACAATGGACAGCAGGTATGTCAATGAAAACCAGAAGGAACCCAAAAAGTTTTTTTGACCTGTAACTGTGAAGCGTCGGTAGACAGCCTCAAATCCTTCCAAATTACCAGATTACCTGAGTGCCTGATTGACCTGGTTGCCTGATTACCTGGTTGCCTGATTGACTATTCGACATCTATCAATTTCTCCCCCCACTTATTGACAAGCCCATGGAGATAGATTATGCTAGCGCTGCCCGGGTGGGTCCGGCGCGGCGGAAGCCTGCGAACCCCGTCAGGTCCGAGAGGAAGCAGCGGTAAGGAGGAAATTCCGGGTGCCGCCGGGGAGCCTGCCCGGGCTATGTTTTTCGAAATTCAGGCATGGTATGGGAAGCAGATAGCCCTGTTTTTCCAAAACCACCAGTATGGATCACGGCTTGCAGGATTAACGATATAGCTCGATATATGCAGGACGGCTGTACTGCTCCTCACCCTTGTAATCAATCAGCACCGAGCTGTTGCCGCCGATTTTGACATTCCAACCGATGATCTGGGAGCTCAGCAAGCCTGCATTCGCACCGGTTCCTTCAAATTCGATATCAGCAGTTGGAAACATGATCGTTCCCTGATAAACGGAAGTCTCATTACCATTCAGTTTAACAGGACCGGTATAACCAGCTGGCCCATAGAAAAGCAAGCCAGGTATGGCAGGCGGAGGTGCGTCCTGGAGGAGGGCGTAGAGTTGGATGTCTGCGCCGCCGTTCACGGTAAATTTTCCACTGAGAAAGACAATCGTCACACCAATTCCTGCTACGTAATCCTGGCTATTAAATCCACATTCCCGCTCACACAATACAGGCCGGGCGCTAATCCGCCATCGAACACATCCGCTTCGAAATCTACGGCAGAGTAATTGTGAGCTGAAGGGTGACTGCAATCGGGCTCATACTCGAGAGTGTAGTAATCTTCTGGCAGCGGTTCGGGTGATTTCTCAATAGTATATCCAGGATCTAATGCGATAGTACCTGAATCATGCAGGTTCAACACCGTTCCATAAATGACGCCTGCCTGGTGAACTTCCACCGTCAACGCCGCGTCTTTGGCAACAATGCAGCCGTTGGAAAAAATCCCCCCGCCGTTCACCACGATATCCGTATTCCCATGAAATCCGGCGCTCTCCGTCGTCGTCGTGCATTTTGTGGCAGGATTCAACGCCACGATGGCATGGCCGAAAGCCAGGTTGCTCCGCGGGCGAACACGCGCTACAGCCACAACGGAATTTCGCATAATTCCTTTGAAAACAGTCTGACCGAATGACGGAGAAGTGTCACGGGTTAACTGCGCTTCGAAATCAATATACTTTTCCGGCCAAAATGAAGATGTGTCCAGGTTGGAACATCGCACTTCAATGCCCTGCAGATCGCTGAGGTCGGTATCGCCTGAATCAGAGAACGAATCCATTATCGCCTGCCCGCTGAGAAGCAGCAATACGGCCCTGGTAGATGCCAGTAGTAACCGCTGAATTGGAGCAGTTCCAATTCCAATACGCCACTCCGTTGTCTTCGATGACCATGGCTGTCTTACCACCGCCCCCCAGGGCAGTGGCATCAGCGGAGTTCTGGGACTGGCGTCGATCAGAGTAGACCATCCCACCGTCGACCGCCAGGGCAGTGAAACCCAATAAGGCCACTACGGCCAGGACGATGAGTACCAGCACCTGGCCCCTTTCAGAAGGTTGTGAGTTCGAAGAATTCATATTCCCTCCAATCACGAATAACATGCTCAGGAATAACTAGAACAATATGAAATTTTAATTGGATATATTTACATTTATTCTATCAATATTGAGACAGGATTCATAAACAATATTGTAAGGAACACCAAAATCCCCCAATAGGTCTACCCAAATTCGGGTAAATGCGAACAGCGAATAATGCAAGGTTATTGATACAATTCGATGGCGCTCGGCTCGCTGTATTGCTCATCGCCGTTATAAAGCACAAAGGTATCCGCATTGCCTCCCACTTCAACATTCCACCCGATAACCTGAGTGTGAAATGCGTCGACTTCTCCGGTGCCTAACATGTCGATATTCGAACCTGGAGCCAAGATAGTGCCTTCAAAATATGATTTGGAATTTCCATTGATCTGTATATCATTGGTATTGTTCACTGGAACATAGATGACTAATCAAGGGATGGCAGGTGAAGGATCGGGACTAGGATGGGGA
Organism: uncultured Chloroflexia bacterium; assembly: GCA_963698765.1. GTDB lineage: Bacteria > Chloroflexota > Anaerolineae > Anaerolineales > UBA4823 > CAVOSB01. The sequence continues at coordinate 31,105 of CAVOSB010000016.1, forward strand.
GCCGTGATATTTACTTCCGCATTCCCGTTTATTGTAATACCGCCATTCAACATATAAATCGTGACACCCGTCCCAATTAGAGAATCGTTGCCATTGACGTGTAGACTTCCCGATACACAATATAAACCATGGAGAAGCTCTTCCGGATTCCTGACAGTGTCACCCGCGTTTATATTGTGAGCATCCGGGTGGGAGCAATTCGGTGCAGGTAAGTAATAGGTTTCAGGCGGAATAATTGTGCTGACGTGTTGAGGTTCAGGATCCCAATTTGCATTTCCGGCAGACAGCTCACCCACATAGCTGGTGCTCCCGTTTACCACAAAAATATCGGGGTGGCCATTTCCACGCAAACAACCGTTGGTAAACACACCTCCTCCATCTACATGCACTTCAGAATTCCCATGGAATGTCGCCCCATTCTGCTGGCCCTGGCAGTTAGCCTGGTTCAACGCCACGATGGCATACCCAAAGGCCAGGTTGTGACGCGGACGTACTCTTCCAACGGCCTCCACCGTATTTCTTCAACGGTCCACCAAAAATGAAATGAGCAAAGCTGGTCGGAGTTTCAAATGTCACGAGGGAACGGATATCCAGGTACTTATCAACATGCCCTGATGTATTATCCTCACCACATTCGGTATGTAACCCCATTTTTATCTGTAATATCTTGATCGAAGGTGATCCCATTGTCCGCTGCCCTGCTCACTGCTACCTGACGGGCACTTATCGCAGCCTGGCTAATCGAAGAAGCGATGGCTCCTGAAGAACAATTCCAATTCCGGTACTCTAACACCATTATTCTCAAAATAAAGCGCTGCCTTCAGCAGCACCTGCCAGAGCCGAGGCATCGGAGGCATTCTGTGCAAAGCGCCGGTCGGAGTAAACCATTGCTCCCGTCGATAGCGATCGCCGTAAAGCCAAGGAGCACAACGATAGCCAGCACAACCAGGACCAGCACCTGCCCACGTTGTGACATTGACGAAAATAAATATTGCATTAATTAACCAGTTAAACAATATTTTCAAAGATCAAGGTTTAGTTTACAATTTTTAGCAAAATTTGTGGAGAATTCTAACATTATCGTAATTAAAATTGGAGTTGCGAACACTGTTACGAACCTGATCAGTATAAGCATATTTGATACTCTCAGGCGAATGTTTATATTGACTTGATTTGTAAAAACTGGGGAAACTTCAACAACCCGGGCGTAAAATCGAGTCGGTTGCTGTAGCGCTGATTGGAACGGTCTGCGTCCCCAGGATTATCCCTACAAAAGGCATCGCCAGCTGGAAATTCGAATAGGAAACCCGAACCTTGACGGTATTGTTTGCCCCTGCGCAGGCGCTGCCAGAGAAGGTTACCTGTACCTGAACATTTGCTGCTCCGAACCCCCGCACCATGTCGGAAGCATTACGCACCCCGCCGTGATTGCATTCGTATCTCCAGGTTCAACCGAGCCAAAAACTGATCCTTCCTGGGCAGCATCGCGGAGGGCCATGTAAGAAAATAACACACGTGCACCATCTACGATCGCGGTTATTAGCAGCAGCAATACTACCAGGCTGATGGCCAATTCAACCATGCTTTGTCCACTCTCGCTGCTTTTTCCCCGTGAGAGTGCTTTAGCCTGCCGATCTGCAAATTTATAATTAAAACGAATCAGGTTCGTATTCCTGTCCATTGGACCCCAATTCTTTGTTTCTTTCACTCTGCTTCCAATGTGTTGAATTCATCACCGCGGAATAAGAGGAAACACACTGCGAAACCAGGGATCATAAGGCGCATTCCCAAATCCATCGTTGGTTTGCAAACCGGAGGTCGCTCCAAGCTCAGAATACCTGAACCTCAGCGGACCACTCACAACCCCACCTGCATCAACCAGGGCATAATACAGGCGCTGGAACCATTTCGGAATCGATCCAGGTCAAGATTGCATGTCCGTTCTTATCCCTGGTAACTGAGACATTTCCTCCTGGTCTGCCATCGGGATTATATAAAAACTCAGTTGAATGCAGGCTGGACAGCTCCTGATCCAAGAGTTTGACGGCGATCCGGTCGCTTCCTGTGTCAGTGTCCGTCCAGACAACTACCAGATTACCATCGCTGAGTTGGATCGCATCAATCCCGTACCCACCACCCTGGTGAATCTCGATCGGACCAAATTGTGGATCACCATTCGTATCGCGCATGAAATAACTAATGCTCGATACCGTCATTTCAGGATCAGCTCAGTTCTGCGTTGAAAACAATAAAACTACCCATTCCTTTTCATTTGCATCTTTGAACTCGGTTAATGTTGGATTGAAATAATCCAGGTTATCATTTGGGTCTCCAGAGGTTAGCAGGCGAGGGAGGTAAACCAGGGAACCATTGCTGGAACTATATACTGCATAAGCGATATCGCTGTATGAGCCTGAAACTGAAATGTGTTTGGAGACCCACGTGAGATGAAAGAAGTTGTCTGGGGTGACACATATGTTTGCGCCTTCGAACTTCGGCACATTCTCATCCGAGTAATCATACCAGCCTGCTTCATTTGTTACGTTCGTTGGCGGAAGGATGAAGCTCTGGCCATCCGGGGCTAGAATTGCCAGGTAAACATTCCGATTAAAATCTCAGAAAGGTCTGGGGATCGCTGTCATCCATCCCCATGCGCGAGCGCACCCAGACTACACCTATATTCCCATTTTGTGCACTGACAGCGGTTGGATTGTAATCTCGGATATCCATACCCGGTTCCTGGTTATCCGTCAACTGGATTGGATCTGCTGTCAGTCTGATACCCGTGCTGGAAGCAAAAGTAAAATATAAGTTTGTTACAGAACTACTTAGCTCGTTATGCTCCCATAGTCCCAGGTACATAGCCTCCGGCTGTCTGTTCATCATGAATGAGCTTCCCCGGTATGCATCATGCTCCAGAGCCAGGTATGAATTGAACTCGGAGAACAATTCCATGAAAATCCGTTGTCCTTCGCGGAAAGTCTGTACGAAGGGAGCGGGAATTGAAGTGTTCATTTGGACTATCTGCCGTGCGTCTGGCTTGTTTAAGGAAGTCACAATGCACTCCGCAGAGGTACCCATTCCAACCAGCGCTGTCGCAGGTTTCCTCAATTTTACGGTCATTGTGAAAGTCTCCCCCGGCTGAATTATTCCAGTGTCAGGCAGTCCATCGTTGTTCGTGTCCCACAAGGCACCTGCTCCGATTGCATCGTAGAAGTAGATCTGCCATCCTGGATCGCTGGTTGAGCCAGACAGATTGTATAGGTCCTGTCCTCCCTCTCCTGTGTTGCGAACATAAACCGGAAATGTGGACCAACTCCCAATGTTAAATCCTCCCTGTTTCAGCGGAAATGCCTTCGTCCTGAAATCCGGCAGTGGACGAGGAAATTGGATCGATAACCCGATTGAAACTGGTTGTCCAATTCCATTATAAGAGATATTGCAGCCCATCGACGCCATCGCTGTCTTCTATACCTACCGTAGCGTTGTCAAGATTCCCATTCAGATTTTGATACTGGAAAAGGATCGTTCCATCTCCGTACATTACTACTTCGAAAGTCAGGAGATCGTTGGAAAAGACACGCGAAATCTCGTGCCACTCAACGACGAAGTAATCTCCACGCTGGTCAGTTCCATGGTCATAGTAAATCCCCCCGACGTTATATTCCCCACCGATGACCAGATCATCCCAAAACGGAGCCAGGATATTTTGAGGAAATTCATAATCCAAAGGGATGGGTAAATTCTCCAGGCTGGCTCCTACCCCGGCAATGCTTTCGTAAAGCCCAGCAGCCCATTGCTGCTGATATAAACTTCCTGGAAAGCCCATTCGTAGAATTTAAATGGACTGATTCCGGCTGGCAGGTTAATGGGGCCGATAAACATCATCATCCACATATTCGCCCGGAGAGACAATAGCCGTACCGCTGGTGGCATCTTTCCAATCCATAGAAATAGTGTCATCCCAGGTATAGCCGAACTGGTCAGGCCCACCTGGTAAAGTCGGTGTACTCGGGCTGTCCACTAAATTGCCGGATTCCTTGGATAACGGCTTTATAAGTGGTTCTGGTGTCTGGCCCGGATCATATGCCAGAGTGGTTGAAAACCGGCTCAGCAGCGCGCCAGCCAGCAGCAATTTAACAATCGTTGATTTGGTCTGTGTTTTCATATGCAAACTTACTCTCTTAACTCAATTAAAAATTACCGATATGCTGCAGTTTGTCCCGGTCGTATCATTCGTAAACACGGCGATGGTTTAATCCGTGAATGCGCCGATGTTTTTCGTCCAGAAGAAGCCAAAATCCTTGGATAATCCTGGGCCAGAAGGAAATCCGAAGTTAGGCAAGGTGGGATTTCAGATAATTTCAGCCACAGTGGGTCCAAAAGTGCTTCCTTCAGATCCATCGTCTCCTGGATAAAGGGTTGCTGTACCGAAATCGACTTTATCGAGCTTTCCTCCTGTCAACCGCCAGGGCAGTGTCAGCCTTCTCAAGGTATAGGTGTAAGGGCCATTGTTCACCAGGTTCCAGGTGATCTTATTTCCAACCCTTGTGTAAGTGCCGGGATAGATCTGGCAAGGCAAAGGAGTGAAAGTAGGCGTGGGGGTATCCGTAGGTGTATTGGTAGGTGTGGGCGTGTAAGTCGAAGTTGCCGTAGGGGTAGGTGTTTCTGTCGGTGTAGGTGTTTCGGTGGGAGTTGGAGATGGCCCAATTGTAGGTGTCAAGGTTATGGTTGGGGAAAGGGTAATAGTCGGCGTCGAAGTCTCGGTTGGCGTGGCTGTACCCGTCGGGGTAATCGTAGGTGAGGAAGTGGGAGTAGAGTAAGGATTGACCACGATTGTCACGCTATCCATCCCTGTGAGACCATCAGAATCCTTTGCCGTTGCCACGATCTGATGCGTCCCCACACTGAGGGCGGCAAGGCTGAATCCGGCTCCATTGCCCAACCAGCCATCGATGCTTGATGTCCAGGTGATTTTATGGCTGATGTCCCCATCGGGAACATCGATAGCTGTACCCAAGAAGTTAATCACCTCACCAAATTCATACGTGTTTCCTGAGGATGGACTGATAATTGTTACAACTGGCTGGTTGAGAGCAGGAGTATTGGTGCGCGATGGCGTGACGGTTGGAAAAAAAGCAACCGGTGTACCCTTGATCTTAACATCTTTGATGATCGTCCGGGCTGTCTGAGACTGCATCGGGAACGCTGGCAGCCGCACCAGGCCCAGGAATGGCTGGTATTGAGCCAGGACCTGAACAATCACCCGGTCGCCTAAAATGGCTGTTACAGCGCTGGTGCTGGTGCCTGCCGGGCAGGTTCCAAATGGATTTCCGGTATTGGGTCGCATGATCATACGAAATGGATACATTATTGGGGTTGATACCCACGAGGATACCCATTCGTTGGGCTGCCGCCCGCATTCCTATACAGTCTTGATAATAAGGGACGTTCCTGGGCGACCTGCCGGACGCAGAGGCATAGCGCGCAGCTTCGCGGCTGGCGGTTGCGATTGAAGAGTAGATCGCCAGCATCCGTCCCACTTCTATGACTTCAAACATGACAAGTAACAGCACCGGCAGAACCAGGGCAAATTCAACGATACCCTGTGCGTGTTCATGATGAGGTTTGTCCGAGGAGTGAATCTTCATGGCCCGATACTCCCAAAGCACGCCTGGCTTACGACCCCCGGTCGAAGCGGTTTGTGTAGAATATCATCCTTCCACTCCCACGGTTTGAAAACTATCAAAGTTGAAAATGCCTGTCACAGACCTTATGCCTATCACCTCTCCACCCAACAAACCTGCAAGGCGCCTGTTTTTGCCCGGATTTTCCATGATGTGAGGAAATTAATCGGTATCGAAATCCTGTTAGAATCATTTCTCTCCATCCGTAATCAAATAATGGTAGATAATCGATAATTTCATGGCACCCCCTGGCCGGAAGATCACCACGAATAGCAAAGGACATGGAAGCCCGCTGCCAGGTTTCCTGCCTTTATCGATCTATAAGCTGTATGTAGTATTAGTAGGCCAGGGAGCCCGCCAGGGCTACCTGGCTGCTTTTGACCAGGCACAGATCAGCCTGGCCAATTTCCTGGCAACGCTGCTTCTCGCTAGAAACGCCTCCCCTACTGAGCTCGGCATTTATGGGGTGGGTTTCACCGCCCTGCGATTGGTGCGGGCGATACAAGAAGGAGTAACCATCCAACCGCTGAATACCTACGGCGCGGGCATGGATCAGAAAGCTTTCAACGCATACGCCACCAGCACCAGCCTGATCCAGGTTGCTCTGGCATTGCTTTGCGCGGCTGCTGCAGCGGCCGGCGGCTGGCTGCTCATCCAGCTCGGAAACGATGTATCAGGCCTGGCTCTTTTTTCCTTGTGGTCGGGCTTCCTGTGGTGGCAGCTGCAGGAGTACCTGCGGCGCATGCTGTATACCCGCGGCCTGGTGCGTGAGGCCCTGCTCAATTCGTTCCTGGCAAACGTTATCCGCTTGGCACTAATGCTGTGGCTGGTGCAATCTGGGACTCTGGATGGGTCCGCCAGCCTGCACGCCATCGCAGTGGGTTCAGCCGGTGCGCTGCTTTTGGGCCTGTGGCAGACGCGCACTTTCTGGACCACCAGGATTGAGAACCTGTCAAATACATGGAAGCGCAACTGGGATTTTGGGCGCTGGATAACTGGAGGCCTGCTCGCCAACTGGGTGGCGGTGGAATTTTACCCGGTGCTCACTGCCGGGATGATCAGCTTTGCTGCGGCAGGCGCTTACCGGGCTTTGCAGAATGTTGTGGCGCCGGTCCATATGCTGCTGCGTGCAGTCGACACCTTCCTCACCCCGCGTGCCGCCAGGGCTTTCCAGGAAAGATCCTATCCGGCCATGCAGCGCATGATCCGGATCACCTTTTTGCTGTGCAGCGTGCCTGTCCTGGGTTTGCTGGCAGTCGCCGTACTTTTCCCGGCCCAGCTGCTGCACTTGCTCTACGGAGAGACTTACCTGGCTTACAGCCAGGGCATGGTATTGATGGCCTTATTCTATGCCCTGCTGTTCATTTCCTGGCCCCCACAGACTGCTTTTAAAGCCATTCGCTTCAGCCGGCCAATTTTTATCGCCAACCAGGCAGCCATCCTGGCGATGTTTACCGCCGGAATCTGGATGATCCGGCAATGGGGCCTTTACGGTACCATCGGCGGGCAGGTATTGAACTCCATGATCATCTGCGTGATCTTATGGTCTGCCTGGCGCAAGAAAAGGCGTGAGTATCATTGATCTTTTTCCCACCCGGGTGCAGCAGGCGGCGTGGCAGGCGGCCGTTCCAACCTCGTTGCCAGCGGAACCAGAAGGCGATCAGGAAAGCCAGGAAAAGCAGCTTAAGGTCAAAACCCAGGTTTTTATGCTGGATATACAGGTTATCGAAGCGCAGCTTCTGGCGCGGCGTGAGGTAATAATCTCCTGCGACTTGAGCCAGGCCAGCCAATCCCGGCAGGACCCTGTGCCGGTCAGCGTATTCCGGAAGGGTTTTCAGGTAATCGTGCACCAGCACGGTGCGCTGCGGTCGTGGGCCAACAAAACTCATCTCGCTTTTCAGGATGTTAATCAATTGCGGCAGCTCATCCAGGGCGGTCTTGCGAAACAACCTCCCGCTTTTCAATACTCGCTGGTCGAATTCGGGAGATAACACCGGGCCGGTCCCCGCTTCGGCTTTATATACCATGGTCCTGAGCTTGAGCTGCTTGAAATTCAATCCACCTTTGCCGACCGAATTCTTGACGAAAAGAACCGGGCCTGGATCTTCAAACCAGATCAGGAACAGGCACATAATCCAGAAAGGGCTTGATAGTGCCAGGCCAAGTGCAGCCAGGCCGAGATCGAAAAGCCGTTTGGGAATTCCATCCGAAATCAGGTCGAGATTGCTGGTGATATTCGAATACATTCAGGCAAATTTCTTCTGAAGGAGGTAAGTTATCCTCCCACAGGGGCTTATACTGGCTGGTTGCCTTCAGCGCAGCTATAAACGCCGCACAAAATGCTGTCCCCAGATACAATCCCAGCCTTCCCCAATCACGGGCTGCCGGTGAGCTGTTCGCCCCTTGAAAGGTCAAGCTCAGGAACTGCAACAGGGCGAGGATCGATAGTCCTGCGCTGACCAGGAACGCCAGGCGTAAACGCAGTCGAAGATTTCGAATAAAGACATCCACTGCTTTTTCAGTAAATATCACCAGGGAAAAGTGAAGCAAGGCCAGCAGGGTCAGCACCCACCATTGACCGCCGTTTATAAAGGCAAACTGCGATTTGAATATACCCCATAGAATAAATAATCCCAGTACCATGAAAAAGCCCGCCCTGGCGAAAGCAGTCCGGTCGAAGGATTTCACAAGCCTGCTGGGATTGTGCGACATAAGGAGACGGCACAATTATACCGTAGGGCTTTTCCGCCTTACCATCCCGGGACATTTCGGATGATATAATCTCGCCTGATGTCACGGCACAAGCGCCGGGCATTGTCAATTTCTCCTCAATCCCGATATGCAGGACCCATGACAGCTCGAGCGAAAAAAGACAAACCAAATCGATTTATTATTATTGCATGTGTGGTAGTTGCCTTCCTGGCGCTGGCAATCCTCATCTTCTTACCCAACCTGCAGCGCCTGTGGAGTGCGCCTCTCGGACCAGCGCTGGAGCTGCCCACTTTTACCCTCACCCTCCCGACCGGAATGGGAACACAGGTAAGTAATGTACAACTCCTTCAGCAAACAGCGTCAGCTGTGAGCCAGGAAGAAAAACCGGGTTTACTCACCTCTCCCAGCATCCCTGTTTCAGCCGAAGCCTCACCCCTACCCCCAAGCCAAACCACAACTCCCACTACGGCTCCATTGTGCGGCGCTCCTCCAGTGATGGTTGTCCTGGGCGTGGGCGTCGATACCGAAGACAACAATTACACCTATGGCTTAGGTGACGCGATCCGCATCGCCCGCCTGGATTTTGTCACTCCCAGGGTTACCGTGTTATCTCTGCCGCGTGATTTGTGGGTGGAAATCCCAGGCATCAGCGATCACTACGGCATCACCCACGGCAAACTTAACCAGTCCTATCTATATGGCTCACCCGGAATGGGATATTACGATAGCCCCGGTTTCGGACCCGGATTGATGGCGCGCACTTTGGATCTTAACTTCGGCTTGCGAGTCGATCACTACGGAGCCGTAAATATGCTCACATTTTCCCGGATTGTGGATGCAGTGGGCGGCATCGAAATATACCTGCCCGAAGATGTCGATGGACGTCCCACCAATGAAACCACTGAAGATATGGGGTATTTCGATTCAGGGCAGCAGCATTTTACCGGTGATGAGGCGCTCCGCTTTTCTCGCATTCGCAAGCGCTATAACGATTTCACCCGCATGGACCACCAGAGCATGGTGCTTTGCGCCTTGAAGGAAAAGCTCCTGGCACCCACGGTCTTACCAAGCATTCCAAAAATAATCGGCGCCTTCCAGGATTCGGTGATCACCGATCTCAGCCTGGAACAGCTCAGCCAGATGGCATGCCTGCTGCCTTATCTTGAAAAAGAGAACTTGCTCTTCACCGGCCTACCCGAAGAGATCATGCAGCCAGGGCGAGTTACAAATCCGCAGACGGGCATCACCACATTTATTATGGACGTCGATTTTGAGGTAATCCGTGATTATGTGAGCCAGTTCCTGGCAGGTACCTGGCCGGTTGAGGGCGGGAGGGAACCACCTGCGATTGAGTCAAGAATCTCTTGATATACCGGATATCCTGCGCAAGTATGGACTGCGCCCGAATAAAAAGCTGGGTCAGAATTTCCTGACCGATCAACCCAGCCTGCAGAAGGTAGTCTCTGCTGCGCAGATCATGCCCTCCGATACCATCCTGGAAATCGGACCGGGATTGGGCAGCCTGACCCGCCTGCTGGCTCAACAAGCTTCCCGGGTGGTGGCGGTCGAGGTGGATGCAGCCTTCATATCCATTTTGAAGGTCATCCTGGCGCAATACCCAAACGTTGAGATCATCCATGGCGATATTCTGAAGTTGGATCCAGCCCGGCTGGTATCTGAACCAGGCTACCTGGTGGTGGCAAATATCCCTTATTACATCACTTCTGCCATCCTCCGGCACTTGCTCGATTCTAAATGCCTGCCAGGACGCCTGGTGCTTACGGTGCAGCAGGAGGTCGCAAACCGTATCTGTGCACTGCCCGGGGATATGAGCCTGCTGGCACTGAGCGTTCAGGTATTCGGGAGACCCACTATAGCTGCCCACATCCCCGCTGAAGCGTTTTACCCTCCCCCAGAGGTTGATTCGGCGGTGGTGTGCGTGGAGGTCTTTCCTGAGCCGCAGGTACCTTCAACACACATCGATCGATTCTTCCGGCTTGCTAAAGCTGGCTTCAGCCAGAAGCGGAAGACTCTCCGCAATTCTCTTTCAGGAGGCATGGGCTGGAGCAAAGATAAAACAGAACAGCTGCTGCTCTCATCCGGTATAGATCCACTTCGCAGGGCGGAGACTCTCAGCCTCGAAGAATGGCTTAAGTTATTAAAAAGTTCAGATGATGTGTCGTGAAATTCTATGATAAATTCTTATTAGGCACTTCCCTCCGATGCAGATCGGGATTGATTGTTTTCAGTTAGCGAGCTAAACAGTACGTCTGAATTAACAGGAGAAAGCATTGTACCTTTCCGGTATTGCCCAGGAAACTGAAACCGGTGTCATACAGTTCGAGATCGGCCTGGTAATCGCGCTGCTGGTCATCACGGGCATCGCCCTGCTTGTACGCAGATTCAAGTTTCCATATACCGTTGCGCTGGTTTTCGCTGGGTTGCTCCTGGCGATTTCCCCCACTTATTTCCCACTCCAGTTGGGGACTGGCCAGGAACTGATCAGCAGCGAGCTTATCCTGGCTTTCTTTGTCCCGCCATTGGTTTTCGAAGGGGCGTTGCAGCTGGATTGGAAACGCTTCCAGGCGAACCTGGTGCCGATCTTATTAATGGCTGTGTTTGGGGTGGTTTTTGCAACCTTCATCGTCAGTGGCGTTGTGTCGAGTATCTCTGGTGGTTTTGAGGCTCTTTCTCAGACCATCGGCTCCACAGCCTTTCAAGACTTCCCGATCCTTCCTTTTTCTGCAACTCTGGCATTCGGCGCATTGATCTCGGCAACTGACCCGGTGGCGGTCATCGCCTTTTTCCGCAGCATGGGAGTCACGAAACGCCTGGGTATACTGGTAGAAGGCGAAAGCCTGCTCAATGACGGAACCTCGATTGTAATCTTCAATCTCGCCCTGGCACTGGGCGGCGCTGCGCTGGTCGGAGAAGCTTCCACTGCTGCAAGCCAGTCGACCCTCCCGCTGGCCATTTGGGAATTCTGCAAGGTGTCAGCAGGCGGGCTTATTGTTGGTCTCTTGGTAGGCAAATTGGCTGAAATGTTATTCAAGAGGACCGACAACCGCCTGGTCGAAACTACCATTACCATCCCCGTCGCCTTTGGATCTTATGTGTTAGCTGAGCAGCTGGGGTTGAGTGGAATCCTATCCGTAGTGGCTGCTGGCATTTACCTGGGAACAGTGATTCCAGCCAATACCTCTCCAACCACCAAGATCGCTTTGTATAACTTTTGGGAAGTGACCTCTTTCATAGTTACCTCGTTGATCTTTTAATCATCGGCTGGGTTATTGACATTCGCCAGTTCCTTTCACCGCAAAACCTGGCACTTGTTCTGGCTGCGGTTGTTGCGGTATTGTTAGCGAGGGCACTGGTAGTCTATGGTATCTCTGCCTTTACCAATTATGTGCTTTCGCCGCTTGGTGAACGCGGAAAGACCTCGCGTGTTTCACCAATACCCGGTTCCTACCAACACGTGATGTTTTGGGGTGGCATGCGCGGTGCAATCAGCCTGGCGCTGGCTCTCAGCCTGGCACCGAATGCATTTGGGCCAGGAGTTGGCGAGCAGCTGCGGTTGATGACTTTCGGAGTAGTGCTTTTTACGTTACTGGTGCAGGGTACTACGATCGAAACCCTGATAAAGAAACTCGGGCTTGCCGTGCATTCGGAAAGCCAGCTCGAAAAAGAACGCTACCTGGGGAGATACTACATCTCACGAGCAGCCCAGGCCGAGCTTAACCGTCTGCATGAAAGTGGAGTGATTTCTGGAAGTCTCTGGAAAGCAATGGAAGAAGCCCAGAATGCTGAACTTATCGAGCACGATCGGGAAGTGCGTGATTTGTTACATCGTTTTCCTGAGCTGAGTAACCAGCTGGCATTACAGGCCCGGCGTTCGATCCTTTTTGCAGAACGGATCGCCCTGGACGAAGCAGCGCGCAATGAAGTGATCACCGAAGTTGTCCATGAAAAGATGCTGGAAGAATTGGACGCCCGGACGAAAGCGCTGGAACTGATCGCCCAGCAAGAATCCGTTTCCCTGTTCATTGACGAAGAAGATATCGGGTTGGAGCAGGAATGAACCGGCGGGTCGTATGTATGGTGCGCGGCGGTGAAGCGGGAAGACGGGTCCAGAGGCAGGCAATCGCCTACGCCCAGAAAACCGGACTGCCCCTTTTTTTCCTGCACATCATCTACTTGCGCGGTCTTACCCTCAAGGATCAAGCCATGTTAGCCTCTGCGAAAAAAGAAATGACCTGGCTGGCACGTGTCACTTTAAACCTGGCTCGCACTCGAGCTCGCACCGCAGGTCTTCAGGCAGATTTCGCCATTCGTCACGGCCCAATAATCGAGACCACGATCGCTTTCTTGAACGAGAGCCCGGTGGAGCAGCTTTTTATTGGCTCCCCTTCACCGGATGCACCTGATTATCAAGAGAATTTATTGCGCGTTCAGGAGTTTGCCAGACAGATCTATGACGCAACTGGCGTTCAAGTGACAATCGCTGACGGGGGTTAGCTCCCTCATTTCCCCCAGAAATTGGCCACGTCATATAAGCGACGAGCTGGGAACAGCCGTGTACTTAGCTCCCGGTACGTAAATTGCGGTATTCAAACAACATTCGCCATACGCGCACTGCTGCTTCCCTCTGGATCCGAAAAGACATCTTCGAAGTCCCCCATTGCCTGTCAATAAATGTAAATGGGATTTCACGGATCTTATAGCCCAGGCGGAATGCGATATAGGCCATTTCGACCTGAAAGGCATATCCGTTCGAACGGATGCGTTCCAGCGGCATTCCCGCCAGGGTTTCACTGCGCCAGACGCGAAAACCTCCCGTGGCATCTTTAATCGGTAGTCGCAGGATCATGCGTGCATAAACATTGCCGAAGGCCGAAAGCCCTTTGCGCCACATGGGCCAGTTCCGGTCAACTTCTCCTCCAGGAACATAGCGGGACCCCATTGCTACATCACAATCTTGAAGAACCCCCACCAGCTCGAGGACTTTGGCGGGAGGATGGGAGAAATCCGCATCCATCTGGCAAATTACCTGTGCTCCAGTATGCAGCGCCTGGCAGAATCCGGTGATGTATGCCGTGCCCAGGCCCAGTTTCCCCTGGCGGTGGATTACCGAGACTCTTCCAGGAAAGTCTTTACTTTAAGTCCTCCGCTATTTGCCCCGTTCCATCCGGGCTGTTATCATCGACAACCAGCAATTCAAGCGGTGCATGCGGCAGATTAAGCAGGGCTTGCGCCAATGATGGCAGGTTCTCAGCTTCGTTGTAAGTAGGGATAACGATCATGAGATGCGGATTGTCAGAGAAATTCTTCATGGCCGATAATTCAGTCTTCTAATTCGATCCAGGAAATTTGCGATTTCTCTATTTAAGAGACTCAACAGAGTGTGACCCCGCAATCGGTCGGGGTATTCTATCACAAGAGAAGTTTACACTCATTTGCGAAATCCTGCCTGGAAGCCAGCACAGCGTTTTATGGTAGACTTTTCTCGTCATTGTCTCATAACATTATACTGACTGACAACAAATTGCCAGAAGAACCAACGGATTCGTTTACTCAGGCAATTGATTTTAGAATTTACATCGAGGCTCCATGCTCACACTGGTCGAAAAAGTCCTCTTTACTTTCGCAGCGTTATTATCAGCATACAGCGCCTTTCGAGTAGCAGACCACATCATCCGCATCTTGCGCCGCGGTCATGGAAAGCCAGACTGGAGACTGGCGGGTGAGCGCCTGGCCGAAATTCTGACCAGGACAATCACACTGCAGCCAACTTTCAGGCTGCGCCTGGCACCAAGCCTGTTTCACGCCCTGATCGCCTGGGGTTTCATATATTACCTGCTTGTAAACCTCGGAGATACCCTGGAAGGATTTATTCCGGATTTTCACTTCTTGGGGACAGGGACAATTGGTGGACTGTACCGGTTCTTTGCCGATCTGTTGAGCATCGGTGTACTTATCGGCATGCTGGTGATGTTGTTCAGGCGCTTTATCTTGAAGACTCCTGCTCTAACAACACGCCACGATGTGCTGCTGCATCCCAAGGCGCGCTCCGGCATCCGCCGGGATTCCGCCATCGTCGGCGGGTTCATTCTCTTGCATGTCGGATCGCGCTTCCTGGGTGAATCAATCCACATCGCGAAATATGGTGCGGATTCTTACCAGCCTTTTGCATCGGCAGTATCCAACCTGTGGGCAGGGGCCAGCCAGGCTGCTTTGACAATAGGTGAGCATCTTGCCTACTGGTTGGCGTTGGGTACCATCCTGGCTTTCATTCCCTATTTCTTGTATTCCAAGCACATTCACCTGTTCTTCGCCCCACTGAATTTCCTGCTGAAACCGCAGCGCCGGTCGATCGGTGAGCTGGGGCGGGTAAATTTTGATGATGAGAGCGTAGATCAATTTGGTGCCAACCGCCTGGAAGAACTGGGTTGGGAGCAGTTGATGGATGCCTATGCCTGCATCATGTGCTACCGGTGCCAGGAGGTGTGCCCGGCTTATAACACCGGCAAGGTGCTCTCTCCGGCTGCTTTGGAAATCAACAAGCGTTATTTCCTGAACCAGGAAGGGTCCAGGATTGCAGGTGGCCAGCCGTCATCGCAAACCCTGACGGAATTTGCTATTCCAGATGAAGCTATTTGGGCATGTACTGCCTGCGGAGCCTGCGTGGACATCTGTCCGGTTGGCAACGAGCCGATGCGCGACATCATGGACATCCGCCGCGCCCTGGTTTTGATGGATAATAATTTTCCCGACCAGCTCCAGACCGCTTTCCGCGGCATGGAGCGCACCGTTAATCCATGGAATATCTCCCCGGCTGACCGCATGAGCTGGACTGAAGGCATCCGTGTACCGACGATCGAGCAAAATCCTCAACCGGAAATCTTGTGGTGGGTGGGCTGCGCCCCGGCAACCGATCCACGCGCGCAAGTAACCGCCCGGGCTTTCGCCAGGATATTGAACAAGTCCGGCGTGAGCTATGCCGTTTTAGGCACTCGTGAACAATGCACCGGCGATTCCGCCCGCCGTGCCGGCAACGAATTCCTGTTCAATGAGCTGGCATCCGCCAACGTGGAAATCCTCAATCAAGTGGCTCCCAGGCGCATCGTCACAACCTGCCCGCACTGCCTGCACACCTTGAAAAACGAATACCCGGCATTTGGTGGTGAATATACGGTTGTCCACCACACACAGCTGATTAACGAGCTGATCGTCGCTAAAAAGATAAGGCTAAAGGTTCCGATTGAAATTGATATATCCTCAAAATCACAGGATGAAGATTTGTTGATAAATCGAAAATCTAAAATCCTAAATCCTAAACCAAAAATCACCTTTCACGATCCTTGCTACCTTGGCAGGCAGAATGGTATCGTGATTGAACCGCGCCAGACATTGAGGCTGGTCGACCTAAAAATCGCCGAGATGCCGCGCCACGGAGCCAAATCTTTCTGCTGCGGTGCCGGTGGCGCGCAGATGTGGAAGGAAGAAGAAGCAGGCACGGAGCGCGTCTCCGCCAACCGTTTCTCCGAAGCTCAAAGGACCGGCGCAGAGACCCTGGCAGTCGGCTGCCCATTTTGCATGATCATGCTCACCGATGCCCAAAAGGCGGCTGGCAGTCCGATGCAGGTGCAGGATGTCGCTGAGATCGTTGCGGATCTGCTTGAAACGGATGGTCGTCTTTGATCTCCACCACCGTCCAGGTGGTGGAACGAGAGATGGGCATCCCTGACACAATAAATATAGATACAATAAAGGGCGATATAATCCCCTATTACCAGCAAACTGTCTACGCAGGCTGAAATCACAAAACAATGGATGAAGCAATTATTAATTCGCTTGAAGCCCCACAATTGACACATTCTGAAGTCTTACAGGATTATCAGTTAGCTTTCCAGAGCCGCCAGGTCAGCTACATCGGGCGGCGCGAGGTGATGAGCGGAAAAGCCAAGTTTGGCATTTTCGGCGATGGGAAAGAGCTGCCCCAGGTTGCAATGGCGCATGCTTTCCGTAAAGGCGACTGGCGCTCGGGGTATTACCGCGACCAGACCTTCATGTTTGCCACTGGAATGGCAACTCCCCGGCAGTTTTTCGCCCAGCTCTACGCACATGCGGATGTTCTGGCTGATCCAGCTTCGGCGGGCCGTACCATGAACGCAAATTTCGCCACGCGCAGCCTGGACCCGGATGGGAGCTGGGTAGACCTGACTATCCAGGGTAATTCAGCGGCGGATGTCTCGCCCACGGCTTCACAGATGCCGCGCGCGGTCGGCCTGGCCTATGCCTCAAAACTCTTCCGCCAGCTCGAGGAGCTTAAGCAGTATACGAAGCTCTCGAAAAATGGGGATGAGGTAGTATTTGTTACGATCGGTAATGCTTCCACTGCCGAAGGCTTATTCTGGGAATCGATCAATGCCATTGGCGTCTTGCGCTGTCCCGCTGTCGTGACCGTATACGACGACGGTTACGGGATTTCCGTCGCAAACGAAAGTCAAATTGCCAAAGAAAACATCTCCGAGCTGCTGGAGGGATTTCGGCGCCCACCTGGAGAATGTTGCGATGGATTTGACATCTACACCGTGAAAGGCTGGGATTATCCTGGTCTTCTGCAGGCTTATCAGAAAGCCACGCAAGTCGCCCGGGTCGAGCACATGCCTTCGATCATCCACGTCACCGAATTAACCCAGCCCCAGGGCCATTCGACTTCTGGCAGCCACGAACGCTATAAAACCAGGGAGCGCCTCGATTGGGAAGCCGAGTTTGATTGTAATAAGCAGTTCAGGGAATGGATCATCCAGCAGTCGATAGCCGCTCCAGAAGAGCTTGAGTCGCTTGAAAAAGTATGGCAAAAGCAGGTAGAGGAAGCCCGCAAACTTGCCTGGGAGGCCTACACTTTACCAATCGAAGACGAACGGCGGGAAGCAACAGCCTTGGTGGAAGCAACGGAAGGCGGCTCCGTTCACACCCAGGAGTTGAACCAGATCAAGGTGCAGCTCAACAGCATACAAACACCTCTGCGCCGTGATATCAGTGCTGCGATGCACCGTGTACTGACACTCACCCGTGGTTCACCTGATCCCAGCCGCCAGAAACTGGTCCAGTGGTATTCGAATTTTGAAACTGCAGCCCGGGACCGATTCAATTCATACCTGTATGATCCAGGGGCAGGATCGGCTCTGAATGTACCCGAGATCAAGCCGGTGTATGGAGATGATGCCCCGTTGCTGTCCGGTTTCGAGGTGCTGAATGCCGGTTTTGACTCCCTGCTGCAGCGTGAGCCGCGCCTGATCGTCTTCGGACAGGATGTCGGTCGCCTGGGCGACGTCAACCAGGGCATGCGCGGCATGCAGGACAAATACGGCCTGCTGCGCGTCTCGGATACCGGCATCCGTGAGGTCACAATTCTCGGGCAGGCCATCGGGATGGCATTGCGCGGCCTGCGGCCGATCGCTGAAATCCAATACCTGGATTACCTGCTTTATGCCTTGCAGCTCATGTCCGACGACCTGGCAACGCTGTCCTGGCGCACCAGGGGTGGTCAAAAGGCTCCGGTCATCGTGCGCACGCGCGGTCACCGCCTGGAAGGCGTCTGGCACTCCGGCTCACCGATGGCTGGTATCCTCCACCTGGTGCGAGGGATGCATGTGCTGGTGCCGCGCGATATGACCCGGGCAGTCGGATTCTATAACACATTGCTACAGGCTGAAGAGCCCGCTCTGCTGGTGGAAGTACTGAATGGCTACCGCCTGCGCGAGCGGCTGCCGCAAAACATCGCGGGATTTACGGTTCCCCTGGGCCTCCCCGAAGTACTGCGCCAGGGCACCGACCTTACTCTGGTTACCTATGGCGCCTGCTGCAGGATCGCCCTGCAGGCCGCCGAGCAATTGAGCCAGGCCGGCATCCAGGCGGAA
The DNA here is from genome assembly GCA_963698765.1 of uncultured Chloroflexia bacterium. Classification (GTDB taxonomy): domain Bacteria; phylum Chloroflexota; class Anaerolineae; order Anaerolineales; family UBA4823; genus CAVOSB01. Next base: position 49,427 of record CAVOSB010000016.1, read on the forward strand.
GTCATCGATGTCCAGACGCTTCTGCCTTTCGACGTGCATGGCTCCATCCTGGAATCACTCAAGAAGACCAGCCGCATCCTGTTCATCGATGAAGACGTGCCCGGAGGCACCACAGCCTACATGCTGCGAGAGGTCCTGGAAGTGCAAGGCGGCTACTCCTGGCTGGATGCTGCCCCGCGCACCCTTCCCGGAAAACCACACCGGCCTGCCTACGGTTCGGACGGCGATTACTGGTCGAAACCAAACGCTGAAGCAATCTTCGACTCGGCTTATGAGATGATGAACGAAGCCGAACCCGCTAAATACCCCGCCCTGTATTAAGGAGGAAAAATGCCAGTTCAAGTCTGGATGCCCCAGCTAGGTGAATCGGTAACGGAGGGCACAATTACCAAATGGCTGAAGGCCGTCGGCGAGCGCGTGGAGGAATTCGAACCGCTGGTAGAAGTGAACACCGATAAGGTAGACACCGAGATCCCCAGCCCAGCATCAGGAATCGTGCTGGAAATCCTGGTACCTGAAGGCACAGTGGTCAAAACCGGGGCGGCACTGGCGTTAATTTCTGGAGGAGAAGAGGTTTTAGAACCGGGACCTTCCAGCGGGCAGGCTGCCCAGGATCTCCCCCCGGCTGAGATTTTACCCATCATGCCTGCTCCCGCACCCGAACCAACTGCGCAGGAGCGACCGGGAGCTGGGCTTCATTTCTCCAGTGGTCAGGAAAATTGCCAGCGAACACCAGGTCGACCTGTACCAGGTCACAGGCAGCGGGACGGGCGGCAGGATCACAAAACAGGACATCCTCTCCTACATCGAGTCACGCCCGGCTGAGGCAGGGATGTCCGCCGAATTACCGGCACCACCTCCCGCGGCAGCAGACCATTTGACTGCTGCTGCCCGGCAGAAAGCTCCGGCAGCTCCAGGTGCGGTTTTGCCGCTTACTCCCGTGCGCCGGCTGATCGCAGAACACATGGTCACCAGCAAACACACCTCGCCGCATGTCACAACGATCATGGAAGCCGATCTGGGCAGGGTCATCGCACACCGCCAGGCGAATAAGGAGACCTTCAACCAGGATGGTGTCAACCTGACTTTCACCGCATATTTTATCTCGGCGGCTTGCCTGGCACTCAAGGCTTTTCCACTGGTAAATTCTTCCTGGAGCGAAGGTGGGATCGTATTACACCGCTCGATTCACATCGGCATGGCAGCTTCGATGGGAGAAGAAGGTCTGATTGTTCCCGTGATCAAAAATGCCGACACATACTCATTGCTCGGTCTGGCACGCATCATCAATGACCTGGCGAGCCGCGCCCGGGCACATAAGCTGCAGCCGGATGAGGTCAAGGGAGGGACATTTACAATCACAAATCACGGCACCAGCGGATCGTTATTTGCCACACCGATCATCAACCAGCCGCAATGCGCCATCCTGGGCGTGGGAGCCATTCAAAAACGCCCGGTAGTCATCAGCCTCCCGGAGCTAGGAGATACCATCGCCATCCGCTCCATGGTGTACCTGGGTCTGACCTTCGACCACCGTATCCTGGACGGCGCCATCGCAGACGCTTTCCTGGGTAAGATCATTGAAGCTCTACAAAATTGGAGCTAGAATTGAAAATCGGGCGGCTTCCCGCCCGATTTTTCGTTTTCCTGGATATGATATACTGAAGTCGATGACCAGCCAGGTTGGGGTCCTGCATCCCTTGCGCCTTTGGGCAGCCGCCAGACGGCAGCAAGCTGCCGGAATCTGGCAAAATGCCGCCGGGATATCTGTCTTTGCCCGCATCGCCATCGGCAATTCAATTATTATTATCCTGGGGGCGATCGGCGGCACGTTGATCACACGCATCGTCACTGAACGCGGTGCCGAGCTGGCCTGGATCGTGCTGATGGTTTCAGTGGGGGTGGTGATAAGCATTGCGCTCAACCTGTACATCTTAAGAGCTGCACTGGCGCCGATGCGTGAATTGAGCACGCTTGTGTCACAGATTTCAGATAGCACAGTACAAGAGCTGGAAGTCTCCCTGCGCAATCCCGATCCTGATACCGCCCGACTGGCAGCTTCCCTGAGCGCCCTGATTGAACAGCTGTATTCAAACAACCGCCAGCTGCAGCATCTTTCCAAGAGAGCCATCCGCGCCCAGGAAGAAGAGCGCATCCGGATTGCCAGGAGCCTGCACGATGATACCGGACAGGCTCTTTTATCCTTAATGTATACTCTCGAAAGCCTGGAAAAGCATGTACCGAAAGAGGACCAGGCATTAAAGGACAGGATCTCCGATGCTCTCAGCGTCGCTTCCGATGCCTTGGGAAGTCTGCGCAGGGTCATTCGCGATTTACGACCCGCAGTATTGGATGACCTGGGCCTGGTGTCAGCCACACGCTGGTATGCTCGCTCCAAGCTGGAGGCAGCTGGTGTCTTGGTGGAATTTCAAGCTGATACTGAATCGCTGCCGATATCAAGCGAAATGAATATCACATTCTTCCGCATCGCCCAGGAAGCGATCAACAACATCAGTCGTCACGCTCAGGCCGAGAAAGCCTGCATCCGCATGGGACTGGATCAGGACGAAATCTTCCTGGATATCAAAGATGACGGTATCGGTTTTCAAGTAGCTGGAAACACTGCCGAGGCCATTCATCTCAACCACTGGGGCCTGGCAGGAATCCAGGAACGCATCAACCTGGTCAATGGGCTCCTGATTGTGAAATCCGCACCAGGCAAAGGGACTCACCTGCAGGTACGCGCACCTCTCTCTTCACCACAGGGAGTGACGGATGCCTAAAATTCGCATCCTGATCGCCGATGACCATAAGATATTAAGAGAAGGCATCCGCTCGCTTCTTGAAGACGAGCCGGATATGGAAGTGGTAGGGGAAGCCGAAGACGGTCATGCTGCGGTGAAATTGACCTGCGAGCTGGAGCCAGACGTGGTGCTTTTGGACATCGCCATGCCCTTGCTAAACGGCCTGGAAGCAACCAGGCGCATCCGCCGAGACTGCCCGCATGCCCGGGTTTTGGTTCTGTCGATGCACGAAAACGAAGAGTACATCCGCCAGGTACTCGCCAGCGGTGCAATGGGTTATATATTAAAAGATGCAGGCGCGGAGGAACTGGTGGCAGCCATCCGCACCGTGCAGCGCGGTGAGGCGGTGCTTTCACCCGCCATTACCCGCCTGGTCATCGAGGATTACCTGCGCTGGGGAGATTTACAGCCGCAAAATTCCTCCAACGGCCTGACGCCGCGTGAAACGCGAGATCCTGCAGCTGATTGCCGAAGGCTACAGCAACAAAGAGATCGGGGAGATCCTGTGCATCTCGATCAAAACAGTGCAGGCTCACCGCACGAACCTGATGTCCAAATTAGACCTGCATGACCGCAGCGAGCTGATCAAGTACGCCATCCGTAAGAAAATCATCGAAGTCTAGCAATTAATTTTATAGGTTCTCCATACCAACATATTAAGGTATAGACCTTAATGTAATTAAGCTGCCTGCCAGATGACACCGGCTTTGATTTCCGCTATTATGTAATTACCAGAAGTATTCGAAGCCAACAACCACATTCGAGAGGTGGAGGATGAATTGATTCGGACGACGACCTGTTGGTTTGTTTCTATTGTTGGCTGCTATGGTTGCGTTGATCCCTTTCGTCAACGCACTGGCCACGGCAAACACAGCACCACCCGATCCGGGGGGAGCGGGTAACAGCAGCCTGGCAGCTTCCGGAGAAATCCTGGAGCAGGCAGCTGTTAAGCCAGCGGCGGTGGTACCCCAACCCGCGCAACAAGATCCCTGCCTGCACTGCCATATTGTAGGGGAAAACAAGGGCATTTGGACGCCAGTGGCGCGCTGGTCACTGTTCAGCAGTATGGGATTGCTGTTTGTTTTCGGGATGTACCGCAGCGCCAGCGTCTGGAAGAACAGGACTCCCTGGGTGCCGCTTACCAGACGCGCTGGCGAGTGGGTGGACGAGCGCTACGAGGTTTCCGAGCCGCTCACCAAAATCCTGAATAAACCGGTGCCTAAGTACGCACTGCGCTGGTTCTACTGCCTGGGGGGGATCACTGCCTTCTTGTTCGTGACCCAGGCGATCACCGGGATCATGCTGGCATTCTATTACAAGCCAACTCCGGAAGCGGCTTTCGCCAGCATCCAGTATATCGAGACCCAGGTGCGTTTCGGTTCTTCCATCCGCATGATCCATCATTGGGCTGCCAACTTGATGATTTTGATGTGCACCGCCCACATGCTTAGAGTGTTCATCATGGGCGCGTATAAGAAGCCGCGCGAATTGAACTGGGTAAGTGGCGTAGTTCTACTGCTGCTCACCCTGGTGTTTGGTTTCACCGGCTACCTGCTTCCCTGGGATCAAAGGGCTTTTTGGGCGACGACGGTAGGGACAGAAATCGCCGCTGCCATCCCGGTGATCGGCGACCTGGCCTTGATCTTCCTGCGCGTCGGCTGGGATATCAGCGCCCAAACCTTGAGCCGCTTTTACGCACTGCATGTCATTGCAGTGCCGATTTTCACCATTGTGTTTATGGGCGCACACTTTATTATGGTCCGCCGCCAGGGAATAGCCAGGCCTTTATAGAACCGAGGAGAATGATCATGTCTGAAAGCCAACTGGACCATCAAGATTCGATCCCTTTCTACCCGGACCACGTTCGCACCGAGTTTAAGGTGGTGCTCGGAGTGCTGGGTGTCGTTGTGATTATCGGCATCCTGGGACTGGCTGCCCCACTTGGACTTGGCGAACCAGCCGACCCGTTGAACACCCCCATGCACGTCAAGCCGGAGTGGTACTTCCTGGCTCTCTACCAGCTGCTCAAATATATCCCCAAGACAGCAGGAGCGGTCGCCCCTGTTATTTTCGTCCTGCTGGTAGCAATCTGGCCTTTTCTCGACCGCAAGGTCGAGACCACTAACAGGAATCAGCGCATCCGGTTTATCGTGGTGGCAATCGGCATGATTAGCCTTGATCGCCATGACAATCTGGGGAGAGGTGAGCTGACTATGAGCGAAATTACACGCCGCCAATTTCTGAAAATGCTCAGCCAGGGGTTAGCCCTGGTGGGGCTGGCTGCTGTCACAGCTCCAGTAGTGGCTTTCTTCTTCCCCGCCAAACTGGAGGAAATGCCAGCTGAGCCGGTGCTGGTGGGTCCAGAAAGCGATCTACCCGCAAACGAAAGCAAGACCATTGGTTTTGGAAGGTATCCGGCCCTGGTCATCCATACCGGCGAAGGATTGAAAGCATATTCAGCAGTCTGCACGCATTTCGCCTGTATTGTCAAATGGGATAAGGAACTGGGTCAGATTGCCTGCCCCTGCCATGAAGGCTATTTCGACCCACTGAACGGTAATGTATTGGCAGGTCCACCACCCACTCCCCTGCTTTCTCTCCCCATCCAGGTGATCGATGGACAGATATATATTGGAGGTGAGGCATGACCGCTGAAACCGTTCCAGCCAGTCCCCATCCGATGCCTTCACGCCTGAACGAATTGGGGAAAGCACTGCCTCGACTGCTGCCCTCCCTGCGTGACTTCTTCATTAACATCCTCGGCCAGGTGCGTATCCTCAGGAAGGCATATCCGGGCATCATGCATTTCTTGATTTTCTGGGGAGTCACCACCCAGGTGCTGGGAACGGCGATAAACTTGATGCAGATGCAGCTCTTTATCCCCTTTGTCGAGCTGCCTTTCCCGCGTGGCAGCCTGTACCTGGCTTTCGAGCTTGTCATGGACATCGCCGGGCTTGCCATCCTGGCGGGGGTTTCGATGGCTCTCTTCCGCCGGCTGGCTCTGCGCCCGAAATCGCTGGAGACGCGCTGGGACGATTACTACGCCCTGGTGCTGCTGGGCCTGATCCCGATCGCTGGTTTTACATTGGAAGGGACGCGGCTGCTGTCTGCCGCGCCGCAATGGTCGCCCTGGTCTCCGATAGGCAGCCTGGTGGCTGGCAGCATGTACGCCCTGGGCATGACACCAGCGGGCGCACTGGCGCTGCACCCTTACCTGTTCTGGACGCACGCTGCTCTAGGGCTCGCCTTGCTGGCCAGCATCCCCTTCACCAAGCTCCGCCACCTGGTGAACACTCCGCTCAACATCTTGCTCCGCGACCGCCGTAAGAGCGGTGTGCTGGACAAAATCGAAAATATCGAGGAGACCGAGCTGCTGGGGGTCGGTAAGGTCAGTGAATTTACTTCCCAGCAGCTGCTGTCATTCGACGCCTGCGTGCGCTGCGGGCGCTGTGAAGACGCCTGCCCGGCTAACCTCAGCGGCATGGCTTACTCGCCACGCAGCTTCATCCAATCCTTGCGAGAGGCGATGGTCAGGTCGCTGGTCTCGCCAAACGGGACTAGTCCGCAGGCAGAGCTGGATGAAATGCTGCCGCCCGAGACGGCCTGGTCGTGCACCACCTGCGGAGCCTGCCTGGCGAAATGCCCGGCCTTCGTCAATCCGGTCGATGAGATCATCGACCTGCGCCGCTACCAGGCACTGACCACCGGGAAACTTCCAAAATCGGTCGCCGACACGCTGCGCAACCTGGAAAGGCAGGGCAATCCCTGGGGAGTGCCTGCCGAGAGCCGCATGGACTGGGCCGAGGGACTGGAAGTGCGTGAGATCATGCCCGGTGAAGAAACCGATGTGCTGCTGTTCCTGGGGTGCGCTTTTGCCTTCGATGAAAGGAACAAGAAAGTCGCCCGCTCTTTCGCCAGCCTGCTGAAAAAAGCCGGTGTGGATTTCGCCGTTTTAGGTTTCGACGAGATGTGCTGCGGTGAGACTGCACGGCGCATGGGTCACGAGTACCTGTTCCAGACATTCGCCGAACAAAACATAGAAACATTCAAGAAGATCAAGTTCAATCGCATCGTGACGCAGTGCCCGCACTGTTTCAACACCTTGAAAAACGAATACCCGCAGATGGGTGGAGACTTCAAGGTACAGCACTACACCGAGTTCATTGCAGAAATTTTTTTACCCTGGTCAGAAATCTCGCCCAATGGAAATGGGGTCAAAGGGGCGGTGAGCTACCACGACTCCTGCTACCTGGGGCGCTATAACGGTATCTACCAGCAGCCACGCCAGCTGCTGAATCAGTCCGGAGTACAAACGATAGAAATGAAACGGCGGGAAGAGAACAGCTTTTGCTGCGGTGGAGGCGGCGGCCAAATGTGGCTGGAAACCGATGCAGAGACGCGCATCAACCACCGGCGGCTGCAGGACGCGCTGGATGTCAAAGCCGAGGTGGTCGCCACAGCCTGTCCGTACTGCCTGTTGATGTTCGACGACGCCATACGCTCCAAGGGGCTGGGTGAAGAGCTCAAGGTAATGGATATAGCAGAAGTTATGGAAAAACAATTTCAATGAAATCCACCCTGTGCCGGTGGGATTGTGGCATGAATGACACCTTTTCATCGCTGCGCTGCGTGCGATCTCTGCCTGAACGGTGTCGATGCCTGAGTTTTTTATGAATAAGCTACTGTAGGAGGTTCGCCATGCAGACCCAATGGATGGTTCAAACCCGCGGAGATCCAATCGGAACGGTTCGGAATTTCTTGCAGGCGGTCTGGTCGCAATCCAGCCTGGATAGCATGCTTGTGCCGCTGAATGGTTCCGAGCAGGCGCCTCCCAAACCGCGCTGGATCGACGATCCAGCCAACCTGGTTGGAGTAAACCCTTTCAAGCCGCTGATGACGGTAAATGCTGCCCGCTTCGTGCCGCCGGCAAAACGCGAGCACCCGGATGCTAACCTGGGCGCACTGCTGCGTCCCTGCGAGATGCGCGCCCTGGTTGAAATGGTCAAACACGACGGGTTCAGCATGGACGGCCTTCTGACCATCAGTGTCGACTGCCTGGGAACCATCCCGCTGGATGAATTCCACTGGCGCTCCTCCCGCCAGGAACCAGCCGACGGGTTGACACACGACACGCTGCAATTCGCCCGCCAGGGCGGTATCCTGGCATACCGTTTCCGCTCAGCCTGCCAGATTTGCGCTTCGCCTGAAGCCAGGAATGCAGACCTGAATATCAACGTGCTGGGCCTTCCCGTGCGCCAGGTGATCCTGGTGCAGGCGCGCGACGCTGAAACAGCACAGCGCTGCCGTCTGGAGGCAATTACGGACGGCCTGGCGGATCCTGGAATGCTGCAGCAGCACGAAAAAGTGACCGCCAGGATGTCCGAAAGGCACCGCCGCACCATCGAGCGCGTGGCGCAGGGGCTGGGAGATGCTTTCCCGCGCGACCTCGACGCCTTAATCGCCCAATTTGAAAGCTGCGGTGACTGCCAGTCGTGCATGCAGGTCTGCCCGATCTGCTCGGTGGATTTCCCATTCCGCTCCCCAAACGGGCACTACGAGCGCAAGGATTTCATTCGCTGGCTGATCTCATGTGCCGGCTGCGGGATGTGCGAGCAGGCCTGTCACAACCACCTGCCGCTGAGCGCCATCTTCCGTCACATCCGCAGCCTGCTGGCAGAAGAGTACGGCTATGCGGCGGGGAATTCGGTGGACGAACCGCTGCCAATCATCTAGGATTTATCCTGGAAGTTCCAACAGGATCTCCTGGTGGTTCATCCGGGTTAATCAAGCAACACGCTCCCTGGGCGGCCCTCCCAGGAACACGACTTACCCCAGGGGGTTTCGAGGGTGAGTTATGTGCTTAATCGATCCAGAATCACCCTATAGTATAATCCCCGCAGTTAAATCATAAGCTGCTCAAAGACCTCACAGGCTGGTCCTGGCGGATTTTGCCAGGGTCTCGGAGACCTGTCCCAGCCATTTTCTGACTGGGACCTGTGAGGTCTTGACCACGAAAATTGATTACAGATCAAAAAGTATTTTAGGAGCCAGCATGAGCGAGTATGACGTGATTGTGATCGGTGCCGGGCCAGCCGGATACGTGTGTGCCATCCGGGCTTCACAGCTGGGTCTCAAGGCCGCCATCGTCGATAAACAGTGGATGGGAGGGGTGTGCCTGAACGTCGGCTGCATTCCATCCAAGGCACTGCTGAAGAACGCCGAAGTGGCGCACACGCTTGCGCGAGCGCGGCAAGGAGTTCGGGTTCAGCCTGGAAAACCTGCAGCTGGATTACAGCGTGGCGGTCAAGCGCAGCCGCCAGGTCTCCGAGCGCCTGGTCAAAGGCGTCGGCTTTCTGATGAAGAAGAACAATATCGATGTGCACATGGGCGCCGCCCGGGTGACCGCAGCCGATACAGTGACAGTCACTGCCGAGGACGCCTCGAGCACCGACCCTCAAAGCCCGTAATATCGTCATCGCCACCGGCGCCAGTGTGGCCGTACCGCCAGGCTGGAACGTGGATGGCGAGAAGGTGCTCACCTACCTGGAAGCCATCCTGCAGGAGAACTCTGCCGAAGTCAGCGATCATCATCGGCGCCGGCGCCATCGGGGTGGAATTCGCCACCGTCTGGAATTCGTATGGTGTCGAAGTCACTTTAGTCGAGATGCTGCCCAGCCTGCTGCCGCTGGAAGATGAGGAAATCGGAACTGAGCTGGCCAAGGCTTTCAAGCGCCGCAAGATCAATTCGCTGACCGGGCACGCGCGTCGAATCGCTGATGGCAGATGAGAAGGGCGTCAAGGTGAAGGTCGCCAGCGAAAAAGGCGGAGAACAGCTTCTGGAAGCCGAACAGGCCCTGGTTGCCATCGGCTTCAGGCCCAAACGGCAAAGGCCTGGGACTGGAGGAGTTGGGTGTGAAGCTGAGCGAGCGCGGCGCAGTGGAGATCGACGAGCGCATGTCCACCAACGTGCCCGGCATCTGGGCCATCGGCGACGTGACCGCCAAGCTGATGCTGGCGCATGTCGGCTCGGCCCAGGGCATCGTGTGCGCCGAAAACATCGCCGGAGCGGAGACAATTACACTCAATTATGAAATGATGCCGCGCTGCACCTACTGCCAGCCCGCAGGTGGCTTCCTTCGGCCTGAGCGAGAAGCAGGCCAAGGAGCGCGGTTACGAGGTCAAGGTCGGGCGCTTCCCCTTCCAGCCCAACGGCAAGGCGCTCGGGTTGGGTGAGACGACCGGCTGGGTCAAGCTGGTGACCGACGCCAAATACGGCGAGATCCTGGGCGCGCACCTGATCGGCCCGGAAGTCACCGAGCTGCTGCCCGAGCTGACCCTGGCGCAGATGATGGAGCTGACCCCGGCTGAGATCGCCCGCAACGTGCACGCCCACCCCACCCTGAGCGAGGTGCTGATGGAAGCCGCCCACGCCGCCGAAGGGCAGGCTATCCATATTTAGTAATTTAAGACTTCCGAAGTTTTCTTATACTTCGGAAGTCTTTAAGTTTATGTAATGCTCCATTAGAATTGTTCTGCGGTGAGGAGCAAAGAACATTTTGCTGTAAGATTTCATTTTATCCGAAAGTAGAAAAACAGTGTACACAGATACGCTCAGATGATACAGATTTTGATCTTAGTAGAAAATCCGTCTGATCCGTGTAATCCGTGTACAAATGTATTTCAATTCTACCTGCCAGGTATCCTCTGGTAAAAGTCCTCCGCCTGGCGCATGATGGTATTGTATTCGGCCCTCTCAGCCACCAGCCGCAGATTTTCCACCTGGGCCGCCTGGCGCAGAGCCGGCTCTTTCAAAGCCCTCAGGATGGCCTTGGCGAGCGCCTGTGGGTCTTCGGATCCACCAGCAGGCCGTTCTGGCCCGGCGAGATCCACTCGCGCAGCGATTCCAGGTCGCCTGCCACCGGGAAGCAGCCGCTCGCCATGGCTTCCAGCAGGGTGTTGGGCGTTCCGTCATGGGTGCTGGGCGAGACGGCCACCGCTGCCCGGCGGAACAGCTGCGCCATCTGCGGTCGAGTCTCGAGGCGGCAGCAGCTCTACATTTTCCTTGATTCCAAGCTCCTCAATCCATTTTTCAGCCTGGATTTCCCCCCTCATGTTCGGGCACAGGAAGCGTGCCTCCGGGAACTCCTTCAGCACGCCCGGGATGGCCTGAAAGAAAATATCATTCCGCACGTAGAGGCGGAAACCGCGCGGGTTGACCACGGTTTTTTCTCTCTCCGTCTCCCCACGCTTCTCCTGCGGTGGGTAAAAGGTCTCCATCTGCACACCACCCGCACCTGGCAAAACGGTATAGGGCTTGTTTGGATCGAATCCCCACTCCTTTGCCATCCTTACATCCCGGCGGCAGTCGGTATGCAGTGCGTCAGCCCGCTGCAGTGTACGGCGGGTCAGCGAGCGCATCCAGGGCGAGGCCGGGGCGTGCAGGGTGAAGTCGTTGCCCCACACGGAAACCAGAAAGGGCACCTGCGGCTGGGCCAATGCTGCCAGCATGCCTTCATAGGGGATGCGCATGGCGTGCAGCAGGTCTGGCTGGATTTCCTGGATCGCGCTGCGCAGCTGGCGTGCGGCGGTTGGCAGCGTCAGCGGTCCCAGCCACTGGCGTGCCAGCGTGCGCAGCTTCAAGCTGGATCCGCCCCAAGATCCCTCGCCTGGCTTGCTCCGGCAACACCACCTTTCTTCAAGCTGCTGTAGGCTGCATGAAATCACATGGAACGAAGCCAGGCGCGGGTCGACCTGGCAGTTGAAAGTCGACACCAGGTGCACCTGGTGTCCACCCGCCAGGAAATATTCCATCCAGTTCAAGGCGATCGGTGAGCGCCCGTCGACGACGAATAAAATGCGCATTTTTCTTTAGTTTTTTGTACACGGAATTAACGGATACACGACTGAAAAAATTTTAATTTAACAACTGAAACATGACAATTTAACCGAAAAGCCTTGCACAGCTTGTCGGAAGGCGGCCAAAAAATCAAGCGAACCTGAAATCTCTGCGTTGTTTTCTTGCTGGAAGCGCCAGATGCTGCGCAGATTGGTCATCGCTGCGGAGGCAATCACCAGGCAACTAGCTCGGAACAGTCCCCGGACGGGGAGCTTTCCGGCCGGGAAGGGATGCTTGACAGCCCGGATGATGGCTTCAATCGCCGCTCTGGGGTTCTTGCCAGGTTGGCGAGAGCTCATAAAGCGTTGCCGACGCCTGGCCCAGTTGACTTCCTGCTGGGTGAAGCTGAGCTTGAAATCGGGATCCTTCTTGCCTGCTTTCGCCCGGCAACGGTCCTGCAAAGCGAATGGGCAGGTCTGGCAGATGGATCGGTCAAAGCGAGCAATGTAGCCGGTAGTGCGGCCGGGTTCCACCACCACTTCTTGTCCATTCGGGCAAGAGATGGTGATTGGTTTGCCTTTCTGGGTGGTGGTGAAGTGAAACTGAGACAGGCTCAATTTGTCAGTGGCAGGCGCCTTGCCCCGGATGCCGGTTTGGATCAACTCGACTTGCTGCTCGTTCAACTGCTCATCTGCCGCTGGGCTGCCATAGGCGCCATCAGCGTACAGGCTTTCAATCCCGGTGCGTTCCTTCAAGTCTGGCAGGGCTTGGGCTAACAGGTCGGCATCGTCCACGTTGTTGGGCGCCACCTGGACCTTGGTGATCAGTTGTACAGCGTTGTGCGGATCGCAGGTCTGGGTCAGGTTGGCGACATAGCCCTTGAACTCAGCGGGACCCTTGCGACGAAAACTGGCTTCTTGATCGTCTACCGACTGTAAACAACCGGCGCCAATCTGATCGTTAGGCTTGACCTGCACAGTTTCTCCTTGCAGTTCAAAGTTCTCCCGGAGTAGCCGTTCCAGCGTCTGGTAAGCAGGCGATGTCCCATAGCGTCCTTTCAACTCGATCAACAGCCGGTGAATTACTTGCCCCACTTGCTGTGTATGAGCTGCGGTGGCTTCCTTGCCTTTCACCCGGTAGACGGACTGACCAGAGCTGCCCTCGACATATGGCCCGAGCCACTCCTGATAGCTGGACTGTTCGGCTTCGCTCAAGAGCCGATGCATCCGCTGCAGGCCTTCCACCAACAACTGCAAGCGGCTCATGTCCATGATATTGCTGGCGATCTGCGTGCTGTCCATGCGCTGGATGCCCGTCTGCACTTTCAGGGCCACGATCTGCTGGTCGGTGATCTCTTCGAAGGCTTGCGCTACCAGGTTCACTCCATGTTCCTGGTTGTATTGGCTCAGTCGACGCCGAAAGTTGTACAGAGTGCGCAATTCGAACCCCCCTTCGTGCAAATCATGATAACCAAGGGCATAACGCACCTGCAAGTCAAAGGTGAAATGATCGTATAACTCTTCATCGCTCCAGCCATAGCCTGCCTTCAGCGTTTCTAATCCCAGCAGCACGTTCACCGCTGTGTTCGGCCGCGAAGGCACATCAGCATATATCATCGCAAAACGGTCTTCCTGGATGCGGCTGAAGAACTCCCGGTAGAAAACGCCTGCCCAACTGGCTTCAAGTCGCTGACGTTGTTCATCAGACAGATCGTTCACGTTGCTGATTAGGAGCGGTTGTAGATGCTTTTTGTTCGGCTTGTAGATGTTTCAGTTCATCCGCCGTTCATCTGTCCCATCCGTGTTTATCCGTGTACCGTCTTTATAATCAACCTGTACACTGGCAGCATTCAGCGCCTGGATGAAGACCTCTACCATCTTTTCGATATTCGCCTGCTCCTGCACAATCTGGAATGATGCCTGGCCCATGCGGCGCAGGCGCGGGATGTCTTCCAGGGCAGACTGAAAAGTCCAGGTGAGTGCCTGCAGGTCACCAGGCGGCACCCGCCAGCCGTTTTCGGGCTGCACCAGGTCATCCAGCGTGCCGTCTCCCTGGGCTGCGATCACCGGCAGCCCCCAGCGCATGGCCTGCTGCACCGCCAGCCCGCCCGTACCAGGCAGCACAAACAGGTCGGCGCGGGTGAATAACTGCTCCAGCTCAACTCCACGCCGGTCTCCAGTGAAATGCGCATGCGGGTAAATCTCCTGCGCCTGTCTCTCCAATTGCCGCGCTCGGGGCCGTCACCTACCACTACCAGCACTGGCTGAAGGCGCTCGGGCAGGCCGGCACAGGCTTGAAGCAGCAGGTCCACTTTCTTGCGAGCCTGCAGGCGGCCGACAAACAGCACTGTTGGGAGACTGGAAATCTCTGCTGGTCGGACAGGCGGCGGTGATTGAGGAGGCGGGTCGACAGCATTGAGCGCCACGAAAATGTGCTCCCTGGGGAACCCCAATGCCGCGAATTCTTCAGCTCCCCGGCGGCTGTAGGCTATCAGGCCGTCCAGGCTTTAAGAAAACCCCTGCGCGATTTGCTTCGCCAATTGGCGAACAAACCAGCCTGGGGTGGAGCTCCCAACCCCCAGCCCAGCACCGGGCGGCTATGTGCATGCATCCAGTGGATCGCCCGCGGCGTGCTGCGGTAGCGCGGGTTGGCTTCTACGATCAGCAGCGTCCGGCTGCCAGCTTTCCAGCCAGCGAACCAATCCTGGCTGCCAGCAGTAATACAAGGGCGAGGAGGGGTCAAAAAGGTGCCGGTTGCGCGCCTGCACGAACTGCGCTATCTGTAAATCGCCGGAAGAAGGGATTTGCTCCTGGGGTAAAGCATCGCCTGCATACACGCTCATTCCCCCTGTGCAGCGCGCGGCCAGCCGGTCGAAGAAGGCTGCCCGATAGGCGGGAAACACACGCTGCTGTAAAGCTAACCGGCCTGGATACGGATTCATCTCTAATGGTAAGAATTCTATCTGCAATCAATTACTGAATTTCTGAATTACATGTCGTTTTCTCGATATGCAACGATATATGACTTCCATCCCATTCTATCGACACTGGTAACTTCCGGGTAGCCCCGCTGCATGAGGTTGATGCGATAACCCGCGCTGACCAGCTCTTGCCATGCGGCTTGAGCAGCTTCCGGACCGTGCAGTTCCAGGAAGATGATCGGGTGACATTCGCTCAGCACACGCCGCATCCCCGGCAGCGCCAGCACTTCACCGCCCTCGATATCGATTTTTACCAGCTCCGGCGCAGGATTGCCCTGCTCAAAGACAAATTGATCCAGCGATATTCCCTGCACCTCGATCGCTTCATTATATGGAAGCTCCTGCCGGCCGGCCGAGCCTTCAGCTTTACCCATCCCTCCCGAGAGGCCGACCAGAAACCTGACCGGACGCTCTCCATCGACCACCGCTGAGGGGATAACTGTTATGCCCTCCTCAAACGGCTGCTCTCCAGGTTCAGCCGCAGGCGCTCCAGGTTGGCAGGCAGGGCTTCGAACGCAAACACCTGTCTTCCATCCCCTAACTGCCTGGCCATCAGCAGGCTGATGTATCCGATATTCGCTCCCACATCGTAAACGACCATCCCCGGTTTCATCCATTTCCGCAGCGCGGCCTGCAGCTCTGTCTCGTAGCTTCCCAGCCAGTAGTCTTTTTCAGTCTGCAGGTCGAGCACCAACTTTACGCCCGCCAATCCACCGCCCGCCACGCTCACCGAAGTGAGACCTGCTGGAGCTGCCTGGTTAAGCATTCTACGGACCAGGCTGGCAAACGGTTTAAACTGGTAAATCCTGCGGATGGCATCCGGCGGCAGCCAGCCAGCTGCCCATCCAGCTATACGTAAAAGGGTGATTTTCATCCTGCTAGCCTTCCAGCAGGACTGCAAATAAGCATCCAGCATGCGCTGCAAATCGAAGGCCTGCTCTGCGCGCAAGCGTGCCCCCCGCCTGAAGTGCTCCCAGTCAGCCATGATCTCGACAGCCGAGGTGGCCAGGTTGGAAAAATCAGGCTTTTCCAGTTTCCAGGGATCGCCTCCATACGGAACTACTCTCCCTGCGTCCTCCGAGACAAGTTCTGAGAGCGCCCCGCTGTCAAAGGCCACTACAGGCAAGCCGCAAGCCAGCGCCTCGATCACTGAATTCGGGCAGGCCGAATTGATATCCGCTGCATAAAGTAAATGTGCAGAACGGTCTATCTCCGGTATTCTATTTTCCGGCAGTATGCCAAGCCATGTCAGATGGACAGGTCTCTCGCCTGTCTCCAGCATTATCTCTCTCTCCCAGCGCTGCTTCACTTCAGGCGGCACTCTGCCGACGATTGCCAGCTCTACTTTCGGGTGGTGAAAAGGCAGTCTCATCACAGCCAATCGCCTGGCCAGCTCGATAGCGAATTCCAGGCCCAGCTGGTAGCCACCCGCCAGGCTGCCTTCCACCAGCAACAATTGCAGGTGATCCTCAGGTGGAGCGCCGCTGCCCTGAGGGGAATACGTGCTGAAATCTACCGCATTGTGAATCACCACAGCCGGGACAGCTGCAGTGCCATATTTGCCTTCCCACCAGCCGCGCACGAACTGGCTCTGGTACACAATGCGGCTGGCCAGGTGAGAGCGAATCGTTGAAAGAAGCCAGTTCCCATATTCGGAGCGCAGGTAAAGCCGCAGGCTTATTCCCCGTCTTCCGGAAATGCGGCAGCCTGTGCATCCAGTTCATCCCATCCAAGCGCTGGATGATCGGAATACCCTGCCTGCGAATCCAGCTTTCTGCCAGCTGGCGCGTACCGCCAATCCAAGCACCGCCCGGTATGGGTGTCCGCCAGCTCATAGCATACTTCCAACCCTCGAGAAGATAAGCCGGCAGCCATTTTATGCTGAAAAGTGACCATTCCCCCCACGCCAGAAACACCTGGAACCAGGCAAATGCGCTTTCTATTGGTTGGCACCAAATCCTTCCCGTAAACCGATCCTCCTGGCAGGTACTCCCGCCCAGATTTCACCGCAGCCGGTGGATTGGAGAAGAACTGCGTTGGCTCCCACAACCGTGCCGCGCGCGACTACCAGCACGCCCTGCTTGCACAATACCTTGGCACCAGGCGCCAGGATGACATCATCTTCAATGATGATTCCTTCATAAGCTGATTTTTCAGCTGGTAAATAAATATCCGCTCTCCCTAAAGTCACGCCGGGGTAGATTTTCACACGGTCAGCGATTGAGGCCTTAGAGTAAATCACCACACCCACCCCCCCGTGGGCCAGCTCAAAATCTCGCCCCAGTTTGACCGAACCAGGGAATTTACCCCCAGCATCTTGAGCAGGTAATATGCCAGGTAGCCAGCGACAGGCCAGCTGCGTGCATAGACCGGGAAGTGGGGAGATCACGCGGCATAATTATTCAATAAAGTAGAAGTCAATTCGTGGACTGGAAAATATGTCAATTGGGCAATCAGGTAATCAGGTGATCAGGCACCGGGAGAGAGGAAATACTCCTTTATCACTTTTCATTCGAGGTGGCTCCGAGGCGGTAAAATCGAAAACCAGCCGCCCTCCAGGTCTTCTCCTGCCAACAGTTTACCGCATCCACCGCCAGGCGGCCTCGAACTTGATTTGCTAATTTCACAGGGTCCAGCGCCACCAGGGGTTTGTGACCAACCAGTAAGGCAATCAAATCTGCGCTGCTTACTGCTAACTCGATTGTCGCTGCAATCTGGAGACCTTCAACCTGCAAATCTCGCTTATACGGTTCGTACACGTTGACCAGGGCACCCTTGGTGGAGAGCAACCGGCCGACCTCTATCGCCGGACTTTCCCGCACGTCGTCCACATCGGATTTATAGGCCAAGCCCAGGATTGCGATCCTGGCTCCTTGTATGCCAGGTAAACCTGCCTCTTTCAAAGCTCGTTCGATTATTTCCACAACGAACAGCGGCTGGTCATCGTTCACCTGCCGGGCTGTCCGGATCAACGGGGTAAGTTCTGGAGCGGCTTCCACCAG
>CAVOSB010000017.1:0-21589 GCA_963698765.1 uncultured Chloroflexia bacterium
CGTTTACGAGTTAACCTTGCTGCTTTGCTCCCTGATAGCCTTCAGGCGCTTCATCACGTCGTTGGCCCCGCGCCCGAAATAGTCGTGCAGGATCAGGTACTCGGCATATAGCGGATCGTATACGGCCTGGTATCCAGGATGGGCGTAAATCTCATCCTTAAGGTGCGCCATATTTTGAGCGGCTGCTAGATCGAATCGTAACCGCCGCAGTTTGCCTGCCGCCACCGCGCCGAACATGGCCGATCCAAGGGCGGAGTTTGGTTGGACGCACTGACTTGATGCGCCCCGTCACATCGGCGTAGATCTGCATCAGGAGTTGTTCTTTTCGGGCAGGCCGCCGCAGGCCACCAGCTCGTAGACCGGCACGCCGTAATGCTCAAAGGCATCGATGATGATGCGCGTGCCGAAGGCAGTGGCTTCGATCAGCGCGCGGTAGATTTCCTCGGGCTTGGTCGCCAGCGTGGCGCCGAGCAGCAGGCCGGTCAGGTCGACATCCACCAGCACCGAGCGGTTGCCGTTCCACCAGTCCAGCGCCAGCAGGCCGCTCTCGCCCGGCTTCAGCTCGGCCGCTTTCTCTTCCAGCAGCGTGCATGGATATCCAGGCCGCGCTCCTGCGCCTCGCGCTCGTAGGCGGCCGGCACGCAGTTCTCCACGAACCAGGCGAAGTGATCGCCCACGCAGGACTGGCCGGCCTCGTAGCCGAAGAGACCCGGGATGATGCCGTCCTCCACCACGCCGCACATGCCCGGGACCAGATCTTCCTCGGTCGCCCAGCACCATGTGGCAGGTGGAAGTGCCCATGATCATCACCATGCGACCCGGCTCGGCCACGGTGGCGGCCGGAACGGCGACGTGGGCATCGACGTTGGCGATCGCGACCGCTGTGCCGGCCTCAAGGCCGGTCCAGCCAGCCGCCTGTCGCGTCAGCCCGCCGGCCTTGCGCCCACCGGGCGGATATCGCGCGACATCTTCTCGTCGACCACATTTCGCAGCTGGGTCCAGCGCCGCGAAAAAATCCGCTGGCGGGAAGCCGTCGCGTCTTGGACCAGATGGCCTTATAGCCGGCGGTGCAGGAGTTGCGCGTCTCTACGCCGGTGAGCTGCCAGACCACCCAATCGGCGGCTTCAATCAGGCGGTCGGCCGCAGCGTAGATCTCGGGTGCTTCATTCAGGATCTGCAGCGCCTTGGGGAAGAACCACTCGGAGGAGATCTTGCCGCCATAGCGGTCGAGCCAGGCTTCGCCCATGCCGCGGGCCATCTGCGTTGATCTGGTCGGCTTCCGGCTGGGCGGCGTGGTGCTTCCACAGCTTCACCCAGGCATGCGGCTGCTCGCGATACTCGGGCAGCTCGCACAGTGGCGTGCCATCAGCCTTGATGGGCAGCATGGTGCAGGCGGTGAAGTCGATGCCAATGCCGATCACCTGCTGCGGATCGATCCCAGATTGCTGCAGCACTGCCGGTATGGTGTTCTGGAAAGTGCGGATATAGTCCTGCGGATCTTGCAAAGCCCAGTCGGGCTCAAAACGGATTTTTTACCTGGAACAGGAAGGCACTCATCGATGACACCGTTTGAATACGGAAAGACCGAAGTGCTGATTTCCCTGCCATTGGAGACATCGACCAGGACAGCCCGGCCGGATTGGTGCCAAAATCCACTCCGATTGTGTATTTTGACATGAGTCCTCCTACAATTCGATGATGGCCTTCAGCCCACGCGCCGAGACGCAGTCCTTGAAAGGATAGGGCGCCTCCTCAAGAGGGAAGCGGTGGGTAACCAGGCAACGCAGGTCAACCAGGCCGCGTGATACCAGGTCGATGGCGTGGGGTAAGAAGCTGCATGCGCCGGGCGAGCTTATTCGTCAGGCCTTTACGCCGGGCGGTGGAACCAGAAAAAGGAATTGGAGTCGCTTTCGGGGATCCCAACCAGGACTATTTTGCCGCCCGGCATGGTCAGGTGACCGAAAGTCGACGGCGGGCACGCCGGCGACCTCGAAAGCCAGGTCCACTCCGCGTCCGGCAGTAACTGCCATGACCAGACCGATCCGGTTTTCCGCGGAGAATACGCCTGGTCGGCGCCGAACCTCCGGCGGCCCTACACGGTGGGGGAGCGCTCGGTGGCAACGATTTTTCCCGCGCCGACAGCCGCGCCAGCTGGATCATCAGCAACCCGATCGGGCCGCAGCCAAAGACACCAACCGTCATCCCGGATTGGAGCTTCCCAAACCAACAGCATGCAGTGCCACTCCTAAAGGCTCCAACAGCACACCGTCCTCGGCAGTTAGCGACTGCGGCAGCGGGTACAGGCGGCGCTCATCCCAGGCGATATATTCGCGCAATCCGCCGTCCTGGTCGGCATGCCCGGCAAAACGCACATGCGGGCAGAGATTGGGATTGCCTTTCAGGCAAAACTCGCATTGACCGCAGGGCAGGCTCGGATCGACGGCGAGCAGCTGCCCGGATGCGGTCTGGCCGGAGAATTCGTGACCAAGCACCAACGGGCGCTCCAGCCGGGCATCGCCGATCCCACCTTCCAGGAACCAGTGCAAATCTGAGCCGCAGATGCCCACCGCCCTGACGTGCAGCAGCTGCTCTCCGAGGCCGGGAACCGGAAGGTCCTCTTCCTGAAGACGCAGGTCATTGACGGCGAACAGGCGGGCTACTCGCATCAGGTGCCGTACCCTCTGATAAGGAAGCTAAACCCGCTCATAATTCCAGGATCTCCGGACGCAGGACGGACTGGGCGCCGATCTGGATTTCGCGCAGCGGCCAGCCATCGATTTGTGTAAGGACCTGATTGCTATCCGCAGCCACCAGGATGGTGTCTTCTGATTTTGTGCCGGTGATGGAAGGATTTCAGGCGTAGGCCTGTCCAATTTCAACTGGATTGGGGGTACCCGGAGCGGCGACGATCTCGCGTGGCTCGTAGCCTGCCAGGCCGCCCTGGTGATGCAGGTGCCATTCTTCGGGGAAACCCGCCGAGGCATAGGCCTGCTGCGCCTGCTGGAACACCCCGCCCATGCTTACACCCGGACGAGTGGCGGAGATCATGACCGCATCCACCAGGGCTGTGGCCTCAGCTTTGCGCCTGAGGGCATCCGGCAGCTGGCCGAAATACAGCAGGCGGGTGAGCGAGCAGATCAATCCCCATTTACGACCGCAGGCCACCAGCATGGCGTAGCGTTTGAGCGCTCGATCTTTCGGTAGAGGATGGCGAAAGGCCAGGATGCGCTCGTCGCAGGCCACCAGGTTGACCACCAGCTGGACGCCCTGGCTTTCCATGGCCTCCGCCAGCACGCCGGCGATTTTCAGTTCCGTAATACCAGGACGGATGGAATTGACCGCCAGCATCATCCCGCTGGCACACAGCCTGCCCAGGGCCCTGAAACGCTCCTGCTCCGGAGTGGTGAGCTGGGCGCGCATCCAGGCCAGGTCGGCCGATAAATCCTGCGCCCCGGGAAACTCCAGGTCTGCACCCAGTGCGAGTCCGCCCGCCAGCCGGGAGACCTGGTCCTGGGAGGTTAAACCAGGGTAAAACTTCCGGCTGCCAGCCCTGACCCGCCAGCCCTTCTTCCTGTTCCAGGCGGTGAATTTCGATGTTATTGCTGACCAGGTAGCGCTCGCGGCGGGTGACCAGCAGGCTGGCGCCGCCCTCCGTTGAGGCGGTGTTGATGTGAGATGCACCGCCGCAGGTGGCCCAGGCAAAGCTGCTGACCCTGCGCAGCCAGACAGCATCCAGCTTCCGTTCGTCAAGCAGCTGCTGGAGGCGCTGCATTTTGTCGTCCAATTCTTGCTGGTTGAAGGTGGGAATTTTTGTCATGATGTTCTCAGCGAGCATTCACGAACCAGATAATGTATTTCCTATTCAATGGCACAAACTCGGATTATTTCACACCCGGCTGCTTCCGAAATTCGAGCACTTTCTTAACCGGGAACGATGACATGATAGTGATGATGCAGATTTTTGTCAAGCAGTAGAGATGATTTGTGCGGAAATCAAGAAAATATTTGGGTAGTTGTCCTGGTCAAACAAATTTTGCTTTCAAATGGAAGAACATTGTTGCTATAATAACTCTGTCCCTATAACACGAAAAAATCAAAGGAACAAATGCGCGAAATCTTCTACCCCACCACCGTCGCCGTGATCGGCGTCTCACCAAAGCCCGATAACCTGGGGCGCAATATCGTCGGCAAACCTGGTCGAATACGGCTTCAATGGCATCGTGTACGCCGTCGGCCCGAGCGGCGGGACGATCGAGACCCGCCGCATCTACAAGTCGGTGGGCGATATCCCCGACCACATCGACCTGGCGGTCATCCTGACCCCCGCAGTCACCGTTCCCGGCTGTGCTGGAAGAGTGCGGGCAGAAGGGCATCCGCCGGGCGATCATCGAGACCGCAGGATTTCGCGAGTATGCCGAATCCGGGAGACAGCTGGAAGACGAGATCCAGCAGGTGGCTGAGAAATACCAGATGCGCTTCATCGGGCCGAACTGCATCGGGGTGATCAACATGGAGAACGGTTTCTGCGTGCCTTTCCCGCGCCTGAAGAAATTCGTCAAGCGCGGCGAAGTGTCGGTCATCACCCAGAGCGGCGGGGTGGGCATGGCGGTGCTCAACCTGATGGCGAATGAAGGCCTGGGACTGAACAAGTTCGTCTCGGTCGGAAATACCCTGAATATCGGCTCGGAAGAGCTGCTGGAATACCTGATCGAGGATGAAGGCACCAGCCTGATTTTCGTCTACCTGGAAAGCATCCAGGACGGGCGCAGGTTGATGGATGTGGCGCGCACCTCCCACAAGCCGGTGATGGTGTTCAAATCGAACATCGGCCGGCTGGGACAGAATATCGCCCTGTCGCACACCGCCTCGCTGGCCAGCGACGATCAGGTGGTGGACGCAGCCTTCCACCAGGCGGGTATTTTCCGGGTGCGCGACGCCACCACCCTGGGCAACAACCTGAAGATCCTGGGTCTGCCGCCGATGAAGGGCAAGAACCTGGGGATCATCTCGCGCTCCGGAGGCCAGGCGGTGATCGCGGCGGATGCCTGCGAGCTCTCGGGCTTCAACCTGGCGCATTTCCCGGACAGCTTTCTGCGGGATATCGAGAAGCACTTCCGGGCCTCGGTGATCAAGCTGACCAACCCGCTCGACTTGGGCGACCTGTTCGACCTGGAGGTGTACGCACAGATCGTCGAGCAGACCCTGCAGCTGCCGGACGTGGACGGCATCGTCTTCCTGCAGACATCGCTTTCGGAGACGGAGAACCTGGCCAGCCGCCTGCTGCTGGAGCGCATCATCAAGCTGGTGGAGGAATACCAGAAACCGGTGGCTTATTACATCTCCACGATGGCCTCGGAAGTGACCTACCTGAAGCAGAATTACAACTTCCCGATCTTCACCCAGGTGGTGGAGACGGTGCGCGCCCTGGAAATGAGCCATTATTACTATCAGCAGTACCAGCAGGTGCATGATAAGGAAGAAATTCTGAAGCTAAAAGTCAACCGGACGACCGTGCGAGCCATCCTGGAGAAGTCGAAGGAAGAAAAACGAAACCTTTCCCTGGCGGAATCGCTCAATGTGCTGGAAAATTACGGTATACCTACGACCAGCGGATTGAAGGCTGCCAGCAGAGCCGAAGCAGTGAATGCGGCGAACGAGCTCGGATATCCATTGGCGATGAAGATCCTCTCGGAGCAGATTTCGCATAAATCCGATGCCGGAGGCGTGCGCCTGAACCTGCAGGATGAAAACCAGGTGGGGCGGGCTTACGACCAGATGCTGGACCACATTCGCCTGAATTTTCCGCAGGCGCAGCTGGACGGTGTGCTGCTGCAGCCGATGATCTCCGGCGGGAAAGAGCTGATCCTGGGAGGACGCCAGGACCCGCAGTTCGGACCGGTGATCGTGCTGGGGATGGGCGGCATCTTCGTCGAAATCCTGGAGCAGGTGGCGATGCGCGTGGCGCCCATCACAATGAGCGACGCCTGGGAGATGATCGACGAGCTGCGCGGCGCCCAGATCCTGTCTGGCGTGCGCGGCGAGCAGCCGTCGGACAAAAAAGCGCTGGTCGAGGCGCTGCTGCGCCTTTCGCAGCTGCTGGTCGATTTTCCGGAAATCCAGGAGCTGGATATCAACCCGCTGCGCGTGTTCCATGCGGGTGAAGGCTGCCGGGCGCTTGACGCGCGCATCATATTGGCAGGATGAGATGAATGTCAGTGAGAAATACTGACATTTTACATTTGGCAAAAGGTGTACAAGTTTGTATTGTAGAATTTAAGAATAGCAGCGGAAGAGTACCTGAACAGACCTCATTGATAGGTTGAACAGGTATCAGGGCATGAATTTTTAGCGGTGTGGGCGATGGATGGGATGAAGCCGGCTTCTGCCAGCCAGTACAACTGTAATTCTTTATAGACCTGATCAGCGTAATTCTTTCGTAAACTTGTGATTCGAATACCGCGGAGGGAAAAGTGGTCATTCAAATCGGCCAGGTGATCCATCACGATCGATATCGCATCGAGGCGCTGCTGGGACAGGGAGGCATGGGCGCTGTTTACAAGGCCTATGACTTCAGCCTGCACATGGACGTCGCTATCAAAGAGAATTTCGAGACAACTTTTGAAGCACAGAGACAGTTTGAACGAGAAGCAAATATCCTGGCTCACCTTTCCCATCCCAACCTCCCGCGCGTGTCACCGATTACTTCTTCATCCCCAACCAGGGCCAGTACCTGGTGATGGATTACGTGGCAGGCGAAGACCTGCAATCCATGACGCACCGGCTGGTGCGCCTGCCTGAGCCGGAAGTCTGACCTGGATCGGGCAGATCGCCGAAGCCCTGGCATACCTGCACAGTCAAAATCCCCCGATCATCCACCGCGATATTAAGCCTTCCAACATCCGCATCCGCCCTGATGGGCGTGCCATGCTGGTCGATTTCGGAATCGCAAAAATCTACGACGCCCACCTGGCCACCACCATCGGCGCCAAGGCGGTCACACCAGGCTACAGCCCGCCGGAGCAGTATGGCGGTGGCTCGACAGACACACGTTCGGATATCTACGCGCTGGGTGCCACCATTTTTCACCTGCTGACCGGCCAAACACCGCCTGACAGCCTTTCGCGCGCAGTAAATTCTGCCGTCCTGCCCCCGCCGCGCCAGGTTAATCCCCAGATCAGCCCTCAGATGGAGCAGATTGTACTTAAAGCGGTGGAGATACCGACTGAACGGCGCTACCAGAACGTGAGCGAGCTCAGCCGCGCCTTGCAGAATTCGAAAACCGGCAGCCAGCGCAACTGCCGGGACACCAGGCAAGGAAAAACCAGTCGAGGATTTTGAAACGAAAGTCGTGGAGCCAGAGAAAATAATCCCGGCCGCTGCGGCAGGAATTGCTGTTGCGCAGACGGTGGCAGTCCCATCGGCGGGCGAGACAGCAGGAACAGCTTCCCCTTCCACGAGCCCAGAAATGACCTATGCCACACAAACGGTTGCAGTCCCTTCAACTGGCAGCGACCAGGCCGGATATGCTGCTCCCCCACCGGCGACAATGAAAGAGACCGCGCAAGTGGCTCGCCAGACAGGCAAAGAAGAAAGACTCCCACCTGGCTGATGATCGCTGGCGGACTGGCAGCGGCCTGCCTGGTATTCTCTTTCTTCGGGGCAGGCTTTTTCGGCGTCTTGCGGGGGAGGCTCAGTGCTCGCTTGAAATCCCCTCCGAGGATGCACCGGTTACAAATGTGGTAGCCGCCATCGCTGCTTCGCAAACAGCTCCGTCAGGGACAGAAGTTCCCGCACTGGCTGTCAATCTCACCGATACAAATGGGCCTTCCTTCACAGCCACCAGAAAAACCACGAACTATTCAGCCACGATGACGCAAATTGGGGCGACGAGAATTGCGTCCACCACGCAGGCTAGGCTCAACCAACCACGAATACGCGCCATAGGGGCAGAAATTCCCTGTTGGAAAATGGCTCTTGAGGATCACGCCGGTGATGAAATAATCCAAATGTTGTCGGTTGGGCAGGAGGCACTAATCCAGTATTATCGACAAACCCGCCAGGATGAAACACAGCCGTGGCAACTGAGTTATTTGTTTGTGGAAACAGAGAACGGCTGCACCTGTTGGGTAGACGTGCCAGATGTGAAAGATTCTGGGTGATTTGTCCCGGGTCAAGGACGTGCTCGAGCTCGGTTTCATGGGAGCTTTGTTGTCACGGCACGTGCCCTTAGTAGGCGGTGCCTTCTAGAGAAACCTATACTACCGCATGAATCGCCCGTTTACCTATTGACTCCTGCTGCAATATTTTGTATTGTATAAGCAGGTCACCTTCCATTCCCTATTTAGTAAAAGAGTACAGGAGAGATGGCGGTGAACATGGCAAAATCCTTAATTGCGGATTTTGATAATTCAGGAGAGATGCCATGAACATGGAGATTCGGACAGGGTGATCGTCCCATTTCAAGTTCTGCTGGCTTATGACGGCTCACCGCACGCCAGGGCTGCGGCGGAAATGCTGGCTGACCTGGCACGCAGCAAGCCTGCCTGCCTGGAAGACTGCCACCTGGCGATGGTGGCAGTGCTGCCGACGCAGTACATCACCGGACACGAGCAGCTGCAGTCAACCCTGATCCAGGCTGCCGATTTGCTGCGATCCCAGGGCATCCAGGTCAGCCAGGAGATGAAAGCAGGCAACCCGGCTGCCTCGATCAATGCCGTGGCCGATGAAATCCAGGCGGACCTGGTGGTGCTGGGCGCCAAGGGGCTACGCGCCACCCTGGGCATCCTGCTGGGAGGCGTGGCGCAGCAGGTAGTGGAATATTCACGCTGCCCGGTGCTGGTGGTGCGCGAGCCATACCACGGGATCAAGCGCCTGCTGCTGGTGACGGACGGCTCCGACTGCAGCCAGAAGGCTGCCGACTACCTGGCGAGGCATCCCGGCGAAGGCAAACCCAGGCGTTTTCCACTGCCGGAGGAAGTTGATATCAGGCTGATGCACGTGCTGCCGCCCTCCATCCCCAGCGAAGTGACCCTGCGCGCCTGGACGATGGGGCCGGAAGCGCTTTACCCGCCGCCGCTGCCGGTGGTTGAAATCGAAGCCCTGGAACAGCAGGAGACCCGTTTCGGAGAGCAGCTCCTGGCAGGGACGGCGAACATCCTGAAGCGGGGCGGACTGGAAGTGAAGAGCGTGCTGAAGCGCGGCGACGCGGCCTCCGAGATCATCGAATATGCGAAGGAAAACCAGGTCGACCTGATTGTGTGCGGGTCACGCGGCCTGAGCGAAGTGGCGGGCTGGCTGCTGGGTACGGTATCTCGCAAGCTGGTGCATTACGCGGGGTGCAGCGTTCTGGTGGTTAAAGTAGAAATATATTTAATTAAATTTGATCATGCCCCTGCCCACAGGCCAGATCCTTCGAGACCGCTACCGCATCGTCAAGCTGCTTGGGCAGGGCGGCTTCGGGGCGGTGTACCGGGCCTGGGATATCACGCTCAACACCCCCTGCGCCCTCAAAGAGAATTTCGAAGTTTCTTCCGCCGGTCAGAAGCAGTTCCTGACGGAAGCACGTATTTTGGCCGGCCTGCGCCATCCCAATCTGCCGCGTGTCACGGATTATTTTATTCTTTCAGGCCAGGGACAGTACCTGGTGATGGATTTTGTCGAAGGCGATGATTTAAGGACGCTGCTGGAAAAAAACGCCGCCCCCCTGGACGAATCCCAGGTGTCAGCCTGGATCGAGCAAGTTTGCCAGGCGACCGAATACCTGCATACCCAGACACCTCCCATCATCCACCGCGATATCAAGCCCGCCAATATCAGGATCACAACCAGGGGGCAGGCCATGCTGGTGGATTTCGGCCTGGCAAAAATCTACGACGCCAGCCAGCAGACCACAATGGGTGCCAGGGCTATCACCCCGGGTTATTCGCCGCAGGAACAATACGGCCTGGGGTCTACCGACGCGCGCAGCGATGTCTACGCACTGGGCGCGACGCTTTACCGCCTGCTGACGAATACGGAACCGGTAGAGAGCATCCACCGCACCATCGGGGTGCCCCTACCTGCTCCCAGGACTCTCAATCCCGGGCTCTCGCCGGAGATTGAGCGGGTGATATTGAAGGCAATGGAGCCGGTGCCCGGAAACCGCTATCATTCAATTTCTGCGCTGTTGAACGACATAATATCCGCCAGGACTTCGGAGACGGTATATATCAATCCCTCCGCTCCACCCAAAGCAGCTTCGACGCAGCTCCCTTTTGCGCGGGAGGCAATTGACCAGGCGCCAACATCATCCACCCAAATGGTCTCTGTGACTGGAATGGGGGCGGTGTCAGCCTCAGAGATTTCGAGCACAGGCAGTCTCCCACTTCAGGTGACACCGCCTCCGCATAGGCGCACCTGGTTTTGGGCGGCAGCCGGGTTGGGTGGCATTCTGATCCTGGCGGTGATGACAGCCATCATCGTTTCGAGGCTGCTTCAATCTCCTGCGTCTGGCGGACCGGAAGGTGAAGAGGCCAGCCTTGTGCAAACAGGGGCGATTCCAAGCCAGAAAATGGGCGAGACATCTGTACCAGCTGAAGTGACAGGGACAGCTCCCCCACAACCGACATTTACCAGGTTCTCCCCCGCGTCTGCAAGGGACTGCTTTAGCAATACCAGCCAGCCGAATCAGCCCGGATACGGCTGCAGACCTGGAACTTCTGGGGATCGTCACCCTGACAAATCGGAAATCCGAGCTTTCATGGTCTGAAGACAGCAAACTTGTGATCGCTGCCGGAAATACAGGCGTGCAGGGATACAATCTCACCAACCTGGAAGAAGAAAGAAGCCTGTTCGCGGGAGCAAATGTGATCTGTTTGGCCTTTTCCCCCGGGCAGGATGTGCTGGCGGGTGGCACGTTAAGCGGCGAGGTGATCCTGTGGCAAACCGAAAGGGGAAATATCGAGCAAAGATTCCAATTCACCGAGAATGAATTCAACATCACCTCAGACGACCACTGTTCGATTGTTTTTTCTTTGAATGGGAAAGAGCTGTTTACCGCCAGCACACTGGATAAGGAGATAAAAGTCTGGGATCCCGGCAGCGGGAAATTGAAAACCAGTATTAAGTCAACAGGCTTAATCAAGGCGCTGGCCCTCTCGCCGGATGGACAGACCCTGGCAGTCGGGACCTCGGCAGGCACCATCAGCTTCTATGACCTGCTTAATAATTACAAGGCGCGCCTCCTGCAGCCGAATCACGCCAGTAAAATCTCGGGACTGGCCTACTCACCGGATGGATCAACCCTGGCATATATCTTTGACGACGGCTATTTCCAAAACGTGCGGACCGACAGCCTGGAGACGGGTGTGTCCAGGACCCTGGGATTGGGGGAAGGGGCCGGGCTGGCTTACTCGCCAGACGGCTCCCTGCTGGCAGCTGGATCAAACGCCGACCTGCTGGGTGTCTTCCTACCTGATGATATGGAGCTTGTGAATAGCCTGAAATTCAAAGGCCAGGTCACCATGCAAGGAACACGCATGTACCTGGCCTTTTCGCCGGACGGGCGTTTCCTGGCGGGGACCTATAAGAATTACCTGTATATATGGGGGATCAGGGGAGAATAATTCGAACGCTGGTGTCCCGCCGAATGAATTCGGGGTCTGACAATCAATTGACATCCCCTTTCTCAGCTAATTTGCCTCCCGTTCCAAAGAAAATAAAATACAGCACTGAAACCAGACCGACGACCAGGTAGATGCCAATATATACCAGCCCACCCGGACGGCTGGCGAAGTCGAAAAGCTCGATATTCCATAACGCCGCCAATGTGATCATCAATACCAGGCCAAAAGCAGCGAAAGCATAGTGCAGGCTGGCTGCAAGGTGCCGGTTCCACAGCAGGGGCAAGGCGCCGGCAGCCAGCGACAGGTAGAAGGCGCCGAAGCTGTGCAGTGTGAAGAGTGAGAGCAGCTCGGGAAAGACGCCGGCATTGGTCGCAGGCCACCCCTCCCCGGCGACCAGCCCATAAATCCCCAGGAAACCGACGAAAATCACGAAGAACAAGTTTATCAGCCGGGAAACCAGGTTTACAGGTTTTCCAAGCGGCTCGATAACAGGTTTCAGGCGCAGGAGATCGACGATTCCGATGACAGCTGCCAGGAGACTGAAAGCGAGTGTCCCCAGGTACAGCCAGGAAATCGGATGCTCCAGGCGCAGCTTATCGTAAAAAAACAATGCCACGGCCGACTGCAGCAAGCCGAAGGACCACAGGTAAACCAGGCTGGCGTAAACCTGCGACCAGCGCCAACGCCAACCGGTCACCAGCGCCATCCAAAAATTTCCCAGGCACCATGCGCCGATGGTCATGGTCACGAAAGGAGACACTTTCCAGGCGAAGACACCTGACATGTGAGCTGGAAAAAAGAAAAGAACCGTCCCAAGGACAAGATAATACAGGGATAATCCGAAAGTCAACCCGCGTGATACCGGGGATAATATGCTCATATGACACTCCAGAATTCAGTTAATTGTCAAAATTCTCGTGGAACTCTGTACAATCATCGGCAATAAGGAACAAATGATTTATTTCTGGTCCTATTCATCCGAATAGGAAGGGATTTTATCATACACAAACCGCCGCACCCAACCTCATTCAGGAGGTTATTGATGCAGTCCGCCGAATGAATTCGGCGCTGAGTTGCAAAACGCGCAGAAGCGCATTGGGATTTTCTCCCGTTAGAACAGCTTGCCGACCGGGTGATGCGTGCTCAATCCTCCCCACCACCTGTCTGGTTCGGAGCTCCGCCCAGGTGCAGCTGGATGGCAGGTTCCAGGAATGGAAGAAGCAAAGAGGGCGCTTCCAGGTGGTCGACGTGCAAGGCATGGTCGTAATCACCAGCTGGCACGGGAGGATTTTCGAAGCGCACAGGTACACCAACCGGGCGAATACTTTCAGGGAATTCGAAGGGCTGAGGGAGCACGACTTCGCCATCGACGGCAACGGCTACCCACACCTGGCCTACGGCAACGACCACCTTACAGACCGTGATTTCACCCAATAAAAGCAATTTATCCTACTTTATCAAATTCGACAGCAGCCCCGGATACATATTCAATAGTCCAGCGATCAACAAGGCTGCCATACCGATCAGTTTCATGAAGATGAGCAGGGAGGACCGGCGACATCTTTCATGGGGTCGCCGACAGTATCACCAATGACCGCAGCCTGGTGTTGAAAGGTTCCTTTGAGCCCGGCTTCTTCAATGATTTTCTTGGCATTGTCGAAGGCAGTACCGGTGTTGTTGAAAAATGGACCTAATAACGCCGCGCTGGCGATTGCGCCGATCAACAGGGCGCCTAACGCCCAGGCGCCGAAGAAAAAGCCCACTGCAATTGGGACAAAAATGCAGATCAAACCTGGCAAGATCATCTCTCGTAAAGCGTTCCTGGTGGAGATATCCACGCAGGCAGCATAGTCGGGCTTGGCTTTGCCCTCCATCAAGCGAGGGATGGTCTTAAATTGCCTGCGCACCTCGTCCACCATCAACTGGGCAGTCTTGGCGGTAGAGCCGATCACCAGCGAAGAGATCAAGTAAGGCATGGAAATACCAAGAAAGAGGAAAGCCATGGCGTAAGGGTTAGAGACGACCAGGTTCTGCAGCCCAGTGAGGGCAAAGAAGGTGGCAAACATCACAAAGGAAGTGACCGTGCCAGAGGACATCGCATACGCCTTGGTAGTGGCTTTCATGGTGTTACCCACGGCATCCAAGGCAGCTAACGGTTCCACAACCAACTTGCCAGAATGCGACATCTCTGCCAATCCAGCCGCGTTGTCAGTAATTGGGCCGAAAGCATCCGCAGTCATGATATAGCCGATCAACAAATCGGTTCCGAGGTTAACTGCAACAATCGCAAGAAGCGAGCCGCCGGATATGACATAGGCAACCACTACGGCAATGACAATAGCAACTATAGATAGAAGAGGACTTTGTAAACCAGAAGCCAGACCTGTAATCAGATTAAGGGCCGCCCCGCGCTGTGAGGCTTCGGCGATCCGTTTCACAGGTCGACCATTGACACCCGCGTAATAGCGGGTGATATAGGCCGCCACCAGGGTAACGATAACCCCGAGCGTGCTCGCCACGAAAATACTCAAATCATTTAACAAAAACTTTGCCAACAAAAAAGAACCCGCTATGGCGATTCCAGTGGTTAACAGCATTCCGGCATTGAAGGCAGGTTCGGGCTTTAACTTTTTCATGAGGCGCAAGGAATACACCCCAATCAGGGATGAGACCAGACCGATCGATTGTTGCAAAAGAGGGAAGAAAATTGCTAAGGGACCATAATGTCCAGCTGTGATGGCTGCAAAAGCGACTAATTGCCCTGTCACGATATCATCCGAGAAAGTCTGGAACAGGTCGGAGCCACGCCCGGCGCAATCACCCACGTTATCGCCTACCAAGTCTGCAATTACTGCCGGGTTGCGCGGATCATCCTCGGGGATGTTTTTTTCTACTTTTCCAACCAGGTCTGCACCAATATCAGCAGCTTTAGTGAAAATGCCACCTCCGATCTGCGCGAAAAGGGCTGCCAGGCTTGCTCCAAAACCGAAACCAATCAGAGGCTCGGGAGCTTTAAAGATAAAAAACAGGATTGACAAAGAGAGTAAACTGAAACCGATAATTGAGAATCCCATCACAGACCCCCCTGATACTGCTGTGATAAAGGCTTTATGAGGCGATTCGACGGCGGCTTCGGTGGTTTGTGCGTTAGCGCGCACGGCTGCATTCATTCCCAGATATGCAGTTGCCAGGGAGGTGATTACTCCTAGAACGAATGTCACTGCTACCCATGGACCGAGGGCCAACCAGATTCCCACAGCGATCAAGGGGATAATAATTAATATGGTGCGAAACTGACGCTTGAGATAAGTCCGAACACCTAGAGCGATGTCGCCAGCCAGCTCAGCGATCCGTATTGAACGGATTTTGGTTTTTCTCAGGTTATTGAAGATTAAGAATGCAGCCAGGATAGAAAGAATGGCGCAGAAGCTGGAAATGAGAAGCAATGACATTGAATATCCTTTGAATTAATCTGAATCCCCTAACATGGCAGCGAACTGAGCGAGCTGGTTGATATGTACAACCGCCAGGACTTCATCAGCAGGCTCGAGCACTGTATTCCCCGCGTGGGATGATTAGCGACCCACGGCGAATGATCGCCGATAAGACGCATTCTTTCGGTAAAGTGACATCTTTCAGATATTGATTGACTACTTTTGATTTTGGTGACACCTTTTCTTCTACCAGGGAGTATTTCCCCTTGCGCAGCTTCAAGAGGGTCATCATGTCGCCCAGTGACATCTCTTCAGCAATCAGATGGGCGATCAGGTCGGCCTGGTTGACCGCCACATCCACGCCCATCTCAGGGGTGTACATCCAGCTATTCTTGGGATTATTCACCCGGGCGATGACGCGCGGCACCTGGAACTCAAAGCGCGCCAGACTGGTGATTGTCAGGTTAACTTCATCATCTCCAGTAACAGCTGCCACGACCTGGGCAGTGCGTATACCGGCTCGATCCAGGACATGGATGTCACTACCGGTTCCTTGCATCACCGCGTCTGGGGATAGCTCCTGTTTGAGACGCTCTAACTTACCCGCTTCTTTCTCAATGACTCTGACCCGGTAGCCTTCTGCCATGAGCAGTTTTGCCAGATGGCCGCCCACTTTACCACCACCAACAACTAACACATACATTGCCATGGCGTTCTCCTCTCTGCTAATTAAACAATTTCTTCATGCCGTTGCTGGCGCTGTCGATGACAGCCAGGTGGACATTGTCTCCATCTTCGAAGACCATCTCAGGTAGGGGGATAAAAGTCCTGCCGGCCCGGCTGATAGCAATGACTGAGATTTCTCCCGGGATTGTAAAATCGACTAGCTTACGACCAACAAAAGAAGCCGGAATAGTTTTTTCCAGGATATCAACCTCACCAGTTCCCAGGCTAAACATGACTTCAGTTGGAGTGTAGCTGAACAGGTCGACGACACGTTGGATACCCCACTCCACCGTGCAGAAATTTTGTATGCCCAAATTTCGAAAGGTATCCCCGTGCACGGGCTCATATAAGCGGGCGACAACCTTCGGCACATGAAAAACCCGGCTGGCCAGGCGAGCCGTGACAATATTGGCTTCGTCGCTTGAGGTTACCGCGGCCAGTGCGTCGGCCTCCTTTATGCCTGCTTTCAATAAGACATCGCCATCGAAACCGATCCCAGCTACGGTTTTGCCGTGAAAACCCGGATCCAGGCGCTCGAAAGTGTTTGGGTTCATATCTACTACGGTTACCTGATCGCCGCGATTAGCAAAGACATTTGCCAGTCCCGAGCCCAGACGACCGCAGCCCACGATGATAATTTTCATATTACCCTCCGTTAATTTGGATTTTGAGGTGAAAAAGCCTATAAAATCCCTCCCGTTTGCAACATTGGATTCATGAAGTGCCTTATTATGATGGATAATTGCGGGCATTGTCAAGCGACATTTGTCGAATGTAATCAAAGGTCTGCTGGCGAGATAAAAAAAGGGTTGATCATCTGCATCCTATAAAAGTTCTTGTGAGTGCAGGAAACCTCCATTAGGAATTTTATCGCACTGGGTCTCTTAGAAACAGTGACGATTGCTGCGAATCGCACCCCAATCATTCACCCCGGCTAATCCAATCCTCAGCTCGTAGAGTCGGTTGGCTTCGGCTTCCCTCTCCAGGCTGGCTTCCAGGTTTTTCTTGACCCGCCCCACCAGCTGGCTGATCAGAACGGCGACTACCAGGAAGATCAGCAGGGCGATGATATCCTGCGATTCGTGGACGGTAAGGGTGAAATAAGGAGAGAGAAAAAAGAAGTTATAGCTGAGGAATGCCAGCAGTGCTGCCAGAATTCCAGATCCAAGGCCCCAGAAAGTCGTGCTGGTTAAGACCGGCAGCAGGTTAAGTGGGGCGATTGTTGTGGTGTTCCACTGCGAACGAGACATGACCAGCAGCATGGTTGTTACTGCTACCAGGATTCCTGCCGCGAGGTAAGGAAACGACAACCGTAATACGGGTTCCAGCAGGATGTATAGGCGGTGCTATCTCACTTTCAGGAGGAAGATTCCAACGTTTAATAAACCCTGGACAGATTTTATCATCGCCAGGTGAATTTGATGACCGGTGTGTGAAGGTTTTCATACCGTTTCATCGGGATTCCGTCCCAAGACAATGAATTTATTTGGGGAATTCTGGTATTGGATCCAATCGGTGGCGAATCCCGCCGAATGAATTCGGCGCTGAGATGCAAACGCGTCGAAGCGCGTTGGGGAATTCATCCTAGATCTTACCCGTGTTATATTATCGTATGTGGACATCCGGTCGAGAAAGAACCGGCGTTGAGTTGAAGTTTATATAACAAGGGGAGGTGCTGCAAGCAATGCGTCATAACCGTGAAGAAGTGATCGAGCGAACAATCCTAGAATTTCAGCTACTGGATCAGCTGGTCGCTAACCTTAAAGAGGAAGATTGGGAGCAGCTGGTGCCACGGCCCGAGAGCAAAGACCCCTGGACGGTGAAAGATACCCTGGCACACATTACCCACTGGAAAGCGGACGTGATCCGCTCCATCCATGCACAGCGCCGGCCAGCCGGGAGCAGGGACTGGGAGAAAGCCAGTCGAACCGGCAAATTTACCTGCGCTGGCGAGAGCTCTCTGCACAGGAGGTGCTGAGCTGGCACCGGCAGGTCCAGGTGGAAGTACTGCAAGCCCTGAAAGAGGCACCTGACGAGTGGTTCAGCGGTAAGCAGCGCCGTCCGCAATGGCCGAACGACCTGGACGGGCATTCCAGCTTCCACCGGGTACAGGATATTGAATGTGCGTTGGAGAGCAGTTAATGGCCTGATTGCTACAGGAGGTCCAATGGAGCAGCGTGTTGGGAAGGTCACCCATTTTTACACCCACCTGTGCGTGGCTGTGCTGGAGCTGAGCGGCGAGCTGCGAGTGGGCGATGAAATCCACATCCTGGGACATATCACGGATTTCACTCAGCTGGTCGAATTGCTGGAAATCGAGCATAAGAAAGTCCTCGCTGCGGGGGCGGGAGTGGAAGTGGCTGGAAGGTCGAAGATTACGTGCGCGTGGGAGATGAGGGTATATGAAATCCTGAAGCGACAGTCACTTAAGAAGTGACTGTCACTTCAGTGCAAGAGCCGCAATCGGGGCTCTGATCCGCTGCTCTTTCCAGTTGCGCTTGCCGCTCCAGCTTTCGACCTGGATGGCGTACACCGAGGTGCGCAACAGCTCTTCGTCAATGATCGGGCGATATTCTCTCCCAGGCTGCATTTCCGGGAAATACTTGCGCAGCAGACTGTTCAGGGCATATTCCTGTTCTTCCTGTTCGTCGACTATGCGCACTTTACCGAAGACCACCACGCTCTCATATTGAAGACTGAACTCCAGGGCCACATTCGAAGGCAGCAGGCGCCCAGAATTGAAGGTCTCGAAGCAAACTTCGGGGTGGCGCTCGATGTTATCCCTCAACCGCCCGGTGATATCGGAATGGAAATAGATCGACTTTTTATCAGGGTCGTACCAAAACAAGGTTGGCGTGATGAACGGCTGCCCATCCCAGTGCGTGGCGACGTGCCCGACCGGAGATTTACCAGGAATTCGACTGTCCATTCATCGCTCTGAGCGTATTTTGCCCGGCGCTGCTGGTTTAGTGGGGTGTTTTCAAGGCCGTAGTCTTTTGCCATAGTGCCCTACCTGGGGGGGACTAAGACCCAAAGGGTTCAAGAAAACCCTCAGGGTCTCTAGACGTTTTGAATTTTCCGGATCGGCTCCAGGAAGAGCTTTGTGCGTTCATCCTGCGGGTGGTCGAAAATCTGGTCGGGGGGGCCATCTTCGACGATCAGACCTTGGTCGATAAAGATGATGCGGTCGGCAACATCGCAGGCGAAGCCCATCTCATGGGTGACCACTACCATGGTGGTGCCTTCAAATGCAATCTGCTTCATCACATCCAGCACCTCGCCGATCAGCTCTGGGTCCAGGGCGGAGGTGGGCTCATCGAATAGCATCACCTTGGGCTCCATCGCCAGGGCACGGGCGATCGCCACCCGCTGCTTCTGCCCGCCCGAAAGGCGGATGGGATGCACATCGCGTTTTTCCCCCATGCCCACCTTCTCCAGATATTTCATCCCGATGGGAATGGCCTGGTCTTTGGGCATCTTCTTAACCGTCACCAGCCCCTCGATGACATTATCCAGGGCGGTCATATGGGGGAACAGGTTAAACTCCTGGAAGACCATGCCAGTGTTCAGGCGCAGTGGCCAGACTTTATCCTGGTCGAGGCGGATGCCGGGGCCGGTGATGCACTGATGACCCGGCGACGGTGATCGTACCTGCCGAAGGTTCTTCCAGGAAGTTCAGACAGCGCAGCAAGGTGCTCTTCCCAGAGCCGCTGCGCCCGATGATCACCAGCACTTCCTTGGGTGCACGCTGAAAGAGATACCCTTCA
Source organism: uncultured Chloroflexia bacterium (assembly GCA_963698765.1). Taxonomy (GTDB): domain Bacteria; phylum Chloroflexota; class Anaerolineae; order Anaerolineales; family UBA4823; genus CAVOSB01. The sequence continues at coordinate 19,531 of CAVOSB010000017.1, forward strand.
ACACGTGCAGCATGCCGAACCACTTATGCAGGTCGTTCAACACGGATGATGTCATTATCGTTCATATGCATGCGCCATATCGTCTTTCCAGCATATCCTCCAGCCAGGAGGACACGATGGTCAGGAGCCAGTAGAAGACGCCGCAGCGATGAACATTTCCATGAATTTGCTGTCCAGGCGGGCAAACCGGTTGGCCCGGTAGGTCATCTCCCAGATGCCCATGACCGAAACCTGAGCGGAGTCCTTCTGCATGGCAATGAACTGGTTGCCGATATCCGGGATGATCACCCGAACTGCCTGTGGCAGGATCACCCGGCGCATGATCTGCCAGCGGTTCATGCCGATCGAATTTGGCGGCCTCGCGCTGCCCATGGCTGATCGACTGGATACCCGCCCGGAAGATCTCGGTCATATAAGCGCCATAGTTCAGGCTGAGCGCCAGGATACCCGATTGCACTGCCGTCAGGGTGAACATGCGCCCAGATCTCTGGATAGCCCATGCGAGTTCAGCGTTGCCCGATCTGCGGCAGGCCCAGGTAGATGAGATAGATTTGGATCAGCAGGGGTGTGCCGCGGACCAGCGAAACGTAAAAGCCTGAAATGCCCTGGGCGATGGCATTTTTGGATAGGCGGCCTGACCACCTGCCCAGAAGAGCCAAAACTGTGGCGATTAATATCGAGACTACAGAAACGCCGATGGTCACCAGTGCACCCTTGAGCACAAATTGATAGTGCTCGAGGATATAGGCAGGCTCGAAACGCAGCTGCAGTAAAACGAAAGAGATGAGTGCAATCAGCGCTACCCAGACCAGGACGATCTTGATGGTCTGCACCAGTCGGGCTTTGCGCTCGTGGGCAGCCAGGGTTAAACCCATGTCCAGATATGGGTCATCCTTAATAGGTGTGAATGGTCCGGCGGTACCAACAGCCATAGTCAGCTCCGTATTCGTAAAATGGCCGGCGAAGAAGGCGTTGATCAGGCAGGGATGAGGGTTTCCCTCACCCTGCTGATTAATCGGGTTTACGGAAATTATTTCAGGGCTGCGAGGTCAAAATCTGCAGCTGCAGAGCCAGGTCCAGGCCATACCAGGTCATGGAGTATTCGGACAAAGTACCGTCGTTGATCATTTCCAGGATGATCTCGGAAATCTTCTTCACCACAGGTGCCGAGTCCAGGGTGGAGTTCTTATCCAACGCTCCGGCCAGGTACACGAAATAAACCGGCTCACCCAGCTGTTAACCGGCAGACCGTCGGCGATCACGCCGGCGCCAGTCGGTTGGGCGGTCAACACCGCATCCAGGCGCACACCGTCGCCCAGCGCCAGGTCCTGCAAGGCGGGGACGTCCGTATCATAGCCCACAAACTCAGCGTCGGAGGGATAAATTCGAACGTCTCGCCCGGAATCTGGAGCGTACCGGCGATAAAGGGGTCGTAGGTGCAGCCCGCACAACCACCCACCTTCTTGCCCGAGAGATCAGCGGGTGAGGTGAAGGTAGTATTATCGGTATGCACAAAGAACACGGCCGGGGTGGTGTAGTAAGGCTGCGAGAAGTACAGCGCCTGCATGCGCTCGGGGGTGATGGTCATCGAACCGATGCTGACATCCCAGCGGTCAGCCCAGCTGCCGCCGGTGATCAGGGTCCAATCGGGAGTGATGAAGCAGATTTCCACACCCAGTCGTTTGGCGATTTCGACGGAGGCATCGATATCGAAACCTTCCAGCTCGGGGGCAGTCACCAGGTCGGAGGGGCAAACCGTGTCGGCCGGTCGGGTCCCACCTTCGACCAGCTGCGACTGCGGTGGGTAAGCCGGATCGGTGGAAACGATCAGGTAGCCGCGCGCCAGCACTTCGGTCAGTTTATTCTCAACTGCAGGCAGCTCGGTTGCGACCGGCACAGGCGGCAGGGTAACTTCCGGCTTGGCGGGTAACTGGGTGGCGATCGGTTGCGCAACAACCGGCGGCTCAGTTTTTTCAGGCATTGGCGGAACAGTGACTTCCGGTAATTGGGGTAATTCGGTTGCAATCGGTTGTGACACAGTGGGTGCGCAGGCTGCCAG
>CAVOSB010000018.1:0-26646 GCA_963698765.1 uncultured Chloroflexia bacterium
CGGAAGTCGTTCGGTAGATCCTTACGTCCTGTGAAATCGAGCCGGAAGACACTGTAGCTTATAACCAACAATCGCTCAAGCGCGTTCACATCCATCCGATCTGTGCTTTGCGGCAATCGGCCCGTCATCCTCCTTAACGATGCGGGCGCATTCTGGGCGAGAAAAAATGCGCTCGTCCCTCACACTTTGGCTTCCTGCAACGCCGCTACAAAATGGTCCGACTGGGAGCGCTTCGATCCCGTCGCCCGGCGCTTCCTTGCCGCCATGCGCTTCGGCAATGGCATAGATCAGCGAGTTGCGCTCGGGATTTTCCTGGTCGATGAGCTTTTCGGCGATCTGTCTCTGAGTCAGGGTAAGTCGGCTGCCATCGTGTATCTTGATCATCCCGTCGTTGCCCAGGCCGATGACCCCGGCTTCATAAAAGCGAACAAGGCGCGATGAGCGCTGAGCCAGCGTATGTTTGGCTACCATGACCGGCGGCGTGCCGATATCCAGGTTGATTTCGCTGCTGGTGGGCGCGGCGGCGGCCGGAATGGCAAGGAAGGCGAGCAGGGTGTGATCGGAGGTATGCAGGCGGGCCAGCTTGCGCCCGAAGATATCGTACATGGCTTCCAGGATATTCGGCCACAGGGTGGTGATGCAGTCGGTGAGGGCAGTGACACGGTAGTCGCGTGCCGTGGCGCTGAACAGGGTAGAGCCCAGGCACAGGTCGGCCATCATGCCGGTGAAGATCAGGTAGCGGATGTCGTGCGTACGCAGGCACAGGTCGAGCGGCGTGCCGTAGAATTTATCCAGTGTGAAGCCCTGGATGACCGGCTCATCGGGCCGTGGTTTCAGCTGCTCGATGGTGGTCGGGTCTTCGGGACCCTGGGTGCCCAGGATGCTGTTATTGGAGGGAACCCCCAGCCGGTGGGCTCCCCGGGTTCAGCGGGCAGGTGCTCCGGGCCGAAGGGGTCGCCGCGCATGCAGGGGATGTTGGGCGAGACGACGAACTCGGTGAATACCACCAGGATACCATTTTTACGGCAAAAATCGACCAGCTTCAGGATCCTGGGCAGGATTTCCCAGGCCTGGGGCAGATTGAGTGAAGACCTGGGATCCATGAAGCTGGTCTGCATGTCAATGACCATCAAGGCGGTGCGCTTCGGCTCGTAGCGGTGCACTTCGTCGATGCGCTTCATTTTACGGGCAACTAGCTCTTCGTGAGGTAACATTTTTTTAGCTCGTTAAGTTTTGTACACGGATTGCAAGGATAAACACGGATCAGAAAGAATATATTTTGGGAGAATCCGTGTCAATCCGTATCATCCGTAAAATCCGTGTACCTATTTTAAATTTGGGAGCCGACCGACCTGCTTGAGCCGGCCGGCAACGGAATGCAGGCCGAGCTGCTCCAGGCAGGAGCGGGTCTGCCAGCCGGTAGCCTGGTCCCAGCCGTGCAGCTCGTAGTAATCATCCAGAAGGCGGTTCCATTTGTTGCAGGTCGAGCTGAGCGCCGGCGAACGGCCCGGAGCGGATGGGCTCTTCCAGGAAGCGGCGGGGCGGCAGGTCATCCAGGCGGGTGAAGCCAGCGTGCAGGGTGTTGAAGGCCTTCTGCAGGTTGTGCGCGCGGCATACCGATCTCCAGCAGCTCGTCCGGGTCGGTTGCGCGCCCGGTGGCGGCGGAGACCAAGCAGGCGATCTCCGGCAGCCCGATGCGCTGCCCGATCGCATTCCAGCTGGAGGCGAAATAGCACAGCCCCACCGAATTGATGACATTCTTGTACGACTCGTGCCACTTGACGATCTTGGCCTTACCTTCGTAGACCTAGCGGGTCGAAGGTGGGGGCGTCGAACAGGCGCTGGGCGAGGATATCGGGGTAGCCCATGGTTTCCGGCAGCGGGGCGCCGTCCAGGCGCCCTCCACCCGCGGCGCGGTCACCACACCCAGCCCCCAGCCGATGGTGGCGCGGAACTCCTCGATGATATCGGCGCCCTTGACGTGGATGGCAAACTGCTCCGAGCCCTGCCCGAACTGCTGCGAGGCGCGCATCACCCCTTCCGCCAGCAGGTCGCCCAGACCCTGGCGGTAGGTGATTTTTTCGAGCATTTCCAACGCAGACTTGTGGTTGCCCCAGCTGAGATCCAGGCCGCCGGTATCGCGCTGGGTGATCAATCCTTTTTCGTACAGCTCCATGGCCCAGCCGATGACGTTGACGGCAAAATCGTTGTCCACACCGTACTGGCTGAGCATGCATGGAATTTCGGCAGCCAGGGGGCGTGGTCGATATCCAGGCGCGCGGCGCCCCACACCGCGTTGGCTTCCATGCCTTCGTCGACCAGGGGGGCGTAGCGACCGAATTTGAGCTCGTTGACATGGCTGCAGTAAGTCGGGCAGGCGAAATTTGCCACCCGCCTTTTCTCGTATTGGGCCTCGAAGACCGGGTAATCGACGCGGTCGATTTTCTCCTCCGCCCAATACCCGTCCTGCGCATTACGCACGGAGAAAAGAGAAGTGCTGTTGCAGGGTTTCGATCCGACCAGGTGAGAGCCGCCCTTGTGCTCCAGGCCCTGCGGCCCGGAATTTGCCAGCGCCCACCAGGCCTGGTGGACAGCCTGCATAAACGGCTCTGCTTCGGCTACACGAATAGCTCCCCGGCCGCGCACCGCTATTCCCTTCAGCTTCTTCGAGCCCATCACCGCCCCCAACCCGCCGCGTGAAGCCGTACGGGTGCGGTCGACCACGATGCAGGCGCCGCGCACCAGGTTCTCTCCCGCCGGGCCGATCAGGGCGGTGTGCAGGTGCTCGTCACCCAGCTCCTCCACCAGCCAGGCATGCGTCACCCAGGTATCCCTGCCCCACAGCGGGCGTGCGTCGCGCAGCTCGACGCCCTGGTCGGTGATCCACAGGTAGACCGGGTCTTCGGCTGCGCCCTGCACGATGATGTGATCGTAACCGGCGTATTTGAGCTCCGGGGCGAAGTGACCACCAGAATTAGACGAACACACTCCACCGGTCTGGGCGTTCAGGCAGGCGACCGTCAGCCGTCCCGAGCTGGGCGCCAGCGTGCCGCACAGGGTGCCGGCACCGAATATCAGCCGGTTCTCAGGATCAAAGGCGGAAGTACCTGGCGGGACTTCGTTTACCAGGATGGCCATGTTGACTGCCCTGCCCCCCAGGAACTGGCCGGTGTATTCATCCAGCGGCTCGACCTGGATGGAGCGCTCGCTCAGGTCTACACGCAGTATTTTTCCCGCCCAACCGTAAGTTTCGGTTAGCATTTCGCGCCTCCAAAGAATCTTTAGAAGCTAAGCTTTTAGGAAAACCTGTCCTGGTCGGACAGACCAGGGAGTTTAGCTTCTAAGAAATATGGCTCACCCCATCTCGCGCGGCGGGACGAAATAGTTGCTGTCTTCGGCCGAGATGACCTGCTTGATGGCGCAGCGGCGCGCAGAATTTCACGCACCACGGGAAATCCTCGCCAATGCAGTGGTCGCACGAGGAATGCAGGATCACCTTGAGCTCGCCACGCTGGTCATCACGGATCACGTCGATGTTCGAGATTTCGGGGTTGAATTCCCGGCTCAGATGCCACGAACAGGCCAGGACGCACGCCCGGCAGCCGGTACAGCTGTCCAGGTCGACGGAAATGAAATAACGGGCATGGTATCCGGTATGGCTGGCGGGGACTGGCCGGCGCCCCACAGTTTTTGTCTCATGGTCCGACCTCCTGATGGAAAATTTGGCTAAGAAGAAGTGCTGCGTACCTTGTAAATGACTACGGCCAGGATAATTATGATGCCCTTGGCGATCTGCTGGTGCCAGAAGCGCAAACCGAGCTGGTTAAACACATTCCCGAGCAGGACCAGGACCAGCACACCCGCCAGTGTGCCCACCAGGCCGCCGCGCCCGCCGCCCAGCACCGTGCCGCCCAGCAGGACGGCGGCGATGAAATCCAGCTCCAGCCCGGAGCCAACGGATGGATCGCCGCTGCCCATGCGGCTGGTGAGGAACAGGCCGGTGGCGGCAGCCAGCAAACCGGAGAGCAGGTAGCTGGTGGCGCGCACCCGGTCGACTGCAATCCCGGAAAGGCGGGAGATCAGGCTGTCGCCGCCCACCGCGTACAGGTGGCGGCCGAAAGCAGTGCGGTAAAGCAGGATAAATGAAAGAATAATGATCAGAAGAAGCCAGATAGTGGAGGTGGGAAATGGACCAACCTGGCTGGTGGAGAGGGCGTACAGCGTGGTTGGGATGCGCCCGATGGGCTCGCGGGTGTAGATCAGGGCCAGGCCGCGGCCGATAACCATCATCCCCAGGGTGGCGATGATCGGCACCACGCGCAGCTTGATCACCACGAATGCATTGATCGCGCCGATCAACAGGCCGACCCCCAGGCACAGCAAGGCCACCGGCAGCAGGCGCTCGTTCATGCCCAGCATCATCCCGGCGGCATAAACATTTGCCAGGGTGACCACCGCCGAGACTGAAAGATCGATGCCACCCGAAAGGATGACCAGGGTCTGGCCGATGCCCAGCAGCATGGGAATGACCATCTGCCGCAGCACGTTTGCCAGGTTCGGGATAGACCAGGAAATTCCCGGTCGACAGCATACCCAGGACGACCAGCCCGAGCAGGATGACGAAAACCACGTTCTCACTTCAAATTCAAAGATCTGATTCCGGCAGCCAGCTTCGCTTTCAGACCCGGCTGGGGCGTCGATTTTCTCAAGAGGCAGCGAGGCAGAACCGTTTTTTCCATTATCACGCTGCATGGAGACGTTCTGGTAAGCCAGCGCCAGGATATCTTCCTCGCTGGCCTGGCTTCCGGGCAGCTCACCGGCGATTTGCCCGCCCGACATCACCAGGATGCGGTCGCTCAGGTTCAGGATCTCCGGCAGCTCGGAAGAGATCATCAGGATCGATTTGCCTGATTCGGCCAGCTGGCGCATCAGGTGGTGGATCTCGGACTTGGCGCCCACGTCGATGCCACGCGTGGGCTCGTCGAAGATGATCACCTGCGGGCCGGCGTTCAGCCATTTCGCCAGGACCACCTTCTGCTGGTTGCCGCCGCTCAGGTAGCCGACCGGCTGCTCCGGATTGGAGACCTGGATGTCGAGCTGCTCGGAGCGAATGCTGGACCATCTGGTTTTCGCGCTTCTTGCTGACGAAGCCGAAATTGCTCAGGCTTTTCAGGCTGGGCAGCGTGATGTTCGTCCGAACGAATGGGAAACCACCAGCCCCTGTGATTTGCGATCTTCGGGGATCAGGGAGAGACCCTGCCGGATGGCGCGGTTGGGATCTGGATGCCGCAGAGGCTGGCCGTTGACCTGCACTTCGCCCCCATCCACAGGATCAGCGCCGAAGATGCCGCGCACCAGCTCGGTGCGACCGGAGCCAATCAGGCCCGCGATCCCCAGGATTTCGCTGCGCCGCAGCTGGAAGGATACATCCGTGAAGCTACCCGCCTGCGTGAGGCCGTTGACCTGCATGCACCACTTCACCGGGGGCTGACGGCGCGGTTCGGCGATCACTTCGATCTCCCGACCGACCATCATCTGGATCAAATCCTGGCGCGTGACTTGCTCGGATGGGGAGCGTGCCGATGGTCTTGCCGTCGCGCAGGACGGTCACCCGGTCGGCGAGCTCGAGCACTTCTTCCAGGCGGTGGGTGATGTAGACCACGGTCACACGCTGTTCTTTGAGGGAGGCGATGATCTCGAACAGGCGCTGGCGCTCGGTTTCGGCCAGCGAGGAGGTCGGCTCATCCATGATGATCAGGTCTGGCTGGAAAGAGAGCGCCTTGGCAATTTCGACCAGCTGGCGTTGGGCAGGTGAAAGCCGGTGGACCTGCATATTTGAGCGGATGCGGCTGTCCAACCGGCTCATCAACTCCTCGGTATCGCGCGCCATCTTCTGGAAATCGACCAATCCACCTTTACGGCGCGGTACACATCCCAAAAAGATGTTCTCGGCGACCGACATGTACGGAAGCAGGCTCAGCTCCTGGTGGATTATGGAAATTCCCAGGTGGAGCGCATTGGTAGGAGAAAACACATCCACCCGCGATCCTTTAACCAGGATTTCTCCATCGTCCGGGTGGTAAATCCCGGCCAGGATTCTCATTAAAGTGGATTTACCGGCGCCGTTTTCGCCGATTAAGCCGTGAATTTCACCGTGCAGGCAGTCAAAATCCACGCAATCCAGAGCTAGAACGCCAGGAAACCGCTTGGAAACGCGGCTGGCTTGCAGAATCTGTTCCAATTCCAGTTAAACCCTATCCATTATGCGGCGCTGTAAAACCTGTAAATTGCGGACTTTAGCCGCAATTTACAGGTTAGTAAAAGCGATGCTGCTAGAGCTTGTAATTCTCGACGAGGACCTCTTCGGGCAGCTTGTTGATAGCCCAATACTGGTCATTCAGGTCCGCTCGATAAAATTGGTCGATCTGTTCCTGACTGAAAGTCTGGATGGGGGCCAGCACGTCGCGCGCCACCGGCTCGCCTTTGAGTGTCTTGACCGCGAACTCAACAGCATCGGCCATCTGCTCAGCACCGCCCTGCACACCCAGGAAGGCGACGTTGTTTTCCTTGGCTTTGCGCAGCCAGCCGTTGCCGTCGTCGCCGCACATCGGGACGAACGGTTTGCCGGCATCCAGGTAGGCGTCGATGATGCCGATACCCATGTTGCCGCCGTCGTTGATGATGCCGTCGATCTGGTCCGTGGACGCCAGCATGGCTTCCATGGCAGTTTTGCCTTCCACCGGCGACCAGAGCCCATACCCCAGGGCGGCTTCTTTCACGTCCGGGTACTTGCTCATACCTTCCCGCACTCCGCGCAGCACATCTTCTGCATAGGTATTGCCTGCCAGGCCCATCATCACCGCCACGTTGCCTTTTCCGCCGAGCTTCTGGCAGATGTAATCGGCATAGATGCGCCCGACTCCGGCATTGTCACGGTCGTGGTAGCTGACATACTTATCGGTGTAGGCACGAGCACCGAACAGGATCACCGGGATGTTCTTACTCATGGCTTGCTCGATCTGCGCCACAATGTTGCCGCCAGAGACGGGATGGATGATCATGACATCCGGGTTCTTGGCGATCAGGTCTTCCATGTCTGCGACCTGCTTGACGGGATCGAAGGTGGCTGCCAGGTAATCGACCTGGTCGAACAGGTCTTTATACTTGGTCTTGACGTAATAATCGAAATGCAGGGTGGCAATGACCTGCCACGAATTGACCTCCCCCATCCCGGAGCGTGCGATGTGCCAGGGCGAGTCTTTCTTATATAAACTCGTATCGACCATACCGAGCGACACTTCCGCTGGTGCAGGGGTCGGGGTAGCAGCAGGTGCGCAGGAGGGCAGCAGCAGCGCTGCACCAGCCGAAGCGGATGCCAGACCAACCGCGCACAGGAATTCACGCCGGCTGAGCTGGTCTTTGACGATTATGCGGTTTTTATTCATTGACTTCTTCTCCTTATCATAATATTCGTAAAGGGTTTCGCAGGACCGTAATTGGATAGGTTATAATCCGAATTTGACTGTTCTGAAAAAACGTCCTCCTTTTTCCTTGCAATTGGACGGATTGCTCCTCGCTATCTATGGTTCTTATTCCTGGCGCTTTTGACCCGCAGAATACAGGGCCACCACCAGGATCAGCATCGCTCCCCGCACCACGTACTGGTATTCGATGGGGAGCTGCAGGACAAGCACAAAATTCATCAACATACGCACCAGCAGAACGCCGGCGATAGTCCCCCACACCCCGCCGCTGCCCCCTGCCAGGGAGACGCCGCCGATGGCAGCCGCGGCGATCGAATTCGAGCTCGTAGCCACCCCCCAGCCACTGGTCGACGTAGCCGATGTAAGCTGCCAGCACCAGGCCAGCCAGCGCAGCCAGCCCACCGGAGATGGTGAACGTGATAATCCAGATACGGTCGGTTTTTACACCCGAAAGGCGCGCCGCTTTTTGTTGGCGCCGGAGGCGTACAGCCGCCGGCCGAACAATGAGCTGCGCAGCATGATCGAGACAATCAAAGCCATCACCAGCATTAAAACCAGCGAAAAAGGCAGCCCGAATACCTGGCCCTGGCTGAGCGGCCGCAGGCCATCTGGCAGGAGACCGCTGGGCGAGGCACCGGTGTACCACAGGCGAGCGCCGGTCAGCACCAGCGAAGTTGCCAGGGTGACCATGAATGAAGCGGAACGGCGCCGGGCGGTGACGAGGCCGTTGAATGCTCCCACCATCAGACCCATGACCAGGCATGCCACAAACGCCGGCAGGATCAGCTCGTCGCGGCCCGCGTCATCTCGCCCATCATCACGGTGACCAGCTGCATGATGGAAGCCACCGACAGATCGAAGCCTCCGCCGATCATAACCAGGGTCTGCCCGATGCTGACGATGCCCAGGGCGGCACTCTGGCGCAGGACATTGGATATGTTATTGACGGTCAGGAATTCCGGCGAGATGAGGCCGGCCAGGATGACCGCTGCCACCACCACCAGGTAAAGACGCGATTGGCTCCAGACAGGCGAATTGAACAGTCCCCGTAAACTGAATGAAGGCCTGCTGGCAGGTTCAGAGAGCTGTGTCAATTATCCTCGATCAGTGATTGAAGGCCGGCATGACTTCCCGGCTGAGGAGCTCCAATTCGTGCAGGATATGGCTGTGCGGCATGCCGGGAAAATAAAGCCGGCAGATCAGGTGGTTCATCCCGAAGGCTTCGACAAAGCGCTGGATGCTGGCGATGCAGCGATCAGGGTTGCCCAGGATGAAACGATCCTGTGCCAGTGCTTCCAACTGGTGAACGGAGGCGGTGTCCTGGTTTCCAATCAATGGATGCTCCCAGCCGCCGGCGTATTCATCACGGTAGTTGATCAGCAGATACTTCTCAGCCAGATCAAAGGCCTGCTCGTCCGTATCGGCGATGATCACTTCGCGCGTCAGCGGCCATTCGTTTTGGGTGGCTTTCCCAGGTCAGCCAGATCTTGAGCGTATTTCTTGCGAGTTGCTACCAGCTTTTCCAGGCCGGCAGTAGGCCCTGGAATCCAAACGTCACCGAAGCGAGCGGCACGCTGGATGGACAGGTCACCCCAGCCGCCCAGCCATAAAGGCGGGTGCGGGGAGGTCAGCGGCTTCGGCTCGATGCATACCCCCTGCAGGTGGTAAAACTGGCCATCAAAATCGACCTGGTCTTCCGTCCACAAAGCCTTCATGATCTTCAGCTGCTCAACATAGCGCCGGCCGCGATTATCCATGTCGACGCTGTACAGCTGGAATTCCTGCGGGCGGTAGCCGATGGCCGCGCCCAGGATGAAGCGCCCCTGGCTGATGATATCGAGCATGGCGACGTCTTCCGCCAACCGCACCGGGCTGTAGAACGGCAGCACGACGATATTCGTGCCGAGGTTGATTTTGTGAGTGCGGGTGGCGATACCTGCCAGGGCGACCAGCGGAGAGGGCCAATAATGGTTATAGACGCTGTGGTGCTCTTCCAGCCAGACCGAATCGAAGTCCAGCTCTTCTCCTCTTTCGGCTTCACGCAGTGCTTCTTTGAAGAAATGCCCGCCTTCTGTAGTGATAAAACCGAATTTCAGAGTTTTCATGCACACACCTGCCAGGCTTATTTGCGCTCGTATTTGGGTAAAGGAGGCTGGTTGGGAGGCGCGGTGGAGCCGCGAATCACCAGCTCATGCTTAAATACGGTAATTGGTGGAACTGGTTTTCCTTCGATGAGAGCAAACAGGCGTGCAGCGGCCTGTTTGCCAAGCTCAAGCATCGGGATATCCACGGTGGTCAGGGGAGGGATTATATAACGCGCCGGCTCGATATTATCCATGCCGGCAATGCTGACATCCTCCGGGACTTTCAAACCGAGATTCAACGCAGTGATAAGACAGCCGATGGCATTCAGATCATTGGCGGTGAAAACCGCAGTGGGGGGCGAGGCTGCGACATCAGCTCGTTCATGGCCTGCATGCCTATATCGACGGAGAAGCCTCCGTCGACAACCGAAATCGAGCGCTGTGGAATGGCAGCTGCCTGCATGGCATCCAGGAACCCGCGCTCGGCTTCTCCGAAGTGGAGAGGTTGGCCGGCCCGCGGACGTATCCGATGCGGCGGTGTCCCATATGGGTGAGAAAAATTGCCATGTCGAAGCTGGCCTGGTAATTATCGACGGTCACGGCAGCGGAACAGGACCTGTGGTCGGTCAGTGTTACCACGTACCCCCCATTTTTCAGATAACGCTCAATGATGGCATCCATCTTCTCTTCATGATCCGGATAGGTCAACACCCCGCCGACCAGCAGGATGCCCTCGGCATGGTAGCTGTCGAGGATCGCCAGGTAGTCGAGCTCGATCTGGGGATCGCGCAGGGTGTTGCAAACCATCACCAGTGAACCGTGCTGGTGAGCGACGGTGTGGATGCCGTGCGTGATGGTGGCGAAATAGGGGTCGGAGTTATCACCGACCAGCACACCGATCAAGCCGCTGTGCTGCGTGACAATGGCGCGCGCCAGGGCGTTCGGTGAGTAGCCCAGCCTTTCAGCAACTTTGAGAACTTTCGCAGCCGTCTCAGAGTTGACCGGATGGTTGCTTTTTCCAAGCACGCGCGAAGCGGTGGCAATGGAAACACCCGCTTCATGGGCAACCGTTTTTAAGGAAACGATTTTTGTCATATGATTTTTTGAAGGAAATTAGACGAAAAGATGGACGGGAAACCGGAAAACGTTTACCGCCGCATTATAACAAAGAATTTCCGGGTGTCAACGGATTTGTGACAAATTTCATTTTCTTTAATCAGAAATGTGACAGGTGACAGTCACTTTTGAAGTGACTGTCACCTGTCTACCCAAATTGATGATTATCCTGGACAAAATCCCCTACAACCACCCACGCAGATTGTTTTTCATCTCAGCATCGAAAAACTCGAGCCTGGCTGCCAGGGCTGAGGCGCGCTCGGGCTGTGATTTCGACCAGGCTGTAGGATTTATTGGGATCGATGGACAGGTCGAACAGGAAAGGACCCTGGCGCAATGGCCAGAATGCGGCGTTATCGGTGATATTCGGCGGTAATATTTCCACTGCCCCTGCCGGAGGCCGACCAGGGTGCGGGTGTTGTAGAAGAAGAGTGCCTCGTGCGGGGAGGCTGCTTCGCCTTTCATGACCGGCAGCAGGTCTTTTCCGTCGATGATCCGGTCCTGCGGCAGGGGGGCGCCAGCCAGGTTCAATAAAGTCGGAAACAAGTCGAAATTCATGCTCATCTCGGAGCTGGTTAAACCGGCTGGGATGGTACCTGGCCAGCGAGCGATGAACGGGACCCGGTAGCTGCCTTCGAACCACTGCAGCTTGCGGCCGCGCGCAAATCCCGGGTTGCCCTGCCACCACGGCCCGTTATCGCTGCTCAGCATCACCAGGGTGTTCTCGGATAGATCCAGCTGGTCCAGGGTATCCAGGATTTGCCCCACGCTCCAATCCAGCTCTTCGACTGCATCACCGTACAGCCCTGCCTGCGACCTACCCGGAATTCCTGTGAAGCGTGGATGGGTGTATGCGGCATGGCGTGGGCCAGGAACAGGAAGAAAGGGTGATCGTGGCTCGAGCGGATAAATTCGAGCGCAGCATGGGTGAAATCGCGGGTCAGCACGTCCTGGTCTGCAGGGGCTGGTACCTCCACCTGGCGGTCGCGGTAGACCGCATAAGGCGGGTCGTCATTGCTCCACAGCGTGCCGTAGAATGAATCGAAACCGCGATCGTTGGGCAGGTGACCGGTAGTGCCCCCCAGGTGCCATTTCCCTACCAGCCCGGTGCGGTAACCCCTGCGCTGGAGCACCTCGGGCAGCAGGGCCTCATCCTGAGGAATGCCGCGCACATTGTAGGAATACATTCCCAACAAATCCAGCAGGTTATTCATGGCATCGTAGGTGGAGTGCAGGGGCAGGGTGATCAACGTACGCACCGGGTAGCGACCCGTCAGCATCCCGGCGCGCGACGGGCTGCACACCGAGGAGGAGGCGTAGAAGCTGTTCAGGCGTGTGCCTTCGGCAGCCAGGCGTTTGAAGTTAGGTGTGGCTATGGCCGGTGAATCCAGGTCCCCGTAACCCAGGTCGTCGAGCAAAATAATGACGAAATTCGGCAGGGTTCGTGGCACTTCGGCAGACTCGATGCTTTGCAGGTACTCCCTGGTCCTGTGAGGCTGGAAATCCCGCCCGAGGTGGTTGTGAATCTGCCGGTATCCGAAACCTCCGGCCAGCAGGACGCCACCTGTGACGGCACAACCTTTCAGGAAGTCCCGGCGGCTCAATCCCCGGGAAGGTGAATTCGGCTGAGGCTCATCCACATTCATCGGCTGCTTGCCCTAATAAGAGATAGCTGGAAATATCCAGGTCATTCAAGGAATATGCAGGAAATTTAATCGATTTGAGGAGCACCTGCAATTATAGCCTATGGGAGCTAAAGCCTGCAGGCCTGGTGATTGGGTGAGCTTTGGGATTACGGTTCAATCCCAAAAGAGCAATTTCATCCTATACGACACAAACACTTTGAATAATCGAAGGGTATTGACCTGTTGAATTTTAGAAGCTAAACTTCTAAGAAGAAGTTTAGCTTCTAAGACTTCCTGAACATAATATCATCGGCGTATGCCTGCCTCCCCAATCCGCTTGCTGCTGCTGGCCGACACTCACCTGGGATTCGACCTGCCCATGCGCCCACGCGTCGAGCGCCGTCGGCGAGGGGATGATTTCTTCGCCAACTTCCGCCGCGCCCTGCAGCCAGCGCTGGACGGCAAAGCAGACCTGGTAGTGCACGGCGGAGACCTGCTGTACCGCAGCCGTGTGCCGCCTGCGCTGGTAGAGAAAGCGTTGGCGCCGCTGGTGGAGGTGGCTCAGGCCGGCGTACCGGTGTACCTGGTGCCGGGCAACCACGAGCGCTCGCACATCCCGTTGATGTTGTGGGGTGTGCACCCGAACCTGCACATTTTCGACCGGCCGCGCACATTCATATGCGATGTGCGCGGGAAACGACTTTCCCTATCCGGATTTCCGTTCACCCGATTGATCCGCGAGGCCTTCAAATCCAGCCTGGTGCAGACCGGCTACCTGCAGACCTCGGCTGACTTGCGCTTCCTGTGCCTGCACCAAACCGTGGCGGGTGCGCAGGTAGGACCTGCAGACTATACATTCCGGGGAGGCGTGGACGTGATTCGCACCAGCGAAATCCCGACCGATTTCAGATACCTGCTGTGCGGGCATATTCACCGGGCGCAGGTGTTGACGCATCGACCTTTCCGGGCGGCTGCTGCCGGCTCCGGTGGTCTACCCGGGCTCGGTGGAGCGCACGGCGTTCGCCGAGCGGTATGAAGAAAAAGGATTCATGCTGCTGGAGATCGACCCCGAGCGGGTAGGAAAGCCTGTTGAAGAGGTCAGGTTCCAGCCGCTGCCGGCACGCCCGATGTTCCTGCTGCGCCTGGCTGAGAAAGAGCTGGGGAGGGATCCGATTGATCAGCACTTGAAGAAAATGATCAGCGAGCTGCCGCAGGAGGCGGTGGTCAGCCTGCGCCTGGAAGGAGCGCCGGAATGGGTGCAGGGCCTGGGATTATCGGCTCGCCTGCTGCGCGAAATCGCCCCCGAAACAATGAACATTTCGCTGGCAGTGCATTCCGGTTCGTAGCACACTATAATATACGCATGAACCCATTCGACCTTTCTCAAAAAATTGCATTGATCACCGGCGCTTCGCGCGGCATTGGGCTGGCGATCGCCCAGGCTTACGCGGCGGCAGGCGCCAAAGTGGTGCTCGCCAGCCGCAAGCAGGAAGCGCTGGACGAAGCTGCCCAAGCCATCCAGTCGAGCGGCGGTGAAGCGCTGCCTATCGCCGCCCACACGGGTGACCCCGAGGCGGTGCAGGCACTGATGACGAGGCGTGCTGGAAGTATACGGGGGTGTCGACATCCTGGTGAACAACGCCGGCACCAACCCGCACTTCGGCCCGATCATGACTTCGGAAGAGAGCCACTGGGAGAAGATCCTGGACGTGAATCTGCGGGGCTACTTCCGGGTCGCCAAAGCCTGCCTGGAGAGCATGAAAGCCAGGGGCGGAGGCAAGATTATCAACATGGCCTCGGTCAGCGGGATGCTGGCCTACCCGGGATTGGGCGTTTATTCGGTCAGCAAGGCCGGCGTGCTGATGCTGACCCAGGTGCTGGCAGCCGAGCTGGCGCCTTTCAACATCCAGGTGAATGCCATCGCCCCCGGTGTGATCGAGACGCGCTTCAGCCGCATGCTGGTGGAGACGCCGCAGATCAGCACCTCGCTGCTGCAGCACATCCCGGCAGGGCGTTTTGGCATACCGGAGGACATCAGCGGAATCGCCCTGTACCTGGCCAGCCCGGCTTCCGACTTCACTACCGGAGCGACCTTCGTGGTGGACGGCGGGCAGCTGGCGAGTGGAGTGCCGGTGCGTGGTTAGTACATTTCCAGAGACCCTAAAGGTCTTGTTCGAGCTTATAAGGCTGGAACAGGTGCGCTATAAATTAAAGTGAAACCCAAATCGATCATTGATAACGAATATTTCGAGCTCATTGCCGTGGCGGATGGCGTTTACGCGGCCATCGTGATCGAGGGATCAGGGACCATTGGAAACGCCGGCATCGTCGATTTAGGGACGAAGACGCTGGTGTTCGATACTTCCGAATCGCCCACTATCGCGGCTTCCCTGCGCCTCGCAGTCATACAGCTGACAGGCCGCCCGCCGTCTTATTTAGTCAACAGCCACGCACACCACGACCACTGGCTGGGGAACCAGGTGTTTAAGGATGCGGTCATCATCACTGCTTTTGATACCTGGCACCAGATGCAGGCCTTCGCCGAAGATATGCGGGAAGATTTACAGCACCCTGAGGCTTTCCAATTTGATCTGAAAGAGCTTGAGAAACGTTTACGGTCCGAAGTTAATCTGCAGGTGCAGGAGGCAATCCGAAATTCAATGAGGCGCATGCAGCAGACCATCGATGATTTACCGGTTCTCGAGATTACGCTGCCAGATCTTTTGTTTGAAGGGAGCATGCAGTTATCCGGCAGCCGCAGAAATGCACATTTGAGCGCGGCCGGTGCAGGCCACACCGACTGTGATGTCATTTTACAGCTCCCGGGTGAGGGAATTGCCTTCATCGGCGACCTGGGTTTCTTCAACCGCCAACCCTTTATGGCAGACTGCCATCCCGAAGTGTGGATGAGCCTTATCGA
Source organism: uncultured Chloroflexia bacterium (assembly GCA_963698765.1). Classification (GTDB taxonomy): domain Bacteria; phylum Chloroflexota; class Anaerolineae; order Anaerolineales; family UBA4823; genus CAVOSB01. The sequence goes on from CAVOSB010000018.1 coordinate 15,230, forward strand.
GGAAATGATGGATTGGGATGTACAAACTTTTATTCCCGGACATGGCCCGGTGGGGACGAAGAAGGACCTGGCGCTCGAGCTTCAGTACCTGGTGATGATCCAGGAACTTGTCCAAAAAGCCCTGCAGGCTGAAATACCGCTAGAAACCCTCCTGCAACAAAGACTGCCGGCACCTTTCGACTCCTGGTCAGCCGATGGCCTGCCGAAAGAAGGCAACCTGCGCTTTTTATACCCTTATCTATCCGGACAAAACCGCAATGGCTGAGATCAAATCCAGGCAGATCATCGCCTTAGGAGGCGGTGGTTTCTCGATGGAGCCGGAAAACCTGAGCCTGGACCGCTATATCCTGGAGCAGGCGGGGGTGGAAAGGCCGAAGGTCTGTTTTATCGGCACGGCTTCCGGCGATGCTGACGGCTACCTGGCGAATTTCTACACGGCCTTCTCCAGCCTGGACGCCCGCCCGAGCTACCTGCCGTTGTTCAAGCGCACTCCGGATATCCGGGGAAGGCTGCTTAACCAGGATGTGATTTATGTCGGCGGCGGAAACACGGTCAGCATGCTGGCGGTGTGGCGCGAGTGGGGGCTGCCCGAGGTGCTGGAGGAAGCCTGGCACAGCGGCATTATCCTGGCAGGGGTCAGCGCCGGGGCAATGTGCTGGTTCGAGCATGGCCTGACAGATTCATTCGAAGGCAAATTGAAGGGTGATGGATTGCCTGGGATTCCTGAAAGGCAGCTTCGTCCCGCATTATGACGGCGAGCCGGAACGCAGAGGGGCATTTCACGCCTCCCTGCTGAGAGGAGAGATCAAGCCCGGATTGGCTGCGGAAGACGGTGCGGCGGTGCACATGAGGGGGGATGAGGTTTGGAAGGTCGTGAGGTCGAACCCAATGGCGAGAGCGTACAGGGTGGAAGTAGTAGGGGGAGAAGTTATTGAAACGAAACTGAATACAATTGATGATTCAAATTCAGGGCATATATAGGTCAATAATCACGAATACCCAAATCAGCATGAAAAGGCTGACCAGGGTTGAGATTACAGGTCAGGATTCTCACCTGACTCTGACGGCAAAATAGAATTAAGGATCCTGGAATGTATCACCGGCTCCAAGCAGTGCGAAGCCACGCCAGGCAATCTCCTTGAGTTCCTATCTCGAACGGTGCGGCGCTCAGGAGCCTGTATTATGTGTGTGAATTTTATTGAATTTCAAGAAGTATTTATGGGTACATTCCCAATTCGGGCGTTCTGTAAGTTCAATTCACTCATTCTCATCCATTTTTGACAGTAAATCGGCGTCAAATAAATCTTGAGGTCGACCCGACGCGATCTTTGTTAGGATGAGGTCTTGCTTTGAGATAAATGGGACAGTCAATCCATCGAAATCAATTTCAATCCTGTTCTTCCATGCGTTTTCAAAATCCAGGCCAGGAACTCCCATCAGGATATCCACCCTCATCGGTGGCATTCCCATCTGGTAGAAATACCCCTCTTCAGAGAAATCAGCCTCTGTGAGATCCGTCAGCGGTGCACCGAAACTCTTCAAGGCGCTAAACACAGAAACGGCGTTCTCACGATCTGTACTGATCCATAAATCTAGATCTTTTGTGTAACGCGGTTCGGCATATTGGATAAAAGCATAACCGCCAATCACCAAGTATTTAACCTTGAATTTTCTGAAAACATTCAACAGATCGGTGAAGTCGGAGTTGACGAACATCTTTCCCTTTCACCCGCCAGGCATGAACGATCAATTCCCACGCAGCCTGGAAGCGCACTTGAGATGTCTGATTTTGCCAAAATTGGAGATCGAAAGATCGATCTAACTCTTCAAGTCTTCCCTTTCTTTCGATAATCTCCACCATCATAATTTCTCCTGACGCATGATTATAGCATGCATGAAAAAGAACAATTTATCTGTAAACATTGAGAACTTTTACCCGAAACCTCACAGGTCTCGGAGACCTGTGAGGTTTGTTCCACTCTTGAGCGCTTCAAACCTCCTACACTGCATCCCAAAATACTCCCTGGTATCCACATACTGCATGCCGATCTTGAGCGCCACACGCTGCGAGCGCAGGTTGCCAGGGTGCGTCAGGCAGATGATGCGCTGTAATCCGATCGTGTCGAATCCAAAATCCAGGCTGAGGTGGGCGGCTTCGGGTACCAGACCCTGCCCCCACAGCTCCTGGCGGATCAGGTACGCCACCTCGGTTTCGCCGGTTTCGGGCAGGTAGGTCAGACCGCACCAGCCCGCCAGATGTGGATCAGCCAGCGGCTCCAGCGCCCACCAGCCATAGCCGTGCTCCTGCCAGTGGGTGAGAGTGTTGTTGACGATGCGCTCGACGCGCGGCAGGTCGGGCGTGGTGGGATTGGGGAAGTAATCCATGATGCCGGGCTGCTGCAGGATGTCGAACAGGGCAGGGATGTCTTCGATGGTAAACGGCCGGAGTTCTAGCCGCTGGGTGAAGAATGTGGGAGCAGTGTGCGTGTCAGCCATGTCGGCAAAATTATAACTAAGATAATGGCACATAGAAGCGAAACTTCTCGGAGAAGTTCCGCTTCTTTACTTCCCTATGAAACAATCGATTTTAGCAACAGAGTAGGACAGATTTCCATACCTGCCCTGGATTAATGCATAATCCCTGATAATAAGATATCTATCTTTGTTTTCGTTGAAAAATTTCAATGGATCGGTGAAGACGGAGTTGACGAAACTCTATTCCTTGAACCCGCTTGGCATGGGATTCTTAAACTGATTGATCACGACCTGGTTTTTGAGAACGCATCCACCAACAAAATCAAAATTAACCACATCGAGACCATGCTCTGTGTTACCCTCATTGGAATTGACAGACTGGAACTGCTGAAACGCTGCAAAGCAATTCCCTGGTGAATGAGTTTGCCATTTCGATCAGAGAACCGGAAATGGTATCCCGGTTTTAGGATTTTTCAGCAACAAAACGACCCAAATGCTAGAGAAATCAATTTCAAACTCTTCAGAAAGCTCCTGAGAAAGTGCAAGATCAAATCCAACACCATCGATACTGACAGCAGTGTGGTAAATGTCGAGGGCCATCAGGAGGGGACGGTAAAAGCTTACAATCCAAAAATGCCTTTCATAGTAATATCAACATTCATGTCTCAACTCGTTGTTTCTGTTTAAACCTACAGGAAAAATCCTTTCAAATGCCCGAATTTGTGAAAGTGGACAAAAAAATATATGCACTATGGAGGAAATGATGCTAAACTTAAGACTAAATTGTTAAAATCATGCCCCCTTGAGGTGAAAATGTTGGTCGAATTTATTAACGAGGAATCTCGGTTAAACAACCCTTTTGATAAGATCATCAATGGGTCTCATCGACCTCATAATTGAAAGGAGCAGCTTATGAATGAGCCTAGTTTGGCGGACAGGACCTTTCACATCATTATGAAGCGTATGGTGAAGACCGGTCAGGCTCCCCACTTCACTGAGATAGCAGCTGACTTAGGTGTATCCATGGAGGAAGGGCGACAGGCGCTTCATGCATTGATAGGGATAGGTTTAGGGGGTTGGTTATTTCCGGGGACGGATCTTATTGTCTCAATGGCACCCTTTCACAATTTACCAAATCAGTATCGAATCACCATCGATGGTCAACAGAAATGGTTTGCCCAATGAGCTTTCGAATCGCCGGCAGTCTGCTGGCTTTTCCCAGGTAAAACAATCCATCTTGAAGCACCTTGTCTCGATTGTGGCGAACCGATCCGCGTGGATTTCAAGGACGGGGAAGTTCTGAACAGTGATCCCGAAGGACTGATTGGTCATGTGTCTGTTCCCCTTCGCAATTGGCAAGAAAATGTAACCTTCACCTGAAGTACCATGCACTTCTTCCGGTCGGAAGAACATCTACGGAACTGGGCTGGTTTTGACGCGGAAAAGGAGGGCGGAATCATCTCCCTATCTGATCTTGTCAAATTGACTTCTATTGATCACTTCCGAAAGCGATTGGAACCTGACTACATTTCACGCTACTTGGGGGTTGGAGAGGTCATGAAGAGGTTGCAGGAGATCGGCAAGACAGATCCATATTGGTTGCCCTAGCCCGGATGTGGTCTATCACCCAATTACAGTAGCTTTCGACTTTACTATTCTTCGCAGCGAAGTTATTAATCTAATAGTGTTTTTCCATGCCCCGGTCACTTCTATTAGGGCTCCTGATTTTGTTGACTGGGCTCTGAACCTTGATCTCTTAGGATCATAATAGACTCCAAAATTGCTTCAATTTCTTTAGTCTGTGTAAACTCCTCATATGACTTCCGATATTAGGAAATTAAAAGGATCACCAAAATTCTGGTATTCGCAATTTTAGTTATATAGGCAGATGTCCAGACATACGCAATCATTCGAAAAAAATTCTACATGAAGAATAAAATTGGTATTGGTCAATCAAACAAAACAGCCCTACCTGAATTCTATTTCACTCCAGGTATGGAAACCCGGCTCACCAGTGACCCAAATCTGGCCAACCTGTTCACCTGTATTCTTGTCTACTTGTTTACTTACCAACCGGACACCCGACCGGCATAGGTATGATCGCCGGGGAGGGAGCATTTTGTGGAAGCTCAACAGCTTTATCAGCAGATAGGACCAACGTATCCAGCATGGCCTGGACATCCGCGGGAATCCAGCGCCCGATCCGGCGCAGCCGAAACCATCAGCAGGCTATCGCTGGCTGGTCTGAAGACGTACAGCCGGCTGTTGGGGTCATTCGTGTTGACCAGGTTGCGCATCTCGACCAGCAGGGCTTCGTTTTCGCCTATGCGCACTTCGTGCATGGAGGCGATCTCGGAGGAGGTGGGGTCGAAGGTGGTGTTGAAGGCTTCCAGCGTGGTGAGAGCAGGGTCAAAATCCTGCCAGACGGTGATGTCGAGCTTCGAGGCGCCCTCAGGCCAGTCGCCGCCCGTCCACCAGCCCTTGGTGGAGTTGGCCAGGAAATAAGCTTCGTCATAGCTGTGGATGGTCATCGTCCCGCCAATTCCCTGTGTGGGGATGGGCGAATAGGGCCACCAGCAGGGTATCGCCAGGCCAAACCCGTATTTGGGGTCGCGATATTCGACCCACTGCCCTTCCAGGGCAGGTTCCCCGCTCACCTGGGGAGGGGTTGGGGAGATTTCAGCTTCGGTCGGAGCACTCTGCCCCTCTGGTGTGGCGGTGTGCAGCTCGACTGTCTGCACAGCGGGAGTGAGTGGGAGGATAGAGGTCGGCATTACAGGTTCGGCGGGTGCAACTCCCCTCCCGCCCTGCACACAGGCTGTTAGCATGGGCAGGGTCAGGAGCAGGAAAAGAACATGTAGATTGGATCGCATCAATTTCCTCCACGACAGGTATTGGCAGAAGACGCAATTGTATCGTAAAACGTTCCGGGGAATACTGAATGAACAAACGCAAGACTTCCGAAGGTGGATGTCTTCGGAAGTCTTTGCAAAGATGAGAGGAGAATCAGGAGGATTACAAAGCCTTATCCAGGTGGTAATACAGGTCGTTCCAGCGCAGCTCTTTCTTGAATTCTTCCAATTGGGTGTTCTCATCGATTACAAGGTATTCAATCCCGGCAATCTCGGCAAAATCACGCAGGTGTTCGGGTGTCAACGCATAGCTGAAGCCGGTATGGTGTGCTCCGCCGGCATAAATCCAGGCTGCCGCGGCGGTTTTCAAATCCGGGCGCGGCACCCACAGGGCACGCGCCACGGGCAATTTGGGCAGCGCGGAGCGGGTGAGCACGACGTCGACCCGGTCGACCAGCAGGCGGTAGCGTCCACCCATATCCATCAAGGCCGCACAAACTGCCGGGCCCGTGTTGGCGTCGAAGATCAAACGGACCGGGTCGGATTTGCCGCCGATTGAAAGCGGCAGGATATCCAGGCGCGGGCGGCTGGCGGCGATCGATGCGCAGATTTCGAGCATGTGAGCGCCGAGCACCATGTCACCCTGCGGGCTGAAGTGGTAGGTGTAATCTTCCATGAAACTGACACCGCCCTGCAAACCGCTGGCCATCACCTTCATGGCACGCACCAGGGCTGAAGTCTTCCAATCGCCTTCGGCGCCGAAGCCGTAGCCGTCTGCCATCAGGCGCTGAACAGCCAGGCCCGGCAGCTGCGACAGCCCATGCAGGTCTTCGAAGGTGGTGGTGAAGGCATTGAAGCCGCCGCTTTCCAGGAAATGCCGGAGGCCGATCTCGATGCGCGCCCCTTCCCGCAGGGAGGCATGGCGCTCACCGCCGGTGCGCAGGGCCGGGATGACATCGTAAGCATCCTGGTATTCCTGGATCAGCGGATCGATTTCGGCATCGGCCACTTCATTAACCGCTTTTACCAGGTCGCCCACGCCGTAACCGAACACACCGTATCCCAGCTGCATCTGCGCCTCGACCTTATCGCCTTCGGTCACAGCGACTTCGCGCATATTGTCGCCAAATCGAGCCACCTTGCAGACCTGGGCATCGGCCCAGGCTGCAGCCGCCCGTGCCCAGGCGGAGATGCCAGCTCCTACTGCTTCGTCTTTCCAGTGCCCGACGATCACCTTGCGGTTGAGACGCATCCGGCTGCAGATAAAACCAAATTCACGGTCCCCGTGCGCCGACTGGTTCAGGTTCATGTAATCCATGTCAATTTCAGACCAGGGGATCTCGCGGTTGTACTGGGTGTGCAAATGCAGGAAGGGCTTTTTAAGCAGGTCGAGCCCGCGGATCCACATCTTAGCGGGTGAAAAAGTATGCATCCAGAGCACCAGACCGATGCAGTCGTGGTCCGAATTGGCTTCCAGGCACAGCTGGCGGATCGATTCGGGCGTGGTCATCACCGGCTTGAAAAGCACCTGGACGGGGATGTGGGCAGAGGTATTGAGAAAATTCGCCATCTCTTGCGAATGAGCGGCAGCCCGCTGTAGGATCTGGGAGCCGTAGAGATGCTGGCTGCCGGTGACAAACCACAGGCTGTATTTTTTCAGATTTATCATGCTTTTTTATCCTTTCTTATGAGCCCACCGTTGGCATGGATCAAACCTCACAGGTATTCTTAAACCCTGGCCAAGTACGCCAGGTCCTGCAAAGTACGCAGGATTTTCTGACCTGGTTTTTACCTGTGAGGTTTTTATTTAACTCATCACTGCCCATATACATGGGTGTAACGGTAATGCAGCTTCTCTACATCCTGCGGTGCGATGACCATGCGGCGTCCCGATCTGCAGCGCCATCCACACCGTGGCGGCGATGTCTTCCACCATGACCGCTGATTTGACGGCAGCTTCACAGGTTTTGCCGATGGTGAACACCCCGTGGTTCTGGAGCAGCACGGCGGTCGAGCTGCCGATGTGCCCGACGACCTGTTCGCCGATTTCCTCGCCGCCGATCAGCGCGAAGCCGGCGCAAGGGATCTCGCAGCCAAATTCGTCGCCCTGGGCGGTGAGATAGACCGGGATGGATCGCCCGACTGCGGCAAAGGCGGTGGCGTAACGCGAGTGCGTGTGCACCACACCGTTAACATCCGGACGGCGGCGGTAGATGACCAGGTGGCTGGCAGTGTCCGAGGAGGGTTTCAAATCGCCTTCTATGATTTACCTTTGAGGTCCACCACGACCAATTTTTCAGCTGACAGGTCCCGGTAGTGCACGCCGGAGGGCTTGATGACTACCAACCCGCTCTGGGGGTCGCGTGCGCTGATGTTTCCGCCTGTCCAGACCACCAGGTTGTATTTCAGCAGCTCGAAATGCAGCTGGACCAGTTCTTGTTTCAGGTTTTCGAGCATCTTTTCTCCAGAAATCTACCGATGTATTGACTGAGATCCTTCGGTCGCAAAAGAGGTCCTCATGCATCAGGAATGACAGACGTGGTCCAGAGTTTCGTTTACGAGTTAACCTTGCGCGCTTCGCTCCTGATAGCCTTCAAGCGTTTCATCACGTCGTTTGCACCGCGGCCGAAATGGTCATGCAGGATCAGGTATTCGGCATACAGCCGGTCGTAGACCAGCTTGTGATCCAGGTTGGGAAGGTACATCTCATCTTTCAAGTGAGCCATATTTTGAGCGGCTTCGTAAATCGAATCGTAACCACCTGCAGATTTGCCCGCCGCGACCGCGCCGAACATGGCCGATCCCAGGGCCGGAGTCTGGTTGGAAGCGCTGAGCCTGATGGGCAAACCGATCACATCGGCGTAAATCTGCATTAGCAGCTTGTTTTTATCGGGCAAGCCACCGCAAGCCACCAATTCGAAGATCGGGACGCCGTTCTGCTGGAAGGTCTCGATGATGATGCGCTTGCCGTAGGCGGTAGCTTCGATCAGCGCCCGGTAGATCTCCTCGGGCCGGGTAGCCAGCGTAGTGCCGAGCAGCAGTCCGGTCAGATCGACATCCACCAGCACCGAGCGGTTGCCGTTCCACCAGTCCAGCGCCAGCAGACCGCTCTCACCCGGCTTCAGCAAGGCGGCTTTTTCCTCCAGCAGGGCGTGCAGGTCGAGGCCGCGTCTGTGCCTGGCGCTCGTAGGCGGCCGGGGACACAATTTTCTACGAACCAGGCGAAGTGATCGCCCACGCAGGACTGACCGGCTTCGTAACCGAAGAAACCAGGGATGATGCCGTCTTCCACGTACCCGCAGATGCCGGGAACCAGGTGTTCCTCGGTGCCCAGCACCATGTCGCAGGTGGAAGTGCCCATGATCATCACCATGCGACCGGGGCCGGTGACGGTGGCGGCGGGAACTGCCACGTGGGCATCGACATTGGCGATGGCGACCGCTGTGCCAGCCTTCAACCCGGTCCAGGCAGCCGCCTGCGGGCTCAGCCCGCCGGCTTTTTCCCCCACCGGCCGGATATCGCGGCGACATCTTCTCGTCGATCACACCCGACAGGCGCGGGTCAAGCCGGCGAAATATTCAGCAGGCGGGAAACCGTCGCGCTTGGACCAGATAGCCTTGTATCCAGCGGTGCAGGAATTGCGCGTCTCGAGCCCGGTCAACTGCCAGATCACCCAATCGGCAGCTTCAATCATGCGGTCGGCTGCAGCGTAAATATGCGGGTGCTTCATCGAGGATCTGCAGCACCTTGGAGAAAAACCACTCGGAGGAAATTTTATTGCCGTACCGTTCGAGCCAGGGTTCGCCCATCTCGCGGGCGGCCTGGTTGATGCGGTCTGCTTCCGGCTGGGCGGCGTGGTGCTTCCAGAGTTTCACCCAGGCATGCGGCTGCTGGCGATACTCGGGCAGCTCACATAGTGGGGTGCCGTCCGCCCTGACAGGCAGCATGGTGCAGGCTGTGAAGTCGATCCCGATCCCGATCACCTGCTGCGGATCGATGCCAGATTGATGTAATACTGCTGGAATGGTGTTCTGGAAGGTGCGGATATAATCCTGCGGATCTTGTAAAGCCCAGTCGGGTTCTAAACGGATTTTTTACCTGGAACAGGCAGGAATTCATCGATGACGGCGTTTGAATACGGGTACACGGAAGTCGCCACTTCCCGGCCGTCGGCAACATCGACCAGGACAGCCCGCCCTGATTTGGTACCGAAATCCACTCCGATTGTATACGCTGACATGCGCCCTCCTATAACTCGATGATGGTCTTCAAACCGATGCGCTGAGAGGCAGCCTTGAAAGCATAGGGCGCTTCCTGAAGAGGGAAGCGGTGGGTGACCAGCGAACGCACGTCCAGCAGGCCGCGGGACACCAGGTCGATGGCGCGGGTGGGTAAGAATGCTGCATGCGCCTTGCCAAGTTAATCGTCAGGCCCTTACGGCGGGCGGTGGAGGCAGAAAAGGAAGTGGAGTTGCTCTTCTGGGATCCCCACCAGGACCACCGTACCGCCGGGCACAACCGAGGCGACTGACAAATCGACGGTTTCCGGCACGCCGGCGACTTCGAAAGCCAGGTCAACCCCGCGCCCGGCAGTAACTGCCATGACCAGACCGACATCCGGCTTTCCGCTGGAAAGATAGGCCTGGTCGGCGCCGTAGCTCTCGGCAGCCCTGACACGATGAGGGAGCGCGTCGGTGGCAATGATTTTTCCAGCCCCGTACAGCCGGGCCAGCTGCAGGATGAGCAGGCCGATCGGCCCGCAGCCGTACACACCTACCGTCATCCCGGATTGGAGCTTACCCAAACCGACGGCATGCAGTGCCACCCCTAAAGGCTCCAACAGCACACCGTCCTCGGCAGTTAGCGACTGCGGCAGCGGGTAAAGGCGGCGCTCATCCCAGGCGATATATTCGCGCAGCCCGCCGTCCTGGTCGGCATGCCCGGCAAAACGCACATGCGGGCAGAGATTGGGATTGCCTTTCAGGCAAAACTCGCATTGACCGCAGGGCAGGCTCGGATCGACGGCGAGCAGCTGCCCGGATGCGGTCTGGCCGGAGAATTCGTGACCAAGCACCAACGGGCGCTCCAGCCGGGCATCGCCGATCCCACCTTCCAGGAACCAGTGCAAATCTGAGCCGCAGATGCCCACCGCCCTGACGTGCAGCAGCTGCTCTCCGAGGCCGGGAACCGGAAGGTCCTCTTCCTGAAGACGCAGGTCATTGACGGCGAACAGGCGGGCTACTCGCATCAGGTGCCGTACCCTCTGATAAGGAAGCTAAACCCGCTCATAATTCCAGGATCTCCGGACGCAGGACGGACTGGGCGCCGATCTGGATTTCGCGGAGCGGCCAGCCATCGATTTGTGTAAGGACCTGATTGCTATCCGCAGCCACCAGGATGGTGTCTTCTGATTTTGTGCCGGTGATGGAAGGATTCCAGGCGTAGGCCTGTCCAATTTCAACTGGATTGGGGGTACCCGGAGCGGCGACGATCTCGCCGTGGCTCGTAGCCTGCCAAGCCGCCCTGGTGATGCAGGTGCCATTCTTCGGGAAACCCGCCGAGGCATAGGCCTGCTGCGCCTGCTGGAACACCCCGCCCATGCTTACACCCGGACGACTGGCGGAGATCATGACCGCATCCACCAGGGCTGTGGCCTCAGCTTTGCGCCGGAGGGCATCCGGCAGCTGGCCGAAATACAGCAGGCCGGGCGAGCGAGCAGATCAATCCCCATTTACGACCGCAGGCCACCAGCATGGCGTAGCGTTTGAGCGCTCGATCTTTCGGTAGAGGATGGCGAAAGGCCAGGATGCGCTCGTCGCAGGCGACCAGGTTGACCACCAGCTGGACGCCCTGGCTTTCCATGGCCTCCGCCAGCACGCCGGCGATTCTCAGTTCCGTAATACCAGGACGGATGGAATTGACCGCCAGCATCATCCCGCTGGCACACAGCCTGCCCAGGGCCCTGAAACGCTCCTGCTCCGGAGTGGTGAGCTGGGCGCGGATCCAGGCCAGGTCGGCCGATAAATCCTGCGCCCCGGGAAACTCCAGGTCTGCACCCAGTGCGAGTACCGCCAGCCGGGAGACCTGGTCC
>CAVOSB010000019.1:0-44856 GCA_963698765.1 uncultured Chloroflexia bacterium
AGTGTTTGTAACATACACGGTGGGCGAGTTCAGAAGAATGGTCAGCAAAACACACCCGCATCCAGTTTTCTGCTTAGAATGTTGGACCCGTAACCCGCCAACAGTGAGTGCAGCCCACATTCCTTGCCAGGATTTGTAGCCGCGGTGGACTGTACGACTTCTGATTTTCATTCTACCAAATGAAGACTTGTTCAGTTAGGTTATTCGTTCATGGAACATCTTATCCAATCAAATACCCGGTAACTCTTCCAATTTCCACTCAAACGAATTAGCAAGTAACGCAACTGTTCCAAAGGCGAACGGGCTCCGCACTGTCTATTTCCGCGTTCAGATTTGCTTCCAGAGCTCAAACAGACAGCGTCCCACGCTTCGCTCAGGATGCAGCTACCTTCCGGTGGTGATTCTCAACAGAATTTAAACTTAATCGAGTGCACCCAGTATTTTTCAGTGGACGGTTGCAGCACCAATCACGGATGGTAGGCGTACCCAGCGCCGGAGCTGAAATCCAGTAACGTCTGTCGACAGGCTGGGAAACCTGATGCTCCAAACCGGTTTTTCAGCCACAACCCGGTAACTGGCCAAGTCATCGGTCAAACCGGCACTGACCCCAAAAGTTGCACCAAGGCTCCAGAACGAGCACAGTCTGGGGGTTACTGTCGTCGATCTGGCAATAGCCACAAGTTCTGGTGCCCAGGTCAACAGCTATCAGTCCGCTCTTTTACCCCATCCTAAAAGAGAAGCCATCCTGGCCTCAAATTCTCACCTTCTGCTGTCGGCGTAATTGATTTAGCTGGCTGGTTTGTTCCTGCATATCTCGCCAGACGGTCATATGGCTCAGGCTCACTCCGAATGCATCCAGTATACAAGGGCAATGCTTCTCTAACTCAAACCTAACACCCAGGACATAGCAACTGTATTGCACATGCGCTGGGTTTATTCGGGGCGATCTACATCTTCTCGGTAATGCCGGAGAGCTTGCCCCAGGCTAAGCGAAGGGTCCGTCGACACCTCCAGCAGTGGGGAAACTGTGCACTGTGAGGACATGATGATCTTTCACTGGTTTGACCACCCCCACCCCAGCGTTGAAATAACTCACCACCACAATATTTGCAACGATGAGGTCGTTTTTAGGTTTTTTGCTTGAATTCTGGAAGAGGAAGGATGACAATTGACAAAGCAAGCTCATTCGATGGCGTTGTTGATAACTTCCATCATGCAAGGAGTTTGCCATTTTATTGCCCTTAAAATCCACCGTCATTGTTACAGACACATTTTTGAAACCCCAAGGTCTTGGAAACCTGCCAAGGCGAAGTCCAGGCAGGAACCTGTGAGTCATCATGATATAAATTTCACCATCAAGGATGAAAATCTATTTTCAGATCAGGATTTGTCTCAGTAGAAGAGGAAGCAAATCGCTGGATTTACCGATTTGTCTTCAAAGTTTGCTCGTTGATGCCGCGTACCAGCGAATAGCACACCGGTCGGAACCATTTCAGCCAGAAACGCCTCGCCAGGTAGTTCATGGCCTCGAAATCCACCGTGCAGCGCGCGTGATCCTGCTCCCTGGCCCAGGTCAGTGCCTGTTCCAGCAGTGCCGTCGCCACACCGCTGCTCCGTGCTGCTTCACGGGTAAACGCGCTGACGATGCTGGCAGTGCCCTCGTCCCGGATGATGGTGCAGGCCTCCTGGCTGGCCGGTCCGGTGCCCATGCATCCCAGGATTTCCCCCTGCAGTGTAGCCAGCCACATGGCATTTTTTGGATTGCGCAGCCACTCCAGGCTGTCACCCAATTCGTGCGGCCAGAAAACCGGCGCTGCCGCTATATGCCTCTCCAATCCCGACAGCAGCTCCGCCACGACAGCGTGATCGGCCTCCCGCGCCCTGTGAATTTCGATGCTCCCCTGCCCGCTCCCCAGTCCATCCAGCTCACGGATGCCGTCCACACCGGCATAGCCAAAAGACAGCCACTGCAGCGCCTGCAGGCTTGCCTGGTCGTTGGCGAACAATGTGAAAGCGTGCGTGAAGCAGCCGCTCTCGACCCAGCTTTTGGAGATTTGGGCGTACATCTCTTCATCAGATTCGCCGTCCGTCCTCCGACTCAGCCGCATTGGCCCACTCCGGGCTGTAGGCCGCGGTGCACGCCCATGAAATCCGGGATCAGATAGCCTGTCATAAAACCTACCAGCCTCCCGGAGCGGGTGGCCGCCACGCCCGGCGCTTCTTCGAGCAGCTTTCCTGCTTCGGCAGGAATTCTTCGACCCGTTCGTACCGTTCCGGCAGCAGCGTCTCCTGCTGGCGCAGCGCCTTGTAGCGAGCACAGGCCAACCTGGCTGCGTCTGCAGGTCAATATCACATAGATTGATTATTTGAAGAGACATGCTCATGCTTCTTTGTTCTCGATTCGCAGCTTTCTGCATAACGCCATCGCAAGCAGTTGCCTCCCGAACGCTTTTTAACGGGAAACACCTGGTTACAAAGCTAACTCTATTCTCTCATGCATGTGTTTTACAGGCTCCGAGCATTCTGGCATAACCTGGCCATTCCTTTACCCATGGTTCGTACAACTCGTGCTCAGGACCCATCACCGAGCGGTACAGCGCATTCGCCTCGGGGCTGTAGCCGCTTACAAAAGCCCGGGTAGCTCCCATGCGCTGAAGCCGTCGCAATCCCTCGCTCATCAGTGCTTTACCCAGTCCGCGCGCCGGTAAGCCGGCACCGTTGCACCGGCTCGTAGTGGGCGCTGCGGGTCACATCGTCGAACCAGATCGTGCAAAACCCGGCAATCGCCCCATCCGGCGCGATTGCCACCAGGTCAAGGTCCCGTCGGTAGAGGGAGCGGTTTGGATATTCCGGTACCAGGAGGGTGCTCCGGTTCTCCACAGCAATCTGGATATCTCCCTCATGGAAACCCAATCCCGAAGCATAACAACGTTCCAATAATTCCAGACCATCTCCCAGCGAGCGGATGGCTAAACCCCGCCGGGACAGTCACATCTGGCAGTCTTGCGTCCAGGTGGCCTCGCCATTGGTGTTCCGGCGTTCCCTTTAGCAATATCCGTTCTTGAGAACCAATCCCTGCCGCAGGCTGTCCGCTCCGGCACCCACACCTGAGCTTGCGCCGGCCCTTCCGCGGCGGTCTCTGCCAGGCGCTCCTCCGCTACCACCAACATTTCCTCTTCCAGTTCGGGAGTGCGTAACCTGGGTGTACGCAGAAATGCGCTTCGCCGCGCCCCCCGTCCGGCATCAGGAAAGCGACAGTTGGTCGTCAGCTTCCCACAGGGTTTCCACTTCTTCCAGGCCCAAGTTGGCGCAGTTCAGGCACATATGCCAGCGAGAATAGTCCAACCGTCCTACGTGCCAGCTTCTTTCCAGGCGTTGGTTCAGCAAAAAGATCTGGCGCAGAAATTCACGCATCCTCGAGTAATCTTCTTCGGTCTGGTAAGGGCGGAATGAAATCTTCATACGGTTTCCAAAATATCGCTATAACGGTTCTGGCTTCTTAGAAAAAAACCAAATAAAGAAAAGGCTTCTCAATATATCATGTTTTATATATAATATATTATCCAATGATTGACAATACTCATTTCTCGGCTCCATTCGAGTTTCTTCACAAAAAATCCCTCAAAGAAGAGGGTCTTTGAGCTGCTCACCGCCGCATCATCGCCGGCAAATACCGCCCGGCGAGTGGCTGCGCCAGGAGGAATTGGCCCCAGCTCGGCGTCAGCCAGACCCCGGTGCGCGAGGCGCTCGACCTGCTCGTCTCGGTCGGTCTGGCCGAGCGGCGTGCCTTACCGCGGCGTGCGCATCCGTGAGTTCGCGCATGACGAAATTCTCGACGCCTACGTCCTGCGCCTGCAGCTCGAAAGCCCGCCGCCCGCATGGCCGCCCTCAACCGCACTGTATCCCAATCCGAGCAGCTCCTGGCAGTGGTCGAGCAGACCCAGCCCTGGTGACCCTGAGGATATGCCGCAACTGCGCCAGCTCAACAGGCGCTTCCACTGCCTGGTCGCCGAGGCCAGCGGCAACCCGATGCTGGCACGGCTCTACGAGATGACCTCCAACAATTCCCGGACTGGATGCTGTACGAGTACATGTTTCGCCACCCCGAGCTGCTCGAAACCAGCCTGGAAGGCGAATATGAGGAGCACCTGGCTATCGTGCAGGCTGTCGCTGCCCACGACGCCGAAGCGGCAGTCCGCTACATCGTCGACCACATCCGCAACCTGGGACAGAGACTGGTTCAATTCCTCGGTCTCCCTCAAGGCATGCTGGCCAGGAGAGAAGCGCAAATGCTTCATCCATCCGATTTCCCAGTCATACCATAATCCATCCTACATCATAAATACCAAGGAGACCTACATGACGAAGAACTCTTCCAGGAAATGGCCCAAAGCATCATCGACGGCGATGCCGAGCTGGCCGAAAAGCTGGCCAACAGGCGATCGAGCTGGGCATCGACCCGCTGGAAGCCATCAACCAGGGCTTCGTCATCGGCGTCAACCAGGTCGGCAGCGAGTTTACCTGCGGCAATGCCTTCCTGCCCGAGCTGGTGATGGCGGGCGAAGCGATGAAAGCCGCCGTCAGCACGCTGGAGCCGGAAATGGCCCGCCGGGGCACCTAGCGCCAGGTGCTCGGCAAGGTGGTCATCGGCACGATCCAGGGCGATATCCATGATATTGGCAAGACGCTGGTCGGCACGATGCTCTCCGCAGCCGGCTTCCAGGTATATCGACCTGGGCGTGGATGTGCCGGTCGCCAAGCTGGTCGAAAAGGCGCGCGAAGTGAATGCCGACATCATCGGCGTCAGCGCCCTGCTGACCACCACCATGGTGCGCCAGCGGGACGTGGTCGAAGCGCTGGACGACATGGGCCTGCGCCCGAAGGTCAAGGTCATGGTCGGCGGCGCGCCGGTCACCCGCGAGTGGGTCAAGGAGATCGGCGCGGACGGCTACAGCGAAGATGCCATCGGCGCAGTGCAGGTCGCCAAGCAAGCTGATGGGCAAAGCCTAGGAGGATCCGAATGGCCGCGCCCGATCAAATCCATCACCAACCCCAAGCTCAGCCTGGATATCCTCACGCCCGCAGGAAGTCCAGCGCATCCACACCGCCACCCTGGATGTCATCGAAAACGTCGGGGTGCGCTTCCCATCCAAACGCGCCCTGGAGATCTGGGAGGCGCACGGCGCCAGCAGTCGATCGGGAGACCACGATCGTCAAAGCCCCGGGCACTGATCGAAGACGCGCTGAAAAAGGCTCCGCCGGCCTACACCCTGGCGGCGCGCGACCCGTCGCAGGACCTGCCCCTGGACGGCAACCATGTCTACCTCGGCACGGACGGCTGCGGCGTGGAAGTGATCGACATCTACAGCGGCGAGCGCCGCCGCTCGCGCTTGCAGGATGTGGGCGAGATCGCCCGCGTGGCCGACTTCCTGGAGGAGGTCGCCTTCCACTGGGTGGCGGTCTCCGCGCAGGATCGCCCGCCCGAACCCGCGGCCTGCACGAGCTGAAGGCCATCTGGGAGAACTCCACCAAGCACGTCCAGACCGAAAGCATCTATTCAATGCCGCGAGGCCCAGGCCGCCGTCGAGATGGCAGCCGCGATCGCCGGCGGGCGAGAGGCGCTGCGCCAGCGCCCGGTGCTTTCGCTCATGCAGTGCACCGCCCCGCCGCTGGGACACGACGGCGGCAGCCTGGATGCGGCCTTGATCGCCGCCGAAGCCGGCCTGCCGGTCGGCTTTATGACCATGGCAGCCTGCCTGACCACCGGCCCCGCCACGCTGGCGGGCAACCTGGTGGTGGGCAACGCCGAAGTGATCGCCGCCACGGCCCTGATCCAGCTGGCTTACCCGGGCGCGCCGGTCTTCTATGCCGCCGCCCAGACCGCCTCCGACCTGCGCACCGGGGCTTACACCGGCGGCGGGCCGGAGGATTTCCTGTTTGGCGCGGCCACCAACGTGCTGTCCGATTTCTACAACATCCCGCTCTCGATGGGCTCATTTGCCACCGGCGCCAAGGAGCCCGAACTGGCAGGCCGGTGTGGAAAACAGCCTGTCCACCTTTATGGCCTGCATCGTCATGTCCGATATGCTGCTGGGGGTCGGCTTGCTGCACGGCAGCCGCATCTGGTCCTATGCGCAGATGCTGCTGGACTGCGAGATCTTCAGCATCGTCGCACAAAATGATGGAAGGCATCGCCGGTGGATGACGAGACCCTGGCCTGGATGTGATCCAGGCCGTCGGCCCGGGCGGAAACTTCCTCAAGCAGAAACACACCCGCCGGCACATCCGCGAGCTCTTCCTGCCGCAGTTCATGGACCGCCGCCCGTACAACGAGTGGGAAGAAAAAAGGGATGGCGCCGCCGATTGGGCGCTGGCCAAAGCCCGCCAGATCCTGGAAACCCACCAGCCCTCCCCCTCGA
Source organism: uncultured Chloroflexia bacterium (assembly GCA_963698765.1). GTDB lineage: Bacteria > Chloroflexota > Anaerolineae > Anaerolineales > UBA4823 > CAVOSB01. Next base: position 6,420 of record CAVOSB010000019.1, read on the forward strand.
CACCGTGCTCTCCTCTGAATTGAGCCGCATGATCACCACACTGGAATAATGGTACACGGATTTACGCGGATTAACACGGATTTAAGATCAGGCCTAATCAGGAAATAACAAATATGATGTTTGAGGGTAAGCATAATGATCTGACAGAAAAAGTTATTGGCGCCTTTTTCAAGGTAAATAACCAACTCGGTTATGGCTTTTCTGAAAAAATTTATGAAAACGCCATGGTGTTTGAAATAAAGAAACTTGGAATTGAAATCGGCCAACAATCGCCAATTCATGTGTATTATGAGAATTATTTACTGGGGGAATTCTTTGCTGACCTTATAGTTAACGGTTTGGTAATCGTCGAAGTAAAATCTGTCCGCCATCTAGTGGAAGAACATGAGGCCCAACTATTAAGATTCCCTAAAAGCCACACAAATTGAAGTTGGCTTATTGCTAAATTTTGGTCCAAAAGCGGAATTCAAAAGAAGAGTCTTTGAGAACAATCGGAAGGGGTCTCTCACCTGGACTGTTCATGAGATTTAGGACTTGATTTTTTTGTTTCAGATTGGTCTCCAGTTTAACTTTTTTTATCCGCGAAAATCCGTATAATCCGCGTACAAATCAAAGGATATTTACATGCAACCTAAACTACAACTCCTCTCTCTCGAGCTGGTCTCCCGCATCCTGGATGAAGCCTTCCAGCTGCTGGTCAGACCCGGCATCAAAGTCCAATCCTCTGAAGCCCGGCAGCTGCTGGCACAGGCCGGGGCGCAGGTCGATGAAAGCAGCCAGGTGGCGCATATTCCCGAGCGCCTTGTGCGACAGGCCTTGGAGACCGTCCCATCCCACTTCGACCTGCACGACCGCTCCGGCCATCCGGCCGTACACTACGGCGGGGATTCAGTGACTTTCGATCCGGGCTCCTCCGGCGTGCACATCCTGGATCCCGAGACCCTCCAGCACCGCCCCTCGCAAGCCGCCGACCTGGCGCGGCTGGTGAAGGTGGTCGAAGGCCTCCCGCAGTACGCCGCCCAATCCACCGCCGTGGTCTGCAACGACGTGCCCAAGGCGATCGGTGACCTGTACCGGCTGTACCTTGTGCTGCTTTATTCAGATAAACCAATAGTCACCGGCGCCTTCTCGCTGCCCACCTTCACACACATGGTCGACATGCTGGCGGTCTTTGCCGGAGGGCGGGATGAATTAGCTGCAAAACCCCAGGCCGTTTTCGACGTCTGCCCTTCACCTCCCCTGATCTGGAGCGAGTTCGGTGCCGGCAACCTGGTCGACCTGGCCCGCGCCCGCGTGCCCGCCCAGATCGTCTCGATGCCCCTGGCTGGTGCGGTCGCACCGGTCACCCTGCTGGGCTCGGTCGTCCAGCACGCCGCCGAATGCCTGAGCGGCATCGCTATTCACCAGCTGGCTCAGCCCGGTGCTCCTATCGTGTGGGGAGGGGCGCCCGCCGTCTTCGATATGCGCAAGGGAACGACACCCATGGGGGCAATCGAAACCGCCATGATCGATGCCGCCTATTCCCAGGTGGGTAAATCGCTCGGCCTGCCCACCCACACCTACCTGGGTGCCAGCAACTCCAAGCTGGTAGACGCCCAGGCTGGGTTGGAGAGCGGTATGACCGCCCTGGTAGGTGCGTTGGCCGGTATCAACATGATCTCCGGCGCTGGCATGCTGGATTTCCTGGCCTGTGTCAGCATCGAGAAGCTGGTGGTCGACGCCGAAGCCATCGCCATGGCCCAACGCCTGCTGGAAGGCATCCGGGTGCGGACGGACACCCTGGCTACAGAATTATTCGAAGGCATCCTGTTCAAGGGCGAATTCCTGAAACAGAGAGCCACCCGCGAGCTGTTCGCCAAAGAGCAGTACCTGCCTTCCGCGGTGATCGATCGCGACTCGATCCGCGGCTGGCAGCAGTCCGGCAGCCAGGATGCCTTCGCCCGTGCCAGGGAGCGGGTCAGCTCCCTGCTGGCCTCCTACCGACCGCACACTGGCGGCGAGCAGCAGCGCTTGGAGCTGACCACCATGGTGAACCGGCTCGCCCGCTCTGCAGGACCAGGACAGCTGCCTGTAATCTGAACGTAATCCGCTAACAGCAGTAATTTAATATTCTGCGCCAGGCTGAAAATGAGGCTTTTCTTCCCAAAATCATCGTATATGAATTATCTACCAAAATCGGTCATGAGCAATAAGCCAGGACCACCAAGATTGTCTCGTAGAAATATTTCAGGGGGAGCCTGAAAATATTCGCTTAGTGGCAAGACTCTACTGCGCAAAAGTTATAGAAGAAAATATTGTATCATCAGAACCATTTGAAAAAAATCCATTCATCTGGAACAATTGCTTACTTCCGGCTGTGAGCTGTAATGGAGAAATAACAAAAGAGGAAACGCCCAATGAAAAACAGAAGACTTTTTTCCTTTTTGGTTTCCCCTGGTTGTGATCGCTGCATTTTACGTGCACTCCAGCCGCCCCCGCTACGGAAGCACCGACTGCTGAGCCAACCGCCGAGCGCAAAGTCGCCACGCTGATCTGGACCCAGGAATTCGATACCCTCAGCCCACTGTACACCAACATGTGGTTTGTCACCGCGCTCTTCCCGATCTACGCCTGCCAGGCCTGGTAGTTCGATGATCAGAACAACCAGACTTTCCCGAGCCTGGTGACCGAAATCCCTTCCAAGGAAAATGGCGGGATTTCCGAAGACGGTCGCACGATCACCTTAAAGCTGCGCGATGATATCGAATGGTCGGATGGCAACGCCGATCACCTCCGCCGACTTCAAATTCACCTACGAGATGGTCATGGCCGACAAAACGCCGTCTCATCGCGCGCCCCATTCGACCTGGTCGAGCATTCGAAACACCGGACGACACACTGTTGTGGTGACTTTCAAGGAACCTTATGCCCCCTGGCTGCCCGGTTATTCGCCGGCACCAGACGGGCACACCTTGTTCCGGCGCACATCCTGCAGCCCGTGTTCGATGCGACGGCACGCTCGATACCGCCGAATGGAACAAAGCGCCGACGGTCGGCTGCGGCCCGTTCGTCTTCGAGGAATGGGAATCCGGCAGTTTTGCCCGCTTCGAGCCAACGAGAACTACTGGCTCGGCCGGCCCAAGCTGGATGAGATCTTCTTCCGCTTCGTGCCGGATGATGCCTCCCAGATTGCTGCGCTCAAAGCCGGCGACGGCGATATCGGCACTTTCTTCGCCTACTCTGACCTGCCGGAGCTGGAAGCCGCCGGGATTCAAGATCATCAACTCCTTCTCCGGGTACAACGAAGGCATCTATTTCAACCAGCATCCCGAGAAGGGCAACCCGGCGCTTAAAGACGTGAGAGTGCGCCAGGCGATGGCCTATGGCTTCAACCGCCAGAAGCTGGTGCAGGACCTGCTGCTCGGACGCACCGGGGTGGCTGCCACCGACTGGGACAACTCCCCCTGGGTTGATCCGAGCATCACGCCCTGGCCATATGATCCCGAAAAAGCCAAAGCGCTTCTGGAAGAGGCCGGCTGGGTGGACACCAACGGCGACGGCGTGCGCGAGAAAGACGGCGTCGATCTGGTGCTCGAAATACGGCACAACCAACCGCGAAGTCCGCCAGGACACCCAGGCTGTCGCCCAGCAGGACCTGGCCGAGATCGGGATCAAGCTCGACCTGCAGAGCTTCGACTCGGACATCTTCTTCGCCACCTATGCAGAAGACGGCCCGTCGGCCAACTTCTCGCTGGATATGATCGAATACTCCGATTCACCGGATTCCCCGATCCCGAACACCGTGGTCTGGCGCTGCGTCGGAAATCCCATCGGATGAGAACCCGGCCGGCGTGAACCCCACCGGTCTGTGCGACGAGGAACTTGGATGGGCTTTTTCCATGCAAGCAGACCCAGGTCGACTTTGCCGAACGCCAGCAGACTTTCCACCAGATCACCAAAATATCTTCGAGAATGTCTACTGGCTGGGCCTCTGGCAGGATCCGGACTATGTTCGGGTTCAGCAGCCGGATGGTGAACGTCAAGATCTCGGGGCTACGCCGTTCTTCAACGTGTCTGAATGGGATATCGCTCAATAAACATCTAAACCTGATTGTGCAGGCGCAAAACGCCTGCACAATCCTCTATTATCGATCCATGACCCGCTATATCATCCGGCGGCTGTTGCAGGCTATCCCCCTGCTGTTCATCATCAGCCTGATCATGTTCATCCTGATGCAGAACATGGGCGACCCGGTCGCGACCATGGGCGGGCGCAAAGTGACCCGCAGCGAGGACCGCAACCGGCTGGCGCGCCAGCTCGGGCTGGATAAGCCGGTTATGTCCAGTATCTCTACTGGCTGATTGGCAACGATTGGACCAAGACCGACATGGATGGCGACGGCGTCGCCGAAACGCCAGGCAAGCGCAAGGGTGTGCTGCGCGGCGATTTTGGCGTCTCGCTGGTCAACCGCAAGCCTGTGACGGAGGTGATCGGCGAGCGCCTGCCGAACACGTTGCTGTTGATGCTGACCGCCGAAGCGGTCATCTATTAGCTCCGCCCTGCTGATCGGCATCTACTCGGCCCTGCACCAGTACACCGCCATGGACAACGTCATCACCAGCCTGACCTTCATTTTTTATTCGATGCCGGTCTTTTTCTTTGCCCTGGTGACTGATGTACATCTTCGCGGTGAACTTCAAGGCCTGGGGGCTGCCCTATTTGCCGACCGTGGGCATGTTCGAACCGGAAGCGGGCAAGACGTCAGCCAGGTGGCCTGGCATATGGTGCTGCCGGTGGCGACCCTATCCTTTGGCTTCATCGCCGGCTACAGCCGCTACATCCGCAGCACGATGCTGGAAGCCATGGGCCAGGATTACATCCGTACTGCCAAGGCCAAAGGCTTGCCACGCCCGGAGATTGTCTATATCCACGCCTTGAAAAATGCCGCCTTGCCGATCGTCACCTTGATTGCCCTGGACCTGCCCTTCCTGCTGGGCGGCGCGGTCGTCACCGAGCGCATCTTCGCCTGGCCTGGCATGGGCCGGCTGTTCCTGGATCACGTCTACGCGCAGCGATACGCCGGTGGTGATGGGTATCTTGATGATGATCGCCGTCGCGGTGATCGTCTTCCAGATCATCGCCGATGTCCTGTACGCCTGGCTGGATCCCCGCATCCGCTACAAATAAGTTGAAAGATTGCCTTATCATTCATAACCGACTCATGGAAACCACCGCACCCAACCTCCCTCTCCAATCGCCAGCCTCTTACCCGACGAGCTGGAAGCCCCGCCCTTATCCCTGGGTCAGCTCACCTGGCGGCGGTTTCGCCGCCACCGCATGGCGATCTTCGGCGCATCGTACCCTGATCTGATGGTCCTGTACGCTTTCGGCGGGATGCTTTTCTTCAGCGAAGCGGATGCCAACCGCACCGATACCGGCGCGCGCCTGCAGGCGCCCAGCCGCGAGCATCCATTCGGAACCGACACCGTCGGGCGCGACATCCTGGCGCGCACCATCTACGGCGGGCAAATCTCGATCCTGATCGGCCTGACCGCCATGCTGGTCGAGCTGCTGATCGGCGTCACGATCGGCGCCCTGGCGGGCTTTTTCGGCGGCAAGCTGGACAGCGTCTTGATGCGCTTCACTGAAGCCGTGCTGGTCATCCCGCAGATCTTCCTGCTGCTGGTGATGGCCAAGTACTTCGCCCAATCGATCCCCAACATCGAAGTGATGGGCCGCACCTTCAGCGGCAGCGTGGTGGTGATCATTTTCGTGATCGGCATCACCAGCTGGCCGTACCTGGCGCGCATCGTCCGCTCCCAGTTCCTATCACTCAAGGAGAACGATTTCGTCCTGGCTGCCCGCGCCACCGGGCACCTCGACCCGCGAGATCATCTTCCGCCACATCCTGCCGAACAGCATCGCCCCGATCATCGTGGCGGCCACGTTGAGCGTCGCCGCGGCGATCACCCTGGAAGCCTACATCAGCTTCCTGGGGATGGGCGTGCGCCCTCCTACCGCCACCTGGGGCAATATGCTGGAAGGCGCCTATAACTATATCGATACTGCCTGGTGGCTGTGGTTCTTCCCCGGGCATGCTGATAGCCCTGATCGTCCTGGCGATCAATTTCCTGGGCGATGGGCTGCGCGACGCCCTGGATCCCGCACAGCCGGGCCGTATGAACCAGGATCGATGAACAACGAATCTGCCTGCTCGATGTTGATAACCTGCGCACCCGCTTCCACATCGCCGAAGGCACAGTCCACGCGGTCAACGGGGTTTCATTCACGCTCAACGAATGCGAAACCCTGGCTGTTGTTGGCGAAAGCGGCTGCGGCAAATCGGTGACCATGATGTCGGTGATGCGCCTGATCCCCATCCCGCCCGGAGAAATCGCCTGCGGACAGGCGCTCTTCCGCGGCAGCGACCTGCTGAAGCTCTCCGAAAACGAGATGGAGCACATCCGCGGCAAAGAGATCGCCATGGTCTTTCAGGACCCGATGACCGCCCTGAACCCGGTGCTAACGATCGAGCGCCAGCTCCGCGAGCCGCTGCGGGTCCACCTGGGGATGGACGAAAACGCGTCCCGCAACCGGGCGATCGAGCTGCTCGAGCTGGTTGGGCATCCCCGACGCTCGCCAACCGGATCAAAGACTACCCACACCAGTTCTCCGGCGGCATGCGCCAGCGGGCGATGATCGCCATGGCGTTGTCCTGCGCCCCAAGCCTGCTGATCGCCGACGAGCCGACCACCGCGCTGGATGTGACCATCCAGGCCCAGATCATCGAGCTGGTCGAGCGGCTGCGCGACGAGCTGGGCATGGCGATCATCTGGATCACCCACGACCTGGGCGTCGTCGCCGGGCTGGCGGAGCGGGTGCTGGTGATGTACTCGGGCTTCATCGTCGAAGAAGCCCCCGTAGAAGATATCTATGAAGACCCGCGCCATCCCTACACGCTGGCTCTGCTGGCAGCGCTGCCGCGCATCGACCGGCGCCGGCACGACCGCCTGAAATCGATCCCCGGCGCGCCGCCAAACCTGCTGGTCGAGCCGAAAGGCTGCCCATTTGCTCCGCGCTGCGAGCTCGTCATCGAGCGCTGCCGCCATGAGAACCCGCCCCTGGAGCTCGTTGCCCAAGGCATAAGATTGCCTGCTGGGTGGATGTGAACACAGGAAAACCACGATGACATCGGAATCCAGCTCCAGCCGACTGATTACACCTCCCTGGGCTCGAACCTGATCCAGGTACGCAACCTGGTCAAGCACTTCCCGATCACTCAGGGGTTGATCATCGAAAGAACGGTCGGCGCGGTGAAAGCGGTGGATGGGATCTCCTTCGAAATCCGGCGCGGCGAAACACTCGGGCTGGTCGGCGAGAGCGGCTGCGGCAAGACGACCGCCGGGCGGACAATCCTGGCTCTCTATCCACTTACCAGCGGCGAAGTGATCGTCGCCGGCATCCCGGTGAAATCGGCCACCAAAGAGCAAATGTCCAGGTTTCGGCAAAAGGCGCAGATGATCTTCCAGGATCCATACGCCTCGCTGAACCCGCGCTGGACGGTCAGCGCGCATCATCGGCGAGCCGATGCGCGTCCATCATCTGCTCGCTTCGGTGCAAGAACGCGACGAGCGGGTCCACGAGCTGATGCTGCTGGTGGGTCTGAGCCCGCGCCTGATCAACCGCTTCCCGCACGAGTTCTCCGGCGGGCAGCGCCAGCGCATCGGCATCGCCCGCGCCCTGGCCTCCAATCCGGAATTCATCGTCTGCGACGAGCCGATCTCCGCCCTGGATGTCTCGATCCAGGCCCAGGTCGTCAATTTGCTCGAAGACCTGCAGGACCAGTTCGGCCTGACCTATCTTTTCATCGCCCACGACCTGAGCATGGTGCGCCACATCTGCGACCGGGTGGCGGTGATGTACCTGGGGGTGATGGTCGAGCTGGCCGACCGCGAACGAGCTGTATGAAAACCCGCTGCACCCATACACCCAGGCGCTGCTCTCGGCCGTGCCGATCCCCGATCCGAAGAAAGACCGCGCCCGCCAGCGGATCATCCTGACCGGGGATGTGCCCAGCCCGATCAATCCGCCTTCCGGCTGCCGCTTCCACCCGCGCTGCCCGATTGCCAAAGAGCACTGCCAGAGGCTGATTCCCGAATGGCGTGAAATCAAGCCCGGCCATTGGGTTGCCTGCCACGAAGTCTGATTTAATAGCGAATATCCTATGCTCCAGCTCCAAGTTTTGCTCGATGAAGAAATCGAAGCCATCCATCAGGCCGCTCTGCTCATCCTGGCTGAAACCGGCGTCGTATTCACACACCCCGCAGGCCGTGAAATCCTTACTGGCGCCGGTGGCACGGTCCAGGGAGACCGGCTGCTCTTGCCTGCCGAACTGGTCGAACGCTGTCTCCAGCTCTGCCCGCACCAGGTGCGTCTGCACGGTCGCGGCGGCATGGTCAAAACACTGGGCGATGGCTCGCTGCACTGGCACAACCTGGGCGGCGCACGCGGATATTTACGACCACCGCAGCGGGAAGCGCCGCCGGCGCTCTCCTGCAGGATGTGCGCGACAGCACCCGCCTGCTGGATGCCCTGGAAGGGGCGACCACCATCACACCGTTCTTCACGCCCATGGATGTGCCCGGAAACGCTGATGTCGCTGGCCATGTACCGCCACGCCTTGCCCTATACCACCAAGCCGCTGCAGGGACCGGGCGTGCAGATCTGCTGCCGAGGTCGAACTAGGCAGTCCGCATGGCCGAAGTGATCGGCCCGCCGCGGAAGTATCTCAGCCTGAGCGTTTCGCCGGTCAGCCCGCTGACTTTTCCGCACGATGCGGCGGCAGCGATCATGGAGATCGCCCGGCAGGGCGTGCCCTTCGCCCCGCTGCCCTGCCCCACCGCCGGCACCACCGCCCCCTTCACACTCGCCGGCGCCCTCGCCCAGCAGAACGCCGAAGTGCTGGCCAGCATCGTCCTGGCGCAGGTCGTCCACCCGGGCTTGCCGATCATCTACTGCGGGCGGCTGGCGATGATGGAGCCGCGCACCGGCCTGTCGGTGTGGGGCGGGGTCGAGCTGGGCCTGGCCTCCGCCGCCACGGTGCAGATCGGCCACCGCTACGGTCTGCCGGTCAATGTCTACGGCCTGTCCACCAATTCCCACAGCCTGGATATCCAGAACGGCTTCGAAAGGTCGCTGAATGCCGCCATCCCGGCCCTGGCCGGCGCCGACGAGCTGTCTGGCATCGGCGAGATGGAAGCCGGGGTGATGGGCTCTTACGCCCAGATGGTGTGCGACAGCGAGATCGCCGCTCAGCGTCCGCCGCCTGCGGCGCGGTTTCGAAGTCGACGCAGGATACTCTGGCGGTTGGAGGTGATCGCTGCGGTCATGCGATGCTTCGCACAATTTCCTGGCGCAGAAGCACACCCGCCAGTACCTGCGCCTGGGCGAAGTGCTGCTCACCCCGCTGGCCGAGCGGCGCTCCTGGGACGCCTGGGAGCGGGACGGGCGCCAGGGCATGGCCGAGCGCGCCCAGGCCGAAGCTGAGCGCCTGCTGCGCGAGCACGACGTCCCGCCGCTCTCACCACCCAGGAACGCGAGCTGGACGAAATCTTGAATGCAGACTTCCGAAGTCTCTAAGACTTCGGAAGTCTTCGAACATCCGACATGCCCGATCCTTTTGCTGTCCAGCCCCATCTTTCCGTCCTATCTCCTGACCAGATTGAATGGATCCATCAGAAATCGCTCCTGATCCTGTCTCAGACTGGGCTACGCGTCGATTCGCAAGTCGCCAGGCAGGTGTTTGCCCGCGGCGGTGATAGCGCCCGCATACAGGAAGATCGCCTCTACCTGGACAGTGAGCTGGTGGATTGGGCCATCCAGAATACCCCGCATACCATCCAGGTCTTTGACCGACTGGGGCAGCCCGCTTTTCTCCTGGGATCGGGTGAAATCCGCTTCGGCGTGGGCGTCACCAACCTGTACTTCCAGGACCCCCTCAGCGACCAGGTCGAGCCCTTCACGCGTGACTTGCTGGGACGCTGCGTGCGCCTGGGAGACGCCCTCTCAAGCTTCGACCTAGTTTCCACCATCGGCATCCTGTCAGACCTGCCCCCCTCCTCGGCCGACCTGTACGCCGTTCTGGAAATGGTCGCCAACACAATCAAACCCCTGGTGGTCCTGGTCTCCGATGAACAGCTTTTTGTTCCAGCCCTGGATATGCTGGAATCCCGCTTTGGTGACCTGGGCTTGAAACCTTTTATCCTGCCATATTTCAACCCCGTCACCCCGCTGGTCATCAACCAGGGCACCGCCGAAAAGACCCTGGAGGCTGTGAAGCGCGGCCTTCCACTGATCTACTCCAATTACGGCATGGCCGGCCTGTCCACGCCCATCACCCCCACCGGCACCCTGGCGCTTTTGAACGCCGAGTTGCTGGCTGGATTGGTGCTCATCCAACTGGCCCGCCCTGGAGCTCCGGTCATTTTAGGCAGCCTGCCGGCCTTCTTCGATATGAAAAGCATGCAGGAATTCTACGACCCCTATACCGTGTTGCTGAACCTGGCCTGTGCCGAGATGATGGCTCAATACCGCATCCCGCACGCCGGCACATCCGGCAGCGGGGACGGCTGGGGGGTCGACCTGTTGGGCGGCGGCCTGCACTGGATGAACCACCTGACCGGCCTGCTCGGCAGGGTCGGCCTGGCTCCCTTCGTCGGCGGCAACCTGAATTCCAAGGTCTTCTCGCCCGCCATGACCGTCTATGCAGACGAAGTCATCGGCATGGCACGACAATTCGCACGCGGCTTCCATCTGGACGACGAAGCGCTCGGCATGGATGAAATCCTGGCGGCCGGTCCCGGTGGGAGCTTCCTGACCTCCCCGCTAACGCTGAAGCGCTTTCGCAGCGCCTATTACCAGAGTCGCTTGTTCCCGCGCCTCAGCCTGGACAAATGGCAGGCCGAATCTCGCCCCCTGGCCGATCAATTCATCCGCCTTAAGGCACAAGAGCTGCTCAACAGCCATCCCCCGCCTGCCGATCACGATGACATTGTAGCCAGCGCTGAAGAGTGGATCCGCAGCTGGCTGAAGAAAACAAAAATGGATCTTCCAGCAATGTAAGCTGGAAAATCCAATCAAGTTGTTCGATGATCTCTATTGGGGGATCAGAAAGCCGCGATGGCCTCTTTTTCCAATGAAAAGATCTGGATATACCAGTCCAGATTCACCATCTTGATTACTTCTAACACATGCTTCTGCGGAGCGCACAGTTTCAGGTGCGGCGCCCGGTAGGTGCCGGCGCGATTCGCCTCCAGGACGGCTTTCTTCTCCTCGGCCGAGTAATTCCCGTGCAACTGGTCGTACAAGGCGCTGATGGCGCGGATGCCGACGCTGCTCATGAACGCCACGCCCGACATCTCCAAAATGATATCTTGCGCGCCTGAATCCAGGATTTTTCGGGTCTCTTGACCGAAGGACTCCTGGCTGTTAGAGTCGAAATTGCCTTTCAGGTGGATAACGGTCACCGGGACGCGCCCCTGTGCCTGTGAAGTAGTGATCTCCATTTTTCCGCTCCCTTCTGATCAAATACCGGGGTTACCTGGCAGGGTTAATCAATTCATTATACTATATTCGGATTTATGTAATCCATATTGGAGATTTATAGTTGCCCTGCTGGTCAAATTTAGGATCGATCGGGTGATTTGTAGCCGGACGTTGTCCTTAGGGTCGCCATGAAGGACATCTGGAAGCCCTCATTTCATAACATATTATGAGTCATCCCACACTGATCAAGTGATTTTTGGAAAGTGCGAATATCTGCATTTGTCAACCAATATTATAATTCGTGAAATTAGCTCTCCATCTTTACTTCAAACCTCCAAATGCCATAAATAGTTTAGGGGATCTGTTCACAGAGAACCATAAGCTTCGGCATCAGCTAACTAAAACCTTTGCCTGGTCTGGGTGAAACAAATGAGCGATAGCTTTCCGCATAAATCCCTTCGGTTTGTAATGCAAATTGGAGCGAATCCTGGTGACAGTGATGACATTCGCTTGCAAAAGACTCTGTTGTTACTTTCATCCTTAATGATGGCTTCACTGGCCATATGTTGGGGTCTTATTTATGTGGCTTTTGGAGAATATTTAGCGGGCGCAATTCCGTTATTCTATTCTTTCCTATCGTTTCTCAGTATCATCTCCTTTGCCTTCACGCGCCGTTACCTATTCTTTCGTTTTAGCCAACTGCTACTTCCTCTTCTACTACCCTTTTTCCTGATGATCGTATTGGGTGGGTTTGATAACTCCAGCGCGGTGGTCTTGTGGTCATTAAGCTGCCCCTTAGGAGCTATGGTCTTTGCTGATCGGCGCCAGGCTATTGGTTGGTTCATGGCTTTCCTCGGTTTAGTTATCCTGGGAGCCTTGCTCGAACCTTTCATACAGACAACTAGCAATCTCTCTCCAGTTATGAGGACCATTTTCTATGTAATGAACATTGGTTGTACTTCAACGGTTGCTTTTGTGTTGTTACAATATTTTGTAAGCCAAAAAGATTCAACTCTCAAATTGCTCAACGCGGAGCGATCGAAATCTGAACAACTTCTTCTGAATATTCTACCCAAGGAAATTGCAGACATTCTAAAGAATGAGAGTCGCACGATTGCAGACAAATTTGAACAGGTGAGTGTTATGTTTGCTGATATTGTGAGCTTTACACCGATGTCCGCTCTCATGACTGCAGAAGAACTTGTGGAGCTATTGAATGACACTTTTTTGTATTTTGATACACTGGTAGAAAAATATCGGCTGGAGAAGATCAAGACAATCGGAGATTGCTATATGGTTGCCGCAGGTATACCTAAATCGAACCCCGACCATGCTCGTATTCTGACCAAGATGGCTATCGAAGCTCGAGAGCATTTTTCCCAACATCAAATACGAGGTCGACAGTTGGCCTTTCGCATTGGTATCAATTCCGGTCCGGTTATAGCCGGGGTGATAGGGAAAAAGAAATTTGCTTATGATTTGTGGGGCGATGCGGTCAACACGGCTAGCCGGATGGAATCGCACGGCATAGGGGGACAAATTCAAATTACGCGGGCGACATACGAATTGATCAAGGGTGATTTTATCTGCGAACCATGTGGTGTAATAAACGTAAAAGGCATAGGTGAAATGGAAGTATGGCATGTGAAGGGATACAGAGCATGAGTCTTTTCATATAGCAATCCTATCCCCCAACCCATTCGTTTTCAGTCTTACTTTATTAACCATAGACCCCGCCTGAAATTTACCCCCCTCACTTCCTCTCTACCTCCACCCACAGCCTCTCCCCATCCGTGCTGACTTCGATCCACCCGTTCAGGTCCGTCCGCAGCAGCTGGTAGCCTTCCAGCGCCTCCAGCGTCTGATCATCCTGCATGCCCGGTGCATCTTCAGCTTGTGAGCTCAGACGCGCCCCTCGCTTGCCTTACGCAGCCAGATCGAAACCAACCAGTAGACAGTTAAGAAGAAGATTACCAGGAAGCTTCCCAGATACATCAATAATGCCATCGGTAAGGAGGAATTTGTCCCGGCGAACAAGCCGTGGATGGTTGAGCCAAAATAGGCCAATAAGCTGGTGTAATGGATGGTCCTGAAAGCGGTCATTCCAATTTGTTTGCGCAGGTAAAACGTGATCGACACCAATACAGTAAGATAAAAGGCGATTACGCCAACTCCAACCCACACCGGTCGGTATGGAGAGAGGAAGGGAATGAATATCTGCGCCAGGGTATATGGCAAATACCTATCAGCGGTGAGCACAAAAATATGCAGCAATAAGAAACCAATTGAAAGTAAGGATATGAACTGGTGGAAATCAAACGAAAAAGTGCGATCCAGCCAGCCATCCAATATCTTTGTTGGAAGCACCAGCCCCCAGGCGGTTGACAACCACAGGAGCAGATAAGCTGTCATTCCAGCAGCTCGGGTGATATACCAATAGAGCTGGGAGGAATCAACCGCAAACACCTGGCTCAGGACGCTTCGCAGAATAGTAGCCTTAGGATACACGAGCACCAGGATAAGAACGGCCGCACTCAATAAGAACAGAATGATGGCAATCCTGCCGATCGGCGAACCTTCCTGCCGTTCGGAGGATGAATGATTAGCTGCGCTGTGCACTGACATCGATTAACTCCTTGCTTTCCTGAGAACCCCATAAGCTCCCATCCTGGCTGATGCCGATCCAGCGTAAGCCCGGCACGCCCGCACAGATTTCAAGAGCTTCTTGCGGGCCGGCAATCAGTAATGCCTTGGCGAAAGCCTCAGCGTAAGTGGCTTTTTCGGTGATCACTGTCATACTCATCCAGGCCGGGATACAAGACTTTCCGGTGCGAGGGTCGATGATATGATGGCGAAGTTGATCCCCAACATACCAATGTCTTTTTGTAATCGTTGAGGTAGCCACCGCTCCCTGATCCACAATTAACACTGCTAAAACCCGCTCCGGATCGCGCGGATCTTCCAATGAGATCCTCCAGCTAGGCTGATCAATTGGCATGCCTGCTAGAGCCATATCCCCTCCGGCGCTTACCGCGCAGGCAGGACTGAACTGATTTAGTATCTTCAAGCCCTGCCCAGCTATCCATCCTTTGGCGATACCGCCTAAATCGATCTTCACCCCCTGTGGCATGAAAATGGACTGTCCGGTGTTATCTAGACGGATATCGCTAAAGGGAGGCCGCTGCCAGGATTGAGTTGAGCCGGGAGACAAAGGGCCTGCCCGGCGAATTTCGTCCATGCTGCGATCGTATCCAGATCGAATCAAAGCCTCGAGAATGGATGGATCAAACAGCCCCTGTGTGAGCTGGTGCAGCTCGAGGGCTTCTTCGATGAGCTCAAATAATTCCTGTGAGCTGGGAAACCAGTTGCCGGTCGAGCGATTGAGCAGGGAAAGCTCGCTGTCGGCCTGGAAACGGGAAAAACGCCTCTCGCAATCCCTTACGAACTGCCGCACGGCAGCAAACCCGGGTGCAAGTTCTTCTGGCGATCCTTGCGCCGCAGACAACACCATTGAATTCATCGCTGGAAACTCGTCGTACTCCATCACGAACCACTTGTGCGTAAACGAGGGATATCAAGATTAGTTGGCAGGTTCCCTTGTTGGATTAAAAGTGAAGATGAGGGATCCTGCAGCTGGTCGAGTGTCGGCAGGGGGGTCAGAGGAGCCAGCGAAGTCAGTGGAGGCAGACTTTGTTGGACCGTTACCACCGGTCTGCTGACTAATGGAGAGGGTTTTGGAGCATGTGCCAGAACGGTCCAACCAAACAGGAAGGCTGAGATCGAGGACACAGTGATCCATAATCTTAAAACTTTCTTCGTGAGATTATACATTTCAAATTCCCGGAAAACTCTGTAATAGGATTAAATTCGGATCTCAGCCATCATTTCCTTCATGCTCCTCGCTCTCAAACCCCCCTTGAGGGATGAAAATCTGGCCATTTTGATCGACACTGATTACACCGGCGCTTTGCAATGCAACCAGGATTGATTGGTATTGCTGGATTTGGCCTCTGGCATCGTTGAGCTGCTGGGCCGCCTGCTGTAATTCCTGGTTATATTGCAGTTCACGAGCCTGGTACTGTTTCTCGCGTTCCTGGTATTGAGATACCAGGTCCTGTAGCTGCAGGGCATTTGACGTGTCTGTACTGGTAGCCTGGACAACCGTCGCAGAACCTTGTAGCGGAACGACATTGCGGTTCCCCAGTGCATTCGCACTGACAGCCAGGGTAGCTATTCCAATTAACAGGGTCATTCCCAATGCCATTACGAAGGCTGGGATTTTTTTAGTCAATTTCGAACCAGATCGATTGATTGCCATCAATACCTCCAAAAAAATGCGTTTTCAGGATCATTGTAGTTGACCAAGATGACAAACGGATGAAACGGAACAGATTGTCTCTTTTTCATGGCAATGTGTCATCTGAAATTCATTTCATCGGAGTAGAATTATTTATTGAGGAAACCGGATGCGTATTTTACTGATTGAAGATAATCGCCGTCTCAACCTCTCACTGAAAAACAGCCTGGAAGAAGATGGCTATGCGGTTGATGTCACTTTTGATGGGGAGGAGGGCGAAGCCTTCGCATTAGCACTGCTTTATGACGTGATCATTTTGGACATCATGTTACCCAAAAAGGATGGCTTCCAGGTTTGCCGCAGTTTGCGTAACCAGGGAATTCGTACACCTATCTTGATGCTGACCGCCCGGGATGCGATTGAGGAGCGGGTAGTAGGTTTGGATAGCGGAGCCGACGATTATCTGGTTAAGCCATTCGCCATGATTGAATTGCGCGCCCGTCTGCGAGCCTTATTACGTCGTGATCTTCCTGAAAAAGGCGGTCAATTGCAGGTCGCCGATCTGGTATTGGATCCTGCCAGCCATCAGGTGAAACGAAGCGGCATTTTGATAATCCTCACCACCCGCGAATTCGCTTTGTTAGAATATATGATGCGCAACGCAAACCGGCTGGTGACTCGTGAAAAAATTATCGCCCATGTCTGGAATGCCGATTTTATTTCTGGGTCAAATGTCATTGATGTGTACATCCGCCGTCTTCGGCGCAAGATTGACGATCCGTTTGAATTGAAGCTGTTTGAGACGGTTCGAGGATCTGGCTACCGCCTTCTCCGGCCTGAGCACAGCGAAACTCCTTGAGCGCCAGGCAGGCAAGATTATCGGTTTGTAGGAAAGAATAATTGGCTGACATGCAGTTACCATTGGGCCTCCGTTTCCAACGATTCCTTCACAGTGTCCGCTTTCGGCTTACTTTGTGGTTTGTTGTGATTCTGGGTTTAGTCTTGTTAGTATTCAGTGTCTTCATCTACACTCGGCAGGTCCGGGTGGTACGTGCAGAAACCGCTGTAAGGCTTAGTGCTCAATCGGCTCAGCTCGAAGAATATTTTTCCCAGAAGGGTTCCAGCCAATATGAAAATGAGAGTGAAGGTGAAGGTCTGCAAGTAATTCCCTCGGATAATTTACCTCTCATCCAGGAAGACGAGTTATTGGCAATTTTCGATTCAGAAGGACGTTTGGTGCAAGCGATCGGCAGTATTGCGGAGGCAGATTTGCGGCAGTCATTACAGAGTCTCCTGCAATCGTCATCTTTTATGCAGCCGGTGATAATGAACCTGAAAGAAGGCAGGCAGGCCTATATGCTCTTCCTGACTTCATTCAAAAGCGAACATGCCCCGAAAGCATTCCTTCTCTTTGGAGCAGCAGTCGATCCAAATAATCAGCTCCCAGAATTAGCCATTACACTTGCATTGAGCTCAACTGTAATCTTAATTCTGGCATTCGGTGGAGGTTACTGGCTGGCAGACCGGGCGATAAATCCAGTACAGGTCATCACACGCACCGCACGCGAGATCGGCGCAGGTGACCTGAGCAGGCGTTTGCGGATGAAACCAATCGATGAATTAGGGGAATTAGCCCAGACATTTGACCAGATGCTCGACCGGCTGCAAATGGCATTTGAACGTCAGCGCCAGTTTACGAATGACGCCAGCCACGAGTTGCGCACGCCGCTTTCAATCATCGAGCTGGAGACTAACCGGGCACTTGAGAGACCTCGTTCAATCGGTGAATATCATAAAGCTCTGACCGTGATCCAGGTAGAGAACGAGTGGATGAGCAGCCTGGTGAATGAGCTCCTTACGCTGGCGCGCTTGGATGCCGGACAGGTGATCAAGTCGAAAAAAATCCTGGAGCTGAATGACCTGGTGCTCGATGTGATTGAGCGTCTGGAGCCCTTGGCACAGGAGGAAGGTATTTCCTTGATCGCCGGCCGTCTCGTAGATGCGACAGTCTATGGAGATGTGGGTTATCTTTCACAAATGTTGATCAATCTTTTGGAAAATGCAATTAAACATACCCGGAATAAGGGCTCGCGAGTGCTGGTTGAAACCGGTTTTGAGCTTCGGGAAAGTCAACCGGGTGGCTGGGTAATGATCACCGACAATGGTCCTGGCATTCCCGCTGAACATCTGCCGCACATTTTCGCTCGGTTTTACCGGGTCGAACTCGGCGCGCAGCCGGGACGAAGGAAGCCTGGAGAGTGGAGCATCCGGCAGCGGCCTGGGTCTGGCTATCGTCCAATCGATTGTCAAAGCCCATGGAGGATTTGTAGAAGTACACAGTGAGCTTGGAAAAGGCACCGTCTTCAAAGTGTGGTTGCCGGGACCGGGATAAATTACTTTTTCTCCACCTCCACCCACAGCCTCTCCCCATCCGTGCTTACCTCGATCCACCCGTTCAGGTCCGTGCGCAGCAGCTGGTAGCCATCCAACGCTTCCAGCGTCTCCGCGTCCGGCCTGCCCAGCTTATCCCCCGCCGCCACGCTCAACAGCGCCAGCCTGGGATTCCATCTCTCGATCCATTCACGGGTATTGACCGGCGCGTAGCCTCCCTCCGCCAGCAGCAGCACCGTGACCGGTCCCGGGCTGTGCTCCTTCAGCAAAATATCCATGCTCTCAAAATCCATCCCCAGCGGCAGCAGCGCCGAGAACCCTCCCCATTCCAGCAGCAGCACCGCCCCACGCCTGCCTTCCGCCAGCACCTTCAGCTTCGCCCCCTGTCCCAGGTCGAGGGAAAATCCGGGTTCAGCCTGGGTCACCGGGACACCCGTCACACTCAATTACGCGGCTCAATGCCCGCGCACTGTATGAAGCCGCCGCCGACCCCGCCCACAATGCCTCCCTCACAGGAGTGCGCTCCAGCGCCCGCGGCAGGGCCTCTACTTGTTCGTCACTCACCCCTGCCACCACCAGCGTTTCCAGCTCCCGGTTCGTGACCGGCAGCCGCCTTCCCAGGGCGTCCGACAGGCGCGTGACGCTGGCGCCGCCGTTCACCAGCAGCCTATCGCCATCCGGCGTCTCGATCAGCAACGCCTCTCCTTCGCCCACATCCAGGACCGTCAGGTGCAGCTTGCCGTCAGGAGCTGATTGCCACGATTGCCATAACACCACCCCGAGCAAACTCATTGCCACCAGCAAGGCTGCCAGACTCTTCAAAGAAAATATCCTGGGAAACCTCTCACTCCACCAGGCCTCAGCCTTCCCGCCCCCCAGGGTCAATCCGAAAAGCAGGATGTAAAATCCGGCCACCAGGAACAGGCTCACCTCCCCCAGGTTGATCACCCCCATTCTCCACCCGTCCAGCCATTCGACAATCCTGATCGTGTAGGCTGGGAACGGCCAGGCCAGGTACGCCATCCACTGCCCCACTCCCTGGCTCACCAGCCCTATCATCACCGCCAGTCCTCCCAGGATCATCACCGGGGGCTGAGCCGGCAGCACCAATGGGTTGGCGACGAGCGAGATCAGTGAGAGCTGTTGGAAGTGGTATATCACCACCGGCAGCACGGTCAGCTGTGCCGCCAGGGTGAACAGGAAATACTCCCCGACTGGACCTGCCACCTTTCCCACAGTGTTTTCCGGCAGGTAGCGTCTTGCAATGCGCCTGAACCATTCATCCAGCGGTCCGGCGTACAGCACCAAACCCAGTGTCGCCATGAAGGACAGCTGGAAGCCCACATCCCACAGCACGTATGGGTTGAAAATCGCCATCAATGCTGCCACGAAAACGAGTGTGTTTACACCGTTCCCACGCCGTCCCAGCTGCACTGCCAGCAAAGCCAGCACCGCCCATGATCGCCGCCCTCACCACCGCCGCGCTGGCGCCGGCCAGCACCGCATAAAATGCAACTCCCACGAAAGCTGCCAGCATCCCCCGCCAGCGCCCCAGCCAGCGCGTGAACAGCACCCCAAACAGCCCGGCGATGATCGCGAAATTAAATCCGCTGATGGCAATGATATGCGCCGTGCCGGTGTTGCGAAAGGCCTCATACACCTCTTCCGGGATCTCCCCCTCCAGCCCCAGCAGGATTCCCGCCAGTAAGGAAGCTTCCGGTTCCGGAAACAGGCTCTTCACTACTGTATGCGCCCGTTCTCGCAGGGCATAGATGGCGGAATAAATAGGGCTGCCCTTTCCCTGGCCCAACCGCAGGACGCAATCCTCCGGCGGTGAACAGTACAGCAAAGAGTGGATTCCCTGCCTCTCCAGGTACAGGCGGTAGGAGAACTCTTCCAATTCCGGTGGCGTGTTCAGCCAGCCCTGCATGCGCAGGTAGTCTCCATAGCGCCAATCGCCTCCCGCTGGAACCTTTGCCAGCAGCTCTCCTCTCACCGGGGTAAAGCTGAGCTCATCCAGCGGTCGGATGCGCTGGCTGGCGATTCGCAAATTCACATAACTGTCACGCACATCCGGATAGCCTGCCACCACTCCCTCGACGATGACCGGCTTTTCTCGATCGTTATACCAGGCAACATGGAAAGGCGTGATGGTCGCTCCCTCTGCCTGCAGCCGGATAGCCCCCAGGCAGGTGACCGCCATCAGCAGCGCATGGCTGAGCGGTGCAGGGGGAGATAAAAAAGCCCCTCTTTGGCTTGTTTGAGCCAGGGGCGATGCAGGGTTTATTCGACGCACGATCAAATGGGATAGCAAAACCAGCGCCGCCAGGACCAGCCAGGTATGGGCAGGCCACCCCAGCAGGTCTCCCAGCATGATTCCGCACAGAAACGCCGATGAAAGCCAGAGCAGTGGCAAGGCTGTTCTCCGCCGTCACATCAATTCCTGGATTAGCCTTTTACCGGTCTGGTCTGACTATTTTAACATCAGTATCATGATCTCGATTGCATAAGTTGATTGAAAAACACTCCTTTTCATAATCCTCTGATATATTTCGCCTCTAACCTCCCATTCTTGATGATAGAATCCATAATCGGGTTACCTGCATAAGCAGGTCCGACCTCCGGAGGGCTGCCTTGACACTGATACTGCTGGTGGACGATGAGTTATTGATCACCGATTCGCTTACCTACAGCCTGAAACGCGAAGGCTTCGAAGTGAAGGCGGTCGCAGACGGCAACTCGGCTCTCACAGCCATCGAAGAGCAGATGCCAGACCTGGTCGTGCTGGACCTGATGCTGCCCGATATCAGCGGCTTCGAAGTCTGCCGCCGGCTGCGCGCCATCTCCACCACCCCGGTCATCATGCTCACCGCCCGCGGTGAAGAGATCGACCGGGTGCTCGGACTGGAAGTCGGCGCCGATGATTACCTTGCCAAGCCGTTTTCTTTCCGCGAGCTGCTGGCGCGCATCCATGCCCTGCTGCGCCGGGTAGCCCTCGACCGCCAGGTCATGCAGCCACAGGTCCACGCCCTCACTTTGCGCCAGCTCAGCCTGGACCTGTTGCCAGGCGCGTCTTCATGGGTGAGCAGGAGCTGCAGCTCTCGACGCGCGAGTTTGACCTGCTGGCGATCCTGATGAAAAACGCCGGCCGGGCCATGAGCCGCAACGAATTGATCGACCAGGTGTGGGGCGAAGATTGGATCGGCGATCCGCGCACCCTGGATGTGCATGTGCGCTGGCTGCGCTTGAAAATTGAAGAGGATCCTGCCAGCCCTCAATATATTCAGACGGTGCGTGGTTTCGGATACCGTTTCGCCGGCCCCGAAGAGCTGACCTGAATTTTTCTGCAAAACAGGAAAGCAATCACATCGCATGAGGGTATTTAAGACACTGACAGCACGCCTGGTGCTTTCGCACCTGGCTGTCTCCATCGTCAGCATTTCCTTGATGGCCACTTTTGCGGGTCGCTATCTGTTCCAGGCGGTGATCGCAGAAGCGGAGCACAACCTGCAGGGACTGGCAGTCGCCGCCGGCAATGCCATCGAGCTGCCTATCGAAGAACTGCAGCGCCGGGCGCCACGCATCGCTACATCAAGGATCTGCTCGCCCGGCTGTTTGCCGATAATCCGAAAATCTCCAGTTTACGGTTTATCACCGGCACGGCACCCCGATTGTAGACAGCAGCGATACCCTTCCAAATGTAGCCACCAACTCGAACGCGCCGGAAGTCATCAACGCCCTGGAAAGCGAGCTGGGCCGCGGCATCAGCATCCGGCCCGACCAGCAGGGCGAACATATATGTACATCGCGGTCCTGATCCAGCGCGACATCGAGGTCACCGGCATCCTGCGCGTCGGCATTCCCATGGAATCGACCCTGGCCGGAGCCAGGCGCACCCTCTGGATTCTGATCGGGGCAGCTGCAGTCATCGCTTCGATGGTAGGCGTGGTTGGCTGGGTGCTCGCCCGCAACCTGGCACGGCCCATCCGGGTCCTGACCCAGGCTGCCGGGCAAATGGAACAGGGTGATTTGAGCGTCAGGGTCAGGCCAACCGGGCCGGAGGAGCTGCGCCGCCTGGCAGAGGCTTTCAACAGCATGGCCAGCCGGCTGCAGTCAAATGTAAACGAGCTGCGCGCTTTCGTCGCCAATGCCAGCCATGAATTGCGTACGCCGCTGACTGTGGTTAAGCTGCGCACGGAAGCGCTGCAGCAGGGCGCCATGGAAGAACCGGATGTAGCTAACCGCTTTGTCGCCGAGATTGAAACCGAGATTGACCGCCTTGTGCGCATGGTCAACGACCTGCTCGACCTGTCGCGCATGGAAGCCGGGCTGGATTCCGGCCAGCGCATTACCCTCAGCTTGAGCGCGATTGCCCGGGAAGTCTACGAGGCCTATAAAATCCGGGCGGCACGCGCCGGTATCAATCTGTCCCTGGATATCGAGCCTGGTCTCCCGGAAGTCCATGTAAATGAAGACCAGATCGGCGCGTTTTCTTCAACCTGGTGGAAAACGCCATCAAATTCACGCCGCCGGAAGGTCAAGTCGAAATGCTGCTCCGGCCAGGGCCCACCGGCGAAACCGTGCGCTTCCTGGTGCGCGACACTGGCCCGGGGATCGCACCGGAGCACCTGCCGCATGTGTTTGAGCGTTTCTACCGGGCCGACACGAACCAGTCACGCCAGGGAGCCATGCGCGGCAGCGGCTTGGGGCTGGCAATCGCCAAGTCGATCGTCGAGAGTCACGGGGGCGAGATAGGGGTCAGCAGCCAGGTCGGCAGCGGCACCACCTTCTGGGCTGATTTACCTGCCATCGCATGATCCTTTTTGAGCGGGTTCCGCTCCAATTAAACATCCCTCCACGCAGCTTGCAGGAGGCTGTCTACCGTTTTTGCCTTGCTCAAGTCGGTATCGGTCAGTATCGCATCTGTTAAGTCCGCCTTGAATAGATTGGCAGAAGTCAAATCCACCCTGGTCATGTTTGCCCCACTCAAGTCGGCTCCCGCCAGGTTGGCTTCAAACAGGTTCGCCAGCGTCAGGTCCGCACCGCTCAAATTCGCCCCGCTAAGATTGGCTTTGCTGAAATCTGCACGCGCCAGCGTGGAATTGTTCAGGTTTGCTCTCTCCAGGATCGATTTGGTCACATTGGCCCTGCTCAGGTTCACTTCAACCAGCACCGCGTCACTTAAATTGACCTTTCCCATGTTCGCACGCGTCAGGTTGCAGCGTGTCAGGTTCGCACCTGCCAGGACAGCACCTTCCAAATTGGCTTCAAACAGGTTGGTCTGGGTGAAGTTTGTCATGCGCAGGTCAGCCCCGCTCAGATTTGCCCAGCTCAGGTCAGCCCGATCGAAATTGGCCAACTGCAGGTTGCAGCCGCTCAAATCCACATAGAACAGGGAACAATGGCTGAGATCTATCTTCGCCAACCACAGCGGGTGCTGCCGGTTCAGTAAATCGTAAATCTCAAAATAGGTCAGGTTTGTCATTTGCTATTCGCCTTTCCATTCCGGCTTTCTCTTCTCGATGAAAGCCTGCATGCCCTCCTTCTGATCCTGTGATGAAAACAGGAAATAAAACGCACGCCGTTCATCCGCCAGCCCGTCAGCCAGGAACGACTCAAAGGAGTGGTTGACTGCTTCCTTGCCAAAGCGCACCGCCAGGGGCGCTCGGGCAGCTACCTCTTCAGCCAATGCCAGCGCTTCATCCAGGTACCTTTCGACCGGCACCACCCGGTTGACCAGCCCGTAACGCAGCGCCTCGTCAGCTGTCAGGTTGCGGTTGTTCAGCACCATCTCCATGGCCAGGGCTTTTCCGACCGCTTTAGCCAGCCGCTGGGTGCCCCCACCCCCGGGAATTACCCCCAGGTTGATCTCCGGTTGTCCAAAACGCGCCGTTTCCGACGCCACGATCATATCGCAGGACATCGCCAGCTCGTTCCCGCCTCCCAGGCACCATCCCGAAACGGCTGCAATCACCGGTTTCTTGATCTGGCGGATTCGATCGAAATGCGAGATGTGATCGCGCGTGATCATCTGCACTGCCGAAGCGTGCGACATTTCTTTGATATCTGCGCCAGCTGCAAATGCCCGCTCATCCCCTGTCACGACCATGCATCCAATCGCCGGATCGGCATCCAGGGCTGCCAGTGCCTCCATCAGCTCGCTCATCAGGACGCTGTCCAGGGCATTCAGCATCTTGGGCCTGTTCAGCTTCACCACGCCCACGCGCTTGTAGATTTCAACCAGGATCGTTTGATATTCAGTCATGATGATCTCCCTCCTTCGAGAGATATGAAAAATCAAAAGGATTTTCGTCCATTCTAAATCATCGCGAGCAGGTCTAGTTTATCCTGTGTTCTTTGCAGGTAGGTGCGGCATTCTCAAATTTGTATAGTCCATATACGCCACCAGGATTTATTTACTGAAGGAAACAATGGTTATCCTCGACCGTCCAGATCATTCTCCACTTCGATCACTTTCCCGGAAAGACTCGCTCCTTCCGGTCCGCACAAATATAAGACCGCCTCGACGATCTTTTGCACGTGGTCGAGCTCCCCTTTAAGATTCCTTCCTTGCCGATCTGGTGTCACATCCTCAGTTATTGCTTCTTCATTTACATACCTGCTGGTAATTGCGTTCACGCGCACATGGTGGGCTTCGAGCTCGCGTGCTGCTGTCCGGGTCAATTCGATCAATCCTCCCATGCTGGCATGATAGGCCGCCAATCCTGCGACAGCTGCCTCGATTCCAGGAAGATTAGCAATATTTATGATCACACCCCCGCCCAGTTCCTGCATCACCCTCCCGGCAGACTGCATGGTGAAGAACGGCCCGCCCAGGTTGATATCGATCGTGCGGTGCCAATCCCATTCATCCATTTTGAGTACCGGGATGCGCGGTTTCACCCTTGAATTATTCACCAGGATATCGAGGCTTCCCCAATCTGCAATCACCTGCTCGATCATCGCCTGCACCGGCATTTTCTTCGCCAGGTCAAAAATATAATCCCGCGCCCGCCCCCCTTTCGCTGATATTCGAGCCACAGTCTCATCCAGGTTGATGGGAGTTGTATCCTGGCAGGCGACGCTCGCACCGCCCTCTGCCAACGCCTCGGCAATTGCCCTGCCCATTCCTCTTCCCGCCCCCGTCACCAGTGCAACCTGGCCGTCAAGTTGTCCTTTTACCATGCTCCCGATCCCTTATTTTTATTTGACACAAACTGGACTGAAATCGGCCTCGGCTTTGGCGTTCAGCTCCAGCCCCAGGTAGGGGGAGGGGTCCAGTGTATTTTCGATATCCAGCTCGTTCAAAAAACTGCCTTCGCCGTCGTCCAGCACGATCGAAAAATGCAGGTGCACTCCTACCGGGTTGCCCGGATCGCCCGAGTAATTCCCCTGGTAGCCGAGCAAGGTGCCTGCCTCGACGAATTTTTCGGTCGTCCCCGCTGGGAACTCGGGCGCTATGTAAGAATCGCCGTTCGCATCTGCCATGTGGGTGTAATATGTCCAAATCTGGCGGCCGGGATGCAGGGGATCATCGGGAATGCGGATGATCACCGACGATTTCCAATCGGGCATGCGCCTGAGATATCCCCCATAGGCTGCAAAGACCGGTGTGACGTTGACATCCTTCCCCCCGAAGACGTCAATCCCCTGGTGCCGGTGTCCCAGGCGGAACGAATCGTCCCACAGGAATCCCACCAATCCGTCAGTCGGCAGGATAAATGGCGCTTCACCGCACCGTTCTCCAGCCCGGATCGCCCATTCCGGGTGCTGGCTGGCATCTCGCAGCCAGGAGAGCACCCTGCCCAGGCGTGGCGCGCTCGACCGGTTGCCGCGAAAAATCAAGTAGCTCGCCACCAGGCAAACCACCACCATCACCGAAAAGAACAACCCAATTGGAGAGCGAAAAAAACCGCGGTTTCCGGGACGGTTCAGGTCACCCCTCCGGTTTGCGGTATTTTAAGATATTTTCCAGCTCATCTTCCTTATGGTCGGCAAAGAACAGCGCCAGCTTGCCACCCGTCATACGCTGCAGCAGGCTGCCAGCCAGGCGCCCGTTGGACGAGGTCATGGCTGCCTCTGCGTCCGCCAGGGTGTCGAAGAACAGCTCATGCGCCAGCGCATAATTGGCACCCAGCAGCCTGCGCTCAACCCTGCTGGTAGTCTCGCGCTTCAAACCCGGCATCCCCTCCACCAGGTGCATAAATTCAGGCCAGTATTCCTCCGCTGCCTGCCATTCCTCGGATGCTTCGATCAAGATAACCAGCTTGTGCATGCTATCTTTCTCCCTCGATCCACTAAACTCGTGCGTCATCCTAAATTATACACGCAGAGAGGCTTTCGGATTCATGGTATGATTCCGCCGATGGAACCAAAAGATATGGACGACAAAATAACAATTATCGAGGGTCCTCCCCCTGCATTTGAATTGGTCAATGATGGTTGGGCGTTGGGTTTGAATGAAGGTCCTTTCCTGTTTGATGTAGCCATTACCCGCTTGCGCACCTTTAACGGTCCGGCGCTGGTCGAACGCTGCCACCGTGCCTGGCGTCACAAAAAGGATGTCCATCTCGAGTACCGCCAGGAAGATGGATTGGAAGCCGAAGCGCCTATCCTGGCAGCTCGGGCGCTCGAAATCCACCGACGGGCAGGTCCTGCTCCTGTGGGTGCGCCTGGAAGCCAAAGAATTCGAGCTCGAGATGGATTTCGACGACGATTCGGGGGATGAGGATGACGAAGACCCCGGTCTTTCCAGCCTTTAACCACAAGCGATCTCTTCCCTAAGTATTCCGGCAGGGTTTCGTACAATTTCTTATCCATCCACTTGACCTTTGGGAGGCCAAATGTCTGACGGAGGAACACTACATACGGACCTCACCGGCGGGGTATTCATTCTCTCCCTGGACCACCCCCCCGCGAATACCCTTTCACTCGAATTAATCACCCAATTAAATACAGCCTTCACACAGGCGGAAAAGGACCATTCTGTTCGCTGTGTGGTCCTGACCAGCAGTGGAGACCACTTCTGTGTAGGTCAGGATATCCACGACTTTCTAAATGATGATGTCCCATTCCGCTACCACATGCTGCGCAGCTACAATCCACTGATCCTGGGTATCCGCAGCCTGCAGAAACCCGTCCTGGCTGCGGTCAACGGGATGGCTGCCGGCGCCGGCCTGGGCATCGCCCTGGCATGCGACCTGCGCCTCGCCTCCAGCCAGGCGCAGTTTGTGGTAGGCTTCAGCCGCATCGGGCTGGTGCCCGACTGCGCCTCTTCGCTGCTTCTCCCGGCTTTGATTGGCATTGGTCGGGCATTGGAATACACCTTCAACAATTCCCCCATCAGCGCCGGTCAGGCGTTCGAGTGGGGGCTGGTCAACCGGGTTGTAACTGCCGGTGAGCTTGAGGAAAAAGCCGCCGCTTGGGCGGCTGAGCTGGCCCAGGGTCCCGCCCTCACCTTTGGATTGGTGAAGCGTGCCTTTAATAAGGCTGTGCTCCCCAACCTGGAACAGGCCCTGGATTACGAGGCTCACCTCCAGGAAATCGCCAGCCATACACCGGAGCACAAAGAGGGAGTCAGAGCCTTCCTGGAGAAGCGCCCCCCTGAATTTGACCTTTGATCAAAACCATCCCAGCAAAATTGCAGCTGCCAGCATCCCGCCGAACACCAGCCCCACCGCCAGCCCCGCCCTCAGCGCGTCGCCTGCCTGTCGCTGGTCTTCGAGCCGCACGGAGCTGGGTTCCAGCTCCATCTTGAGCTTCGGCCCGCCGATCCAGGCAAACAGCACGCCGCCCACCAGGCCGCCGATATGCCCCCAGTTGTCGATGCCGGGCATTGTTCCAATCGCCAGGTTGATCACAGCAATGGTGATGATATTAATCAGTCCCCGCCGGCCCCTGCCTCCAAGCAGCTCACGGTTCTGGTATAAGAATACGCCGTAAGCGCCCAGCAGCCCGAAGATTGCAGTCGAAGAACCCAGGGAATTGGCTGGCGAGAATATGAAAGAGGTCACATTCCCGGCAAAGCCCGCCAGTACATACAGCGCCAGGTAGCGTGCGTGCCCGTAGTAGCTCTCCAGGGTAGGTCCCAGGGCATACAGTGCATACATGTTGAACCCGAGATGCAGAAGAGAGCCGTGCAGCAGCATCGGCGTGAAAAGCCGCCAGAACTGCCCCTGCAGGATCGCTTCGTTAGATTTAACTCCCAGGGCTGCCGGCACGTCGATCCCCAGGAGGTTCTCGCTCAATAGCTGGGCAACGAAAACCAGGATGGTCAGGCCCAGGATCGCATACGTCATCACTGGTTTTACGACGCTGGTCTCGATCCGCCTCGCTCCCGGCATACCCTGCATTCCGCCAGGACGCGTTTCTCCGTATGAAGGTCCTTGATCGCCTCCAGGGTAGGTAGGAGGTGTTGGGTATGAAGCGCTCATAAGCTCACCCGCCTGGGGTGCACCCGCAGGTGTTCCGAGCGAATGATCGATAACACGTCGTCGACCGCTTCTTCCAGCCGGTCTTCATGATTTACCACCGCGAAGTCAAATTCCTCCACTCTTTTGAGCTCCTTCCGGGCAATTGCAATACGGTCCTTCAAATTCTTGCCGCTCTCCGTCTGGCGCTTTTCAAGGCGCCTCACCATCTCTTCTTCACTTTGTGTGGTGAGGAAAATCAACAGGGCCTCCGGGTTCAGCTGCTTGATCTTCCCGGCTCCCTGGACGTCCAGCCGCATGACCACATCTTTGCCGCTTGCCAGGGCCGCCTCCACCTGCTTCCTTGGAACCCCTTTATACTCGTTGTACACCCTCGCCGATTCCAGCAGCTCGCCCTGCTCTTTCATCCGGAAATATTCCCGTTCCGAGACGAAAATATAGTCCACACCGTTCACTTCACCCGGCCTGGGTGGGCGCGTGTTCACTGTGACCACGAAATGAAAGGATGGCTCGCGCTGCATCATGCGCTTTACGACGCTGTCTTTCCCCACACCCGGCAGCCCGGAAATCACGATCATCATCGGTTGTGGGTTGAGTGGGTTGAATTTTATTCGCTCCGTCACGATCACCTCTGCTTGCTCTCAATCAAATTGATTATAATTGCACGTCGTACCTGCGTGGCAACTTTCTTTTGGAGGATTTTATGCCCTTATACCAGTATCGCTGTCTTAATTGTAAAAAGCAATTCGAGATCTTCATGAATTACAGCGACTACGGCATTCAACCGGTGAGCTGCCCACATTGCAGCAGCCAGGATGTGCAGCGCCGCATCGGCCGCATTCGCTTCGCCCGCTCAGAAGACAGCCGGCTCGAGGACTTCGATGATCCTTCCGCTATGGACGGCCTGGAAGACGATCCCCAGGCCATGGGGCGAATGATGCGCAAGATGAGCCGGGAAATGGGTGAAGAAATGGGACCCGAGTTCGATGAAGTCATCGATCGCCTGGAAGCCGGTCAGAGCCCGGAAGACATCGAAGCTGCCTTGCCGGATCTGGGTGAGGGTCCTGGAGCTTACGACCCACCAGGCGATTTTTGAGATTCCACTTCCAGCCGCTGTTCCTGCAGCCTCTTCATAACTTCCGACTGGATGGCGGATTGCACGCGTTCGGGCGCCATTGCAGAATCGATGATCACCCAGCGATCCGGCTCAGCCCTTGCCAGCTCGTGGTAGCCCTGTCGTGCCCGCTCGTGGAATTTTACGTCATAGGCATCCAGACGGTTCCATTCCCCACCCTTCTTTTTTCTTTGCAACCCCATTCTGACATCGATATCCAATAGCAGCGTCAGGTCGGGTTTCAATCCTTGGGTGGCAAAATCGACGATCGCCTGCAGCTGAACTCGGTCAATTCCGTGACCGTACCCCTGGTAAGCTAAAGTCGAATCGGCGTAGCGGTCGCTCACCACTATCCCAGGTGTTCTCAGGAAAGGTATGATCACAGTATCGACTAGCTGAGCACGTGAGGCTTGGAATAGCAATATCTCCGTGCGCGGCCGCATGTCTTTGTTGTCAAGATTCGAAAGCACTCGCCGAATCTGGTCGCCGATGGGTGTGCCACCCGGCTCGCGTGTAGGCAGTACTGGCCAACCAAGATCTTGAAGAAATTTTACAAGTTCAAGAAGCTGATGGGTTTTTCCGCTGCCCTCAGGACCTTCCAGCGTTATGAAAAATCCTTTATCTCTCACGGAAAATCCTCACCCTGCGGTTCGGCTCTTTTCCATACGAATGAGAAACCAGGTTGGCTTCTCGCACCATCTCATGCTGCAGGCGCCGGATCGCAGAAGTGGCTGGATGCAGTTCCACCCAGCGCTCGCCGTTCATGATCGCATCGATGGCAGCCCGCGTCTCCTGCATGACCGAATCCATCCCCAATTCACCCCCTGCTTCCGCATACAGGTTGAACAGGTCGCTCAGGAATTGCTGCATCTGGTTGACCGTGTTGGCGCGCAGCACATAAATCGGGACTTCGCGGTTCTCAGCATCCACGATCATGCGCTGGCGTTTGCGGTAATAGGCGCGCAGGGTCACCAGTACATCTGCATCCCCGGGTTGGTCAACGATCAAAGCTGGCACTCCCAGGCGGCGGATGGCTTGCAACAGCCGGTTGCGCGCCACGCCGTAAGCGTAAATGCGCACAGTCTGCAACCCCGACCTGCCCGAGGTCCTGCGCCCGCTGTCCTCCGTACGGGCGAAACTGCCCTGCTGGACTGGCCTGTCGGGACTCTGCGAGAGCGGAGGGGCAGCATCATACGCCTGCCGGCGGTAGCCCTGCGTCGTGCTGCCGGTTTGGCGAACCGGTGCCGGCGGGCGCTCCAGCAGGATTTCACCATCAATTCGTGAGCGAATTTCAGGTGGCAGTGGGTAGCCGCGCAGCAGTGCGTCCACCGCTGCCGCCACGTCTGAATGTACTGCCAGCCGGTCGCGAGTTTGTATCTCGATCAGCACATCGAAAGTCGGCGGTGAGCGTCTCTCCAGCACCGTCTTCTGTGTGCCGCGCCGGCGGGCTTCTTCATCTGACAGAGTTACCGATTCGATTCCACCCACCAGGTCTGAGAGTGTCGGGTTCAATAACAGGTTTTCCAGGTTATTTCCATGCGCTGTGCCGATCAGCTGCACCCCGCGTTCTGCGATCGTGCGCGCCGCTTCAGCCTCCAGCTCCCTGCCGATCTCATCAATGACAATCGCTTCGGGATTATGATTCTCAACAGCTTCAATCATCACCTCGTGCTGCAGGGAGGGCTTGGCTACCTGCATGCGCCGTGCGCTGCCGACCGCTGGGTGGGGAACATCGCCGTCACCGCCAATTTCATTCGAAGTGTCAACAATGATCACGCGCTTGGTATCTGCCAGGATGCGTGCTGCTTCTCGCAGCATGGTTGTCTTTCCAATCCCGGGCCGTCCAAGCAGCAGCAAACTCTTGCCGCTTTCGATCAGGTCTTTGATAATATCCGTCGTGCCATATACCGCCCTGCCCACCCGGCAGGTCAGTCCGACGATATGGCCGCGGCGGTTGCGGATGGCGGAGATGCGGTGCAAGGTGCGCTCCATGCCGGCGCGGTTATCGGCGTCGAATTCTCCAATTCCTGATACCACAAAATCGATGTCTTCGCGCCTGATCTCGCTGCCCCTCAAAACCACTTCACGTGCCATAAACCTGGCTGTAGGCTGCCTGCCCAGGTCCAGTATCACTTCCAGCAAATTATCGCTGTCGTTTGCAGCCATTGCTGCTTGGGCTAAATCCTCCGGCAGCACGCTGAGAAGCGCCGGCAGGTCGTCTGTTATCTTACGCTGTTCCATGATCTGTCTGGTTCAACTCCACTTGTGCGATAGGAGCACTGATTTCTGGCTGGCTGCTTTCCAGCGAAGGTAGTGCCAGCGACCGCAGGGCTTTCTGCTGGCTGGCAAGATGTTTTACCATCACCGCCTGGCGCGGCCCTGCTTCCGCTCCTGAATTCTGGATCGCCGTCTCCAACCAGGATTGGTAAGAACGAACGCAGATAAATACCGGCCTGGAGTAGCGGCTGGGAATGTTATGAATTAAATTTATAAAGGACTCTGATTAATCCTTCAGCATCCGGGTGGACGAATGGCTGCGCCCAGATGCCGTGGCGCCCGTACCGCAGTTCCACATAAGCCTGCACCTCGCCGCCTCCGTCATGCACCAGTCCGCGCAGTCTTTGGGCATCAAACGGCTCCACCTGCTGCACCAGGCCCGGCACAACATTATTATAGAGCGCTCGGATTGAGCCTGCATCCCGGTTATTTGCACTTCTCCAATCGGCGGTTTCGCTTTTCCCCTGCTGAGGTCCTTCCAGCCTCCAGATGCGCTGGCGTGAGAAAATGGCGTATCCACTTCTACGCATGGACTTAAAAGCTTCAGACATCTCATCTACGTCCGCCAGCAGGCGCAACGCATTTCTTTGCCCGGCCAGGATCGCCATGTAATCCAGCAGCTCGAGCATCAACGGCGTCGCAATCGCTGCCTCCGGGGTGAGAAAGGTCAGGTGCGCGGTCGAGGACCGCGGGTGGATGGATGAATTGTCCGATAATCGTAGCCGGGTTCGAACCCAGGCCATCTACCACGCAGGTGAAAACTCCTGACGAGGGGAGGATATAGGATAATAAAGCCCCTGGCAGCAGTTTCTGCCCGCGTGTCAGCACCAGGGCACTGTCCAGGAAAACGCTGCGCTCACCTTGGTTCTGTAATGCTGGCAGCTCGCGCCAGGTTAATAAGTGTGCGGACATAACGGGTTCCGCTGGCTACCCTGCCAGCGCAGCAAAATAACGGTGAAACCGGTCATCCAGGGTCAGCTCTGGGTGAAACGAGGTTGCCAGCAGGTGGCCTTGCTGAGCTGCCACAATCCTGCCGTCCGGAAGGCTTGCCAAAATCTCTGCCTCACCTCCTACCTCTTCAATCAACGGTGCGCGAATGAATACAGCGTGGTAAGGCTTCTCGTCAGCCGAGACGCTTCGCAGTGCGGGGATATCCAGGTCAGTTTCGAAACTGTTCACCTGGCGACCAAAGGCGTTTCTTTCAATCTGGATGTCCATCAGGGAAAGCAGCGGCTGCTGCAGTTTCACGTCTTTGGATAAAAAAATCGCCCCCGCACAGGTCCCCCAGATCGGTTTCGCCAGTCCAAAATTTCGCAGCGGCTCAATCAAACGATAGTCTGATGCCAACTTTCCGATGGTGGTGGATTCGCCGCCCGGGATTATCAGTCCGTCGATTTCTCCAAGCTGGTCCGGCAGGCGGACTTCGGAAGTCATCACACCGATGCGCTTGAGCATGGCGATATGCTCGGCAAAGTCGCCTTGTAACGCCAACACGCCGATTTTCATGCTTTCTATAACCTGGCTCCCCACTTCAAGCAGGTGCCTACCAGCCCCGACCGGCGATCTTCTCGACCTCAGGCATCGCTGAAATTTGCCTTCCGACCATTGGTTCGCCCAGGTTGCGGCTGACCTCTGCCAGGATATAGGGGTCGCTGAAGTGAGTGACGGCCTTGACAATTGCCGCCGCTCGCCTGGCTGGATCTCCAGATTTAAAGATCCCCGAGCCGACAAAAACTCCATCCACTCCCAGCTGCATCATTAGCGCCGCATCGGCTGGTGTGGCAATCCCTCCGGCTGCAAAGTTGACCACCGGGAGGCGTCCCAGGCTGCGGGTTTCAATCGCTAGCTCGTATGGAGCCCCCAATTCCTTGGCAAAAGCCATCACCTCTTCTTCGGGCATGGACTGCAAACGGCGGATATCCCCC
Source organism: uncultured Chloroflexia bacterium (assembly GCA_963698765.1). Lineage (GTDB taxonomy): Bacteria > Chloroflexota > Anaerolineae > Anaerolineales > UBA4823 > CAVOSB01. The sequence goes on from CAVOSB010000019.1 coordinate 40,378, forward strand.
AGAACGCTGCGTGCATGTCGAACCGCTTCAACCACATCGCCGGTCCCTGCTTCTCCCTTGGTGCGGATCATTGCTGCGCCTTCACCAATTCTCCGCAGGGCTTCACCCAGGTTTCGGCAGCCGCAGACAAACGGCACCTTGAAAGCGTGTTTATAAATATGGTGCTCCTCGTCTGCGGGGGTTAGCACTTCCGACTCATCCAGGTAGTCTACGCCGATCGCCTCTAAAATCTGGGCTTCTACAAAGTGCCCAATCCGGCATTTTGCCATCACCGGGATAGATACTGTATCCATGATCTGCAAAATAAGTTCCGGATCGCTCATGCGAGCCACGCCTCCCTGGGCGCGAATATCTGCAGGCACGCGTTCCAACGCCATTACGGCGCAGGCTCCGGCCTCTTCAGCAATGCGGGCGTGTTCTGGTGTGACTACATCCATGATCACGCCGCCTTTTAGCATTTGAGCCAGTCCTTTCTTAACGGCAAAAGATCCTACTTCCTGCTCCATCGTTTCCTCCAGGTCAAATCGACCTACCAATTTCTGTCATTCTACCATGCGCGCATAGCGGATGCAATCCAAGCTTAACCCCCAGGTGACAGTCACTTTCGAAGTGACTGTCACCTGGGGGGCACTGTTGTTTTGTTGGTGAAAGGATAGGACCCTGCACTCTATCCGCTTTGTTACCCGTCAGTAAATCCCTACCTCAGCCGCCCTCTCCGGTCAGTTTATACAAACGCGAGCGAATCGCGCCTGGCTGCCGCCCAAAGTGTTGGGATAATTCGTCCACCGGGTACCCATCCTGGAATAGTGCAAGCAGCTCCCCATCTTCCTCAGTTGTCCACGTCTCGTATGCCCGCGGGTATATATTCCTGGTATTTAAAATATATTCTGGAACTTTCTTCTCCGGTACGCCACCCTGATCAGCACCCGGTTTTTCCGCCAGTCGGGCTCCCAACCAGGTTACAGCGTGTTCCTGCAGGCTGGCTTCCAGCCGCCTTCTGCGCTGCTGAAGCCGCAGCCGGCGCAGCCCCTGATCGACCAGCTTGTGCGCCTTCTCGCTGGTGAAATCCCATATCTCTGCGATGCCTTGATATGATTCCGGCGGGGAGCCTGATAATCCGTATCGTTCGACGATGATTTTCCATAACAAATCGCCGTGTTGGCGGGTGTGCAGGTAGCCGCTGAAATTCTCCATCACCACCGCGCATACTTCTTCGCTAAACGATTGTAGGATTTGCCCGCTCTGAATTGGATCCAGCCCGGCATTCTCGAGTAATGTTCTGATCCTTGTTCTTTTCCCGTAGGCATCGCACACCAGTGTGTCCAATCGCTCAAAAACCGGGACTTCTGCAGGCAGGGGTTGGACGGTAGTTTCAATGGCCTGTGCCCTGCTAATTAAAACTTGTGTCAGGCAGGTCATAAACTCATCCAAATGCTCTTCCAATACTATGATGCGGTTGCGCTTCTCAGCTTGAACCTCATCGATGGTCAGGCAGCGCGCTCCATCACCGGTCGGCTGAAAACCGAAATGGTAAGTCCGCGAGCCGGCTATGAGATGCTTTTCGCTTTGGAGGCTTTGTTTCTCATTCATCGAAGGATCTCCTTGTTGAACGCCCACCCCTAGGCAGCATACACGTAAAAGCCAACTGCTCAGATACTGTTAATCATACAGCATCCTCGGTCTTAATGCAACACTTATCAACAATCCAATCCATCTTCAACCGGGTTTCCAGAGCCTCACACCACCGTTTGCCTCGCAGTAATCTCGTACCTCACCTTCCATGGCTTCCAGGTCCGGCCAGAAAGAGCTGATCTGCGAGCGGTGCGCAGCAATTGATTTCTGCCACGCCGTCATCCCTCCAGGTGAAACAGGATGGGTAGTATGCTGCCAGCCGCTTTCCGCCAGCTGTTCCAGCAAGTGGGCATCCGCGCGCGTGTAAGGGAAATCGGCATAATACCACAGCTCCCTGCCCATTCTTTCCGCAGCCAGGCGGGTGAGTTGGTGGTCTACGTGATTGCCTAGGCCAAGCGGGCAGGCCAACCTGGTTTCCGCTGGAATGCTGTCGCTAAGTAGAGTTGTTAATTTGTCAACCAGGGAGGCTTCCGAGGGGTGCAAAGAGCCAAATAAAGCTGCTCGCGAGTCGTATAGATAGGTGCGCTGTCCGGGTATAAATTCCATGAAGCGGTAAATGCAGTCTGGTATCTCAAAATGCCTGTAATCGGCCCTCAGCAGGTTGCAGGAAGCGATATCTTCAGCCTGCCGCAGTTCCACCATCTCGCTGCCGGCTGACCTGCCCACTCCATCTTCAGCCGCCCGGCTCGCTTGCCAACGTTGCTGCAGTTCAGTGGCAAATGTTGAAAGCGTCCCGTTTGGAACGCCTCCCGCGCACACGGTCCAGATCGAGGCGGAAATGCCAGACTGCGACTGCTCCCAGATCAACCCTCCGCACGACAGGGCAGCGTCATCCAAATGAGGTGAGAGGTATATCCAGTCCATCGTAAATCGATGTTATCATCAATACCCAAGGAACGGCAAGGAAGTGGATCTGCATTCTCTAAAACGGCTGCGCACTATTTTTATCACCATTATCCTGGCAACCTTACCTTGCTACTGCACCGGCTTGGCGATGGTAGGGTTTGAACAATTCCAGTCCAACCGGCCTACTTTAACACCCACACCCTCCCTGACCCAGCTGCCAACGCTCACCCGCATACCCAGCCTGACAGCTCCTCCTCCTGCCACGGCCTCCTCCACCACTGAGCCTTCTACCCTCACACCCACCGTGACAGCCAGCGGCACCCTCACCCCTACCAGCACATTCTCCCCCACCTTACCTGCCTCACCTACCTTCACCGCAACCAGCACTTCAATACCTTCTGCGACACCTACCTCTACCTCAAGCCTACCTCCTCCTGAAACAGCCACAGATACTGTCCAGCCGCCAGAGCCGACGGTTTCTGACACTCCATAGGCCGGCTTCTTCATCATTCACCGGAAAGCGGCTATAATTTCTGCATGCCTGCCAATACCCCCCATACCACTCAAACAATTAATCTCTTAAAGAAACTGGTCTCCGAGCCAGGGTTGTCTGCTTATGAAGACCCGGTGCGCCGGATGATCGAGGCAGCCTGGCAGCCGCTCACCGATGAAATCAGCATCAGCCGCCTTGGCAGCCTGCACGGCCTGCGCCGTGCTGCCCGGCTGCCATCTGAAGGCAAACCTACCTCAATAATTCTCGCTGCCCATATGGACGCCATTGGCCTGATGGTGACCGGTATCGTCGATGGTTTTCTCACTCTGACCGAGGTCGGAGGGCTTGACCAGCGCATCCTCCCTGGTCAGAGGGTGACCGTGCATCCAGCCGATCCTAGAAGCGGCCGCCAGGACCTGCCCGGCATCATCGTCCGGCCTCCGGAATACCTGCTGCCAGGCGAAGCGCGCGGGAAATCCACGCCAATCGAATATTTGCTGGTCGATACCGGCCTTCCTCCCTCCCAGGTTGAAGAACAAATCCAGATTGGCGACCTGGTCAGCTTTGCCCAACCGCCCATCGAGTTTGGCGAGGACTATCTGGCAGGCCATACTCTCGATAACCGGGTTTCGGTGGCTGCCCTCACCTTCTGCCTGGAAGAGCTGCAGAACCGGTCGCTGGCCTGGGACGTCTGGGCTGTAGCCACCACCCAGGAGGAAGAAACCATGGCTGGAGCCTTTACCTCCGCCTTCCAACTGCGGCCCTCCCTCGCCGTGGCCATCGATGTCACGTTCGGCGACGGGGCAGGAAGCTCTGGTCACAAGACATTCCCGATTGGCAAGGGTATCACGCTGGGGTGGGGACCAAACATCCACCCCGCTCTATACAAAACTTTTGCAGGATTAGCCGACCGTCTCGAAATACCCTGGAAGCTGGAACCTGTCCCACGCATGTCTGGCACCGATGCCTACGGGTTGCAGGTGGCAGCCGAGGGCATTCCCACCATGGTGATCGGCATCCCGCTGCGCTACATGCACACCCCGGTAGAGATGGCTTCAATAAAAGACATCCTGCGTACCGGACGACTGCTGGCTGAGTTTGCTGCCAGTTTGGATCAGAACACGATGGATAGGATAGTTTGGGATGCTTGATACCACTATTGGTCACAGTCCAGGTCTGAGTGAAGAACAGCTGCTCCTGCTGGAGCGCTTATGCAACGCCTGCGCTGTCTCTGGCAACGAAAGCGAAGTGCGCGAGATCGTACTGGAACAGGTGCGTCCACATGCCAGCCAGCTGAAAGTCGATGCCCTGGGAAACGTGCTGGCAATCAGGGAAGGCACCGGGAGCCAGCCTGAAAACTCCGCCGCACTGTCGCCCTCCAGCCCGGCCTCTGGCACTTCTACCGGCCGCAGGCTGCGGGTGATGGTCGCCGCGCACATGGACGAAGTCGGATTTATGCTCACCTATGACGACGAAGGTGGATTATTCCGCTTCGAAATGGTTGGGGG
>CAVOSB010000020.1:0-20514 GCA_963698765.1 uncultured Chloroflexia bacterium
ATTTCTCCGGCAGTCCCATTGCATCGACCAGCCAATCCAATACGAGAGTTTCCAATTCTGTACAGGCTGGGCTGGTCACCCAGCTCATTCCCTGCACACCCAGTCCGGATGAAAGCAAATCACCTAGAATAGATGGAGCTGAAGTGTTGCATGGGAAGAACGCGAAGAAATTAGGGGACTGCCAGTGCGTGATGCCCGGCAGTATGATTTTCCCGATATCCTCGAGTATCGCATCGAAAGGCTCACCCGCTTGCGGAGCGCTACCCGGCAATAGTCCTCGAATCTGGCCTGGTTGAACCTGCGCCAGCACCGGGAAATTCTCTATGTTCTCATAATAGTCTGCAATCCAATCGATGACAGCATGCCCGCTGCGGCGGAATTCCTGGCTGCTCATGTGATAGTTTATCTCTTTTTGCATGGATATTCTCCGGACGATTTATTTAGAATGGCATTTTGGAATTAAGCGGTCGATCTCCTTCGCCGTGAAAGGGTAAAGACGGCAATCCCGATCCAGGCCAGGTTGATGCCAACCGAGGGGAAGGCGCCATAATAAAACAAATTAAAGATCAACAGTGCGCTGCCAATCAAGTTCAGCCACTGGTACCAGAGTGAATCACCTTCCAGTTTCCGCGCTGAGATCAGACCATACGCTGCCAACAGGGTAACTACTCCGATCCAGCCCAGGAAATCGATTAACAATTTTCTTTCCATACCGCCTCTTCGCGCGACCCATTTATATAAATTAATCACCTCACACACCCAGGACATCCGGGTGTGTATGGCATAAGATAATTGTCTTAACCTTAGCGGGAATTTTACCTGATAACCAGGCTCAGGTAGATCTTATAGCTCGTGGGTGCCTGTCCTGTTGTGGAGTTTATCCAGTCCAGGAAAGCGGGCGCTGTATATCCGCCGTATCTTCCATCTGCCCCAGCCGTCATCATGGCCAAAGCTCACCACGCCGGCCAGCAGATACCCGTTATGTGCGGCGTTTTGGACGACGAACGCTCCACCGCTGTCATAGAAGCAGGCATCCAATCCGTCTTCCCCCGCGGACAGGATATTACTCGTGATCGTCACATCCATATCATCATACGCCAGCTGGCAGGCAGCAATCGATACAATCGGTACAGTCACCTCACGCAATTTGTCTTCCCAGAAGAATCCCCAGGCCGATGTTGTCCCCCAGCCTGTCACGACCGAATCGGCCCCGGGTCAATTTAATGGGCTGGACGGAGAATTCACGATCGGAATCGGCGGACTTCGCTCCCCAGGTTGCGGGTTGGGACAATCGGATCAGAGCGATGTCCTTATCCCACGCACTCATAAACTCGGGGTGAGGGATCACCTGGCTTACTCCGATTCGTGTCCCGTCCGATGCATCCAGCTCAACAGCCCCCACCAGTACTTGCAACCTGCCTGGTTGAGTTATCTGCCCTGTATTCTCGTTTTGTACGCAATGTTCGCGGTCAGCACCCACTGCTGGTGTAGAGCGGTCCTCCGCAAATATAAGCCCAATATGGGTCTGATTCCCGGGGAGTAAGGCAATATGATACGGATATCTACCGGGAGGGACCGACAGTCCCACCAACGATATTGGGTGAGGGCGGTGTTTCTGTTTTTAATGTTTCGTAAGTGGATTTTTCTTGAAAAGGTGCAGCAGCATAGGCTGGAAGGACCACCAGTAGTAAACTCATTACACTGAATATAGAGATTCCAGCTGTTCTTTTTAGTATCTCGAAAATTCTGTTTCATTTTAGATTTTCCTCTGTAAATGGTAAGATTGTTCGGTTATTTTGTCTTATGTAGTGGATGTCGATATTCCAGGGACTATTATAAGAAACTAGTCCATTTCAACCGATTGTCTGTACAAAGCTGTAAGATTTTAACGGATTTATACCCGGATTGCGATAAGGGTCTGATGAGTTAGCGAACATGTTGTCATTTATTGTACAATCATACGAAAAACATAAATACAGTACTTATTGACTAGATAAAGGAGACTTAATGGCAACGATTTTCGTCACGGGCGGTGCGGGATCGATCGGCTCAAATTTCGTGTGCTTCTGGTTGGAGCAGCACCCGGCTGACACGGTCATCAATTATGATTTGTTGACCTACGCCGGCAACCTCGATAACCTGGCGGGCATTGATGTACTCTACCCCGGGCGTTACCATTTCGTGCGGGGGGATATCGGCAGTTAGGAGCTGGCGTGCCTCCTGTTTGGGCTCTACAATCCCGACTGGGTGGTCAATTTCGCGGCCGAATTGCATAACAGCCGCGCGGTTTTGCAGCCCTATTTATTCTTCAACACCAATGTCCTCGGCACTCAAAAGATCCTGCAGGCTGCCCTGGACGCCGGCGTCCCGTGTTTCCACCACATCTCCACCTGCGAAGTTTACGGTGACCTGGCGCTCGAGTTCTAATTGAAATTCACCGAAAATTCCCCTTATCTGCCCCGCACTCCGTACAACGCCTCCAAAGCCGGCGCTGATATGGTGGTGCGCGCTGACTTCCTATACTTACGGTCTGCCGGTCACCATTTCCAACTGCTCGAACAACTACGGTCCTTACCAGTTCCCCGAGAAGCTGATCCCGTATTTCACTATCCGCCTGGTACAGGGTCTGAATATGCCCCTGTACCGCCTCAGCCTCAACCGCCGGGAATGGATCCATGTGCTGGATCACTGCCGTGCGATTGAAGCAATTTTGGTGGTAGGCATTCCCGGCGAGACCTACAATGTCGGCACCGGCGTCGAAAAGGATATCGAAACCATCGCTGACCTGCTGTGGGAAGCATTCAACCTGGATGGATCCTATAAGGCATACGTTGAGGACCGGCCCGGGCACGACCGCCGGTATTTATTGGATCAAGCAAGATCCAAGGCCAGCTCGGCTGGAAACCGCAAGTCGATTTTGAGAGTGGCTTCCTGGAGACGGTTGACTGGTACCGTTCGCACCCCACTTGGTGGGAGCTGCTGTGGAAACGCCTGTCGGTGGACGAAACCGGCTGGAGAGAATCCAGCCCTGGATATTCCCTGTATAATAATCTGTCATCCTGAACGCAAATCCGTCATCCTGAACGCAGTGAAGGATCTAACTCCTGTCTTTTTTTTTTTTTTTTTTTTTTTTTTTTTAAAAAAAAAAAAAAAAAAAAAAAAAAAAAAAAAAAAAAAAAAAAAAAAAAAAAAAAAAAAAAAAAAAAAAAAAAAAAAAAAAAAAAAAAAAAAAAAAAAAAAAAAATAACTTTGATCTGTGCTTCCAGGTAAACATCCTTGATCGGAAGATCATGTTCTTCTCGGACAGCGCCCGGCAGTCTTCATACTCCGGTGAAAATTTTTCCCTGCCGCCGCCCAGCTTGGCGATCTTGATCCTCACTTTCCCCCACGTTGTTTGGACCTGCCCCGTCGTGCGCGGCAGGGCAAAAGGTGCTCGGTTAAGTGCCTGCGCACTCCTAATGTACTGGTCTCGCTAAAGAGAATACTCTCCAGTTTTTCCGCCTCCTGTGGAAGGCAAAGCACGCTCAATAATGTACCAGGGCGGTTCTTTCTTCATTTGGATCGGCTGACAGGAAGACGTCCACTGCGCCGGCCTCGAACAAAGGGCTCATCAGCGGCTCGTAAAATTGCGGGTTCAAATCGTCCAGGTTGGTCTCCAGCAGGCACCAGAGTTTCGACTAGACTGGGCTCGGTACATCTTGCTCGTTCGCCGATCAGCAGGCGCAGCACGTTGGGGATGGGGAGTCACGCCCGCCCGCCCCGTACCCGACTGCTTCCAGCGTCATTCGGGGGATCGGGCCCAAAGCCGATACGCCAGGCTGGAGAACAGGACCGCACCAGTTGGCGTGACCAGCTCGACTTCCAGATCGCGCTGCCCGTACCGGCGCGCCTTCCAGCAAGGCCAAAGGGCCGGCGCGGGCAGAGGGATCTGTCCATGCGCCGCGCGTCTACTGAAACCCCGCTCCCAGCGGGAACGGGGAGCACCACGATTTCGCTCCATCTCCCAGCGGCTGCAGCCCGATCAAGGAGCCGACGACATCCACGATCGTGTCGATCCCGCCCAGCTCGTGCAGGTGCACCCGCTCGGGAGAGTTCCGTGCCGTGGATGCCCGCTTCTACCTCGCCCAGCCGCTCGAAGATCGCAGCGCTTCGTCCTGCCGCCTCTTCGGGCTCGGGCCGGCTGACGGATGATGATCCTCAGATTGGCCCAGGTGGCGCTCGGTGGCGTTAGCTGGTGCACCTCGACATCGCACTTTGGTCGCCTGAACCCCATCTTATCCACTATCTGAGCAGGTAGATCTGGTAACCGGGCAGGTTCAAGTCCGCTTCAGAGGCTGCCTGCAGCGCAATCGGCTTCCGGCAGCCCGGCATCCAGCAGCGCTCCCAGGATCATATCCCCGCTGGCGCCGGCGAAGCAGGTCAAAATAAGCGATTTTCATGACTTCCGGTTATCCTTCGAGATTCTCCAGCGGCATAAGCTCATGTGTTTCAGGATGGCGTGGGCCATCTGGCCCGCCCCAAAGCCGTTATCGATGTTCACCACCGCCACACCCGGCGCGCAGGAATTCAGCATCGCCAGCAGCGCCGCCAGCCCGTTGAAGCTGGCGCCATAGCCGACGCTGGTGGGCACGCCGATCACCGGGCAGGCTACCAGCCCGCCGACCACGCTGGTCAGTGCTCCTTCCATCCCTGCCACGCTGATGATCACCTCCGCTTCGAACAGCATCTGGCGTTTATCCAGCAGGCGGTGCAGCCCGGCCACGCCCACATCGTACAGCCGCCTCACCCCGTCGCCTAAAAATTCCAGCGTCTGGGCGGCTTCTTCCGCTACCGGCAGGTCGGCGGTCCCGGCGCTAACCACCAGGGCGAAGGGAGCCGCGGCAGGCGGTTCGGGAGTCATGCCGCTGCTCAGGGTCAATCAGCCGCGAAGCTGGATCGTAGCTGGCCTCCGGCAAATCTCTGGACGATGAATTCCGCCATGTCTCCGGCAACACGCGTTCCCAACACCCGGTCGTGATGCTGCCACATTTCCTGCAAGATGTGCGGCCGCTTGCTCGGGGGTTTTATGCTCGCAAAAGACCACTTCCGGCAGCCCGGTGCGCAGGGAGCGGTGGGTGTCCAGCCTGGCGAATTCTGTCTCTTCATATGGCAGGCTGCGCAGGCCTGCGAGCGCCTGGTCCAGGTCGATCTCTCCAGTCTGGAGGTTTTGCAACAGTTGCCGGATTTTATCGGCATCCATGGTTGGTCAATGCTTCGTTCATACTCCCCGACCGAAAACCCGCCAGGTCGAGGGTGATATAGACATACCCCAGGTCTTTCGGCTCCCGCAGAATTCTTTCTCTTTCCCTGATCAGGGCTGGAAAATCCTCTGGCTGCACTTCGATGCGTGCGGTCTGTTCCTGGCTGCGCACGCGCACTTCCCGGAATCCAGGTCCAGCAGGCCTGCTCGGCTTTTTCGATGCGTGACAGGTATTCCAGGCTGATAGGGGTCCCGTACGGCACGCGCGAGGACAGGCAGGCTGCCGCTGGTTTGTCCCAGTTGGGCAGCCCCATCTGGCGTGCCAGTGTGCGGATCTCAGCCTTGGTCAATCCTGCCTCCTGCAGGGGACTGCGCACACCCAGTCACGTGCCGCCTGCCTCCCCGGGCGGTGGTCTCCCAGGTCATCGGCGTTGGTGCCGTCCACCACGGCCTGAAACACCGTTCTCCTTCGCATAGCCGGCAAGCAAGGAATAAACCTCGTTCTTGCAGAAAAAACAACGCTCGGATGTTCTCCAGGTAATTCGGGTCCTCCAGCTCGTGGCTCTCGATCTCCACCTGCCACGCCCCGATCCAGCGCGCAACCTCCCACGCCTGTTCGCGCTCGTATGCCGGCAGGCTGGGCGATACGGCGGTGATTCCCACAGCCCGCTCTTCCAGCGCTCAACGCCATCTTGAGTAATAAGCTTTGTCCACCCCACCGGAGTAAGCCACCAGCAGGTTTTCATTCTGCGCCAGCAAGTTCCTCAGGCGATCTATTTTCTCTGTAAATAAGGGGGTCCAGTTGTCCATATTTCTCTTCGCAGTTTTACCATTAAGATCTCATCATTGACTTCTCAATAAGCTTTCTCTTGATATAAACAAACGTTTATATGTATTTTGACCTGTCTGCTCGTCGCAGCCCGGCCTCCGCTGCCATCTGGCACGCCTCCCGGTATTCCTCCCGGCTGATCGGTCGGTTCAACCTGGGTGCTGCCGGGCGTTGAACGCCGGGCGGTACTGGTCCATCAGGTTCACATACGCATCTGGCGAGACCTGCTCGGCAATGAAATGGAGGATTTCCCGCGTGCCCGCCAGTCTATTCGGCAGGATCAAATGTCGAATGAGCAAACCGCGCTGCGCAATACCGCGATCATCCAGCTGCAAATCGCCCACTTGCCGGTGCATCTCTTTTACGCATTCCTGGTTTACCTGCGGGTACCTCGGGTATCTTGGAATAAAACCGGGCTGCCTGCTGGCTGGCGTATTTCATATCCGGCATGTAGATGTCGATCACTCCGTCCAGCAGTTTAAGCATCTCAAGCGCATCATACCCGCCCGTGTTGTACACCAAGGGCAGGTTCAGGCCCCTTCGGGCTGCGATCAGCACAGCCTCCAGGATCTGCGGCACCACGTGGCTGGGTGAGACGAAATTGATGTTGTGGCAGCCGCAGTCTTGCAGCTCCAGCATCACGGCTGCCAGGGTGTTCGCACTCACCAGGTCGCCCGAAATCGGCCTGGCTGATGTCGTGATTCTGGCAGAACTGGCAGCGCAGGTTGCAGCGCGAGAAAAAGATCGTCCCGGATCCACCTCGACCGCTCAGTGGATCTTCCTCTCCGTGGTGCGGGCCGTAGCTGCTCAGGCACGCTTTCTCTCCCGTCCGGCACACACCCATAACTGCCTGCCAGGCGGTCGATCCCGCATTTCCAGGGACAGACATCGCATTTCGCCAGGTGAGCCCGTGCCTGCAGCACACGATCATCCAGTTCTCCGTTGTGCAGCAATTTCACATAAGCTGGTTGGAATTCAGCCACGATCACAATAGTACTCGAATTCGAGCGGCGCTGCAATATTCCGAACCCCCGGTGGGATCGGTGATACAATCACGCAATTATGCGTTCCTTCAACGTGCTTCTCCTGGCAATCTGCCAGGCCCTGGCTATGTCGGTGACACCCGTTGTCATCCTGGTTGGCAGCATCATCGGCGTCGACCTGGCGCCGAGCCCTGCGTTAGCAACGCTTCCGGTTACACTGATGGTAATTGGGGTCGCAGTCACTACTATCCCTGCTGCCTTGCTGATGCGGCAAATCGGGCGCCGTTATGGCTTTATGATCGGTGCCGGCATCGCAGGGGCTGCCTGTCTCCTGGCCGCCTATTCTCTCATTGTAGGCAGCTTCGCTCTCTTCTGCCTGTCAGCCCTGTTGATCGGAACCAACAGCGCCTTCATCCAGCAATATCGTTTCGCAGCCTCTGAAAGTGTGGTTCCTGAATTATCCAGCCGGGCGGTTTCATTCGTCCTGGTGGGAGGCATCCTGGCGGGTTATCTCGGACCTGAATTGGCGAAAATTTCACGCGGCTGGCTGGACCAGGCCGATTTTTCGGGTTCTTTCGTATTGATGGCCGCGATCCTCTGCCTGGTAATCGTGCTTCAATCACTGCTCCGGCCCCAATTTTCTGTCCAGGGGGAGATCAAAGGGAACGAACGCCCACTGCGTCAGATCGTCCTGCAGCCGGGGTATATTATTGCGCTGTTAATCGGTACGGTCTCCTTCGGGGTGATGAGCTTTATCATGACTGCCACGCCCATCGAGATGCATACTGTGCATCATTTTTCGCTTGACCAGACTGCCTGGGTCATTCAGAGTCACATCATCGCCATGTACCTGCCCTCTCTATTCACCGGGTTCCTGCTCGAGCGGTTAGGGGTGGTGCGGGTGGTCCTGGCAGGCCTGGCCTGTATGCTGGGATGCGTTTTTCTCGGCGTGATCAGCCAGGATGTGCTTCATTATTGGGGGGCGTTGGTCCTGCTGGGCGTGGGCTGGAATTTCATGTTCATCGGCAGCACGGTCATCCTCACCCAAAACTATTTTCCGCCAGAGCGCTTCAAAGCCCAGGCGGTCAATGACTTTACGATATTCGGGATCCAGGCCCTGACATCCCTGTCCGCAGCCACGGTGATCTTTCAATCCAATTGGGATGTTCTGGTCTTGCTTAATTTACCGGCCCTGTTCCTGGTGATCGGGTTGATCGTTCTGTACAAAAATCGAATGCTGCCCGCAGCTGCCTTGACAAGCGCGGTTAACCCCCGCTTTCGATCACCTGGTAATTGAACTCCAGTCGTCTTGACATCCCCTCATGTTAGCCATACAATGAGGCAGCCTTCCTGAACTTGAGATGGAGGAAAGAAAATGTCTCTTTCTGAAGGGCAAGTCCTGAACAATCGCTACCGTGTCACCAGTCTGGTCGGACAGAGTGAATTCGGCGCATTCTACCTGGTCTGGGACCAGAATTCGAACATCCCGTGCCTGGTTGAAGAAATTGCCGATGCTTCGGAAGCTGCCGCGCCTGATCTTCTCTCAGCAGGCCACGCAAACCTATCAGCTGCGGCATCCTAATCTGCCCAGGATCCTGGAAGCGTTCAGCGTCAGCGGGCAGGGTCTGTACCTGGTGATGCAGCACGTTGAAGGCCAGGACCTGCAGTCGCTTTTCGACCAGACCGACGGGCCGCTTACTGGCGATATAGTCCTTCCAGCCGCCGTCCAGGTATGCGAGGCACTCAATTACCTGCACTCACAGACCCCTTTCATCGTGCATGGCGATGTCAAGCCTGCTAATATCATCCTCACCAGCCAGGCTGGGGCGCAGAAAGCCGGTAAAACTGGAGCAGCTGTGCTGGTTGGCCTGGGAGTAGGGACAAAGATTGACTTCTCAAAGCGGTGCGATCACCGGCACCAGGGCCATCTCCCCGGGTTTTTCACCACCGGAATCCTACGGGAAAGGGAAGATCGATCAAAGATCAGACATCTATGCGTTGGGAGCCAGCCTGTATTATTTGCTGGCTGGAAAACGGCTGCCGGAAAGCGTTTTAATCAAAAGCAGGGATGTCCTGCCTCCCAAGGCCCCGCACGAATTCAATCCCCTTATCCCTCAGGGAGTGAGTGCGGCAATTATGAGAGCCATCCAGGTCAAGCCGGACTCCCGTTTCACGTATGCAGAAGAGTTCAAACGCGCTCTCCAGGCATCGCTGCCTGCCGCACCTCCAGCACAGCAGCGCAAGAGCACCAGCCGCCTTCCACTGGTGATCGGCGGTGTGGTCGTTGCGGTCATCATTCTGGCATTGGTGATCGGTGCTGGTTTGATGGCTTCGAGTTATTTCACGGCGATGAACGACACAGACACGCCGCTGCCGCCCTCTGCCACCTCCACCACCGCCGTCACAGCTACCTGCCTGACACTGCCACATCCCCGCTTCCCACAGCGACCCTTCCATCGCGCTTCCCCCAACACCGACCGGGCTGGCCTCCAGCATCGAAGATGGGCGTGGCGTTCCGATGGTGCTGGTGCCGGCTGGAGAGTTTTTGATGGGGTCCAATTTTGGCGGTAATGAAGAGCAGCCGGAGCATACGGTTACCCTGTCGTCATATTACATTGATACCTATGAAGTCACGAATGCTCGCTATGCACAGTGTGTTAGCGAAGGCGCCTGCGATTCACCTGACCAATTTTAACTCGGCACGCGGCCCTCATATTATGGCAATCCGGAATTTGCCGATTTCCCGGTGCTGATGGTCACCTGGAACAAGGCCCAGGATTATTGCAGCTGGCGAAGTGCCAGCTTACCCACAGAAGCACAATGGGAGAAAGCTACGCGCCGGGACGGATTTCCGAATATTCCCCTGGCCTGGTGAAGAGGCTGACTGCAGCCTGGCGAATTTTTGGAACAACGAGCCCGGCTGCCAGCGGGATACTATTACAGTTGGCAGCTACCCAACGGGGGTCAGCCCATTTGGATTGTTCGACATGGCAGGTAACGTCTGGGAATGGGTAGCAGACTTTTTCAATCCCAGTTACTATGTCAGCTCTCCAGCCGAGAGTCACCGGACCAGGAGAGGGTGATTACCGCGTGGTGCGCGGCGGATCTTTCTCGGGTGGGATGGGGCAGATCCGGGTGACCACGCGTGACGCAACCTGCCCGGCAATGGATATAACTATGTGGGTTTCCGCTGTGCCAGCCTGGTCGAATGACCAGCTCGATTTAACGGGCTGCCAACGCGAAAAATGAGAAAACTCAGGTCATTGACGTTCGTCATGGTGGGTCCTGGCCTGAGTAAATCGCCCAGCGCCTCAAAAAAGTGATAGGAATTGTTGCGATCTCAATAAATCCTCCGGCTGCATGTCCAAACTGGAGTGCCCGGTGAAGAGTCTCTCCAGTCACGACCGCGCCAGCAGCCTCCGTCGGGCCGCTCCGCCGTCAGTCGCCAGTGTGACTAAAGCGATGTCTTTTTGATTCCTCCCAGCCGGGAACAGCTGCTAACGCCAGCTCCTGGTTGCGGCCTTCCAGGTCCCTCTCCAGTCAATGTCACGGTCGTCTCGCCGCCCACGATCACGCACGCCGGGCGTTGGATCGGCTGCCCCGGTCGCATCCAGCTGGTAAGCGATGGATGCCAGGAATTGCCCCGCCATCCGGGCTTCTCCCTGTAAGCGGGTGGTAAGGAGCATGCTGTTGAAACCTTCCTCCCCAGCTTTCTCCAATGCCGCCTGGGCAGCCAGGAGGTTATTCCCGATAACCCGGTTCTGGACTTTACTTGAATACCGCAGCTTCTGGTTTGGGAGTATCTTCGATTTCACCCATCATCCCTCGCTGCAAGCGCCGGAAAATATACTGGTGCACCTCTTCTGGAACCCGGTATCTTTTCAGCACTTGCATCGGTCTGCGAAGGTGGTCGCATCTGCTGCGGTCAGACCGGAGGCAATCCCGTCCACCGGGTCCCCGATGACATCTGAAAGTATCAGGCTTGCCACGCTTGGCCGGGTAAGCCAGTCGTGCCGGGCCGCCACCCTTGCAGCGTTCGAGGTGCTTGCGGACGGTATTGATCTCGGAAATATCCGCCCCACTCGCCAGCAGGGCAACGTAGGCCCGTAAGTCTCGAATCAATCTCCGCAAATGGTGAGACACACAGCGATGAACCCCCTCCCGAAATCAGGCACAGCGGAGATCGTTTTCATCCAATTCGTAGCCAATGCGGCAGCCTGCCTGCCGACATTCCAGGCTCCTTGACCCGGCAGCGGGTGTTCTGCTGTCGCCACCTGGAAGGTGGAAGGTAGTGTGACTCCCAGGTCATGTCCTGGTTTGATAATGACCAGCCCTGAATGCAGTCTGTCCCCCAGGACATCCACTGCTCACCTGTGCCATCGGTACGCTGGCTTTTCCAACTCCCAGGACAACCACACGACCTGTTCTGGATAGGTCGTAGTCAACCTCGCCGATTTGAAGGTAATTCCCTCTTTCAGAATAAGTTCCGTGAGACGATCTGATATGGGTCGACTGCCTGCGCAGCAGCCAACAAAATCCTGCACACCGCTTTACCCCAGGGTGCAGAGCTTAATGTCCGGGTGTAAAACGGACCGAAGAGAGGCGTTTCACACCAGCGGCTGGATAACCTGCGCGGTATCGTTGGCTGGGCTGTTAACCAGCTTAGACACCGGGTATGCCATCATCATCTCGGAAGGATATGGCTGTCAAAGGCTATCAACCTGTTGCGGGTCGAGGCTCTCTTGATAGATTCCGGCGCAGGGTTTGTTTACCGGCGGATCACAGGCATGCGGTTGTGGATCGTCGCCATGAAGTCATTTGGCTGTGTCGTGATGATCGTACAGGAACGTACTCAGAGCCGTCCGGCGAATTCCATCTCTCCCACAATCCGGCAAATGCAAACGGTTTTCCATCCTTCAACTGGATGCGCATGGGGGTCTTGGTTTTCATGCCCGGTTCCTGTTTCCACTCATAAAAACCATCTGCCAGGACCAGGCAGCGCCGGTGGCGCAGGGCGGATTTGAATGCCGGCTTCTCAGCCAGGGTCTCCGCACACGCATTGATCATGCGGTTGCCGATCGAAAGGTCTTTTGCCCACAAGGGTATCAATCCCCACAGATAGAAATCCAGTTGGTTGCGGCCGTCATTGGGTACAACAGCTACCGGCTGCGTCGGAGCGACATTGTTCGCGGTCCCATCGTTTCAGGGATGTTCAGCCAGGCAAAAGTCGCTCTTAATTGGTTTGGATCTTGAACCAGTAAATTTTCCACACATTGTGTCGCCTGGATCTGCAAAGCAAGGTTGCTGATTGGAAAATGTGCCAGGCCGAAGGTTATGTGCAGCTTCACCAAAATCACGGAAAAGCCATATTATTTGCCCAGTCACTTCCCAGGTAAACTTCGACATCCACCGGGCTGTCCAGGTTGAAATCAAATAGTATGCGAAAAGGTGAAATGCCTAACAAGTCTACCAGATATCTGAGAGCGTAGGGATTACCGGTATGGTCGATGATTGTCGTCGATGTGTAGGCCTGGTCGGCAGCCGTGGACTGGGTAAGGTTGGCGCCCTTGCCCTGCAGGTAATCTCCCGTCCGGGCTAAAACGCCGGGATCCGAAGTGCCGTTGTACAATCCGATTTTGGCTCCTTCAGCCCGCAACTTATCTTCCGCACTGCCGGCGATTTCCGGTCCCAGGCCTGAAGCCCAATACCAGGTAGCGCTGCAGCATGATTTGATCCGGCATCGGGATCAAGAGATCGAGGCCATCTGGAGACTTGGCAAAGACCACACTGTCTTTCCCGATCTGGCCGCGCAGGATGTTTTCATTCGGAACCGACTGTGCCAGCAGGGCGAGCTGGATGACCTGGTCCAGGGTCAGGTTCGTACGGATGCCAGCCGCGAGCTCATTATACAAATTGGGTGCTTTGCTGATCATGGCAGGCAGCAGTTCCGGCTCCAGCATGCGATCCCGGATACCCATGATCACCTGCTGCTGCCAGACCGGCGCGGTCGAAATCCCCGCCTTCGGTGTACCGGGCACGTGCATACGCCAGCGCCCACTCGCCGGGCAGAACCTGCCGCCCTGGCTCCAGCTTCTTCTTGGTTTTAAAACCACCACCCAGGAGGATCAATGGAGATTTTTTCTGGAACATCGACTGCCACCCCCCCGATCTCGTCGATAAAGCGGATGAAAGCGGAAAAATCGATCTGGGCAAAATAATTGATCGGCACACCAGCAGCTCCTTGACGGTTTTCACAGCCAGGGCCGGACCGCCGCCGGGTAGCTCATATGCATCACCCAGGTAATATGCCGTGTTGATTTTACCGTTTTTGAAGCCCGGAATCGCGACCCACAGGTAGCGCGGGATGGACATAATCCCTGCTGTTTTGCTGAGTGGATCCAGCGTCATCAGGATCATCGTGTCGCTGCGTGAAGCTCCTTCGTCTGGTGCCCAATCGCGGTAATCCAATCCGAGCACCAGGATTGTCACTCGACCGGCACCATCCCATGGTTTTAATGAGGGTGAAATCTCGACCAGGCTGGGGGGCGTTAGTTGCGCTTCAGGGATTGGGTCCCCTTCTTCATCCAAAACAGGGGCTGTGTCGCCTTGGGAAGAAAATTGGGAGATTGGATTAATGGTTCCAGTCAAGAACAGGGTCAGTTGTCTCGATATTCCGTAAGCAGCCAGGCCGGCTGCCACCAGGAAAATGGTGAGCAGGCTGACCAGGATACCAAATCCGGAAACCCCTGCGGTTCAGCAGGGTGGATTTATTGCGGGGTTCCAGATCAAATTTCCCTGCCATATTTGTCAATGAAAAGTGCTGGCCCGGAGATATGTAAAACCCAGCCAGAAACCAGCCATTAACATCCCAAACAGGCCTGAGGTTTCCTGGAATAAAATTCCTGTTTCTTGGGTTGCCGGCGCCGGGTAGGGTGTTGCTTCAGGTTGGGTGGCGGTCGGTGCTTCATCGCCGGCTGGTGGCTGTCGGCTAAGTCGCCGTGGGAGGTCGACGACTGGGTAGCGGTAGGAGTATCGACCATTGGCTGGGTGGCGGTCGCGGTCGCAACCGGGCCGGTAGGTGTGGTGGATGGAGTGGGTGTCTCACCGGTAATAGTGGCTGTTTCCGATGGACCCTGGCACATGAGCCTTACCGTTTCAAGTTTCTCTTCCACCGTCGATTCGGGCCGGATCGCCAATGCCTGTTCGTACTCTGTCTGGCGTTGCACCAATCTTCCTGGGCGGCGAGCTGGTCGGCATAATTGATCGATGCCAGGCGGGAGCGTTCCCCGGCCGACAATCCAGATGCGTCAGTCAGGTTCGGCAGGGCCGACGCGACCTGGCTGAATACTCGACCGCTTTTGCCCAGTCGACTTCCCAGAAGCTCACACCATAAAGGTAAAGTCTTGCCAGGTTGCGGGCGGTTTTGACCTGCAAATCGATAGGGCCAAATTTTTCCGCCACCGCCAGGTCATAGATCCCACCTTGCAGGTTTCTTTCCTTATAGATTTTTTGAACCCCTCGACTGCGCAGAGAAAGGTAAAGCAAACCATCCACACGCGCCGCCATGTAGGACCGGTCTGCCTTTCGTAAAGCGGTCAGCGACTGGATCGTCCCTGTCCAATCCTGGCTGGCTGCCAGCTGGAGTGCAGATTGAAATAATTCCTGGACTGGTCGCGGATCTGCCCGTGGGTGGGAGTGGCAGTCGGCGCGGGGGGGTGGGTGTGGCGGTCGAATAAAGGACGCCCATCGCTTCTACCAGCCTGTCTGTTGACCCCGGATAACCCGGATCCTGGGAAAGGATATATTCGAAGCGCTGGATCGCAACATCGTAGCGCCTGGAACAAATCCTCCAGGCCCAAATCATACTGCTGGTCCAGGGTGAGGTTGGTCTGGCTGGCTTGCTGATCCAGCTGGCTGCGCCTGGCTGACGACCAGCCTATCCAGGCACCTGAGGACACTACGATCAGGAGAACCACGCCGAGGATCCCCACCCACTTCCAGGGGATTTTGTTCAGCATCTCTCGAAAAGCTGAGTTTTCTCCTTTACGCTTTTCCGTGCTTGGTTCAATCCATGCGGGTTGCGTGTCGGAGAGGTCGGGGATCGCATAATTGATTAACAAGCAATTCAGTTCTGAGTTCCATAGGTTTACTTTAACCAATTTCGTGTTTCGCCGCAGCATAAAGAAGAGCGCTTCGGGTGAAGCACTTTTTGCCAATCGCTGCATCTGTTAAGCACGAACGCAATCAGTTATCGAAGAGGGCGCACCTGTAAAAGTGATTTGCCAGGGTTGGATTCCCCTGGTTCTCACTCGATCGAGCTCATTCCAATTTCCATCAGGTCGTCCTCTTCGGCTGTCGAAGGGGTGGAGAAGGGAAAATCTCCCTGGGTGGCGAAAACGGGCTCATCAAAACGGCCGCGTACAAAGCCGGTTCCTGCTGGGATAAGCTTTCCGATGATGACATTCTCCTTAAGTCCATAGAGAGGATCTTCGGAAGCGGCAATCGCAGCCTGGGCCAGCACCTTGATGGTGTGCTGGAATGACGAGGCGGAAAAGAACCCGTTTGTACTTCGAGCACTTTGGTGATGCCAGCGAATGCCTCGATAAATTTCGCCGGCCGTTTGCCTTCAGACAGCAATTGCTCGTTCACATATCTCAATTCCAGCAAATCAACCTGGTCTCCAGGCAAATAATTGGTGTCGCCAGGGCGAGTGATCAGCACTTTTCGGATCACGTTTCGGATTATGATCTCGAAGTGCTTGTCATTGATATTCTGGCCTTGTGAACGGTACACCTTCTGCACTTCGGAAAGCAGGTACACCTGGCAGGCGTGCCTGCCGGAGATGCGCAATATGCGGTGCGGGTTTAGTGACCCTTCTGTAAGGGCCTGTAGCCTGCCTCGACGCGCTCGCCGTCTTTGACCAGCATGCGGGCAGTGCTTGGGATATCATACGTGGCTTCCTGCCGGCTTTCGTAGGAAACTACCACTTTTGAACCGGCTTTGGAGCCGTTACCTGACTTTTCTGCGCCTTCGATGCGAACTCGTCCGGCGTTTTGAGCGGTTATTTTCGCTTCATCTCCCAGGTAAGCCAGGATATCTCCAGTGCTGACTTCGTATTCATCCGCGACGGCAATCTCCCAGCCTTCGGGTAGGTCGTATTCATCGCTGATCATTTCACTATGCTCGATGTGCGCCTGCCTCTGGTCGCTGTACTTGTCCGACTTGCACCACTTTGACTACACCATCGATCTCCGATACGACCGCTTCACCTTTCGGTGCCTTGCGAGCTTCGAAAAGCTCCTCCACGCGTGGCAGACCGGTAGTAATATCACCGCCAGCTGCCACACCCCCGGTGTGGAAAGTGCGCAAGGTAAGCTGCGTGCCTGGCTCGCCAATCGACTGCGCCGCGACGATGCCTGTGGCTGCCCCGACTTCCACGAGTTTTGCCGCGGCCAAGATCCAACCCGTAGCATTTTGCACAAATCCCATGCAGCAGCTCGCAGGTGAGTGGAGAACGCACTTTCACTTCCTCTACATTCCGACTTCTGTGATGAGCTTGACCACATCATGATCCAGCACATCATCACGTTCTGCCAGCAGCTCGCCAGTCTTCGGATCGACGACATTCTGAGCCACCAACCTGCCGAAGAGCCTTACCCCCAGTGGATTGAGCGGCAATGTCGTCGGCTCGGCGGATCCAGATGCCTTCCTCGGTGGTGCAGTCATCGTCGTTAATGATCACATCCTGCGCCACGTCGACGAGCCGGCGGGTTAAGATATCCGGCATCGGCGGTGCGTAAGGCGGTGTCAGCCAGGCCTTTGCGCGCGCCGTGAGTGGAGATGAAGTACTCCAAGGCGGTCAACCCTTCGCGGAAATTCGAGCGGATCGGCAGGGGAATGATCCGTCCTGTCGGGTCTGCCATCAGTCCGCGCATACCAGCCAGCTGAGAGATGGGGCCGAAACCACCTTTCGTTGCACCCGAGATCGCCTGTGCTGCCAGGTTGCCGTTCGGATCCATGCCCCGTTTAACGGCGTCCGCCACCTGGCTGGTGGTCAGCTGCCAGATCTCAATCACTCGTTCGTTCGGATTCCTGTTCGGTCAGCAATCCACGGCGAAAATCGCGCTCGCACTTCCTCGGCTTTTTGCAGAGCCTGGTCGACGATCTCGCTTTTTCTTCCGGGATCGAGATATCGGACACTGCCAGGGAATAACCCGAGCGTGTGGCATACGTAAAACCAATATCCTTGATCGCATCTGCGATTTCAGGGGTATTCGTCTTCGCCACAAATCTCGTACAGGTTCGCCATTAAGTCTTTTAAGCCGCCTTTATCAAGCTCATAGTTTACAAATTGGACTTCGGGTGGCAAAACGCGGTTGAAGATACATCTTCCCAACAGTCGTCTCAATCAACCTTTCTTCTGGTTTAAGCAGGCGGTTGTTTTTGTCGTCATACCAGGTAGTTGTCTGCAGGCGGATCTTCGCATGGATATCAACATACTTCAGTGCGTATGCCAGCTCAGCCTCATCCATGTCACTGAAAATGCTGCCGTCACCCTTGTGCGACAGCTTATCGGTCTTGGTCAGGTAGTACAAGCCCAACACCATGTCCTGATGAGGCACGGTGATCGGGCGACCGTTCGCAGGGGGGAGAGGTGAAGAATGTTATCATTGGCCATAACATCAGCAGTCGTGCTTCGATTTGCGCTTCATAGGAAAGCGGGACGTGCACAGCCATCTGGTCACCGTCGAAGTCGGCGTTGAAGGCCTGACAGAGACGAGCGGATGCAGGCGAATGGCCTTTCCCTCAATCAGAACGGGTTCGAAGGCCTGGATGCCCAACCGGTGCAAAGTCGGAGCCCGGTTTAGTAAGACCGGGCGCTCTCCTTGATGACTTCTTCGAGGACTTCCCATACTTCTGGCCGGTTGCGCTCAATGAACCTTTTTGCACCCTTTAACATTGGCTGCGATAGCTGTGCGAAACCAATCTGAGATATTACGAAAGGACGGTAAAGCTCGAGCGGCCATAGTCTTCGGCAACCCGCATTGGTAGAGCTTCAGCTTCGGACCGACAACGATTACCGAGCGGCCAGAATAATCGACGCGTTTTCCAAGCAGGTTCCTGACGGAAACGTCCTTTCTTACCCTTCAGCATGTCGCTCAGCGATTTTAGTTCCCGCCGGCCGCGGCGTGATAAGTGCCTTTGCCGCGCTGGGAGTTGTCGATCAACGAATCGACTGCCTCCTGGAGCATGCGCTTTTCGTTTCGGACGATTACATCCGGAGCGCCCAGTTCAAGCAGCCTTTTCAAGCGGTTGTTGCGATTAATTACTCGCCGGTACAGGTCGTTCAAGATCTGAAGTAGCAAAACGACCACCGTCCAACTGCACCATGGGGCGCAAATCGGGTGGTATCACAGGTAAGACAGTAAGCACCATCCATTCTGGCCGGTTGCCTTGAGCGGCGGAAGGCTTCAACAACCTTCAGACGCTTGGTTGCCTTCTTCCGTTTTTGCTTGCTGCGAGAGGTGCGCACCTCGTGCCATAATTCTTCAGCCAGCTTATCCAGGTCCAAGCGTCCGTAGAATATCATAGAAAGCCTCTGCGCCCATATCGGCGCGGAAGACCTGTCCCCAGCGCGATTTCAGCTCTCGGAACCGGCTTTCACCCATGAATGTCAGCGGACGCAGCTCTGAGCAGCTCGTCGCGCAAATGCGCATTCTCATCCCGCGCTGCAGTGGATTGATCGTCCAGCTGGCTGCGCAGATCTTCCATGCTCAGGTCAGCTTCAGCGCGGATTCTTTCTTTTTGCAGCTGGATGCTGTTCCTGTTCGTGCTGCTTCTGATCTCTTCAGCTCAATTTCGATCTCTTCCAAGCCGTTCTTTAACCACCTGTCTGAACGCTGGAAAGGTGCTGGTTGTTGACGGTCTCGTGCCTTCTTCGACAATCACGATCTCGGTGTCAGGAAACAGCAGTGCTGAACGCGCAGGTTTGCCCAATCATGTCGCTGCAGGTTAGTCTTCTAATCGCTGCCCGGCTTTGATGATCGGCTCAAGCTGTTCAGCCATGTGCTCATCAGATTCATGTGATCGACCATTGCCTGGCGCTGGTTCAGTCTCGTTCATGAGACTCGGTCGCGACTCGGCTTTGATCTCAGCGATGCGGGTGTTGATCGCCGACGCCTGCTCGCGCTCGGTGACCGTGATCTTGTCTTCCAGTCGTTTCAGGGCTTTTTGGCGTGCATCTTCATCCACATACGTCACGACGTACTGTGCGAAGTACAGCACCCGATCCAGATTGCGCCGCGAGATATCTAGCAGCAACCCCAGGTAGGATGGAATCCGGCGCGTGTACCAGACATGAGCCACTGGTGCCGAAAGCTCGATATGCCCCATTCGTTCACGCCGTACTGAAGAACGAGTGACTTCAACACCGCATTTATCGCAGGTGATACCCTTATAGCGAATATTCTTATATTTTCCGCAATAACACTGCCAATCGCGAGTTGGCCCAAAGATCGCTTCACAAAACAAGGCCATCTTTTTCTGGTCTCAAGTCGACGGTAGTTGATCGTTTCGGGTTTCAGACCTCGCCGTACGACCAGCTGCGAATAGTATCTGGCGAAGCCAGGCTGATCCGAAGTGCGGTTAATCCCTTAGTTTCCACGTATTACTGCCTCCTGTTCCGGAATAAATGCAGGAAAAATATATAGAACAAATGTGCTAATATTGAAACAAATAAAGACAAGCGCAAGAGAGCTTTCCTCGAGCGCTTATCGGATTTCGATGCATGATTAAATTAGTTCCAGACCCTGAATTATACCGAATTTTATCGTTATCAGTCAAGCCTGATCTTTTAAAGATCCAATAAAAGATTTACTTTTAGCACTTCATTTAAGGGACTTAATTGATCAGATCTGGCGCAATGGGATTTCCAAAATGAAAATGCTGCCTTTTCCAAGCTTGCTGTCCGCCCAGAACTCTACCCCCATGCCTTTCAGCAATGGATTTTACAATCGCCAGGCCTAATCCGGTTCCCCGTTGGTCTTTCGAGGATTGCTGGGCTCCCCGGTAGAACTTTTCAAACAGGCGCGGCAGGTCCACCGGCGAGATGCCGATCCCATTATCGATGACTTCGAAGTTCACTTTGTCGGGTTGCTTGTTGACACGAATTAAGATCCTCCCCTCCGTCCGTGAATACTTGGTACGCGTTTTCGACCAGGTTGGTTAATGCCTGTTGCAGCAATGCCCGGTCAGCTTCAAGATAAGCAGGTTCCTCGCCTGGAATCTCGCTGGTGATTTGAATTTGCTTTTGAGCCGCCTGCAGCTGTAGCCCGCTGATCGCTTTCTCGATGATCTCCTGGCAT
This sequence comes from uncultured Chloroflexia bacterium, assembly GCA_963698765.1. GTDB lineage: Bacteria > Chloroflexota > Anaerolineae > Anaerolineales > UBA4823 > CAVOSB01. The sequence continues at coordinate 20,416 of CAVOSB010000020.1, forward strand.
GAGGCTTTCTCAACTTTCAGGTTTATCCCCGCTTCAATCCGCCCCAGGTCCAGTAGATTGTTTACCAGCCTGGACATGTCCTCCACGCCCAGAACGATT
>CAVOSB010000021.1:0-13848 GCA_963698765.1 uncultured Chloroflexia bacterium
GCTGCGATCTTTGGTGTTTTGAAAGCCGGGAAGATGTTCACTTCGTTGGATCCGGCATTTCCTGAAGAATATATGATTTCGATTCTGAGGATTTTGAATGCCCGATTATTGGTTGTTGATGCCGAGAATTATTTGCGATTTAAAAATGTGGCTCCACCTGGATACGAGCTCCTGGTATGGGAACCAGGAGAGGGAAGCCTCGATCGGAGAACCAGCACCGTTCATCATACTTCCGATGTTCCGTTTGTTGTTGCATTCACCTCGGGGTCGACCGGAAAACCCAAAGGTGTGGCTATGAGCCATCGTGCCTACCTGCACCGCGTTTGGAGCGGTAGAGTGCTGACACCGATTTTTCCTGTAGACCGGCATTCACATTTGACTCCGTGCAGTTTTATGGGATCGATGGGAGACCTGTTGAGAGCCCTGTTGAATGGGTGCACTTTATATCTCATGGATGTGCGCGAGAAAGGTTTCGCTTATATGGCAACCTGGATTAACCAGGAATCCATCACCCTGTTCCATCCTCCGATCTCACTTTTTCGGCATTTCCTTTCACATCTGGATGAAAAGGCATTTTTTCCTGGCGTGCGAACGATTTCCCTGACAGGTGACACGCTGTACAAAAAAGACCTGGAAAATGCAAAAAAGCACTTCTCCACTCAATGTGTGTTCGAGCACCGCTATGCAAGCAGCGAAATCATTGTCGGCGCCAGCATGATAATTTCTCCAGGGCAAATAATAGACACAGATATCATACCCGCTGGTTTTCCATTTGGTGACAAAGAACTATGGGTTGTGGATGAAGAGAAAAACCGGCTGGAAACGGGTGAGATAGGCCGGATTGCTGTGCGCTCAAGATACCTGGCTGATGGATATTGGCATCAACCCGAGGAGACAGAAAAGCACTTCATCAACGATCCTCTCGATGAGAAGAAACGGATTTTCTTCAGCGATGATCTGGGACGAATTCTTCCCAACGGCATGCTGGAGTTCCACGGCCGAGCTGATGACATGGTTAAAATCCGGGGCTTCCGGGTGGAAAAAGTTGCTATCGAAGCAGCACTGCTTGGTACAGGGGTGCGTCAGGCAGTCGTCGTCGAACAAACCGATACTGATGGCGATAAACATATCGTTGCCTATGTGGTTCCAGAGAAAGACAATCATAAAGATCCGCCACAAATACGTTCAGAGCTGGCCCACAAGCTCCCGGATTATATGCTGCCTGGTTTCTACGTATACATGGATGGACTACCATTTTTACCCAATGGGAAGATCGATCGGTTGGCTTTACCAAATCCTTTCTTTTCGGAAAATAAGAAGCGAGATGAAATTCAAACAAACCTGCATCAGTTAAAACCAATCGAGGAAAAGGTCTTTGATATTGTTGTTTCGATACTGAAACTGGACGCTATCGGCTTCACAGACAATATTTTCGTACACGGCTGCAATTCCTTGCTGGCAGCCAGGATCATAGCGCTCATAAATGAGCACTTCAGGGTCGAAATACCCATCCGGGAAATCTACAATTATCCAACCGCTTCTGATTTGGCAGGAATTATACAAGCCAGGCAGAATCAGGGCTCTCCCGAGCGAATAAAGTCTGTGCTCGATCCCAGCACCCTGGATTATCTGAGCCAGTTTGCATAAGCCTTTTCACAATCGCTTTGAACAAGGAATTATTGATTACAGATCCCAAATACTTCAAGATTGTGATTGATCCTCAGATCTACTTATTGTTTGGGAGAAGAAAATGGAAAAATTGATAATTTTCGGCAATGGATCAGTTGCTGAAGTCCTGTATTATTACTTGCAGCGGGATACAGATTTTTCGATTGCGGGGTTTACGGTTGATAGGCAGGTGATCCAGGCCGATACATTGCTGGATTTGCCGCTTGTCCCATTTGATGAAGTACAAGAAAAATTCCCACCAGGTGAATTTAAAATGATGGTGGCGGTGGGGTATGTTCGTGTAAACCAACTGCGGGCCGAACGCTATTATCAAGCCAAGGAGATGGGGTATCAGATGGCGAGCTATACCAGTCCCCACGCTTCAGTATGGTCGGGATTCGAAGTTGGTGAAAACTGCCGGATAGGAGACCAATGTATTATCTCTCCTTTCAGCAAGATTGGTGATAATGTTTGGATAAGCGCCGGGAGCATAATCGGTCATCATGCGGTCATCGAGGATCATTGTTATTTTTCTACCAGGGTTTCGATGGTAGGATTTGTTCATGTTGAGCCGTACACGTACATTGGAATGGGTGCAGTGATCCGGAATAACATCACGATCGCCCGGTCATGTATTATTGGGGCGGGGGCGGTCATCCTGGGTGACACGCAAGAGAAGGGCGTGTACATGGCTCCGAATGCTGAAAAGCTGCCTATCAACAGTGACCAGATTTCTCCGAAGTGAGAAGGAATTTCCAGGAATAGGAAATGAAAACTAAGATAGACGAACTGGCCATTTTTGGTGGTCTTCCAGAATTTCCCCAACCAGTCCATGTCGGCCGGCCAAATACCGGCAACCGTGAGGCTTTCCTCGCTCGAGTCAACCAGGTCCTCGACGCCGGATATCTGACCAACAATGGACCCAAGGTCCTGGAGCTGGAAGAACGGCTGGCGGATTTGCTTCAGGTCAAGCACGTTGTTGCAGTCTGTAACGGCACTCTGGCACTTGAATTATTGATCCGAGCGATGGGACTTGTAGGAGAGGTGATCCTTCCTTCGCTGACTTTTGTTGCCACGGCGCATGCTTTATCCATGCTGGGCATCACCCCGGTTTTTTGCGATGTCGATCCAGTGACACACAATCTTGATGCGCGGCAGGTGGAGAGATCCATCACGTCTCAAACAACAGGCATCCTGGGTGTGCATTTATGGGGAAGAGCGTGCGAAGTGGTTGGGCTGGAGGCGCTGGCTCGCCGGTACAAACTTGCGCTTATATATGATGCCGCGCATGCTTTTTCTTGTTCTCAGAATGGGCGGATGGTTGGGAATTTTGGGAATGCTGAAATATTCAGTTTCCACGCCACGAAGTTTTTTCACACGCTGGAAGGGGGTGCTGTGACGACTGCTGACACACAGCTGGCAGACCGTATCCGGTTGCTGCGCAATTTTGGTTTCGCAGGGCTGGACAATGTGGTCAGCATCGGCACAAACGCGAAAATGAATGAAATCTCGGCTGCCATGGGATTGACACTATTGGATGATTTAAGTGTAATCACGGCAGCGAACCACAAGAATTACGATCTTTACGGAAGTCTTTTGGCGAACCTGCCAGGAATCTGTCTGGTGTCTTACAACCCGAGAGAACACAACAATTATCAATACATAGTTTTGGAGATTGATCCCGCGAAAGCGGAATTATCGCGCGACCAGATAAATGACATCCTGTGGGCCGAGAATATTCGCGCCAGGCGATATTTTTATCCTGGCGTTCACCGGATGGAGCCTTATCGATCGACCCCACCTGCTTATACCGGTCACCTTCCGGTAACCGAGAGATTGGTTCAGCGTTTGATGGCGCTGCCCAACGGAACCAGTATTCGAGAAATTGAAATCGAAGCGATCTGTAATATCATTCGCTTGTGCCTGCAGAATTCAACAGAAATCAAGAGGAGATTGTCAGTCAAGGAAAGCCAGGGAAAAGAGAGCCATCCCGGTCAGTGAATCGAAGCCTGAGGTATTCCCCCATCCGGCGAGCAGATTAACGCAGATCATGGGTGCTATGTTTCCGCTAATTATTCCGTCAAGAGCGAGGATCAAGCGCTCATCCGCATGGCCTGCACAGGCACATTCAATCAAGTTCAAGGATATTGTGGTTGTTTGGCTTCTGGCCTGCTCGATAATCCGGGAATTAAGTTGCTTGATGTCAAGCGTACCTGGAAGCTGGTAAGCCCAGCGGTTGATCCCCAATAGAAATCCGATCACAAAATCATCGCCGGAAGGGGTGAGCCCTTTTCCCAGACCCAGGAATGCCGATAAAGGTTGAGCAACCAGACGTTCTTCCTCAGTTTCGCAAGCGAGCTGCAGAGATCGCAATACTGTCAAATATTGAGGAGCATGTGTGCCGTGCTCCAGATTTCTATCCAGGAGATATGGGAACAGATCGACAATAGAGCTGGAGGGTGCAGCTTTCTCGATCAATTCATAGGTGGCAGTGAGGTATCTCGAGCGCTGGTCGCGGGAAAGGATTTTCCCTGGTGGGGGTGAAGGTGACCAGACTGTGGCACGAGCCGTCGAAACCGAAATGCCAGGCTCCGAGAATTCGAGAAAATTTTGCCGGCAATTTAAAGTCGAACCAATCTCGATATTCCGAAAGATAACAGAATCCCCTGCATAATTGAGGGTTACTGGTCCAGGTCTTTCTTCATATGAAAGAAAGAGCATCCACCCGGATGATAAGCGCAAATAAAGTCCACGCGAGGATGACCCATATACGATTGCAGTCCCGGTCTCAGCTAACAACTCACTGGCAAACTGGCCAATTTTTGAAATTTCCAGGTGTTTCGTCCCCTTTTCCGATGCTTGAGGTGTGAGTGTTTCTATCAGGATCAGCCCTGGAATAAGTACATATTCATCATGTCAGCTGGAATACTTTTCGCTTCCAGGGGATTGAAAACGATGTCATCTCGTGCGCAGTAATAAAGCTGCATCCAGCGTTTGATCCCTTTTTGAATGCGTTCTTCAGCAGACTTTTGAGCCAGCCTTTGGGCTTCGAATTTTGCTATCAATGATTTTCTCTTCACAAAATAGAATCCAATAAAGCCGGTAAGAAGCAGCAAGATCCACGGCAGCATAACCCCCTGGGTGGTGGCGATCCTGTATAAAAACAGAGGCGTTATGAGGCTGAAAACCAGGACAACCAGGTCTGGATGGATTGGCCGGAAAGGGACACCTTTACCAGAGGAAGGTGGGGTAAGTTTTTTTGCCAGGGACAGAAGGCCTTGCGCATCCAATTGTGAGTCGATTCTTAGTTTCCCAGTGGCAGGCTCCTGGGACTGCGGCGTTTTACCGGATCGAGAGGCATATTTCCTCTCTATCGCACTCATGTATATCTTACTGACTTTATCGACAAGATCGGATTCGTTGCATGTTGGACAATTCAAAATATCCGCTATCCTCGGGTCAGAGTTTAAACATCCAGCTGAAGGCGATGATACCTAATGCAGTTGGAATCCACCAGTATGGTCGTAGCATTGGAAAAGGGAAAAAACCAGCGTAGACCAGGAGACCAAATATTACCAATATCAATCCCATCACACCGATCAACCGGTCGAGAGGCTTTTGGCTGATCACCGTGTAAATCCTGCTGGGGTCGGATGCTGGCTGAATTCCTTTCCGGGCTATGGATTTACTCAGTTTATTCTGCTGCCGCAGCTGCTTGGCACGCTGTCTTTGAAGGATGATCAGCCGTAAATAAAATATCAAAACGGCAACGATGACGATAACCAGACTAAAATCGATAGACATGGGAGAAAAATTTTCCTGTTCCAAAAATGAGTGTTAAATATACCTCACAATGACATAAATCACCTATAGGTGATGACAAATAACTCTTGCAAACTTTAACTTTATCAAACAATAATATGAAGGCTTTCCTGAGAATTTAAGCGAAACTATTTCGGTATTTTGCTGTTTTAAAAAGTGAAGAAATCCTTTTTTCACTCATTCATAATTGCAGCACTACTATGTCCCTTCTATCCCACTTAGAATGAGATTCCCGAAAAATATAATCAACTCATTTGCATTTCAAGAAACTTTAAGTCCAGCTTTCACTTTACATACAAATCCACATCATTCATTTCCGCAATTTTCCCCGGCAATTGCTCGGATTGCAGTAAATGCTGTCGCAAACTGTCCCATTATCCGGTTGATGGTCACCAACGGTGGCAGATTGAGATGGTAGAAAGGAGGTTTCACCTACACTGCTTTTCTTTGTCTGATGGTTCTTCAATCCCTTTTAAGATTTTTCATCATAAGGAGTCATAAAAAGAACTATGAGCGCAACAGCAGAAAAGAAGATCTTAGGTTATTTACCACCCGATCGACCAGCATGGGGGGCGATGATCAGCCTGGGTTTCCAGCAAGTTCTGACAATGTTCCCGGCGACTGTTCTGGTAGCCTTGCTCACCAAGTTTGATGTAGGCGTTACCTTAACCGCCAGCGGCATTGGTACGATCATCGCCTTGCTGGTTTCGGGCAGGAGAATCCCCTTGTATTACGGCTCGAGCTTCAGTTATATCACAGTCGTCATCACTACCATGAGCCTGTATGCGAGTGATTGCTTCAATGATCCTGCCCAATTCTACTGCCCTGATGGCGTCCGCATCGTCCAGCTCGGTATCCTGGGTACCGGGATTTTGGAAATCCTGGTTGGCCTGCTCATCATGCGAATTGGGAAGGAAGCGCTGGACCGCATCCTGCCACCTGTTATCACGGGTAGTGTTGCTATCGTCATCGGTATTGCACTGGCGGGAGCAGCCTTGAATATGGCAGCTGCCAATTGGGGCGTGGCTTTTATCACCTTAATCATCACAATAGTCTTCTCAGTATATCTGCAGGGCAAAGGCCTGATAGGGATGCTGCCGATCTTGCTAGGTGCGTTTGTGGGCTGGCTGATTGCAATCCCATTGGGTCTGGTCAATTTCGGAATCATCGGCGAAGCACCCTGGTTTCGCCTGCCGGCATTCACTTTCCCGGCTTTCACTGATCCGAATGCCTGGGCAGCTATCACCGGCATCGCCTTGATCGCTATCGCCACTATCCCGGAAAGCACCGCTCACCTGTACCAGATGAGCCTGTATATCGATCAGCTGGCGAAGGAGCTGGGTCGCGAACCTCTAGAGATCAAGAAACTCATCGGTCTCAATCTGGTTGCCGACGGCAGCGACGATATAGTTGTCGGATTCCTGGGTGGGTGTGCGGGTACCAATTATGGTGAGAACAACAGCCTGATGGCCATCACACGCTGCTATTCAGTGCCAGTCTTGATGACTGCTGGTGTCTTAGCCATCCTGCTTGGTTTCATCGGAAAGTTAGCAGCAATCGTCAATACGCTCCCGGTGGCAGTGACAGGTGGATTATCAATATACCTGTTCGGTGTGATAGGGATGCAGGGTATCGCGCTCATCCAGTCAGAGCGGGTCAACCTGTTTGAGCCGCGGCAGCTGGCAGTCGGTGCGATCATCCTGGTAACCGGAATCGGTGGCAACCTTGCGCTGCCGAATGGCCTGTTCCCATTCCCCATCCCGGTCCTGTTCCCCAGCGGTATCCCGGCGATTGTTTTTGCGGCCTTCCTGGGAATCCTGGTCAATTTGCTTTTCTTGATCCTCAAACCCAGTAGATTTGGGGTGGAGGATAGGGAAAACATTAATTATTAGAGATCAAGTAGGTTTATGATGGAACGTTGAGCGTCGATGCCTACTGGTCGGCGCTCTACGTTCCAATCGATTTTTTCTCCCAGGTGGTGAATATGACGATCAATGCTCATCCAGAGCTTCCTGATTTTGAATATATCCGGCCGGCTTCTTTAAGTGAAGCAAGCCGTTTTTTAGCTGAACATGCGGGAGAAGCCCGACCGCTATTGGGCGGTACGGACGTCTTTGTCCGGATGCGAGACGGCTTCTGGCGAGATAAATATCTCGTGGATGTGAAGAACCTGGACGGTACCTCAGAATTAAAATTTCGAGAAACCGGTGATGAAGTAAGGTCCGGCTGGGCTGACAGTTGGTGCAGCCGTCAATATGAACCGTGTGATGCTGGACGAAAAGGTGTGTGAGCGATACCTTTTACTGTCCGAGGCATGCCGGTCGGTCGCTTCTTACCAATTGCGGACCAGGGCTACGATTGCAGGAAATATTTGCAATGCTTCGCCTGCCGGTGATACAATCGGAGCCTGCCTGGTATTGAAGGCAGTGCTAAAAATCCATGGTGTGAATGGTTACCGGGAAGAACCACTATCTACTTTTTTCCGCGGTCCGGGTAAAACAACTTTACAGCCTGGAGATATCGTGACTGCAGTTTTCTTCCCTTTACCACCATTGAAAAGCGCCGGTACGTATATAAAACTTGGAAGAAATACCTGGAGCGATCTCTCAATTGTCGGTGTTACCGCGTACTGTTTCTTGGATTCGGTAGAACAATCCACTTCGCAAAAAAGTAATGGGTTTTACTTTCGCCTGGCGCTTGCTTCTGTAGCCCCGGTACCATTTATCCCTGAAGCCGCGCAAGAATTCCTCGGAGAAAATGAACCCGGCCTGGAAGTATTCAAGCAAGCCGCCCAAATGGCAGCCGATGCATGCACACCGATCGATGACGTCCGCGGCAGCGCTCGCTATCGAAAAGCGATGGTAAGAAATTTAACCGAGCGAGCATTACTCATGACATGGGAAAAACTGAACAGGTGAACAATGTCGAACCATCGGATAACGATAAAACTTAACGACGAATTTGAGATGGTGGATGTCCCAGCGAATATGACTTTGCTTCAGATGCTGCGTGATAAGTTGGCCCGTACAGGCACAAAAAACGGCTGCAACGCGGGTGAGTGTGGGGCCTGTACAGTTTTATTGAACGGCGAGCCCGTGAACAGCTGCATGGTATTGGCGGTCGAATGCGATGGTGCAGAGGTCATTACCATAGAAGGTCTGGCGAAAGACGGGGTGTTGGATCCTATCCAACAGGCTATCATGGATCACGGCGGTGTGCAATGCGGTTTCTGCACGCCGGGTATCCTGATCTCCGCAAAAGCACTCCTGGACCGCGATTCCAATCCATCGGAAGAGACAATTCGTGAAGCTCTGGTAGGGAATCTCTGCCGCTGCACTGGATATTTACGGATTATCGATGCTGTGAAAGATGCAGCTTCCCGCCAACAAGCATTGATCAACTGAACTGGAGGCACGAATGATTAATGAGGTGGCAAAATTCCCCATCCCTCATCCGGTAGGTGACAGTGTCCCACGTGTGGATGCGCGAGAAAAAGTGCTTGGGCTCAGCTTTGTTCGCCGATGATCTGCAATTCGGCCCAGGGTTATTGTATGCACGCATCAAGCGCAGCGACCGGCCGCATGCTTTGATCAAAAAAATCGATACAAGCAAAGCAGCTGCGCTGCCTGGAGTAAAGGCTGTCGTTACAGGTGAAGATTACGCTGGAATGATGGGTTTATATTTACACGACCGGCATATATTCTGCCGCGACCGGGTACGGTATGTAGGTGATCCGGTTGCGGGTGTGGCTGCCGCCAGTGAAGAAATCGCTGAAAATGCGGTTGATTTGATCGAAGTTGAATATGAAGATTTGCCCGGGATTTTTGACCCCGAATACGGTGCCACTCCTGATGCTCCCCTGCTCCACCCCGACCTGGGTAATTATGAGGTCGCTAACTTTATATTTCCCCAGCCAGGGACGAACATCTCCAACCACTTCCGAATTCGCAAAGGGGATGTAGATAGCGCCTGGTCGGAATGTGCTGTGATTGTGGAGCGGAAATACCGTATTCCACATGTCCAGCATGTGCCGATTGAACCGCATGTAGCTACCGCCCGGGTCGAAGAGAACGGGAAGGTGATCCTGTGGGGCAGCTCGCAGTCACCTTTTGCCCAACGCAGCTTGATTGCGAAGACGCTCGGTTTTTCACCATCTGACGTCCAGGTGATCGCTCCTTATGTGGGAGGCGGTTTTGGCTGTAAAGCTGGCGTCAGCATGGAAGCGCTGGCGGTGGCGATTGCGATGAAATTGAAAGGCCGTCCCATAAAACTCAGACTGACGCGCGAAGAGGAATTTTTCACCGCTTTTGTTCGCCAGGGGGTTGTGGCCTATTTCAAGATGGGCTGCGACGCTGACGGGCGGTTATTAGCGATGGAGAACCGCTTTTATTGGGATGGCGGGGCATATACGGAATACGGTGTAAACATCACCCGGGCATCCGGATACAGCAGCAGCGGTCCGTATAATGTGCCGAATGTAAAAACCGACAGCTACTGCGTATACACCAACCACCCGGTTGGCGGGCCGATGCGCGGATTTGGCATGCCTGAAATGCATGCTGGATTGGAACAGTGCATCGACGAGCTGGCGCATGCCATCAAGATGGATCCGGTGGACTTCCGAAAAATCAACTGCATTAAAGCGGGGGACACGCTGGTAACCGGGATGAAAATGCACCCTACCGGATTGTCGGAGTGCCTGGTCAAAGCCGCCCAGGCCATCAACTGGGGTCGGAAAGATCCTCCCAGCGCTCCTCATAAACGGCGCGGTAAAGGATTGGCGTTGATGTGGAAGGCACCCGCCATGCCGCCGAATGCAGGATCCAGCGCGAAGATCGCGCTGAACGAAGATGGGACAGTTACCGTGAGCGTGGGCGGGCAGGAGATAGGGCAGGGATCGTTTACGATTGCTGCCCAGATAGCAGCCGCGTCGCTGGGCGTACCAGCGGATTGGGTGCGTGTAGCCACCCCAATCGATACGAATTACAGCCCTTATGAATGGCAGACGGTCGCCAGCCGGTTGACCTGGAGCATGGGGAATGCCGTCGCAGCCGCTGGCAGGGACGCTCGCAAGCAAATCCTGGACATGGTGGCAAAAGCCTGGCAGGAGAATCCGGATGACCTTGACATCATCGATGGTAAGGTTATTTCATATAAGTCCGAAGAGACTATCTCGCTCAAGAATATAGTCATTTACGGTATTCCACTCCCAGACGACCAGGGATGGATTGGAGGTCCGGTGTTAGGCAGGGGGAATTTTATGCCCTCCTATGTCACTGGTCTCGATCCGGAGACCGGCCAGGGGCCGCGCGCGGTGGTTCATTATACGGTTGGAGCACAGGCTGTTGAAATTGAAGTGGATACAATTACCGGGAAAATTGATGTTCTGCGAGGAGTTGCCGCGTTCGATGTCGGTAAAGCCATCAATCCCGATATGGTCAAGGCACAAATGGAGGGAGGCTTTGTGCAGGGACTGAGCACCGCTTTATTTGAGAGCCTTAATCTTAAGGAAGGATTCCCGCAGAACACAAGCTTTGTGGATTACCGCATTGCCACCAGCAGCGATGTGCCGCGGGACATCCAGGCGATCATCGTCGAAGTCCCCCAGGATGACGGACCATGGGGTGCACGCGGGATAGGTGAACATGCCATGGTTCCGACGATACCGGCGATAGCAAATGCTATCTACGATGCGATCGGGATTCGTGTGGGAGCACCGCCGTATACTTCAGAAAAAGTGTTCCTGGCGATGCAGGATGCGGGATTGGTCAAGTGACCACCTGGATTATAAATACAATAAGGTAAAGGAGCTGAATTCATTGTCTGTAAAAACCCTTGTGAAGACCAGCCAATATTACGACTCTGTTAACCTGATGCTGGTTGCGCGTGAATTGTCGCAGCTACCTGGCGTGAAAGATGCTGCCGTAGTGATGGCGACTCCTGCAAATAAGGAAATTCTCGCTCAGGCAGGCATGCTCACGGAAGATGCCAAAACAGCAACCGCGAACGACCTGGTGATTGCTGTGGATGCAGAGATTAAAGTGCTCGACCAGGTTATCGCCATGGCCGAGGTGCTGCTCCAGAAGAAGCAGGTAAATCCTGAGAGTGGAACGTTCCGTCCAAAAAGCCTGCGTGGTGCGGTGAAATCCCACCCGTCTGCAAATATCGCAGTGATCTCTGTTGCCGGCCGCTATGCGGCGGATGAAGCATGGGAAGCGCTGCACAACAACCTGCACGTCCTGTTATTCAGCGATAATGTCACCCTGGAAGATGAAATCTCGCTGAAGAAGTATGCGGTCGAGCATGGCCTGCTCTTGATGGGTCCTGGTGCTGGCACGGCCATACTTAACGGCGTCGCGTTGGGATTTGCGAATGTGATCCCGCACGGTCCGGTGGGGATTGTTTCAGCCGCGGGCACGGGTTTACAGGAGGTCAGCACCCTGCTGGCAAAAGCAGGAATCGGCATCACGCAGGGCATCGGGACGGGCGGGCGTGACTTGCGGGTCGAAGTTGGTGGCTTGATGATGTTATCTGGACTGAAGGCATTACAAGAAGATCCAGAAACGGAGATAATCGTCCTGGTAAGCAAGCCACCTGCTGCTGAAGTCGCAAAAAGAGTGTTGGAACAGGTCTCCAGCAGCGACAAGCCAACCGTCGCCTGCCTGTTGGGCGGAGAGGCGATCGAACTTCCCGCCCGGCAGCATGTAATTGCCAGAACACTCGAAGAGGCGGCATTGAAGGCTGCCCAATTTGCGGGGGCCGCTTCCCCGGATTTCTCGTCAATGGAAAGCGATCGAGCACTTCTTATCAAGAACCTGCGCAGCCAGTTTTCTCCCGGGCAGCGTTATCTGCGTGCGCTTTTCTCTGGAGGCACATTGTGTTATGAAGCCCAGGTTATCTGGCAGGATCGTCTCTCGAGCACCGTTTATTCCAATGCACCCTTGAAGCCGGCTGACGCCTTGAAAGACTCGACTCGCAGCGTAGGCCACACGGCGGTCGACCTGGGTGAAGAGGAGTTCACGGTTGGCAGGCCTCACCCGATGATAGACAACGACCTGCGCATTCGGCGCATCATGCAAGAAGCTCACGATCCGGAAACGGCTGTGCTCCTTTTGGATGTGGTGTTGGGTTACGGGGCACACAGCGATCCTGCCTCTGAGCTTGGACCTGCCGTCCAGAAAGCGAGCAAACTGGCAGCGGAAAATGGCCGCCACTTACCGGTCATCACCTCGGTGACCGGCACGGAGCAAGATCCACAAAGCTTGAGCCGCCAAATAAATCTGATGGAGAATGCGGGAGCGGTTGTGTGCGAGAGTAATGCAGCAGCTGCCCGCATGGCTGCCATGATTGTGGAGGGGCTATGACCGAAAAAAATATCAAGGATCTTTTTGGGCAGCCTGTACAGGTCGTCAATCTCGGTCTGGAAATTTTATCTCAATCTGTCCGCGACCAGGGGATCGATGTGGTGGATGTGGATTGGCAGCCTCCAGCAGCCGGAGTGAGGCATTTACGCACGACCGAATCGGGTACCGATATCGAAGCGGCCAATACGGAGGTCTGCAACCGGATTAAATCTGGCCGCCCGGTCCTGGTTGGAATGGGAATTGCTCGGGATGTAATTCCGGGGATGCACGACCGCATGATTTTGCATGCCGGACCGCCTATTGAATGGGATCGAATGTGTGGACCGCAGCGTGGGGCAGTGATGGGGGCGCTTATCTACGAGGGCATCGCACAGGATGAAGGAGAGGCGCTTACAATCGCATCTTCAGGCGGCATCGAGTATTCGCCCTGCCACCATCATCACTCGGTCGGCCCGATGGCGGGGGTCGTTTCACCTTCCATGCCAGTATTTATCATCAAAAACAGGACCTTCGGAAACCAGGCTTACTGCACGCAAAATGAGGGCTTGGGCAAGGTACTGCGTTATGGAGGCATGGGTGCTGAAGTTTACGCCCGGCTGAAATGGATGGAAACCGTTTTATACCCCGTTCTCGCCCGCGCCCTGGAGACTCTGCCGGATGGGATCGACCTGCGCAGCCTGATTGCCCAGGCACTGCATATGGGCGATGAATGCCATAACCGGAATCGGGCAGCGACCTCACTCTTTATGCGTGCCATCGGTCCTGCCCTGGCGCTCACCAACCGTGACAACGAAACCCTGGTCAAAGTGCTGCAGTTCATCGATCAAAACGATCACTTTTTCTTGAATTTGAGCATGCCGGCTGGGAAGGCTATGCTTGAGCCCGCCGAGGGTGTTCAAGGCAGTACGATCCTGAGTGTCATGGCTCGCAACGGCACGGATTTTGGTATTCGCATGGCAGGGATTCCGGATAAGTGGTTCACAGCACCGGCAGG
>CAVOSB010000022.1:0-39888 GCA_963698765.1 uncultured Chloroflexia bacterium
GGGAAACCAGGTTTACAGGTTTTCCAAGCGGCTCGATAACAGGTTTCAGGCGCAGGAGATCGACGATTCCGATGACAGCTGCCAGGAGACTGAAAGCCAGTGTCCCCAGGTACAGCCAGGAGATGGGGTGCTCCAGGCGCAGCTTATCGTAAAAAAACAATGCCACGGCCGACTGCAGCAAGCCGAAGGACCACAGGTAAACCAGGCTGGCGTAAACCTGCGACCAGCGCCAACGCCAACCGGTCACCAGCGCCATCCAAAAATTTCCCAGGCACCATGCGCCGATGGTCATGGTCACGAAAGGAGACACTTTCCAGGCGAAGACACCTGACATGTGAGCTGGAAAAAAGAAAAGAACCGTCCCAAGGACAAGATAATACAGGGATAATCCGAAAGTCAACCGCGCGTGATACCGGGGATAATATGCTCATATGACGCTCCAGAATTCAGTTACATCGTCAAAATTCTCGTGGAACTCTGTACAATCATCGGCAATAAGGAACAAATGATTTATTTCTGGTCCTATTCATCCGAATAGGTAAGGGATTTTATCATACACAAAACGACACACCCAACCTCATTCAGGAGGTTATTGATGCAGTCCGCCGAATGAATTCGGCGCTGAGTTGCAAAACGCGCATGAAGCGCGTTGGGATTTTCTCCCGTTAGAACGGCTTGCCGACCGGGTGATGCGTGCTCAATCCTCCCCACCACCTGTCTGGTTCGGAGCTCCGCCCAGGTGCAGCTGGATGGCAGGTTCCAGGAATGGAAGAAGCAAAGAGGGCGCTTCCAGGTGGTCGACGTGCAAGGCATGGTCGTAATCACCAGCTGGCACGGGAGGATTTTCGAAGCGCACAGGTACACCAACCGGGCGAATACTTTCAGGGAATTCGAAGGGCTGAGGGAGCACGACTTCGCCATCGACGGCAACGGCTACCCACACCTGGCCTACGGCAACGACCACCTTACAGACCGTGATTTCACCCAATTATAGCGATCTCCCCTACTTCATCAAGTGTGACGAGAAACCCCGGGTATTGACTCAATATTCCCGCGATCAATAAGGCGGCCATACCGATCAGCTTCATGAAGATGAGCAGGGAGGGACCGGCAACATCTTTCATCGGGTCGCCGACTGTATCGCCAATGACCGAGCCTGGTGTTGAAGGGTCCTTTACCCGGCTGATTCGATTAGTTTCTTGGCATTATCGAAGGCGGTGCCGGTATTGTTTAAAAATGGACCTAATAACGCTGCACTAGCGATAGCGCCGATCAGCCGGGCGCCCAACGCCCAGGCGCCGAAGATAAAGCCCACCCCAATCGGGACGAAAATGCTGATCAAACCCGGCAAGATCATCTTCGTAAGGCGTTCTTCGTAGAGATATCCACGCAGGCAGCATAGTCGGGCTCGGCTTTACCTTCCATAAGACGAGTGATGGTCTTGTCCTGGTACCTCGTCAACCATGAGCTGGGGTGTCTAGCGGTAGAGCCGATCACCAATGAGGAGATCAAGAAGGGCAATGATATGCCGATGAACAAAAAAGCCATGGAGTAAGGGGTGGATACAATCATGCTTTCCATTCCGGTAAGGGCAAAGAATGTGGCAAACATGACAAACGAAGTGACCATCCCTGATGACATCGCATACGCTTTGGTGGTGGCTTTCATAGTATTGCCAACCCATTTAAAGCAGCAGGGGTTCCACAATCAGCTTCCCAGAATGAGACATTTCTGCTAACCCAGCCGCGTTATCGGTAATTGGACCAAAGGCATCAGCGGTCATGATATAGCCTATCAGCAAATCGGTGCCAGGTTAACCGCAACGATAGCAGCAGTGATCCGCCTGATACAGCATAGGCGACCACGACAGCGAAGAAATCATCAAGATGGATGCAAGAAGGGCCTCTGCAGCCGTAAGCCAACCCGGTAATCAGGGTAAGAGCGGCCCCGCGTTGGGAGGCTTCGGCGATCGTTTTACCCGTTGGCCATAGCCTGCATAATAGCGGGTGATGTAGGCGGCTACCAGGGTATTGGCAATTCCCAGGTGCTGCCTAAAAAAATGCTCAAATCATCCAGCAGGAATTTCGCCAGTAAAAATGCCCACTATAGCGATCGCAGTGGTCACCAGCATACCGGCATTAAACCAGGCTCGGGTTTTAGCCTTTTCATCAGGCGCAGTGAAAATACACCAATAGTGATGACACTAGGCCAACTGATTGGTGTAGGAGCGGAAAGAAAATCGCAAGGGACCATATTGCCCAGAGCGATGGCAGCCAGTGCGACTAGTTGGCCGGTGATGATGTCATCCGAAAAAGTCTGGAATAGGTGGGAACCACGCCCAGCGCAATCGCCCACATTATCACCAACCAGATCGGCAATGACTGCCGGGTTGCGCGGGTCGTCCTCAGGAATATTTTTTTCCACCTTACCCACCAGGTCAGCGCCCACATCTGCAGCTTTGGTGAAAATGCCACCGCCGATCTGGGCGAAGAGAGCTGCCAGGCTATCGCCAAATCCAAAGCCGATCAGCGGGGCTGCGTCCTGAAAGATAAAAAAAATGGTTAACACCAACAAACTAAAACCTATGATGGCAAACCCCATCACCCAGCCACCTGCAACTGCAATCAAGAAAGCCTTGCGAGGCGATTCAATCGCACCTTCGGTAGTCAGGGCGTTCGCGCGCACCGCAGCGTTCATTCCCAGGTAAGCCGTTGCCAATGAAGTGACTACTCCCAGGAAAAACGTGAATGCCACCCAGGGACCCAGAGCAAATCCGATGCCGATACCAATAACAGGCATGATGAGCAAATCGTTGTAAACTGGCGGTGCAGGTAGGTGCGTACACCGAGGGCAATATCGTCAGCTAGCTCGGCTATTTTAAAGAGCGGATTTGGGTTCTTCCTCAGATTATTATAGATCAATAACGAAGCCAAAATAGAGAGCAAGGCGCAGAAGGTGGAAATTAGAAGCAAAGACATATGATATCCCTCGTTTAATCTGAATTTCTTAAAAGTGCGGCAAATTGAGTAAGCGTGTTGACATGAACAACCGCCGACCTCATCGTCAGTCTCCAGGACAGTATCCCGCGGGGAATGAGGAGCGACCCATGACGAATAATCGCCGTGAAGACACATTCATCCGGTAAATAAATATCCTTAAAATATTTATCGGCTACTTTCGATTTTGGTGACACCTTCTCTTCCACCAGGGAATATTTCCCTTTGCGAAGCTTCAAGAGGGTCATCATGTCGCCCAGCGACATCTCTTCAGCGATCAAGTGGGCGATCAGGTCGGCCTGGTTGACTGCCACATCCACGCCCATCTCGGGCGTGTACATCCAGCTATTCTTAGGATTGTTCACCCGGGCGATGACCGCGGCACCTGGAACTCAAAGCGCGCCAGGCTGGTGATCGTCAGGTTGACCTCATCATCTCCAGTGACCGCCGCCACAACCTGGGCAGTACGTATCCCGGCCTGGTCTAATACATGTATGTCGCTGCCAGTACCATGGATCACTACGTCTGGGGATAGCTCCTGTTTGAGCCGCTCAACCTTAACCGCATCTTTCTCAATGATTTTAACCCGGTAGCCTTCTGCCAGGAGCAGTTTTGCCAGATGGCTGCCTACTTTACCGCCGCCAACAACTAACACATACATTGCCATGGCTTTCTCCTCTCAGCTAATTAAACAACTTATTAAAGCTATTGCTGGCGCTGTCGAGAACGGCCAGATGGACGGTGTCGCCATCTTCGAAGATCGTCTCAGGCAAGGGATGAAGGTCCTGCCGGCCGGTGATGGCAATCACCGAGATTTCTCCGGGCGCATTGTAAACTCACCAGTTTACGACCGACGAAAGAAGCCGGAATGTTTTTTTCCAGGATATCCACTTCGCCAGTTCCCAGGCTGAACATGACCTCGGTCGGAGTGTAGCTGAACAGGTCGACGACACGTTGGATACCCCAATCCACCGTGCAGAAATTTTGTATGCCTAAATTGCGAAAGGTATCTCCATTGCCAGGCTCATATAAGCGGGCAACGACCTTCGGGACATGGAAAACCTGGCTGGCCAGGCGAGCTGTGACAATATTGGCTTCATCGCTTGAGGTTACCGCGGCCAGTGCGTCGGCTTCCTTTATGCCTGCTTTCAATAAAACATCGCCATCGAAACCGATCCCTGTTACGGTTTTACCTCGAAAACCCGGATCCAGGCGATCGAAAGCATTAGGGTTCATATCTACAACGGTCACCTGATCACCGCGGTTAGCCAAGACATTTGCCAGTCCAGAGCCCAGGCGACCGCAGCCCACGATGATAATTTTCATATTAACCTCCGTTTTCCGGTATTTTGAGGAAAAAGCCTATAAAATTCCTCTCGCTTGATGCGTTGGAATCTTCAAGCACCTTATTATGAGGATAATTGATGGATTGTCAAGAGACATTTGTCGAATGTAATCAAAAGTCTGCTGGCGAGATAAAAAAAGGGTTGATCATCTGCATCCTATAAGAGTTTCTTGTGAGTGCAGGAAACCTCCATTAGGAATTTTATCGCACTGGGTCTCTTAGAAACAGTGACGATTGCTGCGATCGCACCCCAATCATTCACCCCGGCTAATCCAATCCTCAGCTCGTAGAGTTGGTTGGCTTCGGCTTCCCTCTCCAGGCTGGCTTCCAGGTTTTTCTTGACTTTACCAGCTGGCTGATCAGGACGGCGACTACCAGGAAAATGAGCAGGGCGATGATATCCTGCGTTTCGTGGATGGTAAGGGTGAAATAAGGAGCGAGAAAAAGAAGTTATAGCTGAGGAACTACAGCAGTGCTGCCAGAATTCCAGATCCAAGGCCCCAGAAAGTCGTGCTGGTTAAGACCGGCAGCAGGTAAAATAGGGCGACTGTTGTGTGTCTTCGACTGCGAACTAGACATGACCAGCAGCATGGTTGCTACTGCTACCAGGATCCCTGCCGCGAGGTAAGGAAACGACAACCGTAATACGGGTTCCAGCAGGATGTATAGGCGGTGCTATCTCACTTTCAGGAGGAAGATTGTAATGTTTAATAAACCCTGGCACAGATTTTATCATCGCCAGGTGAATTTGATGACCGGTGTGTGAAGGTTTTCATACCGTTTCATCGGGATTCCGTCCAAAGACAATGAATTTATTTGGGGAATTCTGGTATTGGATCCAATCGGTGGCGAATCCCGCCGAATGAATTCGGCGCTGAGATGCAAAACGCGGTGCGAAGGCGTTGGGGAATTTATCCTCAGATCTTACCGTGTTATATTATCGTATGTGGACATCCGGTCGAGAAAGAACCGGCGTTGAGTTGAAGTTTATATAACAAGGGGAGGTGCTGCAAGCAATGCGTCACAACCGTGAAGAAGTGATCGAGCGAACAATCCTAGAATTTCAGCTACTGGATCAGCTGGTCGCTAACCTTAAAGAGGAAGATTGGGAGCAGCGGGTGCCACGGCCCGAGAGCAAAGACCCCTGGACGGTGAAAGATACCCTGGCACACATTACCCACTGGAAGGCGGACGTGATCCGCTTTATCCATGCACAGCGCCGGCCAGCCGGCGAGCAGGGACTGGGAGAAAGCCAGTCGAACCGGCAAATTTACCTGCGCTGGCGAGAGCTCTCTGCACAGGAGGTGCGAAATGGCACCGGCAGGTGCAGGCGGATCTCATGACCGCCTAGAAGAGGCACCTGACGAGTGGTTCAGCGGTAAGCAGCGCCGTCCGCAATGGCCGAACGACCTGGACGGGCATTCCAGCTTCCACCGGGTACAGGATATTGAATGTGCGTTGGAGAGCAGTTGATGGCCTGATTGCTACAGGATGTCGAATGGAGCAGCGTGTTGGGAAGGTCACCCATTTTTTACACCCACCTGTGCGTGGCTGTGCTGGAGCTGAGCGGCGAGCTGCGAGTGGGCGATGAAATCCACATCCTGGGACATATCACGGATTTCACTCAGCTGGTCGAATTGCTGGAAATCGAGCATAAGAAAGTCCTCGCTGCGGGGGCGGGAGTGGAAGTGGCTCTGAAGGTCGAAGATTACGTGCGTGTGGGAGATGAGGTATATGAAATCCTGAAGTGACAGTCACTTAAGAAGTGACTGTCACTTCAGGGCAAGAGCCGGCCAGTCGGGGCTCTGATCCGCTTGCTCTTTCCAGTTGCGCTTGCCGCTCCAGCTTTCGACCTGGATGGCGTACACCGAGGTGCGCATCAGCTCTTCGTCGATGATCGGGCGATATTCTCTCCCGGGCTGCATTTCCGGGAAATACTTGCGCAGCAGACTGTTCAGGGCATATTCCTGCTCTTCCTGTTCGTCGACTATGCGCACTTTACCGAAGACCACCACGCTCTCATATTGAAGACTGAACTCCAGGGCCACATTCGAAGGAGCAGGCGCCCGGAATTGAAGGTCTCGAAGCAAACTTCGGGGTGGCGCTCGATGTTAGCCCTCAACCGCCCGGTGATATTGGAATGGAAATAGATCGACTTTTTATCAGGGTCGTACCAAAACAAGGTTGGCGTGATGAACGGCTGCCCATCCCAGTGCGTGGCGACGTGCCCGACCGGAGATTTACCCAGGAATTCGACTGTCCATTCATCGCTCTGAGCGTATTTTGCCCGGCGCTGCTGGTTTAGTGGGGTGTTTTCAAGGCCGTAGTCTTTTGCCATAGTGCCCTACCTGGGGGGAAAGACCCAAAGGGTTCAAGAAAACCCTCAGGGTCTCTAGACGTTTTGAATTTTCCGGATCGGCATCAGGAAGATCTTGGTGCGGATGTCCTGGGGATGGTAAAAAATCTGGTCGGGGGGGCCTTCTTCGACGATCATCACCTTCGTCGATGTAGATGATGCGGCTGGCGACATCCGAAAGCGAAACCCATCTCGTGGCTGACCACGATCATGGTGGTGCCTTCCAGGGCCAGCTGTTTCATCACATCCAGCACTTCGCCGATCAGCTCCGGGTCGAGGGCCGAGGTCGGCTCGTCGAAGAGCATGACTTTCGGCTCCATGGCCAGGGCGCGGGCAATGGCCACGCGCTGCTTCTGCCCGCCCGAAATCCGCACCGGGTGCACGTCGCGCTTGTCTCCCAGGCCGACTTTCTTCAGGTACTTCTCGCCGATGGCGATAGCCTGGTCTTTTGGCATCTTCTTGACGGTCACCAACCCTTCGATGACGTTCTCGATGACGGTCATGTGCGGGAAGAGGTTGAATTCCTGGAAGACCATGCCCATCTGCAGCCGGATGGCCAGGACTTTATCCTGGTCCTGCTTCAAGCCGGGGGCGGCGTTGACCGTCACGGAGCCGATCGAGATTTGACCAGCCGAAGGCTCTTCCATGAAGTTCAGGCAGCGCAGCAGGGTGCTCTTGCCCGAGCCGCTGCGGCCGATCAACACCAGCACTTCCTTGGGATCGACGTGGAAGGAGATGCCGCAAACGTGCAGCATGCCGAACCACTTATGCAAATCAGTTACCTGGATGATGGGATCAGCGTTCATAGGCATGTGCCAGATTGCGTTCAATTTTATTTTCGAAAAAGGAGGAAATGATCGTCAGGATCCAGTACAACCCGGCTGCCAGGATAAACATTTCCATGAATTTGCTGTCGATGCGGGCGAAGCGGTTGGCGCGGTAGGTGATTTCCCAGATACCCATGATGGAAACCAGGGCGGAATCTTTCTGCATGGCGATGAACTGGTTGCCGATATCGGGGATGATGATGCGCACCGCCTGGGGCAGGATCACCCGGCGCATGGTCTGCCAGGAGTTCATACCGATGGAAACGGCGGCCTCACGCTGCCCGAAGGGGATGGATTGGATGCCCGCCCGGAAGATCTCGGTCATATAAGCACCATAGTTCAGGCTGAGCGCCAGGATCCCCGACTGGATGGCCGTAAGCACGAACATCTCTCCAAGATCCTTATACCCCATGCGGATAAACTGCTGCCCGATCTGCGGCAGCCCCAGGTAGATCAGGTAGATCTGGATCAGCAGGGGAGTGCCGCGGATCATGGAGACGTACAGGCCGGAGACACCCTGGGCGATGGCATTTTTGGATAGGCGGCCTAACGCGCCCAGAAGAGCCAAAACTGTGGCGATTAATATCGAGACTACAGAAACGCCGATGGTCACCAGTGCACCCTTGAGCACAAATTGATAGTGCTCGAGGATATAGGCAGGCTCGAAACGCAGCTGCAGTAAAACGAAAGAGATGAGTGCAATCAGCGCTACCCAGACCAGGACGATCTTGATGGTCTGCACCAGTCGGGCTTTGCGCTCGTGGGCAGCCAGGGTTAAACCCATGTCCAGATATGGGTCATCCTTAATAGGTGTGAATGGTCCGGCGGTACCAACAGCCATAGTCAGCTCCGTATTCGTAAAATGGCCGGCGAGGAAGGCGTTGAGTCAGGCAGGGATGAGGGTTTCCCCTCACCCCTGCTGATTAATTGGGTTTACGGAAATTGATTCAGGGCTGCGAGGTCAAAATCTGCAGCTGCAGCAGCCAGGTCCAGGCCATACCAGGTCATGGAGTATTCGGACAAAGTACCGTCGTTGATCATTTCCAGGATGATCTCGGAAATCTTCTTCACCAGAGGTGCCGAGTTCAGGGTGGAGTTCTTATCGAACGCTCCGGCCAGGTACTCGAAATAAACCGGCTCACCCAGCTGCTTAACCGGCAGACCGTCGGCGATCACGCCGGCGCCAGTCGGTTGGGCGGTCAACACCGCATCCAGGCGCACACCGTCGCCCAGCGCCAGGTCCTGCAAGGCGGGGACGTCCGTATCATAGCCCACAAACTCAGCGTCGGAGGGGATAAATTCGATGGTCTCGCCCGGAATTTGGAGCGTACCGGCGATAAAGGAATTGTAGGTGCAGCCCGCACAACCACCCACCTTCTTGCCCGAGAGATCAGCGGGTGAGGTGAAGGTAGTATTATCGGTATGCACGAAGAACGCGGCCGGGGTGGTGTAGTAAGGCTGCGAGAAGTACAGCGCCTGCATGCGCTCGGGGGTGATGGTCATGGAACCGATGCTGACATCCCAGCGGTCAGCCCAGCTGCCGCCGGTGATCAGGGTCCAATCGGGAGTGATGAAGCAGATTTCCACACCCAGTCGTTTGGCGATTTCGACGGAGGCATCGATATCGAAACCTTCCAGCTCGGGGGCAGTCACCAGGTCGGAGGGCAAACCGTGTCGGCCGGTCGGGTCCCACCTTCGACCAGCTGCGACTGCGGTGGGTAAGCCGGATCGGTGGAAACGATCAGGTAGCCGCGTGCCAGCACTTCGGTCAGTTTATTCTCAACTGCAGGCAGCTCGGTTGCGACCGGCACAGGCGGCAGGGTAACTTCCGGCTTGGCGGGTAACTGGGTGGCGATCGGTTGCGCAACAACCGGCGGCTCAGTTTTTTCAGGCATTGGCGGAACAGTGACTTCCGGTAATTGGGGTAATTCGGTTGCAATCGGTTGTGACACAGTGGGTGCGCAGGCTGCCAGGAAGAAGCTGGCCAGTAGCAGCACTGTAAGCAGTTGATAGAGCTTTTTCATTTCACTCTCCTCGAATTTGAATTGTTTTGGGTGAACGAAGTGAACAGACAATAAAGGAAATTCTTTACAATTCACCTCCTTCAAACAAGGACAGTTGATTATTTATAGACCAATCCGTTCAGGATTGGAATTGGATCGACCCCCGTAGAAGAATTTAATTATACTGGAAGATTGGGAAGAATTGTTGTTCATTACGACGTTATCAAAGTATCAATGAGAATTAATTTTACCAAATATCGAGAAGAATATCCGTTATTGGACTTATAGAACAGCGCAAGTCTCAGTCATGGGTCCTGAGCAGATCCTGACGTGCCTGGCCAGGATTTAGGAAAACCTCACAGGTTTAAGAAAACCTGTGAGGTTTGGGGAGACTCTGTGAGGTTTCGGGTAAACTCGGTGGGGTTGGTCAAATGAGATTAGCAATCGATTTACCTAGCGGTTGCCCTGCTCTTTGGCTGGAACGGTCTGCAGGTACATCCACAGCGCCTTCAACTCGTCATCGGTCATGTTCTTCATAATTTCCCAGGGCATAAATTCATTGCGCAGCTCACGCCCGCTGGGAGTTACTCCAGTGCGCAGAGCCTGTATGAAATCGGCTTCACTCCATCCGGCCAGCTCGCCTCCGGGGGTTAAATTCAAGGGTTCAGGCCAATCCGGCGGCGTTCCCGGTATATGGCCTCCAGATAAACCCTCCCCGTGGCAGCCGATGCAGGATATGGCCATATACTTGCCGTATTCTGCTGTCACTCCAGGTTCAGGGCTGACAGGCCTGGGTGCGGTGTGGTCGATGACCTCAGCCGGCAATGCCACAAGCTGGCCGGAAAGGAACAATGCCCGCGGAGGTAATGCCACCTTGCTTTTCGGCCATTCATTATCAACTGGTGGCACGCTCTTCACATAAGCAATCACTGCACCTATATCTTTATCGCTGAGGTAGTAAAAATCGTTGGCAGGCATGACCAGCAAAGGTTTACCTTCTTCGTCCACTCCGTGGCGAATGGCGCGCACGAAGTCTTCATCTGTGAATTCACTGGCTGCACCGCCTTTCCCGCTGGTTAGGTTGGCTGAATAAATGATCCCAACCATCGGATCCTCCAGTAACACACTGCCGGCCAGGTCCGGGCCGTGGCAGTTGATGCAGTCGCGGATGGTCGCCACGTGCTTGCCGTATTCGATCGAGGCTGCGTCTGGTCGGCACAGGCACACTTTCCACCTGGATTGAGGAATAGTCTTTATTCATTCGCATATTGGTGGATATAAAAACAAACGCTACCAAAAATAAAATTAATCCAATAAGGACAGCAATAATTATCCCCAGCCACTTCAAGACCTTCTCATATTCAATTCTCCTTCTGAAGTTAAATAGTTTGGTTCAGATACGATAATAGACCCGCTGATATTAATCAGATTACGATATTATATATCCGATTTATCGAATTGCAAATCCCCAGTTGTTAGGTATCAGAAATTGAAATCCTGTGCTGCCACCAGGCTGACGACGCCTGCCAAATCCCGGTTGATACCCTCGAAAATTTCGGAAGCGCTGGAGCTGCCGGAAGCGTAGGTGCTGTGAGCGTCTTTCGCCACCGTCACCTGGTAGCCCAGCTCGACCGCGCCTCGGCTGGTGGCGTCGATGCAGTATTCCGACTGCATGCCCCCGATCACCAGGCTGCGGATGTCGCGTGCGGCGAGCTCAGCCTGCAAAGGTGTATCCTTGAACGCATCGGGATACCACTTGTCGATGGTTATATCGCCTGCGCGTGTAGAGAAAGCCGGGTCAATTTCCCAACCCGGGCTGCCCGGTGTGTCGGGCGCATCCGAGCCGCCGTTGTTGCGCACGAAAACGACCGTAATATCCTTCTGCCGGGCTTTCTCAAGCAGGTGCAGCAGGTTGGCTTTAACCACACCAGCCTGGTTGACGGGATTTTCGCCCAACAGCATGTTCACCTGGGCGTCGATGATCAGCAGTGCCTGATTTGGTTTCACAATATCAGATTATGGTCCGAGATAAGTTAAGAAGAAATCCACGATCATATCCGTCAGCTCGGGTCGGGTGGGCTGCATATTGCTGGTCTTGAAACCGTGGTCGCCATTCACAGCTATAACCAGCTCCACCGTCACCCCGGCATCCAGCAGTCGTTG
The DNA here is from genome assembly GCA_963698765.1 of uncultured Chloroflexia bacterium. Lineage (GTDB taxonomy): Bacteria > Chloroflexota > Anaerolineae > Anaerolineales > UBA4823 > CAVOSB01. The sequence goes on from CAVOSB010000022.1 coordinate 11,691, forward strand.
GTATAAGAGCTGCGACTGCGCGAGTGGAACAACGCGGTCCATATCGCCTTGCAGGATCAAGAATGGAGGGTCATCGGAGGTAGCATAGGTGATCGGGCTGGCAGCTGAAAGGTCAAAATCCGGGATCACGATCGGCTTGAGCCTGACCATCGTGGGGGAAAAATCGGTGGTCAGGTCGGCCGGACCATCATGTCTACTACCGCCTGCACACGGCTGCTCTGGTCGAGGTATTCCCCAACCTCGAATCCCGCTTCAGGGGAGGTGGTGCCTACCATGCTGGACAGGTGCCCGCCGGCACTCGGGCCGTAAATCCCAATATTCTGCGGGTCTATGCGGTACTCGCCGGCCTGCGCCCGGAAGAAGCGGATGGCACACTTGACATCCTGGATCATGGCGGGGAACTTATATTCGGGAGCGAGGCGGTAATTTAGGGAGGCGAAGGCGAAACCAGCCTCCAACAGAGCTGGAGCGTCGAGCAGACCTTCGCCGCCGCGCTTATCTCCTTCGCTCCAACCGCCGCCGTGGACATAGATCACCAGGGGTACGACTCCCACCGGCTGCTTTGGCAGGAAAAATCTAACTTCAGCTCGAACTCCATCTGCAGTGCAATAGGTGATGTCTCTGCGTCTGACGCTTGAATTCTGAGCCAGCAGAGCACCCACCGATTCCGGGGGATTTACGAACAGGCTATCCGTCGGTGATGCTTGCGTGTCGACAGCGATGGTCGCTGGTGAAACAGGCTGAGTGGCCTCATCGACAGTCTCGATAAGGAGCGTGGCCTCGACAGGTGCTGAGAGAGTGGGATCCGGCTGTGTGGGCAGTGCAGCCGCAGGGTTCTCGACCGGATCCGAGAAGTCGAGTCGCACGCGGCCGGTTGGGGGACATGCAAGCGACCATCAAAGCCGCAAGAACCAAGCCAGTCAGGATATTGCACAATTTCAGACATCTGCCCATCAGGTTCATCCCTCTCAAGCCTGAATTGATTTAATCCAGGAAGTGACCGATCAATTATAGTACTAATTCCAGCTTATTTAGGTAGTTATTCTCCTGTTATTTACAATCCCCGATCAGAATCGCAGTTCGAGTACACCTGCGGGCCAGGTCAGATTATCAGGCGCTTGTCCAACCGGCGGCTGGGGGAAAACAAATTCTTAAAAGGCTGAAAAGCCAGGGCAGCAGCAGGATGCACAGCATGATCGCACCGGAGTTCAGCATCGGCAGCAAAGTACCCAACCAATCCCCAGGCTTATCCATCCAAATCTCCTGCCGGCCGCTCCAATAATTCGCCAGGTTAACCGCCGCCAGCCCCCAGCTCAGGCAAAATCCAATCACCAACGACAGGGCTCGCTGCCAGAGATGGGTACTGCGCATGTGAAATAACGCGCCAGGCCGCCAGGATGAGCATGCTGGACAAAATCATCAGCTGGTTATCATGCACTTCATCATAGCCCAATACCAGCATCGCCGGGAGCATGCCGTAGAGCACGAAAGTGACGCTGGTCCAATCATTTTTCGTGGATTGCATGCGCCATCCCGACCGATTGGATTTGAGGCCCAACCAGGCGCCCACTCCGGCAGCCAGCATGACTGGCAGCCACACCCACCAGCCGCCGTCGAAATTCTGCCCGGCGATGGTGCCGGAGAATGTCATCAAGTACAGGAAAAAGATCACCTACCAGGCCCCAGTACGGCAGTGTCCAACGCGGGAAAGCACGCTTAACGCTGACCGCCAGGACCACCAGGATGGCAAGCAAGGGGCTGAAGACCAGTGAGATACGTGAGGACTGGCAGCAGTGACCTGGGAAATAGCGGCAATTCCGAACAAAAGGCGAGCGAGCCATACCAGGATGTAAAAACCGGCCACAGGATGAAAGGACCCAGTGCTAAAAGGCTTTCTTTCCACGGAGCAGGCTGTTCCGGATTTTGGTTATGCAGATCGACCGGTTGAGGGGGAAATAAGGAGTCCTGGTCTGTCATCGGGATCCATCCTTTCTAGCGACCCAAGAGACGAGGAAGGGAAATGCGGTTATACCAAATTCGAGCTCCAGAATTATATCTTATTAGACCTATTTCACTGGTAAAGCACCAAGACCTATAGGTTAAGAAAACCTGTGAGGTCTGGAGAGTGGAGTAAGCCGGGTAATCACCAGGCGATTTCGAGCTGTGTGTGTTCATCCAGCTCGAGGAAGCGCATGAGGTCCTGCGCTTCTTGTTCAATGAAGGGCAGGAGAAATCAGGCATTTCTTCGAAGGGTGAGAGCGAGATTTTCAAGAGTTCTGGCCTTGAGCTGCATGCTCCAGGTGCCCAGGGCCTGCCCATCTACCAGCAGCACCGGGTGCAGGATGCCTCCACCGGCGTTGATGCGGCGGGCGTGCTCAGGCGATACCATGAAATCACGGCTGGCATATCCCATCAAGAATGTGTCGAAACGCGGCAGGAGACGCACCAGCGGTTGGGAAGGCCAGGCTTCATCCAGCCAGGCTTCATCCAGCCAGCTTTCCTGGCTTTCGAGCATCCAGCCAACCTGCCCGTCGTACTCGACCTGCACAAGCCGGTCTGCGACCAGTTCGAAGGCACGCTGCGCCTGGGCAGACTTCAATCCGGACCAGCTTGCCAGGTCTGCCGGGCGCGCCGGGGCATAGGCAGCCAGGTAGCGCAGGGCCAGCCTGGACAGGGCTTCATCCACCGTCACAGGCTGAAAGCCACCGGCCCAGCGCTCGAAGGAAACATAGGTGGGTTTTCCGCCGCGCAGCGCTCCAGCACACAGAATACCATCGAGGGCCGCGCGGTACAGCAGGTGCACGGTGGCCTGGCCTGCATTCGGCAGTCGCTGCGCTTGTAAAAGTGCGGCGACCTGGATACGGGACAACTCAGGCTGTTCCTGCAGTGCACTTTCGAGCAGTCTCAAACCCAGCCGGCTGTTCTCTGCATCCCATCCCAGCTGGCGGAAACGGGCCTGGTGAGAGGTAATCAAACCCGGGGCGAGCAGCGGGAGCAGCCAGCGGGCATCCTCAGCCGCCAGCAGGTGCAGCGTACCGCGCAGGCTCCAGGTCCAGACGAGCGTGCGCACTTCCAGCCGCACCTGCTCGATGCCGCTGGCGGTCAGGTCCCGGCTTCTTTTCTGTAGCCGGGATCGGTGATCCCGGAAAAGAGCGGTCAGGCCCCGGCTGCGTGCCCGCAGTGATAGTAAGGCCGCGGGCAGCTCCTGGGCCTGAACTGCGAAAACTGACTGGACAGCCTGCAGCGCGTTGTTCGGTAAGCGATCATCGATGGACTGCAGCCGGTTGGCACGGCAGCGCAGCAGGCGCAGGTGATGATTGGATAATTGATGGATCATGGTCGGTGAAGGGTATTAGAAGCTAAACTTTTAAAAGAAAACTGTCCTGGTCCGACAGACCAGGGAGTTTAGCTTCTGAGTGGGTACGGATGTGCAAATTGTGATTATAACCGCCATGACATAATACACTTGTCCGAAGCGAATTTAGCCAGTATAGTTCAGATTGAAACTAGAAAGAGCAAAATGCATACCAAACCCGGAGTTTTGAACCACATCCCCGGAATATTCAGCGAAGGGAATTTCTTACCTTGACAGAAAACACCATCCTTCCCAACCCTGTATCGCAGGGAAAAATGACCCTGGAAGAAGCGCTAGCTAAGCGGCGCTCGGTGCGTGATTTCCGCGGCGATCCGCTCAAAGACGCAGAAATCGGGCAGCTGCTGTGGGCAGCACAGGGCATAACGGACCCGAGCGGTCGCAGGACTGCGCCATCTGCCGGCAATTTGAAATCTCCTCGAAATGTACGTTCTAACCGGCGAAGGGATATACCAATACATCCCCCAGGCGCATGCTCTGAAACTGCATTTGAGCGGCGACCTGCACCGGGAGCTGTCGGCTGCAGCGCTGGACCAGGAATGCGTGCGGAACGCCTCAGCAGTCTTCGTGATCGCGGCGATCTACGGGCAACTGGCGCCGAAGTACGGCGAAGATCGCAGCCGCCGCTACGCACACATGGAAGCGGGGCATGCCGCCCAGAACCTGCTGCTGCAGGCAGCAGCGCTGGACCTGGCAGCTGTGCCAGCCGGGGCATTTACCGACGACCGGGTGAAGAAAGTGCTGCAACTGCCTGCCGGGCAGCAGCCGCTGTACCTGATTCCGGTGGGGCACCAGAAATAACCCAGGAGTGAATGGCGCTCACAATCCTGTACGTTGGGATTGATGTTCGAAAGCAGTCAACGCTCGATCAGGCTCAGATAATAGCTGTCAAACGCCGCCAGCAGGCTTTCCGCCGTCCCATACGGCGAGGGGGTGTACATTTTCGAGCTGACACCCAATTGTGAGAGCTCGCAGACCTGCCAATCCTGGCGGTTGGTTATATCCCAGAAACGCACAGCGTCATCCGGATCGAAGCCGGGTACATGAGAGACTGCCGGATCGAAGAGCCATTCGCAGATGATGTGGGTCTCAGAGGGGCTGATCGGCCACAGGGTATGGCACATCACATAATCCGGGTGCAGGCTGAGCAGCATGTTGGGGAAGAGCGTGTAGTAATAGACCCTGGCGGTCTCGCTTTCAGGCAGCCCGCTGATCGGCAGGGAGCACAGGCGACCGCTCATCGTCAGGCTGCCGAATTCATGGTTGAGGTGCATGTAGCCGCCCAGGAATGGACCCTCAAAAAGGTCATTCTGCCCGCTGCGGTATGGAGTGCATTTCGCCAGCTCGGGATGTATCAGCGGGCAGTGGTAGCACTCAGAGTAATTTTGCACCACCAGTTTCCAGTTTGCCTGCACGTCGTACTCGATCCTGCGCAGAGGCCGCAGTGCAGGCAGGTTCCAGGAGCTGAATTTCCCTGTTAAAGATCCAGGCTGAAATCTATTCAGCCGGTGATGCTGGTTCTTCCTTTTCGAAGAATTCCAACAACCTGTAAACCAGGATCCCCGGCCAGGCGAAGGCCTTGAAGAAACCCTTAATCTTCTCCTCGGTGGTGGCGGCGCGGCCGATGTAGTATATCCACGCGCCGATGAGACCCACTGCGTAGACGGTGTCGGATGACCCGCCGTGGTAGTTCTCCTGGATTTTTTTCTCTTTTTTTTCAACGGGAGCTAATTCAGCAGTCATAGTTTCTCCAATTCTTGATTTTGTTTCCAGGTTTCAACCTGGAAAGGGTGTCGGATTTATTTTTGCGGCGACCAGATTCTTAACCTCAAAACCGGGCAGCGGTCAAAATCAGCGGCGCAGGTCCTTCAGCACCTGCCGGGCGGCGCTGCGGCCCGGCATACCGGTCACCCCACCACCGGGATGCGCCCCCGCCCCGCACAGGTAAAGGTTAGGCAGCGGCAGGCGGTACTGGCCGAAGCCGGCGATCGGGCGCATGATGAAGGATTGGTCGAGCGACATCTGCCCATGCGTCAGGCAGCCTTCGGTCAGGCCGTACTCCTGCTCCAGGTCGAGCGGTGTGATCAGCTGCTGCCCTACAATCAGCTTGCGCAGGCCGGGGATGAATTTCTCGAGCGTATCGAGGCTGCGTTCCAGCAAAATAGCACGCCCGGCATCCCAGTTACCCTCCCGCAGGTGGTACGGAGCATATTGTATGTTGGCGCTGAGCAGGTGAGCTCCTGTAGGCGCCAGGGATGGGTCCAGGAGCGTCGGGATCACCAGGTCGACGAAGGGCTGAGCTGAGATTCGCCCGTATTTGGCATCATCGTAGGCCTTCTCCAGGTAATCCAGGTTGGGGCAGAGCAGGATATGCCCGCCCAGGTGTTCGGTTGTCCGGTCCGATTCAAGTCGCGGAAATTCGGGCAACCCGCTCAGCCATAAATTCAAGCGGGCGGTGCTGCCGCGGAAGCGGATGCTCCGCACAGCGCGCACCTGCCGGATTTCCAGGTTAGGAGCCCCGACCAGGTCAAACAGCGTGTGGCGAGGGCTGGCGTTGGAAAGTATGACCCTGGCATGCAGCTCCTCGCCGTTCTCCAGCCGGACACCACAGGCTTCGCCATCGCGTGTAGAATCTCATCGACACCCGACTGGCAGCGCACTTCCGCTCCCCAGCCGCGGGCGGCGGAGGCCAGCGCCTCGCTCAGCCTGCCCATCCCGCCCTGCACAAAACTGCTGCTGCGGAAACTGGCCTCTACCTGATACAGGGGCATGGCCTGGTAAAGCAGCATCAGGGCCGTGCCGGGGGCACGCGGTCCGAGCGTCAGGCTGCTCACACCAGCTGCACCCAGGGCAGCCTTAAGCAATGGATTTTCAAACCACTGGTCCAGGAAATCCATCACCGACAGCGGCAGAGTCCTGACCAGCTCCATCAGCTGTTTGCGACCCATCCTCCTGGCACTGAGGGCCGTGGGCAGCCAGGGCAGCAGCTCGGAAGCCTTCAAATCCGGCACTCCCGGTGGGATTTTGGCGGCCATTTCACGCACCAGTCCTGACATCTGGCGCACCCAGGCGCAGTAGGCGGGGAACCGGGCCGCATCCGCTGCGGAGAGGCGGCTGATTTCAGCTTGCGAGCGCTTTTCGTCCCGCCACAGGGTCAGGCTTTCACCGTTTTCACCCACGACGTGCACGACCGCCGGGCTGTACAGGAATTTCAGCCCATGCTGCTCGAGCTTCAAGTCATGTATGATCTCGGGCATGAACAGGCCGCTGTCGAGCGCGCCGGTGTTGACGCGGAAACCCGGGAAGACCTCTTCGGTCGCGGCGGTTCCACCCACGATTTCCCGGCGCTCGAGCACCAGCGCTCTCAAGCCTGCTTTCGCCAGGTAGGCTGCGGCTACCAGCCCGTTGTGACCGGCTCCGATGATGATGGCGTCGTAGGTTGAGTCAGGCGAAGCCAAGCGTTACTCCTGTCCTCGAATGAATTCGAGGCCTGAGAATTCGAAATCCGTTGAAACGGATTCAAGACGATCCGCTTCCAGCGAACATGCTTCAGCATGTTTTTGTATTCCAGGTGTTGAATTCATTCAACACTTTCATTCAACACCGGATCCCCGAATGCGGGCCTCGAATGAATTCGAGGCCTGAAATTTCGAAATCCGTTGAAACGGATTTCAAGACAATCCACCACCAGCCAACATGCTTCAGCATGTTTGTGAATTCCAGGTGTTGAATTCATTCAACACTTTCATTCAACACTCTCCTTCAACACTCTCATTCAACCCTTAATATCTCCATCGCCGCCAGGCGCCCTGAAGCGCCCGAGATGCCGCCGCCGGGGTGTGTGCCCGAACCGCACTGGTAATAGCCGCGGATGGGTGTGCGGTAATCCGCCACACCAGGCGCGGGCCGCAGGAAAAACAGCTGAGACAGGCTGAGCTCGCCCTGGAAGATATTCCCGGCAGTCAATCCGACCATGCGCTCCATGTCGAGCGGGGTTAGACCTGGCGGTGCAGGATCAGGTCCCTGATATTCGGGAAATACTGGCTCAAGGTATCCACCACCGCGTCGCCGAACTGCTCGCGCTGTTCATCCCAATCACCCTCTTGCAGGTCGTAGGGCGCATACTGGACGAAGCAGGACATGACATGCTTGCCGGGTGGGGCCATGCCGGGGTCGATCATCGAAGGGATGATGACATCGATATATGGGCTGGCGTGAAAAACGCCCGTACTTGGCGTCGTCGTAGGCACGCTCGATATAGTCCACGCTCGGGCTGATCGAAATGGCGCCGGCCATGTGGCGGTTGCCGCTCCTGCCGTAGGGACGGCAGTTCATCTGCGGGAGGGCGTCCAGGGCCAGGTTCACCTTACCGGAAGAGCCGCGGAAGGTGTAGCGCTCCACCGCCTCGAGCAGGTCAGCAGGCAGGCTGCCCGGCTCAAGCAGGTTTATGAAGGTCTGGCGCGGATCAAGGCTGGAAACAACCACCCGGGCATGAATTTCATCCCCGTTTTCGAGCACCACGCCGCGTGGTCTTTCCGCCCCTGACCAGCACCCGGCTGACCGGGGTGCCCGTGCGGATTTAACACCGTGACTGCGGGCGGCGCTGGCGATGGATTCGGAAATTCCACCTGTGCCGCCCGTGGCAAACCCCACGAGCGGAAGGCGCCGTCGATCTCGCCCATGTAGTGGTGCAGCAGCACGTAGGCGGTTCCCGGCGAGCGCGGCCCGAGAAAGGTGCCGATGATCCCGCTGGCTGAAAGGCTGCCCTTGAGCGGCTCGGATTCAAACCAGCGCTCGACAAAATCCGCCGAGCTCATGGTCATCAGGCGCACCAGGGTATGCAGCTGTTCGGCTTCCAGCTTCAGGTACTGCCTGCCAAAACGCAGCAGCCGCCCCAGCTCGAAGGGATTCAGGCTGGACGGGTCGGGCGGCACGATGTCCAGCACCGGCTTGACCGCTTTGGCCATGAAATACATGGTGTGGCTGTAGTCTTCGTAGGCATCGGCGTCGCGCTGCGAGAAACGAGCGATGTCCCGCAGCGAGGCATAATGGTCACCGTCGCGGTACAGGCAGTCTCCATCCGGCAGGGGGGAGAGGGTGCTCTCCAGCGGCAGGATCACCAGTCCGTGGCGCGCCAGCCGCAGCTCGCGGATTACTTCCGGTCGCAGCAGGCTGACGACATACGAAAAGACCGTGTATTTGAAACCGGGATAGACCTCTTCCGTGACGCTGGCGCCGCCCAACACTTCCCTGCGCTCCAGCACCAGCACACGCCGGCCAGACTTGCCCAGGTAGGCGGCCGTCACCAGCCCGTTGTGCCCGCCTCCGATGATGATCGCGTCGAACTTCTCAGTCATGTGTCAGGCTCGCTTGCGGGGTGGATCGAAAAAGGGCAGCTGGCAGACCCTGGACATCACCAGGCTGCGTTCGTATTCCACGGTAAATTCCAGCTGGACATAATTTCCCAGGGCAGCGTGATCGCTTTCCACGGTGGCCAGGGCGATGAATTTCTTCAGGATCGGTGAGAAGGCCAGGCTGGTTGCCTGCCCGACGAATTTGCCACCCACATAGACCGGCACTGCAGAACGTGAAGCCCTGCCTGCCAGCTGCGGCGCCAGGTTGTAGCGTGCATACAGCCCTTCGAGCTCCTTCCAATCCGCTTCCAGTCCCACCAGCTTCCATTTTGAACCCTGCCGGGTCTCTTTCTCCAGTGCCTTTCTGCCGGTGAAAGGACCTTTTCCCAGGTTCACCGCCCAGCCCAGCCCAATCTCGTAAGGCGATGATTTCTGCTCGGGGATAATTGCCTTGCGGGAAGAGATGTAATCCACCTGCAGCATGATCAGCCCGGCTTCGATGCGCGCCAGGTCGAGAGCGATGATGCCTGCCGGCAGCACTCCCAGCCCTTCACCATGCTTCACCAGCGTATCCCAGGCCTGAGCGGCGTGCCCGGCTTCCAACCACAGCTCGTAACCCAGGTCGCCGGTGTAGCCGGTGCGCGAGATTTCTATGGGAAGGTCATCCAGGCAGGTCTGGATGATGCGGTAGTAGCGCAGGTGGGATAAATCCGCATCCTTAAGTACGTTTTCCAGCAGCGCGCGCGAGTTCGGCCCCTGAACTGCCAGCACTGCCAGGTCAGCACTGATTTCAGACAGCTGCACGTCGTAGCCGAAGCAGCTGTCCTGGAACCAGGCCAGGTTATCTTCAGCAGCGGTGATGCGAAAACGGTCTTCTGACAGCCGGGCGACTGTGCCGTCGTCGATCACCATGCCGTCGTCGTCGCACCAGGGCGTGTAAATAACCTGGCCGATGATAGAGCGGCTGATGTCGCGCGTGAAAATGCGGTTGGCTGCAGCCTCGGCCTGCGGGCCTGCAAGAATGTACTTGTATAGCGGGGAGACGTCGATCAGGGCGGCCGCGTTGCGGATGGCATAGTACTCGCGCTCGTGAGAGCTCTCATAAAGGGCGGCAGCGTAGTACCCCGACCAGTTGCGCCATTCCTGGGTTTCGTTGAGTGGGAATGTGCGGGTGTGGAAGGGGCTGGGAATGGGCATTCAGAATCCGCCGCAAGATGAGAATACAGTGGGCTATTATACCTGGAATGGTCTGAAAAAGACGCTCATCACCGGAAGCACGATAATTGCGAAAATTGCTAATTGACTCGGCTTTCAATCTTTTGTATAATACAGTCAATAATCTTATAAATTATCCGTCATTTCGTCAAAATTCAGACAAATATCTTCATATTATTGGTTCACAGGTAGTTTTCGGATCGCCACGTCCTGAAAAACCAGACCATGTTGAGCCTGCTGCAGTCCCCCCGCCAGAAATTATTACTCCAGATTCTGCAATCCAACCAGCCGATGAACATCCGCGAGCTGTCTCAAAAGATGGAAGTCAGCGATTCGACTTTAAGACGCGAGCTGCGGCCGTTCCTGGAGTCGGGCATCATCGTCAGCCAATCGGGCAGGTTACAACTGGGATACCCGGCTAAATCCGAAAATCCCTTCATCCTGCGCACCTCCGTCAACGAAGATGAAAAGAAGCGCATCGCACGCTGCGCGCTGGAGCTGGTGAAAAACGGCGAAACCATCTTCATCGCCGGTGGAACCACCACGCTGGAGTTCGCCCGGCTGCTGCCTGACGGGCGGCGGCTGACCGTGATCACGAATTCGCTGCTGGTGGCGAACGCCCTGGTGGGAAACCGCAGCATCCGCCTGGTGGTGCTGGGAGGCGAGCTGCGCCCGGATGAATACACCATGCACGGCACCTCACCCTGCAGGCGATCGAACAGGTGCGGGCGGACAAGCTGTTTTACGGCATCGAAGCGCTGAGCGTGGAGCACGGGCTGACGCACAGCCAGCTGCTGGAGATCAGCACCGACCGGGCCCTGATCGGCGCCTGCACGCAGACCATCGTGCTCAGCGACCACACCAAGTTCGGAAAAGTGGCTTCGGGCGTGGTCGTACCGCTTTCCGAGATCCAGGTGATCATCACAGGCCAAGAGCTGGGTGCCGAATTCAGGGCAGAAATGCAGCGCCTGAATATCCGGCTGATCCTGGCATGAGGACACCGCCTTGAGATCAGAACGCGACCTTTACGAATACTGCCTGGCATACAGCGAGCGGCGGCCGGTGATTAACACCCACTGCCACATCCTGCCGGAGCCGGAATTCGAGCATTTTGACCTGGAAAAGCTGCTGCGCAACAGCTATTTGAACTGGTGCGGCGTTGACTGGGAAAATAACCTGGCTTCCCGCCAAAACCTGTTCGAAAAGGTGCGCCTGCGCTCGGCATTCACCTGGCTGGAGAAGAGCCTGCAGTCCATATATCAAAGCGACCAGCCTTTATCAGCCGAGACCTGGGATGATTGGAGCGGGCGCATCGCAGGTGCGCACGCGGATGCGGGTTTCCGGCGCAAGCTGCTCCAGGAAGGCTGCGGCTACCGCAAGCTGGTCCTGGACGCCTACTGGCAGCCCGGTAGCGACAACCAGGATCCCGCCCTTTTCAGCCCCACATTCCGTGTGAATTCGTTTTTCTTCGGCTATGCGCTATCTGAAACCGATCACGACGGCAACAACCCCTACCGCCTGTACCCGCGTCCCTTCATCCTGGAGCTGGAGGCGTACGTCGACTGGCTGCGGGAATCGGTCCAGCTTAAGCGCTCGCAGGGCTGCGTGGCTCTCAAGATCCCCATCGCCTACGACCGGGGACTGGATTTCAGGGAAGTCTCCCATTCACGCGCCAGCCAGGCCTTCGAAGTCATCACCCGCCGTTTCGCCAGCCTGGAAAGTGAAACAGAAACCAGCCCAGCCGTAAATCATGGCGAAGAGCTGCCATCGAATGCACCTTCCACCGGTACGTCCAGGGCAGCCGAAATGGGCATCGAGCCGCAGGATGTGAAAGATTTCCAGGACTACCTGTTCTTCCAGGTCTGCCGATTGGCAGCCGAATTTAGGCTGCCGCTCCAGGTTCACACCGGCACCGGGCAGGGAAAAAGCACCAACGCATTGTTCCTGCTGGAAGCCATCCAGAAGAACCCGGAGGCGCAGTTTGTCCTGCTGCACTGCAGTTATCCCTGGATCCAGGATACCAGCTTCCTGGCCAGCCGCTTTTCAAACGTCCACACGGACCTGAGCATGCTGCCGTTGTTTTCTTCGCAGGCGGCAGGGATGGTGCTGGAAGAGCTGATCGAAGGGGCTAATTCACACCAGGTTGCCTGGGGCTGCGACACCTGGACACCCGAAGAAAGCTACGCGGCGCTGCTCGCCCTGCGGCACGTCCTGGCCAGGATGCTGTCCGTAAGAATTGCGAATGGTTATTTCGACCAGGAGGCAGCCGAATTCCTGATCGATAATATCCTGTACCACAACCCAAAGCAGCTGTACGGGTTACAGGATCACCTGAACAATCATTAGCCGAGAACCAAACCTCACAGGTCTTCTGAGACCTGTGAGGTCTGGAACCCACTGCACGAAGAGTTTAAGGAGGTGAGCCGATACGACTTGATTTCAACGATCACTTGCCTTTCTAGATAACTGGTAGAGCACGATGAATGGATCGGTCAAGGAAGAAAGAATGAGAAATTCCGTCAATTCAAGCAGCAAGATGAGGGTGCCTGGAATGTATACCCAGGAACGACTTAATCCGCTCACATACACACTTCACAAGAAAGGAAAGGATCAATAACAATGAAGACCAGATTATTTTCAGTTTTTTCAGTGCTGATAATCTTCACCATCCTGCTCGGGGCTTGCGCACAGCCGGCTGCACCGACGCCCGAAGCGGACGCGCCGACTGAAGCAGCCCCGCCTGCGGCGGAAGAAGAAGAGGTCAAGCTCGTCTTCTGGTTCTGGGCCGAGCCGGACGCGCCCGGTGCCAATGCCTGGATCGAGACGGCCGTCCAGGATTACAAGAAAGTCAAGCCGAACGTGACGGTCGAAGTCGTCCCGCAGGGCACCGACGCCCTGATCAGCGGTTTCCAGACCGCGGTCTCGGCGGGCAGCGGCGGGCCGGACATCGCCTCGCAGTGGGCCACCGGGCAGGTGATGGGCTTCGTGTGGCAGGACGCCCTGCTGCCGATCACCGATTACGTCGCGGAAGCGGAGCTGGACAACTGGCTGAACCTGGATGAGAACCTGTATAACGGCAAGATCTGGGGCGCACCGATGTACCTGCTGACGATCGCCATCATGTACAACAAGGAGCTGTTCGCGCAGGCCGGTGTGACTCCTCCGGACGTCGGCGAGCGCTGGAGCTGGGATACGTTCATCGATGCCTGCCAGAAGCTCAAGGACGCCGGGATCACTCCCTTCGGCATCGGCGACCTGGGCGGCTACGGCGGCGCCTGGTTCTGGGCGAATTTCGGCGGGCAGAACATGGAATTGGTACTTGACCTGCGCCAGGCGGTGACCGGAGAAACATCCTTCCTGGAAGAGCGCTATACCGGCTTCTACAAAGAGCTGGACATGATGGTCAAGAACGGCTATTTCAACAGCGACATCATGTCGCGCGACCTGTCCTACGGCAACGACCTGTTTTCCCAGGGCCAGGTGGCGATGGCCTTCGGCACCGACGGCTTCATCAGCCAGGCGATCAAAGACATGGGCGCCGACAAGTTCGGCATCACCCAGATTCCGAAATGGGGCACCGGTAAGCTGTCGGATTTCGGCAATTCCACCCAATCGATCTCCTTCCTGATCACCAAGCAGTCCAAGAACCCGCAGGCCGCAGCCGACTTCCTGGCCTTCCTGCATTCACCGGAGATCTTGAAGAGCTGGTACGCGGCCACCGGCATCATCCCGGCCGACAAGCGCTTCAATCCAGGCGAGATCACCGAGCCCCTCATCCAGCAGCTGTTCGTGATCAAGACCAACGGACCGCAGGTGTGGCTGGAGAACTTCATCCCCGGGCAGATCGACGCCGAGGGCGACCTGGCAGCCGGTGAGCTGATCTTCTCGCAAAACGGCACGCCGGAAGAAGCCGCCCAGACCTGGGAAAATGCGGCTGAAACCTGGCGCACCCAGCACCCGGATGAGCTGGAGAAGTGGAAGAACTGGAAGTAACAGCCAACCAAGACCTCACAGGTTTTCTTAAACCTGTGAGGTCTGGTAATAAGCCTGTGAGGTCTCTCCCCAGTCCTGTGAGGTCTGGTTAGGTCTCCGACCGCCAAAATGACTACACTTCCCCGCACACCTGCCCGTTTGCGGCTCTGGCAGAGCATAGAGCCGTACGTTTACTTGCTCCCGGCAGCCCTGTTCCTGGCCATCGTTTTTGTCTACCCGATCGTGCAGATCTTCAAGCTGAGCCTGTTCAGAGCCGGGGAAGGCGGGCAGCTGGCCCTGTCGCTGGATTTTTACAAGCTGGTGCTGGCGGATAAGATCTTCTGGCGCAGCGCCGCCAACAACGGAATACTGATGCTCAGCGTGCCGATCATGACCGTCGCCGCTCTGGTGATTGCCATCCTGCTGTTCGAACACGTGCGCGGCTGGAAGCTCTACCGCTCGGCGGTCTTCCTGCCCTACATCCTGGCTATCCCAACCGTGGCGACCACCTTCCTGTATCTCTTCGGTCGAGAAGGCATTGTGAACTCGCTGCTGGCCTCCATGGGCCTGGGATTCGCAGCCCAGGACTGGCTCGGGAACCAGGCGCTGGTGGTGCCTACCATCGGCCTGATGATCATTTACCGCGAGCTGGGATTCGGCGTGGTGCTGTTCCTGGCAAAATTGATGTCGCTGGAAAAAGAGATCATCGAGGCGGCCGAGATGGACGGCGCGAACTGGTGGCAAAAACACGCCTTCGTCACCATCCCGCAGATGGCTTTCGTGATTGAATTCTTCATCGTGGTGGAAATCATCACCATGCTGTCGTGGGTCTTCGCCTATATCTACAGCTCGACGCAGGGCGGGCCCGGCAACGCTTCGCACGTGATGGAGCTTTACCTGTGGAAGCACGGCTTCTACTACCGCTCGCCGGGTATGGCAGCTGCCACGGCGGTGATCATGCTGACCGTCATCATCGCCCTGATCGTGATCCAGACGCGCTACCGCCGCTATTCACTGGAGGAAGGATGAACCGCAGACGCCTGACGCCGGGCAATGTGCTCGGGACGCTCACCAAGCACGGTTTCCTGATTTTCTTGAGCGTGCTGATGATCTACCCGCTGTATTACATGGTGATCACCAGCCTGAAAACCCGCCAGGAATGGCTGGGAAACCAGTTCGGACTGCCGCATCTGCCCACCCTGGCCAACTACGTTGAGGTGTTTGCGGAAGGCAAGCTGCCGATGTGGTTCCGCAATTCGATGACGGTCACCGCCGGCTCGGTGGTCCTGGCAACTGCGGTAGCCACGCTGGCAGCCTACGCCATCTCACGCTTTCGCTTCCGCGGGCGGGTGCTGTTCCTGAACACCATGATCGCGCTGATGGTGGTGCCTCCCAGCGTGCTGATCGTACCGCTCTTCATCCTGTTGGTGCGCATCGACCTGATCAACACCCTGCCGGGGTTGATGTTCATCTACGTGGGATTGATGATCCCATTTTCGATTTTCCTGCTGGTGAGCTTCTTCCGAGGCCTGCCGAAGGAGCTGTTCGACGCCGCGGCGATCGACGGCTGCAGCAATTTCGGGGTTTTGTGGCGGATCGTGATCCCGCTGTCGGCGCCGGCCTTCATCACGCTGCTGGTCGTCAATGCCCTGTACGTGTGGAACGAGCTGCTGCTGGCGCTGGTCTTCCTGCAGGGAGAAGAGCTGAAGACACTGATGCCGGGTCTGCTGATGTTCAAAGGGCACTTTTTCAACAACGAAGCCATGGTGATGACCGCCGCCTTCCTGGCCTGCCTGCCGATGATCATGCTTTACCTGTTCGGGCAGCGCTGGTTCGTGGAAGGAATGGTAGCCGGAGCCGTGAAATGAAGGGATGTGGGATTAATGACTGAAGAACTCATCTATCAAGAGATACTCGACACCCCCCGGGCCATCCTGGATACCATCGCCTCCAGCCGGGCTGCGGCCGAAGTCATCGCCGAGCAGCTGCACAGGCGATCGATCCGGCGCGCTCTTCCTGATTGGCAACGGCACTTCATATTATTCCAGCCTGGCAGCCGGTTACAGCGGCCGCTTGCTGAGCAAAGCCGAAGCCATCCAGTATTACCCCATGATGGCGGGTGATTTTCGGCATTTCACGCCTGCTTTGAACGAGCATGACGCCGTTATCGGCATCTCGGCCTCCGGTGAATTCCGCGACGTCCTGGCTGTCTTCGAGCGCTGGAATGCGCAAGTCCTATGCGTCGGAATCACGCAGGTGCCAGGCTCGTCGATCACCCGGCTGGCGAATCATACACTTCTGGCGGGCGGCGGGCAGAGCAGGGTCTCGGTGATGACCAAGACCTACGCCAGCACGCTGACGGCCGCGCACCTGCTGGTGCTGGCGGCGACCCAGGCTCCGGACGAAATACTGCAGGACCTGCAGGCGTGCGCTGCCATTTGTGAAGAGGGGATCCAGGCTGCAGAGCTGGCGATACCCGAAATCCTGCCCCAGGTCGCAGGCTTCGAGCACGCCTTCCACTTCGGCGCGGGTCCCGCCTACGCCGCCTGCCTGGAAAGCGCCCTGAAGATGAAAGAGATGGCCATCCTGCACGCCGAAGGCGCCGAGACCTGGGAAATGGCCTCCGGCTCGGCCATCATCCTGGATGAGCGGGCGCTGTGCGTGGCCCTGTACAGCGGTGGGGCAGGCGACTCGAGCACGGCTGAGACCGCCCGCCATGCTCGCCGCTGGGGAGCCAGGGTGCTGGAAATCGGGCCGCAGGCAGTATGCGGGAGACATGCACATCCCGGTGATGACTCCGAAGTACGATATATTTTCTTCCCTGTGCCTGGTGCCCCCCCTCGCCCTGCTGGCATACCGGCTGGCCAAACGGCGCGGGTTCAACCCCGACCAGCCCGCATGGAGCGAGCGCTACACCGACCAGGGCATGAGCCACGCCATGGGGCACGAAAAGGCGTGAGCCCGACCCGGCCAGCACTTGGAATCGACATCGGGGGTACACACACCAAGCTGGGCGTGGTCGATGCGAGTGGCAGCGTCCTGGTCCAGCAGCTGCTGCAGACGGCAGCACGCGGGGATGCCCACCAGTTTCTCGAGGAGTTGCGCCGCAGAGTCTCCCAGCTAATCGATCAATTCAATCCAAGAGGGATTGGTTTTTCCATCCCGGGTTTATTATCCGAGAACCGGCAGGTGATCGAATACAATCCCAACACGCCCGCGCTGGTGGGAACCGATTTCTTCCAGGAATTCAAAAGTTTTGGACTCCCGCTGGCTTTCGAGACCGACCTGAACACCCCCGCGCTGGCAGAATATTATTTCAGCGAAATCGGCAGGAACACACGCCTGCTGGCGGCGGTCATCGGCACCGGCCTGGGCGCGGCGGTGATCCTCGACGGCCACCTGCTGCGCATCTTCGGCGGGGTAGCCGGCGACAACGGGCATATCATCCTGCAGCCCGGCGGAGAAGCATGCACCGCCGGCTGCCGCGGCTGCGCCGAAGCGCTGGTTTCGGTCGCGGCGATCGAGCGCATCTACCAGCGCAGCGCTTATTCTCCGGATGCGGATGAAGTGCGGGAAGCAATTTCGCAGGGTATGCCGATAGCGCGTGCCGTCATCCAGGCGGCTGCTGCCGGCGACGGTTTCGCCGGGCGGATCATGGCGGAGATCGGAAGCTGGCTGGGCGCCTGGCTGGCGAGCCTTTCGGCGATGTTCATGCCGCAGGTGATGATCCTGTGCGGCGGAGTGGCCGAAGCTGGCGAGAGCCTGCGAGCACCAGCCGAGCAGGCCTTCCGTCAGCTGGCGGGAGCGGCTTATACAAAGCGCTGTGAAGTAGTCACCGGCAGGTTCTGCGGGCAGGCCGGCATGATCGGCGCGGTGGTGCCGCTGTTCCAGGAGGCAGGGAATGCAGAATAGCCTGCGCAGGGAGCGCTTCCAGGCCTGCCTGGACCACCGGCAGTCAGACTGCATCCCGCTGACCCTGGGCAGCCCGTCCTGCTCGCTGCACAGGTCGGCCCACGCACGCCTGTTGGCTCACCTGGGGTTGAAGCCCGCGCAGGAAGCACCCATCATCGATTCGATCCTGCAGATCGTCGAGCCGGACCCACAGGTGTTGGAAACCCTGGACATCGACGTGCTGTGGCTGCTGCCAGACGAGCCGCCGGCAGAGTGGGCAGCTGACGGCCGCAGCTATATGGATGAGCTTGGAAGACGTTTTACGGAAGGCGGGGGCTTCTTCAACCAGGTAGAATTCCCGCTCAAGGAAGGCAGCCTGGAAGAGCTGCGCGGCTACCGCTTTCCTGCGCTCACACCCGAACGCGTGGGTAAACTGCCTCAGAAAGCCAGGGATTTGTACGATAAGGGTTTCGCCCTGGCAGTGGACGGGCCGTGGGGCATCTACGAGATCAGCAGCAGCCTGCGCGGGACGGAGAATTACCTGGTGGACCTGGCGCTCAATCCCGATTATGCCAGGCGGCTGGCGCGAGCGCGTGCTGGAAGAATACCACCTGCCGTATTATTCGCTGCTGCTGGAGGCCGCCGGTCCGGAGATCCAGATGGTGATGGTCAGCGACGACCTGGGCTCGCAGAACGGCTTGATCTTCTCGCCGCGGGCCTTCCGGGCGGTCTTCAAGCCGCTGCTGAAGCGACTGGTCGAACACCTCCACAGCCTGCGGAATGTGCGCGTCTACATGCACTCGGACGGCGCCATCTACGACCTGCTCCCCGATCTGATCGAAATCGGGATCGAGGGCCTGAACCCGGTGCAGTACACGGCGCGCGGCATGGATTTGAAGAGGTTGAAAACCGAGTTCGGGCATGACCTCGGTTTCTTCGGCGGCACGCTCGAGAACGAGATGCTCAGTTTCAGCACTGAAGAACAGGTGCGCACGAAGGCTGCGGAAAACATCGCCATCCTGGCGCCCGGAGGCGGATTCCTGTTCGCACCCATCCACAATATCTCGCCGGAAGTGCCGGCGGAGAACATCCTGGCCCTGTACCGGGCTGGAAGAGAGTATGGTCTTTATGAGTGATTTAACCCACCGCGAGCGCGTGTTAATGGCATTCAGGGGCGAACAGCCCGACCGCCCGCCGCATGGACATGATGGGCAACGCCACCATGCTGCTGGATGGCACCTACCTGCGCCTGCGCGACCACCTGGGGCTGTCCCCCATCCCGCCGGTGCGCTCCGGCAGCACCGCCAACTATTACGACGAGCGCATCCTGGAAATCCTGGACATCGACTTCCGGCGGGTCTTCCTGCCCAGGAACCCAAACTGGAAACGCACTACCTTCGAGGACGGCTCTTACCTGGACGAGTTCGGCGTGCGCAACATCCCGCACGGCATCTACATCAACACGCTGGAGCATCCACTGCAGCATGCCAGCAGCGTGCGTGAGATCGAAGCGTTCGACTGGCCTGAGCCGGCCGACCTGTTCAGCACAGAAGGCCTGGCGGAACGCGCCAGACGGCTATACGAAGAGAGTGATTATGCCATCGTGGCGCGCAACCCGATCACCTCCGGCTTCCTGGACCGCTGCTGCTCGCTGATGGGCATTGAAAAATTCATGACCTGCCTGGCGCTCGACCCTCCGCTGGCACATTCCCTGCTCGAGCACCTGCTGGAGATTTTCAAGGGCATATACAGCCTGTTCCTGGATGCGGTCGGACCGTACGTGCAGATGGTGGAATACGGCGACGACCTGGGAGGGCAGAGCAGCCCGCTGATCTCGCCGCACATGTTCAAAGAGTTTATTTTCCCGGCTGAAAAGGCCTTATTTACTCTTATACACGAAAAAGCGCCCCACGCGGCAGTCTTCCACCACACGGACGGCAGCATCTTCAAGCTGATCCCGGCATTGATCGAGGCGGGCGTGAACGTGCTCAACCCGGTCCAGACTTCAACGAAGGGCATGGAGGGGAGAGCCCTGAAGGAGACGTTTGGGAAGCAGCTGACCTTTCACGGCGGCATCGAGAAGATGGAAGCCCCGCTGGACGAAATGGTGGCGGAGGTGCGGGAGAAGCTGGGGATATTCGCCCCGGGGGGAGGCTACGTGTTCGCTTCCTGCAACCACATGGTCGACGTCCCACCCGAGAACATTTTTAAGGATGTTCGAAGTGGCAGGGGAAATGTAACAGATCGACTGGAACAGGCAAGCGGTAGGATCATTCCTAAAAAGAGTGCTCAAAGAGTGTTAAAATTACTGGCGTGAAAGTTTACCTTGACCTTTGTGCGATTCAACGACCGTTGGATACTCCGGATCAAATCCGGATCGCTCTCGAAGCTGAAGCTGTTCTTGGATTGGTTGACTTAATAAATGAACGATCGGATTGAATTACTTGCTTCTGAGGTATTGTTTTATGAAGGTCAGCAAAGTCCATTGCCGATCCGAAAAGAACATACTCTGGCTGTTTTGAGCCTCGCAAAAAAAACACTCAGATTGTCAGAAAGGGATAAGACCAGGGCTGCAGAAATAATCACTACTGGCATAAAGCCTCTCGACGCATTGCATTTAGCAGTCGCTGAATCAGGTGAAGCAGTATATTTCTGTACTTGTGATGATAAATTGCTACAATTAGTCAAGCGACCAATTGATTTATCGGTAAAAGTTATTAATCCTGAAGAATTAATCCGGGAGATTGAAACAATGATCAGTGATGCACGTACATTGATGGAAATCAACCAGCAGGCTATACACCTGTTGTATAAAGAATTGGGCGTGGTTGACGCTGTCCGTTTCTTGAAACAATTTGCACAAGGCTACGGAAATTATTCTCAAGAACGAGATCTGATTTTTGGTGATAAATCCTTGGCTGAAATGCTGGCAGAAATCAATAAACTGCAGAAACCTTTACAGTAAATTAGCAATTTCGGCTTTATTAACGCGGTCGATAATTCGAAATGTAGCAGACAGCGATTCAAATCCATTCATTAACCATTGAATGAAAACCCTTATAAGGTTTGCGGAGCCGGTGACGGCACTCCGGATCTTCGAAATCCAATATCTTTACAATCAAAATCCGGTGGTGGCGATGGGATGCAAACTCTGTCGCACTGTAAAAAAACAAATCGCGGAACCAAGGTTTGCCATGATTAAAGAGCATATAACCTTCCTTGACATTGGTTTCTGGAAGGGAGCAAAAAGGGGCTGAGAATCAACTACCCTTTGTCACGCCCACAGTAGGATGAGATTCGATGATGATATTTTCCCTTAATTGCATGACCGAACTTCAAGTCGTCCAGTCTGATCCCCGCCCGGGCTTCATCGACCTTGGATTGGGTAATCCGGACACCTCCCTGCTGCCTTTCGAGCGGGTCGGAAAGGCAGCCGAAGAGTTTTTTGCCGGCGGGAGACAGGCGTTCCCTGCAGTACGGCCTGGAGCAGGGTGACGGGAGCTTCCGATCCGCATTGGCAGATTTCCTGGCAAGGGCTTACGAGACCTCCGTCGACCCCGCTTCACTCTTCGTGACCGCCGGGGCCTCCTCGGCATTGGACCTGCTGTGTACGCTGTATACTTCACCCGGCGATGCGGTCCTGGTCGAAGAGCCCACCTACTACCTGGCGCTGCGCATTTTCAGGACCACCGACTGAGGATCGTCCCGCTGCCAGGGGATCATGAAGGCCTGGACCTGGATAGCCTTGAGCAGATTTTGCTCGAAACCCATCCCAGGCTGCTGTACCTGGTTCCGACCTTCCAGAATCCGAGCGGGAGAACCCTCTCCCAGCAGCAGCGCGAAAAGCTGGTTGAGATTGCCCGGCGGGAGGATGTCCTGCTGGTGGCTGATGAGGTCTATCACTTTTTGGCGTACTCCCAGGCTCCTCCGCCGCCCTTTGCGCTTTATGCCGGGCAGGTGGAACAGGTCGTTTCAATCGGCTCATTTTCGAAAATCTTATCACCCGGGCTGCGGCTGGGCTGGATCCAGGCCCATAAAAAGGTCATCAGACGGCTGGCTGGCAGCGGCCTGCTCGACAGCGGAGGCGGGATGAACCCTTTACCTCCGCTTTGCTGCGCAGCCTGGTTGAATCGGGTGGATTGGAGCCGAATATCAACCATCTGCGCAGGGAGTATGCCCTGCGCCTCGAGGCGATGGCCGCGGCTCTGCACCAGTACCTGCCCGAATGCAGCTGGAACCTCCCACGGGGCGGTTTCTTCTTCTGGGTGCGGATGCCGGAAGTGGATACAGCCGAATTCCGCCGCAAAGCCAATAAATTCGATGTCGATCTCCGCCAGGGGGCACTTTTTTCCAGCCGCAAGGGACTGGGAGACCAGTTCCGTTTGAGTTTCAGTTATTATCCGGCGCAAACAATCGCAAAAGGTGTCAGGCGGCTGCGAGAGTGCCTGGATTCTCTGAAATGGATCCAGGTAAACTTGCATAAATAGAAGAGCTGGAGTCGGAGATATGAGATTTGCAGGGAATTACCCACCAAGTGCGGATTTTGTCTTCATCTCTTGCAACGATATGGTCAAAGTCTCTCTAAATCATGGGTAATAACCTGAGGAAGTGTGAGCCAGCAGGAGGAAGAAGGTGAAATCATTTGAAAAATTACCCGAACACCCTTTTGTTAAGAAATATTTTGAGTATAACAAGCCTTTTCTATAAAGTATCAGCATAATCGGTCCAGCAAGTTAAAGATGCAGGTAAGATTCGAAATAAGGGGAATGTTATTCTGGAAAAATCAGAGTATTACCATGTTATGGAATTTAAGAAAGTTTCAGCACTCATTTTTGCAATAGATAGGCTTGAAAATTGTTTGATCTACATGCAGAATTTCCCACGCCCAAGAATTATGAGAAAAAAGGCATAAATCAATACTCTTGGCTTGAATATCATTTTTCTTACTTTGTGGTTACTTTTCACAGTTTATTCGACATTGCTCTGATTTTGACAAATGTCGTATTTCAATTGGGTATTCCAGAAAAAGATTGTAAATCGTCTACAATCAAAGAGAATGATTGGGTTAAAACAACACTCCTGTGAAAAAGGCACTTACCTTGCTTGAAAATAGTATGTCAAATTATGGACATATGAGAAACTTATTCGTTCATCGAGGTGAATTACCCGATGTAAAATCAATCACAGAATCGGAATTTTTAGATAGATTAGAATTAATTAGTTTTGCCCAACTTTATTCGGAATCGTTAGTGCCAGGAGGAAATTCTTATTGGGGATTCAATTATGAAAGTGATTTGATTGTCAAAAAACTTAAAAAATGATGTGAAGATGTTAAGAAAGCTGTATCACAACTATTTGAAACACTACTACCGATCTATACACATAAAACAAAAACCATTTCACTTCAAACCAATTCCACCTAACAAAGCAATATCTCAACAAATTAAATTCAACAGAATATGCTAACCATTATTGACATCTATTTCAAATTCATATTCATCAGGAAACAAATCCATGTGCTGGAATTCAGGTGGCGAACACAATAGGTTAGAATGATATGTCGAATGAAATAATACCCTACCTCGACATGTGTTAGCGCGAAGGTGTAAGCCTTCAGCGCGGGATGAATTTTGAGTTGCGTGATAATCATTCAGTGATCCTCATGTCAGTTCGTCCTGGTGCACCATACGCTGACAGGATAGAGGATGATGGTGCCACGCTTATCTATGAAGGACATGATGTTTCGAGATCGCATGCGAACCGAATCCAAAGATGGTGGATCAACCCGAGCGGAAAGAGAATGGGGATCTTACAGAAAACGGAAAATTCCACCGAGCCGCTCATGATTTCAAGGCTGGTAAACGACCTCCAGAACGAGTGCGCGTTTACGAGAAATACAAACGGGTATATGGTCCTATAACGGAGTATTTCATCTTATAGATTCGTGGAAGGAACCAGCCACCGGCAGGCAGGTATTTAAAGTTCAAGCTAATCGCGGTCTAAGGTGAAGATGATTTTAGCATTGCTTTGCCAAAAAATCGCAACCTCGCCGAATTATTCCTACTTGGGTGAAGCAGGAAGTATGGAAACGAGACGCAGGAAAGTGCGCAAAGTGTGGATCCAATCAGGATCCTCATTTTGATCATATCATCCCATACTCGAAAGGCGGATCCTCTATCACTCCAGAAAACATTCAATTGCTTTGTGGAATACACAACATCCAAAAGCATGCCAAGATTGAGTAATTAATCACGCAAACCATCATTTCCCTGGCAGCATAGCTCCGCTTTGCTGCCTCTTTTTTCTAGTTGTAAGGCGTAGGAAAGGATGTGGAGAGATGGCGACTGGGAGAAGCAATCAGCTTTATAAACAGATTGGTGAATATCTCGTTGCTTGCGAGCTTGCAAGAAGAGGATTTCTGTCGTAACCTTTTCTGGCAACGTTCCTGACTTTGATCTCATAGCTACCGACAATAAAGGCTCTTCATGCCCTATCCAGGAAAAACCAGTAAAGACGGATCATGGCAATTTTCAATAGATAAGTTCGTCGAAATTACGATGGATGGAAACAGGCAAGTTCTCGGTAACAAGAAACTATTTCCCATTCCTCAACTTGTGTGCGTGTTTGTTTTTGCTGCCGAGCGTTATGGTAATGATAAATTCTTCGTAATTGAATGGTCAAAAATGCAGGAATCTTCTTATAGCGCACCATAAACGATGGCTAGATTCTCATAATGGGGTGAGGCCTAAGAAACCGGATTCAATGCATTGTTCCCTTGGCCAATCGGAATTGCTGGAGTATAAAAAGACTGGACCTTAATTCGAAAGATGATTAAGACAATTCCCGAATAAAGGGATTCCGTAGAAATTCGTGTACAAAACTATACATATCACTTTTTCCCTGGCAGCACAGCTCCGCTTTACTGCCTCTTTTCTTTCGCTCTGCGACTTAGCCCGCCCGTTTCTCGGATCCCACCTGGCTGAAGCAATTCTGGACCGCTGCATTCACAATGGTAATAGTATTTCCGGGTCTTTGTCAGGCGGCGCCCTCAGGATTTAATCATGATCCCGCTTTTAACCTTGCCTTTGCATTTTGTATTTCCTCTTTGGCAAGCTCTCGCAGGGGCATCACCCAGGTAAAGCTGAGCGGAGCACTGGGACCCGAAGTCGAGTTATATTCATCATCTTCATTTACCCTCAGGGGATCCTTTGCGGCGAACTCCTCCAGCATGAAAAGGGCGTGTTCCGTGCCCATTGCCCCCAGGATCCGGATGATGGTTTCTCGCAGCCTGGGATTTCCCTCTTTGAACAGCTTGGCAAGGGTCGTATTATGGGTCGGTACGTGCTCATCCATCAGGTAATCCATGGTTTCCCTTGTGTAGTCAGGGATTTTGCCCCGCTCCACGTGACCCGACTGGATTTTCAAGTCAAACCACCCCGGCTCGTTATTAGCCTGCTGGATGTTAAAGACGATTTTCTTGATCCTGTCTTCATCGGTTCTTGTATAACTCAAACTACCTAACCGGTCGACCATGGGCGGCAAAACGTAAGCGTCAGGAGCTGCCGAAGTACCCGCAGTGCGCACAGGCTGCGGCTGCAGGAGGTGCAGCGGCAGCCTGTGTGGCTGGCAGGGCTTTTCGAACGGACAGGCTTTGCAGCGTGGCGATGACTCCTATCAGCAGCATGATCGCACCCAGCAGGCCAAAAATTGCGCCAGCGCATAGGAAAACACCGTTTTCCCACTTTGGGAGGCTCAAAAGTGTAATGGTCAGGAATCCCACTCCGCCAAAATAATAGGCAAGGATTCTCTTCCAGCGAGCCTGGTGGCAGAATTTACAAACCAGCCATTGATCCTTAAGCTTGTTTCCACAGTTTGAGCAGATTGAATATTCAGCCATTTATTCTCCTTGTAATAACATTGACCAGTGTTGTCTCTCCCCTGCTGTGCGACATGCCCCAGATTTACTGTGCCATTTCAGCGGAATCTGCACCTTTCAGAAGCTCCAATTCATAAATATCATGTAAATACATGCTTCCTCTAAATATACATTCTTCCTTATCAACAATTATGAATCCGAACTTTTCCAGTAATCTTTTACATTTACTATTATCGATATAAACAATGGCAATTATTTTATTTACTTTCATTTTAATACGTGCAAATTCAATAATTGCCTCTACAGCTTCTGTCATATATCCTTTTCCGTTATACTGTTGCATAAGCTCAAAACCTAATTCAACTTTATTCTCTTTTCTATCCCAAAGATGGAATCGCAAGTGCCCATTTTTTTATTTTCAAGCTTGTTAATGAGTACCCATCTGTTTTGATTTCTTGGCTCTTTCATATTATAAAATTCAATTAGATCATCAGCTTGTTCAATATCTGTCATAGGTTCCTCGTCATACAAATATTGATTAATAAAATCATTTTGGAATTCTTCGAAAATAAATTCTCTGTCACTTTGATCAACGCACTTTAAAAGCAAACGTTTTGTTTCAATATTCACAAACATGAATTCCTCCAATTATTACTACGATGCGCCGAAGACATCCGCCGAACGGCCTCGAGCTTAGCCGCTTGGTGGCTCAAGCTCGGCAATCTCAATTCAAGGACAACTTGGCTGGCACGCGCGTATCGCGTATTCGCCCGCCAGCCAAAGTCGGCTTCAGTGAGTTATTAGGCGGCCAGGAATGCCACAATGCTTTGCCGCCTAGGGCCTGGGCAGTCCGACTATGCGGCCCCGCTCGCGAGACTTTCAAGTGACGGCCACGCTAAGCAGAAGAGACTTCTGGCCACAGAAACCGTCGAGAAGAAGTATCCGC
Source organism: uncultured Chloroflexia bacterium (assembly GCA_963698765.1). Taxonomy (GTDB): domain Bacteria; phylum Chloroflexota; class Anaerolineae; order Anaerolineales; family UBA4823; genus CAVOSB01. The sequence continues at coordinate 38,318 of CAVOSB010000022.1, forward strand.
GCTCCGATGAACAGAAGAGCTAATGCGAAATACGACCCTGAGTATGTCTCCTGGCAGAAGCCACCATTGAGACCATGTTCTTTGGATCACAGGCAGGTTGGGGATACCGGTGATGGCAGACATGAGACGATTGGCCGGATGCCAGAACAGTGCGAGACGCCTGAAGGCGAAGGCTATGCCTACTGAGATGATGAAGAAGCCTATACGAAGTAGGAATGCCACGGCCTCGAAGGCGAACATAGCGCCAACGTACCTCGCTATGTGAGGCCATCGAAGAAGACCACTCCAAGAGGATTCGCCGCTCATCACCGACGGTTTCATCTACGGCTAACTTGACGCCGCGTTGGCCGCCTAACTGGTGGGTTTATTGAAGAAATGCCGTTGTACAAGTCAATTCCATTTATTTTTAAAGATGGTCGTTTATTGATCCTCCACAGAACTACGGACGGCATCTATACACCACTCGGTTGAGTCGATTTACCCTGCTTCATCAGCAGTGCTAACACCGCCGCCGTAATACAGGCCGGTAAAATGGCCAGGGTGATCACTCCAAATTGGTCCAAGGAATTACCCGTGGTGATCAGGGCTGACAATCCCCACGCTGCAGCATTCGCCCCGATCCACCAGCCCGCCTGGGGCAGTCGCCGCCGCAGGAGCAGCCACTGCCCTGCGCCAATTGCCAGCCCCATCAAGAGTAACGGTATTTCGAGATAAAAGCGTTCATCCGTCCAGTTCAACCAGCCGGTCAGGGCAATCAGGAAAACTCCCACGAGCCCGCCTCCGATCGTAGCCCATACCCACCCGCCCATGCGCGGCAGATAACGGCGCAGCAGCCCATATTGCACTGCCCCCGTCACAAGGCTGGCAATTGGAATAAAGATATACATAAACAAATAATCTTCCGTGATATGGCGCACCCCATTCACATAGATGATGTCACCGGTAAAATATATGATGACTGCCAGGATGGCAAAACTGAGCATAAAGGCGATCGGGATGCAAATGCAGGTAAGCAGGATCCAGGTTAGGTAAAACGTCCAGCGGGGCTTTTCATTATTTGTGATCATCAAGCTCTCCTTTTGCTTGAACTGTTGCTGCCCAATGGACTCGAGTTCTTAGGCTGCTTCATGTAGCCTGGTTGGCGGATCCGATCGCCCTCTTGTATCGATCAGCAGATCTCTCCACGACTTGCTTGGCATCTGACTCGATCTCTAGATCGAAGAAATGGCCGTAGATGCGATCGAATTTCAATGACCTGACGACCTCAACGATTTGGTCAACAGCTACTGCCGGGAGGGGGATGAAGTTCGGGTAGCTGTACATGAAGGAGACGTGCCTGCGATCGGGAGCCACGTACATTGTGTCTCCACTCAAGAGAACACCCCGCCCATCTGCCCCACCCGGCCACAGGAGCATGGTCGAGCCATCGAAGTGGCCACCGCACCGGTGCAGCTGCTTGTTAGGTTTTTTCATTTACTTCCCACTCCATATTATCGTGAAATGTAAACCTAATAATTTAGCCAATCCCAAACGCATCCATTCGCTTTTCCATTTCTGTTTCCTTCGTTTTA
>CAVOSB010000023.1:0-28098 GCA_963698765.1 uncultured Chloroflexia bacterium
TCTTCAGTTTTCCTTTGGCCTGGGAAACATTCTGTCCGGAAATATTGCGTTTTATATAATCCAGCTCTTTCTCCAGGCGGCTAACTTCGGTCTCGAAAATCTGCTGTCGCAAATCCCAGCGATCCTGCCGTTGTTGGACATACGCAGTGTAAGTACCCCGGTATACTTCGATCCCATTCTGGCTCATTTCCCAGATATGGTCGACGACCTTATCGAGAAAATAACGATCGTGGGAGACCAATAAGGTTGCCCCTTCCCACTGGCTCATATACCCTTCAAGCCATTCAACTGCAGCGATGTCAAGGTGATTTGTCGGCTCATCCAGGATGAGCAGGTCAGGACTGGAAAGCAGCAGTTTAGCCAGGTAGGCGCGGGTGCGTTGTCCTCCGGACAGCTGCGGAATTGGGCGGGTGAAGTCGCTGGCATCGAAGCCCAATCCTGACAGCACCATGCGGATGCGAGTTTCATAAGTATATCCGCCCTGGTTTTCAAATTCGCGTTGAAGCTTGCCATAGCGTTCCAGGGCTACTTCGGCCTGCTCGGGATTCGCCATCGCCGCTTCCAGGTCTGCCAGCTCACTCTCCTTGATGCGCAGGTCTTCCATGGCTTCCAGGCAAACCTCCCACAGCGTAGCTTTTCCGGTCAGGCTGGCTTCCTGTGGAAGGTATCCGGTCTTAAAGTTCCTGGCCCTCTGAACAGTTCCGCTGCTGGCCTCTTCTAGCCCCAGCAAAATGCGCAGAAGAGTCGATTTTCCTACCCCATTCGGGCCAACAATGGCAATGCGTGCGCTGTGAGGGACACTCAGCGTGATGCCTTGAAATAAGTCAACTGGTCCAAAGGATTTGGAAAGGTTTGAAGCAGAAAGCAGTGCCATATCTATAAAGCAGGAAAATACCGGTCTCTGGCGAAAATTTACCTGATTAGGAAAAGATTAACTGCAAGTATGAAGCCTGCTGGGCGACATGCGCCTAGATTATACCGTGATATAATCGCGACCGCTGCCGGGAAAACCTGGGGTTAGCCCGGTCACATAAAATTATGGATATCAAACAAACTGAAAACACTGCCGGAAACTCCTGGGTGCTCCAAACGCATGAAGCTGGTCTTATGGGTGGCCTTTGGCATTGCAGCGGTGATGACAGCTTTTTTACCCTTCCCCGACTTATACGCGGCATGGTGGCATCCTGGAGCATGACCAGCCTGCCAGGTGTCACTATTCAGGAAGCCACTCCAACACCCGGTGTCGGTGAACAACCGGGCACTGATCTTGAAGTCCCGCTGGATCCGGTCACTGGTCCCCAGCCGGTTCTATGGGACGGGGCCGATCGCGTTCCTTGCTGGTGATGGGTCTGGATTATCGCTATTGGAGCTCCGGTGTAGGACCTTTGTGCACGGATACCGACGAATTCTCTTCACCCTCGATCCAGTCAACCTCAAGGCGGGTATGATTTCTGATCCCACGCGACCCGCTGGTCGGTTATATCCCGGGTTTCGACTACGGGCGCATCAATACGGCATATATGTTGGCCGAAGGCAATAATCTCCCAGGTGGATGTCCACAGCTTGCCACCGATACCGTGGAGGCTTTTTCTCTGAGTGCCGGTGGATTATTACGCCCAGATCGATTCTCGGCTTTCATCCGCTTTATTGACGAAATCGGCGGAGTCAAGCTGGATATCAAGGAGAAGATAAAGGTCGATCCACTGAAGGATAATAACACCAAGATTTTCTCAAACCCGGCCGGCAGACACTCAACGGTGAGCTGGCATTGGCCTATGCCCGGGCGTGCAAAACCGAAGGGGGCGACTTTGACCGTGCCCTGCGCCAGCAGCAAGTCGTCCTGGCAAAATCGGGATGGTGTCCTGGAAGTAGGCAATCTCCCTCGCTTGATCACCAGTGCCCCGGTTCTGTACGACGAGCTTTCCTGGGGGATTCGCACCAACCTGACTCTGGATCAGGTCGTTAAGCTTGCCTGGCTGGGTTCGCAAATTCCAGTAGAGGAAATCAAGAAGGCTTCTATTGGTTCCGAACAGGTCGCCTTTGCCCAATCACCAGATGGAGAGCAGGATGTGCTCAAGCCAATCACGAGAAAATCAGGGTGCTGCGAGACGATATTTTCTCCACGGAGGACCAATCAGCCCGCTGTCGGCTGAGCTGCCCGCTGCAGAGCTGCTCCAGCAGGAGGGCGCTCGTGTAGCGGTCCTTAACGGCAGCACCATCCCGGGATGGCGGCACGCAGCAGATTATTTGAAAGCTCAAGGGATAAACGTCACCGAGACCAGCAACGCGGATGGGGCTAAGGTTTATTCAGAGATCGAATTTTTTTCGGAAGCCCTCACCGTAAAATACCTGGTGGAAATGATGCAGATCAGTGATTTGCGAATCCGGCATACGCTCGATTTGGCGAAGTCGGTGGATATCGTTCTGATCGTGGGGATAACTGGGCGCAGTTAATCCCCGCAGCGCCTTAAACCAGGTACCTTTGCCATTTGCCTGGTGATCGCCCTCAGCCAGGCCATTCTCATCATTTTACTGTTTTCTGGCTGCTCCTTGCTGTCTTTCCCAGGCAGTTCGCCAGGAATTGTGTGCCTCTTCTCGATTGCTGTCGTCCACCACCAGCACCTTTCCAAATCCATCCCGGTCGAGGACAAGAAAGTACGCTCCGGTTTCCCGTCATCGATGATCTCCACCGTGCAATCGATGGGTTCGATTTCCTCCCGCAAGAAATCCCAGCCAAAGTGAGTTTCGCAAGGAGCGTCCCAGCACCCACAGGTCCGTCGATCAAGTACGATTTTTAATACCAGCCTCCAGACTGCAAACAATAAAACCGAATAAATCACCTGGTTCAACTTCACCTTACTTTACCTGAACCCTCCTTTGCAGGTAAGCGACATTTGACCTGTTTTTCCGGGACATTTGACTATTATTGATTTTTGTCAGTCATTGCAATCGATTCTCCGCCGTTCAATCCCCAAACAGCGTACTTGTAAAGTGCGTGTAGCTTTTTCCACAATCCGCCCGCACTTTGTGGGTCCCTTGAAGGCACCAGGGAAAGCTGCGAAGGACTGAATTGCTATCCCCTCATGCTTCAGATCAGGCTCTTCAATCCTCTGAAATCAGGGTGTGGTTTGGGGTGGATTGCTGGTTTCAGCCGCATCTTCGGCTGGTGTGAGTAAAGCAGGCGCCTCTGGTAGAGTTGGAAACGGTGTGATCGCTCCTGGTTGACCCGCTGGAGCCTGTCCCATCGCCGAAGCCAGCAAGCTCAAAGCGCGCGCTTCTTCTGGCGAACTCCCTTCTGCCAGAGTGCGCTGTGCCTGTTCCGTCAGCGCTTGCAGGTGATCCTCTGTTCCCCAACAATTCCAGTCGTGCTTTAGCCCGCACCAGGTCGCCGCTGGCAGCGTATGCTGCAGCAATCAAAACCCGGTAACGATCCTTATAAGTGAGTTGTAAAGAGGCCGGGGAAGTGTCGGTATATTCGACTGGTTGGATAATCCAGGCAATGACCAGGCCGGCAAGAAAACCTATCAGGATCCCGGTTAACAGGTACCAGTGCCCTTGCTTCTTTCTCATGGCGATGCCGTCTCCTGCCCGGTTGGCGAGAATTCTGGAGGGGTGTTACCGGTTGGAAGTGCTTCTGGCGGCGGAGCGCTGGTCTCCGAGGAAAAGTCATAAGTCATTAACGCCCGGTGAAGCTCTTCCAGCTGCGCCAGGTCGCCATCGGAATACCCAACTCTTTGGGCGAACAGCAGTGCTCGAAAGGCCAGGTCGCTGAGCGGCATCTCCTGCAGCAGGGCTAAACGGCGGGCAGCAGCGGGCAGGTCGCCTTCCACACGATAGGTCTCGGCGACCATCAGGACATAATCCGTCTTATAGTCGAATTTAAGCGTACCGGGGAGGTAATCCACGTACTCGATGGGATTGATCACCCAGCCGTAGACCAATCCGAGGCCTATTCCAGCGGCGATAGCTATCAGAAAGCCAATCCAACGCGACATGGTGGTTTATGCTCGCATTAACCGTTCCAGGGCGCTGAGCAGCAAAACGACATTCTCACGCCGGCTGCTGTAACCCATCAAGCCGATGCGCCATATTTTACCTGCCAGAGGTCCGAACCCTCCGGCGATTTCAATGTTGTATTCCACCAGCAGACGCCGGCGCAGTCCTGCTTCCTGGATTGAAGGCGGTAGTTGTGGAGTGGTCAGGGAAGGCAGGCGATAAGAATGGGGAATAAGCGGCGGTAAATCCAATCCATCCAATCCTTCCCACAGCAGCTCTGCGTTCTGGCGGTGTCGGGAGAAGCGTTTTTCCAGGCCTTCTTCCAGAGCCATGCGCAGCCCTTCGCGTAACGCATAGTGCAGGCTGATGGGAGCGGTGTGGTGGTAAGAGTGAGGTGCGTGCCAGTATTTCTCAAGTCCGTTCAGGTCCAGGTACCAGTTTCCTACCGGGGTCTTTCGTCCGTGAAGCGCATCCATCGCCCGCGGGCTGACTGTCAAAGGAGCCAGTCCAGGAGGGCATGACAGGCATTTTTGCGCTGCGCTGTAGGCCACATCCACCCCCCACTCGTCGACTTCAACCGGGATGCCTCCCAGGGATGTGACTGTATCCAGCACCAGCAGCGCACCACTGCGATGGGCTGCCTGGGCGATTTCGGCAATCCCTGGCTGCTGTGCTCCAGTTGAGGTTTCGGCGTGTACCAGAGCCACCAGCTTGTAGTTATTTGCCTTTAAGGCTGCGGCAATCTCAGCTGGTTCGAAAACCTGCCCCCATAGCTTTTCCAGGCGGTCAACCTGCGCCCCATAGCGGCCAGCCATCTCGAACAGGCGCTCTCCGAAAAAGCCAATGATTGCGACCAATACCCGATCTCCTGGCTCGATGAAGTTGCATAGTGCAGCTTCCATGCCCGCAGTGCCGGTGCCCTGGATCGCAATAGTCATCTCATTCTTTGTCTGGAATACATAACGCAGTAGTTCTTGCTCCTCTTGCATCACTGCCAGGAATTCAGGATCCAGGTGCCCGAGCAGTGGGGTGGCCATGGACCTCAGCACCCTGGGTGCAGCTGCGCTCGGTCCGGGGCCCAGGAGGATGCGCGTGGATGTATCTAGATCGGTGAAATTTGATGATTCCATATTCACTCCCTGCTGCTGCGATGTGGCTTCCTTCTGATAGTTTACAACAAATCCACGTAAATTCGAAGGATTATTCAGCAATTTGTCTTGCTTCCAACCTGAAAATCCTGTACAATTCTTAATATGGCGTCAGAAAGGATTGTACCTTAGCTACCAGGTAGTATTTCGCCGGGGAGGATGAAAATGAGCATCATCAAAGTATCAGGCACTTCTCGCACCTCCGCCGTGGCGGGCGCCATTGCAGGAGTATTTCGTGAAAACAAGCGAGCAGAAGTGCAGGCCATCGGCGCAATTGCGGTGAATCAGGCGGTAAAAGCCCTGGCTCTTGCCAGAGGAGATCTAAAAGAAGACGGTTACGATATCGTATTCATGCCTGAGTTCGTTGATGTGGAGATCGAGGATAAAATATGGACTGCCATCAAGTTTGTAGTTGAGCAGCGTTAAGCCAGGTCTCTCCAGCCGGGTTATTTGCATCTGGAATATTCGTTAATCATGGGGGTTATTTGCGATTTATAAAAAAAGCACCTGTTTTGAATCGAATTCTTGTTGCACTGCCCGGATTGTAGTCTGCAGGTTTCTTGATCTATTGCGATACAATTGTGGCTTGTGTTGAACCGTCGCCATTTATTATTTCTGGTTCTGGGTTTGTGGTTGGTCTTGTCTTCCTGTCTTCCCCGCACGCCGGAGAGTCCCGGAATGAAAGAGACCGCCCCTGCAGTCACCCCCACCCCCACTCTCACCCGGGAAATCATTTCTACTCCCACACCTACGCAGCAAAACGAGTTCGGAGCAAATCCCTCCACTGGTGCTTCATGGACGAGCACCAGCCCGGCGCAGGTGAATGCCACCACCCTTCCTATTATCGCCACGGAGCTGGCAGGTATTCCCACCGAAACGCCGTGCATCATGAAAGGCGGGAAAATCGTTACTGCCTCCTACCAGTCCAGGGTGTTGAAACTGCCCCTCGAATATCGTGTCTATCTTCCGCCTTGTTATGAAGTAAATCAAGAAGACCGTTATCCCGTGCTTTATTTGATGCATGGTCAAAGCTTTACTGACGACCAGTGGGATCGCATGGGCATTGATGATAAATCCAACCGTCTGATTGCCTCCGGTCAAATCCCGGAGCTGTTGATTGTGATGCCACGCGACCGCTATGGTGGGCAGCCTTCCGAGTTGCAGTTTGGCGAAGTGATTATTAAAGAATTGATGCCTTTGATCGATCGCATCTACCGCACGAAACCTGAGCGTTTATCCCGCGTGGTAGGGGATTATCGCGTGGTGCAGGCTGGTCTGTGCACCTGGCGCTAAACTACTGGATGTTATTCGGTGCGCTGGGAGCTCACAGTCCGGCAATTTTTTACGAAGACGCACAGCACATGCGGGATTTGTTGGACGCCATTCCTCGCTCATCATTACCGCGCATCTGCATGGATATTGGTGATAAAGATCGCCCCGAGATCATGCAGGCTGCTTTTTGGTTTGAGGGGTTGCTAAACGAGCGAGGCATTGCGCACGAGTACCACATGTTTTCCGGATACCATGATGAGATCAATTGGAAAGAACACCTCGAGCAATACCTGCTCTGGTATACCGCTGAATGGTAATGCCCGGTGTTATAATTTTTTAAATGCCTCTGACAATTGAAGATGTCGAATATTTCGCAGAGTTGGCTCGTCTAGATCTGAAACCCGTGGAAAAAAAGCAATTTCGACGGCAGCTCTCCGCGGTTTCCGGATCATTTCCGCCGGCTTCAGGAAGTGAATACGGAAGAAGTTGAGCCAACATCCAGCGTTATCAGCCCTGAATTGATTCTGAGAGAAGACGAACCCCGACCAGGTCTGTCACTGGAGGAGCTCTTGCGGAATGCGCCGCATAAAGAACAGGATCAGTTTCGCCTCCCTCCCGTTTTTGAATGAGTTTCAAAGATTGCCAACCATAAGCCCTGGCGTTCCCAAAACCTGGAACATCCATTGCGCTCACTGACAGACCTCACTTTAACAGAAGCCAATCGAGCTCTCCGTGCAGGCGAGTTCTCCAGCCGTGAGCTCACCCAGGCTTGCCTGGATCGCATTGCACTTTTGGAGCCTTCCCTGCATTCCTTCATCACCCTCACACCTGAATTAGCGCTCGTACAGGCCGACCAGGCTGACCAGCGCTTCGTGAAAGCGCGAAAACGGCAGGGGATATGTTGCCTCCTTTGCTGGGCATCCCTTTGGGGATAAAAGACGTCCTTTGCGTGCGGGGTGTGCGCTGCACCAGCGGTCTCTCATACTTGAGAATTTTCAGCCGCCCTACCACGCCACCTCGGTCGAACGTCTTTTACAGGCCGGAGCCGTCATCCTGGGAAAGACCAATACGGATGAGTTTGCCATGGGCTCGTCGACCGAAAACTCGGCTTACGGGGTTACCCACAATCCCTGGAATTTTTATCGAGTGCCGGGAGGCCGAGTGGAGGACAGCGCCGCCGCGGTTGCCGCGCGCCTCCTGCCCGCTGCATTAGGAACAGATACAGGTGGGAGCATTCGACAGCCGGCCTCCTTCTGCGGAATAACCGGATTAAAACCTACCTATGGGCGGGTTTCGCGTGATGGTCTGGTTGCCTATGGTTCATCACTGGATGTAGTCGGCGCCCTCGCTCGCCAGGCAGCCGACGTGGCTGTGATCTTCTCGGTTATCGCCGGTCATGACGGGCGCGATGCGACTTCAGCAGATCGCCCAGTTCCACCGGTCGATTGTGAATCGGGCCTGGACAGTGTTTTTCGTGACCTGAGGGCGGGCATCCCGGATGAGACTTTATCCCCGGAATTCAACCGGAAGTTGAGAGTGCACTGCGCAGCTTCCTCTCCCTGCTGGAGGTAAATGGAGCGCAGTTGATTCCTGTCAGCCTGCCGCATACAGAATATGCACTGCCGGTGTACTACCTTCTCGCTCCCGCCGAGGCCTCCGCCAACCTGGCGCGCTACGATGGCATCCGCTACGGACCGCGCCTGCCAGCTGATACGATGTGGGACGTTTTCCGGCGCACGCGCGGCGAGCTGTTCGGCTGGAAGTAAAACGCCGGATTATGTTGGGCACTTATGCGCTCTCAGCAGGCTACTACGATGCATACTATGGAAAAGCTCAACGAGTGCGTACCTTGATCGAGCAGGATTTTTCGCGTGCCTTTGAGCAGGTGGATGTGATCGCTGCCCCAGTTGCACCTACCACCGCCTTTCGCATAGGCGAACACACCGACGACCCGCTTGCCATGTACCTGCAGGATATTTTCACCCTGCCAGCCAATCTTGCCGGCATCCCTGGCCTGGCATTTCCCGTCGGTTTCGACCAGCAGGATCTGCCTGTAGGCGCCCAGCTGATGGGTCCTTGCTTCTGCGAGGAGACGCCGCTCAGGATCGCCTGCGCCTACCAGGGTATCACCGATTGGCACTTGCGAAAGCCTCTATTTACGAATAGCTAATTAAAGGACTAAAAGTTGTTCTCAAATCTCCCTTCTGAAATAAATTCCTTTATGGATTGGGCCTGGACCAGGGTCGAGCCGTACTATAAAAATCTGGAATCGCGCCCTCTGGATATCACCAATGTCGATGCCTGGCTGCGGGATTGGACCAGGCTGGGTGACCTGTTGATCGAAACTCATGCCCGCTTGCGTGCTACCGTTGACCTGGATACATCCGATGTGCAGGCCGAGAAACGTTATAACGACTTCCTGGATGGAATTTATCCCGCCTCCCAGGCTGCTAACCAGAGGCTAAAGGAAAAACTGCTCGCCTCTGGATTGGTGCCGGCGGGTTTCGAAGTTCCTCTCAGTAAAATTCGCCTGGAGGGCAGCGCTGTTCCACCCTGAAAACCTGTCCTTGCTTACCCAGGAGCACAAGTTAGTCTCCCGCTACAATAAGATCATCGCTGAGCAGACCGTGCTATGGAACGGGCAGGAGTTGACTTTGCAGCAGCTGCGCCAGGCAGGAGATAATCAAGACTGTCCAACTCGAGCAAAAATCTGGCATTTGGCGAACGGACGCAACTTGGAAGACCGGCCTGCATTAAACAGGTTATGGGTCGAGTTCATGCTGCTGCGCGGAAATCTGGCACACAACAGTGGGGAATCCGGCTACCTTGAATTCCGCTGGAAGCAAATGCTGCGCCAGGATTACTCCCCGACCGACAGCCAGGAATTTCAAGGTGCGATCGAGAGTGTCGTAGTACCTGCTGCCTCGCGGGTATACGAAAAACACCGTCGTCGGCTGGCATTGGACTCCTTGCGCCCGTGGGATCTCGACCAGGATTTATATCCGTTGGAAATTCCCGCCTTGCCCACCTATGGGAATCCTTCGGATTTACAGGACCGTTGTGCGGACATTTTTACCAATCTTGATCCGCAGTTGGCTGAATACTACCGCTTGATGCTGGATGAAGGCTATCTCGATCTCCAGAATTGTAAGGGAAAAGCCCCTGGCGGTTACTGTACGGGTTTCCCGGTCACTCGCCGGTCCTTCATTTTTATGAACGCCGTCGGTCGTTCCAGCGATGTGCGCACCTTGCTGCATGAATTAGGGCACGCTTTTCATAATTTTGAGCGCTTTAAAGCTGCCCTATATGCAGCAGCGCATCGTCGGCCTGGAATTTGCTGAAGTCGCCTCGATGGCGATGGAATTGTTGGCATACCCCTTCCTCTCCGCTGAGAAGGGTGGATTTTATGACCCCTCAGATGTGCGGCGCTTCCAAATTTCGCATCTCGAGCACATCTTGCTTTTCTGGCCGTATATGGCTGTTGTCGATGCATTCCAGCATTGGGTCTACACTCACCATGACCTGGCTTCAGATCCTGTCACATGTGACGCGAAATGGCTGGAATTATGGCTGCGGTTTTTCCCGGCTGTGGATTGGAGCGGCCTGGACATCCAGGCCATGACCGGTTGGCATCGCAAACAGCACATCTTTCGTGCCCCACTGTATTACGTCGAATACGGCCTGGCCCAGCTGGGTGCCGTGCAGGTCTGGCGGAATTCAATCCAGGATCCAGCGGGTGCATTAAATCGTTATCGACTTGCTTTAAGCTTGGGTGGAACTGCCTCCCTCCCGGATTTATACCTGGCGGCAGGAACAAAATTGGCCTTCGATCAGGAGACTTTAGGAGAAGCTGTAAGTTATATAGAAGCAGCCATCGTAGACCTTGAAAGGGATTAATACAACTTCGCAGCTCAAGCAATAATCATTGTCCGGTTTTGAGGGCATCGTTACCAACTGATCCCAATTGGGGATTGTCCATTGTGAGCCGTTCATCACCCCAACAGGACGTTATAATAACAATATAGAATTAGATGAATTTTTGAAGGGAGAATATTCTTCCATGGGAGACCAGACCCTGAAAGTAGTTATACCGATGGCGGGTCTTGGGACGCGCCTCAGGCCGCATACCTGGAGCAAACCCAAACAGCTGGTGAGTGTAGCCGGAAAAGCCGTTCTGGATCATGTGCTGGAGAGCCTTTCTTCATTACCGAATCCGGATGATATTGAAGTCATCAATATCGTCGGTTACCTTGGCGATCAAATCGAAGAGCATATGCGTCTGCACCACCCCAATCTCCGTGTGCGTTATATCGTGCAGGAAGATCCGCTCGGGCAGTCTCATGCGGTCAAATTAGCACAAGAGTACCTGTGTGGCCCGATGTTGATCGTTTTTGCAGATACACTGATCAAAACCGAGCTTTCGCTGCTCAAAGATCAGTCCGCTGATGCGGTAGCCTGGGTTAAGCCGGTACCGGACCCGCGCCGTTTTGGAGTGGCTGTAATTGGGGAAGATGGCTGTGTAACCCGCCTGATCGAAAAACCCCAGAACATGAATAATAACCTGGCTGTTGTGGGTTTCTATTATTTCAAGGAAGCCGAACGGCTGCTGGAGGCAATTGACGAGCAGATGCAGCGCGGGCTGCAACTCAAAGGGGAGTACTTCCTGGCGGATGCCATTAACATCATGCTTGAGCATGGTCTGAAAATGAAAACATATTCAGTGGATACCTGGCTGGACGCGGGCACTCCTGAAGCGCTGCTTGAAACCAACCGTTACCTTCTATTGAACGGTCACGACAACAGCTCAAAAGCCGCCCGCCGAAAAGGCAATGTCATTGTATCACCCGTCTTCGTTCACCCTACCGCGCATGTAGAAACTTCAATCATCGGCCCGTTTGTCTCGGTCGGAGCCGGCTGCCGGGTGGAACACAGCATTGTCCAGGACTCGATCCTGGAAGAAGAAGCCGAGACCTCGGGCGTCATATTGGATCGCTCACTGGTCGGACGAAAGGCATTGCTGCAGCGGCGTGCCAGCACCATCAACGCCGGAGATAATACAGAGGTCATCTTATGATGGGGTGAGTTATCCGGTATTCTGCCGCTCAGACAGCGACTATGCTGAACGCCCGCTCGCCTTGATTTGGCAGGGCCGGCGCTTTGAAATTATCGAGATACTGGCTCGCTGGCGTACACCCGAAGGCAGGCGCTTCCTGGTGAAGACGGAAGATTTTATGGTATTTAATTTGTATTATGATGAGAATGAAAATTCCTGGCAGGTTAGTCAATCTTAAACCCCAAAAAAATAAAAATGCTTGAAAGGAAATCCCCATGACAGGAGTCGATGTGAAAAGAAGTTTCCTGGCCGAGCGTGTGGCCACTTTGAAACCCTCTGGCATCCGCAAGTTTTTCGACATCGTCGCAACCATGAAAGACGTGATTTCGTTAGGCATTGGAGAACCGGATTTCAGCACTCCTGAACCCATCATGCAGGCCGGCATCCACTCCCTGCAGCGCGGTGAAACCCATTACACCTCCAACGCTGGCGTGCTGGAATTGCGCCAGGAGATGGCTGGGCACTTGCAGCGACTGTATGGCGTCGTCTACGACCCGTTGAGCGAAATCGTCGATTACCGTTGGAGTCTCGGAAGCGCTGTACCTGGCATTGACGGCGATCCTCGAACCGGGAGAGGAAGTCCTGATCCCCACACCCTGTTTTGTCGCCTACCAGGCAGAGGTGATCCTGGCAGGCGGCATACCTGTTGAGATACCCAGCCGGGTTGAAGATAATTTCCAGCCCAACCTGGAAGCCCTGTCCGCAGCCGTCACCCCGCGCACCAAGGCCATCCTGATGGGTTACCCCAACAACCCGACCGGCGCGGTGGCTTCCCGTGAGACTCTGCAGGAAGTCTGTGAATATTGCCGAGAGCCACGATTTGATCGTCATTTCCGATGAGATATATGACCAGTTAGTCTATGGCTGGCAGCACGTCAGCTTTGCCGCCCTCCCGGGTGCCTGGGATCGTACCCTGACTTTGGGTGGGTTCTCGAAAGACTACGCCATGACGGGCTGGCGCATCGGTTTTGCTGCTGCACCCGCTGAGATCCTCAAGGGTTGCTGCGCATTCACCAGTACACGATCATGTCCGCTCCCACCATGGCGCAGGCGGCTGCCCTGGAGGCGCTGCGAGTCCGGCAAGCCTTATGTAGAGCAGATGGTCGCGCGAGTACGACCGGCGACGCAGGCTGATCGTCGAGCGGTTTCAACCGGCTGGGGTTGCCGACCTTCGAGCCGCGCGGCGCTTTCTATGCTTTCCCCAACACGCTGGTGACTGGCATGGACGAAGAGACTTTCTCGACCAAAAGCTCTGGAAGAAGAGCGTGTGGCGGTAGTGCCGGGCTCAGCTTTCGGCGCAGGAGGGGAGGGTTTCGTGCGCTGCTCCTACGCCACGGCTTACGAGAAGATTGAAGAGGCACTGTACGCGTCTGGAGCGATTTCGTCAGCCGCGTACGGATAAGGTCAGCATATTGGAATTACGAAGCGGTCATCGGGCTGGAAACCCACGCCGAGCTGGGAACGCGCTCCAAGATGTTCTGCAGCTGCCCGGTGGTCGATTAACCCGCGCTGAGCCGAACACCGCGCGTCTGCCCGGTCTGTGCAGGTATGCCAGGCATCTGCCGGTGGTCAACCACAAGGCAGTGGAGTATGCGCTGCGGGTGGCAGCGGCGCTGGAATGCCAGGTTGCGCCTGTCAGCATCTTTGCCCGTAAGAACTATTTCTACCCCGACCTGCCCAAAGGTTACCAGATTTCGCAGTATGAGCAGCCGCTGGCGCGCAATGGGTGCCTGGCGATTTCGACCTCCAGCGGCGAGCGCCAGTGTGCGCATCCGCCGCGTGCACCTGGAAGAAGACACCGGCAAACTGACCCATGTTGCTGAGAATGGAACGCTTATTCCCTGGTTGACCTGAACCGGGCGGGGGTGCCGCTGCTGGAGATCGTCACTGAACCGGACATGCATTCCGCGGAAGAGGTGCGTCTGTTTGCAATGGCGCTGCGCTCGCTGCTGCGCTGCCTGGGTGTCAATTCGGGTGATATGCAGAAGGGCGTGCTGCGCATCGAGCCTAATATCTCCGTGCGCCCGCATGGCAGCTCCGAGCTGGGCACCCGTACCGAGATCAAGAACCTGAACAGCTTCCGCGCCCTGGAGCGCTCCGTTGCCTATGAAATCAAGCGCCAGGTTGAGCTGCATCGCAGGTGGCGGAAATGTCATGCAGGAGACGCGCGGCTGGGACGAAGCTCGCGGCATCACCCTGGTCCAGCGCAGCAAGGAAGAGGCCGAAGACGACTACCGCTATTTTCCCGAGCCGGACTTGCCTCCCCTGGTGGCGATCCGGACGTGGTGGAGCAGGTCCAAGCCAGCCTGCCCGAGCTGCCCGGGCAGAAGAGGTTGACCGCTTCCGATGACAGAGTATGCGATCTGAGTGCCTATGACGCCGGTGTGCTGACCGCTGAACCACGCGGTAGCTGATTATTTCGAGCGGTGCGCTGCGGCTGTCCCGCCAGAGCTAGGCTTGCCAAAGTAGTCGCCAACTGGATTTCACGGGCGACCTGTTTGGCCTGCTGAACAGCTGGTATCGAGCATCGAAAACTGCTGCGTACCGCCCAGGATTCCTGGCCCGCCTGCTGAGCTCCACTCAGGGGAAATCAACCAGAACAGCGCCAAAAGCGTCCTCGCTGAAATGTTCGAAAGCGGCGCGGCCCTGAGGTCGATCGTCGAACGGCGCGGTCTGCGCCAGGTCTCCGACGCCGGGCCAGATCGCCGGCCTGGTCGCCGAGGTCCTGCGGGCCAACCCGGAGCAGGTCGCCACCTATCTGGGCGGTAAGGAAGGCGTGGCGCGGTGGCTGTTCGGACAGGTGATGCGCCAGGCGTGGAGGCAAGGCCAACCCGCAGGTGGTGCAGCAGGAGCTGGAAGCGCTGCAGAATTTGAACGCCAGCTCTAAAGATGACAACTTGATCACGTTCATACCGTTCTTCTGATACCGTTATCCAACCTCTGTACTGGAGAGTGAAAAAAGATGAATTTCCAGCAACCTGCTTCAGCATAAAACAATCAGAGCGGGCACCCGGTCCGGGGTGCCCGTTTATATTCTAAACCAAAATCATAAAAAAGGAGAATCTTTAAATGACAGAACTGATCAATGCTTTCCAGATGGCGCAAGCGCAGTTCGACCAGGTTGCTCGACAGCTGAACCTGGACCCCCAGGTGGCCGAGATCCTGCGCTGGCCGGCGCGGGAATTCAAATTTCAGATCCCGGTGCGCATGGACGACGGCTCGATCCGCGTATTCTTCGGCTACCGCGTGCAGCACAACGATGCCCGCGGCCCGAACAAGGGCGGCATCCGCTTCCACCCGGCGGAAACTCTCGACACCGTGCGCGCCCTGGCAATGTGGATGACCTGGAAATGCGCCGTGGCCGATATCCCCCTGGGCGGCGGCAAAGGCGGCGTTCCGGTCGACCCGGCAACGCTGTCGGTAGCCGAGAAGGAGCGCCTGTGCCGCGGCTGGGTCGGCCAGATGTGGCGCAACATCGGCCCGCGCCAGGACGTGCCCGCCCCGGACGTGGGCACCACCCCGCAGATGATGGGCTGGATGATGGATGAATATTCCAAGCTGGTCGGCCAGTACACCCCCGGCGTGATCACCGGCAAGCCGGTGGGCGGCGGCGGCTCGCTGGGTCGCACCGAAGCCACCGGCTTCGGCGTGATCTACACCGTGCGCGAGGCCATGAAGCACCTGAAGCTGGACCCGACCAAATCCGTCGCCGCCATCCAGGGCTTTGGCAACGTCTCGCAGTACGCCGCCATCGGCTTCAACGAAATGCTGGGCGGGCAAGGTCGCCTGCGTCTCCTACTGGGACCGCGATGACCGCCAGGCCGTACACCGTCAGCCACGCCGAAGGCGTCGATGCCCGCTTCCTGCAGTCGATCACCGACCAGTACGGCTCGATCGACAAGGAAAAAGCCCATAGCAGCCGGCTATGTGATCGAGGACGCCGATGCCTGGATCACCAAGGATGCGGATGTGCTGATCCCCGGCGCGCTGGAAGGCCAGATCAACGCCGAGACCGTCAAACGCATCAGCGACCGGGTGCAGCCTGGTGGCCGAGGGCGCCAACGGCCCGACCACCCCCGAGGCCGACGAAGTCTTCAAGCAGAACAACGTCTTCATGATCCCCGATTTCCTGTGCAACGCCGGCGGCGTTACGGTCTCGTACTTCGAAGAGCGTCCAGAACGACATGAACTACTACTGGACACGCGAAGAAGTCCTGCAGCGCCTGGACACCAAGATGACCCAGGCCTTCAACAGCGTGCTCGAGATGTCCGAAGCCGAGAAGGTCTACATGCGCGATGCGGCCTACATGGTGGCGATCAAGCGGGTTGTCACGGCCATGGAGCTGCGCGGCTGGATGTAAGGCGAGGCAGGAATGTGAGCTCAACGCCGAACTTCTGAGAGGGCTTTTGATGGTCGTGATGCTGGCGGATGGCATTGCTGGCGCTGGTCTACTTCAGGGGCTGCGATTCGATCTTTGGCACAGGTAGGCTGGGGATTGCTGATCCTGCTGCTGCCGCTGCTGGGACCCTTCCTGTACGATATGGGCGATGGCCTGGGGAGAGACTGACCAGATATTGAATCATGAGGTCGCCCACTTCTAATGGTAAAATCACAGCGAATCGCTTAACATCACCCTTCAGAAGAGAGAGGACGCCGCTATGAAAGTAACCGTCCTGCAAGAGAACCTGGCTCATGGCCTGAGCATCGTTTCCGCGCCGTTTCCCCGCGCAGCACCCTGCCCGTCCTGGCAAATATCCTGGTCGCCACCGATGAAGGCCGCCTGCGCCTGTCGGCTACCAACCTGGAACTGGGCATCACCTGCTGGATCGGCGCCAAGATCCAGGAGGAAGGCTCGACCACCGTTCCGGCGCGCACTTTTACCGACCTGGTGAGCACTCTGTCGGACAAGCAGGTCGATATGGCCCTGACCGTGCGCACGCAGACCCTGAACGTGCGCTGCGGCGCCTCCACCACCGATCTGAAGTGCATCGACGCCCAGGAATTCCCGCCGATGCCGGTGGCCGACCTTGCGCAGGGCTTGCAGCTGAACGTCGCCGATTTCAAGGAGATGATCCAGCAGGTGGTCTTTGCCGCCTCCACGCGATGACGCCCGCCCGGTCCTGACCGGTGTGCTGGTGACGGTCGAGCGGCAACCAGATCATCCATGGCAGCCGCCGATGGCTTCCGCCTGTCGGTGCGCAAGGCCGAGCTCTCCTCTCCGTCGAGCAGCCCGATCACGGCGGTCATCCCGGCGCGCGCCCTGAGCGAGCTGGCGCGCATCGTCAGGCGATGGCGACCAGTCGCTGAAGATGGTGCTGCCTCCCGGCCGCGGCCAGGTGATCTTCCGCCTGAAGCGATGTCGAGCTGGTCTCCCAGCTGATCGAAGGCACTTTCCCGATTACGAGCAGATCATCCCGCGCCGCTGCGACACGCGCGCGGTGCTCTCCACCGCGGCTTTCCTGAAAGCCTGCAAACAGGCCGAGATCTTTGCCCGCGAAGGCTCGCACATCGCCCGGTCTGAACATCAGCCCGGCGGCGAGCTGCAAACCCGGCACGGTCGAAATCTCCGGGCAGTCGGAGGAGACGGGCTACAACCAGAACGTGGTCGATGCCAGCATCGAAGGCCCGGCGCTGCTGATCGCGTTCAACGTGCGCTTCCTGCGCGAAGTGCTGGATGTGATCCGCACACCCAACGTGGCCCTGGAGACCACCGCCGAAACCAGCCCGGGCGTGCTCCGCCCGGTCAGGCGCTGAAGAGAATGCACGGCGAGTTCCTGCACGTGATCATGCCCATGCACCTGGGCAGTTGAGTCAAGGGCTGAACTTCCAGATTTCTGGCATCGCCTTACAACTCGAAATTTCTGTTAAGTTAATCGTTGAACCATGACCCTGCCGCCGGCTTCTTCCGACCGCACCCTGCATATCTACCTGTCGCTGGCTCAGTACCCGATCCTGAGCACGCAAATCCGGGCTCGCATGCGGCGGGAGCTGTTCGGCCGCGGTGATGATCACCCAGCAGGCTTTCGAAGCCGAGGCGCGCGAAAAGCCATCCACTCGCAGGCCCTGGAAGGGCTGCACGATCCATTCTGCCGAAGAGCCGGCAGATATCTGGGAACTCCGGCTGGCGCGGGTGCGCGACCACCTGACCGATTTTTACTTCGCCTACAACCTGCCCTACGACCTGTTCGAGAGATCGTCCGCGACACACTGGCCGAGCGGGCGCAGCGCTGAGGATCTGCAGATTTCCTTCAACCCCGAGCTGGCGCCGCAGAACATGCTCTTCGAGCAGGCGCTGGCGATCGAAAAAATGCCGCGCCGGGCAGCGCACCAGCAACGAAGCCCGCCTGCAGGGAGATCAAAGTCGTCCTGATCCGCACCATGATCAGCGACCAGCTGGCTTATGTGAAAATCGCCAAGGATTGGTTCACCATCGCCGACCTGAACGAGATCCGCACCCACAAGATCGGGCAGGGCAAAATCGGCGGCAAATCGGCCGGGATGCTGCTGGCTGCCCGCATCCTGATGGAGACGGCGGACGAAGAAATTCGGTCTTGCATCAAGCTGCCTGAATCGTATTTCATCGGCGCCGACCTGACCTACACCTTCATGGCGCTGAACGGGCTGATGCAGTGGGGCGACCAGAAATACAAGCTCGAAGAGCAAATCCGCTCAGATTATCCGCAAATCCAGGAAGAATTCCTGCAGGGCGAATTTCCAGCCGATATCCTGGAGAAATTCCGCGAGCCTGCTGGACGAGCATCGGCAAGCAGCCGCTGATCGTGCGCTCCTCCAGCCTGCTGGAAGATAATTTCGGCACTTCCTTTGCCGGTAAATACGAGAGCCATTTCTGCCCCAACCAGGGCAATGCAGAGCAAAACCTGCAGGATTTTACCCGCGCCATCATCCGCATCTACGCCAGCATGCTGAACCCGGATGCGTTGCTCTACCGCCGGGCCAGGGGCTGCAGGATTACGATGAGCGCATGGCAGTCCTGATCCAGGTGGTGCAGGGAGAACGTTCAGGGCCGCTATTATCTGCCGCATGCTGCCGGGGTGGCTTTCAGCCGCAACCTCTACCGCTGGTCGCCGCAAATCCGGCGCGATGACGGTTTCGTGCGCCTGGTCTGGGGGCTGGGGACCCGGGCAGTAGACCGGGTCGGCAACGATTACCCGCGCCTGGTGGCGTTGAGCCACCCACTATTATGGCCTGAATCCTCCACCAAGGCCATCCGCCACTACTCGCAGCAATATGTCGACTTGATCGACCTGCTGGAAAATAAATTCAAGACGGTGCCGTTCGAAGAGGTATTGAATTCCAGGTATCCCGTTCTGCGCTACATCTTCCAGGTCGACCAGGGGGATTACCTGGCGCCGCATGCGCATCCTGCTCAGCGAGGTCAACAAGGACAATCTGGTGCTGACGTTCGAGGAGCTGCTGCGTCGAACGCCGTTTGCCCGGCGCATGTCAGCAATGCTGAAAATACTGGAGAAACACTACCACTCGCCGGTCGATACCGAGTTCACCCTTGAAATCCTCGAACCCGAAAGTCCCGCGCCGGAGGTGGAGAATCTCGCTCCTTCAGTGCCGCCCGCAAAGCCACCCTGAGGAGAGCGACAGCCGGTTGCCCCAGGATTTGAACGAAGGTGATATCATTTTTGCCACACCTCGCATGGCTCCTGAGGGGCGCATAAACGGAATACGCTATGTGGTTTTTATCCCGCCGGAGGAATTTTATGCGCTGCCTACGCTTGCCTCTCGAGCTAATCTAGGGCGCTATGTCAGCATCTTGAATGGGAAGCTGGGATCTGAAAGTTTCATTTGTGTAGGACCAGGACGGTGGGGTACGAATAATCCTGACCTGGGTGTGCGGGTCACTTACTCTGACATTTACCATACCCGCGCTCTGGTCGAGCTCACTGGAAAAAACATTGGCGGCGCTCCTGAAGCCTCATTTGGGACGCATTTCTTCCAGGACCTGGTGGAATCGAATATATTCCCTCTGGCGATCTATCTGGAAGATGAAGGAGCTGTCTTCAATCACGAGTTTTTTTATCAAACCCCTAACAGTCTGGATGAATTCATGTCTGTCGATGGGGATTGTGGGATGTGTCTGCGATTGATCCGTGTATCCGATTTTCGACCTGCTCACCATTTAGAGCTGGTGATGGACGCCGAAACTGGGCGTTCCGTGGCCTTCCTGGAGCCAGACGTATGAAGAAGTTCGTCGCAGTTGCCGGAAACATCGGGGTGGGAAAGTCCACCCTGGTTGCTTTGCTGTCCGAACGTCTGCAGTGGGAGCCTTTCTTCGAACCCGTTGGAGAAAATCCCTATCTGGCAGATTTTTACAAGGATATGCGCCAGTGGGCTTTCCACTCTCAAATCTTCTTTCTCACTCGTCGTTTGCGTTCGCACAGGCAGTTATTAGATCACCCTACTTCAGCCATCCAGGATCGCAGTGTGTATGAAGATGCTGAAGTTTTCGCCACCAATCTTTTCCGGCAGGGACTGATCGGCGATAGAGATTTCCAGGCTTACCGTGAGCTCTATCAGGTCCTGGTCGAGTTCTTACCTCCCCGATCTTGTGATTTACCTGCGTGCCCCCGTGCCGACCTTGCTGAAACGCGTTCATTCGCGCGGCCGCGATTATGAGAAGCTGATTTCGGCGGAATATCTCGAACAGCTCAACCAGTTGTATGAAGAGTGGGTGGGGCGATTTGCCCTCTGCCCGATTCTCACCGTTCCTGCGGATAATCTAAATTATGTTTCAAATATCAAGCACCTGGATTTAATCGCCATGAAGATCCAGGAGAAGTTGATGGGTAAAGAGGAAGTCGTATTTACACAGGCAGAGATGGATTAGTGTTACGATTGGCTAATAGGAAGAAGAAAAAGAGGAACAGCAATGGAAAACGCAAATCGAACCAGGTTGGCGGACTTGCTTCACCGAAGAGGAAACGAGCCGCTTGCGCCAGGCGAGACCCTGGTGTATCTAAAGTCGATTGTAGCCTCGCTGGAAAAAGTTCACGAACGCAGCCTGGTGCATGGTGATATCAGGGCGTCGAATGTGTTCATTGACCCGCAGGGCAGAGCCTACATCGAAGGAGTTGGATTTGCACAGCGCATTGGCAGCCGGTCAGAAGTACGGCAGCCGCTCGAGACGATTCCGTATCTTGCGCCAGAGCTGATAAGCTACCAGGTTGTGAACGAAGCCACCGATGTCTACAGCCTGGGTGTTTTGCTGTATGAAATGCTCACTGGTGAAACGCCTTCCAGCAGGAAGGGCGAAATTCGCCTCCCGCACCAGTTGAACCCAGCTGTTCCACAAAATCCTCTCGCTGGATGTGATGCGCGCCATGGCGCCGAATCCCGCCGACCGCTTTCAAAAACCACGTGCCTTCTTCGACGCCGCCTGCAGCTCCCTTAACCTCACACCCGATCAGGTATCTGACCAACCGGCGGCTGGCACCCTCCACATTGCTCCTGCCCCAACCGTCCAGGCGCCAGAGACAGTTGTCGTTCAATCTTATCCACAGGCTGGACAGACGATGGTAGTTGGCGCTGCGCTGCAGGTTCAACCTGCAGAACCTGAGTACTCCGAGCAGCCGGCTGAAGCTGGTCGCAGCCGGTCTGTTTGGTTCTGGGTCGGCATCGCCTTGCTGGGCTTCATTATCCTCTTGTGTGTCGGCTTTTTTGTGGGTTCTCGCTTGCCAGATTGGATTGCAGGCATGGGTGCCACCAATACACCGACCTGGACGGCAACCACCTCTCCGAGCCAAACGCCTCTCCCCAGCTCGACCCCGCTCGATACCTCTACCTTACCACCCCCTCTTCCGACTGAGACCTTCACTCTCGCACCGCCGCCTACCCTTGAACCGACCTTGACCTTTACCAGCCCGCCGTCGCCGACTGAGCCTCCTGCTGTCTCCGGAGGTGATCTCCAGGTCAGGAACCGTTTTCCGTACGGCATTTATGTCTTCCGCGACCGTCTTTCACTGAACTCTGCTCCTATACCTTCAGGAATGTACTTGATTTTCTTCAACCAGCCGGCTGGCACGCATCTCTACCGCTTCTGCAAAGACGTGAGCATGAATGATTGCGTGGAAAAAGAGATTGAAATCAACGGAGATGTAGAAATCACCGTTCCGTGACCATCTCCTTCAAGCATGTACATGCACATGGAGGTACCAACCGGTAAAGTATTTCAGGCTGACTTATGGATTTTTTCGCAGCTTATATATGAAACCGCTTGCACAAAACCAGGGGACGCGGTAAATTTGGCAAATCTTATTCGTTATCTCAGGAGAAATCAATCATGGCGAAAATAACTGCGGCTGCCAGGGCAGACAAAGGGATGAGGCGTGAAGCCAATGAGGACAGCGTTTTAGCCATGGTCGTTGAAAGACCCGAACAGGCTCCAATGGGTCTGTTTGCTGTCTGTGATGGAATGGGGGGGCACCTGGGAGGGGAATTTGCCAGTTTTTGGGCGGTCGAAGCGATTAAGAGCGAATTCGCTGAGCTGCTTGCCTTATCCGATCCTCGCGAATACGATCATCCTCCAGGAACAGGACCAGCAAAAAGCCAGGGCGGGGATATTACCAGATTTCGTGACTGACCCTGGGCATTATGATCCGCAGGAGCTCGTCATCGCTGCGGTCCAGAAAGCGAACCAGGTTGTTTATGACTATACCGTGCATAAACCCGAGCAGGCTGGCAACGCCGGAACGACGGTCAGCATGGCATTTGTGTACGATCACAAAGCAATCATTGCCAATGCCGGCGACAGCCGCACTTATTTGCTGCGCGGCGGGAAACTGCGGCAGATTTCCAAGGACCACTCACTGGTCGCCACCCTGGTTGATAACGGCGAGCTATTGCCCGAAGATGTCTACACACATCCGCGTCGCAGCGTGATTTTCCGCTATTTAGGGATGAAGGGCAAAGTCCAGCCCGATATTTTCACAGAAGACCTGCAGGCTGGGGATCGTTTGCTGCTGTGCACCGACGGATTATGGGAGATGGTGCGCAGTGATGCAGAGATCGTTCGCAGCCTCGAAGCCTCCGGTCCTCCGGAACAGGCCTGCCTTTCACTGATCGCAGCCGCCAACCAGGCCGGGGGTGAAGATAATATCGGCGTGGTAGTCGTCCAGGTCAGCTGATACAATCCCGGTTCTCTTTCTCATCTGTAATTCTGAACGATATATCTGTCATTCTGAGCGCCAGGTCCTGGCGGTCTTGGCCAGGGAGCGAAGAATCTCCTCTCCAATCTGTCATTCTGAGCGCCGGGTCCTGGCGGTCTTAGCCAGGGAGAGAAAAATCTGGATTTTCAGAAGAATTCGTTTCAGTCTCCTTACCTGGCGCACCAAAAACATACCCGCAATTCTGGCAGAAATTCGCCTGTATTCTATTGGACTCTCCGCAAGTCGGGCAGTTCTTGGTTTCCCCGCCAACCGGCAAAGCACGTTTCCTGGTTTTTGACGCTCGCTGTTTGCCTTCTCCCCCTTCCGACCGCTTCTTTAGCAGCGGGCGAGTGGCCGTTTTCCCCCGTAAAAACGCCCTGCGGTATAAATCGCGCATCTGCCCCTTTGTCAGGTGCCTCCCGGTCATGTACCACTGCAGGATGGTATGACCTACCACGTATGTGCCGGCATAAGCGATCGCAACCTTGGGCAGGATTCCCCACACCGGGATCAAGCCGACCAGGCTGCGCGCCAGCTGGCGTAAAAGGAATCCCCCTCCCAATACCCCGCCGAATTCCTTCAGGTAATCCTGCCAGTTGGTAGAATATCCCACCGTCAATCCCAGCTTGTAAGCCAGGAAAGCCTGCGTCTTGCTCAGCACGATCATGTCTGTCACAGTCAGCGGAATGTCAAAAACAGGTATGATCTGGGCCAGGCCGGTAGTCAGCGAATAAGCTGCATTCGAAAGGCAGGCGTCGTTAATCAGGTAGGTGGCGGCGGCATGGCGAAAGAGCGGGAAATCGCGCCCTAAAGCCATCGCAAGTTGGGGTGCAAGTTCCACGGTCGCAGCCGCGAAATGCCTGTGTAGGAATTCACCTCTAGCGCAGACCCCTGGACAATGTATTTCCGCCTCCATTCCGACCAGGGAGTGATCGCCGCACTGCTGTCATCTGCGGGAAAGGTGTTGGCAAATAACAGGGTCTTTATTCCGGCGTTCATCAGGATCTGCAGGATGTTCAGCTCTTCCTTGAAATCCGCCTTGCGAGCATCCACCACCAGGATCACAAGGTCGCTTCCAACCGCCTGCTCGGCCTGCTCGAGATCGAGGATCTTCACAGGGGCTTCGGTGCGTATGTCAGGTCGCCCTGGATCCCGGCGCATCTGCTCTGCCAGGGTGTGCCGGCCGGAGCATTTATCACCCAGCAGGGCGATCTGCACGCCTTCAGGGCCTGTTCCTGCAATGGCCGCAGGTCTACTTCCTTGATGGTCTTCCAAACGTTGTTTAAATCAGATGTTTTTGGCATTTCTCAGTTAAGATTTGTTAAAATTTTCTGGAATACGGATTGCACGGATATCACGAATTCAATACATAAAAATAAATCCGTGTACAACTTCTTTGCTGATTTCAACTGGTCTCCAGCAACCTGCGGATATAAGCAGTGTGCTCGTCGAAATCCGCGTAGGTATTACCGATCACCCAGAAGATCACCGGGTCTTTACGGTTCGCATCTCCACCCGGGACATATTCGGAATAGGGTCTGTTCAGGTCTCAATCGCTGAATTTCTCCAGCAGATCCATCATCTCGGTGTGCGCCTCGTTGAATTTACGCAGCGTCTCCTGCACGCTCAGCTCCTTATTTTGGCGGAAGATCAGGTCGTTGATCTCGTTCTCGCTCTTCCCTGTATGAAAACCTCCTCGACACCCATGGCTGCAAAACGCGGTGTTTTTTGCAGCAGCTCGACCATACCCTTCTCCCAGGTAGCCACGTGCGCCAGGTGGTCCTTGATCGACCAGCTTTCCGTCCCTGGGCGGCACAGCCGTTCATCATCCAGCTCGCGGACGGTCTCCTCCAGGATGGCCCGGTAGTGCTGGATGCGCTCCAGCAGTGCAGCTTTGCTCAAGACCTGCTTCTCAGAATAGGTGCTGTTGGCTTGATCGCTCATCAATTTCCCTCGAATATTTTCATATACTTCGTTGATGTGAATTAAACCGAAACATAAATATGGGAATGTTCATTACCAAGAGAAGTTGACTACTTTAAGAACAAGGAGAATTCCCATGACAAGTAGACCCATTTCTGATCTTTTTACAATGATTTTTGTTCTTGTTAACAATTGGAATCAAACTAATAGTACAAGATTTACTGAGGCAAACCTGCGCAAAACCCGAATTTTCAGACAGTGAGGTCATCACCTTGGTATTGCGCAGGATTTAATCCCAATTCCTAGCGAAACTCAAATATTGGATTTATTAGGTGTTTCGACTGAGAAAACTGTATTTTAACAACTAGAACATGACAATTTAACCGAAAAGCCTTGCACCGCTTGTCGGAAGGCGTCCAAAAAAATCAAGCGAACCTGAAATCTATAGGTCTTTCTGCTGGAAGCGCCAGATGCTGCGCAGATTGGTCATGGCTGCGGAGGCAATCACCAGGCAACTAGCTCGGAACAGTCCCCGGACGGGGAGCTTTCGGCGGGGAAGGGATGCTGACAGCCCGGATGATGGCTTCAATCGCAGCTCTGGGGTTTTTGCCAGGTTGGCGAGAGCTCTCAAAGCGTTGCCGACGCCTGGCCCAGTTGACTTCCTGCTGGTGAAGCTGAGCTTGAAATCGGGATCCTTCTTGCCTGCTTTCGACCGGCAACGGTCATGCAAAGCGAATGGGCAGGTCTGGCCGATGGATCGGTCGAAGCGAGCGATGTAGCCGGTAGTGCGGCCGGGTTGCACCACCACTTTTTATCCATTCGGGCAAGAGATGGTGAATGGGTTGCCTTTCTGGGTGGTGGTGAAGTGAAACTGAGCAGGCTTAATATGTCAGTGGCAGGCGCCTTGCCCCGGATGCCCAGTTTAGATAAACTCGACTTGCTGCTCATTCAACTGCTCATCTGCCGCTGGGCTGCCGTAGGCGGCATCAGCGTCCAGGCTTTCAATCCCGGTGCAGTCCTTCAAGTCTGGCAGGGCTTGGGCTGACAGGTCGGCATCGTCCACGTCGTTGCGCACCAGCTGGCCCTTGGTGATCAGTTGCCCAGCGTTGTGCGGATCTCGCGTCTGGGTCAGGTTGGCGACATAGCCCTTGAACTCAGCGGGTTCCTTGGGAGCGAAAACTGGCTTCTTGATCGTCTACCGACTGTCAACGACGAGCAGGCCACGATCTGATAAACATTACCTGACCTGCACAGTTTCTCCTTGCAGTTCAAAGTTCTCCCGGAGTCGCCGTTCCGGCGTCTGGTGAGCCAGGCGATGTCCCATCACTCGTCCTTTCAACTCGATCTCGACCACCAGTGACCACTTCCCCGCTTTTATTTGCTGTGCCTGTGGCTCCAGGTGGCTTCACTGCCTTTCGCCGGGTAGACAGACTCAGCCAAGCTGCATCGACATATGGCCCGAGCCACTCCTGATATAACTCGACATATTCAGGCTTCACTCAAGAGCCGATGCATCTCGCTGCAGGCCTTCCACCAACAACTGCAGAAAGCGTTCATGTATTTTCCATGATATTGCTGGCGATCTGCGTGCTGTCCATGCGCTGGATGCCCGTTGCTGCCGCTTTTGAGGGCCACGAGATGCTGGTCGGTGATCTCTCGAAGGCTTGCGCTACCGGGTTCAGCTCCATGTTCCTGGTTGTATTGGCTGAGTGGACGCCGGAAGTATGGACGAGTACCGCGATTGGAACCCCCTTCAGTGCAAATCATGATAACCAAGGGCATAACGCACCTGCAAGTCAAAGGTGAAATGATCGTATAACTCTTCATCGTTCCAGCAGTAGCCCTTGCCCTTCAGCGTTTCTAATCCCAGCAGCACATTCAAAGTGTGTTCGGCCGCGAAGGCACATGGGCAGATCTCATCGCAAAACGGTCTTCCTGGATGCGGCTCAGAACTGCAGATTGAGAACCATGCCCAGACTGGCTCGGTGAAGACCTGACGTTGTTGAGTGGACGAGATCGTTCACGTTGCTGATTCGCGGCGGTTGTCCAGGTGCTTTCTTTCGGCTTGTACATGTTTCAGTCCATCGGCAGAATTTTTAAACTCTATGTAAACTTTACCCAATAACCAACCTTTTGCAGGGGAGCCACAATAACGCGGATTGAGACGGATTTAATACAAATTATTTAAGATTGATCCCGTGAATCCAAATTTCCATAATAGATGGAAACCTATACCAATTGTACCCTGCTAAAAATCAGCCGGTGGAAGATCCTGCCGCCTCGGCGCATGACGGTTTTGCTGCTCGGCCCTTTCAGCCACCAGCCGCAGGTTTTCCGCCTGGGCTGCCTACGTTTTTTGCTCAAGGCCGTGGATGGCCTGGCTGAGCGCCTGCGGGTGATTCAGGATGCGAACCAGCAGGCCGTTTGGCCGGGCGTAAATGCACACGCACAGCGAATGCAGGTCGCCCGCCACCGGGAAGCAGCCGCTCGACATGGCTTCCAGCAATGTGTGGGCGTGCCGTAGTGGGTGTTGGGTAAGACGGCTACCGCTGCCCGGCGGAGGGGCTTGACATTCTGCGGTGGAGCTCAGATAAGCAGCAGCTCCCAGCTGTTCGTATTCCGAGCTGGGCTGCCCAGCTTTTGAGCCTGATTACGCCCTGGGAGGTTGGCCCAGAGCAAGCGCGCCTGCGGGAACTATAGCCAGCACACCCGGGATGGCCTGAAATAGAATACGCACATACAGGCGGAAAAAGCGCGGGTTAATGCCGGAATTCTGGTTAGGTCTTCCCACTCCACTCCTGCGGCGGGTGAGAACGATCCAGTATGCCGCCGGCCGAGCCTGGCAGCACGATGCACAGTGCCTGTGCTTGATAAAATCCCCACTCCTTCGCCATCCTCGGCATTCCAGAGGCAGTCGGTATGCCGGTGCGTCGGCGCGCTGCAGCGTCGGCGGGTGAGCGGACGCCATCCAGGGCGTGGCCCGGCCGTGCAGGGTGAAATCGTTGCCCCGCACGGGAACGAGAAGGCGCCTGCGGCTCCAGACAGTGCCGCCAGCATGCCTTCGTACGGGATGCGCATGGCGTGGATCAAGTCGGGCTGAAGCTGATCGATCAGCGACCTCGCAGCCGGCGTGCCGCCCCAGGTAGCGTCAGTGGCCCCAAGCCACTCGCGTGCCAGCGTGCGCAGCTTCAAGCTGGATCCGCCACATGATACCCCGCCTGGCTTGCTGCCCGGCAGGATCACCCTTGCTTCAAGCTGCTGAAGGCTGCATGGTATCACCCGGAACGAAGCCAGGCGCGGGTCGACCTGGCAGTGTGAAAGTCGAAGCCAGGTGCACCTGGTGTCCACCCGCCAGGAAATATTCCATCCAGTTCAGGGCAATCGGCGAGCGCCCGTCGACGACGAATAAAATGCGCATTTTTCTTTATTTTTTGTACACGGATTTAACGGATACACACGGATTTTATT
>CAVOSB010000024.1:0-23106 GCA_963698765.1 uncultured Chloroflexia bacterium
CACGAACTTTAATCCACCTCGTTCGAGGTCCGGCTTTGGAGGCTAAACTTATGGGTGCTTGAAAATCAGCGGCAGATAAAGCGTTTGACTGGATAAATTAAACAGATACGCCGCCCCCGCATCGGTGAGCGGGTCTCCTTCCCCACCATCTTCATAGATTGCACCGACCACCAAAATATCTCCGCTTAAGTCAACCCTATAGCCAAAATAATCGCCTTCTTGGGCATCGGCAGCCCTGAAATCGACCTTTCTTCCCAGGCATTGTCCCCAGACTGGTTGCGGCGGAAAATATAGGCTGCCCCTAAATCTTCGACTGGGTCGCCAGGTCCGCCGTCTTCTAGGAAGGCGCCGATGACCACTGTATCAGCACTGATGGCGACCGCAAGACCAAAATAGTCACTTTCTTGGGCATCTGAGGCGTGCAGAACTGCCGCCTGAGTCCAGGCGTCGACCACACCCTGGACGCGATTGAAAATATGAGACCGCGCCTGACTCATATAAGGGATCTCCTGGTCCACCATCTTCTTCAGGGACGCCGACAAGGATGGTATCCCCGCTGATATCCACTTCCTGGCCGAAGAAGTCCGCAAACTGAGCGTCGGAGGCGTGCAAGATGGTTGCTTCTCCCCACGCATCTGTCCCACCCAGATTTCGATTAAAGCATACACCGCCCCAGAAAGGGGGATCGGGTCACCCGGTCCACCGTCCTCAAGTTCTGCGCCGATGACCGCTGTGTCACCACTGATGGCGACTGCGAGACCAAAATAGTCACCTGTTTGGGCATCGGAAGCATGTAAATTTGCTACCTCCCCCCAGTGTTCAGCGCCGCCCTGATTGCGGTTGAATATATAGGCCGCCCCAATGTTGGACGAAACGCTGCCAGTGCTGCCATCGTCGAAAGGAGCGCCGACAACGATCGTATCGCCGTCGATCGCTACTTGACTTCCAAACCAGCTTTCTGGGTGGGCGTCGGAGGCTCGGAGAATCGCGACCTGTTCCCAGGCGTCTGATCCACTCTGGTTACGGTTGAAGACATAAACCGCTCCGGAAAAGGGCTGTGGATCGCCTTCCCCGCCGTCTTCCCCAGGGGCTCCGACGACGACGGTGTCTCCGCTGATCGCCACATCCTGGCCGAAGAAATCTTCGTCCTGGGCATCCGTTGCCCGCAGTATAGCCACCTGTCCCCAGGCCTCCGCTCCGCCTTGGTTGCGACTAAAGATATAGGCCGTCCCAGACCTTGGAAGCGGATTTTCCGGTCCTCCATCTTCTTCGTGAGCTCCTACGACGATAGTATCCCCGCTGGTCGCCAGGCTGGAACCAAACAGATCGCTAGCCTGGGCATCGGACGCGCGCAAAATCCCTAATTCTCTGGATGGCGACGAACTTAAGGCGTGGAAAGGAGTTGCCTGGGACGCTATTTTGCCAAGAGTCACGACGATAACCAAAGCCATTCTCAACCTGTTTACAGTTAGAAGTCTTTTGAAGCTCATCAGATCCCCTACAGATGAATTGATGGACTTAATTTAGTGTGACGGTGGTTAAATCAACAGTGATGTTTAGGATTGACCATGCTCAAAATAAGTGTATACACTTTTATTCTTATTTGTTAGTGACAAAGATCACATTAAACCAACTTATATTTTACTCCTGGAGAATTTTGTGTCGAGTTCAACCAGCGGTTCACGAAAATATGCCCCGAATTTATAAACTTCTCACACCATCTATTTTTTATCAGGGCTCTGTAAGCTCAGGTCTCTTCACCATCTAGCGCAGAACAGTCGGTAGGGTGCGTCCCGACGCACCACTCTTCTACTCCCCGTATTCCAGATCCAATACCTCCTGGGAAAGGTCCGCCCCCCAGTCTTTCTCATAAAACCCCATTTTCACCAACCGGTGGAAGCTTGACCAGGGCCAATCCACTGGCCGCTCAACCAGACCGTGCTTGACCGGATTGAAATGCAGATAATCCAGGTGACGGTTAAGGTCTCCTTTGCTGCGGATAGAGTGCTCCCAAAATCGTTGCTGTCAGACAGCGGCTTCTCCCCGTACCTGAGGCGAAGCGCTGCGAGGTCCACTCAGGCCAATCTGAGTAAGGTAATCCCTGGTGAAGAGGCGTTTGATCTCATTCCACCTTACTGAGTAATTTAAATCCTGCTCGGGAAGCGTCCAAAAGGAGTGGATGTGTTCAGGGAGGAGACAGATTGCATCCAGGTTAAACGGATATTTCGCCCGCACCTCGATGAAGGCCTGCCGAAGGATGGCACGGGATTGATCGGCGGTAAGGATGGGCAGGCGATGGTATGGGACGACAGTGAAGGAGTAGCAGCCGCCTGAAATATGGGATCGGCGGTAGTCAGGCACGTGAATATTCTAAACAAAAAAACTGCGGACGGTTTTTTTTGGGTTGGAATAAAATGGTGCGTTGGAAACGCACCCTACTTTACTGGTGTGTCATTTTAGGAACCTGTTTTCATACCAGAATATTATTGTACACCAGGAAGAAAGCTATAATTTCATAAACTCAACCCAATTTAACCCCTCAAATCCCCCTGCGGGCGATAGACATCTCCCCGTACTAACGCTATCATACAGTCATGCTTTCGCTCCACCTCCTCTGTCTTCTTATTAGCCTCTCCAGGTTATGCATGCGAGCACTCGCGGCTGCTCTTTTTTTCAGTGTCCTCATCTTCTCCAGTGTTTCAGTGTTCACGCCTAAAAAAGTTAATTTTTTCGTTATATTTTAATCAATATTCTCTATTTCACCGCCATTCTTCTCCCCATCCTTTCACCACATATTCCACGCTTCTTTCGATTACTCTCCATCAGCTTTTGTCAAACTTCTCTCTGCTTACTCTCTCATTGACAATTGATTATTGACCATTGATAATTGACAATCATTTTTTTCAAAAATCCGTCACTGTTCGTGAAATCCGTGTTCCCTTACCTGTGTCTGGTTCTGGCGCTCCGCGCTCTCAGATCCCATCACTCAATTCTTCGAGGGGATCCAGTTCGTAGGGCGCGTCACGACGCACCCTTCAACTAACTGCGGACTTCTTCCCTATCCCCTTGCCTGCCACCCCCTCTCGAGGGTACAATCCCTCCCCAATGGACCTCGACACCCACTACCAGCACACCCTCGACTACCTGTACAGCTTTGTCGACTACAGCCTGACGCGCTCGACGCGCTACTCTCCCGAGCAGTTCGACCTGGGCCGCATGCAGGCATTTATCGAATACCTGGGCCACCCGGACCAGGCCTACCCAACCATCCATATAGCCGGAACCAAAGGCAAGGGTTCGGTGGCTTCCATGTGCGCCAGCGCCCTGAGGCGGCCGGCTACAAGGTTGGGCTGTACACCTCCCCGCACCTGGACGATTACTGCGAGCGCATCCAGGTCGATGGCACGGCCATCCCGCACGGCGAACTGGCGGCGCTGGTGGATGAGCTGCGCCCGCACCTGGATGAGGTCAAGCACCTGACCACCTTTGAAATCACCACCGGATTGGCTTTTCTGTACTTCGCCCGCCAGGGCGTCAGTGCGGCGGTGATCGAGGTGGGCCTGGGCGGGCGGCTGGATGCCACCAACGTGATCCTGCCGAGGGTTTCGGTGATCACCTCTCTTTCTTACGATCACATGCACTTCCTGGGTGACACATTGACCCAGATCGCGGGGGAGAAGGCGGGCATCATCAAGCCGGGTGTGCCGGTGGTGCTCTCACCACAAAAAGAAGAAGCGCGCCTGGCTGTGGAGCGGGTGGCAGCCGAACGTGGATCGCCCCTGACACAGGTTGGGGTGGATTACCTTTTCGCCCCGCTGGAGCATACCCTGGAAGGCCAGGAATTAGTGGTCTGGCATCGTTCGGAGCAGGGCACATCGATGCTTACCTGGAATCCGGCCTGGCGATCGATCCCGAAGCCCAGCGCTTGACGATCCCTTTGCTTGGGCGCCACCAGGTGGAGAACGCCGCCACTGCCTACGCGGCCTTGAAAGTAGCGGGTGAACAGGGCCTTCCTACCAGCGATGCAGCCATTCAGGCTGGATTTGCAGTGACCCACTGGCCAGCGCGCTTTGAGATTTTGAGCTCCGAACCGCTGCTGGTGGTCGATTCGGCCCACAACCGCGATTCGGCCTTGAAGCTGCGCCAGGCACTGGACGACTATTTCCCGGGGCGGGGGGTGATGCTGGTATTTGGCGCTTCCGAAGATAAAGACATCGAGGGCATGTTCACCGAGCTGATGCCGCGCGTGCAGACGGTGATCGCCACCAAATCGATCCACCCCGCGCCATGCCGCCCGAGCTGTTGGAAGCGCTGGCGCACCGTTTCGGCAAGTCGGCCCACATCGCACCTTCAATTGAAGAGGCCATGGAGCTGGCTTTCCAGTTAACCGAACCCGGCGAGATCATCCTGGTGAGCGGCAGCATTTTTATCGCTGCTGGAGCGCGCCATTACTGGTACAATCGATGAAATGGTTTTCATGAAGATATTCTTTACCAAATGGATTGAAGGTATTGGAATGAGGGGGATGATCCATGCGCAATAACGATTGGTTTCTGCGCAGTGACGACAACGATTTTGGGGAAGCCCTCAACCGCCGCACCGAAGAGCTGTACAGCACTCCCGACGCGGTGGTCGATGAAGACGGCTTGATCGAATGCCCGGTCCTGCCGCTGCGCGACCTTGTCGTATTCCCGCGCATGATCTCACCGGTATTCATTAACCAGGATTCGGTAGCCCTGGCGATTGAAGATGCACAGGCCAATGACCAGACTGTGATCGGGTTGGTGCAGCGCGATGCTGAGATTGACGAGCCTACGCCGCAGGATTTCTACCCTGTCGGCGTGGAGATGGCTGTGGGACGGCTGTTGAGCATGCCGGACAATTCCAGCTCGGCGCTGGTTCAGGGCCGCCGGCGGGTCGAGGTGGTAGAATTTGTCCAGACGCAGCCATTCCTGGTGGTACGGGCGCGCCCGGTGTACGAGGAAGCAGAAGTCGACCGGCAGGTTGATGCTACCATGCGCACGGCGCTGGAGATGTTCCACAAGTGCGTCCAGCTGGACCGCACCCTGCCAGAAGAGGCTTACCTGTATGCATTAAATATCGAAGACCCTGGCTGGCTGTCGGACATGATTGTCACAGCCATCGCACCGCCTATCCAGGCACGGCAGGATTTACTGTGCGTGGTCGATCCACTGGAACGCTTGAGCCAGGTGGTGAACCTGCTGGCGAAGGAAGCCGATGTGCTCGAGCTCGAAGATGAGATCCACAGCCGAGCGCGGAGCGAGGTGGACCGCTCGCAGCGCGAGTTTTACCTGCGCGAGCAGCTGAAAGCCATCCAGACCGAGCTGGGTGAAACCGATCCCTGGTCGCGTGAGATCTACGAGCTCCAGACGCGCGTTGAATCCGCCGGTCTGCCGGAGGAAGTACAGGTCAGGGCGCTGAAGGAAGTCGAGCGGTTGGGGCAGATGCCGGCCATGTCCCCGGAAGTTGGCATCATTCGAACCTACGTGGAATGGATCCTGGAGCTGCCGTGGATTAGCGCCACAGATGATAACCTGGACGTACGCCATGCCGCTCATGTACTCGAAAACGACCATTACGGGCTGCCGAAGGCCAAAGAACGCATCCTGGAATACATCGCCGTGCGCAGCCTGAAATCCAAAGCGGCTGCGCCAGCCCATCCTGTGTTTTATTGGGCCGCCTGGCACCGGCAAGACCTCCCTCGGCCGCTCGATCGCTGAAGCCCTGGGGCGCAAATTTGTGCGCCTCTCGCTGGGCGGCGTGCGCGATGAGGCAGAGATCCGCGGCCACCGCCGCACTTATATCGGGGCGTTGCCCGGCAGAATACTCCAGACCATGCGCAGGGCGGGCACGATCAACCCGCTGTTCATGCTGGATGAGGTCGATAAACTCGGGCAGGATTTCCGCGGCGATCCGGCTGCGGCTTTATTGGAAGTGCTGGATCCCGAGCAAAACCACGCTTTCTCCGACCATTATCTCGAGCTGCCTTACGACCTTTCCACGGTGATGTTCATTACCACTGCCAACACCACTGCCACCATCCCGATGGCGCTGCTGGACCGCATGGAAGTGATCGAGTTTCCGGGTTATATCGAAGAAGAAAAGCTAGAAATTGCCCGGCGCTTTCTTTTTCCGCGGCAGATGGAAGAAAACGGGCTGCAGGCCGAAGAGCTGCACATCGCTGACCAGACCATCCAGCGGATCATCCGGGAATATACCTACGAAGCAGGAGTTCGCAACCTGGAACGCGAAATCGGGCGGATATGCCGAAAAATCGCCCGTTCCAAGGCCGAACACCGCAAATATCCTTCAGTCGTAAATCCGAATCGCGTCGAGCGCTTCCTGGGTCCGCCACAATTTTTGGCATGGAAGCCGAACGCCAGAACGAGATCGGTGTGGCAACTGCCATCGCCTGGACTGAAAATGGTGGGGAGATCATGCCTGTTGAAGTGCTGCTGATCGAAGGCAAAGGCAACCTGCAAATAACAGGCCAGATCGGGAACGTGATGCAGGAGTCAGCACAGGCAGCGTTGTCATTCTTGAAATCACGCTCGCCCCAATTTCAGATCGAACCCGAGATCTTCGAGCAGATTGACATCCATATCCATATCCCTGAAGGCGCCATACCCAAAGATGGACCCAGTGCGGGTATTACGATTTGTACGGCGCTGTTCTCCGCCTTCACCAGCCAGGAAGTGCTGCGGGAAGTGGGAATGACGGGCGAGATCACGCTGCGCGGCCGGATCCTGCCAGTGGGAGGAGTGCGCGAGAAAGTCCTGGCGGCACATCGTGCCGGCTTAAAACTGTGCTCCTGCCGAAACGCAATTTGAAAGACCTGGTAGATGTACCCAAGCGGGTCCTGAATGAGCTGCGCATCATTCCGGTTGAACACATGGACCAGGTTCTGGAGGTTGCACTCAAGCACAACGATGCCAAAGCCCGTCCTAAACGACCACGCAAAGCACGCGAAACGCAGCCGAAAACAGAAAATGGGCGCCTCAACCATCCGGAGCAGCCAGTAGCCAGGCCTTCCGGAGAGATCCCACCGCCGCCTCCGGCAATTTGAACTGGCGAGATAAATTACACGATAAAAGGTGGGGGATTATCCGAACCATTGGCATGTGAAAACAAGCAAGAAATGGTCCTATGAAATGGCTGAAGCTTTTCCTGGTTATCCTGCCATTGGCCTGCTTGGGAGCAGGAATCCTGGCAGCCTGGATACTGGAAAGTGGTGCACTGGCAAGATGGGAACCGCTGGGAATGCCGCCTAGCGGAGCGCTGGAGTTCGTGGATGCAAACAGCACTTACGTGTATGTCCGGAACAAAACCGGGGATATATACCGTTGTCCACAATGCTGGGAGGAAGCTGAGCCTCCAGAGAAACCACTGATAGAATTCGACCAGATTCTGCCCACCCGGGGATGTGCGCATCCCTTCGGATCCTGGTGAAGTTAAGCAGCGGCTTGGGGGATTGGAATGCTATGCGGATGCGACCTCATATTACCAGTATGTGATCCTGTCTGATGGGAGTGTGTGGGCCTGGTCGCTCTTGAGGGGATCGTACGGCTTTTTCCTATACCCGCTGTTGGCGATCACTGGCTGCTTTTTTGGTGTTATCCCCATATTTGTGTTCTTGATTTATCGCGTAGCTAAAAAGAAACACACCCATTCCCAGACGAGCATACCTTCAGCGAATTGAATGGTGATCTCCAAAAATAATTCAAACTCTACAGAATTGAAGATTCCCATGGCAGATAGCTTAATTCTGGCCACCGCCTACGCTTATAATGCAGTTTTATGGAGTCAGGACGAGCATTTCAAAGGCCTACCGGGAGTCCAGTATATTTCGAAATAGCTCACATGTTGATCTAGATACTTTTTATCATCTCATAAAGTCGCGGTACCTGGTCGGCGATCACCTGGGATTTCGCTGCGGCCAGCGAACTTTTCACCAACTCCACCGTATTCGAATACGAACAACCACGGATGTGGCCAATCGCCACAAGAGATGCGCTCCAGGACCCAATTCAGGATCTCCCAGTCTGGTTCCAGGGCTTCCAGGTGATCCTGTAGCCGGTTACCGAGACGGTGCACGCCGGTGAAGTGCAATTCGCGCAGCTTCTCGACCGGAAGCTGGTTCATGTAATCACGCTCATCCATCCCCAGGTAGCGGGCGGAAATGCGAGCATGCGAGATATCTAATAACAGGCCGCAACCGGTTTCATCCAAGATTTGCCGGATATTCTTCGGAACTACGGCCGGTCTCAGGCTTTTATCATCCCAACCGCGGTAAGGGACGTTTTCGCCAATGATCTGTTGCGGTTCGAAATGCTGTGCGGCTGTGTTCAGGTCTGCGATGATCTGGTCCAGGATGCGCCTTGATTCATGCGGGTCAGTGGTATCGATCTGCAAATCAGGGAAATGCTTGATGCGCGGATCGAGATGAAGATTGACAAACGGGGTGGCGGACTGGTCCAGGATACCCTGGATGCGCTGCCAATCCACCTTTGCGAGTGTGCCGTTCCCGGCTCTTAGCTCAAAGTGAACGGATACCGGGCAGAACGACTGCGCTTCCCGGATCATATCAGGCCAATCCGGGGTTTTGAAGCGATCAACATGGATTTCGCCCGCGACTAAAAGATTTGCCGCTTGTGTGGAAAAATTGATACCGAAGTCCATCTAATTTTCAGGGACAGCCGTTGGAGAGATGCTCTGCGAAAGTCTCCGCAAAGGAATGCCGTCCCGAGCCATCACACGCCATGCGAAAATAGAAATAGGGGGTCCTGGCGGGGAAAGCTACGGCCAGCAGGGCATTTAATCCCGCATTCGAGATTGGACCGGGAGGCAGGTCTGGATATTTGTAGGTATTGTAAGGCGAATTCTATCTCGAGGTCCGCTAGGGTAAGGGGATTTTTCCACCACGTTTTTTGATCTGGGATAAAACCAAGCGCGTACTGCACGGTTGGATCAGAGTCCAGTTTCATACCATTCGACAGCCTGTTAAGAAACACCGAAGCGATCAGCGGCATTTCATCCTCGATGACTGCTTCACGCTGGACGATCGAGGCCAGTGTTACTGCCTGGTGCTGGTTCAATCCCTGTTTATTGAATCCTTCAGCCAGGTCTGCATCCACCTTAATCTGGAAATTCTCCAGGAGTGTTAGCAGAAAATCCTCCAGGGCGACCTGGCGAGGCAGCAGGTAGCTGTCGGGGAAAAGATAGCCTTCGAGAGAGGACCCGTCTGGCAGCTCTAGGCCAGTTGTCAGCGAGGAGGTGGGATTACGGGCTAATGATAGAAAATCATCCGGGCTGAATTTCAATCCGGAAGTAAGCAGGCTAGCAGCAATTTCCTCCAGCCGCCAGCCAGGTAGGATGCCAAACACCACCTCACCTGGGGTAGCATCTTGCAATGAAAGGGCGATCTCGACAGGGGTCATGCGCGAGCTGAGCTTGTATTCACCCGCTTGCAAGGAAGTATCCAGGCCTGCATAGACCAGGAAATCACGCAAAGCTTCGGCGCTCGAGATCAGCTGAAGCTGTTCCAGGCGTGTAACGACACCTACCACCGAATCCCCAATTTTCACCTGGAACGGCAGGGTTTCGCCGAGAGGATTTGCGGGTTGTTTCAACAGGTCCTTCTGTAAAAACAACCTGGAAGACAGGTAAATTCGCTGATAAAGGCTCAGCTGCTCGCCTGGAGGTCCGAAAGACATTTCTGTTTGCGGCAGCAAGGATATGTAAATCCAGCCCGCTCCGAGCGCCAACAGGCAAATTGTCAGGGCAGATAAAGTC
Organism: uncultured Chloroflexia bacterium; assembly: GCA_963698765.1. Classification (GTDB taxonomy): domain Bacteria; phylum Chloroflexota; class Anaerolineae; order Anaerolineales; family UBA4823; genus CAVOSB01. The sequence goes on from CAVOSB010000024.1 coordinate 9,814, forward strand.
AGGATACAGGTTCCCCAGGCTGGACGTTTCATAATTTATCTTTGGGCATCGAGGTAAGTCTGGAGCAGGTAGGTCGCGGCGAGGTCGTCAAAGTGACCACGGCTCTTTTTTTGGGAAAAACCCATTGCCAGGCGCGCTTCTCGGGCGGCCTGGGTGCTCCCGCTTTCATCCCAGAGCATCACAGGCAGGTCTGTCTGGCTTCGGATGGCTTCAGCCAACCGGCCTGCGCGCCTGACTTTGGGGGGTTTGCCGGTCATCGTCATCGAGTGCCTGCCCGACGAGGAACAGTCCAACTTCGTGCTGCATGCCAAGCTGGACGATCAGCGCAGCGTCTGCCAGTCGGGCAGTGTGCTGGATCACGGTGAGCGGGTTGGCAATCGTTCCAGTCGGATCGCTCAAGGCAACTCCCAGGTGCTTCTCACCCGGATCAATCGACAGGATTTCTCATTGAATCTCCTGAGCCAGGACCTCCGGTTGGATCACCTGTACCTTGATCCTCAGTGGGATGTATGGAAGACGCGGCCACCAGGAGGGTACCAGCCGGATCACAGGGGCATCTCCTAAGTCCAGGTTTGCAGCGAGTCGCACTTCCGCCGATTTGGGATCGAGCCCCAGCGCTAACTGCACAGCCTGCGGCTCGGGCAGCACAGCCTGGACCTGGCGGCTGGCACGCAGCGACCATTCGACGGCATCACCTTTAAAAACCGGGTCGCCCAGGTTCTCAATCTTGAGCGAGCCGTCCACGGGCACAAAACCTTCCGGTAGACTGCTGTTCAGGAGGATCTCTACCAGGGAGTTAATATCCTGCTGTGCAACGCTGAATGCTTCGTAATTCACCCTGAGCAGCAAGCAGAGCTCATCGGCTGGCTGGCCTACAGCAGGCTGGTAGTCCTGGTCCAGGACCTCCACCAGGCGAATACTGGCGGGAATCAGCATATCTCCTTCTGCCAGGTCTTGCTCCATTTCCGCCAGGGCAGTAATTTGGAGGGATTGCTTCAATCGATCTGCCAGCTCCTGCCGGTCGGCGTCTTCCGGAACAGGCAGCAGGCGCTCGGTCCCGTTAATGGTGGGCAGGGGATTGGTGACGCTCAATGAAGTGCCTAATTGACCTTCGATCGCTACCAGGCTGCCGGCAGGCAAATTTCCAGATGGCCCTGGAACCAGGCTGCTTACAGGCAAGGCCAGAGATCGACCAGGGCCAGCCGGGATCGTCCCCGGTGAGGAAACACGGAAGCGATGGGGAGCATCACCCAGGCTGCGGACTACAGTCCCTGTTGGGATTTCTACTGCCTGGTCGGTCAAATTCGTGAAAAGGACGGAGCCGCTGGCGGGACGGTCGGGGAAACTCTGTCTGGAAATGGCAGGCAGGCTGTCACGCCCTTCCACGATGACGTTTATCTTTCTGAGAGGCACCTGGCCTGTGAGCTGGATAGATGCGATGTCAGGACTGGCGCGTACGGGGATGGTTAAACCCTGATCATTCACCTGGGGCTGCAGATAGATTTCAGCGCCAGGCAACAGGACAGCGGCAAGCAGCAGAATTGAAACCACGCCTGCCAGGAACAATCCAATTCGCACCAGGGGGTGAAGCCTGTGAATTTCTTTGACCGGTCGGGTGGGAGGCGCTCTATGGTAGCCAGGAACACCAGCTTCGGAGACCGTCCGCTCACGGTTGTAGGGCTCTTTATTGGAAGACTGTATGCGGCGGAAACGGCGCGGCAGCCTCCAGATTGAACTGTGCGCTTTCGACAGACTGCTGTAGACCGGGATTCCGAGGCGAGGTGCGTAATAACGTACCCTGGGATCGCGAGAAACCAGTGCAATCTGGGACCCCAAAGCGACAGCGGATCTCTTCAATAGGATCAAATCAAGCTGGCGGTTGAGGATTTTCTCCTTTTCAGGCCATACTACAAGGATATGACTGGATTTACCCCAGCCCATTTTATCTTTGGCTGAAGTAATATCATCATGCGGCTCCAACTGCAGGATAAAGGTCTTCATCAGGCCTGGCACCGACAACTGGCAGGATTTTTCTCGTCCCTCAAGCTGGCAGCCTTCAGTCGAGCCGTTTCCGGATCCCCAAAACCATCCCGGTAATGCCTCCCAGGAACAAGAGGACTCCAAAAACTCCCGCCGTAATGGTATAGCGGTCCAGGACAGCGTATGGGGCAGTGCCCATGGCTTCTGGCTGTGTATACAAGCGGTAGAACGTATACAATTCACTCAGAACGAGGAAAATCAAGGCCAATCCAGCCAGCACTGCCAGTAAAGATAGCAATATCTGGACCAGACCTTGGCGTCGATTTCAGGCTTTTCCTGTTCTTCATGCTGACTTCAGCCACCAGGCGCTGGGACTGGTCCCAGCTCATGCCGGTTCTTTCACATACCATCATCACTACGTCGCTCTGCCGGCGCTGCTTTGAGAGAGCCGCCAGGATAGCTTTTTCGAGCCTGGCCTGGTCTCCGGGTGACAGCGGCTCAGCCGATTTTTTCGACAGGGCATCTGGATCCCAGACAGGTGCAGGAGGCGGTATCTTCTCATCTGCACGGTCTTCCTCTTCCAGTTCAAGGTCCTCTACCAGCTGAAAATCTTCGGCCGGTTGGAAGTCTTCAATCAGCTGATCGTCCTCGACCAATTGGTATTCCTCAGCCGGTTGAACATCCGTCTCCATCGAGACATCTTCGACCTGTTGAAAATCCCCTGCGAATTGAGTTTCTTCGATTGTGGAGTTGCCGGGTGGAGCAAACTCCTGGTAATACTGGGGTGCGGGTGTTTCCTCGCCCGGAATTGCGCCTTCGTCCAGGACAGGTTCTTCTGGAGTGAGAGGCTGTGTTTCTTCTGCTAACTCGGCGATTTCAGAAGGCGGAGAGATTGGCTCAATCGTGGGGCGGCTGGCAAGAGTTCGGCTGACAAAGCGCCTCACGATATCCTGCGGAGCTCCTAACAGACCGCTCAGCTCTTCAACAATCTCATCTTCTGAACGATTCTTCTCAATTTCTCTGAAAACGAAGTCGATTGCCTCTTGTTTTTCCATTTTTCTCTCCTATGCGCTGAGCAATGTGTCGATTACCAGCTGCTGGTCGGATTCGGATAAACCGTAGTAAAAGGGAAGGCGCAGAAGCTGGTCGCTGATCTCTTCGGTTATGGGACAATCTCCGGATTTTCCGCCAAGTCTTAAACCCATCCCCGAGGTGTGAAGCGGTAAGTAATGGAAGACGCCAAGAATTTGGTGCTTTTTCAGGTGTTCGATCATGACAGAGCGCGACTCCAGCGTCGGAAAAAGCAAGTAAAACATGTGGTAGGACTGCTCGCAGTGGGCTGGAATAAATGGCAGCTTGATACCGTTGACCTGCGCCCAATCCTGGAGCTGACCCTGGTAGTTCTCCCAGATTGCGCGACGTTTCGCCTGGATCTGGTCAGCGCGTTCCAGCTGGGCGTACAGGAAAGCAGCTAATATTTCCGAAGGCAGGTAGCTTGAGCCGAGGTCGACCCAGGTATATTTATCTACCTGGCCGCGGAAGAACCGGCTGCGGTTTGTCCCTTTCTCGCGCAGGATCTCAGCTCTTTCATTATCTCCTACCTGGTTCATCAACAGTGCCCCGCCTTCACCGCAGGTCACATTCTTCGTCTCGTGAAAGCTCTGGGTCGCCAGCCGTCCAAAGGTGCCCAGGAATTTCCCTTTATATTTTCCAAACAGGCCATGGGCGTTGTCTTCTATGACTGGAATTCCCTTGCGATTGGCAGTCTCGAGTATGGCATCCATCTCGCAGCCCACACCGGCATAATGCACCACCACGATGGCCCGGGTGCGGGATGTGATCGCCTGCTCCAGCAATTGCTCATTGAGATTCAGGGTGTCCGGGCGGATATCGATAAATATGGGCCTGGCACCCCGGATGGTAAAAGCGTTGATGGTGGAAACGAAAGTGAAAGAGGGTACGATGACTTCATCGCCAGGACGGATATCGAGCAAGAAAGCTGCCATCTCGAGCGCATGGGTGCAAGATGTGGTCAACAGAGCCTTTGCCACTCCCAGCCGCTGCTCCAGCCAGGCATGGCACTGGCGTGTGAAGGCACCGTCGCCGGATATATGGGAGTTTTCGATGGCACGGGCGATATACTCAAGCTCGTTGCCCACGATAGAAGGTTTATTGAAAGGTATCTGATAGCTGCTCATAGGGATTTATTGGCTGCAGGGAGAGAACCACTTATGGAAATATAACTGGCAGGAGCGGGTCACCAGACCGTTGCGCTGCACCATTCTCTGGGTGGCGATGTTGCGGCCCTGGGTTGCCAGCCAGATGTTTTGCACGCCAGCCAGTACATAGTGGTCCAATCCGCTGCGAAATAATTCATTCCCGGCTCCCAGGTTGCGCGCCGCCGGATCGACTCCTGTCAGCTCATACTGCCCCTGGGTTGGATCATGCGGGTCAATCAAGCCGGTGATGTAACCGATGATTTGTCCCATGTGCTCGGCTACCAGGGTGATCTGTGCGCTGCCTTCGAAGCTCTTTTTCACCCAGGTGGAATAGTACGCCTGCCAACTGTCTTCAGGGAAGCAGCGGTCGAAATAAAAGCGCGAGTCGAAGTAGCTGTGCCTGGCAATTTCCTGCAGCCTGGGGATGTCCTCAACTGCTCCCTGCCGGATTTGGATTTCTGGGGCGGTATGCGGGCGGGTGTCTGGATTCCAATCTTTGAGCGAACGCTCCATATTCAGGCGAATTTCGACCAGGCGGAAATCGAGATCTTCAGCCAATCGTATCGTATCGATGTCCTCGGCGTTGGCCAGGAAATAGAGGCAGTCGATGTGGTTGGATTCAGTCCAGGCGTAGATGTCTTCTACCAGCTTCCCGTCCAGCTGGCCGGTGTTTACTTTGGCTATACGGCGCCCGAAGAAGTTTGTATCCCAATCCAGGAACTGGCAGGGCTCAGCTTGCGTCATTGTGATCCCTCGCTGCTCACAGATGGCGAGACGGTTTGAGCGCGGATTACATAAGTGGGTCTTTCCATCAGGCGGAAATGCATGCGAGCCAGATATTCACCGATGATACCTAATGAAAACAATTGTACACCCGAGAAAACCGCAATAATGGAGGCCAGGAATGGAAAGCCGGGGACGCTGCCGCCCTGCACCAGGTAGCGACCGACGACATAGATAAGAATCACAAAACCGAACAAGGCAAAACTGAAACCCAGCAAGCTGGCAAGCTGCAGGGGAAGGATCGTGAAGCCAGTCATCATGTTGATGGCATGCTGGATCAATTTCCGGAATGTGTAATTTGAAGTGCCTGAGTGGCGAGGAGCGTGTTCCACAGGGACTGCTGAGAAGCGGGTGGTACCCCAGGCCAGCAGTACATCCAATGTAACAAACGGGCTGCGAAAACTGCCGAATGCCTGGCGCAGGTCGGTATGCAGGGCTCGGAAAGCGCTTACCTTGCGGGCGTTTTCGACTCCCATGGTGCTCTGTAAAGCCAGGCGCGTGATTGTGGAGGCAAGGTTGCGCCACAAGCCGTGCTGCTGCCTGGTCGGCGTCCCGTAAACCACATCATATCCCTTTTCGAGCTCTTCCAACAGCCTGGGGATCTCCTCAGGCAGGTGCTGGAGATCGTCGTCCATCGTAACTGAAACGGGGTAATTCGCTTCACGCAATCCGCACAGCAAGGCATTATGCTGCCCGTAGTTGCGCATTAAATTTATCCCACGCACAGCAGCATGATTCCGGCTGAGGTCAGCGATGACCTGCCAGCTGTTGTCCCGGCTGCCGTCATTCACCAGGATTATTTCATAACTAGCGCCGCCAGCCTGCAACACACTATCAAGGCAACTTACCAGATCTTCCAGCGACCCGGCGCTGTTGAAAACCGGGATGATGACGGAAACTTGTTTTTTTTCTTCCAATTGTTCGACCATTTTTCTTTTATCCGCTGCGGATAACCATTATTCGGGCCTAGGACATCAGGTTCAGGGGAAAATACACGGAACCTCCTGGGCCAGCCGCACATAGGCCTGATCGCGTGCTTCACCGGCTGGCAGCTCGTCCCGCATCTCGTACCAGGTCTGGCAGAGCATATTCTGCATCTTGGGCGAGTCTCTCATGGCTAATAAGGATAACTCGATCGCGCGTTCGAAGTCTCCCATATCGGGCAAACCCCTTAATGAAAGGTACGAGCTCCGAGGCAGTCTCCCGGTCGAATTGTTTACCAATCTCGAAGGCTGAGGAACTCAATGCCACGACAGTCTCCCAATCACCAATCTGGCTGGCCAGTTCTGCTTTTTCAAAATAATAACACCAGTCGGGTGCAGGTTCAGAGCCAAATTTTGATACAGGCGGTGAGGCCGGTGGATTCTCCCCTGCCAGGATCAGGTCGGTATTTGAGAGATGTAAGGCTTCTGGGATCAGCAGCGGTTTATACGGCAGGTTGCGGTCTTCGTCGGGATGCATGACTTTCAGGCAGCGCGGCGGTTTGTAGAAGACCAGGATGCTGTCGGAGGTCGAGCCCTCGAAATCGGTCACCCGGTAATCCATTATGATCGGAAGGCCCAATTCAAGACCTGGCAAATCCCGGTATAAGCGCGATTCCAGGTTGTAGACCAGGTAGGGCATGCTCAGCGACTGGTTGCCGGGTGCATAGGTCCAGTTGACAGGTGCCGATAGTGAATTATCGCTGTAGTATGTAAATGGCAGGTCGGAAGTCAGGATGGCTGTGCCGGGTTCCAGCCCGGGCGCCCTCCATGCCAGCTGCCAGAAGAAGGCTTTTTGCATCTGCCATTCTTGCTTGTAGAGCAGGGCATCGTACAGGTGCATCCCGGCGGACAGCCCAACCAGGAGTCCGGTGATCACCGCCAGCCTGAGCTGCGAGCGGCTGAACAAAGTGATGATCCCACCTGTAAGGATGGCCACGCCCGGCATCATCATCATGGTAAAGCGGTCCCAGGGGAAGATCAATTCAAAGTGCAGGTCGGTCACCCAGATCGGCCAACCTCCGACCAGCAGAGCGAAGATTCCAAGCAGGATCATACCCCCTGCTCCTCTTTAAGCCTGATTTTCCAACGATCGGGGATCGTATAATGCGGGGTGGTTTTCAGGCGCAGCAGGAATAAAACGGTCAAAGCGCCGGTCACAACAGCGGCCAGGATGAGAGCGATGATAACCGGCAGGTCGAATTCAAACAGCCGTGTGAGGAGCACTGTTTTGATCCAGGCCAGGATTGAAATTTCGAAGATGTCCTGAACTATTGTCCCGGACAAATTCAGCAAGGTGGTGAGGGGGTCGGCAATTAGCTGCTTGAACAGGATCAGGCTGCCGCGTGGGTCGTATGCAGGAACAGCCGCCAGATCAGGAATGCAGCAGCCCCTGCCAGGTAGGGAAGCCACTGCAGGATCACGCGGCGCAGCAATACGCGTCGATTGCTTTCGGTTCGTTTCAACGTCATCCATAAAAGCACCGGTCGGAGCAGCTCCAGGCCGAAGAAATATTCAGAAATGAATAATGCTAAAGTGGAGGATGCCACTGAGATGAGAATTAGCGGCCAGCTCCAGCGAGTTTTTCGCTGCGCAAGCAGCATGGTGGGAAAAGAGAACAGGAACAGGCTGTAGACCAGGAATCCGTTGCTGTAGGTGACTGAAATATACTGCTGCCGGAACCCGGGGTAGATGGCAAAGATTACCGCCATGACCGTCGTCGCCAGTGGCTTTTCCGGCCAGGTCAATCTCATTGTCCACCAGAACAGCAGTGCGCTGGACCAGCGGGTCAGGATGCCGAAAAGCTGCCAGACCTGCGGATTTTCACCCATCAGGGTGGTGGTGAGCATGAACACATACGCCAGCAGGGGGCGATCTGAGGCCAAACCTTCTCGAAAACTGGCCTGGCCGAAATTGTGCAGGTACCAGATGGTGGGCCAGTCGTCCCAATAGAAGCCGAGCCACCCGATTAACGGTGAGAAAGTCAGCAGGCACAGGAGCAGCAATCCGAGCGGCACCGCCCGGTGACTGAAATGCAGATGGCTGATTTTCTCTCTCACGAATGGTAAGCCCGGGTCAACCTAGCTTATCTGCGACCCAACCGGGTACTTTCTCCAGGGCTTCATCCAACCGGCTGGCATCTTTCCCGCCAGCCTGCGCCAGGGTTGGCCCACGCCGACCACCGCCACCAGAAAGGAAGCCAGGAATTTGACCAGCTCACCGGGCTTAAACCCGCTTCACCAGGTCTTCCGATACGGATGCAACCACCAGCGGGCGGCCTTCGGCCTCCACCGTGCCGAGGGCGGCGACACTGCTGGGAATTTGTGGCGGAAACGGTCGCACATTTCTCGCAGCACCTGGGCATCGACATCCGGCAGCTTCAACGCCAGTACAGGCACTCCAGCCACAACTTGCGTGTCAACCAGCCGCTCTTCAAAAGACCTGACCGGCCAGCTCGCTGCGCAGGCTGGCAGCCTGGTGTTGGGCCTGGGCCAGCTCCTCCAGCAGCTCATCCACCCTGGAGGGCGTTTTTTCCACGGCGGCTCCCAGCAGGCTGGAAATGTGCCTGAGCGCCCGGGAGCGGGCCTTCACCAGCTGGTAGGCCCGCGCCCGGTGACCGCTTCGATGCGGCGGATGCCGGCCGCGGCGCTGCCTTCGCTGGTGATCAGGAACAAGCCCGATATCGCCGGTCTCTTCCACGTGCGTGCCGCCGCACAGCTCGTTCGAGAAAGGTCTCCGGCTCGCCGATGGTGATAGTGCGCACCGTCTCGCCGTATTTTTCGCCAAACAGCGCCATGGCGCCTTCCGCGATGGCCTGCTGCAGGGGCTTGTGGGTGATGTTCAGGCGAAAATTCCCCAGGATGTGCCTGGTTGACGCCGGCCTCGATCTGCTCCAGCTGCTCCGCGGTGACCGCCTCGGGGTGGGTAAAGTCGAAGCGCAGGCGGTCGGGGGCGACCAGAGAACCGGCCTGGCGGGCATGATCGCCCAAGCACCCTGTGCAGCTCGGCATGCAGCAGATGGGTGGCGGTGTGGTTGCGCATGATATCCTGGCGGCGCTGCCGCATCGACCCGGGCGATGCGCCTGGTCGCCGATGCGGCTGGCCTTGCAACGACCTGCCGATATGAACGATGACGCCAGCGGCGGGTTTGCGCATGTCGTGACGCGGATCTCCCAGTCGGGTTCACCGCCTGCCGACGATCGTGCCGGTATCCGAGACCTGCCCGCCGGATTCGACATAGAAACCGGTTTCGGCAGCAGGACTTCAACTGATCGCCCGGATCTGCGCTGTTCGACAGCTGCTCACCGTCCTTGATCAGCGCCAGGACGGTCCTTCACCTCCAGCCATCATAGGGATCATAGCTACACCTCTTCGGCCAATCTTGCCCTGCTGCTTGCAGATCTGCCAAGGTCGCGGTAGACTTCGACGTCTTCGCCGCCCAGCGGGCCAAAGGCTTCGCCCGCGCCGGAAGCCAGGCGGTGTTCTTCCATCGCTTTTCGAAAACCGGCTTCATCCACATCCAAACCCTGCTCACGGGCGATATCCGGGTGATCTCCAGCGGCAGGCCATAAGTGGCATACAGGTCGAAAGCCTGTTCGCCCGGCAAAGTTTGCTCACCGCTGCGCTCGAAGTCGTCCAGCAAGTTCTCGAGCTTGGCCATGCCGCTTTCGACCGTGCGCTGGAAGCGTTCTTCTTCCGGGTCAGGTTGGCCAGGATCGCTGCCCGGTTGCGTTTCAACTCGGGATAAAAATCGCCATAGTTATCGATCACGTTGCTCGGCGACTTGAGCCAGGAAAGGCTCGTGCAGCCCGATTTTGCTGCCAAAGCGCGCTGCCCGGCGGATGATCATGCGGCAGACATAATTGCGTCCAATGTTGCCGGGCACCACACCATCGGCAATCAGGAAGGCGGCGGCCCGGGTGTGATCGGCGATCACCCGGTAGGGGGTGAAATTGGCTTCGCGCTGGGCGTCGCTGTCTGCCGGTGAGCGCTGGATCGCCTGGATCGGCGGCAAAAACAGGTCGGTGCTGTAATTTGAGTCTACGTCTTGGAGCACGGAGACGATGCGATCGAAGCCCATGCCGGTATCCACATGTTTGGCAGGCAGCGGTTCCAGCGTCGGTCGGGCCAGGCGGTTATACTGGATGAAGACCAGGTTCCACAGCTCCAGGAAGCGTGTGCAGTCGCCATTCACCCGGCAAACATGCCCGGGAATCTCCTGTTTATCGCAGAATTCTGGTCCCCGGTCGATATGGATCTCGCTGCATGGGCCACAGGGTCCGGTGTCGGCCATCTCCCAGAAATTATCTTTGCGCCCAAAGAAGAGCACATGCTCGGGGTCGATACCCGGTTGGCTGCGCCATCTACCGCCGCTTCTTCGTCGTCGGGATATCACCTTTTTCGTCTTTGAAAGCAGTGGCCCACAGGTTTCTTTGTTCAAACCCCACTCTTCGGTCAGCAACTGCCAGGCCCAGGCGATGGCTTCTTTTTTGTAATAATCACCAAAGGACCAGTTGCCGAGCATCTCAAAAAAGGTATGGTGGGTATCATCGCGGCCGACATCATCCAAGTCGTTGTGCTTCCCGGCCACGCGCATGCATTTTTGAGAATTGGCGGCGCGCATATAGGGTCGTTTATCTGTTCCCAGGAAAACATCCTTAAACTGGACCATGCCGGCATTGGTGAAGAGCAGGGTCTGGTCGCCGCCAGGGACCAGGGAGGCGGAGGGCACAAAGGTGTGTCCGTGTTCGGCAAAGAAGTCGATGAAATCCTGGCGGAACCTGGCCCGGTAATTACCGGAGATGATCATTTGTCTTCCATAAACAAACTCCTTAAATAGAGTTGATGAGAAAGAAGAAATTATACCATACTTCAATCCGGCTGGTAACGAACTAAACCATGATCGATTTTTTTAGCATGCATCGGTGCGATCCCCATTCTTCTAAGATATAATCCAAACCGTCAGTTTATGCGATGAGCCAAGCGAGCTCAAACAACCGCTACCTGTATTTCGTCGTTTTTGCCTCCGGTATGACCACCCTGGCGCTGGAGCTAATGCTTCGCGTCTACTGGGCAGCGTATTTGGGACGAGCAACCTGGTTTGGGCGGCATCATCGGTCTGATCTTGATCTACCTGGCTGCAGGTTATTCCATCGGTGGGTGGTGGGCTGATCGTTCGCCGTATCCGGACTTGTATAAAATTCTGGCCTGGGGGGCATTTAGCGTGCCGGGTTGGTACCATTGGCAGCCCGGCCGGTGCTCCGCCTGGCGGCTGGCTTTTGACCAGCTCCAGGTGGGGGTATTGGCAGGTTCATTTATCGCAGTACTGATCCTGTTCACCATACCAGTTACCCTATTGGGCACGATCTCTCCTTTTGCTATCCGCCTGGCCATCCAGATCCGCTCCAGGCAGGGCAGATTTCGGGACGGATTTATGCGATTTCGACGATGGGTTCGTTTGTCGGGGACGTTTCTACCGGGCTGGTTTTGATTCCCTTATCGGGGCGACAATACCTTTCTGTCTTTCAGCTTATTCCTGGTCCGACTGTGCATTGGTCGGGATGGGGTTGTCTTCGGGTTGGCGAAAGTCCTACCTTATATTTGGATGCCGTTGGTGCTGCTCTCCGTGGGGTATGCTTTCTGGAAGTGCGCTGAAGGCGACAACCGGGCAGATTTTCGAGAGTGAATCGGCATATAACTATATTCAGGTGTTTGAGAGAACGGTTATCGTATTCTGCGTTAAACGAAGGCCAAGGGGTACATTCGATTTGGCATCCTTCGGTTTGAATTATCACGGTCCTTGGGAGCAATTCCTGGCGGCGCCGTTCTTAATCAGCCAGAATCCATGACCGATGACATCCAGAAGCATGGCGATTGTTGGGTTAGCGGCTGGGACCGTCGCCAGGCAGGCGACGCGGTTTTTGGCCCAACTCCGATCGATGGGTACGAAATAGATCCGGCGATTATCAAAGTGGGGCAACAATATTTCGATATGAAAATGCCCAACCTAACCGCGATCGCTCAGGATGGCCGCTGGGGTCTGGCGCATAGCCAGAAGCGTTACACTGGTGGCCGTGGATGCTTACCAACCGCCGTATATCCCCTGGCACCTGACTACCCGAGAGTTTTTCCAGGTCATTCATGATCATTTGACGAAGATGGGGTGATCGTGATCAATGTCGGGACGCGCTCCAAATGATCGGCGCTTGATTGATGGCTTGGTGGGGTACGATCGGAACGGTCTTCCCGTCCGTCTATGTTATGGATATCCCGGATACTTTCAATTCGATCATCTATGCCACTGCACCAGCCGACACGAGGAAGCAAACCTGTATGACAACCTGCTGTCACCTGTACTCACGCAGCCGATGTACATCCCATTGCTGCTGGCTGCCATCGAACGCACGCTGGTGACCAACCTGCAGCCCATACCTGCGACCGGGCAGGTCTTTACCGACGACCGGGCGCCAATTGAATGGCTGACCAACAACATGGTATTGAGCTTCGTGCTGTTCGGTGATATGTCCGGGCTGCAGGGTGAGACCCAACCCTGAAGGTTTTTATAAACCTTTAGGATTTATGACCGGTAAACGTTTGGAAACCCAGGAATAATCCATGACTTCAGTACAAGAAATCCCCGATCAAGATTCTTCCCTCCGCCAACCTGCTCTCCTGGCTGGTGACCATCCTGGTGCCTGTAATCCTGGTGCTGACCGGGGTGCGCCTGATGATGAGCAGCATGTTTCTTAAACTTGAATACAACCTGCCCGGTTTTCCTGCCGATCGCTACGGATTTACCACCGCTGATCGCCTGTACTGGGCGCGACATCGCCGTGGATTACCTGGTAAATACGGCCGGGATCGAGTATCCTGGGCTGACCTGCGCTTCGAAGACGGCTCGCCCGGTCTACAACGAGCGCGAGTTGAAGTCACATGGTGGATGTGAAGAACTGTGGTCAACGCCGCCCTATCCGTGTCTGGTTGATCGCACTGGGCGGCGCTGCTGCTTGCTGACGGTGTGGGCCCGGAACGAGCGGATTGGGGTGAAGCGTTACCGGGCTGGCCTGCGTGCGCGGCGGCTGGCTGACGGTCATCCTGGTTGGGGGCGATCATCCTGATCGTGCTGGTGAGTTTTGGTGTCTTCTTTGTGGCTTTTCACAACGTGTTCTTCGAGCCCAGGGCACCTGGGTGTTCTACTACAGCGACACGCTGATAAGCATTATTCCCCGAGCGTTTTTGGCGCGATATCTTTATTTACGTGGGAGGGTTTGCGGTGCTGGGAGGGTTGGGATTGGCGCTGGGATTCAGGCAAAAAGGATAAACAAAACCTG
>CAVOSB010000025.1:0-10653 GCA_963698765.1 uncultured Chloroflexia bacterium
GCTTCCGAAACGCCGGAAGGACAGGATTCCATCCGCGCCACCATCTCCTCCACCATCGACGCCACGCGCGACGACCTGCTGCGCAGCCTGCATGCCCGCTTCACGCAGCTGGAGCAGGGCGCTCAGCCTCAGTCACGCCGGGTGGTGCTCTCGCGTTCCGTACGCCACGTGCCCGAAAGCCGCCTGCCAGACTTCTTCCAGCGCATCCAGGAGCTTTTCGCAGACTTCGAGGCAGCTGTGGTAGACCCCGGGGAGCCACACTCGAAGAATTACGCCCTGACCGTGGTCTTCTATCCGAGCTTCTACCTGGACGACCAGGGGCAATCTGCCAGCCAAACGGGGGAATAAGCCATGACCGCTACCGCCCTCTCTGCTCCAGAAGAATCTCTTGCCATCCCCGCTCCCGCCTCCAGCATGCGTCCCTTCCTCACCATCTGGGCCGGCCAGCTGGTCTCGCTGCTCGGCTCAGGGCTGACCTCCTTCGCCATGGGTGTGTGGATCTACCAGCAGACCGGCAAGGTGACCCCCTTCGCCCTGACGGTGCTGTTCAGCACCCTGCCGCGCATCCTGCTGCTGCCGCTGGCTGGCTCGCTGGCCGACCGCTGGAACCGCCGCTGGATGATGTTCCTGGCCGACACCGGCAGCGCGCTGACAACCCTGGCGATCGTGTTGCTGCTCGGGCTGGGATCCTTACAGATCTGGCACATTTACCTGCTGGTGATCATCAGTTCGATCTTCGCTGCCTTCCAGGAGCCGGCTTATACCGCTTCGGTCGCCATGCTGGTCCCCAAGGAGAACCTGGGACGCGCCAACGGCCTGCTGCAGCTCAGCCAGGCGCTTGAAACGGTCGCTTCGCCCATAATAGCCGGGGTTTTGTTCGTGTCGATCGGGCTGCGCGGCATCCTGGTAGTGGATTTCCTCACTTTTTTCGCTGCCCTGATCACCCTGCTGATGGTGCGCATCCCCCAACCGGCTGTTGAACCGCGGGAAGGCGGTGGCAAATCCAGCTGGCAGCGCGATTTCGCGTTCAGTTGGAGTTATCTACGCCAGCGGCAGGGACTATTTGGCCTGCTCTGGTACTATGCCATGTTGAATTTCTTGCTCAACCTGGCCGGGGTCATGTCTGGTCCGCTGGTGCTGGCCAGGCACACTGCCAGCGTGCTGGGTGTGGTGCAGACCATGGCCGGGGTGGGTATGCTGCTCGGCAGCCTGTTGATCTCGGTCTGGGGCGGCCCGAAAAGCCGGCGCATTCCCTTCATGTTCGGCAATATTAGCATTGCGATGCTCGGGATGGTGATTATTGGCCTGGGAGAGCATCCGCTCTATCCCATCGTCGGTTTCCTGTTGTTGATGTTCTTCGTCCCCATGGTTTCAGCAGTCAGCCAGGTCATCTTTCAGAATAAGGTCGCCCCCGAGGTGCAGGGCAGGGTATTCGCCACCCGCTCCATGATTTCTCGCTCGATGATGCCGCTGGCTTTCATGGTCAGCGGACCGCTGGCAGACAGGCTTTTCGAGCCGCTGATGAGCGCCGGCGGGACCCTCTCTGGCACCGCACTGGCGAACCTGCTGGGCACGGGTCCAGGGCGCGGCATCGGCTTGATTTTCTTCCTGTGCGGACTGGCGGCGCTGGTCACCACCTTGCTTGCTTACCTGAACCCGCGCATTCGCCACGTGGAGAGCGAGCTTCCCGATGCGATTGCGGGCTGACGTAATTCGGGCTTCAATCGACCTGATTTGAAGGCTTACCGGCGTTAACCTTTAACCGCTCCTGTGACTACTCCTTTGATGATGTACTGTTGCAGACTTCAAATAGAAAATAATGATCGGTATAATCGCCAGGACCAGCATCGCCATCATGGCGCCCATATCACGGCTGCCGTAGCCGCCCTGCAGGTACTGGACGGCAATCGGGATCGTTTTATATTTATTGCCAATCACAAGATACGGTAGCAGGTAATCATTCCAGATCCACATCGTGTTCAGAATTGCCACGGTTATGGAAATCGGCCTGAGAATTGGAAACACGATCAAAAAGAAGGTCTGGATAGGGTTGCAACCGTCAATTGTTGCGGCTTCCTCAATTTCAAGCGGGATTGTTTTTATAAAACCACTGTAGATAAACACGGATAATCCGGCTCCAAATCCAAGGTAGAGCACAATAATACCGACCGGGTTGTCCAGGTGTAATACATTTGCCATTTTCGACATGGTAAACATCACCATCTGGAATGGCACAATCATGGAAAAGACCAGCAGATAGTACATCATTGTGCTGGTTTTTGATTTAACACGCGTGATGCACCACGCCGTCATGGCAGTAAAAATCACGATCGTAGCTACCGAGAACACGGTGATGAAAAGTGAATATCCAAAAGCCTGTACAAATCCGGTCTTCTCAATGCCAGAAGTATAGTTCTTAAGACCTACGAAGGTCTGGGCATTGGGCAAAGCAAATGGTGTGTCAGAAATAAAAAACCTGCCTTTGAAGGAATTCATTAACACTACCAGCATCGGGACCAGGTATAAGAAAGCGAGAAGGGTCAGAAAAATAAAAATAAAGGTGTCCTGGCGGCGTTTTGTTTGGTTCATCAGCTCTCAATCTCCTGCGTCCTGGAAAATCGCAGCTGCAGCAGCACAATGATGGCAACGAATACGAAAAATATGACAGCCTTGGCCTGCCCCACGCCTTCGTAACCCATGCGGCCGTAAAAAGTGTTGTAGATATCCAATGCCAGCATGGAGGACTGCCTGGCCGGGGCGCCGGCTGTGAGGGCGAGGTTCTGGTCGAAGAGCTTGAAAGAATTGGTTACCGTCAGGAAAGTACAAATTGTAACTGCTGGCATGACTAATGGAATGGTGATGCTCTTCAGAACCTGCCAGGAGTTTGCCCCGTCCATCCTGGCGGCTTCATTCAGCTCGGGTGGGATACTCTGGATACCAGCGATATAAATCACCATCATATATCCTACCATTTGCCAGTTCATCAGGGCGACCAGGCCCCAAAAACCATATTTCGCGCTGAATGTAATATCAACGCCAAAATTAATCAGGATCCCGTTGATGATCAGCTGCCAGATGTAGCCAAGGACGATACCGCCGATCAGGTTTGGCATGAAGAACACGGTGCGGTAAGCATTGGTGCCCATGATACTGCGTGTGAGTAGCAGCGCGAGTGAAAACGCAAAGAAATTGATCAAAACCACCGAAACCAGGGCAAACTTCACCGTGAACACCGCCGCATTCTGAAAGTTCTTATCATCCGTAAAAGCGTGAACATAATTGCTCACTCCCACCCATTGTGCGTTGGTCACCGTTGTGAATTCGGTAAATGAGAGATAAATTCCGAGCACAAATGGGATGAGAAAGGAAATTACGAATGCTATGACGGTCGGGAGTGTAAAGAAAGCATAATATTTATTGGGCATTTTCTGCACGGGGTTTCTCCTGGCCTGCTCAATAACTATTACTGTGAAATGTTATGCACACCCCGCACCGGCCACGGTGCGGGGTGTGCATATCTACTAGATCCAAAACTTACTTGGATTTTTCACTCTTCCACTGCTCAATCACCAGCTGTTCTACTGCATCCCACTCTATAGAGCCTTGAGCATACTGCAGCAGGGCAGCGCCGAAATTATCTTTGAAGGTCTGGCTCGGGAATACGAGGAAATTCCAGGCCACATTGTATAAATTGGTATTGCTCAGGTAGCTGATCAGGCTTTTCGCCAATGGATCGGTGGGTTTTTCGTCTTCAGCGAATGTATCAAACGGAGCTATGAACTTCAGATCATTGGTAACGAAAGCTTTGCCTTTTTCGCTGCTGTACAGCCACCAGATGAAATCGGCAGCGAGTTTCTGCTTTTCAGCCGATGCTTGCGAGTTGATTGAGAAGAAATTTTCGGTGCCCACGCTGATGGACTGCTTTTCTTCACCCGGCATGCCGGTGTAGATAGGCAGGAATTTCACGTCTTCTGCCTTGACCACGTTTCCATCCACACCCGAGATCTGA
Organism: uncultured Chloroflexia bacterium; assembly: GCA_963698765.1. GTDB lineage: Bacteria > Chloroflexota > Anaerolineae > Anaerolineales > UBA4823 > CAVOSB01. The sequence continues at coordinate 4,010 of CAVOSB010000025.1, forward strand.
CCCCAGGCCCAGTTGCCGTTCTGTACCATTGCAGATTGGCCTAATGCAAACTCAGCCATCGAATCATCGACGCTTTTACTGCCAAGCAGGGTCGGCTCGGTCACTGAGTTGTTCAGGTAGAGATCAAATATATTCTTGAAATTCTCCGCGTATTGGAATTGGATTTCCATCGTCGCGGCAGGGTCTTTGATGTCGATGTTGTTGTCCTTGAACTCGTAATAAACCGGGACATTGGCCAGGTGTGTCTGCCAGCGCCAGTCTTCGCCGGGTTTTAGGGATGTGGATGAGAATACACCTTCAATCCCTAGCTGGTCTTTCTTGGCGGTCATGTCTTCAACAACTTCTTGCAGCTTGGCGAAATTGTTGATCTCCTCCATGGACCCTGCTTTAGCGCCTTCCAGCGCAAAATACTTGGCCATGATGGCATTGTTGTAGATGATGCCGTACCCTTCGACGACATACGGGATGCCAAATACGCCGTCACCGTCGGTGACAGCCATGCTCTTATCGGAAAGATGCTTATACAGCTCGATATCCTTTAAGTCTGCGGTGTAATCTTTCCAGGCTGCATAACCGACAGGGCCATTGATCTGGAACAACACGGGCGCATCTGCCTTGGCGATTTCGGATTTCAAGGTCTGTTCGTAGGTTCCTGCTGCAGCAGTGACTACTTTCAGTGTGACACCAGTCTCCGCTTTGTATACTTCCGCGATCTGGTCGTAAATCTCGGCTACTTCTGGCTTGAAATTCAGGTAATACAGCTCGCCGCCTTCTGCTGGTGCAGCAGTCTCCCCGGCAGCTGGCTCTGTTGTCACAGGGCTTTCAGGGGTCGGGGTTGCACAAGCAGCAAGCATAAATGCAGCAGCCAGGATCAAACTCAGTAACGCACTCAACTTCTTATTCATCATTCTCTCCTCTTCTCTAATTTATCTCGTAACTACGGATTTACTGCAAACTCAAGAAATTCCTGCCAGACTTACCTCCCTTGTCGCTGATTCCTTATCCGTTGAACTCCCTGAATGCCTTTCTGCCTGCAGCGTGCTCGCTGATATTTCTATCCATACCCGTGGACAAACAGGGACTTCTATGAATTTGTGTGGTAAACCGGATTTACTCATTTCTTCTTTCCCCTATGTAATTACCTTTTGACAGAGCTGGGTGGATAGAATCGGGCATTCTGGATTCTCCAGTCTCTACTCAATAAATCCACTGCAGTCCAACCGGATCCGTCCAGAAACTGGCTGATCATTGTCAACCCAATCCCGCCTGCGATCTCAAAAACATCGACGTTAATTATACTCAGTTCTCGTCGAAAACATATTCCCCCTGGCCTGAACATCGCTATGCCATCGAGGTTTTATCTGATCTGCAGTCCAGGCAGGTGAATGCATATGGCGGCAGCTTTAGCTCACCGTAAGGTACATCTGCATCATTCAATAGATCGTGAAACCTGTACCCCAGCCCGTACAGCCGCAGCTGGTTGGCTGCCAGTGCCTGCTCTGCCTCGCTGAAATTTGCCAGCAGCAGCAGGCGCTGGCCTTCACCCTGGCGCACGAATCCCAGCAGGTGCTCATTCCCGGTGGTCATCACTTCCAGCTCGTCCCCTGAAAAAGCCGGATTTTTCATGCGTAAATCGATCAGTCGTTTCAAGCCTCCAAAAACCCGGCCTTCGATCGTTCGAGAGTCGTGCGCCTGTCCATCTTCTCCCAGTCTATAACCGGGCGGTGCACCCAGCGGCTGTCGCCCGCCCGCCGCGAGTCGCTGATAAAGCTGTAGTCGTTCAGCACCCCGCACTCGTCGCCCAGGTACAGCAGCGGGATGCCGTTGACCGCCAGTATCACGGCGTGGATCAGCAGGATGCGGCGGATGGCCAGCTCGACTTCCGCTTCGGTTTCTTCGGCCAGTGCCTTCTCCAATCCTGCCAGCGAGGCCGTGCTGCCGGAGATGCGCATGTCGCCGGTCTTCAGGTTTTCCTGGAAGGGCAGGCCGCGGGCGAAACTGCCTGGGAAGCGCCCGGTGTAAAATTCGTTCAGGAACCTGCGGTGCGCGTAGCCGTCGATATCGAGTCGCAGGGCGTCTTCATCCGAGAACGTCCAGCCGATATCGTCGTGGCAGCGCACGTAGTTCACCCAGGCAGTCCCCGGCGGCAGCTGGCTGCGCTCGCGCAGCGCCTGTGTGAGCAGGTTCACCTGGCGCGTCGCCAGCGTGTTCCATAACAGCGCCATCAGCAGCGGGTTGTACGACAGCTCGCATTCCTGCTGGGAGATATATTTGACCACCTCGTCCGGGTGGACAATTGCCTCCGATTTGAACAGCATGGCGGGCGCGGTGATACTTCGCACGCAGTTGAAAGCCTGGATCAGGGTGTGTGCCCTGGGCAGGTTCTCGCAGCTGGTCCCCATCTCCTTCCACGTGAATGCCAGCGCGTCCAGCCGCAGCACTTCCACGCCCAGGTTCGCCAGGAACAGCATCTCGCCCGCCATCTCGTTGAACACCAGCGGGTTGCTGTAGTTCAGGTCCCACTGGTAAGAATGAAAGGTGGTCCATACCCATTGGCGCAGCTCTTCGACGTAGGTGAAGGCACCCGGGTGCTCTTCGGGGAAAATCTCACGCAGGGTTTTTTCGTAGGCATCCGGCATGCTGCGGTCCGGGAACATGCGGTAATAAGCCTGGTATTCCGGGTCTCCCCGCAGCGCCGCCTTAGCCCATGGGTGCTCGTCGGAAGTGTGGTTGAACACGAAATCCAGCACCAGGCTGATGCCCTCCCGTCGCAGGGCTTCTGCCAGCTCCACCAGCTGCGAAAATTCCCCCAGCGGCGGGTGCACGTCCCGGTAATCGCTGATGGCATACCCGCCGTCGTTCTCCTTTTCCGGCATGCGAAAAAGCGGCATCAGGTGCAGGTAGCTCAATCCCAGCTCTTTAAAATAAGGGATTTTCGTCTTGATGTTCCCCAGGTCGCCGGCGAAGCGGTCGACATAGCACACCCCGCCCAGCATGCGGTTGGAAAGGTACCAGCCCGGCTCCGCCTGGCGCCGGCTGTCCAGCCCTTTCAGCTCGGTGGAGCGTTCTATCCAGGACTGCGCCATGCGTTCCAGCAGGCTCTCCAGGTGGAAATAGAAATCGTACTGCTCCCCATACAGGTCGTAAAGCAGGCTGAACAGGGAGTGGAAATTACTCTGCAGGCGTTCCCAGAAAGGCTGCCATTCGGCTGGCTGGGTATGAATGTAGTCAGAAAAGCGCTGCTGCAAGCGCGGCCCAAGCCGCCCCATCGTCTTCGCCGCCTGCCGGCTGATCCACTTTTTATCCTCTTCCGCTGCCTGGTGCGTGGGCTCCATGCGCATTTTTCTCCTGGTAGAAACAAAGAATTCTTTTAAATCTTCGTGATCTTCGTGTGCTTCGTGTTAAGATCATTCTTCTAACACACATAAGACCACAAAGAGCTTATAGTAATTCTTTGGTGAAGATCTTTAGCCTTTTCTACTGAATTGAAAATCAGGGATATTTCCCATTTCTTGCGATTAAATCACGGTACCAGTAGTAACTGGCCTTCGGAATGCGTCTCAGCGTATCGTACTCCACCCGCACCAGGCCAAAGCGCGGGGTGTAGCCCTGCGCCCACTCGAAATTATCCATCAGGCTCCACACGAAATAACCCTTCAGGTTCACACCCCCCTGGATTGCCCTCTTCGCCGCTGCAATATGCCCGCCCAGGTAGGCGCTGCGCTCCTCATCGCGGCACGAAACCATTTATCTCCGGCACATCCAGCGTCGCGCAGCCGTTCTCGGTAATGTAGACTTTCGCCGGGTGGCAGCGCTCCTGGATCCTGAGCAGCACCTGCTCCAGCCCGTCGGGGTACACGCCCCACCCGACCTCCGTCAGCCCCCACATCGGCAGCGTGCGCTGTTCGGCTCTGCATTTCAGGAAACCGCCCTCCGGGTCGAAAGAGATGCTGGTGGAGCGGTAATAATTGATGCCCAGGAAATCCAGCGAGGATCGGATGTACTGCATATCAGTCGATTTGATCTCTGGTCCCATCCCACCGATCCATTCTATCAAATAGGGCGGGTATTCCCCGTGATACAGCGCTTCGGTGAAGAATGCCGTGTCCAGCTCGTAATAGCGCTGCCATGCCTGCTGGTCCTCGGTCTCCGGGCTGGCGGGGGTGGAATATTCGCTGTCCAGGATGATCCCAATCTCGCCCGGGTAACCTCCCTGCCGGAAAATCTGCACGGCTTTCCCGTGCGCCAGCAGCAGGTGGTGGGCAGCCTGGAAAGCCAGCGAATAATCGGCTACCCCGGGCGCCATAGTAGCCGCGCCGTAGCCGATGAAGGCTGCCACGCGCTGGCTCGTTGTGCGTGTCCCAGGTGCGCACCCGGTCGCCCAGCCAGTCAAACATCAGGCGCGGCATACTCGGCAAACCAGTCCGTGCACTCGCGCTGCGGCCAGCCGCCCGCTTCGTACAACCTGTGGGGGAGGTCCCAGTGGTACAGGCAGGCCACCGGCTGTACGCCAGCTTCCAGCAGGCGGTCAACCAGCCGGCTGTAAAATCCAGGCCTTTCTTGTTCGCCTGACCCCTGCCTTCCGGCAGCACCCGCGACCAGGCGATCGAAAAGCGGTATGCCTTCAAACCCAGGTCGCGCATCAGAGCCACGTCTTCGTCCATGCGGTGGTAGTGGTCGGCGGCGGTGTCACCCGTGTCCCCGTTCCGCACGCGACCGGGTTGTGCGCATAGCGATCCCAGATGCTTTCGCCTTTGCCGTCTGTGTTCCATGCGCCCTCGATCTGGTAAGCCGATGTCGCCGCACCCCAAATAAAATCGTCTGGAAAGGTATTTGGTTTCATTCATTCGTTTAACATCCTAAGGTTCTATAAGCGCTTAGAAGCTAAACTCCCTGGCTCTGTCCGACCAGGACAGGTCTTCCTAGAAGTTTAGCTTCTAAAGCCTCAAGTTATCTTCACCCACAAATACGCCCTGGCATCCATTTCGAACGGCCCGGAGTAGTCCAGAGCCGGCATTCCTTTCGTATAGCCGAAGATTACTACTGGTTGAGCCATGGATCCAGGCTCCACCGCCAGCATCACTGTCTGCTTCTTCCGGGATAAGTTGTGCAGTACCAGCAGTCTCTCCTCACCAAAACGGCGCGGTGATTGCCAGCACCGACGGATTCCCGCTCTCCAGCAAAGTCATATCCCCCATGCCGAAGATCGGATGCGCCTTGCGAATGCGCAGCGCCTGCCTCAGCCATGACAGCAGCGAGCCAGCCTCCTTTTCCTGGGCCTGCAATGTTGACCCGCCGGTAGCTGAATTCGCCCTCGGAAATCAGCGGAGCGTAGAAATCTTCCAGCCTGGCCTGCGAAAAGCCCGCGCCGCGCGCGCCCTCCCACTGCATCGGCGTGCGCACCCCATTGCGGTCGAACAGCTCCAGGTTGTCGCCCATCCCGATCTCGTCGCCGTAATAAATCACCGGTGATCCGGGCAGGCTGAGCAGCAGCGAAAACGCCAGCTCCAGCAGGCTGCGCTCATTCCCCAGCAGGGGTGCCAGGCGGCGGCGGATTCCCAGGTTCAGGCGCATGCGCGGTTCGGGGGCGTACTGCTCCCACATCCACTGCCGGTCTTCTTCTGTGACCATTTCCAGGGTCAGCTCGTCGTGGTTTCTGAGGAAAGCGCACCACTGGCAGCTCTCCGGGATGGCGGGTGTCTTCGCCAGGGTCCAGGTCAGCGGCGTAATCTCTCCCGAGCGCAGCGCCATGAAAATGCGCGGCATAAGCGGAAAATGGAAACCCATCTGGAACTCGTCGCCCTCTCCGAAATAGGGGCGCACCTCTTCCGGCCACTGGTTCGCTTCGCACAGCAGGATGCGACCCGGGTAGTTCTCATCGATAAAGCGGCGCAGCCGCTTCAGGAAGGCGTGCGTTCGGGCAGGTTCTCGCAGTTAGTGCCTTCGCGCTCAAACAGGTAAGGCACCGCGTCCGCGCGGAAGCCATCCACACCCAATTCCAGCCAGAAACGGGCCACGTCCAGCATCTCCGCCTGCACGGCGGGATTGTCGTAATTCAGGTCCGGCTGCGAAGAGTAGAAACGGTGCCAGAAATACTGCCCGGCAGCTTCATCCCAGGTCCAGTTAGATTTTTCGGTATCCAGGAAGATAATGCGCGCCTGGGAATATCTCTGGTCGTCATCGCTCCACACGTAATAGTCGCGGAAAGGCGATTTCGGTCGGGGCGGGCGCCTGGAACCACGGGTGCTGGTCGGAGGTATGGTTCAGCACCAGGTCGAGGATCACCCGTATGCCGCGTTTGTGCGCTTCGTCCAGCAGGAATTTCAGGTCTTCCAGGCTGCCGTATTCCGGCAGCACATCCGTGTAACCGGCGATATCGTAGCCGTCATCCAGCAGCGGGGAGGTATAGAGCGGCATCAGCCACAGGCAGTCGATGCCCGTAGCCTGCAGGTAATCCAGCTTGCCTGCCAGGCCACGCAGGTCGCCGTGACCGTCGCCGTTGCTGTCGCAGAACGCCCGCACGTAAACCTGGTAAAAAACCGCCTTCTTGTACCACAATGAATCCTGAACCATTCTCTACTCTCTACTCTCTATCTCTCTTTTCTCCAACCCCCGATCGTGGAATACTCACCAACAGCGCCATA
>CAVOSB010000026.1:0-77890 GCA_963698765.1 uncultured Chloroflexia bacterium
GGGCCATTGAAAATATCCGCGAGGCGATCCAGCTTTATTTACAGGTCCTGGAAGAAAATAACCAGCCAATCCCGGATGAAAAATATGAGGCCATCCTGGTCGCAGTATGAGCAAGGTTCCTGTGCTTTCAGGGCGCGAGGGAAAGCTTTGGAAAAAGCAGGTTTCAATTTTCAGCGTCAAAAGGGGAGCCACATCTCTATGATCAGGGAAGAGCCGTTTGCTCTGGTCGTTATTCCTGATCACAAGGAGCTAGATCGTGGAACACTACGGGCTATCATTCGACAGGCTGGGTTAAGCTTAGAAGAATTCATCTCGTATCTGTGAATAGCATGACTCAGTAAAAAGCACACTCACTAAGAGTCCGCTTTAAATTCACAAATGAGTCCTTCAAATAACTTGAACTTCAATCTGGCGTCTAAAGGTTCAGTTCCAATAAAGGGGTGATTTCGTATTTATAATGCGATACTGGTCACCAAACAGATTGGTGATTTATTACAAACGCGGTCAAATCTTCCTGCTCACCCCAATCTCACCCCTCCAATCAACCTGCCGGTAATTGACCTTTCCACGCTTTTCTGCTAACCTCCTGTCATGCCTCCCCTTCGCTGGAGTTCTTCCGATGGACGCCTCTGTTCAACCCACCTCCAAAACGCCGGTCCTGCGGTTTCTTGCCGCCTCTGGCAGGCTTTCCGGCTATAGAATTTCCATCACATGCAAAAAAATTCTCTTTTTTTTGTTATATTTATCAAAATTCCTGCTTCTTATTCACCTTGACCCATGCCGCAATCTTGGATAGACAATTTTCATAGATTAATCCATGCAATGACTTTTAGTTGAATAAAGGAAGAATAACTTGTCAACCCTTACCCTGGAACAGCTTTTCGAGCACAACAGCTGGGCCAACGATTAGATTGTCGTCCCATTGTAGAATATGTGGAGAAGGTTCGCAAAGTCGTGTCTGACCAGGTGAGTTCAAACTCTTTTGATCGCTGAATGATCGGCCAAAATGGCAATCGAAAATAGTCACTCCGTGGTCGAACGCCTGAAGCGCTTCGCCGGGCACCTTGAGAGGGAAACCTATGCGCTCTACCTGGCATACAAGGACCCGCGCGTCCCCTGGATAGCCCGCGTTTTCACAGCCCTGGTCGTTGCGCACACATTGAGCCCGATCGACACAATCCCTGATTTCATTCCCGTGCTGGGATACCTGGACGACCTGATCATCACCCCTTTAGGCATTTACCTGGCATTGAAAATGATCCCCGAACAGGTGATGGTCGAGGCGCGGCAAAAAGCTGCCGAAGCCCAGCAGCAGGGCAAGATTCACTCCCGAGGCGGGATTGTGATTGTGGTGTTAATCTGGATGGTTGGGTTGGTGATCCTGGGCGTAGTGATTTTTCAAATTATCAACAGATAACTCCATCCACTGTCAGCCAAAAATTTCTATTCCTGAAGAGGAGTATCCTGATGACCGAGCACAGACTTACAAAGCTTTTCGAGCATAACAACTGGGCCAACGAGCAGATAATATCGGCCTGCGAGGCGCTGAGCGTTGAACAGCTGGACGCCGCTCCCGCCTCCGCCACGCTCGGCAGCATCCGCGATACGTTATTACACCTGGTAGCCGCACAGCAGAACTACCTGCGGCTGTTGACGCAGCCGCTGGAGCAGCGGCTGCGGGAGCGCCTGCCGGAACCGCCTTTCGACCAGCTGAAGCAGCAGGCACAGAACAGCGGAGAAGCGCTGTTGGCCCTGGTGCAGGATGAAGCAGGCCTGGCGGCTAAAGGCAGGATCCAGACGCGGGACCAGCACCTGGTGGAGCCGTGGGTGGTTCTGCTGCAGGTCATCAACCACGCCACCGAGCACCGCGAGCAGGTCAAGAGCATGCTCAGCGCGCTGGGCATCACCCCGCCCGAGATCGACGGCTGGGATTACGGCGAAGCGGTTAGTGGGCTGGTGCCCTTCGAAAACACCGGGCATGAAGGATAGCGGATATGAGAAAAGTCGTCTCACACCTGAAAATCTAATTTTCGACTCGTCTCAGGTCATACCCGATCACTTCGAGCGGGGTTTTACCCGATTTCCTGCGCCGGCTTTGCCGCCGTAATACAGCGAGAAGATGATGCCGCGCAGGCCGAAGTTCAGCTGGCGCAGCAGGCCGCCTAGGGTTCTTCATCGACGGTTGGAGGTTTCCATGCGGCGCATCAGCCAAATAAGAGTCGGTTGGGCAGCAGGCGCACCACTACCCAAAACCGTATTCAGCAGGCTGACGTTGTCCGGAGGGGCGTAGACCAGCAGGTCGTCGACGTGATCCGCCGACTGGAGGCGGAAAAGGAAGGCAGTTCAGCGTCGCCCGGGATAAACAGGTCGCCGATGCGTTTGAGACCTTGCAGGGCGGAAGAATTGAAGTATTTTGATTGCACAGGTCATCCAAATGATCTTGCCAGTACGAACATTACACAGGCCAGTCAAAGAGTCCTGCGTACTTTGCAGGGCCTGGCGTCCTTGGCCAGGGTTTTCTTAACCTTGAGGTCTAGGGACCACACAGCTGCACGCCCAGGCGGCGAGCCAGCGCCATCACGGTCAGGCAGGGGTTGATGCCCGGGCTGCTGGGGAACAGGCTGAAATCGCAGATATACAGGTTATCCAGGCCGTGGACATGGAATTCGGGATCGACCACCGAATTATTGGGATCCATGCCCATGCGGCAGCCGCCCATCAAGTGCAGCCCGAAGTAGAAGGGCGATGCGATCACTTCCTTTGCCCCGCGGCAGCCAGCACCTGCTTGAGGACCTCGGTGCCCTGGCGCATGCGGCTCTTATCCTGGTCGGTGAGCGGCTTGTCGATCACCAGCCGCCCCTTCTTGTTGACCTTGATCTGGCCGGCGTTTTCGTCGCGCACCGCACATTCGGCGCAGGTCAGATAGCGGTATTTGCGCATCAGCTCCTGGTGTCGGGTACCGAAGGGGCTGAATAACATGGCGGTGGTAGCCGGCCCGGCGAAGACATTCTCCAGCTTGAAGCCGCTCTTCCGAAAGCCGGGATCTTTAGAGGCCACTGTCTGGAATTCACCTTTATGGGCGTCCACCGGCTCGTCGTACAATCCAAAAAACATGAACTGCGGGTGCGAGCTCAGTATTTTCCCAGCGCGGGAGCTACCCGGGAAGCCAAAGCGGTACATCAGCCGGGAGGCCGAAAGCGCCAGCCGAAAGGATGACACGCGCGGCGCTGAACTGTTGCAGGTCCCGCCATTGTGCTGGCAGAAGACCTGCACCCGGCCATCCTGGACCTCCAGCCGTTCGACGGAGGTATCCGCGCTGCAGTTTAGTCCCAGCTCCAGCGCCTGGCGGATGAAGGCTTCCAGCGTGCCTTCTGCTCGGAGCCGCGTGGCAGCCTCCCAGGCAGCCGATGCAGTCGTTGCCCTTTTCGAAAGCGCAGTCGCTCTGACCGCGCCGCAGATAGTGCCAGTGATAGCCCTCTGCCTCGCAGCCCTTCACGAACAGCTCGGCGTTGCGGTTGCACTCCGGTAATCCTGGAAGGTGTGCAGGGCCAGGTGTTGCTCAACCCAATCGTAATAAGGCGCCAGCTGCCCGAGATCGAAAACTTGATCCCACCGCACTCATCGCACCAATCGTCCAGCGCCAGGTCGTCGAAACGGTCCATCAAGGCCTGGTTGACCACCGTGCTGCCTCCCACCACCCGGCCGCGGTGAAATCCCATGCGGGCGTCCTGGCTGAACTCCACCCCGCCGCCCCAATACAGCCGGGCCGAGCCATCGGCTTCGCTGCGCGGGTAGCTGGTCTTATCCAGGAGGGCCGGCTTCCAAGAGCAGGGTGCGGGCGCCGGCTGCGCTCAGGTTGTAGCCCAGCAGGCCGCCGGCTGCGCCAGAACCGACGATGATATATTCGTAGGCTATCGGTCACCGGATTTTCTCCTTATTGCCCTGGCCAGTCAGGGCCATGCCAGCAGACAGGGATTAAGCAACGCCTGCGCGGGCGCCGGAACAGCGCCGCGTCAGCCGCCCGAATAATTCATATTTTACAGCGCTCTGCGGGTACCAGCGCGGCTCGATGGCCTTATCGTTCGGTCCGAGCATGATGGCCTTGATATTGCAGAAGGTATGCAGCCCCCACTTCCCTTGTAGCGCCCAAAACCGCTGCTTTTGACACCGCCGAACGGCAGTGATGCATTGCCTTCAGTCAACATGTGGTTGTTGATCGAGACGTTGCCCACCTGCAGTGCTCGAGCCACCCGCTCGGCGCGGTCGGCAGGTCCTTCGACCAGACGCTGGCGCTCAGGCCATAGGGCGTATCGTTGGCCAGCTCGGATGACCTCGGCTTCGGTCTTGAACTGCATGATTGGCAGTACTGGACCGAAGGTCTCATCATTCCACAGCTTCATGTCCGGAGTCAGGTCGACCACCACGGTGGGCGGAAGCGCAGCGAGCCGGGTTCCCGCCGTCCGCCAGACAGGATGCGGGCACCCTTCTCGACGGCATCATTCAACTGATCTTCAATAATTTTGGCCTGGAATTCGACCGTCAGGCAGCCGATATCGCTCTCTCCGACCTGCAGTGACTGCTCCAATGAGCTTGAAAGGCGCAGTTTTTCGACTATGCGCAGTACTTCAGCCAGGAACGAAGTGTAGATGCTTTCGTGGACATAGCAACGCTCGATGGAGGTGCAGGACTGCCCGGCATGCGTGAAAGCCGCCCAAACCACCCCATTGGCGGTCTTTTCAATGTTCACATCTTCAAATACAATGGCATGATCTTTGCCGCCCAGCTCCAGGTCGACCGGGACCAGGTTCCTGGCTGCAGCTTGCAACACCTCGCCCCCGCCCGCGCTGGCTGCCGGTGAAGTGAATCTTGTCCGGTTTTGCTTCGACCAGCATCCCGCCCACTTCTCGGCCGCCGTACACCACCTGGATGGCGCCGGGAAAGAAACTAGAGCCTTCCAGGATGCTTTCGAGCATCCCTTGCAGCGGGCTGTTCTCGGAGGGCTTAAGGACCACCGCATTGCCTGCCAGGAACGCCAGCAGAGAAGGCACCAGGCCCTGGTAGAGCGGGTAGTTCCAGGGCACGATCACCAGAACAACGCCCAGCGGATCGTAGACTACCTTCGATTTCTTGCCCATCAGCACCAGCGGCGTATGCACCTTCCGGTCCGCCAGGATGCGCGGCGCCGTGTCGCGGTAGGTGTCGATCAGGTCGCAGATTTCGAACAGCTCGGTGCTGAGGGCGTCGAAGCGCGTCTTCCCGGTCTCGCGCACCAGGCGCTCGAGCATTTCTTCCTGGTAGGTGAGCAGGTAATCGCTGATCTTGACCATCTCCTGCACGCGCTGCCGGACGCTCAGGGCGGTGATTTGAGGCTGGACAAGGCGGGCGTCGAGGTAGACCTGCTGGATGTGAGCGGCGTCCGCCTGGGCGACCTCGTAGAGGAGATCGCCGGTGATTGGGTTATTGATACGCAGATTATTCAAATGTCCTCCCGAGTTGGGGCGAAGCATCCGATCCATGTACTTGGATCGGATGCTTCGCCCTTACACTAGTGGTGCTGCTGGTCCTGCTCCCAGTGCAGGGGGTTGTCGTGGATGTAGCAGCGGATGCGCGCGAGCTCCGGCTCGCCCCGTATGATGTACTCGTAGTAATCGCGCTGCCAGATTTTAGTGCCAGGGCTGCCTGATGCGTGGTTGATCTTGCGCGTGCTGACGGACTTGAAATTCTGGATGATTGCGCCTAAAGAATTGGGCTGCGTGCCGTGCGGAGGTTTGGGCGAAGCATCCACTATTCTGTTATTGTGCAGTATTTCCTAAAATCGATCCTTTTCCTTGATCACAACCAGATTGGTTTCCAGAGGTGGATGCTTCGCCCGTACAAGGCAGGATCCAGATGATTCCGTGGAGGTGATCCGGCATGATCACGAATTCATCAATGCGGGCGAATAGAAAATTGCGCTCGATCCGCCGCCATTCTCGCTCCGCGATTTCCCCAACCTTGCTAAACCCTATTCTCCCATCCAGGATTTTTCCAAATATACAATCCCGGTACTGGCAGACCAGCGTCACGAAATAGGCACCCTGGCTTGAATAATCGTATCCTTTCAGGCGAATTGAACGGCGGTGATGTATTTGAGGATCGTAAGGCAAGCTCGAACTCCTTTTCCGGAGAAGCTCCTACCTGGAATTAAAAGAAACGATTGGCCTTCCCCGCGGTAAGTAGGTACAGTTCCAGTGATTTTCCCTTCGGAAACCAGGTAGAGCTGGTTGAAGCGCTCGCACAGCTCACCGGCCTTGGCGTGGCGGAAGAAGATCGGGTCGCCCAGGCGCAGTTGGAGCGGGCCGCGATACTCCACCGGCGTCTGGACTTCACCGGCGCCTTCGTTGGCCAGCAGTTGGCAGCCTTCAGGAAGGTAGGGCTGCGGTAATTTTTCAGGGCTGGCGGAACCCGAGGCGATGTAGCCGCCTCCCAAGCAGGTGAAGATGTGCTCCCGGGGTTGGCGGGTGATTTCGAGGGCGAAGGCGGCAGCCGGGCGGTGTTTGAACTGGCGATAACCATCAAACAGGGTCGGGGAGTAAAACCCTGAACCGACCGTGATTTCGGTCACCCAGTCTTCGAGGCCGGTGGTCTCCACGCTGCCGGTACCGCCGCCGTTGACGAAATCGAGCCGCTGCGGGTGGGCGGCCAGGACGGCCTGCCGGCGCCGCTGCCTCAGCTCAGCCAGCGAGCGGCGTTTCAGCCAGGACACCAGCAGGTTATTGAGGGTTTTGCCTGGAACACGATCCTGCACACCGGCGATCTGGGCTTCATAACCCATCAGGCCTGCCAGGCGCACGTTCGGCTGCGAGTTGATAAAGGCTGCAATTTCCGCTACCTGCGACGGCCGGTCGACCTGAGAGCGGTAGACGCCGAAGTGCAGCCCCAAAATATCCATCGACATGTCGACATCCAGGCATAATGGGAATTCGACCTGCATTTCGGCACCCAGGCGGCTCAGGTGCTCGACATGCTGGAGGCAGTCGACCATCGGGTAGAGACGCCGGCCGCGTTTTAATTCGAGAGCCACCGCCCGGATGTGAGATTCGTCCCAGAACGGGTATGCCATCAGCAGGTCGTCGAAACCCTGCTGGCTGAGAAAGACGGCCTCCAACGGGTGGTAGGCCATCAGCCCCTGGAATTGCGGACTGGCGGAAAAGATACGCCGCAGCATTTCGACACAGCGCACGGACTTGGAGGCGAGGCGCAGGCGCCTGCCGCTGGCGCGCTGCAGGATGGCCTGGATATTCTCGTCGAAATAATCCAAATCTACAAAGGCGAAGGGTGTGGGTGTATGCTGAAAAATCCCCTGGTAGTATGCGTATGTGCGGACAGCGATGCTGACAGGCAAATTCCCCTCCGCGGTGATTATAGCAAAATCACGGATTTGTGTATAGTTAGCTGGTGCTTACAGGGGTCAAAGATGGTACCCAACCAGCCTTCAGTCTAGATCCCAATATCAATACGGCATTCCCTCTATTGTAAGTATTGTCAAAGGCGCAATAACCGGTTCCTTCGACAGGTACTCGAACAGCTCGACCAATTCTTCCTCACGCAGTTTCAGCGTTTGCATTTGATCCAACGTGAACCAGCCGGCACCCAGCGATTTTGATCCGGCTTATGCTTGGGTACCGAGGAACCGGCGGGATGGGCGAGGAAGACGATCCTGACCCGGGCAGTGCCGTCGGCTTTGGGGGAATGCTCAATCCGGACGATGCCATCCAACTGGACGTTGATACCGGTCTCTTCGAGTGTTTCTCTCCGGGCCGCGTCTTGCAGGGATTCACCCGGATCTACTCGGCCGGCAGGCAAGTGCCAGGGATAGCCGTTCCGGGCCTCCTGGACGAGCAGCCAGCGGTCCCCCAGGCGAACTGCTACCAGGACGATAAACCAGGTCTGGATGGGTTCATGGGGCATGTTTTTGTTTCCTTTGGATTGATATTTCATCGGTAGTATAGATTATTGTTGACCCGTGATCAACCCCGGGATCAACGATCCCGTAAGAGAACAGAACAGGTCCCGGCGACAGGGACCTCTCCCGGCTACAGATGGTCATTAATATGCAGCGTCACCGGGCAGTGGTCGGAGCCCAGCACTTCGTCATGGATGACCACATCCTGAACGAATGGGACCAGTTGTGGTGAAATCAAGAAATAATCCAGGCGCCAGCCGACGTTGCGGGCGCGGGCGTTCATGCGGAAGGTCCACCAGGTGTACTGCACCCGCTCCGGGTAAAGCTGGCGGTAGATGTCGACGAAACCGTGCTCCAGGTAGCGGTCGATCCAGCGCGCGCTCCTCGGGCAGAAAACCGGTGTTGTCCTCGTTCTGCCTGGGGTTCTTCAGGTCGATCGGGCGGTGGGAGGTGTTGAAATCGCCGCAAATAACCACGGACTCGCCGCGAGCATGCAGACCGTCACAGATATCCAATAAGTGGGCGTAGAAATCCAGCTTGTAGGGCACGCGGCCGTTATCCTGCCCGCCGTTCGGGAAGTAGATGTTGTAGAGCAGGAAGGATGGGAAGCGGCTGACGATCACCCGGCCTTCGTCGTCGAAACGGTCGTCGTCCAGACCGAGCCAGCTTTCGAGAGGTCCGCCCCGTGAAAATGTAGCTACGCCGCTGTAGCCGGGGCGCGTGGCTGGGTTCCAGGTGGAATGGGGGAATAAACCAGACAGAGCCTGGCTCCCTTGCTCCTCCAGCTGTTCGGGCCGGGCGCGCACTTCCTGCAAGCAGAGCACATCGGCTTCATATTGGCCTACCCAATCCAGCACGTTTTTACCCAGGGCGGCGCGCAGACCGTTGACATTCCAGGTGGTAATTTTCATGTTCACCTTTGCAGTAGTAATGTATACAGGATCCCTATGATGGCTCCTCCACCGATCAGCCAGGTGGAGTTGACTTTAAAGCGCAGCAGCAGCACCAGCGACAGCCAGGGCGATCAGGATCGTCAGCGGGTCGACCAGCGAGGCGCGCCCGATCTGCAAGGTGACGGCGGCCATCAGCCCCAGGGCGGAGGCGTTGACCCCGTCCAGCAGCGCGCCCAACCAGGGCGAGCTGCGCAGGCGCGGGATGAGCGGGTTGCGAGATGCGCCACATAGACGAAGGAGGGCAGGAAGATGCCCAGCGGTGGCCAGAAGCGCCGCAGGGAACCCGCCCAGCTGGTAGCCGATGAAGGTGGCGGTGGTGAACGAGCGGGCCGGGTGTGACCTGCCCGATGGCGATGGCGTCCAGAAGCTGCTGGTCGGTCAGCCAGCCGAAGCGCACCACCAGGTCGGCGCGCAGGAAAGCCAGCAGCACATAGCCGCTGCCGTACAGCACCGCGCCGATCTTAAGAAAGGTCAGGAACAGCAGTCCCAGGCTGAAGGGACGCTTGCGGCAGCAGCCGCCGTCGGCAGCCGGCAGGCCTGCCCCAGCGCCAGCAGCCAGCAGGCCGCGCTGGCACGCTGTCTCGCGCAAGCGTCTCAAGTTACGCACCAGCATCACCAGCAGCCCGCCGCCGAAGAGCAGCAGCGAGCTCGTTGACTCCCAGAAAATACAGCCCAGAACCGCAGCAGAACCACCAGTGCCAGGAAAAGGTCCCTGACTGCTTTCCGGCCCAGGCTCCACAGCGCCTGCAGGATGATGGCGATCACCACCGGCTTGATGCCGTAGAGCAGCCAGCCGGCCTGCGGCAGCGCTCCGCAAGCGCGCGTACAGCCAGGCCAGCCCGAGCACGATCAGCATCGCCGGAGCGACGAAACCCAGCTCCGCCCGCGACCAGCCCTGCCAGCCGGCCCGCAGGTAGCCCAGGTGGATGGCCATCTCGGTCGAGTTCGGACCCGGGATCAGGTTGGTGGCGCCCAGCAGGTCCAGGAACTCCTGGTCGTCCAGCCATTTGCGGCGCTTCACCACTTCATCGTGCATGATCGAGACGTGCGCGGCCGGACCGCCGAAGGCAGTGAAGCCCATTTTCAGGAAGACCGAGATTACTTCCTTCAAGTTTGAAAAATCAGATCCGGCCAAACTCGTATTGCCTTGTACCTTTTTGATTGGAGGTTTTTAACACAAAGCACACATAGAACACGAAGAAAGATGATAAAGCAGACCCTGGCTTATTTCCCAGTTGAAGGGATTGCTTCGTCGCAAAGTGCGCTCCTCGCAATAACAATTGTTAAAAGTCGGAAAATGCGGATTTTGCGGTCGGCTGCACCGGCTGCCAGCAGGCTGCCGTCGGGTGAGAAGGCCATGCCGTTGACGACTGGCGTGCTCACAGACAACTGGTGGTCGAGCTGCCCAGTGCCGGTCGAATAAATCTGCACGCAGGAGGGGGCGCTGAAAGCCATCCAGGACTCGTCCGGGGAAAAGGTGAAGCCGCGCCCTCCCTGGATCTGCCAGCTGCGCAGCACCTGCCAGGTGCGCGTATCCCAGAAACGCACCACCCCGCGATAGCTGAAGCTGACCAGCTGCGAGCCGTCTGAAAGGAAGCGGGCGGACATCACCGCATCCTCGTGACCCGGCAGCCGATAGAGCTCCGTGCCGTCCGGAGCTGACCACACCGTCAAGTCGCTGCCCAGGCCACCGATCGCCAGCAGCTGGCTGTCGGGAGAGTAAGCTGCACAGGCCAGGTTTTTCAGTCCCGACTTGATGATGGTGTGAGGATTACCCTGAAGGTCCCAGATCACCGCCCTGCCGCCGTAGTAGATGGAAGCAATAAATTTTCCATCCGGTGAAAATGACACACCAGAGGCGACTTTCTTCTGATCCACGAGCGTATTCAGGAGCTGGCCGTCGGGGAACGACCACAGACGGACGGTGGTATCGGATGAGCTGGTAGCCAGGAGGGATTCGTCCGGAGAGAGGGCAAAGCCGTTGACGCTGTTTTGGTGGCCTGAAAATACTGCTTTTTCCTGCCAGGAAGCGGCGTCCCACAGCTTTACCAGCGCATCCATGCCGCTGGAGATAAGGGTCCTGCCGTCCCTGGTAAAACGCAGTCCCAGGACATAGTTTCCATGCGCATCGAAGGTAAGGTGTGGTTCCATGTGCTTCCTCCAGGCTGCAATTATAAATCAGGATATCCAATGACCTGCCTCAACAAACCTCACAGGTTTTAGAAACCCTGGCACTGGAAAAACACCAGTGTAAACTCCGTACGCCTGAAGTACTGTGCCATCAAGGTTGAAAATCTATTTTCAGATCAGGTTTTACCCAAGGTTTGCCAGGATCTGTTGCCATGGTAAGTTCTTAACAAATTCGATATCTGCCTGGGGACTTTTGGGTGATTGAGTGTAGAATTGCCAATGTATAAATTATGCAGGATAATTGAATTATTCAAAATATATTTACGAGGCGGATTCCTATGAACCTTGTTAGATCCCATCTAGCCCGACCTGGCACCAGGACAGCAGGCTTCGTTGTATTTTTTGTGTTCTGCGTGTGTGCATTCTTCATGCTCGTTGAGACCGATGATGCAGCAGCTTTTCCGGACAGCAGTCCCCCACTGGAACAGCCCAGTTTGACCCAGCAGCTGGACACACCCAGCGGAACCGAGCCGCTGGACGTGCCCAGCGTATATCCGCCTCCGGAAATCAGCATCTCGGATATCACCGTCAGCGAAGGGGACAGCGGCATCATCCAGGCTATCTTCTCGATCCTGCGCTCCGGGTACCTGGGCAGCATCTCGGCTATCGGTTTTACAACTGCAGACGGCAGCGCAGTCCAACCCAGCGACTACGCCAGCCAGTCGGGTACGCTGGTCTTCGAGCCGAATGTGGCCAGCCTGACCGTGACCGTGGATGTAAACGGTGATACCCTGTCGGAAGCGGATGAAAACTTCTTCCTGGACCTGGGCGATCCGCTGTTTGCCGAGATCATCGACGCCCAGGCGCAGTGCACGATCACCAATGACGACCCGCAGCCTGGGATAACCATCGACGATGCGACACTCTCGGAAGGCGACAGCGGGACTGCAGCACTCTCATTTACGGTCCACCTGGATGCCGCAAGCGGGCAGACGGTCAGCGTTGACTTTTCTACTGCAAACGGCACGGCTGTCCAACCCGGCGATTACCTGTCCGCTTCCGGAACCGTCACTTTTATCCCTGGAGAGACTGCGGAGACCATCCAGGTCAACATCGTTGGAGATATTCTGGACGAAGCTGACGAGACTTTCCTGGTGGACCTGGCGAACCCGCTTAACGCCACGCTCACAGACAACCAGGCGCTCGGCACAATCAACGACGACGACCTACCAGCGGAGATCACGATCGCAGACACAACCGTCACGGAAGGCGACAGCGGGACGGTGAGCGCTTCCTTCACGGTGGCTCTCAACACCCCCAGCGGGAAAACCGTCAGTGTGGAGTATTCCACTGCCGACGACACAGCCACACAGCCCGACGACTACCAACCCGCCTCCGGGACGCTCACCTTCATCCCGGGTGATGTTTCTGAGAGCATTACAATCGATGTAGCCGGTGATACTCTCACCGAAGGCGATGAGGTATTCCCGGTTAACCTGACCAACCCGACGAACGGCACAATCGCAGACAACCAGGCTGTCGGCACGATCAGCGATGACGACCAGCTGCCAGAAATGACGATCAGCGATGCCACAGCCACCGAAGGGGACAGCGGTACGACCAGTGTTTCCTTCCTGGTGACTCTGAGCGCCTCCAGCAGCAAGACAGTCAGCGTCACCTATGCCACCGGCGACAACACGGCCAGCCAACCGGCCGACTACCAGCTAACAACCGGCACGCTTACTTTTGTACCGGGCGACATGGCAGAGCAAGTGCGGGTCAATATCGTTGGCGATACGATGGACGAGGACGATGAGACCTTCCTGGTCGACCTGTCAGGTCCGGTGAACGCCACCCTGGCGGACGACCAGGCATTGGGGACGATCACGGATGACGACCCGCCGCCGGAGATCACGATCAGCGATACCACCGCCACCGAAGGTGACAGCGGTACGACCAGTGTTTCCTTCCTGGTGACTCTGAGCGCTTCCAGCAGCAAGACAGTCAGCGTAACCTATGCCACCGGCTACAACACGGCCAGCCAACCGGCCGACTATCAACAAACAACCGGCACGCTTACTTTTGTCCCGGGCGACAGAGCAGAGCAAGTGCGGGTCAATATCGCCGGCGATACGATAGATGAGGACGATGAGACCTTCCTGGTGGACCTGGCAGATCCGGTGAACGCCACCCTTGCGGACGACCAGGCATTGGGGACGATCATAGATGACGACCCACCGCCTGGAATCCGGATCGCAGACCTGACGGTTGCAGAGGGCAGCAGCGGAACGACAACCGCATCTTTCACAGTCACCCTCAACTCCGCCAGCGGTAAAACCGTAACTGTCGATTATGCAGCCGCCGACGACACCGCCACCCAGCCCGCCGACTACCTTTCTGCCTCGGGAACCCTCACTTTTCTGCCAGGAGATGTCTCAGAGAATATCAACGTTGACATCGTCGGGGATATTATTGACGAAAACGATGAGACCTTCGTGGTGAACCTGTCGAATCCCGAGCAACGGCCGGATTGCAGACAACCAGGCGCTCGCGACGATCAGCGACGACGACCTGCCGCCAGGCATATCGATCGCAGACACAGCGATCACCGAAGGGAACAGCGGGACGACTGCTGCGACGTTCATCGTTTCACTGAGCACAGCGAGCAGCAAGACGGTCAGGGTGAATTACGCCAGCGCCAACGGCTCAGCCATCCAACCCGCCGATTACCAGCCTGGGTCGGCCCTGGTCACATTCAACCCCGGAGAGGTATCGAAGAATATTCAAATTAAACGTCGTGGGGGACACCCTGGATGAAATCGACGAGACCTTCCTGGTCAACCTTAGCAACCCGCTGAACGGCAGCCTGCAGGACAGCCAGGGAACCGGAACGATCACGGATGAAGACCTGCCTCCCAATATGTCGATTGAAGACGTGACTGTCACTGACGGCGTGACTTCGAACGTGCTGGCGACATTTGTGATCCGGTTAGATGCCCCCAGCGGGAAGCAGATCACGGTGAACTTCGCCACCCAGGACGACAGCGCGATTGCACCGCAGGACTACCTGGCTGCCACGGGCCAGGCGACGATCAACCCCGGACAGACACAGTTTTCGATTACGGTGACTGTCATCGGTACGTTAGGCAACGAGCCAGCTGAAAGTTTCTTTGTGAATTTGAGCGGGGCTGTGAATGCCAACCTGGTCGATAACCAGGCAATTGGAACTACCTGTAGAATTACCTGGTCTTTCTTCCAATTGTGCTCAATTCCAATAGCGGACACTGGTATCATCCACCGTAAACCGGACATGATACCGGTGTGGATCGATCCACAATCGCTGCACCGGTGGGTGTTAAAAAGGGCGACCTGAAAGGACTAGAAGCTAAACTTCTTCTTAGAAGTTTAGCTTCTATATTCGCTTGTATCCAGCAACAGGCGCCGGTCGGGGGTCAATTCCACCTTGAGCTCGCGAATCGGCTGGTCGGCGGGGCCGTTGAGCAGGCTGCCGTCCTGGGTGAAGCGCGAGCCGTGACAGGGGCAGGCATAGCCATCGTTCTCTGATGCCAGGATGCAGCCCAGGTGCGGGCAAACCAGGCTCAACGCCCGGTAACCGCTCCCTGTCGACAGGAGCACGGCCTGGGCTTCCTCAACCAGCGTGCTGGAGCCGGGTGGGTACTGGCTGGCAGGACCCAGGTCGAAGCGCGTCTGGGCAGGTGGGTCGGCTGGTAGCTCAAGAAGCGCCCCAGGCCGAGGAAATTCCGAGCAGCCCGCTCGCACCCAGCAGGCCTTTTCCGAGCCAGCTTAGAAAATCACGCCGGTTCATCTTGGAGCTTTGCTTCATTGCATCGCCTCAGCGCTCGACAGCATGGCATTCATGGCAGTACCTGGATTCTGCTGATCGACCTGCTGCTGGCAGTCGCTGCCCATCACCGGTTTGAATGAGAAGCGCTCGCCAGTCGCTTTGCCGAACAGCTCGTAGCTGCCGTCATCCAGCAGGCGAGTGTTCCACAACGGCTCGCCCTGGCTGGGTGACCAGGATGCTATCCCCGACCTGCAGATCGATGACCGGGTTGAGGAAAGCCAGGCGCATCGCCAGCTCGTCCTGGCGTTGGATGCTGGCGGTGAGTGGGAGCTCATCCAGCGTGCCGTGGCAGGTAAGGCACTGGACGTATTGGATCTCCTTCTTGTGGCTGTATAGGTTCCCGTCACCCATGGCTTCCTGGCGCGTGTGGCAGTCGATGCAGTCCAGGGTCCATTCGCAGCGTGTGAACTGGGCTATGGGCTGGTAATAATCGTGCATGCGGTCGGCCGGGTCGTCGCTGCGATGGACGAATTCCATGCTCCGCAGGTCGTAGTTGCCGCGGTTATGGCAGGTGTTGCACTGCGTATAAGGCATCGCAAGGGTCAGGTCGTGAACCTGCTGCTCCGCATCCAGACCGGCTGTCCTGGTATGGCAGGCAGAGCAGCCGGTGAAGCGGTAGGAATCCGGGCCGTCCAGTGGTTCAGACCACAGGTGGCAGTTCAGGCAGTTCTCGGCAAAACTGCAGCACAGCAGGCGAGCTTTCCTGGCCTGGATCGAAGCTTTTAACTCCGGCAGCGCCAGCTCGTTGATCCATGCGGTAAGCTTTCACCGCCTGGACGCCGTAACGGGCTTTCAGATCGGGCTGGGCACCAAAGGTGAAGCGCATCTGGGCGATGGCGCCGGCGTAGGTGGCCTGGATGCCGGTTAGCACGCGCTGGATATGATCACGATCCAATTCGGTGGTTCCGCTGTGACAGTCACTCCCACCACATGATGCTTCAACCACCGACAGGTCGGAAGGGTTCGCTCCGCCGCGGATGCTGCTGTGAGCCAGGTCAGCGTCGAGAGCCAGCCGCTCTCCGCCGTGACAGCGCACGCAGCCGAAGGTCTGTACCGGCGTGGGCCGGGCTGATCTCCGGCAGGTCGCCGTGGCAGGTCAGGCAGTATTCGATCTCACCGGTCAGGGTCGGAGTCAGCGGGACGGGCGCCGGTGAACGGCTCTCGACGAACCAGGCCAGGAGCAGGGCAGCCAGCAGCAAAGCTGATGCCAGGACGGCGAGCGCTCTCATCGCAGCGCCATCAGGGTCAAAATTAGGATCGCGGATCCGAGCAGGGCCACCGAGATGCTAGCCAGCCGGTTACCGGTTGGGAACCAGCGACCCAGCTCGCGCTGGCTGGGCGACCGGAAGCGCGTACGGCAGGAGGGCCAGCCACAGCAGGACGAACACGGGCAGGGCGACTCCCCAGATGAACGGATTTTTGAAACGCAAGAGCTGCTGCACCCACAGGAAGAACCAGGGCGCCCGTCCTTCTGCGGCAGACATACCATCCGGGCTGATAGGCTGGTCTATGGGTGCCGGGAAGAGGGCGGAAACGATCACCAGCAGGGCAGCGCACAGGAACGAGGCCAGGATTTCCCGCCGCACCAGCTCATTGCGGCTGATGCGCGTGTGGTCCTGGCGGTGTTCAGGCGGCGGCAGGGCGATGCCGCCGTCGCGGCGGACGCGGAAGATGTGCCAGATACCGATCAACACCAACGGGAGAATCAATCCAAAGATGTGCCAGGCATAGAAGCGCACCAGGGTAGCCGGGCCGGGCTGGCTGCCCCCCACCAGCATCCCGTAGAGCACATTTCCCAGCAGCGGGATGGAGCGCAGCAGGTTGGTGCCTGCCACCAGCGCCCAGCGAATGCCTTCGTCCCAGCGCAGGACGTAGCCGGTGAAATCGAGAAACAGGCACAGCACCAGCAATCCCAGTCCGAGCAGGTAATTGAAGCTGCGCGGCCGGGCGTAAGCCCCGGTGAAGACTACACGCAATAAATGCAGGATGGTGACGACAACCAGGGCCTGCGCAGCCCAATAATGCATGTTGCGAATAAAACCGCCAAACGGGACCAGGTAGGTGATGGTTTGAACCGAAAGGGCGGCTTTGGAGGGCTCGGGGACGTAGTAAAAGAGCTCAACGGCGCCGGTCAGGATCAGCACCAGGCACAGGAACACTGCCACTCCACCGGCTCCCAGCGTGTAGCGCCAGCGTGCCTGGGCGGCAGGGATGGTGGGAGGGTGTAGGTGGTGAAAGAAAGACGGGCGCACGTGCTGAATTATATTCTAGAGTGGGAGGGAGTTAATAATTTAGAAGCTAAACTTCTAGGTAGAAGTTTAGCTTCTAAGATACTCAATTTGTGATTAATCTCCAGTCGGCTGGCTGGCGGGGACAGCGGAGGCCTCCGCCACCTGCGCTTCGACTTCGTCTTCCCAGTGCGCTTCTTCTTTCAGCTTCTCGTTGTACCACTTTTCGTGGTGGGCGCGGGCATACCAGGCGGAGACCTTACCGGAGAACATGGAGAAGAAGGCTTCCTTTTCTTCGGGGAAAACTGCTCCCATGTAGACATGGATCATCAATCCGGCCACGATGGCGAATACGGACATCCAATGGATGGGTTGGGCAATCTGTTTCAGAATGGGCGGAAAGACCGTTCTGAAGGTCATAACGATCCCACTTAGCATGATCCCAATGGTTGCGAGTATGACCACGTACATGTAGGCTTTCTGCCCGGCATTGTATGCGTCCTGGGGCGGAAGCTCCTTGTCTTTCATGAAACCCAGCATCTGCAGCGGCTTGATCTTGAGCCATTCGATGTCGTCCTTATCCAGCAGCATGCGGTGCGAGGCGAAAGGCACGAAGTAGCGGCGGAAACCGATCAGGATGTTGAAGGTCAAAACGAAAATCCAGATCAACCCCACGGTGTAGTGAAAGCGGATCAGGTTAGCAGAACCGCCGAAGATATTGCGAAAAAGCTCCTGCAGCCAGAGCGGGCTGAGACCCAAGGCGGGAGATGAAAGGATGGCAATGCCGGTTGGAAAAAGCATCAGCCAGCAGGCCACGTTGAACCAGTGGGTGAGGATATTGGCCAGGTTGTGCTTCTTGTACTTCTTCTCGCGCAGCCGCCGGCGTTCTTCCAGAGGTATACTCTTATATCGGCTCATCGCATCACTCCTCAAATTCCGATTCACCCTGAACCAACTGCTTGGTGAAATAGACTGCCTGCACCAGGAAGGCCCCACCTACTGCAGCGGCCATGAGCGGTACAGCCACTTTTTTCCAGCCAGCCTGGGACAGCGTGTATTCGGGCGGCCGGGGCAGGGTCTTGTCCGGCAGTACCAGCGGATCGGTAGCACCGGCGTAGTTGATGTAGTAAATATTCGGATCGGTGTCCACATTTCCGTCTTCAAAATCCAGGCGCAGCACGGTGGAGGCGGTTTTCAATGCTTGCGAGACCTCGGAATCCGGGTCATTCAAGTCTCCGAACAGGCGTGAACCGCCCAGGCAGGTGGCGACGCAGGCCGGCTGCAGGCCGACCTCCACGCGCTGGATGCAGCCGTTGCATTTATCAACCACACCGCGCTCTTTATCCAGGTAGCGCGCGTCGTAGGGGCAGGCCTCCACGCAGTAGCCGCAGCCGATGCAGGCTTCCTGGTCTACCAGCACCAAGCCATTCTCCTGGTCCTTGAAGGTCGCACGGCTGACGCAGACATCCACGCAGGGTGGGTTCTCGCAATGCATGCAGTTATAAGGGATGAAGGTGCGGGTCAAATTCGGAAACTCACCCTGGATTTCAGGCGTGTAGACCCAGATGCGCGAATCCGTCATTGGGACAGAGTTTTCAACGCTGCAGGCCACCAGGCAAGCCCGGCAGTCGATGCAGCGCGCAATGTCAATCACAAAACCGTATTTCTTCTTAGTTGCCATAGTCAACCCTTCAAGCCTTCTTGACCGTCACAAAGGTCTGGCTGAGCGCCTGCCCGCCGCTGATCGGGTCGGTATAGGTCACATGCAGGACCGAGTTGCTGACACCGTTCGCAAAGGCAGTGGTCAATCCCTTGGAGAGATGGCCGTAACCCGGGGTCAGGTAAACGCAATCGTCGCGGATAGCCTTGGTGACCAGTACCTGGACCTGCACCTTGCCGATCTCACTGGCGGCTTCCACCCAATCGCCGTCCACCAGGCCGCGGGCAGCGGCTGCTGCCGGGCTCATCCATAGTCTCGGTTGATCCTCATATTTATGCAGCAGCTGGTTGTTCTGCGTGCCCATCTGGGTGTGCTGCCCGACTTTACCGGTGAGCAGGTAAAAGGTATCGGGCTTGGGCAGAGGAGGCTCTTCCCAGTGCGGCCAGGGTGAGAAACCTGCTTTTTCGAGCGTTGCGCTGAAGATCTCGATCTTACCGGTGGGAGTGTTGAACAGGATTTCTTCGCTCTCCGGTTTTACGACAGCCGGTACCAGGTAGCCCTTATAGCGCAGGGCTTCGAAATCCAGCCCTAAAGGCTCCAGCTGCTGTTCGATGTAATCGACTTCGTCCTCATATTGGAAGTAATCACCCAATCCGAGGCGCTCGCCGAGCTGCTTGTAAATCCACAACGCAGAACGCGACTCCCCCAGCGGCTCGATCACCGGCTGACGCAAGAAAATCTTGCCTTCAACCACAGATAACGGGTCAAAGCGCTCCAGGTAGGTGGATTCCGGCAGGATCACATCGGAGAACCAGGCAGTATCATTGATGATGGCGTCCACCGTGACAATGAAATCCATCTTGCCAAAGGCTTCTAATGTACGCTGGCGGTCGGGCAGTGAGAGCACGGGGTTCTGGCGGGAGATGAACCAGCCGTGCGCCTGGTAGGGCTCACCGGTCAGGATGGCGTCGCGCATTTCCTGGAACACGCCCAGCTTGAGCGGCACCAGCGGGTATTTCCAGGGCACGCCGTCCAGCCGCATGGCAGAGATGCGCGGGTAAGGGGGCTGAGGAGGCTTGCCCAGCGTGATCCCGCTGGCTTCGGGGCTCTCGGCAGCCAGGCAGCCGCCCTGTCTCACCACCGCACCGGTTATCGCATCCAGGGTGGCGATGGCGCGTTCGGTCTGGAAAGAATTAATAAAGTTCGATGTACGCCAACCCGGGTGCGCCAGGGCGTGTTTTCCGGCCGCAGCAAATTCGCGGGCGATGCGCTCGATCGTGGCGGCAGGCACCCCGGTAATCCCCTCCGCCCACTGCGGCGTGTACTCTTTCATGGCATCCGGAAGGTCCAGGCAGCCGACCACGTACTTCTGGACAAAATCGCAGTCGCCGATCTGGTTGGTGACGATCACATTGATCATCGCCAGCAGGAAAGCAGCGTCGGTGCCCGGGCGGATTGGTATCCACTCTGTAGATTTGGCAGCCGTCTTGGTGAAGCGCGGGTCGAGTGAGACCAGCTTGGCGCCCCGGGAGATGGCTTCCACCAATTGAGAGGTCTCGGAGGTGGAGATGGCTTCCATCATGTTGCGCCCGGTCAACAAGACGTACTGGACGTCATCATAATTCCTGGACGGCTCTTCAACACCGTATGTCAGCAGGAAGGCGGTCACCATGGCGTTGAAGCACAGGCTGCGCTGGGTGCCGTAGTTGGGAGAGCCGAAGCCGTTCAGCAGGTTCTCAAATTGCACCTGGGAAAGGCTGTGGGTGGAAGAGAAGACCATCGCTTCCGGGCCGTACCTGGACTTGATATCCAGCATCTTCTCTGCCGTGAAATCCAGGGCTTCTTCCCAACCGACCTGGCGGAACAGCCCTTCGCCACGCTTGCCTACCCGGATCATGGGCGAAAGCACGCGGTCGGGATCGTAGGCGTGCATCAACCCCGACTGGCCGCGTGCGCATAGTTTCCCGCGAGTGCGGGTGATCGGGATTGCCGTCCAGCTTCACCACGCGGTCGTCGACAACTTTAGCCCGCACTCCGCAGCGCCACACGCACATCTCGCAAAGGGTGTGAATGTAGCCGTCATCGGTGAGCGGGACCTTGCCGCCGTAAGCAGCCCTGGCCAGGCGCGGAGGAACACGCGGCTGGCAGCCGCAGCTCCCACTCCCAGGCCGCCGAGCCTGATGAAATCGTGTCTAGATATCACGTTTTGTTTCATTTTTTTAACTTATTCACTCGTTTTATTCTTGCGCTGCAAGCCTGCCCGATCGATCAGGTAGAACAACAGCAATGACATCGAAGCAAAAAGCAGCACAGCCAGGAATGGGCTCAGGTTCCAAAGGTCGGGGATGACCACATTGCCCACTTTTTCCAGGCGTTCGATGGGAGGGAATATTTGCTGGTAAGTCAATCCGAACAGGGCTGCACCAACCAGGAAACCCAGGAAACCAGGGATCACGTAATCGAGCTTGCCTTCGCCGCCACCGGCGGCGCAGGTGCCCGGTCAGAGACCGACGAGGGCCATGCCCACACCGAAAATCAAGCCTCCTAACAGGTTGCCCACCACGTAAGTGGCAGGGACATTGGGGAATGTGATCAGTCCCAGCCCACGCAGCGTGTACAGGCCCGCCATGGAGACCACCAGGGCGGTCATAATGAATTTAAGGACGGCCATATCGGTGAAGCGGAACACGTTCACGATCTTGCTATAGCGCGTCAGGCCGGCCTTGTTGAGGGAAAACCCAAAAAAGACGCCCAGGATCAGTGCGAGGATATAGTTCGTCATGGTTAATATCTCCTGCGGTAGACGAGGATCGTAGTGAGAATGCCGGACATGAACATGCCGGCCATGAACAGGAAGGCTGCCGGCGCCAGCAGCATGCCGCCGGAGATAACCAGCCCACTGGTGCACCCGCCGGCGATGCCAGCCCCGTACTCCAGGATGATGGAACCCAGGAAGACCAGCAGCCAGCGCTTCCACAGCTGCGCCCCGAAGATCGTTTTCCACTGGGCGTCGTCGGTGTTCCAGCGCAGCTTCCAGGTGCGGCTGGAGAGCGCCCCCAGCCCACCGCCCAGGATGATCCCCACGAGCAGGACCACGCCCCAGGTGATGCCAGCCGGCATGATGAAGTTAAAATACATCACGTTGAAGACCTGCGGTGCCAGAGCTTTACCGATCAGGCCTGCCAGGTTTTCAAAGGCGCCCGAGGCGCCCAGCAAGCTGTCGCTCAGCCAGACAGCCAGCACCCCAACGATGCCCAGCAGGGTGCCGGCGATATAAGGCGACCATAACTCTTTCCGAACTCCCTGAACAAGATTACTCATTTGTCCATCTCCTGATTTATCAATTCAATGAAGACCTCACAGGTTTAAGAAAACCTGTGAGGTCTCGAAATGGAAATTTAATCTCCAGACATCGCCAGCAGCAGCTCGCGTGTCGAACGGTCCAGGTTGCGCACGCGTGTGACCAGCTCGGGATCCAGCCGCGACAGGCTGTGGAACAGCTCCGAGGCGGCATCAGGATTTTCGAGCAAGCGCTGAAGGGCGTGCAAGCCCTTTGGATTCAAGCGGGCGATTTGAGGCAGCAAGGCCGCCACTTCCGCCGGCACACCTTCGATCGCCGGCAGCTCTTCTACCGTCAGTGCAGGGGTCTCGGCTTTCTTGCGGAAGATGGGCAGATCCCCGCGCTTGCGTTCGTTATAAACTGCGAAAGCACCACCGCCCAGGACAAGTGCAACGATCAACGTGGCGGCGATCACATTGCCAACATTGACCGAGCGCACACCGGTGACCATTTCATCATAGCGCTGCTGGTAGTCGACCACGTCATCTCCTCCGGTCACCAGGGAAGTCGAGCCTTCCATGGGCGCGGTATCCTGGACTGCAGTTTCCTGGTCTGCGCTCTGAGGGTGGATTTACCTGTTTCGCCGGGGTCTGACCCGGCGGGCTGTTCAGGTGCGCCCCCCTCGCCGACGGTGATACCGAGCGTTGTGGCATACACCTGCGCCAGCTCACCCATGTCTTCCGGGTGGCAGGTCTGGCAGGCAGCCTGTATATCGGAGAGCGGGGGGACCATACCGGAATGGGCAGCGGCTTCATCCATGCTCTGGCTGTTCCCGGCGTGGCAGATATAACAGAAATCACCGAAAGCATGCGATTTATGCCAGCCTGTGCCGTCGGCGTTCACCGGATCTTTACCCTGTATTTCGTGGCAGTTTTTACATGATGAGGCCTGCGACCCGCACTGCGCCTGCGCGCTGGCGCCGGGATAGAGCAGGACTGCTGCCGACAACAGCAGGGCGCCGGTACAGACTAAGAGAAAAATCTGATTTTTTGAAAAGGCCATCGATACCCTCCCGGATTGTGGGTTGTGCTGGAAAGCCTGCTTCTGCCGCTGTTTCCAGCCTCCTAGAAGCATTAAAACCTTATGTATTATCCGAAGTGATCCCCACCAGCTCTGATTCCATCAGCCCGGCACGATAGGCGATCCGGCTGCGGAGTACTTCCATCAGCAAGTCAAGTGCCTCGATCAAACGCCGGTCTGTCAGGCTGTATTCCACGCTGGGTCCCTGGCGAACAGTGCTGACCAGGCCGCTTTCACGCAGTATTTTCAGGTGCCGAGAGGTGGTGGGCTGGCTTAATCCCAATTCAGCAGCCAGGTCTTTAACGCACTGCGACCTGGCTGAAAGGGCGTAGAGCAGCATGATGCGGTTGGCATCCGCCAGTGCTGAGCACATGTTGGCGTGCAGCTGGATCACTTCCTCATGCAGGTTCGGATTATTCATCATCACCATACCTTGAATTCCACTCAGATGTCACTTTCTATTAACAGGATTTTCCCGCCCGGTAATGAATACCGGCCTAGATATTTCAGGTTCCTTCGATATATGCGTATAATGACATGAACGGATTTATCTATATGATAGTTGACTGGTTTTCAAGCTGATAGTGATATTTGTCACATATTTTTCACACAATCATAATAAACTTGTCGACGGAGAAGGACCGCTCGGATGATGGATTTCTGAGGTAAAATGCCCCATGCTCAACCATGGGCGATCACATTTCTACCTGATTGGAAGATGGACGAAGAAATTCTGAATGCGGATCCAGACCCGGAGACTGCGAAGGAAAGCGGCAGCCTTCAGGATAAAAGTAAGCAAAATCTACGTATTGTGGTGCGGGTTGCGTTCGGTATCATCGTGATCGGTGCTCTCGTCCTGCTGCCGCGCTTCCAGGACAAAATATTCAGCCTCTTACCGCTCAACCCGTTGTTTGGCGCCGAAGGCTCGGGATCACTGGCCTGGCTGCCAAAACTCGAAGTCACTCCAACCTTTACCCCTTACAGTGGTTTCGACCAGCTGTTCACACCCACGCCTGCTGCGACGCAGACCGTCCAGGACCAACCCATTGAACTGGAGCAGTCACCCTACATCCACCCACAAGGACATTTTCAATTCGAATACCCCAAAGGCTGGAGGGTGGAAGACGGCGACCAGGAAGCCACCATCCTGACTCCGGACCGCAGTGGGAGAATCTTGATCCAGGTAACCGATACCGGTTATGCCCTGGATACTACTTTTTCAAGCGTTTTGTCGAAGGCCGTGAAAAGAACCAATTCACACAGCCAGCATCCGCCGAAATCGTCTACATCCCATTGGAGGAGAGCATAGATGAGGGCGATGGAAGCGCAGTCGTCACGAAAGAGCTCTACCGGGGTGGTGAATTCGAGGTGGTACGCAGCTTCTATCTCCAGGACGGCGAACTGATCTACACAGGCGACCTTTGGACAAAGGAAGATCTGCTCGAAAGCCATTCCAGGAGCATGGAGAGTATCTGGGATTCGATCTCCGGAAATTCGGAAGAAGCAGGTGATCTCGATATCTATCACTGGGTTTTCCGGAAAGAAGACCCTGAGAACAGTTACAGCGTAGACATACCTGTCCCCTGGCTGCCGGAGCAGACCAGGAGCCGGAGCTCAAGCATCGAAACCTACCACTCCCCCGACCAACACGCAGTCATCCAGCTGATCAGCTATAGCACGAAGATCGAATTATCGGATGTATTGGTCGGTAATTTCGTCCTGCAGCTGTTGCGGGATTACTATACCCGTGATGTGGTGATCACGGCAGACCAGATCGTGAGCAATGGAAATGAGCAGCTGGCCTGGTATTCCCCGACCGGCGGCTACCGGGGTATCACACAATTCAGGAGGGTTGGGCTGAACACGCTGGTGATCCTGACGACGATCGCAGATAATGACTACCTGGAAATTTACCGGGATTTGCGCGAGCGCACCATGGATAGTTTTGAGATTGAAGGCAGCTCCGAATAAGCTGGAGACGCAAGCCGCCAGCCTGTGTCGTTGACTTTTTATTCAAAGTGCATATAATCAAATCACTTTTGGAGGAGATAAAGGCAAGCATCCGCCGGGTGCACATACCGATCAAAAGGCTGAGACCGGAATATTCGTAATGCTGCCCCTGGTGAACACCGGGGATATCTCCTAAGAAATTCGGAAAATAGATAATTGAAGTAATTCTTATTCGGAGATTGCAGAGTGGATCACAAGTGGACCAGTTTGCACATCGCCGTCATCATTCCCGCGTACAATGAAGCGGGAAACATCGCTGCACTCGTCCAAGAAGTCAATCAGGTCATTCCTGGCGCGAAGATCGTGGTGATCGATGATGGATCGAGTGATAACACGGGGCAAATTGCCAGATCTGCCGGAGCCATTGTACTGACCCCTCCCTTTAACATCGGGATTGGCGGCGCTGTCCAGACCGGATTAAAATTGGCGGTTATCGAAGGGGATGATATTGTGATTCGCCTGGACGGTGATGGACAGCACCCACCATTTGAAATTCCCAGCCTGCTGGAGGCAGTTGCCAGCGGTGAGGCCGATGTAGCTATCGGCTCTCGTTTCTGCTCTGGAGGTGAAGCGCCTCCCATCAGTGTTGCCCGGCGGATTGGGATATTCTTCTTCAGCCAGCTGACCTCCCTGCTGGCAGGGCAGAAAGTGACAGACCCAACTTCGGGTTTCTACGTGATGGATAAAAAGGCCGCGGCGTTCCTCTCGCACAACCTCTCACAGGACTACCCGGAAGTGGACGCCCGCGTTCTGCTCTCCAGGGCTGGCTTCCGCGTCAAGGAATACGCTACGAAAATGCGGCCGCGTGTGATGGAGTCTCTTCCATCACAGTCTGGCGAGCGTTTTATTACGTGCTGAAGGTTTCATTATCTGTCATCGTGGCGCGCTCGCGGACAATTTCCCCGGAATAAGCCTGAAAATCGGAGAATGGAGATAATGATGAGTATCAGTTATCGCATAGTTATTATCATTTCCAGCATTTTCCTGATCATCACGGTCTGGTCATTGATCAAACGCGGCCTGTTCCGCCCGGCTTACGCACTGCTGTGGTTTTTCGGCTCTTTTGCCATCCTGCTGCTGGCGCTATTTCCCGAATTCATCCCTTTCGTCGCACGTTTATTCGGTGTAGACTACCCACCGTCCGTAGCTTTCGCCTTTGGCATTTTCATATTAATCATCCTGCTGCTCAACCAGACAATTTACCTGTCCACATTCGCCAGGCTGAACAAAGAGCTGGCTCAAAATTACGCTTTGCTGCAGTACCGGCTTGAGCGGCTGGAAGGAGTTGTGGCTCGGGAACAGGGAGAAAATTTCCCGGATGCCAGGCAAATCTCCGGGCCGGGAGAGATACAAACACTCCCTACCGGAAGCAAAACTGGGCAGGGCGATCCCGATGTAGGCCCGGGTGATATTAATTTGCCCCTAACACAGACGTGATAATCTAAAGGTGAAATGCCAATGAGCTATCGTGTTTGGGTAATAGGCCTGGATGGGGCCACATTTGACCTGATCCTGCCGTGGGCGAAGGCCGGTCATCTGCCGGTATTGGCAGCGCCTGCTGAATGAAGGCACATGGGGCGAGGTGCGCAGCACCATCCCCCCGATCACAGGCCCGGCCTGGACCAGCTTCATGAGCGGCACCAACCCGGGCAGGCACGGTATCTTTGATTGGGTTTACCGCAAGCAGGGCAGCTACGAGTTCCACCCGGTCACGGCTGCCAACAGCCGACAACCAAGCCTGTGGAAGATCGCCAGTGCGGCTGGAAAACGGGTCATGGCGCTGAACGTGCCGATGACCTTTCCGCCCGAGGAAGTCAACGGCATCATCGTCTCGGGTCTACCGGCGACCTCGCTGACAACTTATCCTTCTCAGCTGGCCAGGGAAATCCTGGCAGATAATCCCGATTACGTGGTGTATCCCGACCCAGGCCAGGCTTATTCCGACCAGGGCATCCAGTCTTTCCTCGCCACACTGGAAAAATCCATCCAGGGTCAGACCAGGCTGTGGCGCAGCTTCATGCAGCAGGAGAAATGGGATTTTGCGATGCTGGTCTACAATGCCACAGATGTCGTCCAGCACGCGATGTGGAAATTCATGTCGCCCAGCCACCCACAGCACGACGCGCGCAAGGCAGAAAAGTACCAGGACGCGATCCTGGACACTTACCGCAGGCTGGACACCATCCTGGGAGAGACAATCCAATCGATGGATGATGACAGCGTGCTGTGGCTGATGTCGGACCACGGGTTCGGCCCGATCACGCATTTCATCCACGTCAATACCTGGCTGATCCAGCAGGGTTTTATGTCACTGCAGTCCGATGCGCTGACACGCCTGAAAGCCTTTTTATTCCGCCTGGGCCTGGCTCCTATGCCGATCTACGACCTGCTGATCCGCCTGGGTTTCGGGCGGTTCAAGCGCGAGGTGGTGCGCGGCAGAGGACAGGGAATGTTGAAAGCACTGTTCCTCTCATTTAACAATGTGAATTGGAGTAAGACACGGGCGTATTCCCTGGGAAATATCGGCCAGATCCGGATCAACCTGCAGGGACGCGAGCCAGAAGGTCTTATCCAGCCGGGTGCAGAATACGAGCGGGTGGTGGAAGAAATCATCGCCAGCCTTGAAGAGCTGCGAGACCCCGACAGCGGAGAGCTGGTGATCGAAAGCGTGTACCGCAACCCGGAGGTTTACCATGGAAAGGCAGCAGCCGATGGCGCCGACATCCTGTTTCTCCCCCGCCGGCTGGAATACTTCGGCTTTGGCGAATACGAATTCGCCGACAACCGGGTGGTCGCCCCCCTTAAGCGCGGCATATCGGGCACACACCGCATGAACGGCATCGGGATCGCCTGGGGTAAACCTATCCGCAGCGGGCGGCTGGAAAATGCCAGGCTGGAAGATTTTGCCCCCACCATCCTGCACCTGCTGGGACTGCCGGTGCCGGCGCACATGGACGGCAGGCCGATGCTGGAGATACTGGCGGATGACGCAAGCCTGCCAGCGGTGCAGTATGGACCGGGCTGGGAGGATGGCGATAACCCGCACCTCCACCTGTCTATCCAGGAAGAGGACACCATCCGGCAGCGGCTGAGAGACCTGGGATATGTGGCGTGAGAAGAACCAGTAAGACCTCACAGGTCTAAGAAGACCCTGGCCAGAACGCCAGGACTGGCCTGTGAGGTCTTGTTGTGCGTTCTATGATATAGAATCGGAAGAGAGAGGTTGATTTTTTGAAACATGCGCTGACCGTCGACCTGGAAGACTGGTACCACGGCCTGACCAGCACCAACGCCAGGCCGGAAACCTGGCCATCCTTGAGCAGCCGGACGGAGCAGACGGTTGAGCTGCTGCTGGATCTTTTTGCAGCCAACCAGCTGCATGCCACCTTTTTCGTCCTGGGCGACCTGGCGCAGAAGTGTCCAGGCGTGATCCGGCGCATCGCTGAGGCAGGCCACGAGCTGGGCAGCCACGGCTTTTCCCACCGCCCGGTGCACCAGTTAAAACCTTCCGAATTTAAGGCAGAGCTGGACCGCACCACTCAACTCGTCCAGGACATCAGCGGCCAGGCGGTGAAGGGTTTTCGGGCGCCGTACTTTTCCATCGACCAGCGCTGCCTGTGGGCGTTCGAGGTGCTGGCTGAAAGCGGATACCAGTACGATTTCCAGCGTTTTTCCTCTGCGCACCATACTCTACGGCTATCCAGGAGCCTCCCGCTACCCGTTCCGCCCACTGCCGGGGGCCGAGCTGGTCGAATACCCGGTGGCTACCATCAGGGCTGCAGGGCTGACACTCCCGGCAGCCGGAGGTTTCTACTTCCGGATTTACCCCTACACCTTTATCCGCTGGTCGCTGCGGTCACTGGAAAAAAAGGCCCAGTCAGGCGTGCTGTATATGCACCCCTGGGAATTCGACCAGCATCAGCCGCGCATCCCGGTGACTTTCCGTGAGCGCATCACGCACTTCGCAGGCCGGTCGAGCTGGGCGGAAAAATTGACGCGCCTTGCCCGGGATTTCGAGCTGGTACCATTGGGGGAGCTGCACCGCTTATGGCTACAGAGAAATTGATCCTGCCTCCCATCCTTGCAGAACAGATCGACCGCGCCAATTCCGGCCAGAGCGACAGATGGAACATCGAAAGACTGTCAGCAGGCAACCGGCAGGATTGGGATGAATTCGTACGTTCTTCTTCCGACGGCCTGCCGACACAGCTTTCAGCCTGGGAAGGGATCATGAGCGCAAGCTACGGCTACCCCTGCCATTTCCTGTTGGCCCGCAGGGACGGGCGAGTGGAGGGGGTGCTGCCGCTGTTCCTGGTAGACAGCTTTCTGACAGGCCGGCGGCTGGACAGCATGCCGGGCGCGGCCTGCGCCTGTGATTCACAAGCCGCCAACGCCCTGCTGCTGGCAGCCGACCAGCTGGCTCACGAGCTGAAAATCGATTACCTGCTGCTGCGCGATGCCCGCCACTCATGGCCAGACAGCAACCTGGAAGTGCTCGAAGCTCACCGGGGGATCAGGCGCCAGCTGATCCACGACAGCGAGAAGACCTGGAAATCCCTGCCCAAGGATGTGCGCTACCACATCCGCAACGGGCAAAAACAGGCGGAGCTGGAAATCGTCACTGACCAGACTGGCGTGCAGGATTTTTATGCGTTTCTCAACCACTACAACCGCAGGACCGGCACACCCTCATTCTCCTACCGGTTCCTCGAGCATGTCACCAGGGCATTACCGGACGGCTACCAGATCACCCGCCTGTTTCACCAGGGTAAGTGGATCGGTGGTTTTTTTAACTTCCGGATGGGAGGTTCGATCTACGGCATGTGGGGTGGCTCATCGCATGAATTCCTGAAGATGAAACCGAACCACCAGGCGCTGTGGGCCATGATCCAGCAAGGGTCGGCGCAGGGGTTTACGGTGCTGGACATGGGCCGCTCGGAATACCCGTCGACCCAATACGATTTCAAGGAGCAGTGGGGAGACCAGGTTTACCCGATCTACCAGCTGTTCACTGTCTACCGGGGTAAGAAACCCCGGATGCTCGAGATACGCAACACCCAGCAAAAATACGGGCGCTTTTCGCTGTTCCGGTCGGCCTGGAAACGCTTGCCTGACCGGGCCGCGCGCCGACTGGGTCCGCATATACGCTGGCACCTGCCATTCGGATGAAACCTGTGCAAAAAAAGTCGCGAACGAAGTACTGGATAAACCACCTGCTGCGGCTGATCGGGTTAGGCTTATTCATCTGGATTCTCAGCCAGGTGGACCTGAAGTCGATCCGGGATATCCTGCGCGGGGCCGATCCCTGGCTGGTGGCGCTGGGGGTTGCCATGGCGGCACCGACCGTGGCGATCCGCGCCTGGCGCCTGTGGCTGATCCTGGCGACTTTTGGACTGCGCATCCCCTACCTCAAGACCCTGGTGATCCGCCTGATCGGGGCGGCCAGCGGTGATATGATGCCTGGTCGTACCGGCGAAGTGATCAGCATTGCCTACCTGCAGAAGGAAGGACTGGGCATCCGCGATCCGGCATTGACCTTGATTCTCGACCGGCTGTTCGATTTCGTGATCCTGGCGGTGTTGGCCATCGCCGGCCTGACATTCATCGGTAAACAGGTCATTCCTGAGCTCGAAACCATCAACTGGATCCTGGGGCTGTTTGCAGCCGGCTTCGTAGCGATGATTGTTTTGATCCTGGTGCTGAAATCGAAGCCCGAATTGACGACCAGGATCATCCAGAAAGTACTCCCCAGGCGCTGGTACGACACGCTGAACGAGCTGTGGCTGGCGAAGGATGGAAGAAAATCCGAATACCCGCTGCGTTGGGATGTCAAAACAGTGATCTACGTGGCGCTGGCCAGCCTGCTGTCTTTCGCCTTCCTGTTCCTGCGCGGCTACTTCCTGGCGCGCTCGATATCCATCGATATCTCCCTGCCATACCTGGCAGCCACCATGGCCATCACCACCCTGCTGCAGCTGATTCCGGTGAGCAACGTGTTGGGCATCGGCACACGCGAAGTCAGCCTGATCTATTTATTCGGGCTGGTCGGCATCTCGGCCGAGCTGGCGGTGGGTTTTTCTTTCCTGATCGTCTTCGCCTTACTGATTCAAGACCTGGTGGGGTTAATTTTGTGGTGGCGCTTTCCCCTCGATACCCCGCTGGCAGGAACACAAGGAAAACCAGCCCGGTCGAAGTAAAATTGTCGAGTTATTAAAGATGTTTGCACACCTGCCTCCAACGGCTGCACCGCTCTCATCCCGCGCCCTGATAAAGGGATTATTCGGCTCGCCCAGGGGAAAACCCGCCGTGGCTGGCTTTGAGCAGCTGCTGGAGAAGTATTTCGATACTCAGAAGGTATTCACTTTTACTTCCGGACGTGCGGCTTTCCGGGTGATCCTGGAAACAATCAAGAAGCGCCCGGACCTGCAAAACCGGAAGCAGGTGATCCTCCCGGCGTATACCTGCCCGGTGCTGGTGAAAGCTGTCGAAGACGCCGGGTTGGTCCCGCTGCTGTGTGACATCAGGCCTGCCAGCCTGGATTACGAGCCGGAACAGCTGCAGCAGCTGGCAAAACAGGAGACCCTGGCATTGGTGCACGTACACCTGTTCGGCCTGCCGCGCGAGCGAGAGGCGCTCGAATTCGGCGGCTGCAAACAGCGGGGCGCTGTTGATCGATGATGCCTGCCAGGCAATGGGTGCGGAGCTTGAGCAGCGGAAAATTGGGTCGTTCGGCGAAATGGGCTTCGCCAGCTTCGGTCCGGGAAAGCCGTTGAGCCTGGGGGGCGGCGGAATGCTGTCGGTAAATTCACCTGGTTGGGCAACCGAGGTGGAAGAGACGATCCTAAGTCGAGGGGATTTCGGCCGGGGAAATCCGCTGGCCTCACCGATGGCCTGGATGCGCCTGCTGGCGCTTAATTTCATCTTCCAGCCCGCCGGTTGGCAGCTGGCAACTTCGCTGGGGCTGCACAAGATGGGAGATGATGAGAAAAACTGGGGCTACCGGCTGAGCCGGCTGACCCCTGTACAGGCCAGGACCGGGCTGGAATCCCTGGCAAGCCTGGAATCGTTAAACCACAGGCGCAGGCAAAATGGAGAGACTCTGAAGCAAAGCATTGAAGGACATACCAGGCTTAACGTGCGTGCCAGCGCCCGTCGGAGCTGTTCCCGGCTACCTGAGATTTCCGCTGCTGGTGGATGACCTGGAGATGCGCGACAGGATTTTCCAGCAACTTGCTGCGGCTAAAATCGGAGTGGGAAAGATGTACCGCAAGACCCTGCCGGATCTCATCCCGGATTTGAAGTCGGGGAGCTATCCGGGAGCAGAGTACGTCGCCCGCCACCTGCTCACCCTTCCTGTTCACCAGTATGTTAAGGAAGCACACTTAAACCTGATGGTGCAGATCATCACCGGAATCACTGCAGGCGGAGAGACAAAAATTCAAAGTGTAAATTCGATCAGGATAAATCATGGCGACTGAGAAAAAGATCAAAATGCTGGTTATTGGCCTGGACGGGGCTTCTTTAAACTTCGTCCAGCCATGGATCGACGATGGGCTGCTGCCGAATTTCAAAAAACTGGCAGAGCGAGGCTGCAGCGGTGACCTGGAAAGCTGCCTGCCGCCGGTCACCATGCCAGCCTGGAGGGTGTATTCCACCGGGAAATATCCCGGGAAACTGGGCGTGTTCTGGCACCAGCAGCTGGACATGAAAAAGCGCTCCGTGATCACCCCGAATGCTGCCATGATTCACTCGGCGGATTACTGGGATTACCTCAACCGGGCTGGATACCGCAGCGGGGTGTTTGGCATGCCAGACCTGTATCCCCCACGGCCGGTAGATGGATTCGTGGTGTGCGGAGGGCCGAGCGTCTCTTCTGCCGAATACTCTTATCCGCAGAAATGGGCGGCAGAACTGGAAAGGGAAGTCAAATACGAGGTGTGCCTGAAGGGTGATTTCTTCGGAGCCGATGCCGACAGCCCGGTGGTGGCCGAAGCCCTGGGCGTGATCGAGAAGACCTTTCTGGGGGCGGATTATATCTACAGCCGCGACCCGGTGGATTTCTTGAAAGTGGCTATTTTCGACATCAACCGCATCCAGCACTTCTTTTACGACCAGAAACCCAGCCTGCAGGCGTGGCAGATTGCCGACCGCTGGCTGGAGAAATTCGCAACAGGATTTGACTATATCGGCATCATGTCTGATCACGGCACCGAACCGCTGGAGCGGGCTTTCTTCCTGAACGTGTGGTTAAAACAGGAAGGCTACCTGTTTACCAAATTCAAACCATTAGACATCCTACCGAAGCTGGGGATCAACCGCACCACTGCCGGCAGGGTCATCAGCTTCCTGGGACTCAAGCGCTTCCTGGACTACGAATCGGTACGCAAATACAGCAGTATCTTGCCCTCGGCTACGGGGGTGTTCGGCGAGTTTGGCAACCAGGCTGTGCTCAGCCGCACGGACTGGTCGAAATCCAGGGTGATTGCACTGGCCCAGGGACCGATTTATATCAACCGCGAGCTGGTGAAAGACCAGGAAGAATACGAGCGTTTGCGCCGTGAGCTGGTGGAAAAACTGGAAGCCATGCAGGAACCAAAAAGCGGTAAGAAAGTCTTCAAAAAGGTATACCTGCGTGAAGAAATCTACCAGGGACCGTATGCCGAGATGGCGCCAGACCTGCTGGCATTGAACTACGACGAATTTCACAACCGGGCGGGTTTGAGCCAGCCGGCTGTCTTTGCCAACTCATGGGCCTGGAAAGGCAACAACCGCCATAAAGGAATGTTCATGCTGGCCGGTCCGGGGATTCGACCCGGCGCGACACTGCAAGGGGTACGCATCGTGGACCTGGCGCCCACCATCCTGCACCTGCACGGTGTGGCCGTGCCGGAAGATATGGACGGACGGGTGCTGGAGGAAGCATTTCTCCCCGATTCTCCCCACAGCCAGAACCCGGTCCAGAAACAAGCTGCGATCGATGTGGGTTATACTCATGAGAAAGAGGCTGAGTCAGACCAGATCATCAGCGACCGGCTGCGTGACCTGGGATACATCGAATAAATCAGCTAACATCGAGAGAATAATATTATTAACCGTATGAATTATCCTGCTGTTTTAGAGCGCTTTAAGTCTGCAAAGGTCGATCTACGCCAGCAGCGCACATCAATCCTTTTCGCACTGGCCTCTTCCCTGCTGGTGATCGCCTGGACACTGGCACCCAAAGCGGTTTTACCGGAGATCCTGAGCTTCTTGTTGACGATGTTTACCGTCCTGCTGCTGCCGGGATTGTGGATTCTGTGGGCAGCTCCCGATGTGGACGGCGGCGACTGGCTGAAGCGCATTCCGCTGGCTTTCACACTCACTTATGCGCTGTGGTCGATTCCCATTTTCATGATCATGCGCCTGCATGCGACCTGGGAGGCATTTTACGTTCTTTTTATCAGCTTCAGCCTGTTAATTCCGCTGCTGGCGGTCATCCTTGCCAGGCGTAAAACGATCGAAAGAATCCGGCTGCAGGAGAGCCTCGCTCCAGGAAGAGTCATGGATAAAATCCGATCTTCCAGGATAACCCTGTCGAATGCCCTGCTAATCATCCTGGTACTGGCCTGCGCGGCGGCATTGATTCCGCTGTCATCCAGCGGGTATGTCGACGGCGATGTGCTCACACATGTTGCCATGATCCGCAATGTACTGGAATCCCCACGCTTCAGCATGGAAGAACCACTGTTCGGGGCAGGATTACCGGCACCCACGCGGGCGCGGCCAATCCCTGGCTGCTGCTGCCGGCATTCATGTCGCGGGTCTCGGGGATCGATCCGCTGCACCTGATCAACACGTATCTTCCGCCAACGCTGGGTATCCTGGCGATCCTGGCTGTTTACCTGCTGGTTTCCGAGCTGAGCGGGAAGAAATCGTTGGCACTTTTTACGACAGTCTTCTTTGTGATCTACCTGGCTGCTGAGCCATTTCACCGCCACGGAAACCAGTCATATATCCTGTTTCGCAGGATCATCTCGGATAAGCATTTCCTGCTGGCAATCCTGCTGCCCGTGGGGATCGTATTTGCGCAGCGCTACCTGCGATCGGGATTGACCCGCTTCCTGGTGCTGTTCGGACTGACCGGGATGGGCATTGCATTCACACATTCGCTGGTCACGCTGTTCTTGCTGATCTCGACCTCGGTATTCGCGACCGGTTACT
The DNA here is from genome assembly GCA_963698765.1 of uncultured Chloroflexia bacterium. Classification (GTDB taxonomy): domain Bacteria; phylum Chloroflexota; class Anaerolineae; order Anaerolineales; family UBA4823; genus CAVOSB01. Next base: position 35,352 of record CAVOSB010000026.1, read on the forward strand.
TGCTCGTGGATTGGATCAACCAGCAAGCCTTCATCAAGAAGACTGCCTGGCGGGTGGCAGCCCTGGTTGTATCGACCGGAGTGCTGATGACGATTCCACTGCTGCAAAGCCGCAAGGAATCCGATCGCATTTCTTACTTATTCTTGAATGACCTATCCAGGATATCGCTGGTGAGCGATAAAACCCTGATTTCACCGGTCACCAGCGTTGATTCGCTGAGCGTACCGGGCCAGAAGGTGCCATACCTGGGAGAGGTGGAAGTTGAGAATGCCAACCCGTACCTGGTTAGGCGGCTGTACGGGCAGCTCAAGGCAAAGGGGCTGCTGGTCTTATCTTCCACCATGTTTATGAGCCATCCGGATCTGCTGTGGGATTTGGGTACGATCCTGGCATTGTGCCTGACGCCTTTTTTGCTGTTGTGGGTGCGAAAAGACAACCTGGCACTATACCTGTTCGCTGTCACCATCACCTACCCGTTAATCAACTTCATTCCATTCATGGCGCCGCTGGCGAGCCGCTTCGTGACACCCTGGCTGCTGTACCGCTTCACCTGGCCGCTACCACTGGTCCTGACACTGGCATATTTCCTTTATTAAATTCGCCGAATGGTTCGAAATACCGTTTTCCCGCTTCCAGCCGCGAAAAATAAACCTGGCAGGCCTGCCGGCGGTGGTGTTATTACTGCTAATGGCGACCTGGCTACGTGGGGATATCCAGGAATTTGCAAGATCCCTGCTGGATAAACGAAATCCTACCCAAATTTTTTCGAATGAGCTGATCGATTTCATACGCGAACGAGTGAGCTCCGATCCCCTTACCGGCAGTACGGGAGAAGTGCTCTTATCCGACTATTCTTCGAACCTGATTTTTGCGGCATTTTTCGACCATCCAAACCTGGTCGCCCACCGCTACAACACCACCAGTGAGGAATTCATCGCCAGCCGGCAAGATGAGGCCTTGCAGCGCTCGCTGGATGTCGATTATTTTACTGAAGCAACCTTGCTCGATAACCGGATTATGGAAATCATCCGCGATCATGGAGTCAGCCACGTGCTGGTGCGGTCGAATCGAGCGCTCAACTGCCAGCTGTCATATTACCCCTCAGCTTTTAATGAACTGTACCGCGACCAGGCTTACACTCTTTATGAAGTAAAGGCACCTGTGCAGGATGACCCGACTATCCAGGCCAATTCCTGGCTGCTGGAGGGAAATCTCGAGTCGGCTTTCTCTGCATACCAGGACGGCTTGAGACTAGAACCGACCTCACTTCCCGCCCTGCTCGGAATTTCCGAAGTCTATACGCGCAACGGAGAGCCGTCGCTGGCACTGGATTACCTGCAGCAGGCCCTGAACACTTCGGCAGAAAACCCGTGTGTGTTGAAGGCGCTGGCAAGCGGCTATTTCAATTCCGGCGACTTGGACAGGGCAGCAGAAAGCTACCGCCAGGCTATCGCTGCTGCCCCCTGGGATGAGAAACTGTACCGAGCACTGGGGGATGTACGTTTGCTGCAGGACCGTTTTGACGAGGCAAAAGAAGCATACAGCAAATCCATCCAGATCCAGCTGGATACCGATCCATTTTCTTTTAAAGAAATTCACACCACACAACAAACAAAGACCGGGCTTCCTGCCAGCTCCCCCGGAGCAACCAGTGAAGAAATCGTTCCTCGGATACCGAGCTATCAAGATACAGTGTCCGAGTTTTTTCGCACCAGGGGGTTAAGCGATGTGGAAGAGGCCGCAACAACCGCCTCCTTGCAGACTGACAGCAACCAGGTGCCGGTGCTGGCTGTAAATAAAACCGATCAAGAGAACACAAACAACGAACGCCCAAACGGCCTTAGTTATTACCAGGCAGGAAATTTTTTCCTTTCGAGGGAAAAATTCGACCAGGCACTGGCTTCTTATCACAACGCGATCCAGTCGGCGTTATTGAACCTGGACTGGGGGGTGGACGCGCGTGTAGCAGTCGGATTGGCGTATAAAGAGATGGGATCTCTCGACAAGGCAATCGAGACTTTCCAGGAGATCCCAAATTACATCACCTCTGTCACCGAACCTTATCTCGAACTCGCCAGGATCTACCAGGATCAGGGTAATCTGCAAGCGGCGCTGCAGCTATACGACCAGGCCATTCAGATCTATCCGGATGATATCCGTGCCTTCCTGGGAAAAAGCGAGATCTTCCTGGAGCAAGGCAATGAAGTCCTGGCGCTCGAAGAATATGAAAAGGCGTTAGAAGCAAATCCCAGATCTTCCATGACCTGGAACGCCATCGGCGAGCTGTATATTAAGCAGGGTAAATTGGAACAGGCCAGCCAGGCGTTTTTCAAATCCCTGGAGCTGACTCCGGTCAACGAACCTGCCTATCTCGGGTTAGCGACCGTGTACCAGCAAGAAAGCCGCATCGACGCCATGCTGGCCAACACGCGCAACGCTATCATCAGCGCTCCGAATTCTTCGAACGCTTATATATTCCTGGGAGATGCTCTACGAGCCCAGAAACGGATCGACCAGGCAGCCGCTGCATATAAGCGGGCCATCGAACTGAACCCGATCGAAGCCGCGGCTTACAGCAAGCTGGTTTCGCTCAGCCCGAGCCCACAGCTGGCAGCCGACATTGAGGCGCAGCTCAACTCGTTCTCTTTCCGCAGCGAGCCTTCGGGTTCGGTCTGGAGCGTGCTAGCGAACGCTTACGGTCAGCAGGCCGATTTTGAGCAGGCGAAGACCTTCTACCAGCGCGCTATCCAGACCGATCCTACCCTGACGCAAGCCTATATCGGCCTGGGGGAGCTGGATTTACTCATGTCGAACGACCGGACGAGCGCTTTGAAGTTATACCAGCAGGCTGTACAGTCGGATCCTGAATCGATCCGGGCGTATTCAGAAGTCGCCAATTTTTACCTGGCGCAGGGTCAGCTGGAAACGGCTCTGGCAGCATACCAGGCCCTGGTTGCGGATTTTCCAAACCAGGCGGTTGGCTACCTGGGCTTGAATAACGTGCACCGCAGGATGGGAAATCAAAACCAGGCACTCGAAATTCTGCGCCAGGCGGTGGAGAGCAATCCAATCTCAGCGGAAATTTACATGGCGTACGCCGACCAGCTGCTGCAAAACGGTGACCTGAATAGCGCCAGCGAAATGTACACGCAGGGACTGCAAATCGATCCCGGCGTGGTGAACAGCCTGGCCGTAATCGAGCGCATTACCAGGGTGGTGGGTGACCGCCAACAGGTCCGCAACTTGATTGATCGATCGGGCAACTCAGCTGGACTTTCCGATGGTGCAAAAGTTGCCTTAGCCCTGCTGGACGAATCGGAAGGTGACTTCGAAAGCGCAGAAAGACTGCTGATCGAAGTCAAGGATGGGGATACTCTCAATCCTGCCAATTTCCTGCAACTGGGGGAGTTCTACCAGCGGCGCCAGCGGTGGCAGGAAGCAAACCAATTGTTCAACCAGGCCCTGGCGCTGGCGCCCTTCGATGCGACGATCTCTCTTGAGATCGCCTCGACTTATTCCAACATGAAGAGCTTTTCCGAAGCGGAGAACTGGTTTCGTAAGGCCCAGAGCCTGGATGCCAGCGATCCATCGGCGGCGATCGGACTGGCAGAAGTAAATAAAACGCGCGGCAGCTGGGATGCTGCCCTGGAAAACCTGGAGCAAGCTGCAGACACTGCCCCCAGTAATGCTGTCGTGCACATGGCTCTTGGCAACCTGTACCGGGATACCGGAAGACTTTCAGAAGCGGAGCAGGAATTCAAAACCGCCTGCGGCCTGGATCAGAGCCAGCTAAGCTGCTATATCTCGCTGGGTGCGCTGTATGAAACCACCCAGCGCTGGCAGGATGCGCTGGAAATCTACACGAAAATCACCGATGGCGCTCCATACGAAGCTTCCGGTCATGTGAACCTGGCACGCATTTACCAGCAAACTGGTCAGAATGAGAAAGCCGAGGAAATCCTGGACATGGGACTCGATCAAAGCCTGGACAAGGAATACATCCTGGTGAACCGGGCACAGCTTTATGCATCTCAGAGACTCTGGGACCAGGCCCGAGCCGATTTGGAGACCGCCAGCCAGGGCAACCCGGATTCGGTCTTCAGCGAAATACGCCTGGCGCAGTTCCTGATCCAAAGGGGACAGATGGTTGAAGCACTGGCTATGCTGAAGACGATTGACCGGGATGCGGAAGCCGGTCCAGCTTCGAAAGTCGCCCTGGGTGATTACTATGCAAAACAGGCTGATTGGCAGAAAGCCACATCTTTTTACCAGGCAGCGCTGGACCTGGATCCAGCATTCACCGAAGCCGCTCTCGGCCTGGCGTACGTGCAACGGGTGCTCGGAAATCCTGAGCAGGCTGAGCAGATATACCAGTCGATGTTGCACCTTTCTCCTGATAATCCTGAGCTTTACCTGGCAATCGGCGACTCTGAATTAAATCGTGGGAACGTCTCCGAGGCAAGAGAAGCCTATCACAAAGCCCTGGAATTGGCACCAAACTTAGTCGCCGCCTACTGGCGGATAGAGAAAATCGCACAAATTTCAGGCAATTCCGACAATAAATTGAAAATATTGGAAGATCTGGTCAAAAATGAGCCAACTCCCGATTTATTGATTGAATTAGGACAGCTTTACCAGGCGGAAGGCAAATGGGAGCAGGCTTTCTCACTCTACCAGCATTCAGCTGCCCGCTTCCCGGAACATGGGGATACCTGGCAGGCGATCGGCAATTATTACCAATATTTCGGGGATTGGGAAAAAGCGCTGGAGGCCTATGATGCGGCCATCCAGCATAATCCAGCCTCTTACCTGGCCTGGCAGTCCAAAGGCTCAATCCTGCAGTCTTTAGGCCGGATGGATGAAGCTTTGGAAAGTTACGATGTGGCGATCGATCTAGATAGGTCGCAGATTTCCGGGTATATCGCCAAAGCGAACTTGCTGAACGAGACCGAACAGAGGGAATCCGCCATCTCCACCCTGAACCAGGCCATCCAGGCAAATCCTACCAGCACCGAAGGCTACCTGTATTTGAGCCAGCTGCACTCTGAGAAAAATGAAACCCAGCAGGCATTGGAGGTAATCCAGCAGGGAATCGCCATCCTGCCCGGCTCTGCCGAGATGCACACCGCACGCGGGGAGGTATTGCAGCATCTGGCGTTCGACCTGAAAGAAAAGCTGGATGCTTCTCAAGCAAACGACCTGAACGCTGAAGAACTGCAAGAGTTCCAAACAGCGAACGAAGCCGAGCTCCAGCGCATCCAGCTGCTTCTTGATGAAGCCGGCATCGCCTATGATCAGGCCTTGGAAATTCAACCGATCAACGCCACAGCCCTGATTGGGCAGGGGCAAATCGCTGCCCTGGCAGACGACCATCCGAAAGCACTGGAATATTTCTCACGCGCCGCCCGATTTTAACCCGTTAATGGACAAAGTCTGGATCAGCATCGGGGAATACTATCTGCAGAAAAAAGACTGGCAGGAAGCGTACGACGCTTTCCTAAAAGCCATGCTGCTTTCACCATCCAATCCCAGAGCGCGCTTTGGATTGAGCGAGGCGATGGCGGGATTAAAGCTTGCCGATTCATCCACTGCAGCTTTTTCGATTCAAAACAGTCTCTTTTTATGGGATCGAATCATCAACCGCTCGGGTCGTACTCCCACCCGTACTGGAAGGTTACAATGAGCCATTTGGATAAGCGCTACTTTATAATCGTTTTACCTCTTCGCTGATTCTTTCGGCGCAATCCTGCGGATTCATTCCAGCTCCAGCGACGTCCACCACCTCGGCGACGCTGGCTGCGGCTAGAACACGGCCCCCCACCACAATGCCACGTGCGACGCCAACGAACATTCAGCCAGTAGTTGAATCCACTTCAGATGAAACCTCTTTACTTGAAAGCGGCGAGCTGATGATCGGGTATCCTTATTCTCCATCTTTTGTCGATTATTTCAACAGTATTAACCTGCCGACCGATTACGTCGCGGTCGGTTTACCCGGCCTGGAGACCCTCAGCACGCTAACCGTCGGTCAAAAGGTCTTGATGTTCGGTTCTGTCGCGCGATTGAAAGAATACCCCGAGGAGGCTTTTTCCAAGGTTGATACGATCGGGTTCGACCTGGAACGAGGTGCCGTACCGCAGGAAGAACAGGAAGACCTGGTTCGCACCGTGCAGGAAGCCGCCGAATTTGCGAGGGGAAAGAATGTGAAATTCATGTTGGCTCCCGTCTCTCGCTGGACTGAGCAATACGGCGAGCTGCTGGTGCCATATGCCGATGTGATCGTGATGCAAATGATGCGCTACCAGTCAGACCCCCTGCTCTGCCCGGAGAAAATCCGAGAATTCAGCCGGAAATTACGGGCTGCCAACCCGGAGCTGGAAATATTCGTGCAATTATCGACCCAAAGGGAGGAAACACCCGCCCAGTTATATGCCTGCATTGACGCCGTTCGTGATGAGATCGACGGCGTATGGATACAGTGGCATTACCGGGACGAAGGTAGCGGGCCGAAAGAAGGTCCACCTAATTTTGAGGAGCTGCTGGAGCTGATCGGTTTGATTCGGCCGACTCCCCAGTAAACGAGCCCTAATTTCCGCCCGAATGAGGCACGACCCCATCCAGATAGAACACCCCGTGATAGCGGGTGCCCAACCACAGGACATTCGACCAGGGATCGGCAGCCCAGGCCGAATAGCGCAGGTTCGCCGGATCTGGTATCAGGGTAGAGAGATCGGCAAATAAATTCGTCCAGGTAGCCCCATTGTCCAGGCTGCGCTGCATATCAGAAAAGATTGGGCAGGGGGCGACAGGGCTGATGAAAAGATCATCGTCGATCAAGGGCAGGGTGACCCAGGTGGTACCGCTGTCATCGCTGCGTCGGTGGAACTGGTCTGAGGTGCCGTACCCCTGGCGGGTGATGAAAATCTGCTCGGGTACACAGGGATTGAAAGTAATCGTGGTGAGCCGCTTGGTGGCAGGAAAATTCTCTTCCACCCGGCTCCAGTTATCACCGCCGTCCAGGCTGACAAATAAACGAGTTCACGCGCGGGTTAGTGGACAAATCCGTATTCCCACCAGCATAAATCTTGTCAGGAGTAATGGGATCGAAAGCCAGCGAGATGATCCCCTCCGTTGATCCCACGGATAAATTCTTCTCTATCCAGGTCTTTCCGGCATCTTCCGTCTCGTATACGTTATATGGGACGTCGGCGTTGATTCCGATGAACACGTGATCGGAATTCACCGGATCGACTGCGACCGCCCACCCGCCGCCAGTATTCGCAGCCGGCCAGATGTTGGTCCAGGTGGAACCGCGATTGGTGCTGCGCAGCACACGGTTGATGGCGGTCGCATACAGGATATTGGGGTCCGATTTGGATACTGCCAGCTGGCGGACGCTGGGGTCCGGGGCATGGGCAAATCCCCAGACTTCACTCCAGGACTGCCCATGATCCGCGCTTTTATACATGCCAGAATCACGGTAGGCGATCAAGATTTCGTGTGGCGAAGACGGGTTTATCAAAATATCTCGTACCCAATCATCCGGCAGCCCGTTGGTCATCGCTTTCCAATTCAAGGCAGAGCGGGTGACGGAAGGGAGATAAATCTCGAAGTTGGCAGGTTGTGCCCCCACTTCAATTGGATGACCGGCTAATGTATGAAGGAAAATAAATGTGAGTAAGAATTGTAAGCAGCGATGAGATGCGCGTTTCATTGGAAGACTCCGATAAATTGTTTTCATCAATATATTTTATTTATACCGTATGGCGAGCCCAGCCAGCCTTTCAGCTTTGAAAAGCTCGGAATACAATTGCAAGCAAAATGAATGCTACCTTAATTATCCCCCAGGTACAATCCAACGAAGGTACCGGTTGTTATCCCGAACGTAGTGATTGATCTGACATGAAAAACAGGTTCTTCGTTTCCTGGCCCTGGAAAATGCATCCAGGGTGAACTCCTAACGCCAGGACAGGACGCTCAGGATGACATTAAAAAAGAGCGGTCCCGACGGGATTCGAACCCGCGATCTCGGCCTTGACAGGGCCGCATGTTTGGCCGCTACACCACGGGACCATGGCGAACGGTATCTTACCATAGCGGTCAGGCAGCGTCAATAGCACGGTTCAGGCAGACCAGGTCACATCGCCAAACAGACCCGTAGGCCAGCCTCGGCGGAGGAAAGCCTCGAAGAGCGGACGCTCATCGCCAATGCGGCCGTAGGCACCGTGCCCGGGAAAGAAGAGGGTCTCATCCGGCCAGGCGAATACAATTTCCTGCATGGTCTGCATCTGGCGGTTGAAATCCTCGGCCAACCAGGTTTTGCCGGGACCGCCTCTAAATACTGTATCCCCGACCAACACCCGCCCATCACCCAGGTCGAAGCAGCACATCCCGGGTGTGTGTCCGGGGGTGTGCAGCACCCGCAGATGTGCACCTCCGACGAAGATTTCCTTTCCATCCACCAATGGCAGATCATACTTTAAGCTGAAAACGTTTTGCATCGGCAGGGTGCATGTGAACCAATGCACTGGTTGCCTCACGTATGTCCTGCAGTGCCCCCACATGGTCTTCGTGCCCGTGGGTGATCAGGATATCCGATACCCTGGTCCCCGCTGTTCGATCCATGATCTGTGCCGGATCGGCACCGGGGTCTATGATTGCACTGGTATTGGCCTGTTCATCAACCAAGATATACGAGTTCATTGGCCAGGGTCCTACCTGGCAGATTTTAAGATCGAATGTCATTGGTTTCAGCCTTATTTTTGATCCTATTCATGATCAGCCATTATAATTCAAAGAAAAACAGGGAGCCGCTTAGCATGAGCAAAAAGAAAACGCATCGAAAACCAGGCACTTCTGGCAGCGGACAAAATACAAGCGCCAAGAAAACAAATATTGATAACCGCAAGTCGATCAAGGCGAAAAAGAGAAGCACAGCCTCCAGGCCGTGGCTGTGGTATGCGCTGGGGGGGGCGGCTATCCTGGTGGTCATCGCCGTAGTGGCTTACCTGCTGGTACAGGCTGAGCCTGCCCCGGTGGAAGTTCAAATCCCGGCCAGCCAGGCGTATGAGAAATACCAATCCGGCGCTTTCTTCCTGGATGTGCGCAGCCAGGCGGAATGGGAAGAGATCCACATTCCCAATTCCACCCTGATCTCATTGGATGAACTGCCTGCCCGCCTGGCCGAGCTGCCGACGGACAATGAGATCGTAGCCGTGTGCCTGGTCGGCAAGCGCAGCCAGGAAGGGCAGAAGATCCTGGCGGAGGCCGGATTTGAGAATGTGTACTGCCTGGAGGGCGGGATCCAGGAGTGGAAGGCTGCAGGCTACCCGACCGAAGGAAATGGCTGACAGGTGTATCGGAAGTCGAAAAAAGTCTGGAATTTACTGCTAACAGGAGAACATGATGAAAAAGATCCGCTGGGGATTGCTATCCACCGCACGCATCAACCACCACCTGATACCAATTATACGGACATCGAAGCGCGGCCAGCTGGCTGCAGTCGCCAGCCGTGACCAGCAAACAGCCCAGGATTACGCAAGGCGCTGGGATATCCCGCTGGCGTTCGGCTCGTACCAGGCAATGCTCGATGCGGGAGAAATCGATGCAGTCTATATCGGCCTGCCCAACCACCTGCACGCCGAATGGAGCATCAAGGCAATGCAGGCAGGGCTGCACGTTTTATGTGAGAAACCCTTTGCCATCAGCCTGCAGGATGTGGATGCGATGATCGCTGCCAGCCAGAAGAACCAGCGCGTGCTGGCAGAAGCGTTGATGTACCGCCATCACCCACAGACCCTGCTTGTTAAGGAACTGCTCCAATCGAATAAGCTGGGCGTTATCAACCAGGTGCGCGGCAAATTCTCTTTTCGGCTGGATGCCACTGAGGACGTGCGGCTAATGCTTGAATACGGCGGCGGGAGCCTGTGGGACGTGGGAGGTTATCCGGTCAGCTACGCCCAGTTCGTCTTCGGCTCCGCGCCGATAGAAGTATTCGGGATGCAGGAAGTCGGGAAAACCAGCGTCGACTTAACCTTCAGCGGCATACTGCGCTACGCTTCCGGGAAGATGGCGCAGATCTCCAGCTCAATCCTCACACCTTACCACCAGGCTATCGAAATCACCGGTTCCGAGGGGACCCTGGAGCTTAACCGCCCCTTCAACCAGATAAATGAAGAATTCGCGGATGTTCTTCACGCCTAACGAGGGTGCTCAAGAAAGAATCCGCGCACCGAAGAAGGAGCTATATGCCGGCGAAGTCGAAGACATGCATGCAGCCATCCTGGACGGTGCGCAGCAGCTGGTGAGCCTGGAAGAGACTCGCAACCACGTGCGAACGGTGCTGGCGCTGTTTGAATCGGCCAGGACGGGAAAGCCGGTGCATTTGTAATCGAGATCCGCGATCGTTGTAACCGAGATCGGCGATCTCGGCTGCAGGTTCGACGATCTCGGCTACAGAAGAGGAAGATGCACAGCCACCACAACCCGTACACTGAAAAACGCCTGGTAATTGCGATCCTGATCACCGGTTTCATCTTCCTGGCAGAGCTGCTGGGAGGCTACTGGACAGGCAGCCTGGCGTTGATGTCCGACGCAGCTCATGTCTTCCTGGATGTCTTCGCACTGCTGCTCAGCTACCTGGCACTGCGGGTCTCAGCCCGCCCAGCTGATGAGCGGCACACCTTCGGCTATCACCGCGTGGAGGTACTGGCAGCCCTGGCGAACGGGGTGACGCTGATCGTGGTGGCGGGCTACATCCTGTGGGAAGCCGTGCAGCGCTGGATCGATCCTGAACCCGTAAAATCCGTGCCGATGTTGGTGATCGCAGTGGTCGGACTGGCAGCCAATGTCTATGTAGCTCTGACCTTGCGCGGTGAAAGCCACCGGCACGGGCCTGCCACCCACCGCCACGAAGACCTGAATATGCGCTCTGCTTTCCTGCACGTGGTGGGTGACGCGCTGTCTTCGGTGGGTGTGATCGCAGCGGCAGGGTTGATTTATTTGACCGGCATGACCTGGTTCGACCCACTTATCAGCGTGCTGATCGGCCTGATGATCCTCTTGGGATCGGGACGCCTGGTGACCGCGCCCTGCATATCCTGATCGAAGGCACGCCGGAAGGCATAAAAGTGAGCGATATCGGGCAGGCGCTGGCAGAAGTCCCTGGCGTGCACGAGGTGCACGACCTGCACGTGTGGAGCCTGTGCTCGGGGCAGATATCACTCAGCGCACATATCGTGATGGATCGCGATGCCAGGATGGGTCAGGGGTTGATGCTGATGGAAATGAACCGGCGGTTGAACGAGCGCTTCGGCATCGAGCACACCACCCTGCAGATCGAGCCGGGGCATCCCAGCCAGGTTCAGCTGATCGTGCCGAATTGACAGCGAAAAGTTCCTTATAGCTCAGGTATACAAGGATGAACTGGCTTAGAAGCTGAACTTTTGGAAAAAGTTCAGCTTCTAAGTTATTGGTTTACTTCACGGTCCAGGTGGTTTCCCACGAATCAAGTACTAAGAAATCGCCGGTTATCTGAAATTGCACAGTCCCGGGTATCACTGGCAGCGGCTCAGTACGATCCACAGGCTGTCCAAGTGTGACCGCGGTCATGATTCCGCCGGGTTCCTGACCGCATATGGTTTCAAATTCGCTGACTGGCGCCTCAGGAATTATGTTCAGGCAGATGAGCTGTGCACCGTGCCACTCGGCATTCTTTCCCCTCAGCTCCAATTGAAGCGATTTCATTGCATCGGGCGGCGCTCCGCTTTCATTAATCGACAGGCTGGCAGATTGCAGCTGTACCAGCAAATCCCCAAACTTTACCTGCGCCTGGATAGGCCAGCTATCGCCCACAGAGTGCCCAACCAGGTCGATGACCAGGGGGTTATCAGCTGGCAAGCCGGTCAGGGAGTATTCCAGCTGCAGCGATAATTCCTCCACGCCGGCGTTTAGCGCAGCGAATTCTGCTTCTGCCAGGCCAGGCTGCAGTCTGGTGGTACTCTGCAATGGAATTTCGCCACCATCCTGGTCGAACAACCGCGCGTCGTATATCTCTCCATAAGGCCTTGGCCTGACCAAAATGCCTGGATGAAAATAAAAGCCGACCTGTACACGGGTGTTAATTGCACTCCTGAACACATCAATTATATACGGCTCTAAAAGCGGGGACTCGCTGTCATCGATCACGCCGGTAGGGACTTGCGTATGCGTTGGGACCTGGGTCAGGGTTCGCTGCGGAGAATTGGTGATAGCCCCGGTCTCGCCTGGAGTAGCCGTCAGCAGCCTGAGCATATGAGGCGTCGCAAATATGGCAGCAGGAAGAGACGGCAGGCCGACGGGTGAGATGGCAGGCTCAGGCAAAGCCCGTCCAGCCTGGCAGGCGGTGACTGCAACCAGGGCCAGTGCAGCTAAATGAAGTTGAATTCCGTAAAGTTTAATCAATTTGTGAGAGCAGCAGCCTCGCCAGCGACTGCCGCGACAGCAGGTCGGCGCTGACCATCCCCTGGACACAGCCCCCTTCCACCACCGGCATGGCTGAGATGCCGTGCCCTTCCAGCTTGCGGACCAGCTCGAGAATCGTATCAGCCGGAGCGGCGGATACCACCTGGCTGCTCATGATCGTATCCAGGCAGTCTTGCAGCGCGGCTCCACGGGCCGCAGCCTGCGTGACATCCCAATCGGTGAGCACGCCCACCAGCTCTCCGCCCTGCGAGAGAACTGCCAGGATCGGGCTGCTGCTTTCCACCAACAGGCCGGCGGCTGCGCGCACGGTTTGGGTCACGGAAATGGTCGGCATGTCTTCCATCAAATCCGCAGCGGTGCGGCCGGCTTCATGCCGGACAACGCGTTGGATGCTGATATGTTCGGCCGCTTCGCAGGGCAGCATATCGGCGTCGGATACCAGTAAATCGACCAGCTCGCGCATGTTGCGGCGGATCACCTGCTCGCAGGTAATTCTCCGCAGCCGTGCAGCGCCGCTGTGAAAGCTCATCGAGCTCGCTGGCATGCTCAGCCAGCCAGGCGTCCACCGCAGGGTGATCTCCAAGCAGATGGCCCGGGATGCGCAGGTGCGCTGGAGTGCGGATCAGGTGCTCCTGGGAAGCGTAGATGACTCCACCTGAATTCACCAGGTAATCTGTGGCAATCAGCACGCCGCGCTCCCGGTAAACCTGCCGCTCCATGCGCTGGCGGGCGGTTTTACGCGCCCGGTCAGGCGAATAGGTGTTGGCGCCTTCTATGATCACCGCCCACTTTCCCATTTCCGCAACCGTGACAGCTGGCTGGCTGCCCTCGTCCACATCCAGGTAATTGGCTACCGGTGAAGCCGGAACCAGGCAGAAGCACGATTCTCGCAGCAGGTCGTTGGGCGCGCTGGAATACTTGGTGTGCGATACTCCCCACTGGCCCTGGAGCAGGTGCTCGATGAAGTAATCGCGCGTCACCAGGCCGCGCTCCTGCCACAGGCGGAACAGGCGCTCGACTGGCAACCCCTGGGGATCAAAGAGGCTGCCCAATGCATCGCTGATGCCCAGCACCTGCGCGCCAGCTACCCGTTCGCACAGCATGCGTGAAGCGTGCGCGCCGACTGCCCCATAACCCTGGATGACGACCGTTATGCCGTCCGAGCCCGGCATTTCCAGGTTGGCAAACTGCGGCAAGACCTTCAGCCGTGGCATCTCCTCCAGCAAAGCCTGCAAGGCGATCACCAGGCCGGCGGCGGCCGCCCCCAGCTGGTCGATCTGAACTGCCGCCCATCTCACCGGGCTTGGAAAGGGCATTGTCCAGGCCGTTCTCGATGGCAATTGTCTTCATATCCGCGTCGTTAGTTCCCACATCCGGGCCGGGCAGGTAAACGGAATGATAGCGGTAAAGCAAGCGCGCAAACAGGCGCACCACTTCGGTGTGCTCGGCGGGTGTCAGGCTGCGTTCTGCCACGATGCCGGCTTTACCACCACCGTACGGCAGGTTGGCGGCGGCATTCTTGAGGGTCATGCCGCGCGCCAGGTTGTGAATCGTTTGCGGTGTGATGTCCGGCAGCATGCGGATGCCCCCCATCGCCGGCTGTCCCATGGCCAGGTTATCGACGACCAGGTATCCGCCCACTTCCAGCAGAGAATTCTCGTCCCACATGCATACGACGCTGCGCGGTCCGAGATTATCGACCTCGATCCCCAGGCTGCGCAGGCTGTCGATATCCAGGGCTGAAAATTCAAAGTAGCAGCGCCCGGCGTCTTTAATGAGCCTCTTGTTCCACGCCAGCTCGGGAATGGCCTGTTGAAGGAAGGTGTGCATGCGTGTGGGGATCATGGCAACTCCAGTTTACTGTACACTGTGCAATTCACCCGCCGCTACAAACGCCAGACCCCCCTCCGTCAGCGCCCAGGCTGTGCGGTTGACGGAATCCCACTTGTCGATGAAGTTTTGTTCCAGGTTTTCCCAATCACCGGAGGCGATGACTTCGCTCTTGTCACGGAAATAATCCAGGATGTCGGAGGGATGCTGACGCTGCTCGTCGACTTCAGGATCGGCGCCTTCGTGCTTGGCGGAGATGTTGGCTACGTGGTCGGCGATCTCCACCAGCTCCTGCCGGCGGTTGTAGGGCTGGCGGACGATGCTCTTGTAGGTTTCGACGATGTGGTGCTCGAAGCGCACCACCTCTTCGAACCCCAGCTGCTTGCGAAACTGGGCAGTCAATTCCATGGTCTCATTATTGATTGAATTGCTCCAATTGAATCCGATCAGCGGCGAGGTTCCATCGTCGCGCGAGAACAGCTTGGCACCCAACAGCGTCCATAAACCGGCATAGGGATTGTCGTTGCCCATGAAGACCGAGATCTTGAATTCGATATCGACACCCAGGCGGTAAAGCAGGTATCCGACCAGGACGGTGCCGGGGTTGATGTTCAGCACCTGGCGCACCCCGTAATTGGTGTAGTAATACAGGAATTCGTCGACCCATTTGAGAGGATAATGGTTGGGCTGCCCGATGCCGCCAAAATAGCCGGTGATGGTAGCCGGACCACCCAGGTGGACATTCGAGCCGTCGGTGCCCTTGGTGTCGAGGGTATCCACGTAGCTGGCGCCGATGATCTGCATGGCAGCGGCGATGGCAGGCAGGTCGCCGTCGGCTTCCTGTTCCTTCATCTTGCGGACCTTGATGAAGCGCCCCGGCATCAGCCTCCCTTCTGCGATCGAGCGTTTGGCGATCTCGATGATCCAGGGGAAATACTGGCAGGCGCTGATCTCCAGGGTGACGGCGAAATCATCGGCGAAGCGCATGGAGTCAGCCCTGTCTCCCATTACTTTCCGGCGGTAGGCGGGGATGGTGATGAACGCCTGGCGGTCGCGCTGCTGCTCGAGCCAGCGCAAATCCTGCAGGTATTCCGGGTGGGCAGCCCTGACTTTTTCCAGCAGGTTGGGGAGCTGGCGGGCCTGCTCAGCCTTATGGTTGATCTCTTCAGGTGTGCCGTATTTTCCAACCACTTCCAGGAGGTTGTTGATGACCTGCATGTCCGGATTGAGGAGAACGGCGTTGATGTCATCCAGGCGGTCGTAAGATATTTTCAGCAGCTGGCGTAGATTCTCGTCCATTCATAAGCTCCTTTTTAGTTAAGAGAACTGTACACGGATTACACGGATTGAACGGATTTACACGGATTCTTACTAATATTTTCAAGAAAATGTCGAGAAGATAGTTTTGCACCAACCAAGCAATTTACGGAGCCAGGACTTTTTGTCAAAAAATTTATCCTGTTCTATCTGTTATTATCCGTTTGATCAGTTAAATCCGTGTACAAATTCTTTCTTCTCCGTTTAATACTTCAAATCAGTGTACCGGTTTTATTTCAGCAGGTCGAGCAGCTCGTCATATTCTTCGTCTTTCATGCCAAACCAGTTTTCCGGCTGCGGGAATGTCCCAGAAGTGACTTCCTGGACGTAGCCCTGCAGGCCGTTCAGGATCACTTCACCGGCATTTCCGAACACTTTTGCCATGCGCGGCTTGAAGCGTGGGTACAGGCCAAACATGTCGTGATAGATGAGCAGCTGCCCGTGGGCATTTGGGCCTGATCCCAGGCTCATGATCAGGCAGTCTACTGCGCGCTCGGTGATCAGCTTGCAGACGCGGTCGGGCACCATCTCGAACAGGATCATGCAGGCCCCGGCGTTTTCCAGCGACTTGGCTGAGTCGATAATTTTCTTGGCCTGTGCAGCGCCTTTTCCCTGCACTCGGAAACCACCCAGGGCGCTCAGGCTCTGCGGGGTCAACCCCAGGTGGCCAATGGCCGGGATGCCGGAATGCACGATGCCTTCGATGCGGTCGGCCATCTCTGCGCCGCCTTCCAGCTTGATGGCATCGCAGGCTGCTTCTGCCATGAAGCGCCCGGCATTGCGGATAGCTGACTCCACACTGGGCTGGTAGCTCATGTAAGGCATATCGCCCACCAGGAACACGTTGGGGGCGCCGCGGCGCACGGCCTGGCTGTGGCGGATCATGTCTTCCATCGTGACGGGTAAGGTGGTCTCATAACCCAGCATAGTCATTCCAAGGCTGTCGCCCACCAGGATCATATCGATACCCGCCTGCTCCTGCAGGTAGGCGGTGGGGTAGTCGTAGCAGGTCAGCCAGGTGATGGGGATGCCGTCGGCGGCTTTCTTGAATAAGGTGGGGAGAGTGACTTTTTTGCGCGGTTCGCCAGACATCAATTTCTCCTTTTTTGTATACGGATTTCATGGATGAACACGGATTTTTCTCAGATTTAATCCTTAGATTGTGGGTTTCTATTCAGGTTAACTAGTAGAAACTTTTCGAAAGAGAAGACTCCCCGACCGGTGGAAAAAACAGCTCAGGTTTTGCGACTTTATTTTATTACAGATTACCCACTTCGGACAACTGACGAAAGGCACTTTTTGAACAGGTAAAAACAACCTAACTAAGAGCAGCTAAGATATAATTTCGGAATAAACCTGCTTCCTCCGAACCTGATGTGAATTTCATATCCTGTGAAATTCTCGAGCCATCAATTATTCATTTCAATAACCAGTACATGCAGGCAGTGATGAATCTATTTTGTCACCAGCCAGGCTGAAATGCTGCTGAGCGATTATCAACCGAAAAGCCAGCTTGTCACCGGGGTGACCCAGGTAAAAAGACCGCGTTTTTCGGCCATCGACGCGCACAACCACCTTGGAGAGCTGTTCGGTGGGGGTTGGGACCGCAAGCCGCTCTCCCAGCTGCTGGACCTTTTAGATGAGGCAGGCGTGGTCGAGTACGTTGATTTAGATGGAGGCTGGGGGGAAGAGGTCTTACACGAGCACCTTGATTATTTCAAATCCCGGGCACCCGAAAGGTTTCACATCTTCGGCGGGGTGGATTGGACCCAGTGGAGAATTTTGGGGGAGAAGTTTCCTGAATGGGCGGCAGACAGGCTCAGGATTCAACAGCAGCAAGGCGCCGAGGGATTGAAAATCTGGAAGGATTTTGGATTACTGGTCCAGGACCAGGAGGATAAACTGGTGAGCGTAGATGACCCACGGCTCATACAGCTGTGGGAAACGGCAGGAGAACTCAACCTTCCCGTTATCATCCATGTCGCCGACCCGGTGGCATTCTTCAAACCACAGGATCAATTCAACGAACGCCTGGAGGAGCTCGAAGCGCATCCCGATTGGGCATTTGTCAGCCCGCCTTTCCCTTCATTCAACAGCATCCTGGAGGGACTAGCCAGCCTGGTGGCGCAGCATCAAAACACGATTTTTATCGGCGCACACGTGGGCTGCTATGCGGAAAACCTGGCATGGGTGAGCTCGCTGCTCTAGCGCTGCCCAAATTTTTACGTGGATATCAGCGCCCGGATAGCTGAATTGGGACGGCAGCCCTATTCTGCCCGAAAATTCTTCTTGCAGCACGCCGACCGCATCCTGTTTGGCTCCGACATGGGACCGGACCTGGAAGCATACCGCATCATGTATCGTTTCCTGGAAACAGAAGATGAATACTTCAGCTACGACTCGCAGGAAAGACCTCGCCAGGGGAGGTGGAATATTTACGGCATTCACCTGTCCGAGGATGTATTGGAAAAGGTTTATTTTAAAAACGCAAAGAATATTCTGCAAAAGGAGAAGAAGAAATGAAGAAAAAGCTGGTGATCATAATTTTATTGGCCCTGATGATCAGCGCATGCGGCGGAGGCCAAACCGCTGAACCGGTCAGCACCGACATAGCGGAAATCGCAGGCCCGACGGCGGCTGAGGAAGTACCCCCGGCTGAGAAGGTCCAGATCCGCATGTGGACGCACCAGAACGATTCTTTCAACGCCGGCTACCAGGCGCTGGCAGAGGAGTACACGCTGGCGCACCCAAACGTGGAAATCCTGTTCGAGACCTTCGACTATGATACCTACATCCAGAACTCTCCAGACGGCTTTGCCAGCCAAGACCGAAGCGGATATCCTGCAGATGTTCGGTTCATGGGTGTGTTCGTATGCCGAAGGCGGAAACCTGGCGGAGATGCCCGCCGCCTTGATCACGCTGGATGACGCCAAAACAAAAATCCTGGGAGCACCTGTAGGCGGCTATATCTGCCAGGATAAACTGTACGGTATCCCTCAGGAATACAACATCGAATACGGTGCGGTGCTGCTGAATACCAGGATCGCCGAAGAAGTGGGAGCGACCAATTACCTGGACGGCTGGGACGAATGGGACGAAGTCATCGAGGATGGAAAGAAAATGGCAATCATCCAGGACGGCGTGATGACGCGGGCTGGATTGAACTTCACCGGTTCGGACGGGATTGCGACCATGTTCCACTCCCTGTACCTGCAGTACGGCGGCCAGTATCTTAATGATGGGGTCTACACAGTCAACACGCCGGAAGGAGTTATGACCCTGGAGCTCATGAAAAGCCTGGTTGATGCAGGCCTGGTGGATCCAGTGCTGTTTACCGACGAGGAAAACTGGGTGGGTGACTCATTTTTTGCCGAGACCAGTGCGATGGGGCTGGTAGGTCCGTGGGCCATCCCGGAATACAGCGGAGATTACCCGGATGTGGCTGCGGTGACCATTTACCAGCCGCTGCCCAGCGTCGGCCTCCGATCCGGTCTTTGCGGCTGCATCCGGCTGGGGGCTGACAGTATCGAACAACAGCAAGGTACAGGAGGCAGCCTGGGATTTCGTAAAATACGTTACCCTGGAAGCGGACAATGCCGTGGCATTCAACCTGGCCTCCGGAACCCTGCCTGCCCTAAAGGAAAATATAAGCGGTACGAATGCAGACTCGCTGGTGGCTGAATTCCCGTATTTCAAGCCTTTCCTGGGCATCCTGGAATTTGGACAGTACGAGGGGCAGTTCCCCGACCGTGATTTCGCCTGGTACGAGGTCACCTACCCGACCGTTTTGAATTTCCTGCAAGGCAATGCCAGCGTGGAAGAGACCCTGTCATCGATGGAAAGCGAAGTGCAGGGATCATTCAAGTAGAATTGGACTGAGGATATGACCCTAAGGGTTTGAAGAACACCCTTAGGGTCTTTCCGGGGACGCCAATGATAAAACTGGCAAGACCATCCTGGAGGAGTTTTTTCCGCGGCCGCGATTCAGCTGAAAAGAAATTCCTGGCAGGCACGATTTCTCCCCTGGTGTTGTACCTGGCATTCTGGACTCTGTTCCCCATGATCTGGGGTGTAGCCCTGGCATTCTTCGATTACAGCCCGCGCCGGATGGGCGGGTTCCTGGGATTCGGAGGGGATAATCCCTTCATCGGGGTCCAGCATTTCCAGAATATGACCGATTTCTCAACCACGGCTGCTTTAGAAGTGCAGCAGTTCCACACTGCAGTCAAAATTACACTGATGTTCGCCGCGCTGGTTGTGCCGCTGAATTTACTGCTCACGCTGCCATTAGCCTTTTTGATCGAATCGGTCCACGGTCGTGCCAAGGGCATCTTCCGCACCATATTCTTCCTGCCAGTGCTGGCGCCGTCGGTGGGCGTGGCAATCATGTGGGGATTCATATTCCATCCGCAGCGCGGCCTGCTGAATGCCATTATCGGCGAAATTAGCGGGAAGATGACCGGAATCGCCTGGCTGAGGGACCCCAGCCTGGAGCTGTGGGGCATACCAGCGGCATTGTTGGCGGTCGTGATAGCCTACCTGTGGCAGGACCTGGGCTACAACCTGGTCATTTTTATCGCTGCCCTGCAGGGCATCCCGCAAAGCATCAAGGATGCTGCGGTAATGGATGGCGCCAACTGGCTGCAAATGTTCGTCCGCATCATCATCCCGCTGTTGATGCCGACCATCCTGCTGGCAGCAGTCCTGACCATGATCTCGGCCTTCCAGGTCTTTGATATTATCCAGGTGATGACCGAGGGCGGACCCAATGACCAGACCCAGGTATTGCTATTAAACATCTATAACTACGCATTCCGTTTCCAGAAGATGGGTTGGGCGGCAGCAGTCTCGATCGTGATGTTCCTGATGATTCTGAGTATCTCCCTGGTTCAGGCCCGCCTGTTGCGCAGCGAGTGGGAGTATTGAACATGGCTGCCACTGCCGTTCCCAACAAACCCCGCAGGCGCCGCATCAACCTGGCCTATTTCATCCTCGTCCCGCTCAGCCTGGTGGCCCTACTGCCCTTCGTGTGGATGATACTCAGCTCTTTCAAGACCCTGGCAGAAGTTCGCCAGATTCCACCGACCTTTTTTCCCCAGGAATTCACACTCGAGAATTACCAGCGGGTGCTCGACGATCCTGACCTGCCCCTGGCAACCTTCTACCGCAACTCGGCCATCATCGCACTGGCGAACGTAGTGCAGGTGCTGTTCACCAGCTCCCTGTTCGGCTATATCTTTGCCAAATATGAATTCAAAGGTAAAAAGTTCCTGTTCTGGTTCGTACTGTCTTTGATGATGATCCCGCACCAGATGACAATGATCCCCGGCTACCTGATCCTGGCAAAACTCGGCCTGATCAATAATTTGCTCGGTTTGATCATCCCAGCGGCGATCGACGCCTTCGGGATATTCCTCTTTCGCCAGTTCGCACTTTCGATACCGGATGAGCTGATCGACGCAGCACGCGTGGATGGGGCTGGCGAATTCAGCATTTACTTCCGGATCGTCCTGCCCCAGCTGGGTCCGGCCCTGGCCACCTTTGGGATGCTGACCTTCATGTTCAATTGGAATTCGTACCTGTGGCCGTTAATCGTCCTGACCGAGAAGAACGTCCGCACGCTGCCGATCATCCTGACCTGGTTCAGCAACCAGATGGTCGATAAGACCAACCTGACCATGGCAGCCTCAGTGCTGGTAATCCTGCCTGTATTGTTTGTTTTCTTGCTCGTCCAGCGCTGGATCGTCCAGGGGATTACTCTCAGTGGATTGAAAGGATAACACTATGACCAAGATCACTTTTATCGGCGCAGGCAGCCTGGGTTTCACTGCCGAGCTGGCCCGGGATATCCTGACCTTCCCCGGCTGCAGGAGCGACCATCGCCCTGATGGACATCAACGCCGAGCGCCTGGGATACGCCGAAAAGGGGGTCAGCAAGCTGGTGCAGGCGGTGAAGGTGCCTGCCAGGGTTGCAGCGCCACCCTCGACCGGGTGGAGGCGCTCAAAGGCGCGGATGTCGTTCTGACTACCATCCTGGCAGGCAGCACCGAGGTCTGGCGGCACGATATCGAAATCCCCAAGAAATACGGCGTGGATATCAATGTGGGCGACACGCGCGGCCCGAGCGGCATCTTCCGCTTCCTGCGCACGATCAACCCGATGATGGACATCGTCCGCGACATGGAACACTACTGCCCGCAGGCGGTCCTGCTGAATTACACCAACCCGATGGCCATGCTGTGTGTCAGCCCTCCAGACGCCAGACCTTCATCCCTGTCACGGGACTGTGCCATTCGGTGCAGGGCACAGCCATGATGCTGGCGGATTGGATCGGCGCGCCGTTCGAGGAGATCGATTACCTGTGCGCCGGCATCAACCACCAGGCATGGTATCTTACATTTCAACTGGAAGGGGCAGGACGCCTATCCACTGATCCACAAGGCGATCACCGGGCGCCCCGAGATCTACAATGCGGAGCAGGTGCGCAACGAGATGTACCTGGCGCTGGGATATTACGTGACCGAATCGAGCGGGCACAACTCCGAGTACAACTGGTGGTTCCGCAAGCGCCCCGACCTGATCGAGAAATACTGCACGCACGGCACCGGCTGGAACCCGGGCGAGTACGCCTATATCCTGAAAGAATACCAGCACACCGAAGCCACCTGGAAGGACCAGGTGAGGTCGAGCTGCCAGGCCGCTAACCGGTCAGGATCTGACTGCAGCGCGGGCACGAGTACGCCGCCTACATCATCAATGCGCTGCAGGGCGGCGAGCCGTTCAAGTTTAATGGCAACGTGCCCAACACCCAGCTGATCACCAACCTGCCTGAAGGCGCATGCGTGGAAGTGCCGGTGCTGGTGGACAGGGCAGGCTTCCACCCCCTGCACGTCGGTGCGCTGCCGCCCGAATGCGCCCTGCTGACCCAGCTCTCGAGCGGGATCGAAGAGATGGCGATCACAGGCTTCACTGGCAGGCGACCCGACCATGGTCTACCGCGCCATCTGCCACGACCCGCTGACCGCCGCGGTGCTATCCCTGGCCGAGATCCGCCAGATGACGAACGAGCTTTTTGACGTAGCACAAGGATTACCTGCCGCAGTTCAAGGCTCAAAAGACATAGGCAGTCCATGCATACCTGACGATAGAAGCTAAACTTCTTGGAGAAGTTTAGCTTCTACCTTTGGCCTGGAAAGTTATTCAAGATTGAATGCCTAATTACTGACGTGGATATACTTGCCGTGAAATATTCAGAAAGGATCAGACAGCGATTAGGAGTACCAGGTAGGGTCGCACTGCTGATCCTGGTATTCAGCCTGGCTGCCTGCGTCCAAACCGGAACTGAGAGGTCTGAGGATATGACACCAACAGGATCACTCCCTACCAATCCATCCCCAAAGCCCGCCGGTGACTGGTGGCGTCCTGCTGCCGGGCTGAGCTGGCAGTGGCAGCTGACCGGCGAGCCGGATCTCGACATCCAGGCCGAGGTGGTCGACATCGACCTGGAAGTCGACCCGTCCGTGGTGGAGGCCTTCCATAAAAAGGGTACGCGAGCCATCTGCTACATCAGCGTCGGTTCCTATGAAGACTGGCGACCTGACGCAGGGCAGTTCCCGGCAGAAGTGCTGGGCAAGGATTACGAAGGCTGGAGCGGTGAAAAATGGCTCGACATCCGGCGTATCGATTTGCTGGCGCCAATCATGCTCAGGCGCCTGGATGAATGCGCCGCCAAAGGCTTCGACGCGGTTGAGCCGGACAACATGGAAATATTTACCAACGACACCGGCTTTCCGCTGACCTACGCGGACCAGCTGCGCTACGCCCTGTGGCTGGCGGAGGAAAGCCACCGGCGCAGCCTGGCGATCGGGCAGAAAAACGCCCCCGACCAGGTGAAAGACCTGGTGGAGGTCTTCGATTTCGCCATCACCGAAGACGCCTTCTACTACGGCTGGGCAGAAGAGTTGCTGCCGTACATCCAGGCCGGAAAGCCCGTCTTTGCGGCTGAATATACCGACCTGGATGGGGATTTCGAAGCGTTCTGCAAGCAATCCAGACAGCTGGGATTCAGCACGATCCTCAAGCAGCGCGACCTGGACGCCTGGCTGAAGACCTGCCCGTAAATAATACTCGATTAATCGAATATTTAACTAATTCATCCTTCATTACGTTAAGAACGGATTATGATCTATGTGAATCTTGTACCAGGTATTTGGATTCAATAAATCAAGAAAACGGGAAAACGCAGAATGAAAAAAGTCGTCATCGGTCTGGTAATCGTCCTGGCAATCGCTGCTGCCTGGTTCGCATACACGCGTTACACTTCCGCCCAGGCCGCACAGGCCGAGGCAGTCCAGTTTGAAACGGCGCCCATCGAAAGAGGTGAGCTGGTATCCACGATCAGTGCCCTGGGAAAGGTACGCTCCGGGCAGTCTGCCGAACTGAACTGGGAGACCTCCGGCACGGTGGAAGAAGTGCTGGTGGCGATCGGGCAGCAGGTAAGACCGGCGATATCCTGGCGAAATTGGAACAGACCTCCCTGCCTGAGACTGTGATCACGGCGCAGGCCGACCTGACCGACGCCGAACTGGAGCTGGAGGACCTGCAGCTTAACGCGGACACCTCGCGCATCAAGTCCATGCAGGACATCGTGACTTACGAGCAGGCGGTGCGCGACACGCAGTACACGCTGGACAACTTCACCATCCCCACCAGCCAGGAAAAGATGACTGCGGTCGAAGGCGTGAAAGCGACCAAGGCTGCGTTGGAAGCCGCCAGGCAGGCTTTCGAGCCGTACAAATTCGATCCGGCCGAAAATCCTACCAGGCGCAGCCTGCTTGAGAGGCTGAACAGCGCTCAAAGCGAGTACAATGCGGCTATAAAACGCCTTAAGTACGAGTATGACCTGACGGTGGCAGAGGCCAACCTGGAGAAAGCCGTGCACGATTTCGAGAAATACCAGAGCGGCCCTTCTCCCGCAGATATCGAAGCGGTGGAAGACGCGCATCGCAGCAGCCCAGGCGACCATTAACCAGGCCATGATCACCGCGCCTTTCGACGGCACAGTCACCGACGCCATCCCGCAGGTGGGAGACCAGGTGACAGCCAGCAAGAAGGCCTTCCGACTGGACGACCTGACCAGCCTGTATGTCGACCTGGAGGTGTCGGAAATCGATATCAACCAGGTCAAACCGGGCCAGCCGGTCAGCATCACCATCGACGCCATTCCCGGGCGAGAATACCAGGGTGAAGTGCAGCGCGTGGCGATGATCAGCAGCTCGGAAGGCAATTCGGTCAATTTCACGGTCACCGTCCAGCTGATCGATCCGGATGAACAGGTGCTGCCTGGGATGACTTCCGAAGTCGAGATCGTAGTCGCTCAGAAGGAAAATGTCCTGCTGGTGCCCAACCAGGCTGTGAGGCTGGAAAACGGGATGCAGGTGGTTTATACGATGGATCCAACCGCCGGTCCAGAACCGCTGCCGGTGGAAGTTACCCTGGGAAGCTCGTCGGAGACGCACAGCGAGCTGTTGACCGGGGAGCTGCAGGAAGGCGACCTGGTGGTGCTAAATCCCTCGGATGTGTCTTCTT
Source organism: uncultured Chloroflexia bacterium (assembly GCA_963698765.1). Classification (GTDB taxonomy): domain Bacteria; phylum Chloroflexota; class Anaerolineae; order Anaerolineales; family UBA4823; genus CAVOSB01. The sequence continues at coordinate 60,549 of CAVOSB010000026.1, forward strand.
CAGGTCCTCCCGGGATGTTCTTCCGCGGCGGGTCGGGAGGTGGAGGCGGGGGAAACCGTGAGAACGAGCCATGACCCTGATTCAGCTGATCCTGGAAGCCCTTGACAGCCTGACTTCCAACAAGCTGCGCTCCGCGTTGACCATGCTCGGCATCATCATCGGCGTGGGTGCGGTGGTGGCGATGATGAGCGTGGGAAGCGGAGCCCAGTCGGCCATCACCGAGTCGATCGAAAGCATCGGGGTGAACCTGCTGTACATCGTCTCGGGCGGAGAGTCCGACCACCCGCAGCCGCTGACACTGGAGACGCGCAGGCGCTGGACGATCCCCAGCTGGCTCCGGAGGTGATCCACGTCGCCCCAGTGCTGCAGGACCAGGCAGAAATCTCGATTCCCGGCGAATTCACCAGCGCCAGTCTGATCGCCGTCACGCCGGATTTCTTCGAAGTGCAGAACGCGGAAGTAGCTGAAGGGCAGCGCATAACGCATGCCCACGTCGAAGGCTACCAGGCGGTGGCCCTGCTGGGAACGGATGTGGCCGAGTACCTGTTCAATACGCGCACTAACCTGGTGGGGCAGAAAGTGCGCATCCAGGGGCAGATTTTCGAGGTGGTGGGGGTGCTCGAAGAGGCGGGCGGCACTGGCTTCCAGAATGATGACAACCGGGTGATCGTACCACTGACCACCGCCCAGCAGCGCCTGCTGTCTCGGCCCTATCCCGGCCAGGTCGACATGATCTACGTGCAGGCCAGCAGCTCGGAGACGGTCGATGCAACCATCGACGACGTCACGCAGATCCTGCGCGCCCGCCACACCAAGTCGCTGGGGGAGGACAATTTCGACATCCTGAACACCCAATCCTTCCTGGAAACGGCGACCGAGATCGCCGGAACGATGACGATTTTCCTGGGCGGGATCGCCGGGATTTCGCTGTTGGTGGGGGGCATCGGCATCATGAACATCATGCTGGTGGCAGTCTCGGAGCGCACACGCGAGATCGGGCTGCGCAAGGCACTGGGGGCGCGCAAGAACGACATCCGCATCCAGTTCCTGGTGGAAGCCGCCCTGCTATCGATGGGGGGAGGGTTCCTGGGCATCGCCCTGGGCTGGGGCGTGGCCACCCTGGTGGGTCGCATCGCGGCGGCCAGCGGCAACACCCTCAATCCCCAGGTGGAGCTGAACGCGGTGCTGCTGGCGACGATATTTTCGACGGCGGTGGGATTATTCTTCGGTATTTATCCGGCCAACCGGGCGGCGGGGTTGGAGCCGGTGGAGGCGCTGAGGTCGGAGTGAATGACAACATCCATTTGAATTGGAACCCATGAATGGTTAGTTGTGCGATTATTACTTTATTTGTTTACTTAGCTATTCAATAATGAATCGAATCCATTTCTCGATGATCCGGTTGTCCTCTTTGGTCTTTTCTCACGGATTAGTCTGCCATCTGGTAAAGTCGAATGTGTAATATCATAAAATTGTTCCAGCTGTACTTCAGTTAGATTCACACCAACTAAGTTTGAAGATGATAGGACAGCACCAGTAAATACTGCATCTTTTAGAATGGCATTTTCTAGGTTGATATGAAGGAAGAAAGAATTTCTGTGACAATCTGCTTTCTCTAGATTGGCTCCTTTCAAATTCGTTCCTAATAAAGTACATTTTGATAAATTTGCATTTTTCAAATTTGAATTGGATAAATCTGTATTCGAAAGATTTGAATTTGAAAAATTTGCCCCTTCTAATTGAGAAAATGACATATCATAAAAACTGAAATCAATTCCATTGAGTTGTACTTTATCCAATGGGGAATTCTTTAATAATATTTTAGCTAAATTTGCGTCTCTAAGAAAGTTAATATAGTATTTTGTCTATCTGTATCCAAGACTCGAAGAGTTGTAAATGTTCTAACTCTGGGCTACTTCCATTACACTATTCGAAATTATTGGTAGTATTCTCTTTTACATCCTTATTCAATAATAAATATTCAATCTTATCTGAAATATCTTTGAAGATTAAGAGTTGACTTTTGCTGGTCAAGTGAAATTTCAAGTTCGAGATTTTTACTTTCCCTTAGATATACCAATTCTTTGTCTTTATCTTGTCTTGTAAACCATACAGCCAAGAAACCTAGAACGATGGGAACTATCGCTAAATCTAGCAAGTCCCATATAGTCTTATTCTCGAGATCCTGGGAAAATTGGCCCATTGATAACCTGTCTTTATTCGTAGATAGACTGCCCATATAATTAATAGCAAGTGTGGTTAAAGATAAATATCCAATATCTTCTCAACCAAGGAACAAAAATAATAGTATTATTCGATTTCTTCATGTGAATTCCGTTGAAATCGCACTGTGAGATCCGAAACATGCTTACCGCAGGAGAAGGGAAAACACTGGCATGAAGTATTTTACTTCATGTGTGCGTTGTCGAGCGGAATCGGTTCGTGGGATAAACCGGAATTGCTGTACGCCTTGCTCCAGATTATGCAACCTGTTTAACCACACCTGGGATCACAATCAGCCAATTCTCCATATGCCTGACCAAGGATGAGTGGTGGTTGTGTGCTTCGGCGATTGAACTTTCCAATTATTTCTTTGTGATTTTCGTGATGTTTGTGTTTCTAAAATTACTGTCAATCAGATTATAAATGATGATTACGAGAGATTATTTTCCAGGTATTGATCCGGAGGAGAAGACAATTTCAGGGAATTGCTCTCTAAGTTGGCGGTCAAGTCACCAGAGGACATCCAAGCTCCAGCGCTAAAGCGACGAATTCGCAATCATAAGCGGAACACTTGCTCCCATTTGCTAACTCAATCACCCTTATATAATCCGTCTCGAATTCACGCCCTTGCATAAAAGCTAATGCTTCTCGCATCCTTCCCTGGATAATATGTTTATCGAGGATGCTTTTCCTTAGAAAAACAGTCAATACGTTACAAAATTCACTGCGCCACAATTTTGGCGCATACCAGTCAGAGTCTTTTCTCAGCAAGCTTTGGGCAGATGATGTCCTCTCACCCGGCAACAATAAATGCACAATCAAATTTGTGTCCGCAACAATCATGGTCTGCCTTCTCGCTTGGCACGATCCATTTCTTCATCGGTAATCACATATCCTTGGGTTAGCTCTCGGATTTTTCGAGCGCGTTCCAAAATTCCTTCGACATCGACTCTACGAGGGTAAAATACCTGCTCCAGGCAGACGATGATCTCGCTGTTGAGGCTGCGGTGATTGGCGGCGGCGGATTGCTTCACTCGATCATACAGGTCAACAGGGATATTTTTCAAGGTTATTGTCGGCATCAGAATCCTCCAATATGGTTCCAAAATGGTTTCATTTAATAATAACATAATCCAAATAATTCTCCAAAAAATCAGGCGTAATCTGAATTCAAATCACTCACAAGATTTATTCGGTTTGAAGATGATTTAAACACCAAGAACACAAAGAACACGAAGATATATTATTAAATCTTCGTGCTCTTTGTGATCTTCGTGTTTCAGAATGCATTTAGAAGCTAAGCTTTTCGGAAAAAGCTTAGCTTCTACGATGTTCAATTCAAGACGAATGCGGGTTCGGGGATCACCGGCTGCTTTTCAATCAGCCCGGCTTCGGTGACGATGCGCGGCACGATCTCTTCCCAGCCCACCGCCATCAGGTGGATGCCGTTGACGCCCTGCTTGCTCTTGCACCGCCTCGATCAGCTCCAGGGCGATCTGCACGCCTTCTTCTTCGGCTCCGTCGCCGGCGGCTTCCATGCGCTTCAGCAGCTTCTCCGGGATGATCACGCCCGGCACTTCGTTGTTCATGTACTGCGCCATCTTGAGGCTCTTGAGCGGGGTGATGCCCGACCAGGATATAGACCTTATCCAGGATATTGCGCTTGGCCAGCTCGTTCAGCCAGATCTCCAGCCCGTCGGGGTCGAAGACCAGGTTGGTCTGGAAGAACTGCGCTCCGGCGTTGACCTTCTTGTGCTCGCGGATGGCCTGGAAGCGCGGCTCGGAGGCATAGGGCGAGCGGCCGCGCCCAGGAAATAACTTGGGCGGGAATTTCATCGAGCGCCCGTCCAGGTAGCTGCCTTCGTCGCGCATCCGGCGCAGGATCCACAGCATCTGGACCGAGTCGATGTCCAACATGTCCATGCGGCCGCGCGGGCTCGGGAGCCATCTTCATGCTGTCGCCGGACAGGCACAGGATGTTGCGCACGCCCAGGGCGTTGGCGCCCAGCACCTCCGCCTGCAGGCCGGTGCGGGTGCGGTCGCGGGCGGCGATCTGCATCACCGGCTCGGCGCCGTGCTGGATGCGCAAGCGTGCTGCACGCCCAGCTGGACATGCGCGGCGTGGCCGAGGGCGAGTCGGTGAAGTTGATCGCCGCCACATAGGGCTTGACCAGCTCGATGTTTTCGATCCAGCTTCTTGGTGGCGATGGTCATCGGCGGGGCGACTTCGGCGGTGACCACAAACTCGCCGGCTTTCAGGCGGCGCTCCAGCTCGGAGACCGGCTCGCTGTAAGCGGCGGGTGGTATTCGGCGTCGCCCTGCCACCAGTCCGGCTGGCGCACCGGGCGGAAGACCGAATCCCAGGTGCTGTCGCGCTTGGCGGCGTCGCTGGAGACCATGCCCTTGCGACAAATTCACCGATGCCCACCTTGCTGCACCTGGTGAACGACATCGCCCCAGGTCTCGCCGCCGACCTTGTCCCAGTCCAGCGGCGGCAGCACTTCCAGCAGCTTCTCTTCGCGCCCCATCTTGAAGGCGCGGTCGTAGATCTTGTACCAGATGCACGGGCGGGTCTCGTCCACATAGCAGTGCTCTGCGGTGGAGCCGCCGCACGGGCCGTTGCGCAGCGCCCTTGGGGCACTCCATCGGGCAGATGAAGGCCGTCTCCTGCAGCAGGCAGTTGCCGCACATCCGGCAGCCGAACAGCGGCCCTTTGACCACTTCTCCACGGTCTCCAGCAGGCGGACGCCAAAGCGGCTTCTTTCTGAAGGGCAAGTAGGCGGCTGCCAGCGTCTTCCAGGGGTAAAGCCAGGCATAGATCAATCTCCTTATGGAGATCGGACTACCAATCAAGGTTTAAAGTCGCGCAATTTCGCTGCTACCAGGCAATTCGAATCCTGCTGTATAGCACGCCTGGCAGCCTTATTAAAATATCACCTGATTTGGACAGTATACGTGACATTTGTCATAATTCGGCAGGTGACAGACATCTGGCCCCAAAAGCTGACGTTGGTGCTCGATAACCGTGGATATGGCAGTCCGAAGATGCCCAACTGTGGATAATCCATTACCCCGGACTGAATTCATCTGGACTTCGGGATCCTTCTACAGAATATGCTTAGACGGCCTATCCGAATAGACGCTTACTGCTCCAGATACGAATCGGCGTAAATCACCTTGTTCAGCAGGATCTGCACGGTCTTCCAGATCGCGACCTGCTCGGGGTCGCTGATAGTCCACGTCGTCGATCGACGGCTCTTCCATAGCGGCGATGCGGTCGGCGATCTTCAGATACAGCGGCCCGACCGGCGTGCTGTCGTCGCGCTTCTCGATGATGCGGATCGACTCTTATGCTGCTCGTCCAGCGGGTTGGCGATCATCATCTGCAGGCCGACGCCCATCAGCATGGCCAGTAGATGCGGTTGATCAGCGGGCGGTTCTGCGTCCGGGACGGCGTTGGAGACATTCGACAGGCCGACCGAGATCGCCGGCGGCGGGTCCCAGGCAAACTGCAGCGTGCGCACGGCTTCGATCAGCTGCGGGCAGTATTCCTGGCAGCCGGAAACGGTCAGCACCAGCGGGTCGATGATCAGGTCGCTGCATCGGGAAGTCGATCTCCAGCATGCGCGGGATCAGCTTTTCGACGGCGATGTTGACGCGCTCGTCGGCGGCGACCGGGATGCCGGAGGCGCCCATGGTCAGGGCGATCAGGCGGGCATTGTACTGCTTGGCCAGCAGCGGCACTTTCTCCAGCCGCTCGGGCTCGGCGGAGGTGGAGTTGATGATCGGCTGGGCCTTGGTGATCTTCTTCAGCCCGGCTTCGATGCCCACCAGGTTGGTGCTGTCGAAGCTGAGCGGCACATCGACCACCGCCTTCGACCGTCTCCACCATCCAGGGGAAGACTACCTCGCCGTCTTTCTTGCGCGGGCCCAGGTTCAGGTCCAGCGCCTGGGCGCCGGCTTCGACCTGCTTGACCGCCAGGTCCTGGAAGAAATTGGCGTCTTTGTTGGTCAGGGCTTCTTTGACTTTTTCGGAAATGATGTGAATATTTTCGCCAATGATGTACATGGTTTTTCCATCCTTTCTTTTTCGATATCTCACAGATTCGAGTCCCTGGTCAAGAGCTGCAGGTCTAGCTGGTCTCAACTTGCCGAGGCCGCTTCCACGCTGGGAAAGCGGCTCAGGTCGGTATGCGGCAGGAACAGCGCCGACATAAACGCTTCGTAAAATGAGTTATCGGCCGACAGCTCGATATAGGTCATGCGCGGAGGCGATTTCTTGGATGCGCTGGCGCGGCCCGGCGGTCCAGCAGGGCATAATAGGCGCCGCGGACCGAGGTGTTGCCCAGGAACTGAAAGCGCTCCCAGGGCATATCGGGCAGCAGGCCGATCTGCACGGCCTTTTCGACGTTGATGTACTTGCCAAACGAGCCGCCGATCAGCATCTGCTCGATCATCTCCAGCGGCACGCCGACCGACTCCGGCCAGCACGGTGAAACCGGCGTAGATGGCGGCTTTGGCGCGCAGCAGGTTGTCGATATCGACGTGGGTGATGACGATATCCTGGCCGTGTGCGGTCTCAGCTGCCCAGGCGACCACATATTCCAGGCCGTGCTCGCCCTCGCGGATGCGCGGCGTGTCCAGGTGAGTGTTCAGGTTGCCGCCTTTATCGACCACGCCGGTCATGAACATCTCGGCCAGCAGCGAGATCAGCCGCTGCCGCAGAGTGCCGCGCGGCTTGCCCGCCCCCGATCACCCGGTAGGTCGGCTCGCTAGGTACTGCCGTTGATCCAGACTTCTTCGATGGCGCCGCGCGTGGCGCGCATCCCGCTGCTGCACACCGGCGCCTTCGAAGGCCGGGCCGGCCGAGCAGGCGCAGGTCACCAGCCATTCACTGCGAGCCCAGCACGATCTCGCCGTTGGTGCCGACATCCATGAACAGGGTGATCTGGTTGGTGTCGTCCATGCCCGAGGACAGCACCCCGGCGGTGATATCCGAGCCGACGTAGCTGGCGACGCCGGGCAGGCAGTCGACCATGCCTACCGGGTGGATCTTCAAGCCGACTCCTGGCTGCGGTGAGCAGCGGGATATGGTTGATGGCGGTGACGAAGGGCGCCAGGCGGATGGTGGCCGCCGGGATGCCCAGCAGCAGGTGGATCATGGTGCTGTTGCCGGCGATGGTCGCCTTGACGATCTCGCTGCGGCTTGACCTTCGATCAGTGCTCGCCAAGCCTACGTCTGGCGCGCTTGCAGGCCGTCTCGATCAGGCTGTTGATGGTGTCCAGCACCAGTTCGCGCAGCTCCTGCCCGCCGCCGTTCTTGCCGGCGTAGACGATGCGCGAGATCACATCCTCGCCGCGGGCGATCTGGCCGTTGTATTCGGAGACCTGGGCCTTCACCTGCCCGCTGATCAGATCGACCAGCCAGACGGTGACGGTGGTGGTGCCGATGTCGATCGCCAGCTCCCCACAGCGGTTCGTCGTCCGGTACCTGCCCGGGCAGCAGATCGATCAGCCATTCCTCGATGGCGACTTGCCGTCGGGCGAGCCTCGCTGCAGCTGTCCAGCGATGGCGGTCACCTGCCAGTCTGCCATCGCGCAGCACCTCGCCCAGCTTGCGCAGCAGTCGGCAGACGGAGACTTTGACAGCCTGGTCGAAGCCGGCCTTGCTGGCGCAGGCCGGTCAGCAGGCGGCTCAGATCGTCGGTCTGGTCATCCATGCTGGGCAGGACTGAGAGACAGCCGCACCCGGCGGATGGTCTGGTCCAGCTCGGAGTTGTAGCCCGCCGGGACGCGTCACTTCGGCGCACGTCAGGTCGGTGGTCAGCCGGCGTTCGATCTTCTCCTGCGGCGGGACGTGGACCTGACAATCGCCTTCGACCACCGTCTGGCAGGCCAGGGCGTAAGCCGGCTCGATATCCTCCGCTGGAAAGCCGCAGCGTGCTGCGGCGGCGCACGGCGCCTTCCAGGACCTGCACCGCACACCGCCCGCAGCGCCCCTGCCCTCCGCAAGGTTGCGCGATTTCGATCCCCGCCAGGCGCGCCGCTTCGCTGAGCAGCGTGCCGGTAGGCACCTGGACAGCTTCAGAGGACTCGATCGAACTTGACCTGATGAGATTTCATGTAGGCGTCAATCGACAGACTTCCGAAGTCTCCAGGACTTCGGAAGTCTCTGTTTATAAGCGCCTGTTTCATGAACTTCGGAAGATCGACCGCTTCGCGCGGGCCGACGCGGATTTCCCAGCCGGGCAGCTCTTCTTCCAGCTCGCCGGAAAGCACCGCCACGTGCCCGGGGAGCACCACCCGCTTGCGGCTGACTTTGTCGGCGAGGTTGAAGCTCTTGACGGCCTTGGCGATGCGCTCGGCGTCGAACTTGCCGGCCGCCCAGGCGGTGAGCACGCTCATGCCTTCGGCGTCGCACACCACCAGCCAGGCCGGCAGGCCGGAGCCTTCGACTTCGTTGGCCACGCTGAAGTAGGTGATGCTGAAGTTGGTGGTGACCAGCACCGGGCTGTCGGGCTTGGGGTTGTTGATCTCGTACATGCCGGGCTGCACCTGGATCGGTTTCTGCGGGTCGGTGTAGATGTTCTGGCGCAGCACCAGCAGCGGATAGACCAGGCTCGGGGGCAGAAGTTGTCGAGCACGATGAAGCCGGCATACTTGGCGATCGCCTGCGCGGCCGCCTCGGGGTGTCTGCGGGAAGGCGATCAACGGGAAGCCCAGGGCGCGGAAGTTCTTCTTGAGCGCCAGGCGGCGAATCTGGGTGGTCAGGGCCAGCCAATCGCCCAGGCTGTCAGCTGGCGGGATCCAGCACCAGGTCTTCCACGCCTTTGGCCTTGATCTTCTCGGTCAGCTCGGCCAGCTCTTCCAGGTTGCCGGCGCTACGCCAGGGCAGCCTTGGCGCCTTTGGCCAGCTCGGCCATGGCCTCCCAGTTGTCGGCGTCGGCGCCATGCAGCAAGGCGTTTCGCCTGGCAGGGCTGCCAGGCCGGCGGCCATCACGGCCGGATCGCTTGCCGACCAGGATCAGCGGCCGCTTGGTGGCTGCGCGCACGGCTTTGACCGCTGCGGCGAAACTTGCCGGCGTCGCCGCTGGCAGCTTCGACTGCGAAGCCGTCCAGGGTCAGCTCGATGCCGACGTAGTTGGCTGTAAGCGTCGGCGTCGGCTACGCTGCTTTTGAGCTGCCTCCGGCGAGCAGGTCATCGCTGAATTTGACGAACAGACCCGGCTTGTTGTAGAAGGTCTTCTCGTGGCGGAACAGCACCACTTCGTTGCCGGCCTTCACCTCGTTGCCGTCCGCTTTGAGCGTCACCAGGCGGATGGGCGGGGCAGCCGATTCGGCCAGCTGGGCTTTGGATTCTTCGCTGACATACGGGCAGGCGGAAAGCTCGACCTGCTTGGCGGCCAGCTTCATGGCAAAGGCCAGGCAGGTGGGGAAACCGCATTCTTTACAGTTGGTCTGCGGAAGAAGTTTATAGATTTGAATTCCGGAAAGAGCCATATTCACTCGTTTCTCCAATGATCTGATCGGTCCTAGTCAATCCGTACACGCGTTCAGGTGCAGTCTACAGTTCGGCTACCGCCATCAGCTCGTCGATGGCAGCCTTGACCCGCCGGACGCTCTCGGGATGGCGCAGGACGACGATATCGGCGCCGGATTCGAGCAGGGCGACGGCGGTCAGCGCTTCCCAGTTGATCGCCCGCTTCGCCAGTCGCCCCAGGCTTCCGGCACGCCTTCGCCGACCTTGGATTCCTTGGTCTTCCAGGCTTCGAAGCCGGGGGTGACCAGCATCGGGAGCTGGGTCATGGCGTCGCCCTGCAGGGCGGCCAGGCGCAGGCGCTCCATCACCGAGTAGCCATACTCGATGCCGTAGCCCAGGGCGCCGGTGGTCGGGTCCATGAGGATGCGATCGAGCGGCAGGCCCATATCGCTGATCAGGATGTTGAGCTGCTTGGCCAGGTTGACATCCATCGGCGTGCGGGCGTTGACCAGGTGCCCGTTGGCCATGGCGGTGGCGACGATGGTGCGGTAGTTCTTGTCTTCGCAGATGCCCAGCACCAGGCGCTCGCCTTTGGTGGCTTCGGCCACCGCCACCAGCAGCTTGTTATCCACCTCGGCCTGGCCGGGGCCAAAGACGATCAGCGGCAGGCCGCTGGCTGCCAGCACGCTTTGACCGTGGCAACCGCTGCCTCCGGGGTGGTGGGATTGCCGTCCTGCGTCGGTCAGGCTAAGCGTCAGCTGGATCAGGTCGGCGCCGGCGGCTTCGGCAGCCTTGGCCCATCGGCCGGGTCATCGATCACCTCGCCCCAGGTCTTCAGCAGCAGCGGCGACCAGTCCTCCGGGCGGCGGTCGCGGATTTCACAGCAACGACCGGGCGGTTGGGCGATGGCGCCTTCGAAGTGCATGAAGGGCAGGCAGTCTCGCCGCCCACGGTGACCGTCTGGTGCGCGTGCCGCCCTCGGCGGCCGTGGCGCCGATGGTCACCTCGCGCACGCTGCCAGGCCATTTGTCTTTTGGAATTTCAATAGGCATATGTTTCACTCCTGTTAGATTAGATGCTTTTTTGATTATTGGCTCAGACGATGGCTGTTATCTGGGAACAGATCGTTCTGAGTGCTCAGTGATACATCACAAGCTTATTATTCCTGCCTTTGCGCTGCGTGCGGCTGGCGCTCGCGGCGCTGGATAAAGGTCTCCAGCGGCGATTGGCGCGCTGCGCTGATGCCCAGGTCGCGCAGCTCATCGTCATCCCGGGCGGCCAGGTGGCGCAGCAGGTGCTGGTAGGAGATCAGCGCCGCCGGGTACTCGATCCCGCCGGCATGATGCATCAGGAACAGCACCCGCACCCGCTGGTCCTGCATCATCTGCGCGGCAGCTGTCAGCGGGATATCCGGCGGCACCTGGGCACATCGTCGCGCATGACATGCTTCGGCATTCAGCCCGACGCGGTTGGCCCGTGCGCATAGGCGTGCACCAGCTCCTCCTGGCTGACCACCCCCAGGGCGTGCCCTTCCTCGCGGATCCAGCACGACCACCGCTTCCAGCTCTTTTTCAGCAACAGCGCGCAAGATCCGACCACGGCGTATCCGGGCGCACAGGTCGCCACACCGACGGTCATCAGGTCGCGCACCAGTTCGGGAGATTGCATTCGTACGGTTGTTCGGATTATTGTTCAGTTTACAGCATCAGTGTACATCGCCATCAGAACACGGCAGCACTGGTTACCCTTGCCTGCACCTGATACTGATCACAGACTTCTGTACTCTAGAACATCGGGTCCATCACCAGGGCCGGATGGTTGTGCTCTTCCAGCCAGGCCAGCAGCTCATCGACGGTGGTGACGTTGCGCTCGTCGGCGATCTTGTCGATCAGGTCCGGGTCGCCTTCGCGCTCGCAACCGCCTTCAACTCGTCGGCCATGGTCTCTTTGAGCACGCTGCTCATCCAGACCACGCGCTTGAAGCCGCCATCCGCGGAGATGAACTTGGGGCTGATCAGGTAGAACTTGCCGACGCCCATCACACCGGGGGTTTGCAGACCGCCGCCGGCGATGCCCGCCAGCGTGCTGAAGGTCATCCCGGCCGGGGTCATGCTGGTGTCTTCACGGCTGACCACCATCACGCCGTTGGCTTCGGGGATCAGCATCACGATGCACTCGAAGCAGCCGCAGGCGGTCATCGGGATTTTCCATGATCGAGTACATCGAGACTTCCTCGACCACGCCGTGCGAGCCGATCTTGGCGTAATCGTTGGTGCCCGTCCAGTAGCCTTTCTGCGAGTCGATCAGCTTGCCCGAGCTTGATCGGCTGGTTCGGGCCGGTGGGGTTGATGTTGAAGGAGGCCTTGCAGTCCAGCCAGTTGTATGCGCCGCACAGGCCCAGGCGCTCCGGGCTGACCACGCAGACATGGTTGGGGGCAAAGGACTGGCACAGCGTGCAGGAGTAGAACTCTTCCACCTTGTCGTCGGTCAGGTCGGCCAGGCGCTTGTTGCGGAAATCGTAGGCCTCGCGGGCTTTGGCCAGCCATTCCTGGACCTTCTCCGGGTCGGTGTAGATCGTCACCTGGACTTTATCGACGATCGCGCCGAAATCGGTCTTGAAGCGGGCATGCAGGATCTTGCCAAAGTGCTCCAGGTTGAAGCCCTTCTCGGCAGCGCGCGTTGGAGATGCGGATCCAGGCGATGTCGCGCTGGCCGATGTGCTGGATGCCGGAAGCGCCGTTGACGAAGTAGTGGATCTGGCGCTCGAGCACCGGCTCGAAGTCTTCCTGCATCTGCCGCCCGGCGACCTTGACCACGATGCCCATGTCCATGTGACCCTGGGCAGGCGATCTCGTCGAAGGTCGGGCCGACCACTTCGACCTTGCCATCGACCACCTCATCCAGCGGCGCCATGTGCAGGTATTCGAAAGCAGCGCGAGTACTTGCCGCCAAACTCGACGCGCATATCGGTCTTGCGCACCACTTCGCCTTCGAAGGCCGAGCCGTAAGGCACCGGCACGGGCACATCGGCGACTTTGACCTTGACGCCGCGCACTTCGATGCACTTCTGCACCAGGCGCTCGGCGCGCTCCAGGTCGTCCTTGCCGTCGATCTCGTTGAACGGCATGCTGACGACGTGCTCGTAGCGGGTGACGCCGGTGGGCAGGATTTCGGGGATGACCGTATCGGCGATGACCGGGAAGCCGAAGTTGATCGCCCCGGCGGCGGCGGCATATTTCAGGTCATCCACCTCGCCCAGCGCCAGCACAAAGGCGAAGACGCGCTCCTTGTTGTACATCAGGATATCGCGCGCCTGCCCGCCTTTCATCCCGCCGAAGGTCAGCGCGGAGCGGGTGGCAAAGCCCAGGGCATAGATGGCGCTGATCGTGTCGGTGCCGAAGGGCACGGTGTAGGTGTCGTAGCCCAGCTCGACGCCTTCTTCGATCCAGCTGGTGGATGATGCTGCGCCCGTTGACATTGCCGGACAGGAAGGTCAGGATGTTGCGCTTCTGCAGCTCACGCACGATCTTGACGGCGACTTCGTTGGATTTGGCGCAGCCGACGATGGCGGCAAAGCCGGGCATACGCCCATCGACCAGCTGGATGCCCCACGAGCGCAGCTGGATATCATCGATCGGGCCGTTCAGATGGCCATCCAGACCCGTTGCCGCCGTGACCGTTATCCGGGCTGGTGAAGGAGGTGCCGCCGGCCAGCTGGAAGCCGGGCATCGGCTCCGGCTGCAGGTCGTAGACAAAGCGGATGGCTTCGATGATCTCGGCGGCGAGCAGGGTCGCCATGCCGCTGTCGAGGGTTTCACCCAGGTAGGGCGTCCAGTGTTTGCTGGAGGGCAGTCGGGTGCAGCAGCTGGCGGGCATGCTCCATGATCGGCTGCAAGCTGGCCCAGGGTCTCCACCTCCTTGCCGGTCATGCCCAGGATCAGCGGCAGGTAATAAGCGGTATTGGGAAAGGCGACCTTGGTATCCGGGCCTTTTTCAGCCAGGGCTTTTGCAGCATCAGCTCTGCTTCGGTGACCAGGGCATTGGCGCCGCGGATGGCACGGGTTGCGATGTAACGAGACATATGGATCTCTCCATACTCTGCTCAGTCAGCTGCCACGCCGTACAGAGCTTCACGGCGGCGTTCCAGTGACCGGCAGCTTCTTCCAGTCGAGCATGCGCGCGATCGCCGCTGCGCCCAAACTTGTTGGGTCGTAAACCGGCAAGCCCAGGGCGGCGCGTTTCTTATCGATGTGGTCCAGCGTGCGTCTGGATCATCTCGTCCGGATCGGGGATGAATTCCATCTTGCCGCCGTAGAGCTTCTCCCAGCCTTCGCTGATGTAGTTCAGGACGATGTCGCTGTCGGCCACCCGGTCGGGCATGCCGCTGATCGGGGATGAGCCGCCGAAGATGACATAAGCGCCGGAAGCCACGCAGTAGGTGCCGATGGCCAGGGCTTTCTCGCTCATCCATTCCGGCGCCAGGCCGACCGCCGGGATCTGGTCGATATCATCGCCCAGGCCGCCTTCTTCCACCATCTGGGTCAGCACGGTCAGGATGCGGGTGTTATCCACGCAGGAGCCCATGTGCAGCACCGGCGGGATGCCGACCGTCTCGCAGACTTCGCGCAGGCCGGGGCCGACCTTATCCAGGCCGGCTTCGCCGAGCAGCAGGCCCAGCTTGGCGCTGGCAATCGCGCCGCAGCCGGTCTCGACGATCAGCACATCCTGCTTGAGCAGCTCCTGGGTGACGTAGGTGTGCAGGTAATCCTGCTTGCTGCGCGGATTGTTGCAGCCGACAATGGCCGCCACGCCGCGGATGCGCCCGGACATGATGGCGTCGTTCAGCGGGCGGAAGGAAGCCGCGGTAGGAGCCTCCCAGCATGTAGTTGATGTATTCGTGCGAGAAGCCGGGGATCAGGTCTTCGCGCACCTGCGGGATGTGGGTCGTGCCGCGGTTCTTGTAGTTGTCGATGGCGGTCTTGAGGATCTGCTTGGCAATCGTCAGGGCATTGTGCTCATCGAACTCGATGTGCGTGGCGCCCTTGATTTTTACTTTCGGGGAGGTGGTGATGATCTTGGTGTGGAAATTGCTCGCCAGATCCGACCAGCGCCTGCATGATGCACTGCACATCCACGACCATGGCTTCGACCGAGCCGGTCAGGATCGCCAGCTCCTGGTGCAGGAAGTTGCCCGCCGCCGGGATGCCCTGGCGCATCAGGATTTCGTTGGCGGTGCAGCAGATGCCGGACAGGTTGACGCCCTTGGCGCCGGCTGCTTTGGCATATTCGATGATCTCGGGTCCTGCGAAGCGGCCACGATCATCTGGCTGAGGGTGGGCTCGTGACCGTGGACGACGACATTGACCATATCGTCCTTCAAGCACGCCCAGGTTGGCCTGGCCGAGGATCGGCGCCGGCGTGCCGAACAGGATGTCGGAGATATCGGTGGCGATCATGCTGCCGCCCCAGCCGTCTGCCAGGGCGGTGCGGATGGCGTGCTGCAGAATGTGCTCGGGGTCCTGGTCGTCGCCGATATGGGTGCGGTGCAGGGCTTCGACCACTTCGCGGTCGATGCCGCGCGGCCAGACACCCTGTTCTTCCCAGAGCTTCTGGCGTTTCTCGGGGGCACGATTGCTGGAACAATCTTGCCTCGCTGCTGGCCAAATTGGGCGATATACAGATCGGCCAGTTCGTTGGCGATCTCGGTCGGGGAGCGGCCTTCGATCGGGATGTCATAATGGCCGGCGACCATGCGCAGCTTGGCGACGTCGCGGATCAAATAGCCTTCGGCTTCGCCGTTGGCCACTGCTTTGAGCGTGAAGGCCATATCGCGGCCGTGGTCCGAGTGGGCGGCTGCGCCGGCGGCAATCGAGCGGATCAAATTGCGGGCCTGGATCGTGTCGATGGTCGCGCCGCACACGCCGGTCTGCCCATCTTTGGTCAGCCGGCAGGGTCCCATGCCGCAGATTTTGCAGCACATGCCCGCCCCGCCGATATTGCACGGCACCATCTCATCCGCCCGGCTGAAGGCGGTGCTGAATCCCAGCTCATCCGCACGGATCAGCATCTCCTGTGCGGCAGGATCGGAGGTTTGTTCTTCGTATAGTTCGTTTACCTTTTGCCATGTCCTAATCCTCCATTGACGTGCTGATCATACCCAATCCCGGGCAGTTCCACAGCGGCTTGCCTGAATAATTAACATTCTGATTGAAAGCTGACAGTCTGCCGGGTGGTTTCGAATACTTCGGTATGGCGGAAATACGATTCCGAGCGGTCGCTTTGCAGGTACGTGGCTGCATCTGCTTCGACGGGGAGCACAAATTCCCCGAGATATCCCGCTTCCTCCAACTTTCCTTCGATAGTCTTGTCATCAACCTGGCTGGGGTCGAAAGTCACTTCGACAAGGTGAAAAGCGCTGCTGGCGTATACGTCCTTAACACCGGGCGTTTCCAGCAACACTTTGCGCACCTCGACCACATGGTGGTCCCCGTAAAGAGCAGGAACTTCAAATGTGATGGTTTTCATGGGCTCCTTCCTCTGGGGATAATTTGGATATCTTTCCAAATGGAAATAGATCTAAGGACTGATTACCTCAGGCTAAATATAGCAAAGGGTAACAGGCCAAACAAGTGACAAATATTACTATTTATGGGTGGTTATTTATCCTATTTGATGGGAAATCCAGTGGTTTAACGGGAAATTGCTGTGAGAATTCGTTTTAAGAGCGGTATTGAGGGAAATTGTTGTGAGAATCTATTCAAACGGAAACCACCGAATGAATTCGGTGTCTGAAATCCAAAACGCGCTTCGAAGCGCGTTATTTGTGATATCCAATTCAACGATTTCGACATCTCAGCCCATGAAATAATCACCAGGCGAAGGTAAATACGAAAATTGGTATTATCATATTCATGTCACGCAAATAGGATCGAAGAAAATAATCCCATAGGAGCAAGATATGTCCTTCTGGCGTAATTATTACCATATTACCTGGTCGACAAAGGACCGTTTGCCTCTTATTCAAACCGAATTTGAAGGACAGTTATTCAATTACATTGTAAAGAAAGCTGCTGAGCTCGAAGTTTTTGTTTTTGCACTCAATGGCACGCAAGATCATATCCACATAGTCGTTTCCATCCCACCAAAGCACAGCGTGGCGGAAGTAGTCAAGTTGATGAAAGGTGCAAGTGCCCATTACATAAACCATAATATTCAAACCATGGATCAATTCGCCTGGCAGCGTGGTTACGGATGCCTATCGATTGGAGAAAAACAACGACCAATCGCTGAAGAATATGTGAGAAATCAAAAATCACATCATGCGGAGTGTACATTCATCGGTAGGCTGGAGCAAACCCTGGAAAATGATGATGGACCGAAGAATGCTATTGATTCTGGAGAAACTTCCCGGAAAATCAAGGAAATTCCTGCGATTACACACTTACAGGAGATTCTCCCTTCTGAACCGAATGAATTCGGGTTCTGGAAGTAAAGCGCGCTGAAGCGCGTTCAACTACCAACCCGTTTTAACGGGTTTGAAGATTCGACCATGAATTCATTCATGGGCGAGAGGGTGGGAGAATCAATCGATATCAATTCTTCCCAATCCCACCGAATGAATTCGGTGTCTGAAATCCAAA
>CAVOSB010000027.1:0-99595 GCA_963698765.1 uncultured Chloroflexia bacterium
TTCGTATTCTGCAAGGACTGGGCATTGTGCTGCTGGCCGTGGTGCTGGGCGTCCTCGCCCTGCGCCCCTTCTACCTGAACTGGGGCGCCACGGCTGAAGACCGGGGTCGGACCATGCCGGGCGACCTGAGCGGCACACGCTGGACCCGTGCCATCATCATCTGAGCCGCCTTCCGAACAGATCTGGCCCTGGCTGGTCCAGTTCGGGCGGGGCGCGGCGGCTGGTACAGCTATGACTGGCTGGAGAACCTGTTGGGGTTCGACATCCAAACCGCTGCCGGTATCGTGCCCGAATATCAGAACCCCCAGATCGGCGAGAAGATCTGCATGTCGGCCACCTTCTGCGTCAGCGCCGTCAGCGTCATGGAGCCCTATCAATGGTTTGGCTGGCGGGCCAAGGACGACACGGGCAAACCGATCTGGAGTTTCACGTTTGGACTGTTCCCGATAGACAGCACGCACACCCGGCTGGTGGTACGCGAGAGCTTCGACCCGATCGACATGCCAGCCGCCGCCACGACAGCGCTCGAAATCCCCGATGCGGTCATGGTGCAAAAGATGCTGAGCACGCTCAAGGATCGCGCCGAGGGGCAAATGGGATCACCCTCACGACTATCTACGAGATCGCGGTGTGGCTGGCCGTCTTCGTGATCGGCGTGATTGGTGCGGTGCTGTTCGTCGCGCGCCAGGATGGGAAGAAAGCCCTGGCGGTGGGCGTGGCCGCGGTGCTGGTTCTGCTGGTGCTCACCCTGGTGTTCCCGCCTTACTGGCTGCGCGGCGTTCTGGTCATTGCCCTGCTCGGCGGGCTGGCCTGGAGTTGGCGGCAGACGGCCAAGGCATAACCTTATATTGGGCAGGCTGTTCATGCGCTGCAATCTGGCGTCATTCAAAACATCAGCAGGATGAATATTCCGCATTCGGATAAGCTCACGTTTTTGTACATGCAACAAAAACTCGGCTGTCTGGCACAGTTGTTGGGCCAGCTCACTAAGTCGGCTATCTTCAATAGAAGATCCAAGTGAGTGTACTATCACGGAAAATAAATGCTAGAACAGGGTCATAACGATAGTTATAGAAATAATGGCTCGTATGAATGCCCTGGCGCAGCCGAACACAATGAGGAAGAAATCATCGCTTTCTTTGCCACAATCTTTGTGCGCGGAACCTGTGTCTTTGAGAAGATAGGAGGATCGTTATGAGTGCAGCTATACAGCTTAATGCAATTACACGCAAATTTGGATCATTTACCGCTGTGGATGAGCTGTCGTTCGATGTCCAGCGGGGAGAAATTTTCTGCATGCTTGGCCCGAACGGCTCCGGGAAAACCACCACCATCCACATGATCACCGGCCTGCTCCGGCGTACCAGTGGGAAGCTGGAAGTAAGCGGCTTCGACCCGCAAGTCCAGCCACGCCTGGTACGCCAGCGCATCGGCCTGGTGCCGCAAGAGACCAACATCTACGGCGAGCTGAGCGCCCTGGACAACCTGTGGCACCATGCCGCGCTGTACTGTAAAGACCTGGGCCAGGCCCGCGAGCGGATCGAGGCGCTGCTCAAACTGGTGGACCTGTGGGACCGCCGTAAAGATCCGGCTGGCACCTTTTCAGGCGGGATGAAGCGCCGCCTGGCTCTAGCCCGCGCCCTCTTGCACGACCCCGAGATCATCTTGTTCGACGAGCCCACCCTGGGCGTGGATGTGCAGGGTCGGCATATGCTCTGGGATCACATTCATGCCCTGCGCGACGCCGGGAAGACATTTGTGATCACCACCAATGATATGAACGAAGCAGATAGGTTATGTGACCGACTGGTGATCATAGACCACGGCAAGTGCATCGTGCTGGACAGTCCCGAGAGGCTCAAGGCCGAATTGGGTCGCGACATCGTTACCCTGCACACCACACCTGCCATCCCCGACCCGGCGGCGGAGTTCCAATCATTTGGGGTGCGCCAGGTAAGTTTACCGGAGCCTGGGGTGGTGCGCTTTGAAGTCGAAAACGCCGAAGCGCTGGCTGGCGACTTGGTCAGCACGTATCTCACCGCGCTACCACCTTGAAAACTTCCGCATCGCCCGACCCACGCTGGACGATGTCTTCCTTCACCATACTGGCAGGGCGCTGCGTGAGTGAAAAGGAGTCTTCCATGAAACGAATGTACTTTGCTGCTCCTTAACGAATTAAAGTTAGCTCGCACAGCCCTCCCCATCCATGGGGTAGCCATTTTCCAACCGGTGCTGTTGTTTTTGCTCATGTCGCTCATCCTGGTCCACCCCACGATGGAGATGAAGGTAGCGACGACTCAAAGCGGTTCTGAAAATGAGATGATTCGAGCGATGAAAACGGTTGGCTCGCCCATCGGCTTGCCGTACATTAATGCCATCCCTGTCGACGCCGTCGAGCTTGAGAACCCTGACCAGATTATCCGTCTGGAAGAGCGGGATGGCCATCTGGTGGCCGTGCAGGAATATGGGCTGATCGACAGCAACAAGGTGAAGAACCTGCGCAACCGGTTGACGGCCGCCGCACTGCGCCTGTGGGATGACTCATTGGGCAACCGCAAGATCACCGTTGACGAGTATCCCTGGCTGCCCAAAGATATGCCATATAGCATCTACTTCGGTATGGCCATGCTCTCGTTCACCGCCTTTCTGGCGGCGGCTATCGTCGGCGGGATACTCACCGCCCAGGATTTTGAGTTCCACACCATCCTGGAATACCGCCTCTCGCCAGTGGCAGCAGGCGTGGTGCTAGCGGCGCGTCTAACCCGACTGGCCCTGACCGGTATGCTTTCGGCTAACTTGCTGCTGCTGGTGATTGGGCTGCTGACCGGCCAATGGCCTGGTTCGGTGTTGCGCCTCGAACTGGCGCTCCTAGGCATCGCCGTTGTGGGTGGATGTACGGGCATGGCTGCTGGACTGCTGCTCCAGCGCTCGATCCCCGCCTATCAGGCTGCCCTGGTGATCTCGTTGGCTTGCTGGATGTTGGGTGGCGCTTTTGACCTGCCGGCTTCCTTCGGTGGCTGGTATGAAATGGTCTCGCGGCTGGTGCCGCATGCGCATGCCACCGAACTGCTTTTTGCCAGTTACTACGGGAAGTTCATTGGCTCTCCCATAATTTCGTCAATTGCCCTGTTGGTTATGAGCCTGCTGGCGATGTCAGTTGCCACCATCCTCTACCGGCAGCGTGTTTTGAAACAGGAGTGAGGCTATGACTCGCTTGTGGATCTTATTTCGTACAGAACTAAAAGCCTGGCGCCGCGAACCGCTCTCTATCCTGGGCGGTTTCATCCCACCGCTGGTGATGCTGGTGGCTTTTGGGATGTTGTTTGGCTCGAACCTGGGCTTTTCCATCGCCGTAATCAACTACGATGAAGGCTCTTCAGGTGTCCTACTGGAAGAAACCATCCGCGAAGTTCTCTCGCCCTTTGGCACGCCCGTACTACGATGTTCTGCCCCTAGCCGAAAGCGAGGCCTGGCAGCAGCTTGACGAATGCCGCATCGAGGGCGTGTGGGTGATTCCATCTGACTTTAGCGAGCGCCTGGCGGCCGGGCAGAATCCTTTACTCGAGATGCACTTCACCAACTACAACGACGACCGGGCCAAGAACCACCGCCTTTACGCTGCTGAGATCTTGTGGCGCTTTTACGAAAAGATCGGCCAGCCCCAACCGCCATTAAGCCTGGCCGAAACCTACCCCCGCCCCGAAATGGTGGATTGGTTTGGGGTAATTGCGGTTGGACTGGTGCTGTTCGGCGTCACGCTGGGGGCGATGTTCAACATCTTCCTGCTGACCTACAAGGAGCAAGTTGCTCATATCACCCTGGAACTCGGTCTGGCGCCGTTTTCGCTGCTGTGGGCCCTCATCCCCAAGGTGCTGCTGGCCCTGGTGATGGGCCTGGTAACCGGAGCCGGCTTGCTGTTGGTGATCTACCTGTGGGTAGGCGTTTGGGCGGGGGGCTACGTGTGGGCGGCCTGCCTGCTAGCTGCTTTAGTCGCACCGCTGTGGATCGCCCTGGCGCTGCTCCTGGGACTGCGAGCAAAAAATTTCATGACCGGCGCTGTGGCAGCGATCCTCAGTGGGGTAATCGTGTTTTTCGCCGCCGGCGGCCTGTCTTCCCCAGAATACTACCCGCCGCTGCTCAAAGCGATTGCCGCTGTCTTCCCCAACACGTATGTGGTCGACCCCTTGCGTGACCTGATTCTGTTCCAAACCTGGCCGGCAGATTACTTATCCGCGCTGGGGATAGTGACCCTGTTCGCCGCGGCCGGGCTCAGCCTGGGACTGGCCCTGACCTGCCGGCAGCTCCGCCGGATTGGCTAAAAATATCTTTGAAACTGGAGGTTTTCACATGACTGAACCGATTAAAGTTGGCCCTGATTGGCGCAGGCAGCTCCTACGCCCCCGACCTGGCCTCAATTGCACGAGAGTACATAGCAACAGAAACTACCAATGACGCAGGAGGTCACAATGGATAGAAGAAATCGTGGCAGCCAATGGGTGTTGATAGCAGGCATCCTCACAGTTCTGCTTGGCTTGATTCATGTCGCCGCAACTCCGGTTATCTTTTCTACGATGTCCGGCCAACTTTCCGCCGCGGATCAGCTCATGTTTCTGTATATGTATGTAGCGACTGGCGCCGCCGTGATTTTTGTCGGGTGGCTGATTATGTACGGCTCACGTGGGCTAAGAACCTCAGAGCGATGGGCTTGGATAACCACGCTGGCGGCAGGTGTATTCATGTCGCTCTTGGGGATAGGAGCGATACTGACCATGTCGGATAATCCTTTTGCCTATCTGACATTGGTATTTGCGGCGCTAGAGCTGGTTCCGCTATGGCTATATCGCCACGAGTTCCAACAAGCAAGCAAAGGGTAGAAGAATTCCAGATCGTATGGTTGATCTATCGCTTTGGATGGATCCGTACAAAGGATGAGAATAGGTGAAACCAACATGAAACTCGACGAATTCCTTCCTCAATACGACTTTACCGAAATCCACAAAGTCAAGGTCAAGGCTTCGCCGCAAGCCGCCTTTTCCGCCATGAAAGAACTTCTGCCCTCCGAACTATCGCCGCTGGTGTTCTTCATGCTCAACCTGCGCGAAGTCCCCGCTATCTTGACCGGAAAAGCCAGACGGATTCAAGCCGAACAAAAGCCATTCCTGAATCACCTCTACGAGAGTGGTTTCATTCCCCTGGAAGAGACCGATGATGAAATCGTCTTCGGCCTGGTCGGTCAATTCTGGAAACTGACGGGAGGTGAAGAGCCTTCCGGCGTGACGAATTCCCGGCAGTTCCAAGCCTTCGATCGCACTGATTTCGCCAAAGTGGCGGCCAATCTCTATGTGCAGCCGTCCGGCGAAGAAACCCTGCTGAGCACAGAAACCCGCATCTGGGCGCCCGACCCACAAACCCGCAGGAAGTTTGCCTTTTATTGGCGGCTGATCTCCATGGGCAGCGGTTGGATCCGTGTCCTCTGGCTGCGCGCCATCAAACGCCGCGCCGAGCGTTCCGCCGAAGAGTGAATCCAATCCCTGCAATCGCAATCCCGTGCATCTTACTGCCGAGCGCGGCGCTGGCAATGTGAGCGTCAAGGAGATGATCATCCACCATTAAGCGGTCAGTCGCAGGTCGGCCCGGCAGGTTGTCGGCGCGGCCCAACAGCCATTATTACCGTACAGCCCGCCGGGCGGGTATAATGCCCCCATGTCAGCGCCCACGCCCGCCCTGCTCGCCGCCAAGTTCCACCGGGCCTGCAGCCCCACGCCATGCCGTGCCCCGGCCGGCGCTGGTTGACTTGCTGGAACTGCGCGGGTACGCTCGCAGGACTCCGCATCAATCGGATCGACACATGCTTCTAATAGAGCCGACGGAAACGGGAATGCAGGTCGCCAATACCTTTCGCCCGATCGTGCACCAGAACCAGAAACTGTGGATGGAAGCCCTGAGCGAAGCGGAACAAGAGCGTCTGCTCGAGTACCTGCACAAATTGCAGGCCTCTCTGATGGATGGCGAAACCTAAACATCGAATTTTCCAGCCAGGCGGTGAAGGATAAGTTAATGTCCATGCCTGAAGGGACCTATCTTGCCTTCGGGCAGGGCACTAACGATATATCCATGAAGCGCGGTTTTAAGGACAATAATCAACTGCGGCAATTTATTCGTCGCACACTGGCAAACATGCCCGGTGTCATAGTCACTCCCTATACCCTTGTTCCGCGTATCCTGAGAAACATAGACGAATGGATGCCAAGCCCTGATAATTTTGGTATCCCATCGGAAGTTGAAGAATAGTTTTCGTGATAGGCATCAACTAAAAACAAGAAAATAACACTTTTTCATCTGGAGTAACGCCATGACCCTAAAACATTTTATCGACACCCAAGATTTCACCAAAGAAGAATTGCTAGATATCATTGATCTGACGCGCAAAATTAAGACTGCTGACCAGCAAGGATGCACACCAAAATTGCTTGAAGGCGCATCGTTGGCAATGATCTTCGAAGAACCTTCCACTCGCACACGGGTATCCTTTGAGGTGGCTATGGTCGAGCTGGGAGGGCACGCCCTCTATCTCAAACCGGGTGAAATCCACCTGGGTGTGCGTGAGTCGATGTATGACACAGCCAAGGTCCTTTCCCGCATGTGCGATGCAATTGAAGCGCGCACGTTAAAGCATAACACGATCACCGAGCTGGCAAAATATGCCGAAGTGCCGGTGATCAATGGCTTAACGGATTATAACCATCCGACTCAGGTGGTTTGTGATGTGCTAACCATGATCGAGCACATGCCTGCCGATAAGCAGGTGGAGGACCTGAGTGTTACTTTCATTGGCGATGCAACAAACGTGCTCTCATCCTTGATGCTGATCTGCACCCAGATGGGCATGCATTTCACCCAGGCTGCCCCCAGCAAGTACCAGGCTCCTGCTCAGTGGGTGCAGTGGGCAAAGGACAATTGCAGAATATCAGGCGGATCAGTGAATATAACAGATGACCCCGTTGCGGCTGTTCGCAATGCTGACTTTATCTACACAGATTTGTGGTGGTGGGTTGGGCAAGAAGATCAAATCCCTGAACGGCGAGCGGCATTCATGCCAGTCTACCAGGTGAATAGCGAGCTGTTTAAGAAAGCCCCCTCTCATGCAAAGTTCATGCATTGTCTACCGGCTTCGCGTGGCGTGGAAGCTACCGACGCGGTGATGGACCACCCTCGCTCAATTATTTTTGACCAGGCTGAGAACCGCCTGCACACCGAAAAAGGATTGCTGGTGTACTTTGTCTACCCGCGAATGAAGCGCCCGTCGCCAGAGCTCAACGCATATCACCAGACTCAGATCGAAGAATGCCTCAGCAATATAAAACTTGCTTCATAAATCCTGGCTATCATGTCCCCATGTAGTTATTAAACGGAGAACAAAATGACAATTCAAGCTACTTCGATAGGGTATAAATTTGAGGTTTCTGCCTTGTTGGGAGAATTCTTGCATTGGTGGGTAAAGCGTAAATGAACCCGGTCAGAGATTAGATTTTCCATTACGCTTTCTCGACTTTGAGGATAATTGCGATGTCTGAAACACAAAATTCAACCCCTTATCAGGACGGCTTTCGCATGCCCGGCGAGTTTGAAAAGCATGCAGGAACCTGGATGCTCTGGCCCCAACGCCCGGATAACTGGCGTCTGGGGGGAAAACCCGCCCAACGCGCTTTCATGGCGGTTGCCAGCGCGATTGCTCGCTTTGAGCCGGTGACAGTTGGGGTCAACACCGACCAGTATGCAAACGCACGCCAGATGCTTCCGCCTAAAATTCGTGTAGTTGAAATGGCAAACAATGACGCCTGGATGCGTGATTGCGGACCTACTTTTGTGGTCAACGGGCAAGGGGAGGTGCGCGGTGTGGATTGGGATTTCAACGCCTGGGGTGGGCTGGTCAATGGTCTGTATTTTCCTTGGGATTTGGATCAGGCGATGGCACAGAAGGTTCTCGAGATCGAGCATATCAGCCGTTACAAAGCTCCGCTCGTTCTGGAAGGTGGTTCTATCCATGTGGATGGACAGGGGACCTGTCTCACCACGGAAGAATGCCTGCTCAGCCCAGGGCGCAATCCCGATTTATCCAAAACAGAGATCGAAGGGTACCTCAAAGAATATCTGAATGTCGACAAAGTTCTCTGGATGCCGCGAGGCGTGTACAATGACGAGACCAGTGGGCATGTGGATAACTTGGCTTGTTTTATCCGTCCAGGTGAGGTCGCTCTGACCTGGACCGACGACCGGTCTGACCCGCAATACGATCGTTCTGCTGAAGCCTACGATTACCTTTTATCAGCTACGGATGCGCAGAGCCGCAAACTCGTAATTCACAAGATTCATCAGCCTGCCCCGGTGATCATCCGGGACGACGAAGCGGAGGGCGTGGATGCTGTCAGCGGGACGCTTCCCCGCCAGGCTGGAGACCGGATGGCTGCCTCCTATATCAATTTCTATTTTTGCAACCGGGGAGCTATTGTTCCTTCGTTCGGGGATCCAATGGACAGCCTGGCTGTTGAAACCCTGGGACGTCTGATGCCGGACCGCCAAATTGTCGCCATCACGGCGCGCGAAATCCTGCTCGGTGGCGGGAATATCCACTGCATTACCCAGCAACAGCCCGGCTAACTCCCAAGGAACCTGACTGTATTTAAAATTTCTGAAATTCCCTATTGACAATCAAAGTT
The DNA here is from genome assembly GCA_963698765.1 of uncultured Chloroflexia bacterium. Classification (GTDB taxonomy): domain Bacteria; phylum Chloroflexota; class Anaerolineae; order Anaerolineales; family UBA4823; genus CAVOSB01. The sequence goes on from CAVOSB010000027.1 coordinate 8,718, forward strand.
ATTTTTGCTACATTAGATATAACTCATCTGTACATTTCGGCAAGTATTCCATGAAATAATGTCAATCATCGACAAGATTGATCTTAAGATTGTAGACTTGCTACTTGAAGATGGGCGAATGCCTGCCGCAGAGATCGCCCGTCGGCTGGGGGGGATATCGCAGCGCGTTGTCCGTTACCGAATAGATCGCTTAATTAAAGAAAACATGATTTCGGTCTGCGCCATCCCTCATCCACAGGCATTTGGTTTTAATGTCATCGCCGACGTTTTCATGGAGGTGGAGCCGGGGGCGATCATGGATGTAGCCATTACGCTAGCGCAGAATGAATTAGTGTCCTATGTGGCGTGCTCAATTGGCGAAAACGACATCTCGGTACAGGTTGTGGCGCGTGATAACGCTGAGGTGTATACCTTCGCCACCCAGGTGATCGGCAAATTGCCAGGCGTGCGAAAAACCACGACTTCTATTGTCCCGGTTAAGCTCAAGGATGTCTATCAGTGGCGCATCCCATCTGCTATTTGCAGCCATGAAGATCATACATCCACTAGCTAATGTCACATCGAATGAAGCACGGATAATTCCCAATAGAAAGGAGGCAAGCCAGATTAATCGATAACCTCTCCGTGTTTTGGAGAAATACCCTGTTTTTCGCATCGCACTATTTCAGGAGGGTTCTATTATGTCATATGAAAATGCAATTGCCTACGCACAACGCTGGATAGACATTATCCATAAGCCGGAAGTCGATGAGCAAGAGGGCAAGCAGATCATCGAAGAGTTCTAAACATAATTTTGCTGAGCATTTTAACAAGAACTGGTTGGAGTATCGCAAATCCGTGACCGAAGCAGGCGATTGGGCAGCAACCGAATGGACTGGGCAAGGAGCTATCTTCCGCGATGTCCTGAGGCGCGAATACATCGATTGCCTGGGCGGTTATGGCCTAATGGACCTGGGCTGGTCGCATCCAGAAGTTGTGGATAATGTTCGAGCGCAGTTGGGGCGCACGCCCATGCCCAGCCAGGAGCTGATCGACCCGTTGCGCGGCGTGTTAGCCCGCCTGCTGGCGGAGATCACGCCGGGGGATATCAAGTATTCTTTCTTCTGCGCCAGCGGCACCGAATCAATCGAGGGTGCTATCAAGCTGGCGAAACTGTATAGCCAAAAATCTGGCTTCATTGTGGCCGTCAAGGCTTTCCATGGAAAGACAATGGGATCATTGAGTATGATGGGCAAGGCAGATTATCGCCAGCCGCCAGGGATGCTCTATGGTGGTCCCATCTACCATGTGCCTTTTGGGGACGCAGATGCTGTGGAACAGCAACTCGAAATCTGTAATAAAGTAGGAGTAGAGCTTGCTGCGGTACTCTTCGAGCCCATCCAGGGTGAAGCCGGCGGTATCGTCCCTCCGGATGACTTTTGGCCGCGCGTGCGCGAGCTGACCAGGCACTATGGCGTGCTCCTGATCGCCGATGAAGTCCAGACCGGCATGGGGCGCACCGGCAAGCTGTGGGGATTGGACCACTGGAATGTAGTCCCAGATATTATAGCTGTCGCCAAGTCATTGGGTGGCGGGGTAATGCCGATCAGCGCTTTCTGCTCCACAGAAGAGATCTGGCAGCCGATGATGTACCCCAACCCCTTCATCCATACCACTACAACGGGCGGAGGCGCCCTGGCATGCAGCGCGGCTATTGCTGCCATCCATATCACCCTGCGCGATCGCCTGTGGGAGCAGGCTGCTGCTAAAGGCGAGTACATTATCCCCAAGCTGGAAGCCTTTGCGATGCAATATCCACAAATCTACCACTCGATCACCGGCAAGGGTTTGCTGATTGGGCAGCATTTCCACGAACCAGAAGTCGGCTACAAAGTGGCGGCCGGTTTATTCAAGCGCGGCGTGCTGGTGGCGGGAACGCTGACCAGTGCCCATACCATCCGCATCGAACCGCCCCTGGTCATCACCTACGAGCAGATTGATGCTGTGCTTGATCGCCTGGCGGATACGTTAGCAGAGGTTGCCAAAACGCTCTGATCTTCAGGAGGAGCAATGACACTCGAAAGTTATCACTCAGCATGGCTGGTCGTGTTATTTATCGTCATCTTCTTCCTTATCCGCCTGGTGATAGGCATTTGGGCATCGCGGAAGGTAGAAGACAATGTAGATTACGTGATTGCCGGTCGTAGGTTGCCAATCCACATGGCTGCAGCCTCAATAATGGCAACCTGGTTCGCAGCCGAGACCTTGATGGGCGCATCCGAAACCGCCTACGATTATGGTTTTCAGGGGGTGATCTTTGACCCATTTGGCGCGGCGATGTGCTTATTTATTTCAGGCGCATTTTTCGTCCGCTTGATGCGCAGGGCAAAATACGTCACTATTGTAGACTTCTTTGAGCGTCGTTATAACAAAGCAATGATCGTCCTATCCGTCATCGCCCAGATGCTAACATATTTCTCCTGGACTGCTGCCCAGGTTGTCGCCGGTGGGGCGATTGTACAGGCTTTGTTTGGCATAGACCCCGTGTGGGGAATGATTATCATCATCACCGTCGTTGCAGCGTATACCACATTGGGTGGGATGCTGGCAGATACCACGCTGGACTTCTTCCAGATGTTCTTGACCGCTGGCGGTATCACCATGGTCTTCGTGGTAATGCTCAATGCGGTTGGAGGCTGGTCTGGGTTAATTGAAGGGGCAGGGTCGACATACGTTTCAGAACCCTTCACCTTGTTGCCCATTGCTGGCGAGGGATACCTGGGCTACACCGGGATGACGGGTTGGATGTACTGGTTGGCAGCCTGGATGGCTATTGGTCTCGGATCCGTTGCCACCCAGGACTTGATGCAGCGCTCAATGGCAGCCCGGAATCAGGCTACATCCGTCTACGGGTCTTACTTTGCCGGGGTACTTTACCTGTTCTTCGGGATCATGTCTCCCTTGATCGGGATCATGGTATATACCCTCAACCCAGGTCTCGAAGACACCGGTTACCTGCTGATTTCGGCAGCGATAACTCATCTGGCTCCGATCTTTACAGCTATCTTCATCGCTGCATTGTCTTCAGCCCTAATGAGCACCTCAGACAGCTCATTGCTGGCGGGGGCTTCAGCAGTAACGGAGAACTTGATCCCCCTAATCACCGGGAAGAAGCTGGATGGCAAGACCGCCCTGCGGGCGACACGTGTCATGGTGGTTGTCAATGCGGCAATTGCCCTGGCAATTGGTCTTTGGGCGCAGACGATCTACGAGCTGTCAATTCTCGCCTGGTCACTGCTCCTTGTTGGCTTGTTTGTACCATTCTCATTTGGGATGTACTGGAAAAAGGCAAACTCCTGGGGGGCGGTGGCTGCATTTTTAGGAGGATTTGCCGTCTGGATACTGGCGACGATATTCTCTTACCTCTGGACTGGGCGGGCAATCCACGGCTGTGGTCTGCGGATACACACCCGATCTAGGAATATATAGTGAGGAATGGTGGTGTGGATTGTGGGATGCTGTCTACATCGGCTCGTTTGTTGCGGTGTTTGCCTCACTAATCCTGATGATTGTGGTTTCTCTCGTAAGCCAGAAAGCCTCTCCTCCCAGAACCCTGGTGGATTACTATGGTGAGCCTATAATCCAAACCTGAAACTCAATCTGGGTTTCTTGCCCATCCGGGATGCCTTCCGAAAGATCACCACGGAAGAGAAAGAAATCACCTAGAGTAATCCTTCGTCAGTGTTTCACGATGAAAGTATCGGTTCTCGTGCGGATATACCACGGATAGTTGGTTGTGATGACAGGCGTCCAGAGTCTGTTGCCTTTGGATGCCTGTCATCGTTGGGTGTTTTTGTTCATTGGACAGAATTTATTGCCTATTCGCGAGTTCCTTACCCCGACCAGATAATTTTTAGGATCTCTTCATGCTCGATCTTAAGACGGTATTGCTCATTTTTGGAGTGGTATTTTTATTGTTGGTTACCACCAGAAATGTAATTCGGAAACAGAAATCGCGTTCGTTACTTCAGGATAAACCTGCTCAGGCTCAAAAACCGACAACCAAGCCCAGGATGAGCGAAGATCAATTTAACAAATCCTGGAAAAGCCTGTCGTATCTTATGCTTTTATCGGCTGCAGGCAACCTGTACATGGCGTACAACTCACTAATGGGCGCGCTGGAGACTGTGTCCTATATCCTATGGATAGACGTGATATTTAGCCTGGTCGGCGCAGTGATTGCGGTGTTCATCTGGCGTTTGCACCGCAAAGATTTAGTTATTGCTTACCTGGTCATCACGATCATCCCGATAATGATTTTTATATCCACCGGTCATTCGCTAGACGGGATCACTCATCTCTTCCCCCTAATGTTGGTGTATTTTGCAGTCAAACCTGTGTGGGAATATATGGAATAGCTGCTAGATGACTATCTTTTAAAATACCTTTTCCACACAAAGGCTAAATTCAAAGATAGTGCAAGGTTGCGGAAGTAATCTAGCATACCCTGCTTGCCGTGCAGCTGGCGCGGCGGCAGCAGGCGGAGATGCCCCAGCAGGAAGCGGCGGGCGTGGGCTTTATCGATGACGATCGGATTGGGCATGCCGGTGCTACATAAGAGCCCAGGGCGGGTTCAGTGCTCAGCTCACCGCTTTCTTCACGAGCGCGCCGATGGCTGCCTCTCCGGCAGCGGTCAGCTCCTTCAGCGCGAAAGAGGTCGACCACATGGCGCCTTCGTCGAGGTTGGCCGTGTCGTTGAAGCCGAAGGTGGCGTACCTGGCCTGGAACTTGCTGCGCGCTCTGGAAGAAGCAGACCACCTTGCCGTCCCTGGCATAGGCGGGCATCCCGTACCAGGTTTTCGGCGAAAGGACCGGCGCGCTGGCTGTGACGATAGCATGCATCCGCTCGGCCATGCCGCGGTCCGGTTCCGGCATCTCGGCGATCTTCTCCAGCAGGGCGCTTTCCCCGGCCGCCCGGTCCTTGTTCATACGCTCTTCCGCCTTCAGCTCCTTGAGGCGCTCCTTCATCGCGAGGCTTTTTCTCGTCCGTGAATCCCTTGGACTGCTGCGTTTCCTTCTTTGTACTCATAGAAACCTCCTTATACCGACTTGTTTTGAATTCTCGCCGCACTCCGGATGCGGACTCGCCTGATCGGACAGGCGCCGCCTACAGAGGCACTATACAATATTTCCGGTGAATGCAGTACATATATTTACCACAAAATGGATATTATATGCAGAAATTACTGGCTCTAATATTCGAAGATTAATCCCTGCTTCCACTTCCCAAAAACCCTTGACATTAACGTAACGTCATAGTTTATACTGCCGGCATGTTCACTGTCAGGCAGCTCTCCAGGATGGCGGGCGTCACACCCCGCACGCTGCACTACTACGACCAGATCGGGCTGCTCAAGCCGACCCGCACCGGCGACAACGGCTACCGCTACTACGGCCAGGAAGCCCTGCTACGCCTGCAGCAGATCCTGCTATACCGCCAGCTGGACATGCCGCTGGCGCAGATCCAGGAAATCATGGCCGAGAGCGACTTCGATGTGCAGAGCGCCCTGCAGAGCCACAAGCAGCAGCTTCACAGGCGCATCCGCCAGCTCGAGCGCCTGGTCCAGACGGTGGACCACACGATGTTATACCTGAAAGGAAAGATGGAAATGAGCGGAAAACAGTTATTCGAAGCCTTCAGCGAGGAACAACAGGCGGAATTCGAGAAGGAAGCCATGCAGATGTACGACCCTGAGATCGTGAAGGCTTCTAACCGCAAGTGGAAAAGCTACTCGGATGCAGACAAACAGCGTATCGGCGAGGAAGGAAATGCTGCTTATCAAGCGCTGCTGGAAGCGATGCCAGAAGGACCCGCCTCACCGTCTGCCCAGAAGGGCGTGGAGCTGTGGAGAAAGCACATGGACTATTTCTGGACGCCGGACGACGAGCAGCTGCTAGGCCTGGCGGACCTGTATAACGATGACCCGCGCTTCAAGGCCAATTTCGACAAGATCGACCCTGGGCTGGCGGCTTTCGTGAGGGAAGCGGTAGAAGTGTATGTCAAAAACCGGCGGAAGTAAGAGCCTGGTTTTGGGTAAGTTTTTCCCAGCGCTGCAGCATCAGGCGCTCCAGCTCCTCTGGATAGTCGATGCCGTGCCGTTCCGCCAGGGATTGCGCCAAATCCTGGTATATTCGGATTAAGAGCACAACAGACTGCAGCATGTCGGCAGCCTGCAATGAGCAGTATGTTGGAGAAAGGGCCTCCAGCAGGTCGGGTTGGAGGGCTTTTTCAATCTTAATACCGGCCTCTCCTCCGACCTCGGGATCCTGGAAATCCTGCTGAAGGCGCATCAGGTTCATGCAAATGCCACGCAAAATCTCGACCTGGCTGTAAGCCCACCACAGCTGGCTCCGAGCCAGGGCGGTGATGAAGTGCGACAGGTCGTGCCAGAACCAGGTAATCTGCCGCCGCAGGGTTTCCACACGTGCTGCATTATCCGACTCCACGGGAGGGAAGACCACACCCTGCAACAGGCCTTGCTTGTCGAGCAGAGGGAGGTGAGGGCCGCTGTGAATATGCAGGAACTGGCTGCGGCAGCCAATCCCCAACTCACCTTCGATGCCATCTGCCAGGATGAAAAACAGCGCAGCGGGATTATCGAAATCCTCCAGGAACAGCGGCTGACCCAGCTGCCATAGAAAATTTCGCTTGCCCGCCAGGAAGGCCTGGAAGCCTTCATTGGTCGTGACGATGTAGAGGTCCAGGTCGGAATATTCATCCGCGTCCGCACGGGCATGTGATCCACCCAGGAATGCTGCCAGCACCCGCCGGTCAGCCTGGCAGGCAGCGGTTAAACGGTCGATGAATCCCTGTTGGTAGGGAGGAATATTGGTCAATAGATCTCCTTTGCGTCCGGCGGCAGAACCCTGACATGCCGCAGATGCGCGGTGACCCGTGGTCATCGTCCGAGGGATAATCGAATTGGAAGTAGCCGGCGACCTGCTGGGCCAGCGTGCGGAACAGGTCGCACATGGCGAACAGCGCATCCCAGGTGTGTTCGCAATGCCGGCGTCGGCGTAAGTGTTCAGGAGCATGCTCCCACAGCTCTGGCTCCAGGTACCGCTTCAAAGTACTTGCCGAACTTGCCGGGGTTGACCTGGAACTGCGGTCTTGACGCCGATGTGCCAGACCAGCATCTTCATCAGCTGCTCGCGGACCACCTGGTCGAGCATGTACCTGGCGTAGGGGATCTCCTGCGCGCCACAACCCCTTGGCGACGTACGGGCAGACCCACCAGAACTCGTTGCAGCAGTCGGCGAAGGCCTTGGCGGTGGGCGGCTTGGGCAGGTAATCCGCTGTCGCTTGCGGGCGGGAACGGCTCGAACAGGCCGTCCTTATCCAGCAGCAGCACGCTCAGGCTGTCGCTGCTCCAGCTCGTCCAGCTTGTCCAGCGGAAAGATGCTCAGGTCGATGCGGTTGCCGTCGATGAACTGCATCAGGTAGGCAAAGCCGCCGTCTCGTCGGGCGGTGGGTCCTCCATGTCGTCCGGCAGTTGCAGGATCATGCAGCTCGCCGAAGCGGTCGATCCACTCCGGATTGTCGCCGAAAGGAGCGACGTCGGTGACCAGATAGACGACGTCGAAATCCTGGAAGATGTCGCGCGGCGCGTTGGGATTGGCCCGCGAGCCGTTCATGATCACCGCCCGGATGCGCTCGTCGTCCCTGGCGGTATCCAGGATCAGGTCGAGCATTTCGTTGTTCGCTGCGCATGGAATTCACACGAGATCATTATAAACCTGGGGCTCCCGGGTCTCTGCCAACATTTCCAACCGTTTTACGGCCTGTGCAAGGGGAGGCAGCTGCTTGAGCTCCTGTTGAAGCTCCCGGGCACGAAACCGGAAACCCGGCTGTCCCAACACGCTTTCGACGGCTGTGCGGATCTTGCCTGGCTCCGGCGGCTCCCCTTCTACATGCAACCCGATACCAACCTGGTCGCAGCGACGGGCGGTCGGCCATTGGTCACCGGCGCCGGTGGGGATGACGACCACGGGTAAGCCATGCCAGATGGCAGCATGCAGGGTGTTGTAACCGCAGTGAAAGATGATGCGCATCACAATACGGCAGGATCAGCGACTGCGGGATGTACTGCTCGATATGGATATGCCCGGGCTGCTTTCCAAACTGCTGCGGATCCATCGACCGGCCCACCGTCATGACCAGATTCACGGGTGCGTCACTGAAGGCGCGCAGGACGGACTTGAAAAGCCCCGGCGCCTGGTTAAAAGTAGTGCCCAGGGTCGCATAAACGGTAGGCTGGCCGGACAGCGCATCCACCCAGTCTGGAAGTCGACTACCGCTGCTCATATCATAGGGGGGAGCACAGAAGCGGTGCGCTACCGGCGGGTAGGGCAGGTCCGGGAAGGTCCATGAAGTCGGCAGGAAATCCAGCACCAGGTAACGGTCCAGGGAGATCAGCTCGGGGTCGTCCTGCAATCCAAAACCCCGGCGCAGCTCTGAAACAGCCCCAGGAACCAGGTATTGTGCCGGGATATAGGTGGCCCAGATGGGCGTGGCGTGGGGAATCCCGTAGAATTCTGCCGCAATGTAGCCGCCAAATTCCAGCGGGTCGCGCACGATCACATCCGGCTTCCAGGTTCGTGCCAGGTCGATCAAATCACACGCCATGCGCGGCGCCAACCCCAGCACAAAGCCATGCAGCTGCTGAAAGGCCACGTCAGAGGGTGCCTGGGCTTTAATCGCTTCCCATTCGGGCAAAGCCGTAAAGATATCTCTCGATCCGTCAAAATCCAGGCCGCAGGGGAAATGCCGGAAACCGAGGCGCCGGATGACACTCCCAAAACCCTTCCCGGTCGCAAAAGCCAATTCGTGACCACTTTCTTTCAACGCCAGGGCCAGCGGTACCACAGCATGAAAATGGCCGAAGGTGGGTGAAATGCTGAATAAGAAACGCATGGATTTATTGGGAGGATATCAGCAACCACAGTTTATTTCAGCCGGTCGTTAAAAAAGGCGATCCGGCGCTGCTCGTAGACATCCGGGTAGAGGCCGAATGCACCGGTATGTTCAGCTCCCAGGGCGACCCACAGCTGCGCCCGGCTGGCGAGGGTAGCGGCGAACAATTCGTTGAATTTGACTTCCATTTCGTCTTCACCCGCCGCGATGAGCAGGTATTCGATCGAGCCAGCCTGGGACATGGAGTCCAGCAGCGGCAGGGGAGGTTCCTGACCGCTGAGCAGCTGGACGGCGGCATACATCACGCGGGCGGTGAAGCTGCGCACCAGCGGCCTCTTGGAGGGCAGCGCCAGCAGCTCATCCAGGCTGCGGCGGGTGGCGCCATCGGCGGCAATGGCTGTGATGGAAGGATACGCTGAGGCAGCACCCAGCAGGACCTCGCCGCCGAGCGATATTCCCAGCCCGCCGATTTTTCTACCTCCGGGCCTCTCTTCAAGGAAGGCGACTGCAGCGCCTACATCGCGGGTGCCCTGCCAGCCCAGGCGGTTGGTCGAACCGCCGCTTTCACCGTGACCGCGCAGGTCCAGGGCCAGCACGCCGAAGCCGTGCCACGCCAGCAGCTCTGCATACGGGCGAACGGCTTCACGCGAAGCACCGGCGCCGTGCAGCAGGATGATGGCGGTCGAATTTTGAGGAGCGCGTACCAGCCCGCCAGTGCCACACCATCTCGGTTTGCAGGGAGAGAGGCGCAAAACCCGCGGGAGGCTCACCTGGCACTGAAGAGGCGGGCATGATTGCTGCGGACGCCCATAGCAACCGGCAGGACAATATACAGGAGCAGCAGCACTGCGAAATAACGTACGCCGAGCCAAAGCAGCAGGCGTTTGAAATTTGAGTGATTTCGATTTCATTGGAAACGGTCTTTGTACATTCTCCTGACAGATAGAGGGAACGTTATTGTAATCCGAGTTTTTGGGGATGGACAGCTTAGAGTATGCTGGTTACCCACAAGCAGTGAGTGCTGTGGGACTTGCCTCCATCTCACATGGCAGGAACTCAAGAGCTCGTGGCGGCGGGTGGAAAAGGAGATATCGCAAACCTGGCCAACTGTTTCGCAGGAGAGGTACCACCACCCTGCGGATATTCTAAGAAATTGAACGAGGCAGGGCGCGGTATCTTTTTCGGATCATCATGAAGTGAATCCCGGCTCCACCCGAGCCTTCATCAACGGTGGAAGATTATCGAGGCGGCAGTCAGCGATGTTCTCAAGCGGAAGCCTCCGGCCTGAAATTACCGAAAGCAAGCTGCAGGTATCCGGGAGCCAGGAGGATTTCCACACCCTGAAATTCAAGGAATAGAACAGGAAAACCAGGGCAAAGACCAGAAAGATCCCAGCCAATACATCCATCCCAACGCGTATTAACCCGCCAGGCGAAAAGCAGCGAAAAGATGGCCATCAGCGTAAAGAACAGGGCTTCCGACCTGAATGAAGAGAGTTTTTCCCTGTAGATCACGCTTTCAACCATATAAAGCGTCCAATCTCACGCGAGATCCAGCAGTCCGGGATACTCACCAGATCCGGTACAGGCGGTAGCGCACACGTGCAGCGTAATCCGCATAGCCTTCCAGCTCCTCCTGCAGGGTCGCGTCCTCCAGGCGGGTGCGAATCACAGAGAAACCGTAAGAAGAATTACCGGGATGAAAGCCCAGGATAAATCGAGGAAGAGGGGAGTAAATAAGTACAGCAGCAAAGCGCCTGAATAGCCAGGATGGCAAATCCAGGCATAGGGACCCATGGAAACCACACGGTGGCCACGCTCGGTCTGGATGCGCGCCATGCCGGAGAAGAAGCGGTTTTCGATCAGGGCGTAAGAGCTGATTGCATAACCAACCAGGATGAAGACCAGGGACAAGATTTTCACAGGCAGGCTGAAAGCGGGCGACCAGCCGTACAGCTCGTCCAGACCGGCTACTACCAGGATAAATCCGCTTCCAAGGCCGACCAGGGGGGCCAAAAGCCTGTCCCAGGATTTTGCGTTTTCATGCTGGAGGAAGCGTGAACGTTCAACCAACAAATCCGGGTGGCGACGGGTTGCCAGCAACCGGCTGATGACGAAGCCCAGGATGGAAATTAAGGCATATACCCAGGCTTCCCACCAATCCCAGTGCCGGGAGATCAGAAGCAGCAGGAAGGGGATGATAACGATAAAGAACAGCATCAAGATAATGGTGCGCGGGGTTACGGCGGTTTTCGGACTATTCATCAGTAACCCTCCCGAGAAAAGAGCGGCAGCCTGCCACCGGCTTATCCTAATTTTACTCCTGCCGAGCGTTATACTTCCTGTAAGATTTTCTCCCCAGGCGCGTTTACATTATGAGGGGAAAGAGGGAGACAGGTGACAGTCACTTTCGAAGTGACTGTCACCTCAGCCAGACCAGACATCACAGGTCTAAGAAGACCTGTGATGTCTTCGTTTTGCTTCCACGGAAATGTTATTAATATCCAGGCACTGTTCCCCGAAAAACCGTATAAGTGAAGAAAGCATAGTATTCCGGTAAATCCAGGATCAGCTCCGGCGAGGCGGGATCACACAGGCGCTGGTATTCCTTCCAATCCTGCTGCGAGACTCCCGGCTGAGGCGTCTCCCACAGCATCTGGAACAGGGACAGGAGCGCCAGCCGCTCACCGCTGCTGAGCGGGGCGCGGACCTCACCCACAAAGGTCTGTACGCTTACATTTTCGAGACCCGTTGCACGAAACGGGCGGCCGGATCGCATGAAATTCAGCTCGGGATGCACACTGCTCAGGAATGGGATATAAGCCGAGCAGGTGGCGTTCAGGCGCGCCTCAAGCAGGGGGTAGCCAGGCAGCAGCTGCTGCGACGACCAGGCCAGAAGGTTGATGCTGCCTGCCGGTTTAACTACCCGCACAAGCTGCTGTAGAATGGGATCAAGATCACCGGCAGGGTAGCCGATGCAATCTGCACTCCAGGCCCAATCGAAGGAATCATCCGTAAAAGGCAGATTGCTCACGTCGCCCAGGCAGAATTCAAGGCGATCGGAATAAAGCTCCCAGTTCACATTTGCATGACCATAAGCCAGCAGCTCAGGCAGGATATCCAGGCCGGTGACCCTGCCCTGCAGGCCAGCAGCCTCCGCCAGCAGCCGGCCTTGCAGACCTATGCCGCAGCCGGCATCCAGGCCGCGGCTGGCAGGTGGAAGATCCAGCGATTGAATGATCGAGCGAAGCAGCGGCTCTCGCAGCGAGTTGGCTTCCAATAATTTCTGGATGGTTTCGTCCGCATAGGACAATGATATGCCTCTTCTTGCCGGGCTCCATCCCCTGCTCATATCCCGAAGTCATGAACCCGACAAAGTACAGGTTTCAAGAGCCCGGATCATAGTGCCGTCCGGCTTACTGCTCAGCGCTCAATTCTTCCAGCAGCTCCATCGCACGCCAGCGGCTGTCCCACGGGACGAAGAGGTGGTCGTGATAGTACGCGGAGACAAGGTTGAGGCTGATGCCGTGCTGTGCCAGCCGGCCGCTGATGACAGCGATAAAACCGACTGCGGAAAGGGAAGAATGGACGCGCAGCTCAATCCAGGCCCAGGACCCTTCGAAAGGCAGGCCATGACTTTCGGCCTGTGCCTGGGTTAAGATGACTGTGAGGCCTTCCCGTTCGTGGAATTTTAACAGCGGATCAAACGGAAGGGCAGCGTATACCTCCTGGCTCAGGGTGCAGATAACGTATGGACATTCTTTCAGCTCAGGCTGCATCCTGGCCAGCAGGGTGTTGGGATCAGTTTCGCTTTCCATTGTGTCACAATCCATCAGAATTTATAACGAGAAATAGCCCAGAATTATGTCTGAAAAGGTCAGCAAGCCAGCCGCAGCCGTCGTGGTAGCCCCGATTCAATCACCAGGTCCTGGTGGGACTCCCCACAATCGAAGCGTCTTATCTTCTGAGGCAGTGGCGAGCAGGCGACCGTCCGGTGAGAATGCAACTCCGAAAATTACTCCCTCATGCCCTGGCAGCATCGGCGCCTCGCGCCCTGCACTCACATCGAAGAGGCGCAAGCCGCCTGGTGAAGCGACTTCAAACCCGACCCCCTCACCCACAGCCAGCACACTCCCATCGGGAGAGAAGGCGAAGAGCGGCACTCCAAATCGAAAGCCGGTAAATAATTGGAGCTGGCGCCCGCTGTCCAATTCCCAGACTCGCAATGCACTGCTGCTGATCCCTGCAGCAAGGGTTTTACCGTCGGGCGCGACAACCAGCTCATTGACGCCACCTGGCTGAGTAAATGTTCGCAGCTCCTGCCCGCTGCCAATATCCCAGATGGTGAAACTGGATACCATATTATCGCGCTCATCTTCGATGGCAGTGATCAATGATTTCCCATCGGGAAAGAAATCAAATCCCCTGATATCACTCGGAAGCTGGATTGTATCCAGCACCTGCCCGCTGGGCATCTCCAGCAAGGTTAGGGCACTGCGGAAGCTGTAGGCCAGCATCCTGCTGTCCGGCGAAAAGCTAAGGCTGCGCACTCCAATAGAACTTAACGGCATGCTGCTCAGCTCTTGCCCATCCGCCAGGCTCCACACGATCACACCTGCATCTCCGATAGCCGCCAGCATTTTCCCATCGGGTGAAAAAGCCAAGCGCGTGATATCGATCTGGTCAAACACCCGCAGCTTTTGCCCGCTGATGGCGTCCCATAAAACCACCGAACCGAGCTCATTGCCAGCCGCAACCGAAGCGGCAGCCAGAATGAGACCGTCGGGCGACCAGGCAACATCATATACGTAAGTGGGCTGAGGGATACGGTAGAGTTCTTGAACTCGATCGATATTTTGGGAAGTGATGGCGGCGGCAGGCTGAGGGATAGCTCCTGAGGTCTGGGTCTCCGGTCTTAAGGATAGCAGCAAAAGAAGCGCCGCACCGATAACCACGGCCGCGGAACACAGAGCTGAACATCCAGCCAAGCCCAGGAGGACCAGCGTGTTCCGATTGTATTTTTCCTGTGAGGGCACTGCCATTCCTCCTTCCGCTTCTACACTCTGGGAAGGAAACGACTGCGAAATCCAGCTCTTGCAGCATACCTCACTTTACGGTCTTCCTCAAGCCTAAATAATAAGCGCGTTGATCCTGGTCCAGATGTTCAGTCGCGTACCGCAAGGCAGTACGCGACTTCCTGGTGGCATTCCGATCCAGGAAGCCCAACAGTTGGAGGCGATCATGCCTGCCTGCTTCCCGCAGCCAGCCGCCGACTGCCTTATGGATCAAATCCTGGTCGTCGTCGAGCAGCATTTCTGCAATTGTGAATGTATCTGCGAGATCGCCCTTCCTGATAAAGAAGCTGTTGCTGACAATGGTAAGACCGGCTCCTAAAGAGAAGCCTCCCAGCTGAGCACATCTCCTTCAATCAAATTTTGCACTCCCAGGCGGTAGAGCATGTGCAGCAGCTCGGCGCGATGCATGTGATCGTGCGTCAGCACATGCAAGATCGTTCCAGCGAATGATTTCTCACGCGGCAGCACGTCGAGCGTATCAACAAACAGCTCGTTCAGCCGTCCTTCATCGCGTGCAGAACGGGCTGCACGGGCGAAATCGCTGTACGCGGCTGCAAACCGCCCCTGCAGCTCGGCGAGAGATGGCTTAGCTGGCAGCTCATGGCTTCCTCCACGACCGGCCATCAGGTCAGTCCAGGTTTCGATGTTCCCCAGCATGTGGCGTGCAGTCTCCCGGAAAGTGCGGTGCCCGAGGTCGAAGTCCTGGTCCAGCTGTGCGTCATCCAGAGGTCCGGCCAGCTCGAGCACCCGGCGGGTGGTCCAGGCATCGTGCTCGATCAGTCGATCCAAAAGGTCGGGAGATATCATGCTTCACTTAAAAGGTGAGACTACCTGGTAGCTACCCGGTTATCCCTGCTCGTAGGCCTGTTTCAGCCCGGCAATGTCAATTTTCACCATTTTCAGCATGGCTTCCATGACTCGGCGCGCTTTTTCGGGGTCCGGATCTCCCATCAGCTGCATCAGTGCCTGCGGGATGATCTGCCAGGAAAGACCGTATTTGTCCTTCAACCAGCCGCACATCTGCGCCTCTCCACCTTCTAGAAGCCGGTCCCAGTAATAATCTACTTCTTCCTGAGTTCTGGCAGCTGACAAAAAAGGAGACCGCTTCGGTGAACCTGTACATCGGCCCACCGTTCAGGGCCATGAACGTCTGTCCTTCGATCTGGAAGGTGGAAGTGATGACCGGACCCGACTGGTCGGGCGCTTCCGCCGGTAAGCGCGACATGCTCAGAATTTTTGAATCCTTGAAGATGGAAGTGTAGAAATTGACGGCTTCTTCAGCCTGGTTATCGAACCACAGGTAGGGGGTGATTTTCTGCATTTCGGTGCGCTCCTATCGATCTGCCATTCACCAGCGCCTATAAGGTTTATTACTGGCGGTCCGCGGGCAGCTCATTCTGAAAGTCTACAGAGTCAGGCAGGTATGCGAAATACAATACCCGACTAATTTGATCTAATTATACCAACCCCCACCTGCTGCAACCGGAATTATTTTTCTGCCTGGAGAGCTGCCAGGATTTGTCCTGCCCACTGACGGGTGCTCTCCAGCTCACCGGGTTTGAGCGGGCCTTCGGCGTCCTGGACATAAAAGCCTTCTGGAGGAACGACCAGGATCGCTCCTGCCCATGGCGGACTTATTCTTTGACCGGCAGGTACAGGTCCATGCTCCAACCGCCTGAAGGCATCACCTCGGTAAACAGGTGCTCTTCCAGGTACTGGTGGCTGCCCAGCTGGTATCGGCTGTCTTCGGCCCACATCACCAGCTGCTTCCAGCCTCCGGGGATGATTTCATAAGGGGCGGCGAAAGGATCGACTAACCGCAGAACTGCATACAGACCACCGGGGAAGTCCTGGAGGTGCATCTCGCCTCCAGGCTTGCCTTCCGTCACACCGCCCTGCTCGAATTCCGAATCCACGGTGATCCGGAATTCGTATCCATAATTCGGGCTGCCGGGCATGGGATCGGGATTGTTGAAACCGAAGATGCGGTGCTCTACAGGATTGTCCAGGTAGCCGCGCGGCCCGGCCCAGGCCTTGAGTTTCTCCAGGGCCTGTTCTTCCGGCTGAGAGCCAAAGCCGTGAAAGCTGGCGACGCGCTGCGGCTCGAGCCTGACGATACGCACATTCAAGTTTTCCATCCTGGTCTCCTATATAAGGCGGTTACAAATATACTCAAGAACATTTTTCACTCGTTTACCGGCAGTCAGATATTAACACGATAATCCTGACAACTTATGTCAGGGAATTGTGGTAGATTCAGGAAGTTGACAAGCGATTCAGTCAATCAGGTGATTTGAATATTGGCTCTTCATGGAGATTGTTGCGCTTATGGAGTAATGCTTGTTGGAAGGGAAGGAGAACTTGGATGCGGGCTGACCGTTTGATATCACTAATAATGCTGCTGCAGACCAGGGGGAAAACCGCAGCCCGGCACCTGGCTCAAGAGCTGGAAGTGTCGGAGCGTACGGTTTACCGGGATATGGTGGTGCTGAGCGCCATAGGGATCCCGGTGTACGGAGAAGCGGGTCCGGACGGTGGTTATGCATTGGTGGACAGCTACCGCACGAGCCTGACCGGGCTTACAGAGAGCGAAGTGCAGGCCCTGTTCATGTTGAGCATCCCCGAACCACTGCAAGCCCTGGGAGTTGGATTGGAGCTGAAGGGTGCGCTGCTGAAGCTTGCTGCGGCCATGCCAGCCGTGCAGCGCAGCGAGGAGGAGCGCGTGCGGCAGCGATTTCACCTGGATGCAACCTGGTGGAGACAGAAAGAGGAGCCACAGCCTTACTTAAAAACGATCCACCAGGCAGTGTGGCAGGATCAGAAGCTTTTCATCCGCTACAGGGTATTGGCCGGCGGAAGTGACGCCGAGCGGCTGGTCGAGCCATACGGTCTGGTAGCGAAGGCAGGGGTGTGGTACCTGGTGTGCGCCTGGCAGGGCAGGGTGCGGGTGAAGCGCGTCTCCAGCCTGCTGGAGGTGCGCCTTTCAGACCAGCATTTCGAACGCCCTGAAGATTTCGACCTGGCTGACTTTTGGAACATCTGGCGACAGGATGAAGAGCAGCGTTACGTGGATTTTCCAGTAAAGGTGCGGGCAGCACCAGATTTTATCCCAGTGCTGGTCCACGAGATGGGCAGTTCTATCCGGCAGCGTATCGAACAGGCTGGACCGCCCGACGCAAATGGTTGGGTGCAGCTCGATCTGTCTTTCGAATCGCATTACGAAGCGCGCAACCGCCTGATGGGGTTTGGCGGGGGTGTGGAGGTGCTGGAGCCTGCTGCGCTGCGCATGAGCATCATAGACCTGGCCGAGCAGGTCAGGGGCTTGTACGGCGCATAATGGTGGAAATCCTCTGCCGGTATGGGTGCAGCCAGCGCATAAAGCGCACGCACTTCATCCTTTCGTAAGAGCTGACGAGAGACTTCAGGCGCTGGATTTCCGGATCTTCAAGCGCCCGCGGTTCGGTTTTGCCCTCGCGCAGGCAGGTCCGTGTCGCTTAAAAGGGCGGGTTTCTCCGCTGTATTCCAGGCACGGATCACGGCATGGGTTGCCCCAGCGCCTCCATCCCGGTAGTCCAGGCGGAATTCCGAGAACCATTCCCATCCTTTGAAGCCTGCACATTGGATCATGGCTTCGAACGCCGCGCGGTTTGGCAGCCACCAACCATCCCCGGCGCGCTGCCCGATGAACAAGGCCAGCGGCTCGGGACTGGGAAGCGGCTGGATGACGGTGGCGATGATGGCTGCTTCCCTGGTCACGGTTTGAATGCGCCACAAGGCACGTACCGGATCTGACAGGTGCAGCAGGACGCTGCCGCAAAACACCAGGTCGAACATGCCGGTCGTATCCGGGCTGATGTCGTAGATGTTAATCAGCTGCCGCCGGGCACGCGAGCCGAGCGTTTCATGCGCAAACTCAAATGGCCCATGCAGGTATCGATCGGCCTGCTCGGGGTCCAGGTCAGGCCGGTAGAGCGGTCCAAAATCATGCGCTAGCCAGGTCGGCAGTTCGGTGGCTGTGACAGCGGCGCCGCGCTTTTCCAATTCAAAGGTGAAAAAGCCGCTGGCCGCGCCAATATCCAGCGCGCTCCTATCGTGTAAATCCTTTGGCAGACCGTAGTAATCCAGGTATGGGCGGTGGTCGTAAAATCCGGGCGTGACGATCCCCCCTCCCAGGTCGATGGTATGGTACCAGGTGAGAGAGGCTACGGCTTGACGCAGTTTTTTAGAGTCTGAATTTTCGATCACATCATCCAAATTGTATGACTCCTGCATCTGTTGGGTTTCGAGCCTTAACCCAACCTACGAACTACGAACATCCTCCAAATATTGCGCTCCCCGCATCGGTGGGTTGCGTGCCTCAACCCAACCCACGAGGTTTATTTCCCCTTCTTTTTAGCCTCCGCCCGCTGCAGGTTCTCCTGCAGCCTGAATTTCACGATCGTGCTGATCAGGTCGTAAGGAATGGGCCGGTCGAGCGGAAACTGTACCGATCCTTTGGCGCTCTCGTAGGCTGATAATTCCTCTTTGAACCTCTCGATCCCGGAGGGGTTGGGATAGAACCCGATATGTTTTTCAAAGGCAGCAAAATGAACCAGGTTGCCCTTCAGTGTGAAGGTCGGGATCGCATAATTGATTGTTTCCTGTGCCTCCGGCACGGCTGCGCGAAATCGTCTGTCAGATCTTCTGCAGGATTTCCTGGACCTGCGGAGGAAAGCCGGCGATGTATTCGTCGATATTGGTCGGTTTTGGTCTCTCAGCCACCATATCTCACCCTTTCGATTTGTTCTACCAACAGCCAGTCATCCATATTGCCATAATTACTTTTATCAATCCGGAATGGTTCGACTTTCTCTACCCCACCGATCTCTACCAACACCAGGTAACGTTTGCCAGTCCATCGTTCGTATTGCTTCTTCGTCAATTGGAGCTTATCCTGGTTCGCGTCGACCAATCGGGCTGCTTCTACTGCCGCCAGTTTTTCCGAATTGAAGACGCTCTCCACCCTGGCTTTCGCCAGGACGAGGCCTTCGGCGTTGTTATTGATAAAGTACAGGACATCGCCCTTGTTGACCCTGCCATAAGGCATCTTTCGCCCGGCCGCACCGCGTATGATCATGCTTTTTTTGCGGTCCAGGAGCAGGTCCAATTCCCTGGCGCTGGCATCAAGATAGACAACGTGATCCATAGGATTCTCCGCAACATTCAGCCCGGAACCAGAACAAATTCTGGCCTTTATTTGTCCTTGTGCAGCTTTTCCTTACCAGATACCCGGCAAGAGGCGGAAGCGCACCCGGCTGGCATATTCCGGGTAGCCATCCAGCTCGCTGTGCAGGGTGCGGTCTTCGAGTATCGTGCGAATAAGGAACAAAACAGCATTCAGCGCACCGGGAATCAGCGCCCACCAGGAATCCAGCAGGACCGGAGCAGCCAGCTCGAACATAATGGTGCCGGTGTAAGCCGGATGGCGAACGAAACGGTACGGCCCGCCGGAAGCGACCACATGCCCGCGCTCCGACTGGAGGCGGACGACCTGTGAAAAATAGGCATTGGAAGCCGTGGCCCAGACCACCAGGGTGTAGCCCAAAACGCAGGCGCCCAGTGCCGCGATCTGCCAGCCCAGGGAGAAATCGCCAACCCAGCCGTAGCGCTGGTCCAGCCCGGCGATGACCAGGCGCGCCAGGGTTGCCACTCCCACCAGGCTGAGAATGGCAGTATCCCATTTCTTGGCGCCTTTGCGCGGACCCAGACGCTCGGCCAGCAGGTCCGGGTTGATGCGCAGGATGACGACGGCTGTGGCAAAAGACCACGACAGCAAAAGAAGGACCAAAGCCCAACCTGCCCACCAGTCAACTCGCCCGGCGGACCAAAAAAGGGCCACGCCGGCGATGACGGTCCCCATAATCTCACGAAAGGCAAAACGCAGAATGAGCTTGTTATTCATGATCAAACAGGTTGATTGCACGTCGAGTGTGATTGCAATAACGGTCTGGCAAGATGGCTTATCAGCGGTCTGCCACCCAACCAACAGCACCTTCCAGAAATAGATCAGACAGGGCTATTGTAATCGCTTTGGGAGGAAAATGATCGAAGGTCTCCTTGCCCAACCAGTTACGGGGTAGAAAACGTCTTCCTGAGGAAAGACCTCTCCCGCTCTTAAATAGTAACCATCGATCTGCTGGCAGCAGTAGTTCCACTCCGAGTCCAGGATGATCATACTGAAGACCTGCCGGCTGATGGCACTCATAAGCTCTTGCTTCAGCAAGGCACTGGCTGGATTCTGCTGGTCCGCACGCACCACATCCCAGATCGTGGAATGGTGGGCATAGGTTTTCTTGCCGGCCAGGGTAGGCAGGTAACCGTGATCGGGGAGGTACACCTCGCCGTCTACGCTGGAAATGAAACGGACCAGGTCATAACCGGCCTTCAGATCCAAGGCAGTCGGAATCTGGTCGTAAGGGTTATAACCCAGGATTGCGAGCTGGATCAGACAGGCGATCGAGAGCATTACCTGAACCCGGTATTTATTAACCAGGGGCAGCTGCCCTGCCATCATGGAAAAGCGATGCAATCCCAGCCCAAACAAGATGGCTATGGCGGCGTATGCGGGAAGCAATACATTGTCATACCCACCGACTTTCATGCGGGCGATAAAGGCGCCCGCCAGGGCTCCCGCAAATACCGACAGCCACTTTAAAATGGTGGAAAGAACCGTATCCTGCCTGAATGAAAAAACGAAGAAGGACAGGCAAAAGAATATTGCTAGGGGCAGGTGCAAGAGCAGGTCGTTCCCGAAGAACAAAACGAATTGAGAGGGCTGCCATTCGGTCTGCCCAAACAGCAGACCGAAGATGTAAAAACTATACCAGCCTGCGCTGAGCCGGTCGAAAACCAACGTAGTCATTCCAACCAGCCCGATAGCAACAAGCAGCAAGGTCAAAGCATATTTCCAGCTACGCCAGAAGAGATAGGCGATGACCGGCAGGCACAATACCAGCGCCAGCTGTTTGGTCAGGAAAACGAGCGCCACCAGAGCACCAGCCAGCGCGGCACGAACCAGGGATTTGTGGTCTCTGATGAGGTAGATGAAGAGCAGCCACAATGCCAGGAAGAGCAAATCCACCCTGGCAATATCCAGCCAGGCTCCTGCCAGGCGGAAGGTGGCGGCGAAGAAGCCAGCCGAGATCATCGCCACCCGACCATCCCCGGTTTCGTCACGCACGATTAAGAAGATAGTAAAGAACGACACCAGGGAGGCAAGGAAAGAGACCAGGCGCAGTGGAAACAGGCCAGCCCCCAATATCAAGGAGGCTCCTGCTGACAGGTAGAAATACAGCGGCGGGTACAAAAAAGGCACAAAGCGGATGCCCGGCGGGACATAGACGCTTTCTCCGTGCACGATGCGCTGCACCTGGTCCACCATCCCTCCTTCGATCCATTCCAGCTCGAAAGGAAAGGGCATCCGGTGGAAAGCCATCCACAGATAGATGATAATAAAAGACCAGGCTCCACAAAATACAGCGGTGTTTAAGAATTTTGATAACTTGATGCTGGCCATCGAAAATCACGTCTCTGTTATGCGCCCGGTAATGAACACTCAGTTGCCGCCTAAGGGGTGATACTTCTAAAGCAGACCTCCTCGTGAATGGGCAGTATAGCAGGGAGATACGGGTATTTTCTCTTTCAAATTCGCAAGGTCAGCGCTAGCGAACCTGCAAGCAGCCGGTCACGGAAAAAACCGGCATAGAAGACCTCACAGATCCTGGTCACTCGTCCAGCTCAAAAGTTGCCGGTACCTGAGAGGTCTTCTTTTGAACGCGACCTGTGTGACCTGTTGTTGGTGTAAAATGGGCGGGTATGCCTAAATCCCCCCTCCTGTGGTGTGCGCTCCTGCTGTTGGCAACCGGCCTGTTCACCCTGACCGGCCCGGTTGAGAAGACACTGGGTGCCAATGCTCGCATCGTATACCTGCACGGCGCCTGGGTCTGGACTGCCCTGGCAGCCTTCCTGGCGGCGGGAGTGCTGGGAGGGTTGGGCATTTTCCTGCGCCGTACCAGCCTGCAGCGCTGGTCGCGCGCCGTGGGCCGGACGGGCCTGGTTTTCTGGATCACTTATCTGCCCATCTCGATGTGGGCTATGCAGACCAGCTGGAACGGTTTGTTCCTGTCGGAGCCGCGCTGGCGGCTGGCGGTGATTTTCGCCATAGCCGGGCTGCTGCTGCAGATTGGGGTGACGCTGCTGGAAAAGCCAGCCTGGGCAGCGATCGCCAATGGATTCTTCGGAATCACGCTGCTCCTGGCACTGTCACAGACACAAAACGTGATGCACCCACCTTCACCCATTTTAAATTCAGATGCTGCCCGCATCCAAATCTTCTTCATGGGGCTGCTAATCCTGACCTTGTTCACAGCCTGGCAGGTTGCCCGCTGGTGGTACTCCTTAGAGAGCACAGCAGCCCGAATGCCGGAATATGAGCCCGGATAACGGTTCTCCTGATGCCCTGGAGCGGAGAGGCGGTTTTACCCTCCAGATGCTGGTATTCATCGTTGTCCGCACCCTGTTGAACACAGCGGTGCGCATGGTCTACCCTTACCTGGGTGTTTTTCAGCGCGGCCTGGGAGTGGATCTGAGGCTGTTTTCTTTAGGAATTTCTATGCGCTCAGCTTCGGGGATCTTTGGGCCGTTCCTGGCAGTGGTAGGCGATCGATACGGCCGGCGTTCAGGCATGCTGCTCGGTGTGGGGATGTTCACCCTGGGATTGAGCCTGGTGGTTATATCGCCCACCTTCCCGGCGTTCCTGGCGATGATGGTCCTGACCAACCTGGGAAACTTTGTTTTCCTGCCTTCCATGCAGGCATTCATCGGCGACCGGGTGCCCTACGAGCGCCGGGGATCTGTCCTGGCGTTCACAGAATTCAGCTGGTCTTTCAGCTTCATCTTCGGCATACCGCTGGTGGGACTGGTAATCCGGCTCTTCGGCTGGCAGGCGCCATTTCCATTCCTGGCCCTGCTAGGAATCCTGGCGCTGGCCGCGCTTTTCAGCCTGATGCCCAGGGAATCTACCGAAGGAACGCAAGGCTCTCACCTGCGGCAAAACCTGCGAATGGTCTTCACCAATTCCCGGGCGCTGGCGGGCTTGGGGATGGCGATGACCTGCAGCGCGGCCAATGAGATGATTAACGTGACTTTCGGGGTATGGCTGGAAGAAGCCTTCCAGGTGCAGATCGCTGCCCTGGCCGTGGCCGCATTTATCCTAGGAGCCTCGGAGCTGGGTGGAGAGGTCCTGGCGAGTGTACTGGTAGACCGGCTGGGCAAGATGACTTCGTTTCGCATAGGGCTGGCCCTGAACACGCTGGCAGTCCTGGCTTTGCCTTTCCTGGGCGTCGCACTGGGTGGTGCCCTGGCGGGTTTGTTCCTGCTCTTCCTGACTTTCGAGTTCTGCATCGTGAGCATCATCCCCCTGATGACCGAAATGCTGCCAGCTGCGCGCGCCACGTATATGGCTGCTTTCATCGCCAGCATCGCAATGGGCCGCGCCCTGACGGACCTGGTTGCTTTACCAATATACATCAACGGGCGGGATTCGACCCTGGCCAGCGGGGTGCTGGCAGTGGCACTGGCCGCCGCAGGCATCAACCTGGTTTCTTTACTGACTTCCAGGCTGGTAAGAATCGAAAATCAGTCGATCAGCGCCACGTCTCCGTGATTGGTTCTGTTACCCGCGGGTGGATGCCCTCTTCCACTTCCTCCCCGTCTCCCGTATAATCAGACTGCCATGAAACACAGACAACCCTCACGAAGCCTGCTTTTCGCGGGTGCCCTGTTTTGCCTTACGGCCGCGCTGCTCGGATGGATTGGCTGGCAGCCGGCTGTCGCAGCCCCGCCAGAGCAAATCCCGATCTATACGCCCACCCCGGGCCCGGATGGACGCATTCTGTACATCGTCAAAGCCAATGACACGCTTTTGAGCATCGCGTTATTAACAGGAATGACGGTCGACAAGCTGAAAGAGCTGAACAACCTGACCAGCGACACGATTTTCGAGAACCAGGAGCTGCTGCTGGGCTACGGCGGACCCCTGGAAGTGACGGCAACCTCCGGCCCCTCGCCCACCCCCACACCGCTGCTGCCCACGCCCACGCCGCGCCCGGGACTGGGCAATCTATGCCTGCTGCTGTACGAGGATATCAACGGTGACTCGATCCGCCAGGTGGAAGAGCTTTCTATCGGCGACGGCGCCATCAGTTTCGGCAACCGTGAGGGGTCGGTATCGGAAAACCTGACGACAGCCGCAGGACAGGATTACCAGTGTTTTAACGACTTGCCGGAGGGAGAGTACACCATCAGCGTGGCGGTGCCAGAAGGTTACAACCCGACTACACAGTCCTCCTATGAGCTGGTCCTGGGTGCGGGCGACCAGACTTACCTGAACTTCGGCGCACAGGCCAACACCCTGACTCAGGCAGAAGCACCGCAAATACCGGTAGAGGAAGGGCGACGCTCTCCGCTGCTGGGGATCATCGGCGCGCTGTTCCTGCTCGCCGGACTGGGCGCGGCGCTCTTCGCAGGCCGTATTCTGCGCAACCGGTAAGGCTTATATCGCATCGCAGCGGTTTAGAGCACAGAGCGGTAAATTTCCCCTAATTCAATCGTAAAAGCCTGGCTGTCAAGGGTTTTCGCACGCAGTTGCGCGGCTTCGCCCAAGCGGGTATACAGGCTTTCATCCACGATGACAGAAAGCAATGCAGCTCCCAGCGAGCGCCCTCCGGGATCGAGGGGGGCGAGGTAGGCAGCCGGACCGACCAGTGCGGCGCTGCGGCGGCTCTCCAGGGCTACGACCGGCTTGCCGCAGGCCAGCGCCAGGCGCAGCGGGTCGCCCCAGGCCGGGAGCGGCGCAGGATGAAAGAGCAGGCTGCAGCCCTGATAAAGAGCTGCCAGGGAAGCCACGGGAAGATCGGGTACAGAGCGCACGCTACCCCTCAGCTCGAACTCATTCTGCAGTCCTTCTACCCGTCGCCCAGCTGGTCCTACGATCATCAGCGGGTAACCCTCCCCGATTGGACCTGCCGCCCAGCTCCAGGCGCTTAACAAGCGGCGCAAGTCCTCGTCGGCTGCCGGGCCGTGGTACAGGATATAGGTCTCGGGCAAATCCAGGCCAGCCAGGAGCTGGAACCGCTCTTCGGACTGGGCTGCGGCATCACCTGCCCGCCGGAAGCATGGGTGTACGGCACCCGGAAGCAGCCTGCAGGGCGTTTCTGTTTCTGGAGGCGGCAGGTCGGAGGGCCATAACAGCAGGGAGGTGCGTGCCAGCCCACCCAACCCGGCGGCCTGCCGCAGGCGAGCAGCCCAACCAGCCACTAGCCTCTCCTGCACTGGCAGCAAGCCGACCTCAGAGAATGCAGTTGGGCTGACCACACTGGGCACCCTGCCCCATAAAGAGGCTGCACCAGACGTCAGGTGGATCAGGCGAGATGCGCTGTCTACCGCCATCCTGGGCAGGATTCTCTGCTCCCAGCGCAGGCGGTTGACAGGTGTATCCGTAAAGGGTCTATCCAGGACTGCGACGCCTGCTGGTAGTGGATTTATAGACGGTGCTGGCAATGCCAGCACGGGCTGTATGCCAGGGGGGTGCAGTGCCAGCAGAGTCAAAAGGTGCAGGGCCGCGGGCTCGCACGGCTGGTAAGCGAGCGGCCAACCATCGTAAAGCACGCGGTCGACACCAGCAGATTTCTTACCGGTCACGTTTTGCATGCAGCCGCTGGATGAAACCGTAGCGGTCGATTACCACTCGTTGGTGAGTCCCCTCGCCAACCAGCTCCTGTGCGTCCCACGCCTGCAGGAGAAGAGTCACCCACCTGCCTTCGACTGCGCCGACCTCAGCCCTGACCCGGACATTCCCTCCTACCAGCGTGGGGGCCTTATGACTGACCTGCACGGACACGCCGACGCTGGTCAGGTCATCCGGCAGGCGCTCATGCAGCATCCGGAAGGAAACGCGCTCCATGAACGCGATCAAGCCGGGCGTAGACAGCACTTCCAGCGACCCATCCTGGCTCAGGGCAGGGCCGCTGCCAACCTGTGCTGCGGAGTGAGCCATTTCCACTTCGAATGTATCCTCACGCACCAATCCCACCTCAATCAGACCAGACAATTCCATGGGTGTTCCTCCTGCACACCGATCTTATGATTATCGGAATCCAAAAATCAACGGTAGCTCGATTTTACACCGAACGACGACCGGGGATATTTGGGAAGTTGCACCAGTTCCATGTTTGCTCTATAATTAACACAATGATAAGGGCGATATCTGGACTTTCAGCTGAAAACCACGCACCATTATGATCGCATTCCTGATTGGCTGAAACATGGACACTGGGTATAAAAACGTAATCGTCTACACCGATGGGGCCTGCGATCCAAATCCGGGTCCCGGCGGTTACGGAGTGGTGGTGATCGAAGGCAGCCGGCGAAAGGAGCTTTCCGGCGGTTACCGCCTGACGACTAACAACCGCATGGAATTGACGGCTGCCATCAAGGGCCTGGAAGCCTTGAAATCGGCCAGCAAGGTCACTCTGTACAGCGATTCCAAATACCTGGTCGAAGCCATGACTGCTGGCTGGGTGGAGCGCTGGAAGAGCATGAACTGGATGCGCAACCGGCGGGAAAAGGCCCTGAACGCGGACTTATGGAAGAGAATCCTGGCCCTGTGTGAGAAACAACAGGTGGAATTCAGGTGGGTGCGTGGTCACGCCGGGAATAAGGAGAACGAGCGCTGCGATTGGTTGTCGTATGAAGCGCTGCGAAGGCGGGATTTGCCCGCAGATGAAGGTTATGAGAACAAGCCAGCCAGGCAAGCGCGGTTGGGCTTATGAAACTATATACAATCGGATTCACGCAAAAACGAGCTGAGGTTTTTTTTGGGTTATTGCAGCAGAACGGGGTACAACGCCTGGTGGATATCCGGCTGAACCCAAGCGGACAGCTCTCCGGTTTTGCCAAGCAGGAAGACCTGCCATACTTTCTCTCCAGGCTGGCAAACGGCTGCCAGTATATCCACCTTCCAGAATTGGCACCGACGAAAGAAATATTGGAGGATTACCGTAAGGGCCTGAGCTGGTCTCAATATAAACAGCGCTTCCAGGCGCTGATGGACGAACACCGCATCCCTGAAATCTTGAACCAATCTGAATTCCAGCAGCAGGTCTCCTGCCTGCTGTGCAGCGAAACCAAACCCGATAAGTGCCACCGTCGATTGGTGGCTGAGCGCATGGCTGCCCATTGGCATAGAGTAGAAATTGTCCACTTATGAAGTGATGGTACAAGATTTAGAGATGTCCGAGGATATTCGGGATTACGACCTCGCGATGCAGCAAATAGAGTCCGGGGAAGAAGAATTGATACCGGGTGAAGTTGTTTATGCTATACTCGATGGTGAGAACCCGATCAAAACCTGGCGCGAATTCCGGCGGATGACACAAAGGCAGCTGGCGAGCAGCGCCGGGATCAGTGTACCTTACCTGTCCCAGCTCGAAGCGGGTAAGCGCAGCGGCACGGCAAAAGTATTGAACTCAATCGCCCGTGCACTGCGACTATCGGTAGACGAAATCATTTATGAAAAGGAGAGCACCATGACAAAACTGATTGATATCGAAGGCGTGGGAGAGGCATTTGCAGGCAAGATGAAGAAAGCCGGGGTGGCCAGCATTGAAACGCTGCTCAAAAAGGGCGCTTCGCCGAAAGGCCGCAAGGAGTTGGCAGAAAAATCGGGCATCAGTGAGGCGAAAATCCTGGAGTGGGTCAACCATGCGGACCTTTTCCGGGTGAAGGGCGTCGGCTCAGAGTATTCCGACCTGTTGGAAGCAGCAGGCGTCGACACCGTCCCGGAGCTGGCCCAGCGCAAGGCTGAAAACCTGTTCCAGAAGATGACCGAAGTAAACCAGGCTAAGAAGCTCGTTCGCCGACTGCCGGTGCTCTCGCAGGTAACAGACTGGATCGAGCAGGCCAAGCACCTGCCGCGCATCATCCAGTATTAAGCCTTCCCGGCTTCGATGAGTCGGAGCTTAACCCAGATCTGATTCACCCTGGATCGTCGATGCGGGGTGGGTCATTTCTGCACAATTAAATCGATGAACAAATCTGGTTTCCCAATTCAGGGGAAAACCCCGAGATTTCCTATTTTTCGTTTTCCAGCCTATCAAGTTGTTCTTGCCATAAAAACAGGAGGAAACGATGTTGAAAGAATTTAAAGAATTCGCCATGCGCGGCAATGTGCTCGATATGGCGGTCGGCTTCATCATCGGGGCAGCATTCACCAGCATTGTGAATTCACTGGTAAACGACATCATCATGCCAATCATCGGCCTGCTGTTGGGAGATGTGGATTTTGCCAATCTCTTCCTGACCCTGAGCGAGGGCACACCCCCAGGCCCATATGCCTCTCTGGCTGGTGCCCAGGCAGCCGGGGCAGTGACAGTGAATTACGGCGTATTTATCAATGCCATAATCAGCTTCTTGATCGTGGCTTTCGCCATTTTCCTCCTGATCAGATCCTTTAACAAGCTGCAGCCCAAGAAACCCGAGCTGCCGCCAGCTCCAGCCACGAAAGCCTGCCCTTTCTGCAAGACGGAGATCCACCTGGAAGCCAGCCGCTGCCCAAGCTGCACGTCGCAGCTGTAACGCGCAGATAAATCATCGCCTTGTGTGGCTTACAACACCCGGGTGGCTCGCTGCGACCCCAGGAGAGTACATCCGCGCAGCTTGCATTCTCGAAACAATTATGCTAAAATACCGCACACGGCGGAAGAGGATTATCCTCGAAGACGCCGCCTTCATTTATAAATTGGAAAGTTAATTGAATTCCCTGGTCGCCGGGGTGTTTTTTTATAGAGATATCACTGTTAATAGGATGAGGAGATGCCCGTTTCATACTTAACACGCGAGGGTTACCAGAAACTCCAGGCTGAGCTGGACTATTTGCGAACCACTAAACGCCAGGAGGTCGCCAACCGCCTGCACGAAGCTATGGAAGGTGGAGAGCTGATCGAGGACGCCGAGTACGAGGCCGCCAAGAACGAGCAGGCCTTCGTCGAAGGGCGCATCCAGGAGCTTGAGATCCTGCTGGCAAATGCCCGGGTGGTGGAAGAAACCGGGAACATGGAAACCGTACAGATAGCCGCCCGGGTGACCATCAAGGAAGACGGTGGAGAGCCAGAAAAATACGTCATCGTCGGGCCGGCTGAAGCCAACCCACGCGAAGGCAAAATATCCAACAAATCCCCTCTGGGCCGTGCGTTGATGAACCACCGCGCGGGCGACACAGTGACCGTGGAAGCGCCTGACGGCTCCTTCAGCGTGCATATCATCAAGGTGGAGTAAACCAGGGGTATTGAATCCAGCCCCGCGCCAGATTTTACAGCGCGGGGCTTTTCTTTTTATAATTTGTGGCTACAGGGAATGCCCGGTCAGCAAGCGAGGCATGTTCCGATCACAAGAAATCAGGTGCATTATGAGCCAAGAATACACTGCCCTAGAACAAAACCGCCTCGCTAAACTGGAGCGGCTGCGCAGCCTGGGAATCGAGCCCTACCCGTCCCGCGCCGAGCGCACCCACAGCAGCCTGGAAGCCATCCGCCAGTTCGAAGCTGCAGAAGGTGCAATACAGGCAGGAGAAGCTGCCGCAAGCGTACAGGTTACCCTGGCTGGCCGCCTGCGCGCGATGCGCCCGATGGGAAAGATCACCTTCGCCCATATCGAAGACGGAGAGGGCCGGATCCAGCTTTTCCTGCGGCAGAATGACCTGGGTGAGCAGCAGCTTGAGCTGTTCAACCGCGAGCTCGACCTGGGGGACTTCCTGCAGGCCAGCGGGGAGATGTTCCGCACCCGCAGCGGTGAAGTCACCCTGCACGTGGAAAGCTTCCGACTGCTGGCAAAGGCCATCACCCCGCTGCCCGCCGCCAAAGACGAAAACGTGGATGGGCAGATTATCTCGCACGCCACCCTGACGGAGCCGGAGCTGCGCTACCGGCAGCGCTATGCCGACCTGGCTGTCAACCAGGAGGTACGCCAGATTTTCATTACCCGGGCGAGAATCCTGCGAGCCCTGCGCCAGTTCCTGGATGGGCGCGGCTTTTTGGAAGTGGAAACCCCCATCCTGCAGCCGATCTACGGCGGTGCGGCCGCGCGCCCTTTCACCACTTACCACAACCAGCTCAAACAGGAGCTCTACCTGCGCATCTCATTTGAGCTGTACCTGAAACGATTGCTGGTCGGCAACCTGGAGCGGGTGTATGAGATCGGGCGCGACTTCCGCAACGAGGGTGTCGACCGCACCCACAACCCGGAATTCACCCAGCTGGAGTTCTACTGGGCTTACGCCGATTACCTGCAGGTGATGGAATTAACCGAGCAGATGGTGGCCTTCGCCGCCGACCAGGTGCTGGGCAGCCAGCAAGCTGACCTACCAGGGCCAGGAGATCGACCTGCAGCCGCCCGTGGCGGCGCCTGGAGCTGAGGGAAGGCCTGCTGCAGGCGACGGGCATCGATATCTCCCTGCATCCCACGGCCGCGAGCCTGTCCGAAGCCATGCACTCCAAGGGTTTGCAATTCAATCCGAATGCCACCGCGCGGCAAGCTGGTCGAAACCCTGCTGGACGACCACCTGCAGCCCACCCTGATCCAGCCAACCTTCGTGTACAACTACCCACGCGACATCTCACCGCTGGCGAAGAGCCTGCCCGGCGACCCGCAGACGGTGGAGCGCTTCGAGGGCTTCCTGGCGGGGATGGAGCTGTGCAACGCCTTCACCGAGCTGAACGACCCGCTCGACCAGGAGAGCCGCTTCCTGGAGATGGGGCGCGATTACGCCGCCGGCGATGAAGAGCGCCACCCCATGGACGAGGACTACCTGCGTGCCATGCGCTACGGCATGCCGCCTAACGGCGGCTTTGGGCTGGGAGTCGACCGGCTGGTGATGCTGATGGCGGACGTGCCGAATATCCGCGAGGTGATCCTGTTCCCGCATTTGAGAAGCAGGGAAGAGTGAGGCTTGACAGCCTCTCCTTCTCGGTTATAATCGCTCAAATTAACAGTTACTGACCAGCGCGGAGACAAGTAGTCCACATCCTCCATTCCAGAGAACTGCCGGACGGTGCGAGGCAGCAGTGTTGTGTGGCGAAATCCACTCCGCCGGCCTGAGAAGGCCAGTTTTCCCCGCAGGGCAGCTAAAAATGCTGCGTAAGGGGAACGGGTGCGCCCGTTAGAGCGTTCATGAGGCTCGCGTAGGGTAAGCTGTAGCTTGCCCTCTGTGAGACAATCTGAAGATTGTCCTACAAGCCAGAGCGAATGCAGGTGGCACCACGAGATGCGCCCCCTCGTCCTGCGGCGGAAGCAAACCCCGTTCGCAGGGGATGGGGCGTTATGATTTTCATACTGGAGGTGCAGCATGTTAGACATCAACCTGATCCGCGAAAATCCCGAACACGTACGCCAGTCGCTGCGCGACCGCCAGATGGACCCATCGTCGTCGATAAGCGTCCTAGAAATGGATGAACCGCGCCGCGACCTGATCCTGCAGTCCGAGACGCTCAAAGCCGAGCGCAATGCGGTCTCCAAGGAGATCGCCTAATGAAGGATCCCGACGAGCCCAGGGCAAGATCGAAACCATGCGCCTGGTGGGTGAGCGCATCTCCAGACTGGATGGCGAGCTGCGGGAGGTCGAGAGCCAGCTCAACGACCTGCTGGCGGGTCTGCCCAACTACCCCGATCCGAGCACCCCGGTAGCACCCGACGAAAGTGGGAACATCGTGCTGCGCACCCAGGGCAAGATGCCCGAGTTTGACTTCGACCCCAAACCGCACTGGGAGCTGGGGCCGGCGCTGGGAATCATCGACTTCGAGCAGGGCGTCAAGATCACCGGCTCGCGCTTCTACGTGCTCAGCGGCGCCGGGGCGCGCCTGCAGCGTGCCCTGATCGCCTTCATGCTCGACCTGCACACCCGCCAGGGCTACACCGAGAAATACCCACCCTTCATGGTCAAAGGCCAGACCCTGTTCGGCGCCGGGCAGCTGCCTAAGTTTTACGACAACCTGTACAAGGACCACGAGGAGGACCTGTGGATGGTGCCGACTGCCGAGGTGCCGCTGACCGGGCTGCACATGGACGACATCCTGGAGGAGGCCACCCTGCCGCGGCGCTACACCGCCTACACGCCCTGCTTCAGGAGAGAGAAGATGAGCGCCGGGCGCGACGTGCGCGGCATCAAGCGCGGCCACCAGTTCGACAAGGTCGAGATGTATATCTACTGCAAGCCAGAAAATTCGCCGGCCGAGTTCGAGAAGATGGCGGCCGACGCCGAAGAGACCTGCCGCCTGCTGGGCTTCCCTTACCGCATCAAGCAGCTGTGCACCGGCGACCTGGGCTTCGGCTCGACCATCACCTACGACTTCGAAGTGTACGCGGCGGGCTGCGGCGAGTGGCTGGAAGTCTCGTCGGTGTCGAACGTGACCGACTTCCAGGCGCGGCGCGCCAACATCCGCTACCGCCCGGCGGACGGTGGCCGCGTGCGCTTCACCCACACCCTGAACGGCTCGGGGCTGGGTATGCCGCGCACCCTGATCGCGGTGCTGGAGAACAACCAGCAGGCAGATGGATCAGTAGTGGTGCCGGAAGTGCTTAAACCGTGGATGGGAAGGATTGAAGTAATCCGCCCTGAATAATCTAGCTCCCGTCTGGAGCAGCAGGCCTGACCCGGAAAACTAAGGCTGACAGGAAACCTCACAGGTCTTGGAGACCTGTGAGGTTTTTTATCCCGATGGAACAGAGCCTCGATTGGGTTGAATTAAGGCGTCGGGTAGGGATTATCTATCAGCGGGACAACTGCAGACGGCGTCGGGATGGCGCTGACCACCTCTCCCTGAAAATATGCCAGCACGCCACGGCCGGTCAGGAACTGCATGGCCAGGTAATCGATGTACCCGGTTTCCAGGTTTTCGATTTGCAGGGTAGCCAGCATGGTGACCGAAACCCCGGGCGGCAGCTCGGCCCAGGGCGCGCGGGCATCGGCCACTGGCTCGGCCATTCCTTCCACGCTCTCGAGCACCACACCTGGGACGGGTAGATGATTGGGTACTCCTACGCCTAGAAATAACAACTTGTATCCAGCTTGTTTCCAATCACCCTCTTTCGCAAAAAAGTAAGTTGTACCAGGCCTGTCGGTCTGGTATTCGAGGACCTGATCGAAATAAGCCAGCAATTGCTCATGAAGGGTCTTTCCATCAGCAGAGGATGTCATCTCAAGATTAAGCTTTGTTGCGCCCTGCTGACGGACCTGAAAATTCATAACTCCACATTCAAGATCTCCCACCTCAGCCAGCGGGAGCATTTCTAGCAGCCGGTTGGTATTGCCCAGATCATCTTGTATGGAAAAATTGACATCCGAAAGGAGCTTTTTGGATTCAACTCCTGAAAGAGAATACAATAGAATGGTAGCCTCCGGTCCGATCATCCATTCATAAATAACCAGCTCCCAACCATCATCCGATATTATTCTCGGAATTTCAGGCACTGTCCAGCGTGAAATTAGCGGTTCTGTGAAGATTTGTTGTTCAGTTGCCATTAAATATTGGCCTGAGCTTGATTGAGGAATCAATTTTTCCCCACAGCCAGCTGATAAAAAACATAAAAGGAAACATCCTGTGAAAATTCTCGAATTGTTAACCATTTAATTATCTCCGAACGATGTGAAGTGCTGAAACTTATTCGAAATTGGTTTTTATGGACATGGAGCATTAGTAGGCACAGGGTTACCCTGGTTTCCACCAACTCTTAAATATACGTTTGGATCTTGCATAATCCCGCTGATCCAATAAGGTGGGGAATCAACTATACTTGGCAACCAAGAACCCCACGGCTGCCAGATGCCATCCTGCCTCATCCAAAGCAAAGAACTGATATCGGATATTCCCATATCGTTTGCTCGATTAAGCGAATGGACTTCACCAGTCCCCTGCAATGTCACCCCATAATCCATGCCGGGATTGGATACATCTAAATCTACCAGGACGTACCCGCTCATGTTCAATATCTTGATCTTCCAATTTCCCGGAGAGACCCGGTAGATCATGTATCCATAAGCGTAACCAACTATTGGCTGGGGATTTTCAATGAAATGCCCAGTCCCTCTTGGCTGGGTGGCCCATAGAAATTTTGGTACGCAATTATGACCTGCTGATTTTATCCAACCCACCTCAATCCAATGGCCATCGCTGGATATGATATTTATTGAGGCATAAGAAAACAACACTTCCCGGATTTTGGGGTCTGCGGTGGTGATATTTGCCCACACACCATAATAATTACTCCCTTGCCGGATACCCTGGGCATAAAAATGATCTCGAGGAGGCCTGAAAACAACAGGCAAGTAGGTCTTTTCAACCATATAATCCACTGGTTCTTGCTGGAAACCGGCTTTTCCGGATGATGGGTATAATACAACTGTTGGAGATGAATTTGGACTTAGGATAGGTTCCCCGAATTTAAAACCCACCATGATGAACAATAAACCAATTACTCCGATAGGGGAAGATAAATTTCAATCTCATCACAACATTCCCTCCATTGGTTACATTGAGATTGAATCAGTTATTTTGATTATAACCCTGAAATTTGTTTAGTCAAGTATAATTCGGGTTAGAGATACAAGTAAGGTTTTGATTATTTCCTACTAAAGTTTTTCTTCCACTAATCTAAAGTTGAGAAAATCCTTATTGCGGAAAAGTATTTGCCTGCCTGGCTGAACGTCTCAATCTTTGCCCTGACCCAGTTTTTCATGCTGGCCGGCCTCATCGGGCTGGTTGTGCCGGTTTTCCCCGGGCTGCTGGTGATGTGGCTGGCGGCGCTGGGCTACGGCATTGTCACGCGTTTCGAGACGGTTGGGATCATCGTCTTCATCATCCTTACGATTCTGATGCTGGTGGGATCGACGGTCGACAACCTGATCATGGGCGCCGGGGCGCGCAAGGGCGGCGCAGCCTGGCTGTCGATCGGTGTGGCGCTGGCGGCGGGTGTGATCTTCACCTTCATCTTTCCGCCCATCGGCGGGATCATCGCCGCTCCGCTGGCGGTGCTGCTGCTGGAATACTACCGGCTGCGGGATTGGCAGAAAGCCTGGCAGGCCCTCAAAGGGCTGGCGACCGGCTGGGGGCTGGCTTACTTCGTGCGCCTGGGAATCGGGATCGTGATGATGGTGCTATGGTGGGTCTGGGCTCTCAATTCGTAGATCATCAGGGGTTGAAGTAGACCATCCCCACCCCCATGCGCTCCAGGCCCTGCTCGGCCCAGTAGACCAGCAGGGCCGAATCATCTTCCAGGACTGAATAGAGTGCAGGCACGGCACGTGGGTCGCCGATGGCAGCCAGGCTGCGGGCAGCTTCGCGGCGGGCATGCGGCGCAGTGCTGCCTGGGGTGTAACTGGAGGTCTGCAGTACTTCGATCAGGGAGGTCACTGCCGGCTCGCCGGTACGGCCAAAGGGCTTCGCCAGCCAGCCGGGCGACCAAAGGGTCGCGATCGTGCAGCGCCTCGACCAGTGCCGGCACAGCCTGCGCGGCGGGATGCTATTCTCAGTCCCAGGGCAGCGCACTGGCGCACGCTGGCATCGGGATCGGAAAGCATGTCTGCCAGCCACCCGGGCACGCGCGGGTCGTGGATTTCCGCCAGCGCGCGCACTGCCCACCAGCGCCGGTCGACATCGGGAGAGTGAAGCATCTCGTACAGACCTTAAGTACGGGCGGAATTTCTTCTGATGGCAAACCGGCCAGCTGCTCAACCGCCCGACCGGCCCGTGCATCGTCTCCGCAGGCCAGCTCAACCAGCCAGTCATCACTTCTTGAGTTCTCATTTCGCTAATGAACCCAGGAAATACAAACCAGAATCAATCACTGGCCTTCAACTTGTTTCCCGGTTTCCTAATATACCTGATTACTTGTTTACCTGGTTACCTGATTACCTGATTGCCGAATTGACCAATTGACCAATCGACTGCTTACGCTTCTCCCCTATTTATCCGGCGGCGGCACCGGCAGATCTTCGACCCGCGTATTGATCCACTTGTCCCCTTCCTCGATCAGCATGACCGGGATGTCCTGGCGGATCGGGTACTTGCGGGCGCAGTCCCGGCATATCAGCCAGGATTCTTTGTAATAATCCAGCAGGCCTTCTTTTTCGCGCACGCAGTTTGGGCAACGCAGAATTTCGAGCAAGTCTTGGCTGACCATGGTCTCTCCTATCTAATCTAAACCCTGAGGGTCTTCGAGACCCTTGGGTTTGTCGTTTAACGCTTCTTCCAGATCGACTTGAGCTGCTGCAGCTCGGTGCCCGGCCCGTACTGGTAGATGTCCGCCCAGGGCAGGTAATGCGTGCTGAAAACATCGCTGTACAACACCTGCCCGTCGCGGTATACAGTGCGCGTCACCACCACGTCGGCGCCTTCCACTTCCCAGTCCACCTGGTCGATCTCGCCACTCTGAAGCTCGGGATTCTCTTCGAAAATCGGGTCGGGGGGTTCGACGATGTTCTGCAGGCCGGAGGTCTCCCAATCGACGGTGCGACCGTCGGAGGTGGAGTAGAACTTCCAGGTCAGGCTGCGGGCGGAAGCGTTGAAATAGGTCTCCATCAGCAGCCAGTAGGGCGTGTCGTTCTGGAATTTAAAATCGACCAGGGGTACGAAAACTGTGGCGTCCAGCCCGGCCAGGTCGCTGTCGGTGCCGCCGCGCGTCTGTTCATAGTAGCTGACGCGGTAGGCATGCGGGTAGCGCTCGATGATCGGGAAGCCGGCGAAGAAGGCGGTTCGGAACAGGGTGGTGCTGACCTGGCATACCCCGCCGCCGACACCCTTGATGGTGCGCCCGCCGAAGATGATCCAGGCTTCGGCATAGCCGGTATCCAGGCTGACATTGCCCATCACGTCAGCCATGGAAAAGATCGCCCCGGGCGGCACCATCAGGCCGTGGAAATTGGCGGCTGCCATCTCGATGTTCTGCAGGCGTTCCTGGGTGGAGCCGCGGAAGTAGCTGGTGTGAGCGCTGACCTTCTCGGTGATGCCCAGCTGCTCTCCGGTGGCTGCGTCGCCCACCTGCGGCTGGTTGATCGTCAGGCTCAGGGCGACGGTGTGCTGCCCATCCATGACCTGCTGCTTGATCTGCTGGACGCTGGCGGTGACATCCAGCGTGCGCCCGATCACTGCCGGCTGGATCACCTCCAGCTTTTTGGTCTCGTCGTTGAAGATGAAACGGGCGTTGGCGGGGTAGCGGTTGACATGCTTGGCCAGCCCGGCGACGTAGTCGGTCAGCGCCGCTTCATCCAGGCCAACCTGGTAAGTGGCGCCTGCCTCGGTCTGGACGCGCTCGATGACCAGCATGCCGGCCAGCTGATCCTGCGAGATGGCCCACGGCAACGGCTCCCCTTCCTGGGTTGTTTCGGCTGCGCTTTCCGGCAGCTGGATGGTGAGCGGGGCGCTGAGGATGCTCCGGGCGACCTCAGCCTGCTGGCTGGCGTCCAGGATGGCGGGCTCGGATTCCTGGATCACCAGCGGCACGATGCCGTCGGTCAGGGTGCGCACCTGGCGGTCGAGGGCAGCCAGGGTGGCGGCCTCGTCCAGCGTCCGCCCGACCTGCCCGGGCAGCACCACCACGTTAAGGTCGTCGATGCTCAGGGAGGCCTCGACCACCGGGATATTCACTTCAGCCGCCAGTCGTCCCAGGTACTCCTGGGCCCGGCGCTCGTCGTAGATCATGAGAGGAGACAGGTCTTTACCGGAATGCCAGGCGGTGATCGGCTCGACCAGGCGACGGAGCGGATTGCCGCTGCGGCCCAACAGGTAAGCCGCCTGAGAGGTGGTGTGCAGGTCGAGGACCAGGCCCAGCTCGGCGGGAGAGGCCACCCAGATCCTCTCACCATCTTCGAAGACGATCTTGCCGTTCTGGGCGTAGCTGAGCTGAGATGCCAGGGCTTCTTCGGCCTGGAGGGGGGTGAGACCAGAGAGCTCGATCCCAGCCACCGAAACGCCGGGGTAGATGCGCTCGGAGTAGCGCAGGTGGTAGGCCGTCAGCAGCGCCAGGGCCAGGAAGAGGAAGATGAGCAGCCCGCCGGCCAGGGAAGCCAGGACCTGCGGGAAGACCCAGGTTGGGGAACGCCTGGAAGGAGGATTAAGAAGGGAAGTTGCACGCATAAGGTTGTGGTTATACCATACTTTCGTTTTTCTATTGTACCAAAGACTGAAGGGAGGGCCGGCAGCCCATGTACGGTATGAGGACGAAGAAGGGGAAGGTCAGGTTCCGGGATATGAAATGTTCACAGCGCAGCGATCTGCTCTCCGAACACCAGCAGCGCCAGGATCACCCCCAGGTCGAAGATGGCGCCGAAGCGCGCGCCGGGGACGACCGTATTCCACCAGGGGGCGATGGCGATGAAGGAGCAGATGGAGCCGAGCAGCACGGCAGTCATCCACCAATCCCAGCCCAGGATCAATCCTATCCCACCCGCCACCAGCAAGATCGAGGACAGCAGCCAGAAGATCCCAAAAATCCTGCCCAGCGGCGACTGTAGCTTGACGCCGGAAGAGAAGATCCACGACCGGTCGGCGAAGCTGCGCGGTTTCGAAGCGAAGGATTCAACCACCCCGGCCAGGTTGGCCAGGCCGTGCATGATCAGGGGGAAAGCGAACACATAGTTCCACATAATAACCTTGTTTAGACCTCACAGATCCCGGCATAAACCAGGCCGGGACCTGTGAGGTCTGGTGGTTCATTCAGGCAAACAGGTCCTTCTCCCGCAGCCTGCCCTGCACCGCGGGATACAGGCGCATGAACTGCTCCTTCTGCCCCAGGCGGCGCCAGACCCAGGCCAATATGCCGCGGTTGGGCGGGCCGCCGTCCAGCTGGCTGGCGTGACAGGCGGATGCGGCCGCGCGCTGCTCGGCCACCGCGCGGAAATCGATCTCGGCGTGCACCGGGAAATCCCCTTCCTCGACCAGTGCGAGCAGGTCGACGTCCTTGTTGCGCCCGAAGCGGCGCGGATCCTGGCCGAAGAGCGGCATCAACTTCACCGCCAGGCGAAAAGCCCGCTTCGGAAAGACGTGCAAATACAGCTTTTGCGGCTGGTAGGGCGGCAGGTCGTCCTGGAAAGCGGGATCTCCGGCCAGCTGGTAGGCGCGCACGGTGGCGCGGTGCACGGCGATGTGGTCGGGGTGCTTGTAGCCGCCGATCGGGTCGAAGGTCAGCACGACCTGCGGCCTGAGCAAGCGAACGTGGTGGGCAATTTTCTCAGCCACTTCTTCGAGCGGGGCGTTGCACAGCGCTGAGCGGATTCTGGTTATCCGCCGAGCCGGTCATGCCTGAATCACGGTAATCCAGGTAGTGCACGCCGGCCAGCCCC
The DNA here is from genome assembly GCA_963698765.1 of uncultured Chloroflexia bacterium. Classification (GTDB taxonomy): domain Bacteria; phylum Chloroflexota; class Anaerolineae; order Anaerolineales; family UBA4823; genus CAVOSB01. Next base: position 48,168 of record CAVOSB010000027.1, read on the forward strand.
AGGATGCCGGCCGCGCAGCCGAGCTCTTCCACCCGGCGCTCGGCGACCGAGCTGAAACCTTCCAGCATCTCGGGCGCCACTTCGCCCGCCTCGCCGCGCGTGGCGCACACCAGGTGCACATTCACGCCGCGCCGGGCATACAGCGCCAGCGTGCCGCCCATGCCGAAGGATTCGTCGTCCGGATGGGCCAGCACTGCCAGCAGGACGCGCTTGTTTACAGGGGTAGGGTTGGTTTCATTATTCACGTTTCACCGATAATCAATTGTCATAGTCAATAGTCAATTTTCAATAATCAATTGTCGAGGACAATTATACGACTCGCACCGCCGAGCCGCGGGGGGTCTTTTCCACTTCGATGCGGGTGGGGAAGGCGTCTTTCAGCTCGTCGATGTGGGTGATCACCAGCACCTTGGCGAAATCAGGGCGCACCAGGTTGATGGCCTCCACCAGGCGCTGGCGTCCCTGGGTGTCCTGGCTGCCAAAGCCCTCGTCGATCACCAGGGTCTGCAGGCGCGCACCGGCGCGCCGTGCCAGCACTTCGGAGAGCGCCAGCCGGATAGCGAAATTGACCCGGAAGGCTTCACCGCCCGAATACATCTCGTAGTCGCGCGTCCCAACGCTGTCGCTGATCTGGATATCGAGGGTCTCGCGCAGGTCCTCGCGGCGCCTGTCCTTGTAGGCTGCCTGGGTGACGAAGCGCACCGACATCCCACCGGCGCTCAAACGGTCGAGCAGCTCGTTGGCGCGCGCCTCGATCTCAGGCAGGGCCTGCTCGATCAGCAGGGCGGGGACGCCGTCGTGGCCGAAGGCGCGCTCCAGCTGGCGGTACTGCCCGATCTTCTGCCCCAGCTCTTCACGCCGGGCTTCCAGCGCCTTGCGGCGGGTCTTGAGGTCATCCAGGACCAGCACTTTTTGCTGGGCGGCGCCTAATTCAAGCCGCAGGCTGTTTTCGGCTTCCTGCAGGCTGAGCAATGAGCGCTCCTCCGCTTCCAGGTCGGGGGCGGTCGCCAGCCGGGCTTCGAACTCTACTTTCAGACGCTCGAATTCGCCCGCCTGGCGCTCAGATTCTGCGCGTTGGGCTGAAATTCGGGCTTCGAGATCTGCAATCTCGCGCTCCAAAGGCACCAGGGTGGCGCGCGCCGTCTCCAGCGCCCGCATTTCCGCTTCGCTGGAACGGCTTGCGATCTCGGACTGGCGGGCGGCATCGTGGGCGGCGGCATCGTAACCGATGCTGCGCAGCTCCTGGTCGATCTCCTGCAGCTGCCGGCGCGCCTCCCCGGCATAGGCTTCCTGCTCCAGCTGGCTCTCGATTTCAGCCAGGCGCAGGGCTTCATCTCGTTCCCAGGCTTTCACCTGCCCCTCGAAGACCTCCAGCCGGCTCAAGACGCGGGCCTGGGACTGCTTATGGACGATCAGCTGGGCTTCCGCCTGTGCCAGCCCGCGGATGCTGGATTCAAGCTCCTTGATTTCTTCAGCCAGCTCGCGCAGCGCCGCATGGTTCGCTCGGAACTGGTCTCCCATGGCAGTGCCTTGATCGCCGAGGGTGTTAAGCAGCCTGTCCCGATCGTACTGGCTGAGCGGCTGCCCGCACAAGGGGCAATCGGCGCCTTCGACCCCTTCCAGCTGGGAAATGCGGCTTTTGAGGTCATCCATGGGGCCTCTCAGGTGATCGTTTTCGGATTTCAGCTCAACCTGGCGCTGCAGGGCGACCTGCAAGCTCATTTCCAGTGCCTGGCGGCGCGCCAGGCGCGCTTCGGCGACGGTTATATCGTTATCGATGAGAGGCATTTCGGCCGAAAGCCCTTCCATCTCCGGGCGCTGCGCCTCGACGCGGCTTTCTGGCTGTAAAAGCTCCCGGCTTCGCCCTCCAATCGCAGTCGGCTCTCCTGGATCTCCAGGCGCGGCGCTTCCCGGCGTTTTTCTTGCTGGCGGAAGCGGGAGGCGATTTGCTCCAGCTGCTCCAGCTCCTGCCGCAGGGCCTGCCAGCCGGCGTATGCAGCTTCGACCTGATCGGCGCGTGCCAGGATTTCGGCGTATGAGCGGCGTTCCACCTGGCGTTCTTCCAGGCGGGCAAGCGATTCCTGCAGCTGTCCAGCGGCAGTCTCTGCCTGGCGCTTCAGCGTATCCACCAGCCGGCGCTGCTCTTCAAGCGTGGCCGCGATCTGGCGGAAGGTAGCCACGATGCGCTCCTGTTCCACGCGTACCTGCTGCTGGCGCTCCAGCTCGACCTGCAGCTGGCGCTGGCGCTCGAGGCGCTCCCGTTCTTCGGCCAGCTCGGCCTGGATTTCCTGCAGCCTGCCGTCCAGCCCATCGACCTCCGTCTCCAGCGCCCGCCGGCGGTCGAAGGCCCGCTGGCGGTATTCTTCCCAGATTTCCAGCCCCAGGATGCTGCTCAGGATGCGCTTGCGGTCTCCTGGACGCTGCTGGGTGAACTGGTCGGCCTTGCCCTGCAGGAAGAAGGAGGCGTTGGCGAAGGTCTCGTAGTCCAGGCGCAACACCTGCTGGATGCGCTCTTCGGTCTCGCGCATCGTGCGCTCGGTGAGGGGTTTCCAAATACCACTGGAGAGTGGAGAGTGAGAGACGAGAGTGGTGGGAAGCCTCAGACTGCCGGTCGACATCCACTGGGGCTTGCTGGAGGATGAAGAATTCCAGCAGCATGGTCTTGTCGCGCGGCTTGATGCGCTGCACACGATAGATGTTGCCTTCGTAGGCAAACACCAGGCTGACCTGCGCCTGCCCGGAGGCCTTCCAGGTGAGGGTATTGATGACTGCGTCGTCGCGCCTGCGCGCCTGGGCAAACAAAACCCAGGTGATGGCGTCCAGCAGGGAGGACTTACCCGCCCCGTTGGGGCCGGAGATGCAGGCCAGGTCGAAGGAGGTGAAGTCGATCTCGACCGGGTCGTGGTAGGAGAGAAAGCCGGAGAGGGAAAGGTGGAGGGGGATCATGGAGAAGTGGTCAGTGGTGAGTATACAGTGTACAGTTTACAGTATACAGTAAAAAAGAGGGGGAGGGAGCAGTAATCAGTTATCAGTAATTAATAGAATAAAAAGGGGTAAAATTGGCGCTAATCTTTTTTCGGAAGAGGTTTTCTTGAGCACAGGCAAATTCCTGCAGTACCTGGATGAATCCCCAACCCCAATCCTGGGAGACGGCGCGATGGGCACCATGCTGCACACGCACGGCTTCAGCTTCCAGGGCTGTTTCGACGAGCTGAACCTCAGCCAGCCGGCGCAGGTGGCGGAGATCCACCGTGCCTACATCGAGGCCGGCGCGCAGATCATCCAGACCAACACCTTCGGCGCCAACCGCTTCAAGCTGGCAGCCCACGGCCTGCAGGACAGACTGCCTGAGATCAACCAGGCTGGTGTGGAGCTGGCGCAGAGGGTGGTGAAGGCTTCCTACAAGAATGTTTTTGTGGCGGGCGATGTCGGGCCGCTCGGTGTGCGGCTGGCGCCCTACGGGCGGGTGCAGCCGGAAGACGGCTGCCAGGCTTTCCGCGAGCAGATCCAATCATTGGCGCAGGCTGGCGCCGACCTGATTATCCTGGAGACTTTCAGCGACCTGAACGAGATCCTGCAGGCGGTGTCAGCAGCGCGCTCTGCCTGCGACCTGCCGGTGCTGGCTTCGATGACATACACGCGCGACGACCGCACCCTGCTGGGAGACGCACCGATTTACGTGGCGAAGAGCCTGTACGAGGCCGGCGCGGACGTGATCGGCATCAACTGCTCCGGCGGGCCGGCCCAGGTGTGGCGCATCCTGCGCCAGATGAGGCAGTCGTTACCCCAGGCGCGCTTCTCGGTGATGCCCAACGCCGGCTGGCCCGAGCAGGTCGGCGGACGGATCATGTATCCCGCCAACCCGGATTATTTCGGCGAGTACGCCCTGGCCTTCTGCGAGGCCGGCGTGCGGGTGCTGGCGGGCTGCTGCGGCACCACCCCGCAGCACATCCATGCCATGCGACTGGCACTGGACACGCTGCCGGAGGGCTGCGGTCCCTCCATCAGCGAGCTGAGCATGCCGGTGGAGAGCGAAGAGCACCTGGAAGATATTGAAAGCCCCTCGAGCATGGCCCAAAAATTGAAGGACGGCAAATTCGTGGTATCGGTGGAGATGGACCCGCCGCGCGGCCTGTCGGTGCACAAGCTGATCGCCGGGGCCAGCCTGCTGGCGGAAGCCGGGGCGGATGTGATCAACGTGGCCGACAGCCCGATGGCACGCATGCGCATGAGCCCGTGGGCGGTGTGTGAATTGATCCAGCGCCAGGTGGGGGTGGAGAGCGTGCTGCACTTCCCCACCCGCGGCCGCAACCTGCTGCGCGTGCAGGGCGACCTGCTGGCGGCCCATGCCATGGGCATCCGCAACGTGTTCGTGGTGATGGGCGACCCCACCGCTATCGGCGATTACCCGGACGCCATGGACAACTACGACCTGGTGCCCTCCGGCCTGATCCAGCTGATCACGCGCTTTTTCAACGTTGGAATGGACCACGCCGGGGCGGATATCGGGCAGCCGACGGCCTTCTTCGTGGGCTGCGCCCTGAACCTGTGCCCGCAGAAACCCGAACAGGAGATGAAAATCTTACACCGAAAATTGCAGGCGGGTGCTGCATTCATCCTGACCCAGCCGGTGTATGAGCCCGAAGTCGCCGAAGGATTCCTGGAAAGCTATGAAGCGCGCTACGGCACTCTCGAGACACCGGTCCTGGTGGGAGTACTGCCTCTGTTCAGCACCCGACACGCCTCCTTCCTGCACAACGAGGTGCCGGGCATTTTCATTCCAGAGCGGATGCAGAAGCGATTGGCACAGGCTGGCGAGAAGGCCCCCCAGGAAGGCGTGCGCATGGCCCTGGAATTGATCGACCAGATGAAAACCTGGGCCAGAGGCATCTACCTGATGCCGGCCTTCAACCGCTACGACCTGGCGGCGGAGGTCGTAGAGGGGTGCCAGTGAGTAAAATTGCCACCCGTATCCTGACAAACACCTATCCTTTATATGTTATACTTATTGCAACAAAAGTATAACGAAAGGTGGAAATGCCAGTGGCACTGACTATCTCAAATAAGGGCTGGGTAGTGATCCCAGCGGAGCTGCGCAAGAAATACGGATTAAGACCCGGCGCACAGGTGCAAATCGTGGATTATGGCGGGGTATTGGCGCTCGTACCGGCTATGCAGGACCCGGTTGGGGAGTCATTCGGCATGCTGGCAGGCTCAGGGCTATCCCTGACGCGCGCCTTGCTGGAAGAACACCGCCAGGAGCTGGAGGGTGAGTGAGGAGCCTGGTTTTGTCCTCGACAGCCATGCATTGCTGGCATATTTCAATAATGAACCTGGTGGGAAACGAGTAGAGCAAATCCTGCGCGATGCCCAGCGCGGAACCTGCGGGACATGGCTCTCCCTGATCAACCTGGGGGAAGTGCTGTACATCACCGAACGCGAGCGCAGCCTGCAACAGGCGCATGAGGTCCTGGCGGCACTCCAGCAGCTGCCAATCGGCATTGTGGAGGCAGACCTGGAAGCAGTTCTGGCTGCCGCACATATTAAAGCTACTTACCGGCTGTCATATGCCGATGCGTTTGCCGCAGCTGCTGCCCAGAAACTTAACGCCAGGATATTGACCGGAGATCCTGAGTTTGAAAGCCTGGCAGAGCTCGAGCAGGTTGAATGGCTGCAGCCATGATAGGGAGAAATTTGTTTCCCAGATTCGCTTTAAAGGCCAGCTAGATTGGGGGCGGGATGGGCTCGTCCCAGTTCACTACCGGCAAATCAGGCTTGCGGCGTAATGTGAAGAAGCCGATCCCTATCGGGATCAGCACGAAAAATACGCCGATACACAGCCCGGCGATGCCAAAAATACTCACCATCTCAGGGGTCAGGTCGCTGGATCCATCCATATCGGCGCTGGGGCTGGACAGCACGAGCGTCGCACTGCAGCACAGGCTGATCAGGCCCGGGAAGCCGCATAACAGGGTGGCGCCCAACAGGGCGATCAAACCGGTCGCTCGATTTTCCATCATCTCACCTCGCTAAATCGGGCAATTGTGAACTGCACCTGGCCTGTGATTTTTATGGGCGACCACCGGTCGCCCCTTCAATTCAAAACGCAACCGCGCCGGGCTTTACCAATCGATCTAGCTGCGCAGCCGGGCGTCCAACTCCTGCTCCAGGCGGCGGATTATCCGTCCGCGCACCTCGGCCGCCTCGGCATCTGTCAGGGTGCGGTCGGCCGACTGGTAAGAAAGGCTGTAGGCCAGGCTTTTCTTGCCCGGGCCAGCCTGCGAGCCGCGATAGACGTCGAACAGGCGCACGCCGGTCAGCGCCTGGCCACCCGCCAGGCGGATCACCTGCTCCACGCGCCCGGCCGGTATGCCCTCGTCCACGATGACTGCCAGGTCTTCCAGCACGGGCGGGAAAGCCGAAACCGGCTGGATTTCATACAAGACAGGCACCGCCTGCAGCAGGACCCCCAGGTCGAGATCAGCCGCCAGCAGGGGAGATTCCAGAAGGTCGAAGCGCTCGTGCACCAGGGGATGCAGCTCTCCCATGATCCCCGCCTGGCGCTCTCCGATCAGCACGCGAGCGCACTTGCCAGGATGGAAGGAGGGGTGCAGGCCCGGCTCGAAGCTGACCACTGGCAGGTGCAAACTCTCGAAGAGCGCTTCCAGGATGCCTTTCAGATCGTAGAAATCCAGCGGGTTGCTGTCCGCCTCTTTCCAGGACTGCAGCTCGCGCCGGCCGGTCAGGACAATAGCCAAACGCAGCTGCTCTTCAGGCAGCGCCGATTGCTCGGACAGCAGGTAGACCGGCCCGATCTCAAACAGCATCAGCTGTTCGCGTAAGCGGGTGTTGCGCTCGACAACTTCGAGCAGACCGGCCAGCAGGCTGTGGCGCAGCACCACCCGGTCGCTGGCGATGGGGTTGGCGAGGCGCACGTAGGGCTGGTCGTCGGGCGGAGAGCCAGCCGGCAGCCGGCGGGCCTCGCGCTCGGGCGAAGTCAGTCGGTAGGCAGCGATCTCCTGCAGGCCGAGCTCCACCAGCCGGTCTCGCAGGCGCTCTTCCAGCTCCAACGGGATGTTTGAATGCGGGGGAGGCAGCTCGTCCGCCATGCGCGTCTCAGGGATGCGCTCGTAGCCGTAGACGCGCGCCAGCTCTTCCATGATGTCCGCCAGGCCGTTCACGCCCTCCCCGATGTCCAGTCGGTGATCGGGGGTTTGAGCAATCACGTGGTCGCCATTTACCTGCGTTTTGAACTCCAGGCGCTGCAGCAGCTCCGCAATCTCGGCGGGAGAAAGCTCGATCCCCAGCCAGCGCCGGACGTCTGCTGGACGCAGCTCCACCTGTGGATCGTGCGCCGGCAGGGGGTAGCTGTCCACCAATCCTTTACAGATAATGCCACCCGGCGACCCGTCTTTTTGCGACCAATGGCGCATCAGCTCCAGGCAGCGGCTGACCCCGCGTTGGGCCATGACAGGGTGCACGCCGCGCGAAAAACGGTAGCCAGCCTCGGACTGCATGCGCTGGGCAGCCATGGTGCGCCGGATATTGATGTAATTCCAGGCCGCCCCTTCCAGCAAGACGTTGCGCGTGCCGACGTGCACCTCCGACTCAGCCCCACCCATCACACCTCCAATAGAGAGCGCACCGGCTGTGTCGCACACCAGGACGGTGAAATCATCCAGGAGGTGCAGCTCACCGTCCAGGGTGGTCAGCTGTTCACCGGGTTGGGCGGTGCGCGTGATGATGGTCGGCGGCTTGCCCCCGGCACGCTGCAACAGGATGTCGTAATCGAAGGCGTGCAGCGGCTGGCCGACTTCCAGCATGGCATAGTTGGTGGCATCGACAATATTGTTGATCGGGCGCATGCCCGCCAGCCGCAGCCGGCGCTGCACCCAGTACGGGCTGGGCTGGATGATCACGTTGCGGATCAGGCCGAGCACAAAGCGCGGGTTGAGCTCTGGCTGCTGGATCTCGATAGAGACCTGCCCTTCGATGGTCGGACCTTCGGCCCAGAAATCAAAACTGGGCGGATGCAGCTGCTGCCCGCTGAGCGCTGCCACTTCACGCGCCACTCCCAAAACATTGGCGGTCCGGGCGATGTTGGGTGTGATGGCGATGTCCAGCACGGCGTCGCCCATGTACTGTGCCAGGGGTACGCCCAGCGGCGCATCGTCATCCAGGATGATCACGCCTTCGTGCTCGTCGGAGATGCCCAGCTCTTTCTCGGAGCAGATCATCGAATAGGACTCCACGCCGCGAATTTTGGCAGGCTTGAGGGTGGTGAGCACCCGGCCGGGCTGGTGACCGTCGTAGATGCGCGCCCCCAGGCGGGCATAGGGCACCTTGAGAGGCTTATCCAGTACTCCCTGGCCTTTATACGGGTACAGGTTGGGGGCGCCAGTCAGCACGATGTGCTCGCGTTCCCCGTCGTCCAGGCGGCACAGCACCAGCCGGTCGGCGTTGGGGTGCGGCATGACCTCGTGCACCGCCGCCACCACGATCTTATCCGCCTCCCAGGACAGGCCTTCTATCTTCAGCTCGTGGTGGCGAGTCTCGTGGCCGGAGCTCTCGGGCATGGGCAATCCCACCAGGGTGACCGACTCCACTTCCAGCCCTGCCATGGTGAGCTGGTGGCAGAGTTCGGGAATGGGGAGGGTGATGTTGACGAAGTCTTTTATCCAAGATAAGGGTAACTTCATAATAATGCTCCATTATTCAGGTAATCGGGTAATCAGGCGACCAGGTAATCAGGGAAGAAAGTTCGGTCAATCGTCACCGTTAAGTGAATTCTTCACTCCAGTCGTATTGTGCAGTTTCATCCCGAATGCTTGCTCCTGGTTCATTTGCACCACGTTTGCTGCGCCGAAGAAAAGAAACGTAACCGCTGAGCATCCGTCGCAATTCTCTTATCTCACCTGAGATTTGATCATATCGTCCTGCATCCAGATAACCCAGCCGATGAGCCAGGGTAAGATGGCTGAATGCCTCTTCTAAGGAACCCCGAGCCATATAGCAATAACGAATGGCGTCCTGGTAATAAAATCTCCCGTATCCTTCAGCAATATTTGCTGGAACACTCTGCACGGCTCTGCGCAGCTGGTCAACCAACGCCCATTTCTCTTCTTTAGGCAGCAGCGGTAGTACCTGCTTGCAGACAACTACGGAAAAATCCAGCGAACGCTGCCAAACCTGAAGAGTTCTCTAATCCCTTGTTCTTTTCAATTTCCGGGTTCATACCATGCTTGCCTACCTGATTACCTGATTGACTAAGTAACCGATTACTTTCCATTTAGAACTGTTCCAAAAACCTCATATCATTCGTCCAAAAATAGCGGATGTCCTGGATGTGGTGGCGCAGCATGGTGATGCGCTCAGGACCCAGGCCGAAGGCAAAGCCCATATATTTGTGGGGGTCGTAGCCGCCGTTGCTGCAGCACAACGGGATGCACCATGCCGCAGCCCAGGATCTCCAGCCAGCCGCTGCCTGCACAGACAGCGCAGCCAATTCCGCCGCAAATGAAGCATTCCACGTCCATCTCAGCGCTAGGCTCGGTGAAGGGGAAGTGCGAGGCGCGGAAGCGCGTGCGCACCTCCGGTCCGAACATGCGCCGGGCGAAATCGGTGAGCGTGCCTTTCAGGTCGCCCATGGTGATATCCTGCCCAACCGCCAGGCCTTCCACCTGGTTGAACTGGGTCTCCTTGCGGGCGCTGACCTGCTCGTAGCGGTAGCACATGCCCGGCAGGATCACGCGGATCGGCTCGGGGCAGTACTGGCGCATGACGTGGATCTGCCCGGGGGAGGTGTGGGTGCGCAGCAGCACCCCGGGTGTGGTGGTGTGGAAGGTGTCCCACATGTCGCGCGCCGGGTGGTGGGCGGGCATGTTGAGCAGTTCGAAGTTGTACTCGTCGGTCTCGACCTCGCGCGAGCGGTAGACCTGGAATCCCATCTCGGCGAAGGCGCGGTAGATCTCGCGCAGGGTCAGGGTGGTGGGGTGCAGCCTGCCACGCGGCGCCGGGCGGCCTGGTAGGGTCACATCCAGGCCTTCGGCCTGCAGCGTGGTGGCCAGGTCTGATTGGCGCAGGCGGTCTGAAATACCCTCGTAGGTCGATTCGAGTGCCTGCTTGACCTGGTTGGCATACTTACCGATAACCGGGCGCTCTTCCTTAGTAAGCTCCTTCAGGGCATCGAAGGTCTTCATCAGGGGCGAGGAGCGGCCCAGGTATTTCACTTTCCACTGCTGCAAAAATCTTGATCGCCGACGGCCTGCAAGCTGGCCAGGGCTTCTTTCTCGATTTGCTTGAGTTTTTCGAGCATGGTTCTCCTTCTTCAGTCAACCAGGTAATCCGTCAATCAGGTAATCAGGTAATTAGGGGTTGATCTCCTGATTACCTGTGTAACGGGTTGCCTGATACCTGAATACAAAACTCCCGCCCAATCATGGGACGGGAGGGATTTCCCGCGGAACCACCCAGGTTGCCCTTGCGGGCCAGCTCTGCAGCCAGCGACTGGATATTCTCCTTCTGCCGTTAATGTCATTCTGAAGGAAGTGAAGAATCTCAGCGATTGGCTCCCCATATAACGGCGGGGCTGCGGCCCAAACTACTTGGCGGTGTGAGCGCCGTTCCCCTGGGCAGCTCCGGAGCGAACTTCAACCAGCTGCAGCCGGGCGGGGTCTCAATCATGCTCCCGCTTCCCTGTCGGGGCATGCTGGTGTACTTTTCTCCATCAAGGCTTTTAGAGGGTCGGTTGTTGCTGTAATTATCCGCGAAAGGGTGGGAATGTCAAGAGAGGGAAATATGTCGACCCCCTCCCGGCCTCCCCCATTCGAAGTACACGAATGGGGGAGGTGAGTTTCTTGTCCACGTGGCAATTAAATGTTCATGCCTAATAAATCGTTATGGAAATGCCCGAGTAATAATATAATGATTGGTACTGCATTCCAGAACAGACTCAGGAAAATCCCTGGCTGAATTCCACCACCTGGCAAAGAAAGACGATCGTGGCGAAATCAGCAATCCTTATGCGGCGAGGTCTTATTCACCTCCCCCATTTCTGCATTTTGAAATGAGGGAGGCGGGAGGGGGTCTGATGCACAAACGTACGACAGTGAAGGTCTTTGGACATGCCAGAAAATTGCGCCGGAACCTGACCCCGGCCGAAGCCAGGCTGTGGGCCAGATTGCGCGCTCACCGCTTGAATGGCGCTCATTTTAGAAACCAGCATGCAATTGGCAATTATGTCGTTGATTTCTGCGCTCCCCGTAAAAAGTTGATAATTGAGTTGGATGGAAGCCAACATCTTGAACACCAGTCGTATGACGCTGAAAGGACCTCATACCTGGAATCGAAAGGCTACCGGGTGATCCGGTTCTGGAATAGCGAGATCATGGATGATATCGAAAGTGTCGTGCTCAGGATATTTCAAGTCCTGGAAGAGAAAGTCGAACACGAATGTTAAGCTTAATTCAGGGAATGTATAAAGGGAAAACAGAGGCTGAGGGCTATTCTTATGCGAATGCCATGGAAATCAAAGGCTTCCTCGCACAGTAAAACCAAGAGTGCGGCCTACCTGGTCTACTCAGAATGGGGGCCACAGCGGAGCATCCCGCGCGACCAGCGCCTATCGCAGGAGTTCCCGGAAATTCCCTCCGACACCCTGGCGACCTGGAGGGCAGGAATTCAACAAAATCGAGCACGAAATCTGGAAAATAGCGGAGCACGGCGGGCCGAAAACCTTCTCCTATGCGGATTTCAAGAAGCGAGTGCGCAAGGCTTTCCCATTCATGAACGAAGAAGCCCTCAGCCATGCCTGGACTCTGGCAGGCTACTATACCTGGCACGAGGGCTATTGATCGGTCAAAACAGGCAAACCGCCTGTGCTGCGCTGATCTTAAGGGGGAGGGTTAATCGATGATGGGAGAAATGAAATATAATAACCGTGGATTGGATGATTGCCTGGAGAATAATATTAGGGACGATTGAATACGGCGCCAGCCCCTTCAATGTCAGCTGAGTGACTGGTTACGTGTGGACATGACCGGTGTTCAATAAGGATAACAAGATGGAGCCCAAGAAAACGCCGAAATCAGCAAGAGGAAATGGAGCAGCGGGTTGAGCAGCAGGGCCAGCTGGACCAACAGCTGGAAAAGAAGAGACTGCTCCAACAAGAGCAACAGGAAGATCTGGACCAGGAACTGGAAAAGAAGAGACTGCTGCAGAAGGAGCAGCAGCAAGAGCTGGATAAGCAGCTGGAACAAAAACGATTAAAACGGCGAGAACAGGTGCAACCTGTGTTGGAGGAACAAGAAGAAAAAAGGAAACGGCGGCAGCAAGAACAGCTTCAGCTGGAGCAGCAGCAAGAACAAAAAAGGATACAGCGGCAAGCGGAACAGAAACAACTGGAAGAAGATCAGAAAAGAAAACACCAAAAATCTTAGCCGGGCCCTTTCCAGGCTGTGAGACTGAGGTATTGGTCAGAAAAATTCTGTGGTCTGGTTGTAAAAATCCCGCAAGGCAAAGGGTAAATCCCCGGAGGTGTAAATGTACACACCCAAAGCCGAAGATAAATTCACCTTTGGCCTGTGGACGGTTGGCTCACGCGGCCGCGATCCATTTGGCTCGGAAGTGCGCCCCAGTAAATCACCGGCCGAGCTGGTCTACTTGCTGGCCGAGGTCGGCGCATACGGCGTCAACTTTCATGACAACGACCTGATTCCGATCGACGCCACGCCGTCCGAAGCGGTCTCAATCAAGAGGGAATTCCGCAAGGCGCTGGACGACACGGGCCTGGTCGTACCGATGGCTACCACCAACCTGTTCGGAGATCCAATTTTCAAGGACGGCGCGTTCACCAGCAACGACCCACGCGTGCGCGCGTATGCCCTGCAGAAGACGATGAAAGCCATCGAGCTGGGAGTGGAATTCGGCGCCTGGATTTACGTTTTTTGGGGTGGGCGCGAGGGACGGAAAGCGACTCGTCAAAAAACGCTGTTGAGGCATTCAAACGCAGCCGGGAGACCTTGAACTACCTGTGCGAGTATGTCCTGGACCAGGGCTTTGACTTGAAATTCGCCCTGGAAGCCAAGCCCAATGAGCCGCGCGCCGATATCTACAACCCGACCACCGGGCACATGCTAGCCTTCATCGAAACCCTCGACCACCCTGAGATGGTCGGAGTAAATCCCGAGGTAGCCCACGAACACATGGCGGGCCTCAATTTCATGCATGGTGTTGCCCAGGCCTGGGAAGCCGGCAAGCTTTTCCACATCGACTTGAACGACCAGTATCCAGGCCGGTATGACCAGGACCTGCGCTTCGGCTCGCGCGATATCAAAGCAGCCTTCTACCTGGTCAAATTCCTGGAAGAGGCCGGCTACCAGGGTTCCCGCCACTTTGACGCACATGCCTACCGCACGGAGGACTACGAAGGAGTCAAAGATTTCGCCCGCGGCTGCATGCGCACCTACCTGATCCTGAAAGAGAAGGCTGACCGCTTCAACGAGGACGGGGAAATCCAGGCGCTGCTGGCGGAAATCAATGCCGACGACGGAGCGATGAGCCAGTACTTCGGGAAATACAGCCGGGACAAAGCGCTGGCACTCAAAGCGCTGCCTTTCGACCGAACAGCTATCGGCAGCCGCGGGTTGGCGTACGAGCGGCTCGACCAGCTGACAATCGACCTGCTGCTGGGAACCAGATAGAGCGCCATGTATTTCCTGGGCATCGACGTCTCCACCACCGCCACCAAGGCCCTGCTGATCGACCCTGCCGGAGCAGTGATCGCAGCAGCTGCGTCTGAATATAACTTCGAGACACCGCACCCGTTATGGAGCGAACAATCGCCCGGGCTGTGGTGGGATGGGACGCAGAAATCGATACGCAGCCTGCTGCAGCAAGCACGGGTAGACCCCTCCAAAATTGCCGCGCTTGGATTGACGGGCCAGATGCACGGCCTGGTGCTGCTGGATCAGCGGGAGAAATCTTGCGCCCGTGTATCTTGTGGAACGACCAGCGCACCCAGGATCAGTGCGATGAAATCCACCGCCTGGTAGGGCGGGAAAATTTCATTCAGATCACCGGCAATCCTGCTCTCACCGGATTCACCTTACCCAAGCTCCTGTGGGTCAAAGAACACGAGCCGCAGGTATACGCCAGGATCGCCCACGTGCTGCTGCCCAAAGATTATGTCAGGTACCGTTTGACCGGTACTTTCGCAATGGACCGGGCGGACGGTTCGGGCACCGTGCTGATGGATTTACGTGCGCGTGACTGGTCACGGGAAATTATTACAGCCCTGGAAATTCCCTCCGGTTGGCTGCCGCCGCTGTATGAAGGACCCGAGCTGACCGGCGAGATCAGCGCACAGGCCGCGCAGGCCACAGGATTGAGGCAAGGCACCCCGGTGGTCGCGGGAGGCGGCGACCAGGCAGCCACGGCCGTAGGAGTGGGAGCCGTCCGGGAAGGCATCGTGTCGCTGGCGTTGGGCACCAGCGGCGTGGTGTTCGCAACCACCAACCAGCCATTCATCGAGCCCGAAGGCCGGCTGCATGCCTTCTGTCATTGTGTCCCCGGACGGTGGCACCTGATGGGTGTGATGTTATCGGCGGCAGGCAGCCTGCGCTGGTACCGGGATACCTTCTCCCCACAGGCGCCTTATGATGCCTTGCTCGCTCCCTGCGCCGATATCCCGGCAGGAGCCGGCGGCCTGCTCTTCCTGCCCTACCTGACCGGTGAGCGCACACCGCATCCAGATCCGCTGGCGCGCGCCGCGTTCGTGGGATTGACCATCCGCCACAGCATGCCGCACCTGACACCGCGGTCCTGGAGGGCGTGGCCTTCGGCTTGCGTGATTCATTCGAGCTGATGAAAGCCAGCGGCCTGGAAAAAATTGAACAGGTGCGGGTTTCGGGCGGCGGCGCCAGGAGCCAGCTGTGGCTGCAAATCCTGGCGGATGTCTTCGATGCCGAGCTGGCAACCGTCCCCACCAGCGAGGGGGCGGCATATGGCGCAGCGCTGCTGGCAGGCGTCGGCGTCAGGAGCCTGGCGGGATATCGACGCGGCCTGTGAGCAAGCCGTGCAGGTTACCGGTCGCGTGAGCCCGGTCGCCAGCCAGGTGCGCCTGTATAACCAGGTGTATCAAATACTACAGGGAACTGTATCCGGCGCTCAGGCCCACCTTCAAAGCGCTGGCGTGAGGGCGCCAATAAGATTTAAAGGCTACCGGTAAACCCCGCGATACCCCTCCGGCAGTAGAGCCGCAATCCGGTGCATGATCTCATCCGTATTGCGCTGCCAGGCTTCATCCCGTTTATCCCGCTCAACTGGCGGCAGGTTAAAAGCCGGCCCCACCCGCACCTGGACGCGCGCCCGCCTTAAACGAAACAGCTCGTGAAATACCCGGTCCGTGCCGGAGATGGCGAGGGGGACGACCCGCGCCTGGCCCTTGTCCGCCAGGTAAGCTGCACCCGTCTTGGCCGGGCGCAACCCCCCGGAGTGGCTGATATAGCCTTCCGGTGCGATGCCCAGCAGACCGCCTGCCCGCAGGTGAACGAGTGCCAGCTTGAGCGCTCCCAAATCGGCCTTCTCCCGGTTGATCCAGATACCATGGATCGAGTTGACGAACCAGTTAAGGAGCGGCACTTTGCGGTAGGTATGCGCCACCAGCCAGGTGGCGTCATCGCGCAGGAGCAACATGAAGACAAGTGGAGCATCCAGCCGGCTGAGGTGGTTGTGTGCCAGGAGGACCGGCCCTTCCAGGGGAATATTCTCCTGGTTGTGAACCTCCAGGCGGGTGAAAATATTAAATAAAAACCGGAGGATTGAGCGCAGAATTGATCGGTGCATAAAGCGGGGCCTTAAGTAAAACGCCTCAAGATTGAAGCCGGGAAGCGACCAGTTCCAGCACCCGGGGATGCCCTGCATACGTTCCGCGGTAGCTCTCCGGCAGCATACAGGCAATGCGGCTCATGACTTCATCGGTGTTGCGCTGTAAAGCTTCCCCACGCCCATCTTTCTCCAGCACTGGAAGGGTGAAGGAATTCCCCACCCGCACCTGAACCCGCCCGCGCCGCAGGCGGGCCAAGGCATGAAAGGCCTGGTCTGTACCCGAGATGGCGATGGGTACGATCGGGATGGGGGAGCCAATGGAGCGAGCAGCCTTCTCCGCCAGGAAAGCCACGCCGGTCTTGGCCGGGCTCAGTGCAGCAGTCCGGCTGCGCGTGCCTTCCGGAGCGATGCCCAGCAGGCCGCCCTGCTCCAGGTATTCGACCGCCACGCGCAGCGCGCGGAAATCAGCCGATTCGCGATTAATCCAGATGCCGCGCGACGCGGTTCACCAGCCAGCGCAGAAACGGGTTTTTCAGGTACTTATCCGCCACAAGGCCGGTGGCGTCGCTGCGCTCCAGCAGCATGAAGACCAGCGGTGCGTCGATTATGCTGACATGGTTGGCTGCCAGGATAGCCGGGCCGTGCTTTGGGATGTGTTCCAGCCCCTGGACATCCAGGCGGGTGAGCAGGCGAAATAAGATGCGGATGAAAGTCCGCAGGGCGTGGCGCAACACAGCGTGATTCCCTCAGGTATAATCGAAAAAACATGAAACGCACTTTATTTTACACCAAAGGCTTGATCGGGCTGATTGCACTTGTTACTATTTTCACAGCCTGCGGCAGGGCGGCAGAAACAAGCACTCCAACCCCACCCGAGGTGGAGGACAGCACCCAGGCGCCAACGGTTACTGAGGTCAGCCCAACTCCCACTGTCTCACCGACCGATGAGCCCCTGGCAGCGCGGTGTCAATGACCAGGGAATCACCCTGGCCGAATACGAAAGCGAGCTGGCCTTATTCCAGCTGGCAAAAGGCCTGGAGCTGACACCCGAAGACAGGCAGCGAGTGCTGGATAACCTGATCGAACAGTCCTTGCTTTCGCAGGCCGCCAGCGAGGGCGGTTATGTGGTGGATGAAGCCGCGCTGCAAACCAGGCTTGAAGCCCTGGAGGCCAGCCTGGGAAGCGAAGCCGCCCTGGCGCAGTGGATCGACGACCACGGTTACACGACCGCGACCTTCCAGGCTTCCCTGGCCAAGGCTGTCGCGGCTGCCTGGATCCGCGAGCAGATCACTTCCGAAGTGCCATTGAATGCCGAGCAGGTGCACGCCCGCCAGATACTGGTCTATGACACCCTGGAAGCGCAAGAGATCCTGGCCCAACTGGTGGCCGGCAACGATTTCGGCAACCTGGCGAACCAGTACGACCCGATCACCGGCGGCGATCTGGGCTGGTTCCCACGCGGCTACCTTCCGAGCAAAGACCTGGAGTCGGCCGCCTTTGACCTGCAGCCGGGCCAGTTCAGCCAGGTGGTTCAGACCGTGGCTGGATTTCATATCCTGCAGGTCACCGAACGCGATCCGCAGCACCCCCTGTCTCCCGATGCCCTGCTTACCCTACAAACCCTGGCTCTGCAGGAGTGGCTGGCAGAAAATCGAGCGCAAAGCGACATCCAGATCCTGGTACCCTGACCTGCCAGGATCGTTCTTCATATACTGCACAGTTTTGTCAGGCTGCGCAGTACTTTAGCAATCATGGGGTAAACTTTTCGGCAGACCCGAGACCCGCACGAGAACCACCCTGGATGGGCTCAGAAATCCTTATATCGGACAAGGTCATGTAATGGCATCGACGCCTGCAAACAGCCTGCGTATTCAAGTCAACAGAAACACGGCCAGGGTCCTGAACTGCCTGACCATCCTGATCCTGATGGGGGCGACTATTTCAGTCGGGGTCTTCTTTTTGATCTACCTGAACCCGTACCTGCCGTTGAATCCTTTCCCACCACCGACCCTGCCGGCTACGGCTTTCATCCCTTCCCCCACCGCAACCGTCCACCTGAACCTGCCTGCCACCTGGACGCCGACATTTACACTCCTGCCCACGGATACCCATACTCCCGAACCTACAGCAACAGACTTTCCCACCGCCACGCTCTTCACGCTGCTGACCCCCAGCCACACTCCGACCTCCACCAACCCGCCTTCCGGATATATTTACGAAATCCAGGCCGGGAGCCCTTATTACATCAGCAACCTGTACTACCCGGAAAAAGGCTGCAGCTGGATGGGGGTGGGTGGGCAGGTGGTCGATATGAGCGGCGCTCCTGTGACCGGCCTGATCATCCGCCTGGGAGGGGTGCTGACCGGCCTGCAGCTCACACCACCTTTGCTCAGCCTGACCGGCGTGGCGCCCAATTACGGCCAGAGCGGCTATGAGTTCACGCTGGCTGATAAACCCGTCGCATCCAGCTCTTCCCTATGGCTGCAACTGCTCGACCAGGCCGGTATTGCCCTATCGAAACAATTCTCCTTCGACACCTTCGACGTGTGCGAAAAGAACCTGATCATCATCAATTTTACGCAAGTACGCTAGGAACACAACCGGTGACAGTCACTTCTTTCGTGACTGTCACCGGTTCCAATTACTTTTCGTTAATTCCAGGAAAAGAGATAAAAATATTACTAGCCACCATACTCTTTTAGGAAAAAGGGTTGATCGGCACGAAAAATGTACACCTGTTTTTGTCACATCAAGAACAGGAGCAAATCATGCCGATCAACACACTCTATCATACTTGGAACAAACGAATTCGACAATTGCAACCGGTAGAAAGAAAAACCCGCATTCAGAACTTCACCTGGTTGATCGTCGGCATTCATCAAAGCCGCTCGGTATACCTGAGCCGGATTGCGGGAAAAATCCCTGGTAAAGCGAAGCTGCTCAGCGTGATACAACGCCTCAGCCGCTTTCTGGCAAACCCTTCGATCAATGTCCGAGATTGGTACGAGCCAATTGCTCGCAGCTGGTTGGAAATGCAAGCAAAACACCTTCAACAAGTACGGCTGATTGTGGATGGCACCAAAGTTGGTTTTGCCCATCAATTGCTGATCGTCAGCCTGGCGTATCGGAAAAGAGCGATCCCAATTGCCTGGACATGGGTCAAGCACATTCGGGGGCACAGCTCGCCGCAAGCTCAACTGGCTTTGTTGGCATATGTAAAGACCCTTTTGCCCAGGGGAATAGCTGTTCTGTTGGTGGGCGACTGTGAATTTGGAGCGGTGGAAGTGGCAAAACGGTTGGATTCCTGGCGTTGGGACTACGTTTTGCGCCAAAAACGACGGACGCTCGTCTGTCTTTTTGGACAAACAGAGTGGCGTAATTTTGGAAGTTGGGTAGAGATGCCTGGTCAGAGTATTTGGCTGGGAAAAGGATGGCTGACGCAATCTAAGATCTACCCGTTGAATTTGCTGGCGCTTTGGAAAGCTGGTGAAGACGAACCATGGTGCCTGGCAACCAATCTTCCGGATAGGCAGATGACTCTGCAGGCCTATGCCCGCAGAATGTGGATTGAGGAAATGTTCGGCGATTTGAAACGTCACGGTTTTGATCTTGAAAGCACTATGCTGCGTCATGCTGACAAACTCTCCCGATTGACCCTTGCCGTGGCTTTGTTGTATGTCTGGTCGATTTCCATTGGCTCCAAAACTATCAAGAATGGCCAGAGAGATCAAATAGATCGAAAAGATAGACGTGATCTGAGCATCTTCCAAATTGGATTGCGATACATAGAACGCTTGTTAGTGAATTCGCTCAAATGCCCGGTATATCTTTGTGTTTACCAATGAATCACCAAACTGTCGGGTGGCTAGAAATATTATAATATAGTAGTTTTTCATGAACCAGGGAGGGTGCAGATATGAAACGACAGGCAGCTTTATTATTTAAGCTCGCCATCCTGACAGGATTGTTGTTGTCACTCGGCAGTTTACCGGTAATCGCACATCTCTCATTAGCTGACGAAAACCTTCAGACCAGCGCCGTTGCTGGTATTCGCATTAACGAAGTCCTGTTTTCCCCGGCAGCCGGTCAAACCGAATGGGTCGAAATTTAAAAATTTCAGGCTCTGGCACAGCTGGCATCAATGGCTACGGTCTGACCGACGAAGACGGCAATTGGTACCGGTTTCCAGATGCCTTGCCAGCTGTCCCCCCCGGCGCTTTTGTCCTGCTGATCCTGGATGGCACGGGCAGCGGGGGAGATGATTACAATTTCTCCGATAACTTAGCGACTTTGCACAGCCAACCCGGGATGGTGAACATCCTGGAGGGCGAGGCTGACCAGGTTGCTTTGTATACCAGTCCGCCTTTACAGCAGCTATATTTACCTTTAGTGATGAAAACGGATCCTGGCAGCAGTCAGCCTCTACCGATCACGGATACGGTTAATTCCATCTTCCTAACAACAGAAATTGCCTCAAATAACGAGATAGTTTCTTTCGTCGCCTGGGGTAGGGATCCAGGCGGTGATGCTCGAAACACGATTGGCGCTGGTTTATGGGTGGCAAGTGGAGCAGTGAACACTGCTCCCGACACTGGCATCATTGACGAGAGCAGCCTGGTCGATCCAGGTTCGTCGATCGGCCTTCTGCCCGATCATACGACTGCCTTTCCCGAAGACTGGGGGTTGTTTGCTCCACCCGAAACCTCTCCTGAGGTTGAGATCCGCTTCCAGTGATATCCTGGTACTATCCACCGGACGGCGCCATCATTGAAAGCACAACTTTTGCAATTAGTTGGAACGACATTAATGGGGCTAATGCCTACCGCTTCCAGATGGACGATTCCATCGATTTCTCTTCAGTGTACACAGACACAAACCTGACAGAGCCTTCCTTCATCCCGGTGAATCCTGTCCCTCCAGGGATTTATTACTGGCGGGTGAAAGCAATTATGGATACTCTTGAAAGCCCCTGGTCAGGTTCGAAATCCGTCCAAAGCATCGCCATGCCGGAAGCCATTCCCGGCTCCTCAGACCTTCCCGATGGGACGGTTGCCCTGAAGTCAATCCCCGTTCGATTTCAGGAACAGCAAAAAGACACCGATATGGTCTGTCTGGATGGTGATACAGAAACCGGGCCAACCGCCTGGGATACACCCCAATACGACAGGAGCGCCCACAGTGCAGTGTATTGCTCCCGAGCCGTGATTTCAATGATGGCTTCCTATTATGGAGGGGAGCTCTCTCAAGATCGGATTTCCTATGAGATCTTCCATAAAGGCAGCCCAGAAGGGGAGTTGGGGCATAACCAGCGTGTTTATGTAGACCAGGTTGAACGGGCCATTAACTGGGCTTTGGGTATGGAAATACCCCTTGTAATTGGGAAACCGAGTTTCCAGGAGATAAAAGACTGGATCGACGCTAATCAGCCGGTTTATACCACTGTGCCGGGTCATGCTCGATTGCTAATCGGGTACCATGAATATGTCCAAGACAACACGACATTCCAATTAATCCAATTGCTCGATCCTGCCACTCAGATGCGTTGGGTCGCTTATGACCACGACAATATCAAACGGTATTGGGTTGGCCCCTCTGGAACAGGCGGCGCTCCGAACGTGAAATCAGATGAAGATGTCGACAGCGACCAGATGCCCGATACATTCGACGATTTTGGACCATGATGGGCTGACCGATTTCGATGAACGCGTCCGCTTTAATACCGATCCCAGCAACCAGGATTCCGACGGTGATGGAGTTATAGATAAGCTGGATATGCTTGAGTATCTCTATACCACTAGTGGAACATACCAGCCTCAAAGTGCCGATTTTGACAATGATACTTTCCGGAAGGAGCAAGATCCCGATAATGACAACGGCGGCTCGAATGACGGTTGTGAAAGATTCCAATAAGAACGGTAAATACGAGCCTTTTCTGGGCGAAACCAGCAATTTCAACAGCGCTGTGAGCCGACCCTGCAATATTAATCCCGACGAAATGGTGGAGGTCCCTGCTGGCGAGTTTCAGATGGGCTGCGTACCGGACTACGAATACCCGTACCCTTATTATTATTCCTGCGCATCTGACGCTCAGCCACTGCACACGGTCTATCTGGACGCTTTCAGCCTCGACAAGTACGAAGTCACCAACGCCAAATACGCCGAGTGCGTCGAACTGGAAGGCTGTACTGCACCAGATGACAATGAAATCATACACACGACCATCCTATTACGATAATCCCATGTATGCCAACTTCCCGGTGATGCAGGTTACCTGGTATCAGGCCAATGAATACTGCACCTGGGCTGGCAAGCGCCTGCCCAGCGAAGCTGAGTGGGAAAAGGCAGCGCGCGGTTCTGTTGGTACTAACAACTTCCTGTGGGGAAACCAGTATCCTGACTGCAGTATAGCCAACCATAGGTTATATGGATTTCACAACCTATGCATGCAGCGATTGTCTGGGCGACACCAAACGCGATCGGCAGCTACCCGGGAGGGGCAAGCCCTTATGGAGCCTGGATATGACCGGCAACGTCTGGCGAGTGGGTTAGTGATTGGTATGGGTCGAACTATTACTGTGCTGGACCGCATGCAACGATCAGATTATCCATTCAGCTATTGTAGCAATACCGATCACCTTATCTATCGCCCTGGCTCAATCCACCCGGTCCGACGACGGGGTATTAGAAGGTGGCGCGCGGTGGGAGCTGGATCGAAAGTTTCAGGGACTGTACGCGTACCGGCGCAATCATTTTGCGTATCCAGACTATGCTAATCAGCTTGGTGTTGGGTTTTCGCTGTGCGAGCAACCCTGCCCCTTGAAATTTCAGGTCGCTCCGTGAGGGATGACGGGCCAGAAACGATTTTCTCTTCTTCCATTTTGGACTGAAATGCGGTGATTGGATCCGCATGATGTCGAACGCCTGGTTTATCCGGGTACAGTCGGCTGCAGCATTGTGGCAGAGCCTGTGAGATTGGTAATCCCGCGGGTGTATAATCCGTTTGTAGCTATTCCCTGTAAGCGTCAAATATAAAGACCCTCAATACTCGTAAATCAGTCGGTTGCATACCAGACGGCAGATTCTATTGGAGAGGCTAAATGTCGACGGTAATCCTGCGCCTTAGTTGCCTGCCTCAGCCCAGGTTAGAAAAAATCCTGTTAGAAGGATTATTTAAAGCTTGTGAGGTATGTGAAATATGCAGGCCAGTGGAAGAAACAAAGTGGACAATCTACAAGGACGGTTGGTAACCTACCTGATTGGATTGGCAAGTATTTTCGTGATCTTGTTCGGAATCCGGGCTCCGCATCCATTATCAATCCGATCCTGTTGGCTGCGGTGATCACCATTACAGTTCTGCCCGTACCCAGCCGCCTGACGAAGCGCGGCATGCCCGGATGGCTGGCGCTGGTGCTGAGCATCCTGATGGTTGTCATGCTGCTGGGACTGGTGATCGCGACGGTTTTCTTCTCGATCACCAAGCTGGCTACCGAGCTGCCAGCCTACATGGCAAGCGCTTCACAGCAAGCCGCAACGGACCTTGCTGCGGCCGCAGAGACAAGTGCACAAATCCAACAGATAACCCTGGCTGTCAACCCAATCGCAACAGGCCTGCTGGCAAGCGCGGCGAATATGCTGGTTCAATTCGGATTGGCCCTGGCCATCTTCTTTTTCATGATCAGCGCCGCTATTTCATTGCCCCCCCCTCCCGGCTGGGGTTGGATGAGAGTATGCCTACCATTGGGCGGGTGCCGCGCTTACCGAAGATGTGCGCAAGTACATGACGGTATTGACGGGGGTCAACTTCATGGTAGGCCTCGGAAACGCTGTTTTCCTGTGGATCCTGGGGGTGGATTATGCCCTGCTGTGGGGGCTGCTGGCCTGGTTCATGGGGTATATCCCCTCGATTGGCTTCATCATCGCACTGATCCCGCCGGTGCTGATGGCGTACGCACAGTACGGACTGCAGACCGCGCTGGTGGTCCTGGTCGGCTATATCCTGATCAACGGTGGAGTGCAGAACCTGATCCAGCCCAAGATCATGGGGAAGAGTCTCAAAATCTCCCCGGTGGTAGTATTCGTCGGGTTGTTCGTATGGGGGTACCTGCTGGGTGGGATCGGCGCGATCCTGGCAGTGCCGATGACCCTGCTGGTGCTGATCATCATGGAAAACTTCGATGGCACGCGCACGCTGGCGATCTTGATGCGCTACACGGGCGAGGAAAAGAAAGAAGAAAGGAAAGAAGCGGCAAAGCATGTGCGGGGCCTGTGGGGGAAGGTGAAAGGTGCGATAAGTACTGATCGTAAATCAGAGGATAGTGTTGGGTAAAATATCTATATTGGAGCGCCTATGTATCCTGATTGGATCAACTTTGGAATCACTTTCCTGATCTACTTTTGCCAGCCTGCTGCTGGTCACACAGCTGCTGCTGGGGCTGCTGCTGCGCATTGCCCGCAACACATCATCGGAATACGACGAAGCCTTCCTGCGCTCGATCAGACTGTATATTCTTTTGTTGGTCCTGGTAATCAGCCTGGATATCGCCACCAACCGCCTGGTCTCTCTGCCTGCCGCCGTAACCAAGGTGCTCGATGGGATACTCTTTGCGGCCAGCGTCCTGGTTCTGGCGGTAATATTCTGGAAGCTGGTCGACCAGGCGGTGCTGTGGTACCTGGACCTGGCCAGGAAAGCCGGAAAAAGCGCACCCAAGGAAGCAGCTCTGCAGCTCATACAGCGCACCGGGCATATAATCGTTTTGTCGGCCAGCACACTGCTGATTATGGATCGTTTCGGCATCAACATCACGGCGTTGCTTGCCACCCTGGGGATCGGAGGACTGGCAGTTTCGCTGGCAGCCCAGGATACCCTCTCAAACATGGTCAGCGGGGTCATGCTGGTGATTGACCAGCCCTTCCGGATCGGCGACCGCATCGAGATCCAGGGGCTGAACACGTGGGGAGATGTGGTGGATATCGGACTGCGCAGCACACGCATCCGGACAGGCGACAACCGGATGGTGATCGTGCCTAACTCGACTATCAGCAGGAACTTTGTGATTAACTACTCCTATCCTGATTCCCATTACCGGGAGCAGATCAATGTCACAGTTAAATACCGGCTCTGATCCGAATATACTGCGGGAGGTGATCACCCAGGCGGTCCGCAGCAGCGGAAGGGGTGCTAGCCGATCAACCGGTGGATGTCATTTTCATGGAATTTGACGAAGCGACTCTCAGCCTGAAAGTGCGCTGGTGGACTGCGGCCCACTCCGATCGCGCGCAGTGACATTGATAAGGTCAACGAAGCGGTTTACCAGGCGCTAAGAAAAGCGAAGATCGAGACGACGTAGCCAACCAGGAAATGGGCTATCTCATCTAGTTAGGTCACCAATCCCATCCCCCTGACAAATCAATCACCTGCTCTGGATCTCCCCAATCAAGGCATTGATCGACCAGCGTCCAGCGTTCTTTCAATTCCATCGTGCTGCCAGGGATCAGGGTCTGTTCCTCGCCGTAGGATTCCATTTCAAACATGAAATTTCCAGGAGCGTTATAGATTGCCAGGTTGCAATCCAAAGGATATTTACCGCGCGGATTGAACTTCGAACGCTTGATGAAAGATAAGTTTTTCTCGGGCCATGTCATGGCAGCGATCCCCATGGGCGCCATGAGCATACGCTTGGTTTCTATTCCCCCGGGGACGACGATCATGAAATCCTCGCTAAAGCGGACCTGTGGATCGTCGACTGGTGCGGTATGCCCGGCAAATTTGCGCGGGATCACAATCCTGACCAGGTCCCAGGACAGGCGCCGGTCGCCCAAGAGGATGCCAAACTCCTGACCGGGCTGGGGCAGGAGGCAGGTAGGCGCCCAGACACCGCCTGAATAGAGCATCGGGCCAGTATTCGCGACGAAGGAAGTGACTTCCAAGGATGATCCATCCAGGACCTGAAATCTTCAGACCGCGCTCGGTCCTGAGAAAAGGATGCTCCGCACCGGTGACAGTGAGACGGTCTTCTTCGAGAGATACCCGGCACGGCTCATTATCTGCGGCATAGGCGTCTTCGGATTCATCCGCCCCAGGACGAGTAACCCAGACGCGATGCCCTCCCAACAGGCGCCAGCCCTGGCGGCCCAGATCATCGTTTTTCCAGTACAACAGGTTGGATTCACCCTGAAAGCCCAGGAAGGCGATGCGCGGTCCGAGGGAGCTGACCACGACCATCTCAAGCCGGTGGTTACAAATCTTTATCGCACCAAGACCAGCGAAATCGACTGCTTCCGTTTTCATTGATCTGCTGCCGTCATGAATTTGGCAGGCTCAGGCCAGCCACCTGGTCGCCGAGCTCTGCCAGGAATTTTGCTGAGTTGCGGAAAAGAGGCATCAAGGCCTGATATATTTCAACGTTGGCAGGGACAGGGTCCGAGATGTCCTGGACAATATGAATGCGATCAATAATCTCATAGTCCTCCCAATACCCACAACCAACCGCTGCCAGTGCTGCCGCACCCAGCGCAGCACACTGCTGGTCGATATTGGTCCTCACAATCCGCATCCTGTACAGATCGGCGTAAATCTGGCACCACAGTTTGCTGCGGCTGCCTCCGCCTACCACTACCATCTCGGACACAGCGCTCATGGTCTTATGCAGCTCATCCAAGGCCAGGCGCATCTCCATGCGCAACTCCTTCCATGGTAGCGCGGATCACATCGGCGCGTACGTGCCCCAGATCGAGGCCCAAGTAAGCGCCGCGGATATTGATGCTGTCGTCAATGGATGATCCCCCGGCCAGGTTGGGATTGAAGAGAATGCCGCGCGAGCCGACCGGTGAGCTTGCGGCTTCCGAGGTCATTAATTCATACACATCGATACCTTCCACCTGGGCGCGAGCCACCAGGTCACGGCAGAGCTGGTCTCGCAGCCAGCGAAAACTGCTCCCGGCGGAAAAGACAGGGATGGCGGAGTTGAATAAACCCGGCATAACAGCCGTAAACACAAACGGGCGGTAGCGCTCATCCAGGATCGGCTTGCTGGAAGTCACCGCAATCCAGCTCGAGGATCCCAATGAATTATAGATCCTGCCATCTTTGATGTTGCGCGCCCCCAGCGCCATGCAGGAATTATCCACCCCTCCCGCTACTACTTTGACTTCAGCAGGAAGGCCCAGGGCCTGCGCGGCTTCGGGAAGCAGTGTGCCGAGCACCTGGGCGGAAGGCAGGATTTCCGGGAAGATGCGGCCTGGCAGGCCGGAAGCGCCGATCAGGCGGTCGGAATAATTCCAATCGAGCAGGTCGTAAACGCCGCTGCCGGAAGCGTAGGAATAATCCGTGGCGATCACGCCTGTCAGGCGGTAATTTATATAATCCTTGGTGCCGATAATTTTATCGATGCGATGAAACATCTCCGGCTCATGGTCGCGGTACCACATGATCTTGAACACCGTGTACAGCGGCGCCGGGAATCCATTGCCCGTGATGTAATACCATTCACTTTCTGGCACATGATTAAAGAATTGTTGAGCCTGTTTGACCGGGCGAGCATCGGACCAGATCGGTGTGGCCGCACGCGCAGAAGATCCCCGTTCTTGTCCAGGGGAACTGCTCCCAGGCTGTGACCCGATATCCCCAGGCAGGTCACCCGACGTGGATCGATGCCGGTCTTTTCAATCAGCTGGCGAGTGCTGTTGATAATTGCACTCCACCAGTCCTCCGGCCGCTGTTCGTGCCAGCCGGCCCTGGGATAATAAGTCTGGTATGGCACAAACAAATCCGCCTGGCAGCTGCCTTCCAAATCAAACAGGGAGGCTTTGTTGCCTCCAGTTCCCAGGTCATACGCGATGATCAAAGGATCCATGGGCTGCTTCTCCTTGTAAGCCGATGAAAAAGCTCATGTGATGCGCAGCAGGATTTACTCGAACTCACTCGTATTGAGAATATCGACCGTAAACTTGCCGCGGATCAGGGCATAAAAGTAGTTAATCGGGCGATTATCGCGATCGTAAACGGTGCTTTCGACATACAGAAGGTTGGTTTTAGGGAAAATCTGGAGCAGGTCGATCTCTTCTTTGTAAGTGGCAGTAACTGGCTCGAATTCCCGCCACCCATGATGAAGCTGCAATTGATAATCTTTTTCAAGCGCGGCATACAGCGAGACATTATCAGCCACTTTCTCCTCGATGCCAGGGCACAGGACATGCGGGATGTAATGATGGTCGATGAGGAAGGGTTGATCATCGACAATCCGCAGGCGGTGCAGGTAAAAAACCGGCGCACCAGGTTCGATCTCAAGAAACCTGGCAACTTTCTCCGGAGCGGGAATTATGCGCTTATCCAGGACTTTAGAATAGTAGGAGATGCTGCGGCTGCGCATTTCTGCCGAGAAGCCACGCAAGCCTTCGATGAAGCGGAATTTGCTGGGCGGTCGAGTGACAAAAGTGCCCTTTGATTTTTCGCGGCGCAAATAGCCCTCATTGACCAATTGCAGAACTGCCTGGCGGACAGTTGCCCGGCTGATCTGGTATTTCTCCATCAATTCCAACTCAGTAGGAATCGCATCGCCTACCTTCAATTCGCCCAGATCGATCTGGTTCTTGATGATCTGGAACAATTGATAGTAAAGTGGAGTGGGGATGCTTTTATCCACTGATTGGCTTCCGGTCAATATAATTGCCATCTCCGGACACCTCGTCTCAATACGTTGATACAAATCATGCGGGACCTGAATTGTGGGCTATTTGGGAATGTTCAACCTCGCCAAATGCCTGTGAGAGTATTTGCTTGGCTGAATTGAGGCCCAATCCAAAACGGCGTGCCCCCAATTGATACATCGCCAGGAGTGTTTCCAAATCGCGAATGCCGCCGGCGCCTTTAACCCCTATGCGATCCCCAACATGCTTCTTGATTAAGGCAATATTCTCAAGGGTGGCTCCCGTTGGCGCCCAACCGGTTCCAGTCTTCACCCATTTTACCCCGGCTGCAATGCATAAATCGCAGCCCTTCAAGATCAATTCCTTGCTGAGATAATGACATTCCAAAATTACTTTTAATGGTATTTCACCGCATTCCTCGACCACGGCCCGGATATCATTCAGCACCTCCGCATATCTACCCGAGATCAACCAGCCTACATTGATCATCATATCCACTTCATCGCAGCCCAATAAAACCTGTTCTCGGGCTTCCAGCACCTTGATCGAAGTGGAATTTCCACCCGAAGGAAAACCGACCGCTCCACCCAACATAATACCTGCACTGCCTTCGAGCAGCTCCTTTACAAATGGCAATCGACTTGGAAGTGGGATCACTTCAAGACAATGGTATTTCCTCGCATAATCAATCATCAGGCGGAGGTAATTATCGTCATCTTCCGCTTTGACAGCACTTAACTCTATCATATGAGCGATTTCAGATGGAGCGAGATTCATAAGTTATCCTTGGATCAACCTTTGACCATACTCGGAAAAATTACTCGTTCAGGGCCAGCTCAAACACCTTGTTAATATCCTGGCGTGTGGCTGGCGGCCGGCTGCGAAGCTTGCCATCTGCCCCAAAGCTGACTTTCACAACATCCTCTACCAGAGACGGTATATCTCCTGCGGTCACGCCGACCTGGGATAAGCTCACCTCTATCCCGATATCCTTCAAGTAGCTTTTGAACCTGGTTATACCTTCCAGTGCAACCTGCTCGCCAGTCTTATCCTCCGGTTGAACGCCAAAAATCCGCTCAGCCAGCGCTTTATACGACCATAGCCGGGTCCTGTAAAAATGCGTCATCCAGGCAGGCATGACGATCGCCAGTGAAGCACCATGGGCGATGTTGTAGCGCGCTGAAAGCACATGCCCAAGCTGGTGCATGGGAGTCCATCCATCGCCGGGTTGAGACCAGCCGTTCAAGGCAACAATCGCAGCCCATTGGAGATGTGCCCGGCTTGAAACATCGCCAGGATCGCGGAAGACCTTGGGGGCGTATTCCATCACCGTGAGCATTACCCCTTCCTGAAGCCGGTTATTCAGGAATGCGTCTTCGAAACCGGTCAGATAAAACTCAAGCACATGAGAAAGCGTGTCCGCCACTCCGCAGGCAGTCTGGTATGGTGAAAGTGTGCAGGTCAGGGCCGGGTCAACCAGGGACACCTTTGGATACAAACATGCATCCCAGGTGTAGGATTTCTCGGTTGTACGTTCGTTGGTGACTACGGCAGTTGGGTTCATCTCGCTGCCTGTGGCTGGAAGAGTGGGGATCATCATCAAAGGCAGCGCCTCAGTCGGTGGGACAGCCTGGCATGAATTGTCATGCCGACTGAAGACCATATCCCACAGGTCGCCAGGATAAAAAACCCCGGCAGCAATCAACTTGGCGGCGTCCATGGCACTCCCACCACCCAGGCCGATCACCAGGTCGGCACCGCTGGCACGTGCCACTGCGACGCCCGCTTCGATTTCACTGATTTTCGGATTAGGATTAACCCCACGGAAAGCAGTGCACCCAACACCGGCATCCCGAAGCGAGGAGCTGATGGTTTCAATCAATCCGTCAAATACAGGCTGATCCTGGTAGCTGACAAGCAGGGCTTGCTTGCCTAGCTGGCTGAGCGAGTGCTCCTGCTCGACTGATTTCCCCGGCGCCAAAGACGATATGAACTGGATTGTAAAACTCGAAGTTATTCATAATTTCGAACTCCTATTTGAAACATCAGTCGCCTGCTGCTGCCACCTGCCTGAGTCGGCGAGTTTTGATGCTTGCATAGAATTGTGATTTCGTCAGGGCAATTACGGTCACTCCAACGATCATCAGAAAGCCCTTAATAATCAGGCCGTAGAAGAAGGGGATATTCAGCAAGGTGAGGCCATTGCTCAGCACGATGATGAAGATCGCACCGATGAAAGTGCCAATCACGTTCGGTTTGCCCAGCTTTATGACCAGCGCGCCGAGAAAAACCGCGGTCAAGCCATCCACAAAATAGGAGCCCTGGAAATTCGGCTGTCCGGAAGAATACAGTGCAAGCTGCAATATACCGGCAAAAGAAGCCAACCCTGCCGAAAGGATAAACAGGCTGTACAGGATGGTCTTTTCCGGAATACCTGCCTCAAAAGAGGCTTTGCGGTTTTCGCCCATGGCATATAGATACTGGCCGAGCTTGGTGTAATTTTGCAGAATGCTGGCTAATATATAGAGGACAATCACCAGAACCATCAGGAACGGGACGACGCCGCCAATTTTGCCATAAACAATTGCCTGGATTGTCGGGCTGATTTTCAATAAGTAGATTGGGCTGCCGCTGCCGATGATGTAGGCCGTAGATTTTGCCAGCACCGAAACGCCTATGGTGGCAATCAGGGAGCGGAACAGGAATTTATTCACCAGGAACCCGCTCAGCAAGCCATACAGCGAACAGGCCAGGATGGCGATGAGGACAGATACACCCCAGGACCAGCCGTTAAAAACGCCGTAGGCCGTCACCATGCTGGCCAGCGCGGCAATATCGGGGAAGGTGATATCGATCTCGCCAGTCGCCACAATCCATGTCAGTCCCAGGACCATCAGAGCATTGGTCGCAGAGGCGCGCACGATATCCATCAGGTTATCTGGACGCCGGAAAACCGGGGAAGCTATGGAAAAACCCACGATCATCAAGAAAAGAATCCAGAGCAACACATATTCTGGAGTGAATAACTTCATCAAGGAGGATGTTAGCTTTTTAATCATAACCATTCTCTTTTCTCAAGTTATGCGGCTGCCTGGAAGGTGTCGATTGGACTGACTTCCTTTACTTTTTTCCTGAATTCAATCCGCGAGATAACGATTGAAAGGATCAACGTCAGGCCTACTATGAGATCCATAATATAAAAAGGCGCATTCAACAGCGTGAACCCATTCTGCATAATGGAAAGCAGGAAAGCTCCCAGGAAGGTCCCAATCACGGTGGGTTTCTTAAAAACCGAAATTCCGATAAAGACGGCTGCCCAGGCTGGCAGCAGCAGCACCAATCCACCTTTTACATTTCCGTTCCCCTGAGCAGCGGTCATCACCATATTTGTGAAAGAAGCCAGGGTGCAGGAGATGACGAAAGCGGCGATGATGTAACGTTCAATCTTAATGCCTGAAAAGACCGCTGCGATGCGGTTGCTCCCCACCGAATAAAAACCGCGGCCGTATTTAGTGCGGTGAAGTAAGAGATAAGCGACGATATAAAACGAAAAAAGGTAGATCACGGGGAAGGGGATGCCGAGGAGTCTGCCGTCGCTGAATTTGATGATGCCGGAGGTCAGGAAATTTGTGTAAATATAGTTGCCCTTGTTGTAAAGGTAAGCGAGCCCCCAGGCGAATGATCCAATTCCGATCGTTACGATCATATCCGGCAGCTTAAATCTACCCACCGCTATGCCGTTCAGAAAGCCAAAGATCATCCCACCCAAGAGCCCCATAATGATCGAAGGAACAGGCGGCCAGCCTACGATGCCGATGAAATAGCTCATCGTCATTCCTGCAAAGCAGCTGACGAAGGCAAATGACATATCCGAATGTCCCACGACAACCACAAATGTCAATCCCAGTGCAGCCAGCGAGGTAACCGAAAGGTGCTTCAGGGCGCGCAGAAGATTGTTGGCAGTCATAAACTGCGGGGCGAGAAATGAAAAGATCGCCATGATCCCGACAAGAATGCAAAGGAATATGATTACCGAAATCCAATCACGATTAAATTGCTTCGCTCGCTTTGACATTCGCACCTCCTGTCAATCCGTGTACTAATACCTCGTTGAGCTGAGTCTGGTCTGTGAGCCGGTCGAGAACAACCTGGCCTTTGAACATGACCAGGATGCGGTCGCTTACACCGAACACCTCTTCAATATCCGAGGAAACCACAATCACGGCTTTTTCCTGGGAAAGCTCCCGCATCAGGTAATAAATCCCCGACTTGGCGCCCACATCCACTCCAACCGTGGGCTCTTCGAATATATATAGATCGGCGTCTGTATAAAGGCCTTTGCCGATCACAACTTTTTGCTGGTTGCCTCCACTCAGAAGGGCCACTTTTTCGCCGACGCCCGGAGTCTTGATATTCAAGGTATCAACCATCTTACTGGTATCTCTACCCTCTTTATGACCGCGAATAAATCCAAGAAATCCAGATACTTCTTTGAGATTTGCCAGGGAGATGTTGAACGCGACACTCTCTTCGGAAACCTGGCCTTCTGTGCGTCGATCACCTGGCACCAGGAAGATACCAGTACGGATAGCATCCTCGGAAGAGGAAATATCAACCGCCTTGCCGTGCATAGATATCTTGCCCTGTCGATCAGGCAAGATGCCAAACAGCGATTTGCACAGCTCATCAAAACCTGAGCCCACCAGGCCGTAAATTCCGAGGATTTCTCCCCGCCGGACATTGAAATTGATATCCGTGAATTTTCCCGGTATCGCCAGGTGCTCCACAGATAAGATTTCTTCTCCAGGACTGGAGACTTTATCGGGATAGACCTGGCTCAATTTCTCACCCAGCATCAGCTCGGTGATCTTGTTGGTGTTGATATTTTCGTCGACCGTGTACATGCCAACTGTTTTACCGTCACGCAGGACTGTAAACCGGTCGGCAATCCGGAAGACTTCCTCGAGGCGGTGGGTGATATAGATAATTGAGACGCCACGCTCTTTCAGCATCTTGATCTGCTCGAAGAGCATTAAAATCTCGCTGCGGGTTAATATGGAGGTTGGTTCATCCAATACCAAAATGGTCGCACTGGCCTGAGAAAGTGCTCTCAGGATGGCAATGCTTTCTTTTTCAACCGGACCCATTTCAATGACCGGCTTATTAAGGTCGAGGTTGAAGGGATAGCGTTCTAATAATTGCTGGGCGCGCTTACGCAATTCACCGCGACGTATGAAGTCGAAGACAGATTTTTTATTCGTCTCCATACCCAGGAAGATATTCTCGAAACCGGAAAATGAGGGGATCATTTGGGGGTCCTGGTAGACAGTGGAAATTCCATGCAGCTTGGCATCCAGGGGTGAGTGTAATTTCCACCAGTTTCCCGGAGATATTTATTTCCCCGGCATCCATCTGGTAAACCCCCGCAGAAAATCTTGATCAGCGTCGACTTTCCTGCTCCATTGATACCAAGTAAGGCATGAACTTCGCCAGACCGCAGGTTGAAGTCAACCCCTGAAAGGGCCTGTACACCCGGGAATTGCTTGACAATTCCCTTCATTTCCAATGAATATTCTTCCATAGGAATTATCCGTTCATTCTTTTATTTGAGGGCCTGGAGCCAGGTAATCTGTGATGATTATAAATAAAATCACAGAGATCACTGCCTGGCATGCGTGATATCTCAGGCAAGCCAGGCAGTGATCATCGCTTAGTGATGACTAGTCTGAAATGCCAAATTAAAGATCAGGTCTCCAACCGAGCTCAAGATACATACCCGGCTTGTCATAGTCAGCCGCGTTCACGCCTGCGGGAACTGCATCCAGTTCTGCTTTGGTCACAGCGAACACCGGAGCAACGACAAAGCGAGGCACCATGCTGCCTTCGAAGTAATCCTGGGCATACATGGCATTCATGTAGGACATCCAGTATATGCTCTGGGCCATGGTGAGCTTGAATGGGCCATCTGAAGAAATCTGTTCGAAAGCCCGTTCTCCGCCATCGATGCCGGTAAAGATGACTGCATCTTTTCCAGCTTCTTGAGCAGCCAGGGCACCTTCCATCGCTGCGCCATCCCAGGAACACCAGATCGCAACTACATCAGGATTGGCAGTGATGATATTCTCGATAGCCTGGCGAGGAGTCACTGCGCCGGTCGAGTCGTAGGGCCAATATACCACCTCGATGTCAGGGTAGTTGGTCAATATCTGGCGTGCGCCGAGCTCACGCAGGTTCCAGGTCTCATTGTTCGGCAGGCCGATCATTCCGACCTTGCCTTTGCCGCCAATCTGTGTGGCGATGTAATCCATGGTGAACGTGCCCATGCCGAAGTTGTTGGAAGCGATCATGGTGGTCGCACCAACGTCGGCGATGAAGCAGTCAGCTGTGAAGACCGGGATGCCTGCCTCAATTGCCCGCCGGACGGCCGCGGTGATCCCTACCGGGTCGGAGCAAGTGACGAACAATGCCTTGGGATTCAAACGAACAAAGGCGTCGATTTGCTCAGACTGCAGCTTAGGATCATAATTAGCGTTAGAAATCACGTACTTCCAACCTAATTCCTTGAATGCTTCCTCATAACCTTGTGTGAAGCGCTGACCGGACTCGTTTTCCTGCCAGCCAAGAGAAACTGCAACCTGGTCGCTCTTTGGAGCCTGGGTTGCTTCCGCGGGTGCCACCGGTTCTTCAGTCCCGGTGTCGGCAGGTGGTACGGGGGTATCCACGGTACAACCAACCACACCGACCAGGAAGGCCATCACGAGAAGCACATACAAAGATTTTTTAAACATATCTCCTCCGAAGTTTTATGTGAACATTGGATTAATTAATTAGTTTCGAAAAACGGATACCAGGATAGGATTGAATCAGCCCCTCATTACACCTCCTCATCATGTCATAACCCCGACCAGTCTGTCCGTACGTTGTAATGTAGGTATGTCATTATGTCCGTACATTTGAGAGGGAATTATACATGATTTTGAGGCTAAGTCAATAGAGTCTGGTCCATTAAGACTAATTGCGGGTGATCCTGTGACAATTGTCAAAGCAGGGTGATGGCCTGGAGTCCAGCCGGCCTGTCCGGGTCTCGGCCCAATTGAAGCGCCCGATGAAATGCCAGCCAGTGCAGCGGCGGCAGTACCAATGCTGCCCGCTCCCATTCGTTCAAATTACTCTTCAACTCAACTACATTTTCGATGCCATTCAAATCCAGAATATCGCTGTCGTCGACGACAGCCAGACAGTGCGCTCCGCCAGCCTGCAGCTCGCGCAATAAATGCAGGGTTTCTCCAGCTGCCCGATCTGCCAGTAGTCCGATGACCAGGGCACCCGGACCAGACACGGTTATCGGGCCATGGCGGAATTCCAGTGGATGATAAGCCTCAGCCCAACCGGCAGTTAATTGCTTGATTTTATACATTCCTTCCATGGCAATACCATACATACTGCCCCCGCCCAGGAAGAAAAAGCGCTGCAGGCGCATGTCTTCTCCAAGGATTTGCATCTTGTCTTTGCTGCGTTGATTTAAACCCTCCAAAATCGACGGTAAGCGCATAAGGCGGTTGTGCAACCCTGGATCCCGGCCAAGAAAGGCGGCTAATTCCCTGGAGAGCAGCAGCATGGAAGTGAAGGAGCGCGTTTCAACCACGGAATTTTCCCCTGCGGCAGAGGCATCCAGGACGATATCCGCAATTTTGGCCAGCGGTGAAACAGGCTGCGTTGTGATGGCGACCACCAGGCTGCCTGGGAGTCGTTTGCTTGAACGCCTCTACAGCCCACAAAGTCTCACTGGTCGAGCCAGAGCGCGAAATAGCAACCAGCGTTGTCGCAGTGGAAGGCAGCATTTCAGGGTAAGCAGCTAATTCCGAGGCTGGATAAGCTTGCGCGGAAATCCCGTAGTGATGGAAATGCGCAGCTGAGGATAAACCCAACGCATAGGTGGTACCGCAGCCGGTAAAGACCAGTTGAGTAGCTGCTAACCTATCCCGCCAGGCTGCAAGCTCTTTTGCGATAATTGGCCAGGAAGAAAGTACAGATCGCCAGACGTTGGGCTGGCTTTCAATCTCGCCGCGCGTAAGCTGTCCAAGCATACATTATCCTCATGGATACCATAAACTGAACTAAAAGATATCGTCCATCTGCACGGTTGCGACCTCTTGGCGGCGGGGAGATGGAATCCGACAGACTCTTTTCCGTCCTGTTACCGGCAGGTATTATTGAAGTCCTGCCAGCAGCTGGAGGGTGGCCTGCAGCACCTGCGCCTGCTGCTCTTCTCTGCTGATGGTGGCTTCGGCGTCACCCGGTTGGTCGCCGTACCAGCCGAACTGGCTGTGGTTCCCGCCCTCGATGGTAATAAAAATTGTATCAGGCGGCAGCAGGTGACGCGTTTCCTGCACTCCCTGCCCGGTGCCCAAGCCGTCCAGGCTTCCGATCAGTGAGAGGGTTAAAAGGTCCTGACCGGAAAGGTCGTCGCTGCTGGCAGGGTAAGCCGCCCACAAGTCCAGGCCCCGCACCGCAGCGGGATGCTTGTAGGCAAAACGGGCTGCCATCGCGCCGCCCAGCGAGTGCCCGCCGATGGCCCAAGACTGGATTTCAGGGTGGGCGGCTATCACTTCCTGGGCGCGTTCGGAGCCAAACACCGCCAGGTTGAGCGGCATAGGCACGATCGCCGCCAGGTACCCCTGCCTGGCGATCTCACGGGCGATGGGTGCATAAGAGCGCGGGTCTACCCGCCCGCCCGGGTAAATGACAAGGCCGGTATCCGGCTGGGTACTGGCCGGCTGGAAGGTGATCCAACCGTCCTCGGTCACCTGCACCTGGCTGTCAGACTGCATGGCCTCCAGCGCCTCCGGCATGGGGCCGAGCGGGTTGCTGGCCCAGACCACAAAGCCAACCACAGTTATGAGTAGAATGATTGCGACGATGAAAAATAGACGTTTGAATAGACGCATAAATATATCCCCGATACGAGGTGACAGTCCCGTAAAGAACACGGGATGTATCACTTCCGAAAGTGACTGTCACCTTTCAAGAATAATGCTTTTATAATGCCCTGCAATTAACTCGATCGCCTTCTGGATCAATTGGCGATTGCCTGCTGCCTGATGCCAGCGGCTGGCGCCGGAGGGGTGCGGCAGGGGCACGACCCAACGCCCGTCGACCTGGCGGTGCGTGCCGATAATGTTTTCCATCTTCAAACCCGGCTCGAAAAACAGGCCGATCGCCAGGCGCCCGACCGGGAGGATCAAGAGCGGGTCAACCAGGGCGATTTCCTGGTCCAGGTACGGGCGGCACAGGCGCTGCTCGGCGGGCGAGGGCACCCGGTCACCGCTGGCCGCGACCTGCTCGCCGCCTTGGGATGATCGGGAGCGACCCGGGTAGCACTTGGTGACCGCTGTCATGTACTGGGTCTGCCTGAACCAGTTTTCCTCTATGCCCGCCGTACCCAGCCACTGGAACAGGCGCGTGCCGCTGCCGGCGTTGAAAGGCCTGCCGGCCTCCTTTTCGGTGATCCCGGGCGCCTGGCCGATGAGCATGATACGGGCACCCACACCACCCGAGAAGATGGCGCGTGGGAAAATATCATAACCTGCTTCCAGGCACAGCCGGCAGCCGCGCAGGCGCTGGTGCAAATCGCTGAGCGCAGCGGTGCGGGCTTGCAGGGACATCTTTAATCTCCTAATTTCGCTTTATCAAATTGCGCCAGCGCTTCAAGCACCTCATCGATATCGTCTTCAACAAAATCCGGGGACATATGCCCAATCCGAAAGACCTTATCTTTCAATGTCCCCAATCCTCCGGCTATCTTGATGTGGTGGATCTCATAAAGATAATCGACGATTTGACTGGTGGGAATTCCTGGCGGGCCATAAGCTGCCGTTAGCACCGGGGCCATCTGTTCGTCAGGTGTGAAAGGAAGCATGCCGATCTTCCGCAGCCCTGCCCTCAGCCGGAGTGCCAGAGCATTATAACGCTTCAGCCGGTTTTCAACCCCTTCGCTCAATAAGCCTTTCAAGCTGGTATGCAGTGCGACTACGTTATTCGTCGCCATGGTTACCGGGAATGGATGCCAATCGCCCCAGTCGATTGAATACTGCCGCCAGGTACGCAGGTTCAGGTACCACCCATGTCCTTTGCGGGGATTGCGGTCGATTGCTTCCCAGCCGTGTTTGCCAATCGCCACCGGGGCAAGTCCTGGAGGCGCGCCCAGACACTTTTGTGATGCACTTGCACAAAGATCTATCCCCCATTCGTCCATTTTGAACTGCACGCCGCCTAGCGACGAGACTGCATCTACGAAGAAGAGCAAACCTCGCTCGTGGGTCAGCCTGCCGATCTCTTCGATCGGGTTAAGGATGGTGGTCGAGGTCTCCAGGTGGACGACTGCAACTGCCTTTGTTTCTGGATGCCTGTCCATTGCCTTTTCAAAGTCGGCCGCCCGGAGGGCTTCGCCATAGGGGCATTCCACCGGAGTCACCTCCAGACTATAACTTTCGGCGATGGTTTTGAGCCGCTCGCCGAAAAAGCCGTTAACCCCGACCAGGAGTTGCTCACCGCCTGACAATGCGCTTCCAAGGCAGGCATCGATGCCAGTCGAGCCAGACCCCACCAAAATATGCACGTCGCCATCCGTCTTGAAAATCTTTTTTAGATCCTGGACCGTTTCGTTGTAGAAAGCAGTCCAATCCGATCCATAATGAGCCCGGACCGGCTGTCCCATCGCCTCCAGCACCTCTTCCTCCGGCTGGATTGGGCCGGGTATCATAAGCTTGATTGAATTATTCACTATTATCTTCCTTCAAAGGTTTTTTAATCGTAATAACTCGGAGCCACCCGCACCGTTTCCCACCATTTCGGATCATGACCGAAAAACAAACTGCCCGCTTCAGCCCGCACAATTGCAGCAAGACGGCGTCCACTGCTGCGAGCCAGGGTTGGGTTCCAGAAACCTTCCCAGCGGTCCTCGTCCAGACTCTCTTTCAGCGAGATGGCGTCACTGGCGATGACAATTGTGCCGGAATTTTTGAGCCGCAGTACGATGCACATCATCCCCGGTACATGTCCAGGGCAGCGGATCAGCTCAAATCCCGGAACCAGGCTCGATTCCCCATCCAGGTAGTTGTAATTTAGCCCGGGGATCAGGAAATATTTCGGCGGAAACGACTCGGGAAGGGTCAGCGCGAACTGGAAGTGATCTCTTTGAACGTAAAATGTGGCTTTTGGGAAAAACGTGTTGCAGCCACAGTGGTCGAAGTGCAGATGCGTGTTTACCACAATATCAATATCCTCCGCTTCCAACCCGAGCCGGTTAAGCTGGTGGACAACAGTATCCTGCTCGCGCATAATAGGGAGGATCAGCGTTTCGTAGGGAGTCCCCCGCAAAGGTCGCCTCCGGTTTTTGAATGTGAATTGGGTGCATCCCGGTATCGATCAGGATGTTCAACCCATCGACCTGCACCAGTCCCGCCCAATTGGGGGCGACCACGCGCAAGCCTTCACCGTATCCGGGGGTGAATACTTTGCCTTTGTCATCGTCACAAGCTCCAACAGGCAGGATATAGAGTTTCATCTTTGCCTCCATTAATACAACACTGAAATCGTTACTCGGGAAAAACTATACCATCTTTGATTTGGTTTTTCAGCTTTCTCGATATCCTTCGGGCAGCCTCTAACGTGCAATCGATCAATTTCCGGTCTTCCTTCAGCTTTCCTAATCGACTTGCCGGTCCAGATACGCTGATTGCCGCGCATACGTGACCCTGCTCATTGAAAATGGGTACACCGACACACACAACATCGGGTTCATGTTCTTCCAGGTCCAGGGCAAAGCCTTGCTCCCGAACTCGCTCAAGCTCGGCCAGCAATTCTTCCTCCGTCTTTATGGTGTTGGGCGTAAAAACCTTTAGCCCAGACTGTTGGTAAAAACTGCGAACCTCCTCGACATCCTTATAGGCGATGAGGGCTTTTCCCAGTGCCGTGCAGTATGCCGGAGAGCGACTACCGATGCGCGACGACATGATCCCAACTGCATATAGACCCTGGAGCTTCTCAAGGTAAACCACCCACATTTGGTCGAGGATACCCATGTGTACTGTCTCGCGGGTCTGGTCTCTCAGGATTACCAGCTCGGAGGAGGCTATCTGCCGGATATCGCTGTTCGCATAGTACTCGCTTGCCAGCTCCAGGCAGCGTATGCCCAGGCTGTACCCCTTTTTCCGTTCATTGTGTGCTACATACTGGTGATTGGTCAAAGTCTCCAGGATTCGATAGGTCGTGCTGGTACTCATTCCGAGCTGCTGACTTAATCCATTCAGCTTGAGCGTTTTCCCCTCTGCAAGCATGTCCAGAATGCGGATCGCTCGATCCAGCGCACGTACATTGTAGCTAACTTTGGAAGCCACTAAGACCTCCTGAAAATATCTGTGGGGATAGGTTCCCGTGCTGCTGTACCGTTTTTAAAACCGCGCCAGGATGCGGGCGATGTGACGCGATCCATTCAGGAAATCCTGGATACGAATATGCTCGTTTGGCGCATGGGCGCGGTTATCCCAGTAACCAATGCCGGGGTTGACCACCGGGATGTCGAGCGGGCCTCCAACTGCATAAATCGGACTACTCCCCCCGGTGATCGGACCGATCAATGTTTCTTTGCCGTAAACTTCCTGGGCAAGTGCCGCGGTGAGCTGCACAAATGGATCATCCATCGGCGTCGTAAACGGCCACATTTTACCCAGAACCTGGATCTGTATATCCTCAAGTCCATTTTGATCCAGATAGGAGCGCAGCCTGGCATAAATGTCCTCGGGGTCCTGGTCTGGCACTAGGCGGAAGTCGATTTTCGCCATCGCTTTGGCAGGGATCACTGTCTTGGTTCCAGGACCCTGGTATCCGGATCCAAAGCCGGCGATATTACAGGTCGGCTCAAAGACGGCTTTCCGCAGGTCGTTTCCTTTTTTTCCACGCAGAAACCTATCGATGCCGAATGTATTGCGTAATGCCGGCTCGATGTCTGGCCAGGCATCGAACGCCCCCAATTCAGCCGGGGTGAATGTTCGCACACGATCGTAGAAACCCGGGATGAGGATGCGCTCGTTGCGGTCTTTCAGAAGCGAGATGGCATGGACCATTCGCCAGGCCGCGTTGGGGAGAATATGGGCATGGCCGGAATGCGCGTCCATCTTCAGCGCTTCTACAGTCATCTCCACATATAACACCCCTCGCACGCCCAGCAGCAGCGAAGGCTGGTTCCCCCTTTCAACGCCGCCTTCCTCCCAAATCGAGCCATCTGCCATTAACATGTCCTTGTGCTCGAGGACGAACTGGGCGATATTCGGGCTACCGTTCTCTTCCTCGCCTTCAACCAGGAAGATCACATTGCATGGCAATTCTCCGTACGCACTGCGCACGGCGTCAAGCGCCGCCAAGCGCGAGATAAATTCGCCTTTATCGTCCTTTGCACCGCGGGCAAACAGCGCTTCGTCGGTTATGGTTGGTTCAAATGGCGGTGTGTCCCAAAGCTCCAGAGGCTCTGGCGGCTGTACATCATAATGATTGTAAAAAAGTAGAGTGCGGTCCGATTTGCCTCGAGCCTTGCCAACCACAATAGGATTGCCACGAGTCTGATAAATTTCAGCTTCAACCCCGTGCTCCAACAGCAGCTGATGAACGAGGTCGGCACAAGCACGCACACCCTGTCCAGTGGAGGATACACTCGGCTGGGCGCACAAGCGAACAACATCCTGCAAATAGCGCTCCAGGTTGTCCTGTAAATATCCGTCGATACGCTCGAATCTGCCGTCCATTTCAAACCCTTTCACTTTGTATACTTATTTGCCCACTCCGACCCTGTCCAGGAAGTGATTTTTTCGGGAATGATCTTTATCAAATAGCGCGGCCGGTCCCACGTTATGCTGGCATATTCCGCACCATGCTCGCCCAGATAACGGACTGCCATCTGTTCACCGATCTCAGCGATCAGGCCCTCAACCGGTTTGGGGCCTTCAACAATTTCAGCCCTGCCCTGGATCAGGACACACGTCCAGGGGGCGGTATCAAACGCGCACGAGACGGCTACCCGCGGGCTGCGCCGGATATGTTTGACAAAATTGATCGCTCACGCGGGATCACCCACATCACTTCTCCATCATAGTATTGCCAGATGGGGGCGATGT
This sequence comes from uncultured Chloroflexia bacterium, assembly GCA_963698765.1. Classification (GTDB taxonomy): domain Bacteria; phylum Chloroflexota; class Anaerolineae; order Anaerolineales; family UBA4823; genus CAVOSB01. Next base: position 90,806 of record CAVOSB010000027.1, read on the forward strand.
AAGGAGCTCCATCCTCCTTCACGGTTGCGATGCGGGCGACGATTGGGCCAGAAAGAAACTCTACGATTTCTTCTTTGGTCAGACCCCGGTTTTCACCCATCCATTCGGACGAATTCTTTTCCATGGTAGACCTCATTTTTAGTTGCGTTGTTTGTAAATGGCAACAGCTAACAGGACAATCGTACCTTTGATCAGCTGCTGGTAAAACATGTTGACGTCGAGCATAACCATGATGTTGTTGATCAATCCCAGAATTAATATCCCTGCCAGCGTCCCGATCAGGCTGCCCCGGCCGCCGTACAGGCTGATGCCTCCGATGACCGTGGCGGTGATGGCGTCCAGCTCCATCCCCTGCCCGGCGAGCGGATCGCCGATCCCCATGCGTGCCGTGGCGATCAACGACGCGATCCCAACCAGGAAGCCCGCTAGGGTAAAACGCAGGAGTTTGATCCGTTCAACGTTCAGACCAGATTTTCGCGCCACCTCCGGTTTTCCTCCCACTGCATACAGCGACCGGCCAAACCTGGTGTAGTTGAGCATTATATAGGACAGGATAAAGATCCCCACAAAATAGAAGATTGGCTTGGGAATAGGTCCGAGTTGACCGTAATACAGGTTAGCGCTCAACGAGCTTGCAATCCCTCCAACAGGTACCGTGGTGTACCAGTAGCCGATACCCAGGATGATGGAATAAGTACCCAGGGTGACAATAAATGGTTCTAATTTTGCCCTGGTGGTCAGCAGGCCATGAATAAAACCAATCGCGGTTCCGATGAAAAGACCCAACACGACGATCGGGAAGATCAACTCTTCCCGGCTGTCCATCAACCCGGCAGCAATCAGGCTGGTAAAAGTCACCACGGCTCCCATGGAAAGGTCGATTGCACCGGAAAGGATCAGGATCGTCTGGGCGATCGCCAGGATGCCAGGGATCGTCGCCTGTTTCAAGAGATTGATCATGTTGCCGGTACTGCGAAAATCCGGCGAGATGATCGATGCCACGATCATCATAATTAACACCACCCCCCAGATCGTAAGCACAAGGGAATTTTCGCTGACAGCCCGCTGGAACTGGATTTTTGAGCTGGTTTTTGATTCAACCATCGTTGCCATTCAGCCGTTCCTTTCCCAACCGGTGCTAACCTGCACCCCACCCGGGATTATTCTTCTCCGATAGCGAGCCGCAGGATGCTTTCCTCGGTGGCTTCATCCTTGCTCAGCTCGCCGGCAATCGCACCATCGCGCATGACCAGGATCCGGTCGCTCATCCCCAGGATTTCGGGTAACTCGGATGAGATCATCAAGATCCCGGTTCCTTTTTCGGCGAGGCCGCGCATGATGTGGTACATTTCCATCTTCGTTCCGACGTCGATGCCGCGTGTGGGTTCATCCAGGATGATGACCTTGGGCTGCGTGCTGAGCCACTTTGCCAGCACCACCTTTTGCTGGTTTCCGCCGCTCAAATTCTGTACATCCTGGTCGAGGTTATGCGTTTTTATCTCCAAAGCCTCAACCTGCTGTTTGACAATCCCTGTCTCCCGCAGGTTATCAATCATTCCCAGTACGCGTTAGATTGCCCACGATTGGCATGGTGATGTTCTTGCGGATCGACAGGCTCAGGACCAGTCCCTGGGTCTTGCGATCTTCGGGAACCAACCCTATACCAATGTCTACCGCTGTTTGGGGATCGAGACTCTTGATTTGTTTGCCATCGATGATGATCTCACCCGTGTCGATTTGATCAATTCCAAATAGCGTTCTGGCCAACTCAGCCTGGCCATTGCCGACCAGTCCAGCCACCCCCAGGATCTCGCCTTTATGAAGCTCGAACGACACATCGCGCACTTTCTTCCCCGAACTCAGGTTACGGCTGGCCAGTACCACCTCGCCAGCCGGGTTTCTTGACGCTGGAAAGGTATCCTCCAATGAACGGCCAATCATCATACGGATCAAGGTCGATTTATCTGCTTCCTTTATCGTCAGGGTTCCCATCATCTTTCCGTCTTTAAGCACGGTGGCCCGGTCAGCTATCTCAAATATTTCATCCAGCCGGTGTGAAATATAGATGACCGTGATCCCCTGGGCTTTCAGGGCGCGCAATACATTGAACAGGTTTTCCAATTCGTGCCCAGCCAGGACGGCACTCGGTTCATCCATGATCATGATCCTGGCGTTGAGCGATAAGGCCTTGGCAATCTCCACTACCTGCTGCTCGGCAACACTCAAATCGATGACCTTTAGAGTGAGATCAATCGGCATGCCCAGTGAAGACAAAGGGCCTCGGGCAGCCTCAACCATCTTCCTGCGGCTAACCAACCCGAACCGATTTACCGGCAGCTGGCTGACCAGGATATTCTCAGCCACAGTTAACCAAGGAAGCAGGTTGAATTCCTGGTAGATCACGCCAATCCCAGCGTGTTGGGCCTCGGCCGGGCTGCGGAATTTCACTTCTTTACCGAAAACCCGCATGGACCCCGAACCATGGTCCGGTGGCATCACCCCGGCGATGATATTTATCAGGGTCGATTTTCCGGCCCCATTTTCGCCGACCAACGCGTGGATTTCACCACATGAGCAGCTAAACGAAACGTTATCCAGCGCCCGGACGCCAGGGAATGTTTTGGTTATATTTTCCAGCTCGAGAGCATCATCGGACATAAGCGCCTGTGCTTCTTTCATCGTTGCTTAATTGTATTGGACCAGTTTCCAGCGCGCTGAGCGCCACAAGAATAACTCGGTTGTAGAAACGTACAAATTACCCAATCCGCGCTTGGGCCGCTCAGCGCGCCTGTCAATTTACTGGTGCAGGAAAGCCCTCCAAACTCTTATTTCGGGAACAGTTTCTCGATCCAGGTGTAGGGGAAGCGGTAATCGACCCACAGGTCATCAGACGCTTCCGGCTTCAAATACTGATCAAGCTTGTCTACTTCGAACTCAGTGCTAGGGATGTTTTTGAATCTCGGAACGACCTCGCCCATCAAGACACTGACGGCCATGTCGACAAAATCAAGCCCGTAGGCATTGGGATAGCCGCAGCGAAGAAATCGACGTCATATTGCTTGGCCAGCTTAAGGAAGCCGTTAAGCGGCTCGGCCGTGATTGGAGGGATATCGCGCTTGGCTTCGACGAATGCCTCGATCGCACCCCAGGCCATGAAGGCGCTGTCCGACCAGACCGCGTCGATCTGCGGGTAAGAGGCCAGCCAGGCCTCGAAACCCTGCTTGGCCTTACTGATCGACCAGTCCATGTACCCGTGCGCCAGGACTTCGATCCCCGGATAGTTGGCGAATACCTCCTTGGCCGCTGACAGGCGGGTTTCAGCCGTGTCGGTGCCAGCGATACCGCTGGTCATGACAATTTTGCCTTCACCGTTTAATTTCCGGGCGATCCAATCGGCAAACTTTGCACCGATGATCCAGTTATCCGGGTTGACAAAGCTGGTGAACTTTACAAATTCATAGGGCAGCTGGCCAATCACCAACGGGATGCCCAAATCATAAGCCTGGTCGAAGATCGACTTGCCGGCCGCGCCAAGCGCCCCGCCGATGATAATATCCGGATTTTTAACCAGGATGCTTTCCAGGTCGCTGATCTGCTTGGCTGCATTGCCGCCTGAAATCAGCATAGTAATAATCGCTGAAATAGTCTTTGTATTTTTCCAGGCGTCCATAGTCGGTATGGCCGTCCAACATTAAAGCCCAGGAGTTCGTCGGGCCCTGGGTCGGGTTGGCCATCGTCCAGGGGGGATCCTTCTTGTAGCGCGTGCAGTCTTCCCAGTTGATCACCATCCTGTGACCGGGCTGATGATGACGCTGGCTTTGCGGGAGCGGCGGTTGCTTCAGCAACTGCTTTCTTTGACTTCTTCAGCCGTTGGGGGATTTGCCTGGCAGCTGATCAGGAGCGACTCGGCCACCGTCACGCCGACCAGGGCAGTAGCTGCCCGAAGGAATCCGCGGCGAGATAGGCGATTATTTCTGTAATCGTCTACAAGATTATTAACTGATTTGTCTTCCATCTTTAGTCTCCTCAAAATATTTCGATCTCTTCCTTGACCTGCCTGAATTTCCAGTCAAACAGATATGTTTTTAATTTGCTTCAACCTCCTTTCTCTGATTAATTGCCGTCGGATTTCTAAAAATCCATGGTTGAAATCCTTTGCACAGGCCGCAGCTATGACCTTTTCCGCTGCAACACTGTGTACATCAACACCGCTCCAATGATGACAAAACCCTTGATGAGCAGCTGAACCTCAACAGGTAAGCCCAGGATCAGGACGATGTTGAACATGCTGGTCAGCATCAGGACGCCAACAATCGTCCCGCCAATGCCACCCACTCCGCCGGCGAAGGTAGTTCCCCCGATGACCGTTGCGCCGATCAAATCCATATCGAATCCACGGCCCAGGTAGCGGTCGCCGTATCCGATGTATCCACTAAGCACCAGTCCGGCAATCGCCGCGAACAGACCTGAGATCAGGTAAGTGGCGATGATCACGCGATCCACCCGGATCCCGGTAAAGCGGGCGGCCTCCCGGTTTCCACCTACAGCGTATAAACGCCGGCCGAAGGGTGTCCGGTAGAGAATTATGGCAGAGATCAGTATCAGGACCGCCAGGAGGATCAAGGGAGTTGGCAGGGCGCCATGGACGATGGCCAATTGCCGGATAAACGGCGCCGGTCGCCCACTGATGATGCCCTTGGTGTACGCCAGCCGTGCACCTTCTACGAAAATCAGCATCCCCAGGGTAACCACGAAGGGAGGAACATTACGCTTGGTAATCAGCAAGCCGTTTGCCAGACCGATGAGCAGGCCAATTCCAAGGCAGACCAGGATTCCTATGAGCACGTTATCGTTCGAGCCACGCGTGATTTCCGAGATGGCGATGGCCACCGTACCCATGGTTGCGCCCACCGAGAGATCGATGCCGCCCCCCAAAATCACAAAGGTTTGGCCAATGCTCACAATTCCCAAAACCGCCGCGGCGCGCAGCACATTCAACAAGTTCGATACCGTAAAAAAAGCCGGGGAAAGCAGCACTGAGATGAAAACCAGGACGAGCAATGCCACATAAATGCCGTGCCCGGCCAACAGAGAGCGTGCTTTTTCCGGATTCAGCCACTTCCGCCTAACAGGTTCGGGGATGTTTGTAGATTCCACGAATTATCCTCCTGCCTTGCTGCTGTTAAGGAGCTCTCGATTATCCAGCAGTGATTTCATGGTTCATGGATTTGTCATGCTGCTCATTGCAGAGGCCGGTAAGTCTCAGGAATATTCACATTCATTCCTAATTTTGGACTGGCTTCAAGAAAAGTCGCATGAGTCCACAGTGCACTGGCTTTGAGCAGCAATTTTTGCGCCGTACGCATGTCCTGCAGGTTCCAGGCATTCAGAGTTTCAATCAGTGCGGTGCGCGCCTCTTCAAGCATGAGGCGTGATTCAGGGTTATTCACCGTATTCTGCGATAAAGCATACTCGATCATCGAATCCTGCCAGTTGAAAGTGCCAAGTGTCAGGTTATCCAGATACGGCTCCAGGGCATTCCATGGTTTATCCATATAGTAAAACCATGATTCTTCATCACTGAGGTGATGGCGCCCTTCTTTTTCATCTCTAATGGCAGCCTGTGCTACCTTTTCTCCAAGGTAGCGGGCTTGCAGGCGGGCTTTCTCGTAGAACACCGTGTGCACTGGCAGGCCTTCGATGAACAAGAATTTGAGCGTAAAAGCCCATTTCGCCAGTTCGACATCCGCTACCCGCATCATCCCCTGGTTGCATGCGCATGATATGGAGGCAAATGGAAGACCATGAAGATCATCGTGGGACAGGAAAGGATATAACCGCTCGATGAACAGATGCGTCATGGCGGCTGAACCCCAAAAATGCACCGGCTGAGCAATGATCAATCCATTGATATCCATCAGTTTAGCGAACAAACCCCCCTTACCATTCTGGCCCATATCATCATCCAGGCTGCAAAATTTCTCCGAATGGCGAATGCAGCTGAAACAACTGTTGCAAGGACCAAATTTGTAATCAAATGCATGCAGAATCTCGACTGTCACACCCGGGATTTTCTCTGCTGCACTGGCAGCTTCCTTTAGCAAACCCGCAGTAAATCCGTTCTTCCGGGCACTGGTTAGCAATAGAAGGATTTTAGCCATCCGTTTAGCTCCTCATGTCCTTCTTTTAGATAAAAAAAACCCTGCCAAAGATACAGGGTTTTCGATCCTAACCTACAGGTATTGATATTGAGATGATAAAACTCGAGTTCGGCATGGGTTTGTGCGTGTAGTCCCGAGTCGATATTTGACTACTCTCAGTAAATGAAAGTGTTTTCTATAGAGTGAAATGTTAGCATAAAATTGTACAATTCCAAGTATGACTTTTGTCATATTGACCATGCCATAATGTCACAATTCGATCTGTCGACGAAATGGATCCCTTGTCCTGAATACTCAAACGTCTTAGACGAGTCTATTGATGAGCCTCATGTTATATTGAGAGACGATATTCTTTGTTATTATAGTAGTCGAGGGCATACTCCCGTGTCTTCCGATCTGTTCACTAGCAAGGAGAACACCTTGACCCGCATCGCAATAGCTGGATTCTTGCACGAAACCAATACCTTTTCACCCATTCCCACCACGCTCAACGATTTCAACAATCATTCCGGGCCGTATGCTGGTTACCTGGATAAGGAACAGCTTCTGGGATATCGCTTAAAACGGTCAACCGCGCAGTCTGCGGCTTCATTAACCAGGCCGCACAGCTCGGTTTTGAGATTGTGCCCATCATTTGGGCAGCAGCCGAACCTGCCAACCAGGTAATCACGGCAGCATTCGAGTACATTATGGGGCTTATCGAGAACGGCCTCACTAGTGCCGGTCCGTTTGATGGCGTCTACCTCGACCTGCACGGCGCCATGGTTTTTGAAAATTATCGCGCTGGCGAAACAGAAATCTTGAAGCGCATCCGGGCTATCCTGGGAGATGTACCCATTGTCGCCTCATTGGATCTGCATGGCAATATCTCGGAAGAAACCTTCGAATTAGCCTCTGCACTGGTGGGATACCGGACTTATCCCCATGTCGATATTTATGATACCGGTATCCGCAGCGCACAGCTTCTCGACCGACTATTGCAGGGCGTAGAAATGAGAAAATCATTCCAACGTGTCCCATTCCTGATGCCCATCACCACCCAATCCACCCATCGGGAACCCTGCAGATCCATCTACGCTGGACTGGGTGAGATCGAGAAAGACCTGCATTTATTTTCTACGACGATTATGGCTGGGTTTCCTCTCGCCGATATGCCAAATACAGGGCCTTCCATTTTTGCCTACGCCCCAACTCAGGGTGCAGCTGACAAGGCAGTGGATTGGCTCTTGCAGTCGATTGAAGCGCGTGCCGCAGAATTTATTCCTGACCTACTCAGCCCAGATGAAGCAGTCGAAAAAAGCATCCAGATAGCCCGCTCTCAGACTCGCCCAGTAATCCTGGCGGATGTACAGGATAACGCTGGAGCTGGCGGAACATCCGATACCCCCGGGCTGCTCGAAGCGCTGGTTCGGTGCCACGCTCCACGTTCAGCCCTGGGATTAATATTCGACCCTGCTGTAGCCCAGATGGCATTTGAGGCCGGAGAAGGCGCAGACATCTTCACCGGGTTGGGAGGAAAGCTGGTACCAGGACAGGAACCATTCTTTGCCACATTCCGTGTCAAACGTCTCTTCGAAGGAGATTTCCTGCCAACCGGCCCCATGTTTAAAGGTATCTCAACCAGCCTTGGAAAAATGGCCAACCTCCAGGTCGATGATATCCAGGTGGTAGTGGTCAGCCGCCGGACGCAAGCCAACGACCAGTCATATTTCCGCCAGGTAGACATCGAACCGCAAGACATGCAGATCCTGGCACTTAAGAGCTCCAACCATTACCGGGCAGACTTCGAGCAGATTAGCTGCGCTATCCTGCAAGTGGCAGCTCCTGGAGCAATTATCGAAGACCCTGGCAGAATAGCTTACCGAAACGTTCACCTGGGAAGCGTCTACAGTAAATCAACAGCCGGGTCGGCACATACCTGATGACCAGAAGTCTGCCCACCAACCGGGTAAGCTGTTGCGAATCGTCAGTCAGTGACATCCTGAACTCAAAGCTGCGCGGAAGGCTTCCCATCGCCAAGGTCCTAAGGCCTGGGCTCGCAAAGTCATTCCGCCTCATCCAACCAGGCCGCCGGCTTCCAACCACCACTGTACCAGCCTCTGGGCGTCCTCTTCCAACAAGGGGCTCTCACAAAGCATCCGTCCGCCGCAGTTGAAATCGAGCAGCGCCCTGAACAGTGCTTTCAGATCCAGGTCGGCTTCTTCCAGCGGCAGGTGGTTCTTCTCGCCTTTCTCCCCGTATTCGATGCCCGAAAGGTGGATATGCAGATCCTGCAGGCTGCTTTCTCCCAGGACCTTCCCGTACTCCTCCAGGACGGCGGCCCATTCCGCGTAGCTGTTCATCGAGCCGTCGCCGGCGCGGGCGTGCAGGTGGGCGAAGTCCAGGCAGGGGAGCACGCCGGGGATTGACCGGCTCATCTCCAGGGTGTCCTGCAGCGAACCCAGCATGGCCGATTTGCCCATGGTCTCAGGACGCAGGGTCACCGGGTTGCCGCCCCGGCGCAGCTCCTGGACCAGGATCTCCAGCCGCTCGATGGCCAGCGGCAGCACCCGCTCTGGTGGATTGCCAAAGTACGAGCCGGGGTGGAAAACGATATCCCTGGCGCCTGCCAGGTTGCCGTAGTGGGCGC
>CAVOSB010000028.1:0-16548 GCA_963698765.1 uncultured Chloroflexia bacterium
CACTCGGACAGCTGATCGAGTTTTATCCTTTGCTGCTCTCAGCACATTATCGATAACCGCGCAGGTTTGAGTTATCCCGGCAGCAAGCCGGACCTCGCTGAATAACAAAATGGGGGAACCTACAGCGAACAACCTGGGCCAACCTTCTTTTCTAAATTTCCCCCAACAGGCGGAGTAAAAGTTCCCCCGGTCAGTGGATGTATGCCGCTGGCGCCTGTTATAGAATAGATTTGATTTATTGATTTTGAACCGCTCCCTCGCTTATCCAGCCAGGGATTGGTTGTCAAAAGAAGCGTTTCAATACCCGGCGCGTGACGCTGCCCGCAGCGCCGGCAATAACAGCAGGGGCAGCATATCTGAAGGATTAAGGAGTTCACATTATGAACGATAAGGCATTTGAAAACAAAGTTAACCAGGACGTCGACCAGGCGAAGGAGAATCTTGCAACGTTAGGGGAGGACAGCCTGGCAGGATTGGACAGCATAAAAAAGGATTTAGTGACGTTGGGGGATGATGTCGTCACCCGGTTGAGCAGAAAATTCGAACAATTGAGTGACAGCACAAAGGAAATGGTGACTGAGGCAGTAAAGACCCTGAATAAGGACGTTGGACATGGATTGAATGAATACAACGCTAAAGCACAGGATGTGGCAGACAAAGTTCCAGGCGGTTTCAGCAAGAAGGCTACCAAATACCCCTGGGTGACCATGTCGATCACCCTGGCAGCCGGGCTCTTACTGGGTGTTTTACTCAAACCCGCCCCTCGGCAGCATCCCGGGTAGCCCCCAATTTGAATGCATGCCATTTTGTAAGAGAAGAGGAATTCATTCACCGTCTATATGGGATAGAGATAAAAGGAGTATAAGATGCTTTGGATTATCGCAGTGGTTCTGGTTATATTGTGGCTCTTAGGATTTGTAGGACAAGTAGGCGGCAACCTCATCCACCTGCTGCTCGTGGTAGCCCTGATCGTTATCGTATACAATTTTGTCCAAGGCCGGGGCAGGGCTTAAACTTAACTGTTCCCGTTCTTTCGGAATTGGAAAATGGGTTGATCTATGGCAAATAAATTTCACAAATACCGGCGTTGATTTCACAGCGTGACACTTCTTCGTTTTCCCAATTTACTCGAAACTGTTCACTACCCTCGGTAGGCGTCCAGAAAATCCCTGGGTCATCCCGGGATGGGGTGCGCGTGGAGACGTACTGATTGTTGCATTCTGGTGGGCGCAGGTAAGGTGAGCTGTCAATGATCTCGAGGCGCATGCAGACACCAGGCTTTATGGTCCCATAATATTTTGCCCACTGTTGGCCAGAGAAACGATTAGACGGTACATCCATTTTATCCAGGCGCTCAAAACTGATTGGCGAAACGGGGGTTTTATCGCCGGTTACCTGCAAGATATAGAAACTGTTGGCATCGTAGTACAGGATAAAACGCTGTTTGTTCGGGTTATCCTCGGCGGGAATGGCAGTGAGGTTGCTAACACTACCCTCGGTAGAAATGGCTGGGGGTGAAGAGGTGAACTGGCTGTCCTGGATTACCTGGTTCGCTTGATCCGAGCCAACCATCCGGTTTATAAAAACTGTTGATAAGGCGAATCCCGCGGCAATGACAACCAACAGACACCCGGTGATCAAGCCGATCACCAGGATAATGCGCCTGGATGGTGACGGCTTACGCGCGTGTGCCACCGGCCGAAAGGTCCGGTGGCATGGGAGTCACCTGGGTGGGTTCCACCGGGTGATCTTCAGGTGCAGGGATTTCCGACGTACTCTCTACTTTCTCATTGGCTGGTAGAGATGCCAGATCGGCAGATGGGGGGTTAACTTGCAGGGTGGGTTCAGGCGAAGCTTGCGATAGCCTGGCGTCCAGGTTTTTCTGAACGGTTTGAGCGATCGAAACCTGCGAATAAGTACGAACGAGAGATACGTGAGGCGGCGGCAGACCTGGAGGTTGAGGAGGTAACTCGATTTTGCCAGCGGTTGATATTGGTGTTGCCTCCAGAGCATCTTTCAAGGCTGCCATAAATTCGGAACCGGAGTGGTAGCGCTCACCTGGAGATTTGCTCAAAATCTTGAGCAGAACGGCTTCTACTTGCTCGTTGAGGTTGCGGGTTAATTTGTCTGGGTGGTGGAGGCGACAGGGTTATTTGCTGCACAGCCACACTGGTGGGTGAAGGATCGTCGAAAGGCAGAATGCCGGTTAACATCTCATACAGGATGATGCCCATTGAATACAGGTCTGATTCTGGGACTGCATCACTGGATCGCTGTGCCTGTTCAGGAGCAATGTAATGGACAGTACCAAAAGTTTCTCCAACCGAGCCCTGCTGGACATCCAGAGCCAGGCCGAAATCGCCCAACACGATCTGACCGCTGCGTTCAACAAAAATATTGGACGGTTTGACATCGCGGTGAATTACACCATGCTCGTGGGCGAAATCCAAAGCGCTGCCAATGGCTGTACCAATGCGCAGTACATCTTCGATTTCGACCAGCTCCCCGTTTGATGTATATTCTGCCAAGATCTGCTGAAGGTTTTGGCCTTCGATATATTCCATAACAAAATAATACAGACCATTTTCATCATCTGCATAATGGATCTGGATGATATTTTCGTGTCTCCAGCCTGCCAGGGCACGCGCCTCCTGGACAAAACGCTCGATGTAGGAGGTTTTTTCCTGGTGACCCGAGTCGATGACTTTGATAGCCACGGGACGCTGCAGTTTAATATCCTGTCCATAATAAACGGTTCCCATCCCGCCATGCCCGAGAACGCGTTCGATGCGAAAATTTGCAAGCTGGCGACCTATCAGTTAAATCCTGATTCATGGGCTTATCCTGTGCGATTAAAGCCTCTTTTCACGGCTGGAGGCTTTTATCTGCGTACTGGTTTCTGTATCGTTTGGGTAGATCATTTCATGGTGCCGAATGGGCCTGAGCTGTCCTGGATAGAGAACGGCTCGAATTTTATTTATTTGTATCACAGCTTGAAAGTGAAGTCAATCAACGGGTAAATTGGTAACGGAAGGCTTTACCCACGCGAAAGCTGCGGGAGCGGACCAAGCACCGGCTTTTTCTGTGAGAGCCGCAAAAGCCGCCCCCATCGCTAACGACCGTCCAGGATGCCGCACTGCAAGCTGCTTAGACGCTGCTGACAAGTACCGTTTTCTATAACCTCCACGCCTTGGTTATCATCACGTGACCGGTGTGGAACTTTTTAATAACTTTGTCGGGGTTGGCGCAGGTTCCCCAGCGGGGGGTCTCTACGGGCACTGATCCAGGTTCTGGATATCTGTTTGAACCTGGAGGATGCGGTCGCCGGGATTGGGGTGGGTGCTGAGGAAATCAGGGGGACTGGCTCCCTGGCTGAGTGTATCCAGGATTTGCAGGAGCTTGACCATGTCCTGGGGGTCGAAGCCGCTGTCATTCATGAAGCATACACCCAGCCAGTCGGCTTCGGTTTCGTCATCTCGACTGTATTTCATGTTGATGAGCTGACCGACGATGGCGGCTATTGAGGAGGCGGCGATGCAGCCGTTGGAGCTGTTTGGGTCGCAGGCAGCAATGACGGCCGCGCCGGTAAGACCCTGAGTAAGCTCGGCCTTGGCGATCTGCTCGGCGGAGTGGCGGGCGACGACATGCCCGGTTTCGTGACTGAGCACGCCAGCCAGCTCGCCATCAGTCTGAAGCTGGTCGTAGAGGGCGCGGGTGATAAATATCTGCCCTCCGGGTAGGGCGAAAGCGTTGGCGGTCTGCAGGTCGGCAAGCAAGTGGTAGGCGTACTGGTAAGGGGTGGTGCCTGCGGGGGAGTCCTGGATGATGCGCTGCCCGATCTGCTGTAGGCGTCCCTGGTCAGACTGGTTGAGGTCCAGACCCCCGAACTGGTCGGCCACTTCAGGAGCAGCCTGCAGCCCCATGGCGATTTCCTGATCTGTGCTCATACTGATGTGCTGGACTTCCTTGGTGACGGTGTTAGTGGACTGGACGCCAAAATAGGTGATGAGTGAGATAACGACGAGAACTGCGGCTATCAAAAGCCTTCCACTACAACCGCTGCTACTTCTGCGGGAACTTCCTCCAAAAACCATACATACCCTCTTTAATATTTACACTCAAGCCGCGAGTCGATCAGGTTTGCGGACGATCCAGATGAGCGCTAACGCGGTGATGGCGCCGGCGACCAGCCCGGTGATGCCGACGGTGACGAGCACGCTGGTGAAAGTGGTTGGCACTGAATTTTGGAAGAAAACGCCGGCCGCCAGCTGGCTGAGGTAAGCTCCGAGCGTCCAACCGATAACGTTGGCAAGTATCCAGGTTCCCAGGTGGGGGATTTCACGGCGCAGGACGGGATATTGGAATACGGCGACAATCACACCGAAAAACACAAAACCAAGGAGCATTCCGACTGGGGTTTTGGATAAAAGCTGCACGACGAACAAACCGAGGGTAAAGCCGACCACCCATCCGGCGGCGTTGTAAAGAATCCAGTCATAGGATTTTGAGATGTAGGGGCGCAGCACCAGCCATTGGGACAAACCGAGAAGGATGCCAGAGATGATAGGGACGATGACGCGGGCGACGCCCAGGTCGAGCGAACCGACCAGGAAAGCGAGGGGCAGGTAACCGATGAGCATACCGAGCGCAGTGGCGAGGGTCCAGGCGAGCCAGAGGCTGAATTCATTGCGTTTTACTGTGGTTTCATCGATATCGATGGTCATCTGTTTAATTATGCCAGATGATAGGTGCAGATGCAAGGATAAAGTTGGTGGAGGGATCGTGATTCGAGGCCTAAAGTGATTGACAATTACGGCTCGAATTGAAAATTCTCCAAGAAATGATTATAGACTTTCCAGTCTTCCTTATCCCCGACATGGCCGATCACAATCATGTACAACTGGCCAGACCTGGCAAAGTAGTAACGGTCAAAGGCATAGGACTGCGGGCTGCGCTCATGGCGGAGATGGACGGCAGCGGTTCCGGCGATTTGCACGTCCGGCATACGCTCTTCACCCAATAGAAAGTGGTCGGTCAGCCATTGTAGCAGGTCTGCATCTTCGGGCGGACGGTATTCTGCGCGGTCAGGTGGGTGGCTGATCGAAATCTGCGGCCAATTCTCATTCTCCACCTGGAGCCCACTGATTGTGAGGCTTTTCTGTGGGTCTTCGTTCATGGTGACAGCCGTATCCGCAGGATAGTGAAAGCTATAACCTATTTCTTCGTTCCGGTAGATTTTCCAACCATCGCTGGCGACTTCGGAGGTGATCGATGGAGTGGATTCATGTCCCACGGGTGAGGCGGCGGGTGCAGTCTTCACCAATGAATCCCCAGGCTTACACTCGTTGCGAAAGTAAGCCCATTCATCACACTCGCTTCCATCAGGGAAAATGCAGATACCGGCAACTCCCCCCAATGCATCCTGCCTGAGCTCCAGTTTTCCTCCATTTTGTTCACAGTAAACGGAGGCCGGATTGGGCATGTTCGGCTCAGGGGTGGGGCTGGTCTGGTTGGGGCTGCAGGCTGCTGAAAAACCAATGCCAACCAGCATGAAAAGTGTGAATAATGCTTTTAGCATCATTTGACCTCCATATTGAGTTAAGAGACATGGAGAAAACCCAATGCCTCCATAGACGCATGCCAAAGGGTAATTTGTGCCTCATTTCACATGTAGGACGACGGATTTTCAGTTAAAGTTCCAAAAATTCAGCTGAGGGGACACCAAATCTGTGCGCGCTTTCCGGAGACCTGTAAAAAGCACGGCACAAGCAAGAACCCAGGCCAGGGAAAGCAGAAGTAGCAGAAAAATGAGGGATCCCCAGGTCTGGCGCAGAACGGATCGTTGCTGACCCGATGGAAACCGTTCGAGAGATTTACTGCCATTTTCATCTTGCCGAGTGGTTTTGACAGCTGTCTGGGCGAGTACTTCGAACAAAATCCCAAAGATAAACACAGCGGGCACCGGTACCGGGTCAAAGATTTTAGACAGACTGATGAAGACATTGCCAGCCACTTCCGGGAGTATTGGGAAGAATTTGGCAATGTCTGATCTTCTGGCTCGAGTTACTCCTGCAGCAGCGAGGGAACGAATGCGGCAGACGCTCAGCCCATCACGATCAGTATCTTATATATGCCGCCATCCTGCGAGAGAGGGATCACCTTATCCGGGAGCACCCGGTCATTCAAGGACACTTGCTGCACTCCCTGATTGACGTGCCCTGGATTCTGCACCTGAAACTCATAGATTGCCGGTCCAAACCGGTAAGTGAAGCGAAAACCTGGCCAGTTCCGGGGAATACGTGGGTCCACTTCAAGCTGATCCCCTCTTTTCTTCAAACCCAGAAACCCCTCCAGACCCAGGCGGTACATCCAGCTGCTGGATCCTGTATACCAGGTCCAGCCGCCCTGCCCGGTAAAAGGTGGGGCACCGTAAACGTCCGCCGCAACCACATACGGTTCTACCCGGTAGTGGGCGGCTTTTTCGGAGTTATTGGCGTGCATGATCGGGTTCAGAAGCTGAAATAATTCAAAACCTGCTTCAATCTGTCCCAACCCGAGGTAAGCCCAGGCAGACCACAAGGCAGCATGGGTGTACTGCCCACCGTTTTCACGCACACCGGGAGGATAGCCTTTGATGTAACCAGGATCGCGCAGCGTCTTGTCGAAGGGAGGCGTAAACAGCAGGACCAGCTGCTGAACAGGTTGCACGAGGCGCTCAGAGACCGACCGCATAGCCCTGGCTAGGCGCTGCGGGTCCCCGCCACCGGAAATAACCCCCCAGGATTGGGCGATTGAATCGATCTGGCATTCAGGGTTCTCTGAGGAGCCCAGGGGAGAGCCGTCATCATAAAAAGCGCGCAAGTACCATTCACCGTCCCAGGCGCTGTGTTCGATAGCTTGAGCCAGGTCAGAGGCACGCTGACGATAGCCAGCTGCAGGCTCTTCCTGGCCACGCCGCTCACACAGGTCAGCAAAGCGATTGAGGGTGCTATAAAGAAACCAACCCAGCCATGTGCTCTCGCCGCGGCCTTCGATTCCCACCCGGTTCATACCGTCATTCCAATCCCCGCTACCCATCAGGGGCAAGTTGTGCGGCCCGGAGGTCATCCCCTTTTCCAGCGCACGACGACAATGCTCGAATAAGGTATAAGTTGCGCTGGTTTCCTGGTAATGCCCATAACGCTCGTCTTGCCCCGGCTCCAGCAGGGGTGCATGCCGGAAGGGGATCTTCTCGGACAAGACCGTTTCGTCGCCGGTGAGGCTGACATAGTCAGCGGTCACATAAGGCAGCCAGAGCATATCGTCGCTGATCCGGGTGCGCACTCCGTGCCCGGAAGGCGGGTGCCACCAATGCAGCACGTCCCCGGCCTCGAATTGGTGCCGGGCGGCGCGCAACAGGTGTTCGCGGGCTAACTGCGGAGCAACGTGCAGCAGTGCAAGAATGTCCTGAAGCTGGTCACGAAACCCATAGGCTCCGCTGGATTGGTAGAAGGCGGTTCGTCCCCAGATCCGGCAGGCCAGGGTCTGGTACAGCAGCCAGCGGTTGATCAGCAGGTCAAAAGCGGCTTCGGGGGTGTGAACCTGAACCGTACCCAGCAGGTCATTCCAAAACCGGTTATTGGCCTCCCAGGCAGTCTGCACTTGCTGAGGGTCCAGGTAGCGGCGTACTAAAGCCAGGGCAGCATCCCGGTCATCGGCCTGTCCCAACACGAAGTAAATTTGTTCCGAAGCGCCTGGCTGGAAATCGATGTGAAGTTGTAGGGCGGCGCAGGGGTCCAGCCCCGCCTCTACTGTCCCCGCCAGGCCAATTCGCTTGAGTGCAGCTGGCTGCTCCAGGCTGCCCAGACGACCAAGGAACTCCGTCCGGTCGGCGGTGAGGCCGTGCAGGGGGTTGCTGGCTGAAACGAAGGCCACGCGTTCCGAGAACTCGGTATTATAAGGGTTGCGTACCAGCAAAGTCTGAGGATCGCTATTGAATTCGGGGATCAAATACTGCTGAGAGCTTTCTCGACCTACCCCCAACACCCATTCCACGTAATAAGTGGCGGTGATGCGCCGCACCCGATCCCAGGTGTTTTCCATATGGAGCTGCAGGATTTTAAGCGGAGCATCCGGCGGGGTGAACACCCGCAGCTGCTGGCGCAGGCCATGACTATGGTGCTCGAAGATCGTATATCCGGCGCCATGACGAGCCAGATAGGGAGCCGGGGAAGGAGCAGGCTGGGCGGTGGGTGACCAGACGACAGCCGTTTCTTCATCTCGCAAATACAACGCTTCGCGTGGCTCATTGGAGACGGGGTCGTTTCCCCAAGTACTCAACCGGTTTTCGCCACTGTTTTGAGCCCAGGAAAATCCCAGCCCGGACTGGGATGCCAGGAAACCGAAATGCGGGTTTGCGATCACGTTGACCCAGGGAGCGGGAGTAGCCTGTCCAGGCTCCAGGAAGATGCAATACTCGGTTCCATCCGGGCTGAAACCACCCAGGCCGTTATCAAATAGCAGGCCTTGCGGACGGGGCAGGGGTACAGTCGGCTGCAGGTCTACCACGCCGGGCAGCGCAGGAGAAAAGAGTGGCAGCCGGGAGGGTTTATGGTCGAGCGCCGGGGTATGCTGAAGATGCTCAGCCAGAGTGCCCCGAGTGCCGTCCAGCACCACTCGTGCAGCTGTTTCCAAGAGAATCCGGTCTACCTCTCCCATCTGGTCTGCATTGAGCAAGAAAATGCCCCCGCGGCGGTTGAGCCATCCTTCGCTCTTCGTGCTCGCGACCAAGCGGTAGAGCTGTGAGCTGAGCTCCTGGTTATAGCTGGTGCCCTGCTTGTCTAAGAACACCAGATCGACCATGAGCTGGCGCCCGCGCCAGTAGGTGTGCGCCTGGAGCAACTCTCGGGCCAAGGTAAGCTCCTGCTCGGTCCCTAACTCAGCGAGCAGGATGGGGTAATCTCCTGAAATAGCAAAAGGCCATAATCCTGGCTGGCCTTTCTGATTAGCAGCCAACCGCTCGGGGCTGGCCCGCAGAGCAGGAGATGGGAAAAGCAACAGAGACAACAGGGTTTGAAAATCCTTCAACTGGGTGGTGGAAATCTCCAGCTCGTTCATTTCTACTTCTGCGAGCACCCGGGCCTGTTCCAGGGCGGTCTGGATTGCACCCAGAGATGAGTAGCGGTCAATTATGGCCTGGGAGCCCTCTGCCGAGGCCGCTGCAGCCGTCAAGAAAGCCAAGCTGAAGGTGCCATGTGGCGGCAGATAGACTTCCTGATTAATCGAAAATATCGGGTCCAGAGAGGTACCGATCCCAGGCAGCGAACCGGATTCCAAGGCAGCCGGAGATCGGGTGGTGCGGCCGCGCCCCAGGAACCGGCCGCGGTCAGCTTCCAGCGTGGGCGATACAACAGTTATCTCACCTATGCTGGTCACCACTGAATGGACCAGATGAATGCCTTCTTCCGACCCAGAACGCGGCCGGCGGCGGAACAACAAACCATTGCCCCCTGGCAGCGGCTCGCTTTCGATGAACAACTTGTTGAACGCCGGATGGCGGGCATCAGTAGACTGGGGAGTGAGAACGACCTCACCATAGCTGGTCAAGCGCAGACGCCGAGGCTGGTCCCCGTGGTTCGTTATGGTCACCAGGCGAACCTCCACATCATCCTGCAGGGCGACAAAGACCTGGGTCGCTTGAGCCAGAAGGCCGTCTTGTCGACGGAACTCGGCAAAGTGACTGCTGAAGAAGACCTCATGCTCATCGCCAACCACTAAAGTAGGCTGGAGGCTTGACGACCAGGTCGCGCTGGTTTCCTGGTCCTGGATGTAGATCCAGGTCCCCCAGTTATCCAAGGTGGTATCGGACCGCCAACGGGTCAGATCTATGTCCTTCCAGGCGCTGTAACCGCCGCCGGCAGCGGTAATCAGGAGGCTGTAGTGCCCATTCGAGAGGTAATGCACCCTGGGCTGCGGCGCCTGCGGATCCACTTGCCAGGGCGTGGCCAGGTTGCGGGGCCGAATGAGGTGCAATCCCGGCGAACCTCCGGTATTCAGCCGCTCGATAGGGGCATCTCTTGGAATTTGCTCCAATAACAGCAGTTTTACACTCTGGATACGCGGATCACACTGGAAGCGCCGGACCATCGCATCGCCCCGTAAATAATTGACCAGCGAGAGCATGATCATCCCCTGGTGGTGAGCCATGTAGGACTGTACGATTGCCATCTGCTGGCCAACGGCGAGGCGCGCCGGGGTGAAGTCTGCTGCTTCGTAAAAACCGTACATCCCCAGCATGCCCAGCCGCCTGAGGCGCTCCATATTCTGGAGAACCGCTCGCGGTCGCAGCGGCAGGACGAGCAGCGAAGCGTGGGGGGTGATGACCAAGTCATCGGCCAAACCGCGCTTGTAACCCAACCCTGGCACCCCAAAGGCGCGGTATTGATAGAATTGGTTTGCGTCGAAGCGGTAGTACCCCAATTCCGAAATTCCCCAGGGTATGTTTTTCTCCCGCCCATATTCGATCTGACGGTCGGCTACAACTTCCAGGGTTTGCCCAAGCAGTGTGCCGGGTTCGCTGAGCACCATCAAGCGCGGCATCAGGTACTCGAACATTGTGGCGCTCCACGAGATGAGCGCCTGCCGGCCGTCGATACGCGTAAAGGGGCGACCAAGGTGCAGCCAATGACTCTGCGGAGCCTGGCCCTTAGCGATAGCCACCAGGCTGGTGAGACGTGCTTCCGAGGCCAACAGGTCGTAATAATTCAAATCGATACCGCTGGAGGTGACGTTATAGCCGATATGGAAGACCTGGCGCTGAGAATCGAACAGGAAGGAAAAATCCATCGACTGGAAGAGCTCATCGCTGCGATGGGCCAGGTCAGTAAAACTATGTACGAGGATCTCAGACATCTTTTCGCTGGCAACCAGCCCCTCTTCCAGATCCTGCACCCAATGGCGAGCGTCATCCCAATCCGCACCATCCAGAGCTTTCATGGAATCCTTGAGCTTGCCCAATGCCAGGCGACCTGCACGACAGGCTGCAGAGATCTCCGCCAGAGGCAGCTGTTCGGGAAAAGCCGCCTTCAGCGCATGCCAGGCTTCCGCAAGGCTGAGTGTTAAACTGCCGTCCTGGAAGGGAGCCGGTATTCCCTGGAAAGAGGCGAGCCAAGGTACGAGCAAATCAATGCAGCGCTGGATACTATCGAGCTGCTGCCGCGCTCCCCGGTTGTAATAGCGCAGGCGGCGCAGGTTTTCTGATCCCACCTCCAGGGCGTTGTTTTCCACCAATCCAACGATGAGCTGGTCAATCTCATTCCAAGTGTGCCGGGAAACCTGACCATTGACACTGGTTCCCAGATCGGAGATCAAATCCACCCAACGAGCGGGCTCATTTTTCACAGATTGGATGGCTTGAACTATAGAACTGAGAGTACTTCTCAACTGATGGACCGCCGGTCGCAGAGAAGGGGCATCCAGATCAAGGAAGACCGCATCCAGCAGGTCGATGGCATCCAGGAGCCCTTCGA
Organism: uncultured Chloroflexia bacterium; assembly: GCA_963698765.1. GTDB lineage: Bacteria > Chloroflexota > Anaerolineae > Anaerolineales > UBA4823 > CAVOSB01. Next base: position 11,508 of record CAVOSB010000028.1, read on the forward strand.
GGGACTCCCAGCGCAAGACCGGGCTGCCAGGGATTTCCAGGCAACCCTGGTGCAGCGCTAACAGACAGGCCGCCAAGTTGCCGCTATCCACCGTGGAAACATAGCGGGGATGCAATGGGTCCAGACTGCGTGTGTCATACCAGTTAAAAAAGTGACCCCGGAAGCGCTCAAACTTATCGAGCGTGTCAAGGGAGGATGCCAGACGTGTAGACAGGGTGAGGGCCTCAAGATAGCCCAGGTCGTAAGCCCCCAGGGCGGAAAGCAAAGCCAGGCCGATGTTGGTCGGCGAGGTGCGGTGGGCGGTGATCCCCAGGGGCGCCTCCTGAAAATGGTCGGGGGGCAACCACTGGTCCTCAGGGCCGATGAACTGTTCAAAGAAAAGCCAGGTACGGCGCGCCAGCCGGCGCAGCTCTCGCACCTGGCTGCTGTCCAGCTCCTCGACGTGCTGCGGCAGAGGCCGGCTGATCCAGGTGGCAATCCCGGGAGCCAGAAACCAGACTGCCAATAGAGGGGCTGCCCAGGCCAGGGCGGCCGGGCGAAGCAAGGCGATCAGTGCAACCAGAACAATCGCAAACAGCGGTGAAAAAACCATCCGCTGCCATGTCAAATTGGCATCTTTCTCCCCAGAACGGCGGGCGGCCTGTGCGCTGGTGGTCCAACGCAGCAACTTGCGACGGGTAACAGCCATCCTCACCAGAGTCCTCAGAATGGCATCGGCCGCGTTCTGCGCCTCATAAGGCAAGAAGGCCAGAGCCAACAACCAGCGGAAGAAGCTGTTCTTTAGAGAAGCCTCGGTCTGGCGCACTGGCTGGCTTTTCAGTCGTCTGCGCAGCGCTGTCCAGAACCCGGTCAAGACAGGCGTGGCCAGGGCGAGTGCTCCAGCAACCATCCAGGCCCCAGGATAGCCAGGCAGGACCAGCCAACCAGCCGTGATAAACAACAGAATGGCCGGGGTCACCAGGCTACGCCGCAGGTTATCCAGAATCTTCCAACGGCTGATCACTGATAGTCGAGGCGAGAAGAGCCACGGCAGGAGCTGCCAATCGCCACGTGTCCAGCGGTGCAACCGACGGGCATGCACCAAATAGTTAGGCGGCATGTCTTCTATCAGGACGTTACCGGTGACCAAAGCAGTCCGACCATGAATGCCCTCCAGAAGGTCGTGACTGAGCAGGGTGTTTTCGGGGATGCAGTTCTCCAAGCTGCACTCGAAGCTGTCGACCTCGTAAGCTCCCTTACCGACATAGCTACCTTCACCGAAGAGATCCTGGTAGACATCGGATACAGCGTGAGTGTAAAGGTCAAGGCCGGTATCCCCCGAAAAGACCCGAGTGAAGAACGAAGCGCCGCTGCTGGAGGGATTGATATCTGTGCGCGGCTGGAGAATGGTATATCCCGAAATGACTTCTTCGCCGCACAAGCCCGCAGCAACAGGTTTGAGACGGGCGCGATTCAGAGGATGAGCCAGGACTGCGATCAATTCCCGGGCAGCGTCGCGTGGCAGGATCGTGTCAGCATCCAGGGTGATGACATAGCGCACACGCTGAAGCACAGATAGATCTCCCTCGCAGATTGGGAATGAGGAACTCGGTATCAAGCGATCGACCGTCCAGGGAGACGCTGCGCGCCTCCAGGATTAAGCGATTTAGCTCGTGAAGCTTGCCACGCTTGCGCTCCCAGCCCATCCAAACGCCTTCGGAAGGGTTCCATTGCCTTGCTCGGTGAAGGAGGGCGAAACGCCCTTCTGTGCAACGACCCGAAACTACCCACGGGTATTTTTCATTCAGAGCGCGAATCCCTTGCCGCGCCAATTCGACCAGGTCGGTATCACCGGGCTGGTCTTCCGTGGAGGAATCCATGTAATCTGTCACCAGGGCAAAGAAAAGACCCGGGTCGAGGTTGCGCAGGTAGTGCTGCTCCAACTGCCCTACGAGCAAATCAACCTCTTCTGTTCCAGAGAGCATGGCCGGGATGACCACCATGGACGCGCACTCCTCTGGTATTCCCCTACTAAAATCCATACGCGGCATGCCCTGAGGCTTCAGAACCTGAGTGACCGCCCAGTTGACCAGGTCCACGGAGATCGTTAGCGCCGGGATCATGGCGAGAATGAAAACCAACAAGCGTCCGGCTGCCTGTGCCCCGGCTATGGCGGCAAAGAACAGAGGGATGAGCATCAATCCCAGCGAGAGGACAGCAATTGAGCCCAGGTAGATTGGGGTTGGGTGACAAAGGATGAAGCGCTCTAACCACCGCCGACCTTTCGGAGTGTACCCAGAAGCCTTTCCAGGATTGGGCGTCCCTGGCCCAGGAGATAATATCCGATATGCGCGCCAGGCTGCGAGCGGAATCCATCCCAGCCTTCCGGCTGAGTTTTCAAATCTTCTTGTCCAGATGGATCCGGCAATGCTTGCGAGGCTGTCACAGGATGCGGGGTAAGCTGGAAAGCCGCAGCGCGTGCCAGGCTTACGGCACATCGGGCGACAGCCAGCTCATCATCCTGCCCAGAATTGGCAATTTCTTCCACGACCTTCCGGTAATGGTCGCGTGTCTCAAAGTCCATCCCGGCATACAGCCTGGCCGGGTCCTGGCGCAGCGCAACATCGACCAAACTCAAGGTTTCAAAGAAACAATTCCAATCATGAACTGCCAGGGCTCGCAAGCTGAGGATACTGTTTTCTACCAAGAGCTGGTCGTCGAGCTGCGCAGGGGGCTGTAATGTGGGTGCAATCTCTGTAATTACCTCCCCCGTGATCTGTGTGAGCCGGGAAACCGCCGACAAAAGGCATTCCAGAATCCCCAAGCGCAGCATGGTCGGCAATGCCCACAACTCACCCATCGTGAGCGGTAACACCTCCTGGTAGACCTCTACAAAGCGCTGGACATGCCCCAGGTCGAGCAGGGCATTCTCAGTTTGGATGATCTGGGTGGAAAGGGTGTAAATGCGCAGGCGCCCTGTTGGCAAGCGAGGGAGCTGGCGCTCAAAGTAAGGCGGTAGATCTTGCTGTACTTCGCGGAGCGCCTGGGCCGCAATGTGATAGTTGTCCAACATCCATTCTGCGGCCGGCGAGAGCTGCCCAGTGATCGAGGTTTGAGTCTGCAAGCGACCGGCAGCTTCTTTTAGTATTGAGATAAAACGGGGGAGACGAGCTGACAAGAGCACTGCCGAGCCGGGTGAGTTATGTCTTGCACCAGACGAGGTGGTGCGTACAGCGGGCGAAACCTGGGCAAGGCGGCGGTGATCTTCTGCCAGCCAGCGAGCTTGAGCCTCCTGGTCGACAGGCGGGTTGTCCGGCTGGGTCTCGGTCTGCGGCTCTGCCGGCATGATGGGAGCCTGGTCCAACACGGGTCAGCGGCCTCCGGATTCCTGGGCAACAGTCTCCGCCCGGGTTGGCTCGAACCGGTTGGTCGGCAGATCCTGCAGGATCAAAAGCGGCGTGCTGCCGTAAACGATAAAACCGAGTCCCACGCTGCCATAAGGCCAGCGTGTGTCGCCAGAATAACCGTGGGCACTAATAATCGTCAGATCTACATTGTTCTCTTCAGCGATCTGGTGCAAAGAGCGGCTGATACTAAGGCTGACATCCAATTTCGTCTGGATGGTCACGCCAATCCGGGATTTCAGGTCTTCCAGATATTTGAGCGCTTCGGCTCGATTCCGCTCTGTCAATTGATTGACCAGCAGCAAGTCTTCCTGCGAAGCGGATGTCCGGCGAGGCAGCTCCGGCTGCCGGACAATGTGAGCAGCCAGGATTTCGCAGTTGTGAACACGTGCCAGAGATTCGGCTAACGTCAGCGGCAACTCAGCTCGCTGGGAACCATCCAACGGAAGGAAGATCTTGCGGTAAGGCAAGCCTGTCAATTCTGCGGTCACAGGTTGATAGGCTCGGATGATCATCAGGGAGCGGTGGGCGCGCAGGATAACCTGCTGCACAACGCTACTGACATTCCAGGGACTAATACCGCTCTGTCCGTGGCTGCTCATCAAGATCAAGTCTGCATTCCAAGAGCGAGCAACTTCAATAATTTGTTCAGCGGGTTTACCATCAGTAAGATGTGTAAATACGCGCAGACCAGCATTTTGTAAGCGTTCAGCAATACCAGAGAGATAATTCTCTAACTCAGCTTTCCGGATCTGCCAATCCACCGGGTCAATCATGCGCATGCGCGCAGTCACGCCAAAAGGTTCTAAGACGCGCAGCAACTGCACCTCTGGCTCACAGATTTTAGCAATCGCGACCAGATGCGGCAAAGTGCATTCCGCCAATTTTGAACTATCTAAAGGGAGGAGAATTGGTTAAACATTGCCCTTCCTAATAACAACTCAAATCTTACGGAGAAAAGGGCATAGTTTTCCAGCGTACGGCAGCAGGGCTGATTTTACAGAACCTATTTCGGAGGGTAGAGAAGAGTAGTCTTAGTTCCCTTTTCTGGATTTATAATTATACTCCACTGGTTTCCTATGACAGCCTCGCCGACTTGGGGTAAACTATATTCCATGTCTCATTCAGACGATTTCGATGTATTGCTGACCAGCGTGCTCCAGCATACGACTTATGACCCGAATGGACAATCTGCTAAACCAATTAAGAGCTGGCTGGTTGGATCAACAGAAAAGGTCTGGTTGGAAGGTCTTCAAGCTGCGCTGGCAGTGCGGCTGACTGCCAACTAAAATCACCTTCAATCAAGTCAAGGGAATGAAACAGCAATATCAGAGGATCTTCGAAACCGCCGGCGACGGGCTGGTTATCTCTGACCTGGATACCGGCCTGGTGGTAGAGGCCAATCCGGCAGCCTGTATTATGTACGGCTATGCGCACGATGAATTTGTCGGCCTGCACCCGACCTCTTCATACACCCCGACAGTGCTCTCCAGTTCACCAAGTACGTCCAGGCGGTCCAATCTCTGGGCGTGTCAAAAGACCAACAGGTCCACATGCACCGGAATGGCTCGCAATTCCATGCTGAACTGAGCGGGAGAATATACACCGATAATGGTCGCTCCTATCTCCTGAGCGTCGTTCGAGACGCCAGCGAGCGA
>CAVOSB010000029.1:0-328473 GCA_963698765.1 uncultured Chloroflexia bacterium
GCCCAATCGTTGTTTGGAGTAATGCCTTTCAAATCAGGCAAGATGGAGCTTCACGGTAAGGCGATTGCGGTGAAAACTCCATCCAGGGCGATTAAGAACCGGATGGGATTTGTAACCGAAGATCGAAAATCCGAAGGGCTGACCCCCAGGCAGCCGATCCGGGATAATATCTTATTGACTGTCCGATCCGTTCGAGCGTTGTTAGGCCTGATCTTCAAAGATGGAGTAGGAAGTTCCCGCAAGCTGGTTCCCATGCTTGGGCAGCAGGTCGATATTCGCACAGACTCCTATGATCGCGAAACCCAGTTTCTGAGCGGTGGAAACCAGCAGAAAGTAGTGCTTGCCAAGTGGCTGGCTTCGGACGCGGACGTGTTCATTTTCGACGAACCTACCGCGGCATCGATGTGGAATCGAAGGCAGGTATCCACGATATGATCCGCGGAATTGACCAAAAAAGGTACGCAGTTTTGATGATTTCTTCTGAATTGCCTGAAATACATAGGGATGAGCGACCGAATACTGGTCATGGCAGAACACAGGATTGCTGGAGAACTTCCTGCCAGGTCCAGTGAGCAGGAGATCATGCTGGTGGCGACCGGTCATGCAAACGATAAGAATGCAGCGCAGAACGTTGCCGCAGGAGAGGAATGACATGACAACAATTACTGCAAGCGACAGTTGGTTCAAACGAACCTCACGTTCCATCCATATTCCTCCAGTATATATTTTCCTGGTAGTCACCTTCCTGGTCAGCGGGTTGCTGGATCAGATTTTACTCAGACGGTCAAATCTTTTCCAATCCTGCCATCATGATGAACATCATCGTCCGGTCCGTCGCCTTGGGAATTGTGGCGGTCGGGCAAACCCTGGTGATCCTTGGCGCTTCGATTGACCTTTCAGTTGCTTTTACAATCAGCATCACCGCCGTGATGTCTTCATACATTATGAAAGGCGAAACTGCCAATGTTCCTGTAGCGCTGCTGGTGGTTTTTGTAATTGGAGCGATTATTGGCTTAACCAATGGGCTGGTTATTACGAAGCTGCAAAGTCAATCCCTTTATTGCCACGCTCGGTGTCAGCCTGATCGTCAAAGGCATTATCAATGCCACGTTTTCCAATTACACAGGCAGCGTGCCAAAAAGTTTTGAGTACTTCGGCTACGGTACCATCGGCTCCATCCCTGTATCCATCATCATCATGTTGTTAGTGTTCCTGGCGGGTTGGTTTTTGCTTGCCCGCACAAAGTTCGGAGCTCACCTGTATGGCGTCGGCGGAAACTGCTGAAGTAGCACGCTTATCCGGAGTCAGAACCGACCGCGTCTTGATCGGAGCCCATATTATCTGCAGCATGACCGCAGTCCTGGCAGGCATTTTCCTGGTCAGCCAGATGCGCTCCGGGGCACCCTGGGTCGGGCCGAATGGGCTTTACGATCTGAATTCAATCGCCACCGCCGTGATCGGTGGGACCGCACTGTCAGGCGGCAAAGGTGGTGTATGGGGTACCCTGGCCGGGGTTTTGATCTTCGGCATCCTGGATACGACTTTCAACCAGCTGGGCATCAATCCGTATCTGAAAATGGTGCTGCGAGGCGCAATCATTGTCCTGGCTGTGGCAAGCTACACGATACGCTCGAAGAAAGAAGCAGCTTAAGGAGTCGATCGAATGGCGACAACTACATTACACTCCTCCCGGTGGGGTTTCCAATACCCTTCACAATGCCTGGGTAGGGATCAAGAAAATCCCGCCTGTTTACCCCGTTTTCTTTCTCATCTTCATCGTGCTGGGATTTCTCAATCCCGTTAAGTATCAATCCATGAATGGGATCATGACCTTTCTCCGCACGGCGTGCACCGCTGGCAGTGCTGGCAGTGGGTGAGATGTTTGTCCTGGCATCGGGCGGGTTTGACCTCACTGTGGGGGCCATCGTCACCTTTGTCGTGCTGGTTAGCTCAAAACTACTGGCAAATGATCCTGCCAATGCTTTCCCAGCCATAATGATGATGCTGGGGGCCGGGGTACTGATCGGTCTGGTGAACGGTCTGGTGGTCAGCTATCTCAAGGTGCCTTCCTTCATTACCACGCTTGGAATGATGTTACTGGTGCGCGGCGCGGCATTGTACTATGTCGGCGGCGCACCACAGGGTTACCTGACGGATAACTGGCGCGCTTTTGGCCGAAATTACTTCGAAAACGTTCCAGTGTTTGGAAGGGTTCCATATGCGTTGCTCGTTTTAATCGGGATTGCGATCATATCTTACTTCCTGTTCAACCGGACCAATTACGGTAAACAGATCCTGGCCATCGGGGATAATGTCCGTGCCAGCCAGCTATCGGGTGTCAGGGTCAGGTTGGTGCGCGTGCTCACTTTCATTTTTTGTGCCGTCCTGGCGATCATTGGCGGCATCATGTTCGGCGGATTTGGTGGGGTAAACGTGACCATTGGTGAAGGACTGGAAATGCAAGCCATCGCCGCCTGCGTTGTGGGTGGGGTGCTGTTGGGTGGAGGTAAGGGGTCGGTGCTGAATGTAATTTTTGGCGCTTTTACCCTGCAAGCGATCGTAAATCTTCTGAATATGCTTGGTTTGCCCAAACCCTATACCGATGTAGTCCAGGGTTTGATCATCATCGGTGCTGTCGCTTATGTAGGGCTTTCTTCGCAGAAGAAAACGGTAAATCGGAAGTGAAGGCACGCAATTCCTTCACGTCTGTTAGAATAACTAGCGAGAACAGCACGTAAAAAAGGAGGTGAGCGTCTAGAAAAATCCAGTTGCACAGAAAGTGAAGTTTGGTTCATACAAATTTAGATAAAAATATTTGGAGGAGATTTTCATATGAATAAGAGTTTGTATTTAGTCCTGTCTTTGTTGGTTGCGATGAGCATGCTGTTAGCTGCCTGCGCGCCTGCAGCCACCGAAGCCCCGGCAGTCGAAGAGGCTGCTCCCACAGAAGCTCCGGCAGCTGAAGAACCGGTTGCTGAAGAACCAGCAGAAACCGAAGCCCCGGCAGCTGAAGAACCAGCTGCAGAGGCAAATCCCGGTCTTCAAATGGAAAGTGCTGCGGTAGCTGAACAGTTCTTCACCGATGAGGATTATCAGAAATCGCTTGAGCTGATGTCAGCTACGGCGTTGAATCCGGATGCTCCGATCTACCTGCAGTACCTGGTCGAAGATCCGACTTCTATCGCAGACTACCCGCAATACGCTTCGTTCGCAGAGAAGGAAGCCCCCTACAACGTCTGCTTCTCCAACGCCGGTGTGAACAATCCCTGGCGTGTGGTTGGCTACATCAACATGCGCGAGCAGGTTGAGCAGCTGCGCACCGAGGGACTGGTGAAGAATTTCTACCACCTCGATGCCCAGGGTGACGATGCCAAGCAGATCGCCGACATCCAGGACATCATCAACACCCCTGGAAAATGCGATATCCTGATCGTATCCCCAAACACCAGTGAAGCGCTTGACCCCCATCGTCGAGAAAGCCTGCGAGGTCATGCCCACGATCCAGTTTGACCGCTTTACTCAAACGGACTGCCCGGTCATCTCCGAGCGGCCCATCGGTGGGTATGCTTTCGGCATTTCTGGCGCCCAGTACGTTGTTGACAACCTGCCCGAGGGCGGCAACGTCCTGGCCTTCCGCATCCTTCCGGGTGTGGACGTGCTCGAGCAGCGCTGGGGTGCAGCACGCAAGATCTTCGAAGAGAACCCGCAGCTCAACGTCATCGGCGTGGAATTCGTTGCATACGATTCCTTCAAGGCCAGTACCGTAGTAAGCGACTACCTGGCGAAATACGGCACCATTGAGGCAGTCTGGATGGACGCCGGCGGTACCGCTGTCACCATCCTGGAAGCCTTCAAGGATGCCGGAGCTCCCTACCCGATAGTCATGGTCGGTGAAGACCAGCAGGACTACCTGGCGTACTGGAAGGAAAATCTCGAACTTGCTATTGCCCCCACCTTCCCCACCTTCCAATGGCGCACTGCCGTGTTAGCTGCAGTGATGTTCCTGCAGGGCGAGACCGTCCAGCATAATTGGGTTCTGCCCCAGCCGGATGTCACTACTAGCAAATCTGGACCAGTACAATAATCCCGAAATGCCCCCGCTGCACTACGCACTGTGCGCCTGCGAGGACATGACGAACTATCCAGATGCCTGGAAGACACCCGACATCAACAAGTACGTGGATGTTATCGAATAATCCAAACCGGACCTTCTCGAAGATACCTTCGGATTTAGGGATCCAGTAGACATCATAATATAATCATGATAAGGCCCGCTCGGAAACCGGGCGGGCCTTATCTTATCTCCAGGATATAAATCCAGAGAAAGGAGTTCAATATCCATGATTGAAATTGGCTTTCATACGGATGCTTTCAACAGCAGTTATTGGAACTTTGAGCAGTGCCTGCAGTGGGCTCAAAAGAACGACGTTCATTGGATCGAATGCGGCATGATCGACGGAGTGAGCTGGATCCACGGTCTGGGATATCAGCCGCATGTCGCCATCTGGGAAGATCCGATGATGTGGCGTGACAAAGCTGCCAGCTACGGCGTGCGTTTTTCTCAAATCGACGCAGCCTTTCCTTTGTCTTTACCTGAAGGCGCCAGCCTGGGTGTGGAATATGCCTTACGAACGATTCGCTGGGCTTACCTGGCAGGCTGCGATCATATCGACACCACCGACGACCGTTTTGCCCCCAAAGGTCTCACACATGACCAGGCCCTCGAGATGATGAAGAGATCTTACGGGCAGATCATAGAAGTAGCAGAACGTTATCAAATGATCATCGATATCGAACCGCATGGTTTTTACACCACGAAACCCGAGTTCATGGAGAAAATGCTGGCCTTTGTGGACAGCCCTTACCTGCGGATGAACATGGATACGGGGAACACTTTTATCGCCGGTCAAGATCCGGTAGCTTTTCTAAATAAATTCAAAAATAAAGTCAGCCATGTGCACATTAAAGACGTGAGTGACAGCCTGGCTGCTTCTCTGCGCGGCGAGCTGACCGGCATCGCCGTCAGCCAGTGCGCAATCGGTGAAGGGGTGAATGTGGAAAACATCAAGAAATGTTTTGATGTCCTGGTTGATATCAAATACGACGGTGTGGTCAGCCTGGAATGTGAAGGACAGGGCGGGCCGATGATCGAGAAGAGCCTGGCTTTCGTCCGCGAAATCGTCGCCGATGCCAACAAGCGCATGGCATCAATTTAGACATCAGATCAGCTGGTTAAAGAAGGGATTATCAAATGGGTAAGATCTTTTTGGGAATTAACATGGAATTCGTCCGGCACCATGATAAACCATTTGCCTGGGGTGTCGAAAAAGCAGCCGAGATCGGCTACCAATACATTGAACCGATGGTGCACCTGGGTCGCGAGCTGCTCAGTGAAGCGCGCTATTTTCACAGCGTATCGATGTACGATGACCCACGTTGGGTACGAGACCTGTGCGACAAACACAATATAAAGTTATCGGGACTATCATCGCATACGCCGCTCTGCAAACCGGAAATCAGCGTGGAATACCTGAAGCAGGCCATCCGCTGGGCGTCCGATGCTGGCGCTCCGGTGGTGAACACAGACGAAGGACCGAAGCCCGAGTGGACATCCAAAGAGATGGACTACGCCCTCATGACTTATACGCTGAAGGAAGCATCTCTCGTCGCTGAACGCTACGGTGTCAAGATCGGATTGGAGCCGCACCAGCAGTACAGCCAGTCTCTGAAAGGCCTGGACAGCATCTACGAGCTTGTGAAATCACCGGCGATCGGGATTAATTACGATACCGGGAACAGCTACCTGGCCGGAACGGACGACACCTATGATTGGCTGAAGCATGTGGTAAGCCGGCTGGTGCACCTGCATGCCAAGGATATCAGCTTCTCCCAGAGCAGTGAAGAACGTGGAAAAGTGACCGGTACACCGGTTGGCTGTGCCTGCGGCGACGGCGTGGTCGATTGGAAGCGGGTGATCGAGAGCGTGAAAAAGTGCCCGAACGACATCGTATTCAGTGTTGAATGCGGGAACGTGCCGGATGCGATTCGCAGCTATGAGTATTTGAGTAAACTGATGTAGCGAATTTGGTTTTCGGTGCAGGTTCTTGTAGATGGATCAAGGGAACCTTCCATCCAAAGCGAATTGGTGTAAAAAAACCGCCTGACCTCAATGTCAGGCGGTTTTCCTAAACCAGTGCCCCCAAGGGGACTCGAACCCCTGTTTTGGCCTTGAGAGGGCCGTGTCCTGGGCCACTAGACGATGGGGGCATTCTTTGAGCTGAGCGGAGCCCGAGCGTCGAAATTCTACCATGCACAACTGAGACCGTCAACTTACTGGGTGTAGAAGAAAAATCAAAGCCCTGAAGACTATTTACTTCAGGGCTTATGGTGGCACACTTAGATTGTTGTGAGCAATTGGTCAGGCCGGCTTCTGAGCTTCCGCTTCCTTGTGCTGTCGAACCAGCTCACGTCGTAGGATTTTTCCGACGGTAGTCTTGGGCAGCTCATTGCGGAATTCTATGTGGGTTGGGATTTTGAATTTCGCCAGTTTATCGGCGCAAAATCCTTTGATTTCCTCTTCCGTCGCCGTCTCTCCTGGTTTCAATACCAGCCAGGCTTTCACGGTTTCTCCCCGGTAGGGATCCGGTACTCCTGCCACACCGGCTTCAAGCACTTTTGGGTGTGTTGCCAGGACTTCTTCCACCTCCCGTGGCCAGACCTGGTACCCGCCGGGCTTGATCAGCTCTTTCTTGCGGTCGACGATGTAGAAAAAGCCCTCTTCATCCATGCGTGCGATATCGCCGGTATACAGCCAGCCGTCGCGCAGGGTATTGGCAGTTTCGGTGGGCATGTTGTGGTAGCCTACCATCACCTGGGGGCCTTTAACCACCAGCTCGCCAATTTCTCCGGGTCCCAGGACTGTGACTTCATCATCCAGGCTGATGATCCGGGCATCCACATCGGAAAGCGGCACCCCGATCGATCCAGGCGGGTTCTTGCCAAACAGCAGATTACAGTGAGTGGCAGTAGGCGTTTCAGACATGCCAAAGCCCTCCACTAACTTTCCGCCGGTTAGCGCCTCGAACTTCTCCTTGGTTTCAAGCAGCAATGGAGCTGAACCCGAGATGCAGGCCTTGATCGTGCTGAGATCATATTTCTTGGCTTTAACATCCGGGTGGTTGTTAATCGCATTGTACATGGTTGGCACGCCGGGATAGATGGATGCCTTGTACTTCTGGATGTTTTCAAGTACATCAGTGATATCGCGTGGATTGGGAATCATTACCATTGAAGAAGCCGCTCTTATAGAAAAGCACATCCCGGCCACGAGACCGTACACATGAAACAGCGGTATCGCCATCAGGGTGACTTCATTGCCGTCATTACAGTTTGTCATCCAGTTCCGGATCTGCAGGGTGTTGGCAACCAGGTTGCGGTGTACTGCGATAACACCTTTAGAGACCCCGGTAGTGCCTCCGCTGTACTGGAACAAGGCTACATCGTCCGGGCCGATATCCAACTTAGGGCGATCCCCAGGCTTGTGCTTCTCGATCAAATCCTTCATCCAGATATCGCCCTGGGATAGCTCGACTCTGAAGCCGCCCTTCTTCTCTTTTGTAAGTCCGAATAGGAAACTCAATATTGGAGGAAGACCTTCTTTTATATTTGTGACAATCACAGTACGAATTTTGGTTTTCGGCTGGACTTCCTTGACCATTTTATAATAATTACTCATCACCAGCATCACTTCAAGCCCCGAATCGTTGACCTGGTGTTCGATCTCACGCGCGCTGTAGAGCGGATTGGTCGCCACCACCACCCCACCGGCTTTTATGACGCCGAAGAAAGCCATCACGAACTGCGGGGTGTTTGGCATATAGATCCCTACCCGATCTCCTTTCTTTACGCCGAGCTCGGCCAGCCCAGCTGCCAGCTGGTCGGTGATCGCATTCATTTCACGGTAGGTGATCTTGGCACCTTTGAAAATCGTGCATGGGGTGTCAGGATGTTCTTCAGCAGCTTTTTCCAGAAAATAGAACAGATGGCACAGGTGGATACTCAATAGAAAAAGGTACGCCGTTGTCGTAATTCTTCTGCCAAGGACGTTCGTCCATTTACTCCTCCATTTTTTCTTTTAACTGATGATTAGGGAAGCCGACTTCTATAGTATAGAAGCTTTTCATTCAGATGTCAAATAACTGCGGTTGGATTCGAACCTAGCCAGGATCGAATGAATTCTAAAATTACGTTATCACCGGTGGTGGATAAATCAAACCAGTGGATGCCAGGATCGTTGACCTTGAACCAGTTCGCCTGCCTGCGGACAAGCACACGGGTGGCTCGTTTGATTTCCGTTTCAGCTTCCGTCAGGCTGAGGCTCCCCTGCAGGTGTGTGATGATCTGGCGATATCCAATAGCGGAAAAGACGGGTAAATCGGGGGGGAATCCTCTCTCAAGCAGGTTTTTTACCTCAGCCACCAGTCCGCTGTCCAGCATCGATTCGATGCGACGATCGATCCTCTCAAATAGAACCGCACGCGGCATGGTCAGCCCCATTTGTAGAACTTGGTAATGAGAGGAACCTGAACGGCGCTGCTCAGAAAACCGGACGCCTGTTGTAAAAATTACTTCCAGGGCGCGTATAGACCGGCGCAAATTTCGTGCATCGATGGAAGATGCCGCCTGATGGGTCGATCAGGCTAAGCCGTTGATGGATTCCAGCCAGCCCGATTTCTCCTGCCCAATCTTCGAGTGCTTCCCGCAATCTCCAATCAGGTTCCACCCGGGGCAGCTGCCAGTCCAGGACCACAGCACGCAAGTACTGCCCTGTCCCACCCACCAGCAGTGGTAAACGCCCCCTGGCGTGAATCTCCATCAACGCCTGGTGGGCGTGGTCTTGAAATGTCGCCAGGCTCCAGGGCTGGTCTGGCTCGGTGACATCTATCAGATGATGTGGGACGCGATTTCGATCACTTAAAGTGGGTTTGGCAGTGCCAATATCCATCCCCCGATAGAACATGCGCGAATCCGCTGAAACAATCTCGCCATCCAGCTGTTCCGCAAGCTGGATGGCAATCTCGGATTTACCGACTGCGGTTGGTCCAAGGATAACCAGGATTGGAAATATATTCTAATTCCCTTGATTGACAGCATTCACAAAATGCTCGATCGACGGTTTGGAATCTCCGCTGCTTTTTTGGATCGCGATCACGTCGATACGCCAGTTCCCGCCTAATTCGGGATGTGCTTGCATGAATGCCTGCGCTGAATTAACCAGGTGCTCTTTCTTGCGATGTGAGACCGCTTCTTCCGGGAAGCCGAATTTGGTTGAGCTGCGTGTTTTTACTTCCACCATCACTATATCAGGACTGCTTGCCATATCCTGGCAAACTACCAGGTCGATCTCTCCATAAGGTGTCCGCACGTTGCGCCCAATAATCGAGTAGCCGAGCTGCATCAGGAAATCAGCTGCCAGCGCTTCGCCCCACATCCCCAGGGATTGGCGTGAAGATGTCACAGCTAAAATCTCGCCCGGTCTAACCAGCGATTGAAGCGAGCGCGTACCCCAACTTTTCGTACCGACGCGCTTTGTACGGCCTTGTGGTATTTCTCTTCCATGACTTTAACCGTTCTTTCAATCGCATAAAGCTCAGCTGCCTTGCGAGCATTCGCTGCCATTTTGCGCCTTGCTTCCGTATCAATCACCAGGCGCACGAGCTTCGCCGTGAAACTTGCCAGCTCTTCTTCATGGACAAGGTACCCGGTGAAGCCATCCTGAATCGTATCGCCAACCCCAGGGGAGTTTATTCCCAGGGTAGGAAGACCAGCAGCCATGGCCTCAATTACAGATAATGGATGGACTTCGGTCACTGAAGCAGTAATAAATGCGTCCGCTATTTTCAGGTATCCTGGAATCTCATGATATGGAATCATACCGGTGAAATGGACTCTGTCGATTTCATCTGCATATTCCGGATGCTTTCTTCCAGGTTTCCCCTCTCCGGCCCATCCCCGAGCAGCATCAGGTGAACATGTTCATATGCATGCGCCACACCGGCGAATGAACGCAGTAAAAATGGAAGGTTCTTCTCCGGGCCTAACCTTCCGGAATAAACCAGCAATACGTCCTCGGGCTGGATGCCAAATTCCCGGCGGTCTTTGACCTGGACAGAATGGAGAAACGGTTGGATATCAACCCCATTGGGGACAACATCAATAGGCACATCCACACCGAAGCCTTCCAGAACATTGCGCATGCCTTTCGAAGGAGCGATCACCAGGTCGCATGACCTGCAAAACGGAGGCATGTATGCCTGGATCGCCGTTGTACCGACAATTTCTGGCAGTCCGGGTATATACGCCTGTGCGTAAAGATCGTAGCGGGTGTGGTTCGTAAATACAATAGGTATGGCACGCGGGCGGCAGTAACGTAAAGCCAGCGACCCGCTCAGAAATGGATGGTGAACATGGACAACATCCATACTGTTAAGCAGCTTGCGCGCGATGCCTGTTATAGCGTAAACTGATATACAACCCGGTATCCAATAATGCCATGCCAGGTGAGCGAATCAACCCGCTCTTCTTCCTCTTTGTTCTCTTCATCGCCGAACGTAAATACAAAAACCTGGTGACCTAATTCCTCAAGAAAGGTTTTATTCAGGGAGATATAATTCGTAATTCCACTCACATGCGGCTTGTACATATCCGCCATCATACCTATGCGCATTAATCCTCCGAAATATTCGGACACTTAAAATTCTTGCATTCCTATGCTACGCTAATCAAGCAAAATCGTCAAGAAGCACCTGTTCATCCCCTACTTGGCATATCCCAAATGGACAGGTAAAATCCAATTATGCAGGCACCCGCACACCGCGGCCAGTTACCCAATCTCGACCGCTTGAGCTTTCTGTCAGCAGTAGTTTTATTGGCCTATGCTTTGGCCAGGTTGGTTAACTTGCCAGAACGCGTTTTCGAGCTTCAATTGCCTGGCATCATGCTGGCTCCTCGATTAAATACCAGCTCGCTGGTCTCATTAACGGTTGCTGCCCTCACAATTACGGGTGCTCAATGGCTGCTCCAGGACCATCCTGCGATGAGAAAGAAGAGCTCTTTGGAACACCTGCTCCTCCCGGGACTGACAGCTTGGGTAATTGAGCTTCCTCTCTCTCAGCTGCCATTGAATCCATTATGGTGGGTGGGTTTTGCCCTGGGAGGAGGTCTGATTATCCTGGTGTTGGTCGCTGAATATATTGCAGTTGACCCCGATGATATCAGGCATACCTTTGCCTCTGCGATATTAATCACCCTTTCTTTTTCTCTTTACCTGGTACTGGCGACTGCCTTAAGATTTTCTCAAACTCGCTTATTTTTCATCCTCCCGATTCTTGGGCTGGCCAGTTTCCTGGTCAGCCTGCGGACTCTTCATTTACGCCTTCACGGCAGGTGGGGATTTTTGCAGGCGTCCATCGTGACGCTGGTAACACTGCAGTTTGCCGCAGCATTACATTATTGGCCAGCAACGCCGGTCGTTTATGCCCTGGCGCTGTTGGGACCGGCATATTCTCTGACCAGCTTTCTAGCCAACCTTTCCGAAGGTGAAACCTTTCGCCAGTCAGCTTTCGAACCGGTCTTCATCCTGGCTTTAGTGTGGGGAATAGCGATAGGGATGAATTGACTGGGTCAGGAAGCCAGGGACTCTGATGTCCATTTTACTTTCACCTCGCCCGGCTGGGATTGAATCCAGAACACTCACCGTTTCCGAAGCCGACATGCAGTTGATGCGCCTCGACGCCGAAACGCGTGAACCTGAAGAAGCTTGCGGATTGCTGATTGGCAGGCTAAATGGGTTTCACGCCGTCACGGTTCACACGATCCCGGTCACGAACGTTCTTCACAGCCCAACCCGTTTCAGGATGGACGGGAGGGAACAGGTAGATGCTTTTGCCCGGATGGAGGATGAAGGCCTTGAACTCGTCGGAATCTATCACTCCCACCCCCACGGCCCGCCAGGTCTCTCGGAAATTGATGTCAAGGAAGCATATTACCCCGAAGTCGTTCACCTGGTCTGGTCGCGCACTCCAGTGGCTTGGAGCTGCGCCGGTTATTCAATCCACAATGGGCAGATAGTAAATGCAGTTTTGAAACTCACTGACAGCGGCTGAATCGCAGATAAATCATCTCAATTCTCGGGTATAATCTCGATCTTAACGCGACGAGAAATCGAAATGTGGGTTATAAGATAAACAAGGAAAATTTATTTGTGAGGAACCCATGCCGGTAATTACGACTGCCCTGGTCCTACTCGCCAGCTATCTTCTGGGTGCGATACCTTTTGGTTTGATTATTGTCCGGCTGAAAACCGGCAAGGACATCCGCAAGGTTGAAAGTGGTCGTACTGGCGGCACGAATGCAGGTCGTGCAGCGGGTTTTTGGGCTGGAGCATTGACAGCAGTTATGGATTTCTTCAAAAGTACAGCCAGTGTACTGCTGGTAAGACTTTTGGCTGGTAACCACCTTATTCCCCCATCCCCATGGTTGGAGGTTTTGGCACCTGTCCTGGCTGTGCTGGGACATAATTACTCGATTTTCCTGCTGGAGAGAACGGAAAGTGGACGGTTGAAAATTGGCGGCGGCGCGGGCGGAGCACCTACTACTGGCGGGGCAGTGGGATTATGGTTGCCATCCGCGTTTTTTATGCTACCCGTCGGTTTGATCGTTTTATTCGGTGTTGGATACGCTTCCCTGGCGACGATCAGCGTGGCAGTCACAGCCACTCTCGTTTTCGCCTATCGAGCCTGGATTGGAGTTGGTCCCTGGCAGTATATTTTCTATGGGATTTTTACTGGAATCCTGCTCGTATGGGCATTAAGGCCGAACTTGAAAAGATTGAGCCAGGGCACTGAACGCCTGGTTGGCTTGCGAGCCAGGTACCGCAGGAGCCATCCACCAAAAAACGCCATCCACAGTTAATCATCGCCTTCTTCTTCCCATTCATATTCGTCTTCTTCTTCTTCATCCGGAGGGGGTGGAAATTTGCCGTATAGATGGACGTAAAGCGCTCTCAGGTTCCTGCGATGCAGCTCGGGAGCCAGCCCCCCGATTAATACCCGGCTCTTGCCGCACGAATCAACGCTGGCTTCTTCCAACACTTCCTGTGGATATCTCCGGCGTGATGCTTTCCTGACCACTTTCCTGATATTAGACAGATAAGATAAATTCTCTTTGATGAAATTGTCGATTTCCCCACGTAATACGATATCTCCGTGTCCCTGGACGATGTTTTCAAGACCCATGCGTGAAACTCGCTTCAGGGAGGCAGACAAATCATCGATATCTCCGTCTACAATGTAGGGCAGAGGCATGGCGGCATCACCGGCAAAAAGCACGCGATCTTCTTCAACCAGTACTCCGATATTGTCATAACTTGATCCCGGTAAAGGAAGCAATGTGAGTGTCTTCTTGCCCACACGTAAATTAATTTCACCCTGATCAAAAGTGATCTGGGGTAGCACGATCTTCACATTGCGCATGCTCATATTACTTTTCTTCGCTTCTTCTAAAGCCGATCGTCCTTTGGTATCCAGGTATTGCCGGCAGAGTGGGTGAGCGACGACCATCGTACCAGGGAAAAAACAATTTCCCCAGGAATGATCAGCATGGCTGTGTGTGTTGATGACATAGCGAACCGGGACATTCAGGTCTTGTTCTACAAAATCGCGGATGATTAACGTCTCTTCCGGCAGTGCCAGAGTATCAATTACAACTGCCCAATTTGGACCAATCACCACACCTGCTGTCACCTGGGCGTAGACATCACTCTGGAATGAATAGACGTTATCTGCGATTCTCTCGCGTTGAACCATGATCTTCCCCTCGTTTTGTATTTTGATTGAGACTACGTGTGCCGAAGAATAGCATAAATTCAAGTCAAAAGCAAGAATCTCTAATCTTGCCTTCAAGTATGCATGTAGTCTCGGCTGAACTGGGTGTGGTAAAGGCTCGCATACAGACCATCCTTCTCCACGAGCTGCGTGTGAGTGCCTTGCTCCACGATCTTTCCTCGGTCCATTACGAGGATCAGGTCAGCCGCCAGAATGGTGCTCAGCCGGTGGGCAATCACGATGCTCGTTCGGCCAGCCATCACGCGCTTCAATGCCTCCTGGATCAGGGCTTCCGATTCACTGTCCAGATGGCTGGTGGCTTCATCCAATACTAAAATAGTCGGGTCCTTCAGGATCACGCGTGCCAGTGCGATGCGCTGTTTTTCCCCGCCGCTGAGTCTGTATCCCCGCTCTCCGACCACTGTATCGTAACCATCCGGAAGCTCGCTGATAAACGAGTGGATATTTGCAGCTTCACAGGCCTGCTCCAGCTCCGCCTGGGTTGCGTCCAGCCGGGCATACAGGATGTTCGTGCGAATGGTGTCATGGAACAGGTGCGTCTCTTGCGTCACCATGCCAACCTGTGCTGCCAGTGAAGCCTGAGACACATCGCGCAGGTCATGTCCGTCGATCAATACCCTGCCTCCGGTCGGATCATACAGTCGTGGTATCAAATAAGTTAATGTCGTTTTTCCCGCTCCACTGGGTCCAACCAGCGCAGCCAGTTGTCCAGGAGCAACGCGGAACGTAACTTGGTCCAGGGCAATTTGGCGAGCCTGGCTGAGGCTTTCAACTTCTGCGGTTGAATCGCGGTTGTCCAGGACAAGCTCTTCTTCTTTTTCGCCTTCGCCAGCCCCGTTTTTTCCGTTCGAAGGTTTTCCTGGGGCAGATGTGCCTGAAAGGGCCGTTGTGACCTCGTCCATTTTTCCAAAACGGCGTACCTGGCTGAGCTGCGGCAGATTATCAGGTTCATACTTGAAGGATACATTTTCGAAAACAAGCTCTCCTGCCACCTGTTCCAGAACCACAGCACCCGTTTTATCCTCGATTTCTGCTGGAAGATCGATGATCTCAAAAACTCGCTCGAAACTGACCACCGAGGTGGCAAACTCGACTGGTGAATTCGCCAGGCCAGCCAGTGCGCTGTACAGGCTGGTCAGATACGCACCGAAAGCCACAATGGTTCCAACGGTGAATGCCTGTTGCATCACAAGGTACCCGCCAAAAGTGTAGACCAATGCGGTTCCTACCGCGCTCACCAAACCGATGATAACGAAGAAAGAGGCGCCCACGATCGCCCGGTGGATCCCGATATCACGCACGGAGGTTGCTCGTTCTTCGAAACGGTGGACCTCCTGGGATTTCCGTCCGAAAAGCTTCACGAGTAAAGCGCCGCCGATGTTGAGCGTTTCGTTCATCATCGCATTCATATTGGCGTTCGCATCCATCGCATTGCGGGCAATGTCGCGCAGCCGGGTCCCCATGCGGCGTGCAGCCAGGATAAACAACGGCAGGATGAGCACGCTCACCACCGTCAGTCGCCACTCCAGGCCAAACATCACAAAGAGCACGGCAGCAGCCTGGATAATGTTGGTGAGGATGCCGACCAGCGTGTTGCTGATCGCATTCTGAGCACCGACCACATCGTTGTTCAGGCGGCTCATGAGCTCTCCCACCTTGGTGTGGGTGAAAAAGCGCAGTGACATCTCCTGCAAGCGGGCAAAAAGGGCCACACGCAGGTCATAGATCACCCCTTCGCCGACCCGGGCATTGAAATTGCGCTGCACGACGTTGATGGCCCCACCGAGTGCCGGCACTACCAGCAGACCGATCCCCAGCAGGATTAATTCCTCCAGGTTACCCTGTGGAATCGTCTGGTCGATCATCCTGCGCAAGATCAGAGGCGTAACCAGCGTGAGGAACGTGTTTATTAAGATCATCCCCAACATGCCGACGATCAGCCATAAGTAAGGCTTTGAATATCTCAGCACGCGTTTTAATAGGCTCCAGGTTACCCTGGGTTTCTCACCCTCAGAGCTGAGATAACTCCACCATCCACCACCATGAAAACCCATCTTTTCTCCGTTTCTGTTATATCGCTTAATCTGCAGCGGGAAATTCAGTGTCGTTCAGGATAATCCAAAATCAAGATCTTCTCATTTATCATCTGAACACTTGCTCAATACTGACACTTGAAGTACTGACATACCTGCCTGTTCCAGTTGAGAGGTAATCTTAAAAGTATAACCCATCAGGGCGGATGTGATAAGATTCGAAGGTTCAATCCCCTGTCAGGCACAGACATTGGTATTAAAATACCGGATTCTTTTAGCATTTTGCATTGGCTGCATTAGCGGTTTTGCCTGTTATCTGAGATTGGAGAACTGGCAGAAGCAGGCGGCTGATTTTACCTTTACCTGGCGGGCAGGCCAATATATTCTTTCAGGGGAAAATCCCTATCAGAAAATACTGCCTCAAGGAGAATACCCGTTCCAGACATTTTTTTACTACCCGCTCACAGCTGCCATCGCCAGCTTACCATTCACATTTTTCCCCCCTTCAGCTGCAGGGGCGGTTTTCTTCGGGTTGAGCTCGTTTCTCCTGGCTTTTGCACTCTCTGCACAGGGTTGGCAACATTTCCCGATATTTCTAAGCGCTCCTTTCGTTGTGGCAGCAGCGACAGCCCAATGGTCCCCGATCATCCTGGCAGCCGCGCTGCTCCCGCCCCTGGCTTTCCTGCTAACCTGCAAACCCAACCTCGGATTGGCTGTTTTCTTATATAAACCGACCTGGATTGGGCTGGGGAGCATTTTAATATTTATCGGCATCAGTATTGTCATATTTCCTTCCTGGCCTGCTGACTGGCTGCGCACCACCCAGTCCCTTTCCGGTCACCCTCCGCCGGCACTGGTACTGCCTGCTGGTCCACTGCTTTTACTGGGTGCCGTGGCATGGCGAAAACCCGAAGGACGCATGTTCCTGGGTCTGTCATTGTTTCCCCAGCTACTGTTTTTCTACGACCAGCTGCCTCTATGGCTGATACCCAAATCCTTCTCCACCAGCATGTATCTTTCGGGATTGAGCTGGCTGGCGTATTTTGCCTGGCGCCTTCAGAGCGTGAATCCCATAACCGGAGAAGTGATCACCCAACCCACACAATACATAATGCTGTTGCTATTCCTGCCAGCCCTGGGTATGCTGCTGTGGCAGGAAAAAGAAACCCTGGTCGCATGGAAAAAGAGATTGATCAATATTTTCTCCAGGCCAGCTTGACGGTTCAAGTAGAATGCGAGATAATTACTCTCCGATTAGGAGAGAATTATTCGCGTAATACTTCTCACCGGTCACTTTTACTTTCGGGAAGTCTCTTTCCTGGATGCCCTTAGGCTCAAATCCATTTAGTTATTCTAGGAGAATAGTATGAAAATCAGTGCTCGTAATGTATTGAAAGGCAAAGTCAAGAAGGTCACTCGTGGTGCAGTGAATTCCGAGGTCTTATTGGAGCTGACGGGTGGGGCAACCGTTGTTTCAGTCATCACCAACTCTTCTGTCGATCAGCTGGGGCTGGTGGAGGGAAAAGAGGCTTATGCTGTCATCAAAGCCTCTAACGTGATGGTGGCAATCGATTAATACCGACAGGATCTGAATTCTGTAGGATCCCACATATTTCAAGAGAGATTCCGGCAATGGGATGGTTGAGTCCCCTCTGCCGGAATTTTTAATATCATTCTCGGATAGAGATTATCGAGATCAGGGAATCTTTATCTGGGCATCCGTATGCCTACTTACCTTTGAAGGTGTCCATTTGAGCTTCATCCGCAGATAGCTGCGGAAAGCGGTAGCCTTCTGCCGCACAGCCGGGATGCGGACCAGCAGGAGCAGGGCAACTGCCAGTCCAAAGGCGAATGGCTGGATCACGTCTCCTTGCAGTGCCAGCACATCCCCTTTTTTCGACCAGGCATAATGCAGCACCACCAGGCCACCTGCCAGGTAAACCAGCCTGTGCAGTCGTTTCCAGTTCTTACCCAGCCGCCTCATCCACCATTGAAACGAAGTAGCAGCTAACAGGGTAAGAATAATCAGCGTAATCAGCCCCACCCAGATATAACGCTTGGAGGCCAGGTCCTGCCACAGGAAATTCCAGTTAAAACCGTAATCCAGGCCTACAAAAATCAGCATGTGCACAACCGCGAACATGAAGGCATATAATCCCAGCATTCGTCTTAAATTAAGCGCGGTTTTCCATCCAAACAGGATATTGAGCGGTGTACAGGCCAGGGAAGAAACCAGCAAGATCAAGGCGTACTTACCCGTGCGCTGCGTGGCTGCCTGCAGTGGATTGGCAGTTAAATTCCCACTGTAGTAATCCCACACTAACCAGCCAAGCATCGACCAGGCGATGATGTGGATTAAAGCTTTAAGGATTGTAACTTTTTTGTTTTTCACAATGGATAGTTCTTAACATCCAACTCTTAATAATTTTCTTGTAGATCCATACCTTCATACAGGTATGCAACTTCGTCCGAATAACCGTTGAACATCAACGTCGGCCTCCTGCCAGCCTCACCGATGCGCCTTTCGGATGCCTGTGACCAACGGGGATGGGATACATCTGGGTTCACATTCGAATAGAATCCGTATTCGTTGGGAGCGATCGACGACCACAGAGTCTCGGGCTGGTAATCCACCAGTTCGATTTTTACAATTGACTTGATGCTCTTAAATCCATATTTCCATGGAACCACCAGGCGGATCGGCGCGCCGTTTTGATTAGGCATTGGTCTGCCGTACAGTCCAGTTGCCAGGAGTGTCAGCTGGTTCATCGCCTCATCCAGGCGCAGCCCCTCCGTATAAGGCCACGGATATGAGCGGCTGTTCTGCCCAATCATTTGTTCAGGATCGAAGATGGAAATGAAGCGGACAAATTTCGCACCAGGTAGAGGTTTTACTTTTTCCAGCAGTCCAGCCAGGGAGAATCCCAGCCAGGGGATCACCATCGACCAGCCTTCCACGCATCTCATCCGGTAAATGCGTTCTTCCATGCTGAACATCTTATTGAGATCTTCCATTGTGTATGTAGCTGGATTTTCAACCAAACCGGACACGTACAGATTCCAGGGGGATGTTTTGAAATCCTTTGCCAGCCCGGCAACTTCCGTCTTATCCGTGGAAAACTCGTAAAAATTATTAAAATTAGTGATCTCTTCAAAAGTATTCGGCTCTTCGTCGGTACCGGTTGTGCTGGGAGCAGTTTGATTTTCGGCCTGTCCTGCGGGTGGTTCATTCCCCGCTTGGAGACCGCAGGCTGCCAGGAGTCCGGCCAGCCCTGTGACACCTGCTGCCTTCATGAACATCCTACGGTTTAAATATACCTGTTCGGGGGTAATTTCTGCTGCGTCAACTCGAATTGACCGAAATTTATCCATACCAATAACCTCTCATAATAATTATTCGAATTCAGATTTTACCTGGAATAAATTACATAAGCATTACAGGAAACTGAAGGAAGTATTTAAGAAAAAGGTCTGTCCCGGTCAGCAGGTTGGGGAATCGTAAAAGAGAAGCGAGTGATTTCGCCGGGTGTGCTTTCAACCCAAATTCTCGCACCATGAGCCAGGACGATCTCACGGGCGATCGCCAATCCCAGGCCTGCGCCACCTGTCGCCCGATTACGTGACTTATCACTTCGATAAAACTTCTCAAAAACCATCGGTAGATCTTCTGGCTGGATACCTTCCCCCGAATCGAGGACTTCGACCAGGATTCCATCAATGTCGGACGAGACCCTGATCTCAACAGAATTCCTCCCGCCGGAGTGTGCTGAACAGCATTAGCAACCAGGTTGTTAAGAACCCTGCCGATGTTTTTCGGGTCCATCTTTATCGTGTCCACTCCGGTCTCGATCTGCCCGCTTAATCGCACCTGTCGCAGGTCTGCTGAAGCTGCAAAACTCTCCAGGGTGTCGGATACCAGGTCCCGTATTGAATAATCACCCGGCTGCAGCGAGATTCCACCTGCATCGAGCTGAGCCAATTGAAACAGGTCATCAATCAAGTTCGACAGGGCGCTGACTTCACGTTGTGCAGTGGCCAGGTAGCGGGCGACTGTGGCAGGTTCTTCGACGACCCCGTCTGAGAGGGCTTCCAGGGTGAGGCGGATCGATGCCAGGGGAGTTTGCAGGTCGTGGCTGGCCCATGCAATCAGATCCCGGCGGACCGTATCCGCCTCCTGCTGCTTTTGGGCAGCATGTTCCAACCGGATAGACATCTCATCGAAAGTCCGCGAAAGCTCGGCGATTTCGTCTCGCCCTTCGAGAGTAGTTCGAGTCCCAAGTTTTCCAGCCGCAATCGCTTGCACGGCATGACGTAATTCACTCAACCGGTCGGTTAATGCACTGGAAAAGAAATAACCAAAAGCCATGGCTATTCCAGTAGCAAATAGCAGAAGTATGGTCGCTAGCTGCAAGTCATGCGTGCTTGCAAACATGCGGATCGCGGTCATCCAGATGTTCAGAAAAATCAAGGCACTTGATAGGGCATAGGCGCCCATGATCGTCCAGCGGACTGATGGTGAATGATGGATCCATCGCAGGCGATAACTTATGTAGCTGAGCAATACCGAAGCCAGTGCCGTGAAAGAAAGGAGCACAGCCATCAGGCGAAAATCTTTGATGCCTGGATCCATTGCCAGGTAAAATGCAACCAGGGCCAGGCCCAAAATCAAGAATACTCCGATCATAAAACGAATCGGAAGTGACAACCGGTTTTCTATCTTTTGAATCTCTACCATCAACAATAATCCTTTATCTGTTTACCAGTCGGTCCGCTTTCAGTGGAAGAAATCCTTCACGGTTCGAATTTATACCCCACACCCCATACTGTGAGGATGTGTTTGGGATTGGAAGGATCTGGTTCAATTTTTTCTCGCAGCCGCCGTATGTGCACGGTGACCGTGCCCGGATCGATGTATTCGGATATCCCCCACACTCTCTCGAGAAGCTGCTGGCGAGAAAACACCTGGCGTGGGTGTTTCGCTAACAGCCAGAGCATGTCAAATTCCCTGACAGTCAAAATAACTTCCAAATCATTAACAATAACCAGGTGTTTTTGTGGATCGATGCGCAGATCTTCGAAACTGAGTGCTGTTTCGTTTTCCCTTTCGACCGGCCGCGATCGCCTTAATACAGCTTTTACCCTGCTGACTAATTCCTGTGGGCTGAATGGTTTGACCACGTAATCATCCGCGCCCATCTCGAATCCGGCAATGCGATCTGCTTCATGCCGGCGGGCAGTGAGCATAATGATGGGCACGTCGCTGCGCTCGCGCAGCCAGCGTGTGAGCGCCAGGCCATCCACACCGGGCAGCATCAGGTCCAGGATCAATAAATCTGGAAGCTGCTCTTCCAGGGATGCGATGGCACTCAATCCATCATCCGCCAGCCTGACCTGGAAACCAGCTCGCCTCATGTACAGGCTGACTACTTCTGCAATATTGGGTTCGTCTTCGACAATTAAAATCGTGTTTGAATTCATTTTTCAAGCCTGGTCCCATTTTACCTGCATGGGATGGAATTCAAATCCACCAGATATTACAGTTTTCTTACTCTGTGGCTCGTCGAAGGCAATGCATGGGTACCATGAAAATTACCCTACAGAAAGAACTCAAAGCGCCAGGTTTCTATAGATTACCGCGTTCTGGTTTGACGAACAGGTATTCGATCGCCCGATCGTACAGGCCGGGAAGAAAATAATTACCCATTGCCGCCAGCCTGAGCTGCCAGGGAATTATGCGTGTCCGTTTCGGTCTCTGCACCAATTTCAACACTTCCCCTGCCACATCATCAGGGCTTAGTAGAATTTTCTGAGGCGTCTTAATCCTGGTAGTACGTTTAATACCCGCCACCTCGCTGAATTCTGTTTGAGCTCCTCCCGGGTAAAGTGCCGACACCTGGATGCCGTGAATGTGGACTTCCCGCCTGAGTGCTTCGGAAAAGCCGCGTACGGCGTATTTGGTGGCTGCATAAATCGTATATGTGGGAGTTGCCACGAAGCCTGCCATGGAAGCCATATTGATGATGTGCCCGCTTCGCTGGGCTATCATAAATGGCAGTACTGCCTGAGCCGTCCAAATCAATCCCAGCAGGTTGACTTCAATCTGGGCTTTCACGTCTTTCACCGGGTCGAGATTTTCCAGCCAGTCTATACGGCCAAAGCCGGCATTATTGAAAAGGACATCGATTCGCCCAAAATGTTGGAGTATCGACTGTACGAGAGCCTGCACCTGTTCCAATTGTGTTACGTCTGTCTGAACCGTCAGCACTTCGCCTCCCTGCCGTTCTATTTCACCGGCTAAAGCTTCCAGGCGCCCGAGGCGACGCGTGGCAATAACTACTCGATAGCCGTTGCGGGCAAAAAGCCGGGCGGTAGCTTCTCCGAAACCCGAAGAAGCGCCAGTGACCAGAATTACACTTTCCCCAGTCATTTGCTTACTCCTTTCTTGATTTGTCATCGGAATGCAAAGAAGATTCCAAATCCTTCAATTCCTTGAAGATGACAATTCATTTTACGTCATCTTCAGAGTACGATCACTCGTGTGATAAATTCATATAATTATACGCAAGTCACTCATATTTTTTATATTGCGCATTGAACGGATTACCCCTTTCAGCTGCCACAATAACAGCGGATCTCCAGCTTGTTCCAGATGATATAATTCCTGCGCTAAAACCCCAAGTGGAAAACAAATGTATTTGATAACCGGTGGTACAGGGTTCATCGGCAGAGCATTAAATTCGCCAGCTTTCGGAGCTCGAACATCCTGTCCGCACATTAATCCGCCCGTCTTCTCGCTCACCAAATCTACCGCGTGGTGTTTTCATGGAAGTTGCAGTCAGCAGCCTGTCAGATGAACGCGGCCTTCGAGCAGCGATGGTGGGGGTCGATACCATTTTTCACCTGGCCAGCGGGGAGTGGCACGGTCCCAGCGCCAGTCTTTACGACATCGACATACAGGGAACTCAGGCAGTGGTCCAGGCTGCCAGGGATGCAGGAGTCGAGCGCATATTCTTTATCAGCCACCTGGGCGCGGATCGGGCATCTGCCTACCCGGTATTGAAGTCTAAGGCGATCGCAGAAGAGTTCATCCGCCGCAGCGGCATAAAATACACCATTCTCCGCTCGGCGATCGTCTTCGGACCCAACGATGGATTGACAACTGGTATTGCACAGATTGCAGGCACGCTTCCGTTTGCATTTCTAACGCCGGGTGACGGGACCACTGTCCTGCAGCCTATTTGGATCGAAGACCTGGTTACATGCCTGGTATGGTCGCTCGACAATCCTGATACGATCAACCGGACATACGAAATAGGCGGCCCGGAGTACCTGACCTTTCGGCAGATAGTCGAGCTTGTCATGCTGGAAGCGGGGATTTCTCGCAGGATTCTTAGAATTGGCCCACCTTATTTGCGGGGATTGACTGTACTCCTCGAAGCTCTCTTTCCAGCCCTCCCGGTATCGGTCTACTGGCTGGATTACCTGGCTGCCAACCGCACCACCGCCCTTGATACGCTCCCACGCGCCTTTAACCTCATGCCTTCGAGATTCTCCCAACGATTGGCCTACCTGCATGATGTGGATTGGAGGGCAGCCATGCTGAAGACACTTACCAGGCGGACCCGCAAGAAATAATCACCTAAGCGACTATAATAAAACCGCATTCTGCACTTTTTGTCAGGGAATTTCATGCCAGGAAAAAAATCGGGCCACCCATATCAAATTCATATCCTGGAATCAGCCAGTGACATGGGGGAGGTCGAGAACCTGCAACGGCTGGTCTGGCCGGGTAACGAGACTGATATCATCCCCTCACACTTCCTGGTAGCTGCTGTAGATAACGGTGGAGTGGTGATTGGAGCTTTTGAACCCGGTGGATTGCAGAGTTCATTCGCAGTTGAGGACATTCAGAGCGATGGGCCGAAGACAAAACGCGGGAAGCTGGTCGGATTTGTTTTCGGATTCCCAGGTCTTTATTCCACACCGGATGGACCGCGCCTGAAACACCATTCTCACATGCTGGGTGTGCACCCCGATTTTCGCGATCGCGGCCTGGGATTCACTTTAAAGCGCGCCCAGTGGCAAATGATCCGCCACCAGGGTGTCGACCTGGTCACATGGACTTACGATCCCCTCCAAAGCCGAAATGCCAACCTGAATATTGCCGGACTAGGCGCGGTTTGCGATACTTATGTTCGGGAGGTGTACGGAGAAATGCGCGATGGGCTGAACGAGGGTCTTCCATCGGACCGCTTCAAAGTGAATTGGTGGATAAGCACGCAAAGGGTTGAACGCCGCTTGAGTAAGAAAGCCCGCCGAAAATTGGATTTGGCGCATTTCCTGGCTGCTGATATCGAAATTCTCAATCCCAGCCAGATCGGATCCAAAGGCTTGCCAAGACCGGCGGTGCAGAAAACGTTCTCTCGGAGGATATCCGAAAAAGACGCTTCCATGCTTTTGCTTGAGATTCCCGCTGATATCTCGGCCATTAAATCCAGTGATCCAGTTCTGGCTTTGGAGTGGAGGGTACACATACGTGAGTGCTGCGAGGAGCTTTTTCAAAATGGTTACTTGGTCACGGACTTTATCTACCTTTCCGGTAGTTCAGCACGCAGCTTTTATGTCTTCAGCCAAGGGATGACTACATTATGAAAATTTCTCACGTCATACTACACCACCTGCGGATGGAGCTGCGCAGCCCTTTTGAAACCTCTTTTGGCCGCGTGCTGTCCCGCGATTGTATTTTGCTCGAAGTCGCTGCGGACGGGCTGGTTGGATACGGGGAATGTGTCGCCGATCGTGAACCCGGCTATTCTTATGAAACAGTCGATACAGCCTGGCACATACTCCGCGATTTCCTGATCCCTGCCGTATTGGACCAGGAAATCGAACATGCCGCACAGCTGCAGAAATTACTTATGCATGTGCGCGGCCATCCCATGGCCAAAGCAGGCTTAGAAATGGCATTCTGGGATTTGAAAGGGAAGATTTCCGGTCATTCGCTCAAAGACCTGCTTGGGGGTTCTCGCAGCTCCGTTGAAGTCGGTGTCTCGGTCGGGATCCATGAGACCCCGGCTGATCTGCTCAAAACCATTGATGACTACCTGGATCAGGGCTACCGGCGCATAAAGATCAAAATCAAACCCGGCCGCGACCTGGTTGACACCAAGACCATTCGCCAGGCGTATCCTGACCTTCGCCTGCAGGTCGATGCAAATTCCGCCTACAGGCTGGAGCAGGCCCTGGCGCTCAAACCGCTGGATGAGCTTGGTCTGCTGCTGATCGAACAGCCGCTGGATGAAGATGACCTTTGGGATCACAGCCTACTGCAAAAGCAATTCCAGACGCCGATTTGCCTGGATGAGAGCATTCTTTCACCGCGCCATGCCAGGCAGGCCATCGAGATGCAGGCTTGCAGGATCATCAATATCAAGGCTGGTCGGGTGGGTGGCCTGAGCCAGGCGCATGCAATTCACAATTTGTGCCGGGAGAACTCCATACCGGTCTGGTGTGGAGGGATGCTGGAAACCGGGATAGGCAGGGCATCTAACCTCGCGCTGGCTTCATTACCCGGCTTCAGCCTGCCTGGCGATATCTCTGCCTCGAATCGCTATTACCGGGAAGATATCACTCACCAGGAATTTACCCTGAATCCAGACAGCACAATTGATGTGCCTGAAGGAGCAGGTCTTGGGATCACGGTCGACCACGAACGTCTCTCCAGGGTCGAGCTGGCCCGCCTGAAACTGCCCTGATCTATCCACCAGGGAGGGAATATGCGCATTTTCGATGTCACGTTGACCATTTCCCCGGACATGCCCGTCTGGCCCGGGGACCCGCCTGTCCTATTGGAGAGGATTGCCTCGACCGATTCCGGCGATGAAGTCAATCTCTCCCGGTTATGTATGAGTGTTCATACCGGTACGCACGTCGATGCGCCGTTTCACTTCCTGGGCGGGAAAACGGCTACGGTCGATCAATTAGCCCTCAGCGACCTTTCTGGACGGGTGTATGTAATACAGTTCGACGACCGAATAAAAATAATAACCAGGGAAATCCTGATCCAGTCCGGGATACCCGCTCGCACCCGCAGGCTGCTGCTCAAAACAGGGAATTCACACTTCTGGGAAAAAGGTGAAATGCGGTTCCAGACTGACTTCACCGCTCTTACCCCCGGAGCCGCCAGCTATTTGGTTGAACGCGGCATTAAACTGGTCGGAGTGGACTATTTGTCGGTCGCACCGTTTGCGGAAGGTGCACCTACTCACAAAATCTTACTCGAAGCAGGGATCATCATCGTTGAGGGACTCGACCTCTCCCAGATTTCTCCGGGAAGATACACCTTGTTTTGCCTGCCGCTAAAACTCCTCTCTTCAGACGGTGCGCCAGCTAGGGTCATCCTGATTCGTTCCTGACCCGTCCTGATGCTTTTCACCACCAGGAATGGCACCCCAGTCAACCCCCTGGATCGGAAGTGTATAGCCGCCATCGATAAGGATGGTCTGCCCGCGTATCATGTTGCCACCCGGCGAACATAAGAAGGCCACCACACCTGCAATATCTTCGGGAGTGACCAGTCTCCCGGCGGGTGTTAAGGAAAGCGCCTTTTCCACCAGGTGGGCTTCTTTCAGAACAACATCAAAATGTTTCAGGGCATCGGTGAGCACCAATCCCGGAGACACTGCGTTTACGACGATATTAAAACCCGCCAGCTCCACCGCCAGATAGCGAGTGACTGCTTCCAGGGCGGCTTTGCTGGCGCCCACCAGAACGTAATCCGGGAGTACGCGGGCAGCGCCAGGACTGGAAACGCTGACAATCGCACCACCTCCCCGTTGTTTCATCAGGGGGGCAGCTCGTTGGGCGGCAAACAAAACCGAACGGGCATTTATGTTCATCGTCCAATCCCAACCTTTCGGTTTTTGAGCCATGACCGGGCGGTTGTAGCCGGAAGCGGCATTGCAGATCAGAAAATCCAGTCCGCCAGCCTGCTTTTCCAGTTCGTCGAACAACCGGTTCAGATGATCGATTTCTCCAATATTGGCTTTGATCGCCCACACCTGCCGTCCGATTGCCTGGATGCCTGCCATGGTTTCGCGTGCCGGTGCGGAATTGCGAAAATAATTCACCACGATATCTGCGCCTAACCGGGCAAATTCCAGGGCGATTGCGCGTCCGATGCCGCGCCCAGAACCCGTGATAAGTGCGATTTTCCCTTCAAACGGGAGGTCCAGTGTCATTTCTTCCTTTTTCTGGATTCAGGGAAGCATCATAACCGGTCAACCCGGCAATTCTGCTATTTGCTGGTCACCGGCTGTGAAAGGGAGATCAACCACCCGGGCAGGGCTTCGATTTCCTTTTTCATCTTCGACTTCCAGCCAGGTGCCTGGTAGATCATGTGGTCTCTTCAGCATTGCGAGTGCAATAATTCCGTAGCGAGGCGATTGAGCACTGGAGGTAATTACACCCGCCGGCTTTTCCCCGGCCCACAGGCGCCTGCCAGGATTCATTTGGGAATCCAGCCGCACCCCACTCAGGCGCTGGGTGATTTTGTCATAGGTAACCTGGCGGGCTATAACTTCCTGGCCCGTATAACATCCCTTGCTTTGCGACACCGCAGATTCAAGTCTGGTCTCAAGCGGCGTATATGCCTCGATTAATTCAGCCCCCGCAGAGGGTATTCCGGCTTCTATAAGAAAAAGCTTGTATTCTTGCTCGTCCGCCTGGAGAACCCCTGAGTTCCGCAGCAGGTCAATCACATCCTGCCGGTCGAGTCTCCTGGCAATAATGCGAAAACCCAAACCGATTGCTGGCTGCAGGTGTAGCAGGCGAATTTCTCGTCCAGCTATATCTACGGTCCAAATTTCATCGACCTCAGGCAGACTTTTGACGCCCAGCTTCTTAAGCGTTGTAGCTGCCTGTGTTCCAAAAATATCGATTTGTGAGAATTCATCGCTCGCATCGGATAGTGTGACTTTATCCATGAAGAATATCCGGCTTTTCAGAAACCTGGCAGTTGATTTCGCAAAACTCGGAAGAGTGATCAGGTCAATTGATTCCGCAACCTGCAGCAGATATAAAACATCGATGATACGGGCAGTAGGTGAAGTAAGGGCGGATAAAAGTGCCTGGCTTGCACTCAACAATCGAATATCATTCGTCGTCTGGCGTTGCAAGAAGGCCAGCCTGTCTTCTCCGCTGACCTGGAGGTAGCCCGCTTTGTTCAATTCATAAAACGCTGTTTTTTGGATCATCATTAATCAATCATCATTATCCAAATCAATAACGCGAAGACATCTACGAATAAAAAAAGCGTGAAACACACCGCCCAAACCGGTCAGTAGTTTCACGCTTCCTGCTTGGTACCTCCCCTAGACAGCCATGGGCATGGGAGTACCACTTTTCTTGGGATATGGTGGTGGGAAAAGGCTCTCAAATTCATCACGAGAAATAGTCTCTACTTCCAGCAATTTCCTGGCTATCTGGTCCAGCTTCTCGCGGTATTGGGTCAAGATCTGGTGAGCCTGTTCGTGAGCTTCGTTTACAATGCGGCGTACCTCATCATCGATCTGTTCGGCGACAGCTTCGGAATAGTCGCGCTGTTCCGATATTTCGCGCCCCAGGAAAATCAGCTCTTCCTTTTGACCGTAGACCATCGGGCCAAGTTTTTCGCTCATTCCAAGGCGTGTGACCATGGCACGTGCCATGCGGGTCACGCGTTCCAGGTCGTTCGAAGCACCCGAAGTGATATCGTCAAACACCAACTCTTCCGCCGCTCTCCCTCCTAGCAATCCGATCATATCGGCGAACAGCTTCTTCTTGGGCATCAAGGTGCGGTCCTCTTCTGGAAGAGCCATGGTATAGCCGCCTGCCACACCGCGTGCTATGATGGATACTTTATGGACTGGATCGGCCTCAGGCAGGGCATTAATCACCACCGCGTGTCCAGCCTCATGATAAGCGACGATGCGTTTTTCTTCCTCGCTGATCAAGCGGCTTTTTCGTTCCGGACCGGCAATCACACGCTCGATCGCCTCTTCCATCTCGGGCTGATCGATTAATTTCTTGTTGCGCCGGGCAGCTAAAATTGCTGCTTCGTTGACCAGGTTCTCCAGGTCAGCGCCCACAAAACCCGGTGTGGAGCGGGAAAGCACCGAAAGATCCACATCAGGTGCCAGCGGCTTGCCTTTGGTATGAACTTTTAGAATTGCTTCCCGTCCACGCATATCCGGGCGGTCCAGAACGACCCGCCGGTCAAACCGTCCTGGGCGCAGCAAAGCAGGATCTAGGATATCCGGGCGGTTCGTTGCGGCCATGATAATGACGTTCGTATCGGTGTCGAAACCGTCCATTTCCACCAGCATCTGGTTTAATGTCTGCTCGCGTTCGTCATGGCTGCCGCCTAAACCTGCTCCACGCTGGCGTCCCACGGCATCGATTTCGTCCACGAAGACGATGCAGGGCGAATGGCGCTTGGCCTGGTCGAATAAATCTCGCACGCGGCTGGCGCCAACGCCTACAAACATCTCGACAAATTCAGAGCCAGAGATGGAAAAGAACGGCACCCCTGCCTCTCCGGAGACTGCTTTCGCCAGCAAGGTCTTGCCAGTACCCGGAGGACCAACCAGCAGCACACCTTTTGGTATGCGCGCGCCGAGCGAGATAAACTTCTCCGGTTCCCTCAGGAATTCAACAACTTCTTTGAGTTCTTCCTTTGCTTCTTCCACCCCTGCGACATCTTGAAATGTGACCGAAGGCTGGTCGCCGGTGAACATGCGAGCACGTGATTTACCGAATGAAAGCGCTGCGTTATTGCTTCCCTGGGCCTGGCGGAATACGAACCAGAAAACACCCGCCAGAAAGATGAAGGGAAGAACATAGCCGAGGATTGAAGCCACTCCCAATAGGGCGCTGGGCGGTTTGATATCCAGCTTAATTTGATCCGGCTGGAGCTGTTCCGATGAGAACTCCCAATGCCTTCAACTGGTCAACCAGTGTGGCATCGGCTTCTTTATGCGATGTACGCTCCTCCCCATCGACATACACTACCGCTAACCGGTTATCATCTTCCACGATCCGCTCGATTTCACCACTCTGAATGTCAGCGGCTACCTGGTTGATTGATAAGACTTCCTGCGTCGTAGATTGCTGCTGAAAGTTGTAGACCACCAATGCGATGATGGCTACGAATAACAGCAGATAAATTATCGAAGAACGGTTACGTCCTGGATTTCACTATACCTCCAAAATCAAGTTCACTTCTTGACAGTACCCCAAATTATACCAATCTATCGAGGTGCCAGGACAAAAAGTAAAGATATAAACCACAAATTCTAACAACGTTCTAACGTTGAATGCTATACAGATGGGTAGCGCCGGCCCCAGATAAACGCCTCAATCCTGCGCAGAATCCGGCGTGCAAGTGAACGCAGGCGGGTATACAGGCGGTAGCTGTATGGCAGCACCTCACGGACGCCATCTGTCGGGCCATTCCATACGGCAACCGCCGCTCCCCAGGTGAGGCCAGCTCCAAATCCTACAAAAACTACTCTATGGCCTGGTTTAAGCCGCCCGTCTCCTACAGCCTCGCATACAGCAATCGGAATCGAGGCAGTGGACGTGTTTCCATAATGCTCGAGATTAACCACGCACCGATCCATTGGAATTTTTAGGTTCCGCATTGCGGTTTCGATGATTCTCTCGTTCGCCTGGTGGGGGATAACGAGCTGGATATCTTCGATCTTCAATTGGGCTTTCTCCACGGCATCCTGGGTTGCCTGGGCCATGACACGCGTGGCAAACCGGAACACTTCTCTGCCGTTCATCCGGATGAAATGCAGCCCTTCCCGGACTGACTCGACTGTCGCAGGGTGCTTGCTTCCACCGCCAGGCAGGCTGAGCAAATCACCACCTGAACCATCCGAACGCATCACCGAAGAAAGCACACCCCCCTCTTGCTCACCCGCCTGCAGCACAAATGCGCCAGCACCATCTCCGAACAAAACGCAGGTGTTGCGATCCTTCCAATCCACGAACCTGGAAAGGGTCTCAGCGCCTACCACCAGGGCGTTCCTGGCTGCACCAACCCGGATCGACTGGGTGGCAATGTTCAGCGCATAGATGAAACCAGTACATGCAGCCAGCAGGTCGAATGCGCCTGCCTTATTTGCCCCCAACCGGTCCTGGATGATACAGGCAGTAGCCGGGAAGATATGCTCTGGCGACGAAGTCGCCACTATTATCAGGTCCAGCTCATCCGGTTTGAGCCTGGCCACCTGCAATGCCTTAATCGAGGCATCAAATCCTAGCGTGGCTGACGATTTCTCATCCGAAGCGATGTGTCTCTCACCGATTCCCGTACGGGAGCGGACCCATTCATCGTTGGTATCGACAATCTTGGCCAGGTCATCATTCGTCATGACCCGCTTTGGCACCGCCATTCCCCAGCCGGTGATATGAGCGTATGGGCTCATGGTTCCCTCCCATCTCCGCCGCTGATATTATTTTTCACAGTGTCATCATACCGGCTGAGAATGATCGTGGCGTTGTGGCCGCCGAAGCCAAAAGAATTCGACATCACATGGCTTAGATCAGACTGCCGGGCTGAATTTGGCACATAGTCCAGATCACACTCCGGATCGGGAGTCTCGTAATTGATCGTTGGAGGGATCATCGCATCCTGCAGGGCTTTCACACAAAACACAGCTTCCAGGGCGCCTGAAGCGCCTAATAAGTGACCGGTCATCGACTTGGTGGAAGAGATCGGGACGTCGTATGACTGCTCACCGAACACCTTTTTTATCGCCGCAGTCTCACTCTTATCATTTAATAATGTGCTGGTGCCGTGTGCGTTGATATAGCTGATTTCAATGGTTTTCAAACCGGCGCTTTCCAGGGCTAATTGCATGCAGCTGGCAGCGCCTTCACCGTTTTCCGCAGGAGCAGAAATATGATAAGCATCATTCGTCGTAGCATATCCGGTCACTTCCGCCAGGATTTTTGCGCCGCGCAGGCGGGCGTGGTCGAGTGCTTCAACGACCAGTACTGCCGCTCCTTCTCCCATCACGAATCCATCTCGCTCTCGATCAAATGGACGGGAAGCAGCCTGCGGGTTTTCATTACGGGTTGATAGAGCATTCATTACATTCATACCAGCCATGGCAATTGGCACAATCGCGGCTTCACTCCCTCCTGCAAAGATCACATCTGCCTGCCCGCGTCGTATGATTTCCGCAGCTTCACCAACCGCATTGGTTCCAGTCGCGCAGGCCGTGACTACAGCCATATTCGGGCCCCTTATTCCTAAGTGGATCGCAATCATCCCACCTGCAGCATCGGGGATCATCATCGGAACCAGGAATGGGCTCACTCGCCTCGGACCCTTGGTAGAAAAAACCTGTATTTGTTCGTATATCGTGCCGATACCCCCAATTCCCGTTCCTATGATAACGCCGCACCGGTCATGATTGTCCGCACCAATCACCAATCCAGCATGATCTACCGCTTGCAGAGTGGCAGCCAAAGCGAGCTGTGTGAAACGATCCATGCGGCGTGTTTCACGATGACCGAAAACCTTTTCCGGCTCAAATCCTTTTACTTCCGCGGCGATTCGGGTCTCAAATTCACTTGCATCGAAATGCGAGATATACCCGACTCCAGAATGGCCAGTGAGAATGCCTCTCCACGTGCTGTCCACATCGTTTCCAAGGGGACTGACACATCCGAGACCAGTTACCACAACTCGTTTTCGCATCAATACCTCTCAATCCGGAGAAAAGAAGATACACTAATAATACATCCATTTGGATGATTATTGTCATTTAATTAATTAAATAACAGTATCGACTTTTTCTGGAGGCGTTCCCCGCTGAGTGAATTTCGGAGAATTATCAGTTTTTTGGAGTAACTGCGTCGAGGATTTCGTGAACCTGGGAAATGTGCACGCGGTCATGGCCGGCGAGAATCACCACCAGCTCATGTAAATCTGTAGGACCGAAAATCGCGTGCCGGACTTTGCTGTTCCAGGTCCCCGGGCTGATTGTACTCAATAAATCAACCAGTTTCAGCCGTGTAACAGTGAATTGCCTCAGGGCTTGTGGCCCATCTTGACTCAGATAGTTCCGGCTCTGTGCCCAGGAATCCGTATCTTCCGAAGGCAGGAAGGGATTTTTTTCTTCCAGCACTTTTCTTACACGCGGCAGATTCACTTCATTATCCACATCACGCAGATGGCAAAGGACTTCGGTCAGGCTCCAGGATCCTTCAGCAGGCTGCAAATTCCACAAATCAGCATCCAGATGCCTCAAAATACCATCCAGGACAGCTGGAGTAGACCTGAGTACTGCCAGGAGGGATGTGCGAGAAGAAAAATCTATTCTTAAGGATTTCAGGTGTGGTAATTTCCAGCCAGGGGTGAAAATCATTTATGCTGCCTGATTTTCTGGGGACCGTGTGCTGTGTATCATGAACATTCCCATCTTCATGAATCCAGAAAGTTGAAAGCCCCAGGGAGTTCGCACCTGAAATATCCCGCTCCAGGTCGTCGCCGACCATAACCACTCCCCCTTCAGGCCAGCGCATGTAGCCCAGGATTTCTGCAAAATAGGCAGGATCGGGTTTGGAAAAATGGTACCGGTCGTAGGAGGCAACCTGTTCGAACGGAAATTGGTCTGGTGGGAATCCAGCCCAGGCCAGGCGCTGCTGGACTGCCGTCAATGGAAAAAGTGGGTTTGTGGCAATCGAGATTCTGTAACCCTGTTCGATCGCCTTTTCTACCATTTCCCTGGCTCCCGGTACAGGACGAGTCAGGTGTTCCAGGGTGGGGAAGATTTTAGAATAAAAATTCTCAGCCAGATCCTCGAAGGCTCCTGGTTCCACTTCCACTTTTTGGTAGAAAACCTCCTCAAACACTTCTTTCAAGGTGCAATCGGGACGTTGATTGCGAGTCATCTTACTGGTTCCCGCCATCAACGCTTCGATGAACACCTGTGGATTAATGTACGGTTCCATGAACTGGCTGAATGCCTGCAGGTATTGAGGCAGGAACAATTCGATCTTGTTCTCTAGCAGCGTGTCATCCAGGTCGAGTAAGAGCGTCAGTGTCACCAGTTTTCTCCAATAAAGGCTGCAGGTAAGGGATGGCATTCACCGCAGCCAATATGCGGATCGAATCCACTGCGTTTCGATTTTTCGCAGTAAGCTTCAATTCGGACGGTTTGCTTGAGGAATGGGAATGCTCGTTCCAGGCTCGGCTTGAGGACCAGGTGCGAGCACGCATTTGCATAGGAAATCTCAGGCACCGGGCATGAGAAGCAATAGTCTTTTTTCCATTTCAATGGGGGAGAAGAATGAGCAAACAACCTGCATTCTTCGCGTGTTCTTCCTCGAAAGTAATCTCCAAAAAAATAACGACACTCTTTACCGGCAGGAGTTTTCATATCAAAAAATATTCGATTTAATAAATGAAATTAATAAAGTTATGCGCGTGTGATGTAACTGCCGTCGGATGTGTTAACTCGAATTACATCTCCAACATCAACAAAACCCGGCACGGTGACTTGAAGCCCGGTCTCTGTCTTTACCTTTTTTGTCACACCCGTCGCAGTATCCCCGCGCACCGACATTTCAGCCTCAACCACTTCCAGATCGATCGTCAAAGGCAGTTCTATATCCAAAGGTTCGCCGTCATAAATTGTTAATTTGACTTCCAGGCCTTCTTTAATCATTTTCGCCGATTCACCCAGCACTTCCGCCATGATTACTGGTTGTTCGTAAGTCTCCAGATCCATGAAATGGAAGAACTGTCCATCATTGTAGAGGTATTGGACATTGTGATAATCCAAACGGACGTCCTGAACACGGTCCCCGGATTGGAATGACATGTCCAGGTTGGTCCCGCTGCGCATATTTACAGCTTTAATCCGGATCGTGGCATTGCCTCTCCCCGGTTTATGATGGTGATAGTCCAGCACTTTATACAGGCTGCCATCATATTCAAATGTGACTCCTTTTCGGAGATCATTCACATCAATCATTCAACCCTCGGTTCATCTTCAAATTTCTGCCTGAAAAAGAAAACGTGAAACGTGAATTCACGTTTCACGTTACGCCAATCACGCTAATCCAATGATTATAGCCTGATGAGTTACACGTGGCAAGGGTTAGTTGTGATGATGGTTCGTCAGCGCTTATGGTAAACTACTTCTGGCATTCTCCTTAAAGGAAGAAATCCTTGCAAGTTGAGAGTGGAATTTCTGAGCAATTAAGGATATGAACGAGCGATCCGCGTGGTGGGAATAAGGAATTACACCAGGCCATTAAAATCACCTCTATGGGCAAAATACTGCTCTTCATTTGTTTGCCGCTTGAGAGGACTGACCTTCAGGTGGTCGATCCCCTCCAACCTGGGTCTTCTGCTGGTGCAGCCAAGGGAAAGCCGCATAAATTCCTCCATCCACATGCTTGGAGTCTGGATGGACCTGGCGATAATCTGGATCAATTCAGATTACATCGTTGTCGATAAACAAATCGCCCAACGCTGGCGACCCGCATACATCCCCAGGCTGCCTGCCTGTTATATTTTGGAATTGTCCCCTGAGTGGTTGAACGAATTTCAAATTGGCGATCGAATTGAGTTTGAGGTCGAAGCAGCAGAGTAAAAATTTTAGAATTGGAATGTACCTTTTAGTATGAAAAGTCAAATGGGTTTTTGTAGAAGAATCAACCGCTTTCAAATTGCCTGGAAATTTAGCCTGGCATTCTTAGCATTTCTCATGCTATCTGCACCGGTTCAGACAGCCATGGCCCAGGAACCTGAGGGAGCTGTATATGTTGTGCAGGATGGCGATTCCCTGTGGGAAATCGCCGTGCGTTTTCGGGTTTCGATAGATGATTTAACTCAAACCAACGGCATCACCGATCCTGGCCAGTTAAGTGTCGGAGCGCGCCTGATCATTCCAGGCCTCGAAGGCATACAGGGTACTCTCACCACCAGAACGGTTGGATATGGTGATAATTTACGCAGTCTTGGCCGACAATACCATCTACCAGCCGAGACTTTGACCCAGCTGAATCACATCGCAAGTCCTGCTGAATTGTTTGTAGGTGCCAGCCTGGTGTTACTGGAAGAGAATACTGCCATTGAGGAAAAAAGCCGGATGCTGTTGACTGGCAGCCAATCACTGCTCGAATTAGCGGTTATTAGCAGCACGAATCCCTGGACATTGGCGCTGGAGAACGATCTGCCTTCTCTCTGGCAGCTCACTTCAGGGGATGTGCTGCATTCGAATGAGACTGCAGCTGCAGATGAAAGTGAAATCTCCAAACCTAGCGCACTACCCGGCGAGATTCACACCATCACCATCAACCCCTCCCTGCTGATTCAGGGGAACACGTCAGTTATGAACATCGTTGCGGAGCAAGGCACTACATTCCGCGGATCGCTGATTGACCGGGAGCTGCATTTCCTGGAATCGGACGACGGCAGCCTGACTGCGCTGCAGGGAATCCATGCCATGACTCCACCCGGCCTGTATTCTTTGACAATCACAGGGACGCTGCCAATAGATGCTGCGGGTAACAGTCCTTCATTTGCTTTCTCCCAGGCTGTATTGGTAACCAGTGGAAATTACCCCTTCGATCCGGTGCTCACCGTCAGTCCTGAGACGATCGATCCAGCCGTGACCGCACCTGAAGATGCCGAATGGGCGGCATTAGCTGCTCCCGTTACTTCAGAAAAACAATGGGAGGGCAGCTTCACCACGCCTGCTCCGCCTCCCTTCAGTGACTGCTGGCCATCCAAATACGGCAACCGGCGGTCATATAACGGCAGCGCCTACTCATATTTCCATTCAGGACTGGATTTTTGCGGCGGGGTTGGTGTGAATATCCTGGCTCCAGCTGCCGGCACAGTAATCTTCGCCGGTCCTATGACAGTGCGCGGGAACGCCACGATGATCGATCATGGTTGGGGAGTCTATACTGGCTACCTTCACCAGTCCGAGATTCTAGTGAAAGTTGGAGATCAGGTCACACCCGGTCAGGTAATCGGGTTGGTCGGTGGGACAGGCAGGGTAACTGGACCCCATTTACATTGGGAAGTTTGGGTCGGCGGAGTCCAGGTCGATCCCCTGGAATGGCTGGAGACTGGCTTCCCCTCAATCCAATGAACTTCTCCAGGTGGTTCTTAATCAGCCCGCATCGCCTTCCGGCGGTTCCGAATCGGCTCCTTCCTCAAATGCTCCGCTTTCGATATCGTTCAATACGCTTTGTGCGCGATCGATGAGGTCCGCAGGAACCAGGACCTGCACCCTTGCCAGCGGGCCTACCGTAAGTGAATATACGGAATGACCCAAACCTTCTTGTGATAATAGGACTGGGATACCCTGTGCTTCCAGCAAGCCTTTCAGCATTTCTGCTTTGAATGAGCCTGCAGTCTCGCTCACTACTTCCCATTCGGTCTCAGCCATAAGTCATCTCCGAATTGATGCGTCTCTCGTTTGCTTTCTCCATCGAGTATAATATGATCTGCCATAAGGCGCAAATGAGCAAACTGGCGCCTGAGTTCAAAACAAAAATAAACAAGTCTTGGCGACGCACGAAAATAAGCAGTCTGTGCGGTCGTTTTGGCGCGTGGGAATTATTGAATGGTCACGACAACAATTGAAAATAACTACTGGGAGACGTTCACACTAAAAGGCGAGGATATCGAGTTTCTCTATAATCACCTCCTCGAATTGGAAACTCCACTGACTTCCCAGGAACTGGTCAATGCGCTGGTGGAGGAGCGAATTGAACGCCAGAAACAAATAATCGAAAAACAACGTACATCTGGCGGAGATCTTTACCAACCGATAAAAAGCTATTCTCTTAATCAAAAGTTGATTTTTCCTGCCCTGCAGTGGTCGCATGGGGAAGTAATTGGAATACGTCCGGGAGAAAACCCCGACTTAGCAGACTTCCAGGTGATCCAGGTTGAATTTGGCAATGGAATAAAGCGGGAATTTGCTGCCAGCATCCAGGACCATATTCTTAACCAACCCCCAAAAATCACGGATGAATCCGATCAATTCGACCGGGAAGCAGTCCTCGAGCAGTATTCTGATGATTTGACCGATATCCTGGAAGAGGATCTGGCCACCAATCCTGATTTTGTCCGCATAGCGGGCCGTTGGTTCCCTCGAGCAATCCTGGTGGATACCAATGTCGGGCATCTGAACCTGGCCGAGGCTGTCCTGGATGAAGCCGGAGGCGGTCCGTTAACTACAAACACGCTGCTTGAACAGATCGAGCTGGCTCCAGGAGTGAATCCCAAATTGGTAGAATTCTCTTTTGACCTGGCCCTGCAGGAAGACACCCGGTTTGATGAAGTCGGACCCGCCGGTGATGTGCTGTGGTTTCTGCGCCGGCTTGAACCTGCAGAGGTTTTGGAGCCACCTGTTCACCTGCGGTATACACCGATCGAATATGATCGCTCATTGATATCAGGGGATATGCTCGATTTGGAGCAGATGTTGAGCGACGAGCTTT
Organism: uncultured Chloroflexia bacterium; assembly: GCA_963698765.1. Classification (GTDB taxonomy): domain Bacteria; phylum Chloroflexota; class Anaerolineae; order Anaerolineales; family UBA4823; genus CAVOSB01. The sequence goes on from CAVOSB010000029.1 coordinate 38,465, forward strand.
CTCCTATCACCGCCAGCTACAGGCACATGGATGACGGTGAAGTCAAGCTAATTTACCCACACTGTCGATCCGGAACCCTGCCACTTTCAGCAAGTGTGCGGCATCTCTTCCCAACCGCCTATGAAGCTCCGCGCATCCGGTTTATGTTGGTCGATGGCGACTCAGGTGAAGAGTTTCCAGGTTGGGTAGTGAGGGAAAAACGTTATGTGCACGGGCTGGCGGAATGGTACCAAAAGCGTGGGGTGATGCCAGGCAGCATTATCCGGTTGAAAAAAGGCAGCAAACCCGGGCAGGTGATCATCTCAACCGACAGTCGCCGCCCCAGTCGAGAATGGATTCGCACCGTCCTGGTTGGATCAGACGGCGGTATTGTTTTTGCGATGCTCAAACAGGTGGTCTCCGGCACAGTCGATGAGCGTATGGCAATCGCCATCCCTGACGAGGAAGCCCTGGATGAAGTCTGGCTCAAGAACCAGAAACACCAGGTACCATTTGAGAACCTGGTGGTGAATACGGTCAGAGAACTGGCAAAATTAAACCCACAGAGCCACGTTCATGCCACCGAATTGTATGCGGCAGTAAATGTCGTCCGGAGGTCACCACCCGGACCAATTCTTGCGCTTCTGGCCTCAAAATCCTGGTTTTCACATGTTGGAGACCTGCATTTTCGCCTGAGCGAACCTGATTCGGGAAATTAACCGGCAGGCAAATTTTACGGGCAGTATTTCAAAAGGAAGGAAAAATTGGTCGAAGTCAAGCGCATCAGTCTGGTCAGGCCAACCATTGAAACCCGCTTCATATTGACTTCGATTGGTGGCGTCATAATGACCGCGATTCGGCGCGTTTATCTACAGGCTTTCTTGTGTGCGGAACACCAGAAAGCGTTCGCCAGCATGGATCTTACAGCCACCGTTGATTGGATCGATCCACAGACGGCTGAGGTGCAGCGGGTAGACGGTCTCCAGCATGTATTAATCTCCCACTGCGCCAGGCTCCCTACGTTCATCACGAACCACACCTCACTGGTCGATGCAGTCTTCCGACTGTTGTTAGCAAATGGAAACAATCCACTGACACCGGTCGAGTTGGGGCAGCAGTTAAATCGTGATGCGACTACGATCCTGAAAACTCTATCAGGCACCCGCGTATACAAGGGTTTACGCCCGTGCCCAGGATGTTAAGAATTCATCAATTGCCCCTGTAGCTCAAAGGATAGAGCAGTAGCCTTCTAAGCTATTGGTTGTGGGTTCGAATCCCGCCAGGGGCGCCACTAAGAAATTTTAGTACTACCTGTTTTTCCAATTACGAATTGATATCAAGTATATGATTTCCCGCAGCCTTACCTGGAACCCCCCGATGGATATCTACGAGACGGAAAGTGAACTCGTGGTGAGGGTAGAAATCGCGGGTATGGATGAAAAAGATTTCTCCGTCGATCTGAAGAACCGGCAGTTGTTGATCACGGGCTTCAGGCAGGAGATACCCGAACGGCGAGCGTATCACCGCATGGAGATTCGCTTCGGTGAATTCAACATTTCCATAGAACTTCCGGCTTCAATCGAGACAGACCAGGTACAGGCTGTGTATGGTGATGGCTTCCTGAAGGTGACTATGCCCAAATCCCAGCCGCGCCAAATTCTCCTCAGCGAATAAATTCAACAGAAAAAATTGTAGAGAACATAAGAGATCTATGCCAGCCACCCGTTGGAACACCAGCATCCTCGAAATGCTCAACTGGCTTTATGAGCAGCAGGCAGGATTTGAAGAATTAATCACCCTGCCGATCACACCGCGCATCGTCCAGTCGGAAGGCGAGACAGGGGAAGAGAGCCTTCAAGAACCTCGCATTGAGAACCAGATACCGAGGGTTTTACCGGTTTTACCTTTGCGCGGCTTGGTAGTATTTCCCCACACCGCTGTTCCATTAACCATTGGTCAGATGCGCTCCATCCGCCTGGTCGATGACGTGATGGGGAGTGACGAGCGCTTGATCGCAGTGGTGACATCCCAAAACCCCGAGATGGAAGTGCCCGGACCCGCTGACCTTTTCTCGATCGGCACCGTTGCCATGGTACACCGCATGTTCCGCGCGCCTGATGGCACAATCCGGCTGGTCATGCAGGGTCTGGCGCGCTGCAGGACGACGCAATACATCCAGGAAGATCCATATTTGAAGGCGGAAATCGAACAGTCGCCCGAATTGGTTGAAGAGGGTCTCGAGCTGGAGGCGCTGGCCCGCAACGCTCGCAACCAATTCGAACACATCGCCGAGATGGTGCCTTCAATCCCACGTGAGCTGGTCGCTTCTGTAATCTCCCTGGAGGATGCTCTTCAAACTGTCTACACCATCGCCAACTTCCAGCGCATGGAGCTGCAGGAAGCTCAAACGCTGCTCGAGGAAGATTCTACTTCCGCGAAACTGCACCGCCTGGTGGGTATCCTGGCTCACGAAGTCGAAGTATTGGAGATGGGTCAGAAAATCCAGGCTGAAGCGCGCTCGGAAATCGACAAAGTCCAGCGCGAGTACTTCCTCCGCGAGCAGTTGAAAGCAATTCAACGTGAACTGGGTGAAGAAGACGAACAAGCAGCCGAAGTGGATGAGTTCCGCAAGAAAATCGAGCTGGCTAATATGCCAGAAGAGGCAGCCAAACAGGCCCGCCGCGAGCTGGACCGTCTCAGCCGGTTGCCTGCGGCTGCTGCAGAATATGGCGTCATTCGCACCTATCTGGATTGGCTGGTCTCCCTGCCCTGGTCCGCATTTACCGAAGATAACCTTGATATCTCCCATGCCCGCCAGGTACTGGACCAGGATCATTATGGGCTGGAGGATATCAAAGAGAGGATTTTAGAATTCCTGGCTGTGCGTAAACTGCGCAAAGAACGTGCAGCCGAGTTTACCCAATCGAACCTGGACGACGTCCACCGCATCCGCGAAGGAGCAATTCTGTGCTTTGTCGGGCCTCCTGGTGTAGGGAAGACCTCTTTAGGCCGCTCAATCGCCCGTGCGCTGGGAAGGAAATTCGTACGCATGTCTCTCGGAGGCATGCGGGATGAAGCCGAGATCCGCGGCCACCGCCGCACATACATCGGCGCTTTACCCGGCCGCATTATTCAGGCAATGCGCAGGATTGAATCCCGTAATCCAATCTTCATGCTGGACGAAGTCGATAAACTGGTATTCGATTTTCATGGTGATCCCGCTTCGGCATTGCTCGAAGTGCTTGACCCAGAGCAAAACGTCGAATTTCGTGACCACTACCTGGAAGTCCCTTTCGATCTCTCGCAGGTAATGTTCATCACCACCGCCAACCTGCTGGAGCCAATCCCGGACCCGCTGCGCGATCGCATGGAGATTCTGACATTATCAGGATACACCGAGCGAGAGAAGATTTCCATCGCCAAAGGTTTCCTGATCCCCCGCCAGCTGATCGAAAATGGACTGCGCCAGGGAGAAGTCGAATTTACTGACCAGGGCTTGATGACAGTCATCCGGTCCTACACCCGCGAAGCTGGCGTGCGCAACCTGGAACGGCAGATCGGCTCGATCTGTCGTAAACTCGTCACCCGCATTGCCGAAAACGGCGTCGAGCATACATCCCTGGATTCAGCTAAAGTATCCGAGATCCTGGGAAGGCCGCACTTCTTCGAAGACGAAGATATCGCCATCCGGACTTCGATCCCGGGGGTGGCCACCGGTCTGGCCTGGACGCCAGTGGGCGGAGACGTCTTGTTCATTGAAGCTACCAAGATGCCCGGAGACAAGGGATTTCAAATCACCGGGTCGATTGGGAACGTGATGCAGGAATCCGCCCGAGCAGCTTTATCTTATGTCCGTTCGCGCAGCGCGGCCTTAGGATTGGAGCCTGATTTCTTCTCAAACTCGGATATTCACCTGCACATCCCGGCAGGTGCGCAGCCCAAAGATGGCCCTTCAGCCGGGGTTGCGATCGCCACTGCCCTGGTTTCTCTCATCTCCGGCCGGCCTGTGAATGCTAAAGTTGGAATGACCGGTGAAATCACCCTCCGCGGCCAGGTGATGCCGGTTGGAGGGATCAAAGAGAAAGTGCTTGCGGCGCACCGCTCCGGTTTAAAGACGGTGATCCTGCCAAGGCGCAATGAAGCTGACCTGGAAGACCTGCCAGAAGAGGTCCGTAACACGATCCACTTCGTTTTTTCCGAGACCATCGAAGACGTATTGAACGCTGCCCTGGTCGCTGACCCTGCGACAGCCAGTTTCCAGGATCACACGACCACTAACCCTCTTTAAATTGTGAAAAGCCTGCCTGGATTTCTGCTTGTTTTTTGCCATGGATTCGATTGAACTGCTTGTCTCGATTCGCCAATTCATGTTTCCCGATGATTATCCTGCGGTTTACAAACTGTGGGAGACAGCTGGTCCGGGTATTCATCTGCGGAGATCAGATACACTCGAGGAAATTGGCAAGAAAAGCCTGAGGGATCCAGATCTCTTCCTGGTTGCAGAAACAGAAGGTCGGGTCATAGGCAGTATCCTGGGTGGCTTCGACGGCCGGCGTGGGATCATGTATCATCTGGCAGTAGAGCAAGATTTCCGCAATCTGGGAATCGCCTCCAGGCTGGTCGAAGAATTGGAGCGCAGGTTGAAATCGAAAGGCTGTCTTCGTTATTACCTGCTGGTCACAAAGGACAATCAAAACGCCATCGAATTCTATGAGAAACGCGGTTGGCAGCGCATGGAGCTTTTCACTTATGCAAAAGACATCCCCTGAACCGGTTCTGCGCATCGCAATTCTGACTGATTTCTGATCGCTCAGCCAGAGGTGAGCGACGCGATGCAGCGGGGCCAATGCTTGCGGAAGCCGTTCAAACTCAAAGGTGGGATATTATCTACCAGCAGGTTCTGCCAGACGATCGATTGTCAATTGAGAGGACACTCACAGCCTGGTGCGAATTTGGCGAGCTGGATGTGATCCTTACGACTGGAGGTACGGGTTTCAGCCCGCGCGATGTAACACCAGAAGCTACCAGGGCGGTAATCGAGCGCGACGCTCCAGGCTTGTCAGAAGCGATGCGCAGTGCAAGCCTGGCGATCACACCGCATGCCATGCTGTCGCGTGCGGCAGCTGGAATCAGGAAAAACACCCTGATCGTTAACCTCCCGGGCAACCCTAAAGCCGCAGTCGAGAACCTGCATGTGATCTTGCCGGTACTGCCCCATGCGGTACAATTGTTACATAAATCGCCAGATGCCGAAGCAGGCCATCCTTTTCGCCCTGCTGGTTGAACCATAGAATGGACAATTTCTTCACAGAATCGCATCCCGATCCTGACCCACAGGAAGTCAACGAAGGTCCCGGTAAAATGCGCCGGTTTCTGGTGGAAATCTTCCAGACCCTGTTGATCTCACTGGTTCTGTATTTCGGCATCAACGCCATATCCGCCAGGATACGGGTCCAATCCATCAGCATGCAGCCGACCTTGAATGAAAGGGATTTTGTCCTGGTCAACAAGCTGGCTTATAAGATCGGCACCCCCAGGCGCGGCGATGTCATTATATTCCTCCCGCCTCCTGATCCCCTCGGGGAGCCTTATATCAAGCGTATTATCGGTTTACCAGGGGATATGATCAGGATCGATACCGGGCAGGTCTTTGTCAACGATGTTCTGCAGGAAGAACCGTACATCCAGGCCCCACCGATCTATCGTGGAAATTGGGTTGTCCCGGAAGGCATGGTTTTCGTCCTGGGCGATAACCGCAATAACTCCTCCGATTCGCATCAATGGGGAATGGTACCGATCGAAGAACATCATCGGCAAAGCCGAATTCATCTATTTTCCACTGGCCCACTGGAAGACGCTCAATCCAACGACTGCCGAAGCTTCCGGCCCTTAGGACTCAATATTCCTCGTGCAGGACATGCCGGGCGATGACCATTCGCTGCATTTCACTGGTTCCTTCCCCAATGGTCATCAGGCGGGCATCCCGGTAGATCCTTTCAACAGGATATTCACGGCTGTACCCATATCCGCCGTGAATCTGTATGGCATTTCGGCTCACTCGCTCACCGACCTCAGAGGCGAATAATTTGCCCATGGCAGCCTGTTTGCTGAATGGGCGATTCTGCTCCTTCAACCAGGCTGCGTGATAAACCATCATCCTGGCAGCCGCGATCTCGGTGGCAGCGTCTGCCAGCATCCATTGGATGGCCTGGAAGCCAGCCAGCGCCCGTCCAAAAGCCTGCCGTTCCTGGGCGTAGCGAATGGCTTCCTCAAAAGCAGCCTGCGCCAGGCCCACGGAAAGTGCGCCGATCCCGATCCGGCCCCCATCCAACACCGCCAGGGCTTGTTGAAGACCGGAATTTAGTTTTCCGAGTAAATTCCTGTAAGGCACGCGCACTTCTTCGTAAGTAATTGAATGGGTAGGAGAGCCTTTCAACCCCATCTTCTTTTCTTGCGGCCCAACATGCAGCCCGGGTGTATTTGCTGGTACGATGAACATGCTTAAGGAGTGCGAGCCTTCGGCAGGATCGGTGCGAGCCAGGGTGACGATAAAATCCGAGATGCCGGCATTGGTACACCAGGCTTTTGAGCCGTTCAATATCCATTCATCCCCCTGGCGAGTGGCCTTTGTTCGCACGCCGCCCTGCAGATCGGATCCCACGCCCGGCTCGGTCAATGCCAGGGCTGCCAGCTTCCCTTTCCCATCCACCACCGGGGGGAGGAAACTCCTTTTTTGATCGACTGTCCCGAAGAGGGACACTGACCCGCATCCCAATCCATTATGGGCCGCAATCGAAAGCCCGGTACTCCCGCACCCCCAACCGATTTCTTCGATCGCGATGGCGGCGCTGATCGCATCAACTCCCGCTCCGCCGTACTCCTCCGGCACATTCAAACCCAATAACCCCAAAGGACCCATTTTTCGCACTGCGTCCCAGTTGAAAACAGCTTCTTCGTCCACACGCTGAGCTGCAGGTTTCACTGTTTTGGCAACAAACGCATGCACTGCCTCCCGCCACATGCGCTGCTCGTCAGTTAGGTCAAAATTCATGTGTGCCTCCAGGGTTTTTTGAGTAAACTCAAATTGGCTGTTTATCTAATAACAGGCATCATCCCCACCCCAAATTCACTCTACAGTGCTGCTGTTAATTTTATCGCAAATACTCTTCACTTACCCAGCCTTCGTACTCCCCAATAGAGACTTTCCACCAATACAGGTTTTTTGCGAGTATTCCGTTCAATCCATTCGCATGCTCAATAATCACCCCTCCACTTCCAGGCAGAAGAGTGGTCAGGACAGGGAAGTTAGTTCCCGGACCAAGCCGCATGTTCACCTCTGAATCTGCCGTGATCGTCACTGCGTTTCCTGGCACGAACCTGGTGGAAACTTCCATCGGTAGGATATTCACCATCATCAATCCGTTGGCTACTGCCCGTTCGATGTGCCGTGAGCTCGAATTTTCTTCCTGCACTTCCGTGGTTGGGTTATTCTTCAGCTGACCTTAAATCACCATGGTTGACGAGCCGCCGCCATCCAATGCCGTACCCCAGCTGGCACCCAGGTAGTTTTTCGAAAAAACAGCCAGTTCCACCATGCTCATACCAAGGCTGTTAAGCCGGTCACGGCCATCCACTACGAAGAAGTAAATGAAATCCTGGTTATAGGCCACCGCTGTGCGTGCAGAGCGCAGGATCTGGCCCGTTTCTCCCAACCGCTGGATCACTCCATCCTTGAGAAACACGTAGCTCGCCCCGACGGAAGCGAAAGTCTTGGACCATTCGTTCGTGTTCGGTTCTTTGCAGCCGGGATCCAGGTGGCGGATTTCCTGCGAAATTCCGATCGGATCGCCAATTTTCACGTTCTTGCGCAAAATCTCTGCGGCCGATCCAGAGGCAGAAATCACAATGGCATCGAATGGGATGGGCGTAGATCCCTGGCCATCTCTCACCGCCCGGACAGCACCTTTGACCATCCCCGGTGTGGGAAGGATCATCAGCGGGCGGTCCAGCTCGACCAGCACTTCAATTCCCTCATCCGGCGTCAGTGTGGTTGCATCATACTGGGGCGTATACAGGATAATCTGGTTGTCCGCGCGCGGCACGTTAATGTCGTCAAATGGTTGGACTTCGCCATTATTAAGGAATGTAATGACCTGCCGGCTGGGGTTATGAACCACGCACCCACCGATGAAAGCTGCTCTCTCCAGGGTCCAGGCAAATCCACTGCCGTTCTCACGCTCATCAAAACGTTTGACATACCACGACGATGAAATTTGACCGCTGCTCGGAACACCGGTCTCCGGATTATAAAAGAAGCCATTAATCGCCACGACTACCTGGTTGCGCCCACCCCACCGCTCACCCCAATAACTGACCGATTCATCATAGCGCTCAGCCATTGCGCGCACTGTTTCCAGGCCTCCGCTCACGCGCCCCTGGGCGATGCTGCTGTCGATCGTTAACTGGGGATTTTTTCGATCCAGGCGTGCGACGTAAACGTTGAACGGGCCAGGCAGGATAAAGAGGCGGTATTGAATCCCTTTTACAATCGTTTGCCACGCTCGATCTTCACCGTTTGAATTTAGTTGTGGAAAGGCAAATGAAAGAAGCAGGAATAATCCGATGAGAGCCGGTCGCACTTGGTTTGTCACTCTTATGGACATCAGATTGGTTTATCTCGAAACATGTATCCGAATGTTCTGTTATTCTCTGCACAGCTAGTTTAACATAAACAGAAATGAATTCCAATCAGGTGGGATAATGGACCGGCATGGTAAACTTATTGAACATGGAGCAGCTGAAAATTCTTTCAGGCAAAAGCTACCCGCTGGGTGCTTCAGTGCAGCCAGGGGGCGTCAATTTCTCTCTATTTTCTAAGAACTGCCATCAAGTCGAGCTGTTGTTGTTCGACGGCTTGGATGCGGATTTTCCGAGCCGTGTGATCCAGCTGGATCGGAAATTCAACCGTACCTTCTATTATTGGCACCTTTTTGTCGAAGGCGTCAGTCATGGTCAGCTGTATGCTTACCGGGTGGATGGACCTTTCGATCCTGCCAAAGGGCATCGGTTCGATGGTTCCAAGGTCCTTCTCGATCCATACAGCCGTGCCGTGGTGGCGGGTGATAGATACGACCGCCAGGCTGCTAAGAGCTGGGGGGACAACTGCGCCCACGCGATGAGGAGTGTGGTCATCGACCCTCGCAGGTATGATTGGGAGGGAGATGAATTCCCGCGCCTGCCGTTTTCAAAATCCATCATCTATGAAATGCACTTGGGCGGGTTCACGCGCCATCCCTCCTCTGGAGTTGCTCCTGCGAAACGGGGAACTTATGCAGGCCTGATCGAGAAAATTCCCTATCTGCAGCGCCTGGGCATCAACACCGTTGAGCTGCTTCCCGTCCAGCAGTTTGACGAACAGGATGCCCCGGGTTCGCTCACGAATTACTGGGGTTATTCGCCGGTAGCATTTTTCGCTCCGCACGCAGGATACTGCTCCAGTAAAGACCCAACACACCCGGTGGATGAATTTCGAGATATGGTAAAAGCCTTGCATAAGGCTGGCATCGAAGTGATCCTGGATGTGGTTTTCAATCACACTGCTGAAGGCGATATTGATGGCCCTCTGCTCTCGTTCAGGGGTATTGAAAACCGGGGGTACTATATCCTCGACCGCACTGACCTGTCGCGCTACCTTGATTTCACCGGCTGCGGTCACACCATCGACGCCAATCATTCCATCGTCCGGCGCATGATCCTGGACTGCCTCCGGTATTGGGTTTCGGAAATGCATGTGGATGGCTTCCGTTTCGATCTGGCCTCGGTATTCTCCCGCGATGAATGGGGGGAACCCCTCAAAAATCCCCCGATCATCTGGGAAATTGAATCCGATCCTGTCCTGGCTGGCAGCAAAATCATCGCAGAAGCCTGGGACGCAGCAGGTCTTTACCAGGTCGGCTCCTTCATCGGCCACCGTTGGGCGGAATGGAACGGACCATTCCGGGACGACGTCCGCCGGTTTATGCGCGGCGATAATGGCACCGTTCGAAACTTCTCAGCCAGGTTGACTGGCAGCCGGGATCTTTTTCCGCAAGTCGATCGGGAACCAAATCGTTCGATCAACTTTGTTACTGCCCATGACGGGTTCACACTCAACGACCTGGTCTCCTATAATTCCAAGCACAATGAGCTGAACCGTCACAATAATAAGGATGGGAGCGATCACAATTTCAGCTGGAATAGTGGTCTTGAAGGTCCCACCAGTGATCCCACGATTTCAAAGCCTGCGCTTGAAGCAGCTGAAGAACTTCTTCTCTATCCTGTTGATCTCCCAGGGTACGCCGATGATCTTGATGGGAGATGAAATCCGCCGCTCCCAACACGGAAACAACAACGCTTACTGCCAGGATAACGAGTTGAGCTGGTTCAATTGGCAGGATGTCGAGAGGGAGTTAGACCTGCTGCGCTTTGTCCGCCAGCTGGTTTCGCTGGTTCAAACCTGCAGTGTTTTCCGTGAAGAAAAATTTTGGAATAACGGCAGTATTCAGGATCGCCTTACATGGCACGGTGCACGATTGGGTCAGCCCGATTGGAGGGATAATTCCCATTCGCTTGCCTTCACTTTAATTAACGCGGTTTGCAGCGAACGCCTGCACATCATCTTTAATGCATATAATCAGGGATTGGATTTCGAATTACCGCCATTACCCCCAGGTCACATGTGGGGCAGGCTGGTTGACACGAGTCTCCCCAGCCCCGAAGATATTACCAGCCTGGGTGATGCCCCACAAATCCCTGTGAGCCAGTATTCTGTCCAGCCTCATTCCACAGTCATCCTGCTGGCTAAGGTCTGACGGCTTTCCAGGATTATTACGACCCTATCTCATTCACCATCTGGCTCAAATTTATCCAGCAGGCGTCGTATCTCATTTTCCCAGACATCGTCCAACGGTGCGAATGGAACTTCTACGTATTCTGTAGAAAGTTTTTCCAGGTATTCACGAATTCCGGCCTCTGGCGCCGCATCTACTATCTCTTGAATCTTTTCTTCGAGAACCTGCACCAGCTGACTGCTTCGTTTTCCTAAATCGGTCAGGTCGAAATCCAGCTTCAACATGTAATTTACGCGCTGCATGATTCCCAACCAGGCTTTGTAATCATGCTCGATGCGGATTGAGCTTCCTACCTGGGCAATCGAAGAAAAATCATAGGTTGGAACGAAAGCATAAAAGGAGATGTATTCCAGGTCAAGGTCTCCCGCCCGGCGGCAAAGGAAAGATCCTATACTGGCACCGCCGTGGTAATCTGACAGGTTGACCGAGAGTTTGCGGACTTCGTCTTTTAGAGTCTCCAGGCTGTACGTGCTGGATATCATTCTTTCTTTATCGTATGGCATCTCGCCATATACTCCACCAAAACCAATGATGCGTTTTACATTGAAGTGACTGGCAATCTCCAATACAGCCGCTGAATAGCGCTCGATGTCAAGGTGGGGCTCATCTCCGATGAAATAAATCAAGCCGCGCTGCTGGACTTCTGCATAAAAGATTTCATTGCGCTGCGTCTGAAGCGACTCCGGATAGCCTTCCTTGAATTTCACCACAGGGCGCACAAGATCGTGTGTTCCTGGAATTTGAAACATATAAAAGCCATCGGGCCTGATAATGCCAATCTGGTGAGCCTTGGTTTGTTTTACCAGGTATTCAGGCAATCCTGACGAAACCATGCCTGCATCAGCCCACTGCCTCCAACCGGCAAACATATAAAACTCCTGCGCGCTTGGATGCTCCCATAACTCTAAAACATCAGGCATCTCGACCTCCATTTGTTACACACATTCGATTATCCCACTCGTCCAGAATAGAAATAATCTCGCATCGGGAGAAAATAATAATCTTCCCAGCCCTGGCGGTAGGACTCAGCCTGCCCGGCAGGAATTCCAGAGTGGTTAAGGATCAGGCGAGTGCCGTTCTCCTGGACCTCGAACAGGACCTCGAGCAGGGAATCCGGGCTGTCTTCTGAAAACTCCGTGGTTCTCCAGGACTGCAGGATACGGTGTGGGGGGTCAATTTCAATGGTTTCACCGCGAATATAACCATCCCAGGCAGAAAACTTGCCTCCTGGCGCCGCTATAATTCTCGCTTCGCTGCCAGTAAATTGTGTGTGGGCTTCGCTGTCCAGCCAGGCGTGAAAAAGCTGCTCATCAGGAACCGGTAAAACTATCGAGCATTGGATCGTTTCTGTCTCCATACGAATAAGTCTCCTTCAAATAATTAATAACGAACCATCAAAGATGTAAGCCGGCCTGTTTATTAGTACATTCGGATGATTATAATGGAAATCACATTAATAAAGCTCTGGTAGAACCGGATTGCAGAATCTCTCCAAAAGCTCCTTAGTTATCTCGTTGATCCTGGTCACCTTGGTGATTTTCAGCCATTTTGTTTATGGAATGCGAACCTATGATGATGCATTCATAACGTATCGTTACGCCCGAAATATCTCCAACGGGTTGGGCTTTGTTTATAACCCCGGCCAGCAGGTATTAGGAACTTCAACGCCTCTATTCACTCTGCTCCTGGCTGGAGCTGGCAAAATCATTCAGACCGAGAGTTCCCACAGTTTTCTTATTTGCTGAACCTGGTGGTTGAAGCAGTCAATGCCGTGCTGCTGTTCCGTATATCGAACAGGATATTCGGAAGTTCAGCCCTGGCTGGATTGATATCGTTTGCTTATATTTTTCAACCGGTACGGCTGGATGTGGTATCTGGGGGAATGGAGACGCCTTTATACATCACCCTGCTGCTACTGATGTATCACGATTACATTCTGGGAGAGATGAAATGGACCTCGGCAGTCTGGGCTGGGCTGGCATTCTTGATTTGTCCAGACAGCATCATTGCTTCTCTGCCCGTTTTTATTCTCTGGTTTTTCAGGGACCGACGCAGTTTCTTGAAAGCCGTGCTGCTCTTCTGCCTGATTATCACTCCCTGGTTATTATTCTCTCTTTCTTATTTTGGACATTTACTGCCTAACACGATACTGGCAAAAAGCATCGCCTACCGCAACCCGGCAGGTCATGCACTTCTCTTCCTGGCAACTTTCTACGCCACCGGGACGCTGAACATTTACCTGCCTGTGCTGTGGTTGGCACTTGGTTTTGTCACCGGCATTTCGGCTGTTGTGGTTGGTAGCTTCAAATTGTCAAAATCGAAGCCCCTTATCTCAGCCTGGCTTACATTTCCATTCCTTTTCTGTTTATTAATGTCCATCCAGAATCCCGCCATGTGGTTCCCATGGTATTACCTGCCTTTGATTCCAGTTGGTATCCTTTCACTGACTTCAGCGGCCTGGTTTTCAACTGAAACTGTAAGGTCCTTGCGTTGGGTGACGATTGGGATCCTTATTGCTTTGATTCCTGGCATCCCCCTCACCATCAATCACTACTTTCCCAGCTGGGACCCGGATCGACAGCGAGAAGCTGTCTATTGGGAAGCCTGCCAGGAAGTCAAACCCGAAATCCAGGCAGGAGATATCGTGCTGGCACCGGATATCGGAGTTATCGGTTGGTGCCTGGACCAGGCGAAAATACTGGACCCGATCGGCCTGGTCTCCCCCGAGGCAATGCCTTACCAGCAGGCTCTCTCTCCAAACCAGTGGATCTCACCCGACCTGATCCGCGATTTCCAACCCGAGTACATAATTGCTTTCGACTATTACCTTCAGCATGCTTTGAAGACTTCCAGCGTAATTGAGGATGATTATCTGCTTGTCTGGCAGAAAGTAATTTCAATCCAATCTGAAAACCGCAGACTCCTGATTCTCAAAAGGATTTAACAAACTGATCTGGCGCTGCTGGCACCGGGAACCATAACATCCCGGGTAGATGGCCCCAATTCCCAAAGACGAATAATTACACCTGGGTTTTAATTTCAGCAAATTCCGCCGTATTGGGTGCCAGAGCAAACATGCTGATGAAAGAATCCCACCAGCATGATCACTGCACCCGATAGGAATGGCAAATTCATCCCCAGATCGTAGGCAAATCCTGCCCATAAAGGACCGAAAATGCGGCCCAGGCTCAGGTAGGAGTTGTTCAAACCCATCGTAATCCCCTGCAGGTAAGGGGTCCTTTTCGATATCAGCGAGGCCACGCTCGGATTGAGCAGAGAGTTGAACGAGACAAAAAAACCGGTCGCCAGGAAAACCTGCAGGAAAGTTTGCGGCAGGGTCATCAAAATGAATCCGACGGCTGATAGTAGTAACGCCCAGCGTATGATCGGGACCTCGCCAATTTTGCGAATCATCGGTCCGATCAATCCACCCTGAACGATTGCAGAGAGCAGCCCGATCAAGGTAAGCACCATCCCCACCTGGCCGGGACCGTACTGATAACGGTCAGCCGCGTATAATCCGAAGACAGCTTCAAAATTGGTCAGGCCAAAGGTCAGCAGGAAGGACAACAGGAGCAGGATCTCCGATCGGACCTGTAACTGCCTTGATCAAAGTAACCAGCTGGTTGTCTTTCTTTACCCCTGATACAGCAGGTCGGACTATCGGCGGCTCAGGCAGCAGCAGCCAGATTAAGATTAAAGCCAGGAAGGAAAGCGCTGCAGCCAGGAAAAACGGAGCCGACAAATTTGTTCCACCCAGCAAACCGCCCAATCCTGGACCAATCACCATTCCGATTCCCATCGCAGCCCCAATCATTCCCATTCCGCCGCCCCGCTGCTCACGGGTCGTAGTATCACCAATATATGCCATCGCTGTTGGTAATGTAGCTGCAGATAGGATCCCTGATAACGCCCGGGCAGCGAACAACATCCACAGCTGAGTGGACAGGCCAAATAGGAGCTGTGCAATTGCATTCCCCAGCACACCCAACATCAGGATGGGTTTTCTCCCATGGCGGTCTGAGAGGCCTCCCCAGATTGGAGCAAAGGCAAATTGGGTGATGCCATAGACCGCCATCAGTGTTCCGAGGGCTTTACCGCTGGCGCCGAAGCTCTTGATATAAAATGGCATCACCGGGATTATCATGCCAAATCCAAGCATGATAACGACCATGGTGAAGAAAAGGATTGCCAGGTTCTTCTTGTTTGATTCCATAAGCCCCAATTATAAGTTGTTTCAAAGATACAGAAGGAGAATCCTGGAACGCAGTTCATAGAATTCAGGCTAAAATTGGTGGAAA
Organism: uncultured Chloroflexia bacterium; assembly: GCA_963698765.1. Classification (GTDB taxonomy): domain Bacteria; phylum Chloroflexota; class Anaerolineae; order Anaerolineales; family UBA4823; genus CAVOSB01. The sequence continues at coordinate 53,634 of CAVOSB010000029.1, forward strand.
TGGATTTAGCCCACCTGCACGTCCACTCGTATTATAGTTTTCTGGAAGGGATTGCTTCGCCGGCTGAGCTGGCACGTTCTGCTGCACGGTCAGGAATGGCTGCGCTCGCGCTTACTGACCATCTGAATCTCACCGGGGCGATCGAATTCTACAATGCCTGCAGCGACGAAGGGATGAAGCCAATTTTTGGCGTCGAGCTGGAAGTCGAAGCACCTTTTCAGAAGGGGTTCAGCATAGCCCCCTCCGGGACCCTGGTATTCCTGGCAATGGACTCGGCAGGCTGGCGCAGCCTGTGCCGCCTGAGCAGTGCCGTGCTGGCATATTCAGAGGATGCTTCCCGGATTTTCCCGTTTGAAATTCTATCCCAGGAAGCTGGAAGTTTAATTTGCCTGACCGGTGGGAGCCGGGGATTGATATCAAAAATTATCGAAACCAGCGCACTGGAGCTTGCGCAGCACAATTTGCACAGCCTGGAGGAAGTCTTTCAAAACCGCCTTTATATTGAACTGCCGCCAGGCGGAGCGCAGGATCAACCCGCCAGGCAGGCATTAAGGATCTTTCGCTAAAAACCCATCTGCCACTAGTCGCCGCCCAGGATATTTTTTACACTTCGCCTGCCCAGGCGGAAATGCAGCGAGTTGTAACCGCCATTCGTAATAACTCTATCCTGGATTCCACCCAAAATGAATTCTCAAGTTCTTCGGAGGCGAAATTTATGTCTCCGGGAGAGCTCGAGGCCGGGTATGTCGATTCCCCGGGCGCTCTCCACAATATCGCAGAGATCATCGAGCGCTGCCAGCCCGCTCTGCCCATGGGGATCCCGCACCTGCCGGAAGTGGAAACGCCAGAGGGAGTGAATGCCAGCCAGATGCTCAGGAATAAAGCGCAGCAAGGGGCAATCCAGTTATACGCTGAGGTTAACACCTGCCATTCGCCAGAGGTTGGAGCATGAATTGCAGGTGATCGAATCCCTGGGCTACTCATCTCTGTTCTTAATTGTTGAGGAGATCCTATCTTTCGCCCGCGAGACGGGAGTGCCTTTTTCGTCGCGCGGGTCGGCGGCCTCGTCGCTGGTTGCGCACTGCCTGGGCATCACCTCTCCCGATCCGATCCGGCTGAACCTCTATTTTGAGCGCTTCCTAAATCCTGCCCGGGCTTCGCTTCCAGACATCGATATCGATCTTTGCTCCCGCAGGCGAAATGAAGTCATCGAATTCGTCTATCGAAAATACGGCCGGGAACGGGTCGCGATGGTGTGCACGATCAACCGTTTTCGCCGGCGATCTGCTTTGCGCGAAGTCGCTAAAGCACATGGGCTCTCACCAGCGGAAATCAGCAAAATGACCGAGGTTCTTCCCCACCGCTGGTACAGCCCTGCAGATCGAGAGTTTCCCGATGACCAGCCCTTTGACGAGTTAGCCAGCCATTTTCCTTCCCCGCAGCATCAATCCATCATTCGCACCGCTTCCGCTTTGCTGGGTGTTCCACACCACCTCTCCATCCACCCCGGTGGAATTGTAATTGCTCCACAGGCCATCACCGACCTGACTCCCATCCAGCTGGCTGCGAAAGGCATGATGATCACCCAGTTCGACCTGGAATTCGATCGAGCAGCTCGGGTTGGTGAAAATCGACCTGCTCGGCATCCGCGGCCTGACGGTACTGGGTGATGTGGTCGACGCGGTCAATGCAGGTCAAGATGAGCAGCCGCACGGCCGCATGCGAAGTCTGGATGACATCCCGGAAGAAGATCAGGATACTTCCGATCTGGTCAGGGCAGGAAAGACCATCGGCTGTTTCCAGATCGAAAGCCCTGGAATGCGCCTCACGCTAAAAGAAATCCAGGCCAGCAGCCTGGACGGCGTGATGGCAGCACTGGCACTTTACCGGCCCGGACCCCTGACCGGCGGTCAGAAAGACAACTTTATCCGCAGGTTCCAGGGCCGCGAGCCCACTTCTTACCTGCATCCTTCTCTCGCTCCTGTGCTGGAAGATACCTACGGCGTCATCCTGTACCAGGAGCAGGTCCTGCGCATCGCTCATCAGCTGGCTGGATTGACCCTGGCGGACGCCGACCTCTTGCGCCGGGCGATGAGCCACTTTGATCCCGGTAAACAGATGCAGACATTGAAGGAAAAATTCATCAAGGGTACATTCGAGCAGCACAATATCCCTGAAGCGACCGCCGAACATATCTGGGAATTGATGGCAGCCTTTGCAGGCTACGGCTTCCCCAAAGCTCACGCCGCATCTTATGCCAGGGTTGCCTGGCGCTCAGCTTGGTGCAAGACACACCATCCGGCGATTTTCATGGCAGCAGTCCTGGCGAATTGGGGTGGGTACTACAGCCAGAGCAATTACCTTACTGAAGCCAGGCGTATGGGATTGACTCTAAAACCTCCCCATGTCAATTATGCCCAACACGAGTTCAGCGTTAGTTACATAGATGGTAAGCCAGTCTTATTCATGGGTCTGGACCAGGTTCGTGATCTCAGCAACCGCACGCAAAAACGGATCCTGAGAGAACGCCCATTTCGTTCGTTTGAGGATTTTTTGACACGTGCTGATCCGCGTAATCAGGAAGCACAGAACCTGGTTAAAGTTGAGGCGTTGGAAGGATTCGGCACCATCCCGGCGTTGCTGCACCGGCTGAACCTGGGCGGCTGGCAGGGAGGCCAGCTTTCACTGTTCGGTGCTCCAGATACGGGAGCAGAGGATCTCTCGATTGCCGAAAAAGCCCAGGCACAGGAAAAAATCCTGGGCGCCAGTGTGGTCGCCCACAGGCTGGAGCTGTACACCGACCAGATTTCAGAAAGCAAGGCATTGACAACAGTCGAAGCTGCAGCACGCATCGGCCATCAGGTTAGGGTGGCGGGAATCCGGCAGTTTTGGCGGCGCAGCTCGACTTCCAAGGGCGAGGCCATTTACTTCATGTCGCTCGAAGATCTCGAAGGGACACTGCAGGTGGTAATCAGTGCAGAAACCTACCGGCGCTGCCGTAGCGAGCTGCGTCTGGCAGGACCTTTCGTGATCGAAGGGAGCATGGAGATGGATACCCGGCATATCGAGCCATCCCTGCGCTGCGGAGCGTATCTGGGCAATGAGTTCAACGGATTGATCCAATATCTATGAATTTACCTCTTCAAGATATCGCCGAAGCATTTTCTCTCACCGCCGAAAAGTATGACCGCTTTGCCGAGGATCACCCGAATCTCTCCCGCATGCGCTCCACAGTCTACGCTCACCTGATGCGCCACCTGCAGCCGGGAGCTCGAGATCCTGGAGCTGAATGCGGGCACAGGTTCAGATGCGGTCTACCTGGCCAGCCAGGGTTTTTACGTCCATGCGACTGACATCGCCCCGGGTATGCTGCAGCGTATTCGCGATAAAGTCGAGCAGCAGGAGCTGGCAGAGCGCATCACAATCCAGGAATGCTCTTTCCTGGAATTAGAGAAAATCAAAAATGGGCCTTATGATGCGGTGTTTTCCGACCTCGGGGGTTTGAATTGCATCCCTGATTTACGACCCGTGATTGATAAACTACCCGCTCTGCTAAAACCAGGTGGCCTGGTAGCCTGGGTGTTGATGCCTCGGATTTGCCTGTGGGAACTGGGGTGGATCTTTAAGGGCGATTTCAGCTTCGCATTTCGACGACTTTCCGCACGTGGAACCAGGGCGCACCTGGAAGGTAAATACTTCACGATCTATTACTTCACCCCCGAACAGGTAAGATCCGTTTTCGGACCCCAATTTGAGCTGCTTGAAGTGGAGGGTATCTCGATTTTTGCCCCACCGGCAGAAAGTAAGAACCTGGCATTGCGGCATCCTCGCATATACCGCTCCCTGTGTAAATTGGACGATCACCTGGCGATGAAGCGTCCATTTCGAGCCTGGGGCGATTTCTACATCATCTCCTTCCGCTTCCAGCACCCGGGCTAATCAATCAGCATGATTGGCCCGGATACATCTCCATCACTAGGGAAGAGCCCACAGGGCTGGGGAGTGCTCAAGAGAGTCAGTCTCAACACTTTCTGGTTAACTGCCGCCCGGCTGGGCAGTCAGGTCCTGCTGCTGTTGTTCACGGTTCTGGTAGCCAGGCGGATGGGAGAAACGGGCCTGGGTGGCTATGCCTACATGACAGCTGTCATTTTTATCGGAAATGTGTTCTCCACCTTTGGGACCGACATGCTGCTGATGCGAGAGATTGCGGCGCACAAAGATTTTTCCTTGCTGGTGCCGTCCGCGATCCTGCAGCTGGTTCTGTCCGTGTTATTCGTCGGCCTGGTACTGCTCTTCTTTCCACTGCTGCCGGAGCAAGGTCCTCAAATTGCCTCAGCAGTAAAACTTTACAGCCTGGCATTGTTTCCATTAGCAATCTACACAATTTGCAGTGCGGTCCTGCGTGGAATGGAATTCATGCAGCCTTACATGTGGCTCAACCTGCTTTTGGCTGGTCTGCAGGTGGGCCTGGCTTGGTGGCTGATTTGCCCGGACAGCAGCCTGCTGGTCCTGAGCTGGATTTTACTTACGGTACAGTTTCTCGTGGCGTTGTTTGCCGTTGGCTACTGCCGGCTCAGGGTTCCAGGTTTCAGCTTCATTCAAAGCTTTCCCTTTTCGAGCATTTCCGTCCTGCTCCGTGCCAGCGCTCCCCTGGCAATCGTTGCGATGGTGAAGATCCTCTACCAGAAGATCACCCTGATACTGCTCAGCCACCTGCAAGGGTTCTCCGCTACGGGCTGGTTCTCTGCCGCTATGCGCACCGTAGAAGCTTCTCAATTTTTGCATATTGCCCTGCTGGGAGCTCTCTTTCCTATCATGTCATTCGCCTACCTGGGTGCCAGCCAGGTATCCAGGGAAAACAGGAAAGCACTGGCTGCATCCTGGTGGTTCTTGCTGGCAGTCGGCGTAGCAGCAGCAGTACTGCTCTTCTTGTTTTCAAGGCCATTAATCAGCCTGGTATTTGGTGAAGGATTTACTCCTTCGATTTTGGCGCTTCGTATTCTGGCCTGGCTGATGATCCCCTATTCAATCAACATTTATCTTTCTGCCTCGCTGATTTCAGCCAGGCAGGAACGCCGGGTGTTAATTACCTTCCTCGTTAGCCTGGTAATTCTGGTTACATTGGACTTAATCTTGATCCCTGCCATCGGGTTAATTGGCGCTTGCATTGCCACGCTGACCGCCGAATCAATCCAGGCCGTGGTTTTCGTTTACACAAGATCCACGATTCTCAAGAAACGATAATATTCTCTTTTTCAAATGAGGACCATTTTATGCCTCCACCCAATTTTCCAGACAAACAACAGCTCGCTGCGATCCTCAATCCCTCCGATATCATCAGCTACCGCAGGCGCTTAGGGCGTCTGCCTGAGATGGGCGGGATCTCAAACATCTTGTTTTCCCTCGATCGCAGCATTCCCCTCAAGATGAGATGGCGCATCCCGATTAGAAAAGCCGGCGGCATGATCGGCGACCTGTACCTGGTAAAAAAGCCCAGGAATAGAGTGGGCGTGATGGTAAATATGGGTGGAGGCTCGCCAATTGTTGTCGAGCTGGCAGAGGAGTTCGCAGCCCTGGGTTTCAAACGCATGGCATTGATGACCTGGGGCGGCTCCTTGCAGCCCGATCTGGTAGCTGGGGATATCGTGGTCTGCAGCCAGGCTATCCGGGATGAGGGCACTTCCTATCATTATTTGCCACCGGAAAAACTGGTTTCCGCAGATCCAGTCCTGGTCGACCGGATGGCGGAGGCAATCCAAAAACACGGCGGCACCTGCACTGTGGGAACCACCTGGACTACGGACGCTCCCTACCGGGAGACAGCTGCGGAAGTGCTTCAATACCAGTCGGAAGGTGTTAAGACAGTTGAAATGGAATCCGCTGGACTCTTCACGGTTGGTAAGGTCCGCAATATCCAGACCGTCTCGGTGGTCGTGATCATGGACAGCCTGGCAAAACTGCGCTGGGAAGTTCCAGACCGGTTGGACGGCATTTTGAAATCGCTCGAAATCGTCTACCTGGCTGCAATCGATGTTTTGAGCCAGCCTTGAGTATCCCATATCTACGAAATCACTGAGCCTGTAGAAACATCTATCGTCTTGCTTATGATAAGATAACAGCATCATAAAATTCAAGTAGCTTCCACTTGCCTTATGTCAAATCCAACTGCAGATGCCATCATCATCGGAGCCGGAGTCCACGGAGCCAGCCTGGCTTTTCACCTGGCCCTGCGCGGCCTCAAACCTGTGGTCCTCGAAAGGCGCTTCCTGGCCTCTGAAGCCAGCGGATACTCGAGTGGGCTGGTCCGGATGCATTACGACCTGGAGCTTGAATCGCGCCTGGCCTGGGATTCCTTCCAGTATTTCCGCAGCTGGTCAGAGATTGTAGGCGGCGATTGCGGTTTTACCCGCACCGGCTTCATCCAGCTCGTCCAATCCGAACTTACTGATAACTTACAGACATAATGTCGCCATGCAGCAGAGACTGGGTATTCCCACTTTGCTCATCACTTGTGATGACGTCCGGCGGTTGGCGCCTTATTTCTACATAGGTGATTTCGATGATCGCGGCCTATGAACCGGAATCCGGCTATGCCGACCCGACATCCACCACGCGCGCCCTGATGGATGCCGCCCGCCAGCGGGGAGCGAGATTAATCCAGGAATGCCAGGTCACCGGCATCCGCGTTAACAGTAACCGTGTAACAGGCGTGAATACAGACCATGACCGGTTCGACTCCCCCATCGTGATCAACGCTGCTGGCGCCTGGGCTGCCAGGGTGGCAAGCATGGCAGGTGTCGATTTGCCTGTCAAAACCTGGCGCCATGAAACCATGTTCGTCCGCCGGCCGCAGGATTTTGGACCTGCACATCCAACGGTGATCGACGACATTAACAGTATGTATTTTCGCCCTGAGACCGGGAAGCTGACCCTGGTGGGATTGGAAGACGGCAACACGCGCGGCGAAGCACCCGAAGAGAACACTGGGAAAGCCCGACCCGGCTTCGTGGAACGCGCCATCGAGAGACTGACCCGCCGCATCCCTGTGCTGGAAAACGGCAGCCTGCACAGCACCCTGGCGGGATTCGACGGCGTCACTCCCGACGGACACCCGGTTCTCGGACCAGTGGGACCTGAGGGTTTCTACCTGGACTGCGGCTTCAGCGGCACCGGCTTCAAGATCGCCCCGGCTATCGGCGCAAATCTGGCAGACTGGATCGTGGACGGCAGGTCAGGTAGCATCGATATCACCGCTTTCTCCCCCGGACGGTTCACTACTGGCAACCTGATCATCAGCCAGTACAGCTACGATAAAGAGTTTTAAACAAGAAGGATCCACGAACCGGGTTTACGGTTCGTGGATCCAATTTTCCTGTAATGGGATTACCTGATGGCATCTCAGGTAATCAAACTGGATCGATTATGCTCCTGAAATCAGGATCCATTCATCGGAGCTCAATGTGGCGGCTGCTTGAGCAGGCGATTAAGTTCAAAGAGTCAGCAGCCCACCGATCCGAAACCATTTAGGATCCACCTACAATTTCATTCCAACCATCCACAATTTCCTTGACGGCTGCAGAGAAGCTCGCCAGGCTGATTGGGAAGTGGATATTGCCATAAGCATCCGCAGGGATCATCTTGGCAGCTACTTCCTCCGGAAGGACGACGTCCCGGGTCGGGTGTGCGTAACCCTCAGCAAACATCACCTGGCCTTCGTCCGAGTAGAAATAGTCTATCGAGAGCTTGGCAGCGTTCGGGTGCGGCGCAAGCTCGTTGATGTACTGCGCAAAGATCATCCCAACCGTGGCATCGCTCGGGATAATGACCTCCAGCGGCAGTCCGGTAGCATCTCGCTTGGCAAAACCGTCGAAATCGTAGACCAATGAGATCGGACATTCGCCTTTCTGGACAGCAGCAACGTTGAGCACGACGCCCTCACGCCAGTTGCCCGAGGAGCGAAGCTCCTCGAAGAAATCCAGGCCGGGCTGGACATTGTCTTCCCCGCCACCGTGAGCATATGCCGCTGCCAGGACCGAGGCCGTGGCGTAGGTCGAAATGCGCGGGTCACGGCTGCAAATCATGTCCTTGTATTCTGGCTTGAGCAGGTCATCCCAGACTTTCGGAGAGTTCTGGACCAGGTCGGTATTGACCAGGAAGCTGATGGCTCCCCAGTACGCGCTCGCCCAGCGACCTTCCGGGTCCTTGAATTGATCCGGGATTTTGTCATAGTATACGGTCTTGTAGGTCATTGCCAGGTTCTTTTCAAGCAGGGTTCCCAGGAAGTCGTAGCCGATGTCGGCAACATCCATAACCGGGGCATTCATCTCGGCTTCCAGACGGACTATCTGCTCAGCACTGGTCATGTCGGTGTCGGTGTGGACCACCTGGTATTTATCTTCAATGGCTTTCCAGATGTTGCCCAGGTTGACCCAGTCATCGGACATCCCATAACTGATAACCTCGCCTTCTTCTTTTGCTGCCGCTTCCATCGCTGCAGTATCGGCGACTGGAGCGGCGGGAGTGGCTTCGGTTGCGCCGACGATATCATTCCATCCTGTCACGATTTCCTTGACGGCTGCAGAGAAGTTCTCCAGGCCTGTCGGGAAGTGGAGGTTGCCATAAGCATCCGCAGGGATCATCTTGGCAGCTACTTCCTCCGGAAGGACGACGTCCCGGGTCGGGTGTGCGTAACCCTCAGCAAACATCACCTGGCCTTCGTCCGAGTAGAAATAGTCTATCGAGAGCTTGGCAGCGTTCGGGTGCGGCGCAAGCTCGTTGATGTACTGCGCAAAGATCATCCCAACCGTGGCATCGCTCGGGATAATGACCTCCAGCGGCAGTCCGGTAGCATCTCGCTTGGCAAAACCGTCGAAATCGTAGACCAATGAGATCGGACATTCGCCTTTCTGGACAGCAGCAACGTTGAGCACGACGCCCTCACGCCAGTTGCCCGAGGAGCGAAGCTCCTCGAAGAAATCCAGGCCGGGCTGGACATTGTCTTCCCCGCCACCGTGAGCATATGCCGCTGCCAGGACCGAGGCCGTGGCGTAGGTCGAAATGCGCGGGTCACGGCTGCAAATCATGTCCTTGTATTCTGGCTTGAGCAGGTCATCCCAGACTTTCGGAGAGTTCTGGACCAGGTCGGTATTGACCAGGAAGCTGATGGCTCCCCAGTAAGCGCTCGCCCAGCGACCTTCCGGGTCCTTGAATTGATCCGGGATTTTGTCATAGTATACGGTCTTGTAGGTCATTGCCAGGTTCTTTTCAAGCAGGGTTCCCAGGAAGTCGTAGCCGATGTCGGCAACATCCATAACCGGGGCATTCATCTCGGCTTCCAGACGGACTATCTGCTCAGCACTGGTCATGTCGGTGTCGGTGTGGACCACCTGGTATTTATCTTCAATGGCTTTCCAGATGTTGCCCAGGTTGACCCAGTCATCCGACATCCCATAACTGATAACCTCGCCTTCTTCCTTTGCTGCCGCTTCCATTTGAGCCTGGTCGCTGACTGGCTCTTCTGTAGTCTCAGGCTGCGCAGGCGCGGCAGTCTCAACTGGCGGCGCAGTGGTCGGTGGGGCAGTGCAGGATGGCGTTATCACCAACATGATAATCAACAATCCAAATAATATTGTCCTGATTTTCATTTCGTCCTCCGTTCATTATATGGGGGATCAGGTGAAACCCTAGATCCCTAGTCGAAATCCAGTTGAAAGGTGATTTCCATTTGTCCATTTCTTCTAATCATCATGTACTTTGCTTTTCGAACACGAACTCGATCAATGGCACCTCCATTTCTTGGTTGTGGTTTCAACTTGTGATACATCGCTAATCGGTGTGATTTTTGTTCGTAAACGCCCAAGACATACGACTACCGGGCGCCAACCGCCTCCTCGATATGAGTTCTACTGCGCACCAGACGCAATAAAACCAACGAAGCAAACCACGCAACCGTGAAGCTGATCACCGCCAGAGCGCTTGCCTGGCGGCCGTCGAAACGAGTGAACTCCACCAGGTAAATCGGAAAGGTCTTGAACCGCGAACCGAGCAGCAGGTTCGATAGGGTGAACTCGGCAAAAACTGTCGTGAATACCAGCAACGAACCATTTATGATCCCGGGAAATATGTTTGGAATAATGACTTTCAAAAGATCTGAAGCCAGTTGGCTCCCAGGCTCAATCCAGCTTCTGTGAGAGTGCGAATATCGATGGCTTCCAGCGCATTGACCACAGGACGGTACATGAATGGTAAAGAGATCACCATGCAGGCTGCGATCAAAATCGCCGGTTTGTTGATGATGGGCAGTGGGACAGTGGAATAGAAGCGAATTAGCGCCAGAGCCAGGATCACACCCGGAATGCCGAATGGCAGGATGGTCATGAGCTCCAGCCAGGGTTTAGCCCTGGGTACACGTAAATGGGCCCAATACGCAGTTGGCGTCACCAGTATCACGGACAATAACACGGTCCAGAATGCAATAATCATCGAGTTCTTCAAGGTCAAAGCAAATGCACGCCGGGTCGTGACAGCTGTCCACCACTCCAGTGTCAATCCTTCAGGCATGATCGTATGGTCCCAACGAGTAGATACCGAAAAGAGCGCAGTCGCAATTAATGGGATGATCATGTATAAGAGAAAGAATCCCAGAATGGCACCACGCCAGATACCGCGATCCTTCACCTCTGAAACCTCCGGGCCCTTCGAATAGCAAGCTGGTAGCCGATTACGCTGAGTGCCATAACGACCAGGGATAGGCTGGCCAGCGCATCTGCAGCTTCAGGATCCAGCTGGACTTCGCCCCGAATTAACGCCGCAATTTGAATTGGTACAAGGCCGATCTCAGGACCAGTAAGCGTCCAGGCAGTGGCGTACGCACCGAATGAATTCGCGAACAGCAGGATGAATCCACCAATCAATGAAGGTGCAAGGATGGGAAATGCGATCCGCCTCCAATATTCCAGGTTAGAAGCACCCAGGTTCGAAGCAGCCTCTTGCCACTCTTTTCTCAATCCCAATAAGGATGGGATCATGATGAGCAGCATCAGCGGAATCTGGAAATAGAGATATGCGATGACCAGCCCGCTGATCGAATAAATCCTAAAATTTGGGTACAATGAGATCCCGAAAAACTCTTTCAAAACCAGGGTGATGATTCCTGTGGATCCCAATGTGATAATAAAAGCGAAAGCCAGAGGCGCACCGCCAAAATTTGTAGTCACATCTGCGAGCGCCGTCACCGACTCTCGCACAGACTTATTGCGAGTGTGAATGATCGCATACGCAACCATGGTACCCAGGATCATACCGATCAAAGCCGTCAAGCCAGATAACTTGAAGCTGTTTCCAAACGACTGGGTCACTATAGGGGTCATCACCCGGGAGAAATTTTCGAGTGTATATCCGCCCTGAGAGTCGCTGAACGCAGATCGTACCAGGCGAAAGATTGGGATGATTTCAAATGCAAAGCCAAAGGCAAAGAATGGTAGCAATCCCAGCCAGGCAAATCCGGGTCGTGAAGATGTCAACTTGGTCTTATTCACGTTTTAACCATCAAGCTCGCCCGATTACTAAAACAAAAGCTCCAAACCATCCTTTGCGACTACAACCTGGCCAGAATACTCTTTTCCAATTTGGGCATGCAAGTCGGATTCCAGTGTGCGCGGGTACATATGAACCAACACCAGTTTTTTTACTCTGGCTTTAGCTGCTATCCAACCCACCTGTTCAGCTGCCAGATGGTCCCCCTCTCCAGAACTGCCTGGAAAAGAACACTCACAAACGAATACATCCGCCTGTTCCGCAAGTTTTACAAGATCCATTGTCAGTGTAGCATCCCCAGAGAAAACGATGACTTTTCCTTCAACCTCCAGCCGGTACCCAAGGCTGTCTGGGGTGTGCCCGGTGAGCATCGATTTCACCTCCCACCCCGAAAATATAAGGTTTCCTGCATCATTTCATGGATTTCAACTTTGTAGGAAGTCGGACCGATCCCCGGGTAGGTAGACCATCAGCTGGCTTAAATAACTCTCCCGTGCCTCTTCCTCCTATCAGTTGTAAAACCTCCTCCCGTACCCAACCCGGTGTGGAATCATAAGCCTGTACAAGAGTTACCAGGTCCAGGGTGTGATCCGAATGGTGGTGTGTAATCAATATATGGTCCAACTCCCGGTAATCGACACCCACTGCAGCCAGGCGAGAAAGAGTGCCTGGTCCAACGTCAACCAGCAGGAACCCGGAATCAGTCTGCACCAAATTGCCTGCTGGGCTGTAGCCGGTCATAGGAATCGCCGTACCTGCACCAAGGATCACTACTCGAATCATCTACCTGCTCTCTTTTCGTCTTACGCCACGTAATTCACGCGCTTTACACCAACGGATTAATCGAACATCCATCTAGGTTCAATACCAGGTTCGAATTTTATGAAATCATCCGTCAGCATGTATATACTCCACTTAATTCAACTCATAAGAACGGGCTACTAAATCTGCTGAATGCCCTTCTTTTACGACTTCCTGAAGAGCAGCCAGGAATCGATCAGGACGCTGCGCCTGGATAACATTGCGACCGAAAACTACCCCACGTGCGCCAGCCTGGACTGCGCGCTGAGCTAATTGGAGCGCATCACTCTCGCGCGGCATTTTCCTGGCTCCCAGAGCCAGAATCGGAACCGGCGTTGCATCCACAACCTCAGAAAAACGCTCACCTGTGAAGAAGGTTTTTATCGCATCCACTCCTAATTCCGAAATGACACGGCATCCAATGGCAACCAATTCCTGGAGTGATTCTGGTGATGTGTCTTCTGCACCTGCCGGGAAGAACTCGCCGATCAGTGGGATGCCGACATGTCGCTTTTCAGCAATGTACTCAGAAAGAACTTTGACATTGTGGGCGTCCAAAGCCTGCTCGCCTGTTTTCAATGAAAGTCCTACCAAGGCGATATCCGCTCCGAGTGCCAAAGCATCCTGGGCAGAGACCACACGCACGCTCTGAGCACTATCGTACGCCCATTAAGTCGCATATTGAGTTCCCCAATTAAGGCGAATAATAAGCGCTGGAGCTGATGGTTCCATGAAAACAGATTTACAATGCGAAACCATGCCTGGGCTCATCACGATGGCATCCGCTTTTGAAACCGTGGTGATGACCCGAGGAAGATCGATCAATCCAGGAAGTGGACCGTTATAGAGTCCATGATCAATGGCGACGACAACTGCATTTCCCTGACCAAAAATACGTGAAAGCCGAATTTCTTCTCCGATCATTGAGGTTTATCCTTTTCTTCAAGACGAGCATTATGTACGACTTCATCCTGTCTGTTTTGGACAACGAATCTCGATTTCTTTATTGGGATGGTCAGTCCAGAAGCCTATTATAGGAACTTTCCCTGGAAGAATTAATGTTACTTCTCCAGTTGTATTGCGGAATTCGAAAAGTACTTCCAGTTTGCATATTGATCCTCTATTCAGCCAGGATTTGACATGACTGCGGAGTGAATGAAAGCCAGACATGTTGAGAATGGGAAATCGAAAGTCCCTGACCCGCAGGTGCATCAACAACGATCCGTTCGCCGTGAACATCCACGCTGACACGCATCACCGGTCCCAGGAAGGTCATTGTCATGATAGTTCCATCCAAAATATTGGATCCTGGCACAGATGGCGCTTCGGAATGCATAAAGATATTTTCTGGTCTTACAAGTAAAACGGGATTTGATATACGCTGTCCTGAGCCGTTTTCAGGTAATCGCAAGATAGTGCCATGGTAGTTGATGGAATAGTCACCGGTTCGCTCCCCACGCAGCTGGTTAGCGGTGCCTATAAAAGAGGCAACGAACAGCGATTCAGGTTGGTGGTATATTTCGTCCGGCTTCCCTATCTGCTCGATTAACCCATCTTTCATGATGACCACCCGGTCTGACATAGAAAGGGCTTCTTCCTGGTCGTGAGTAACATATACTGTGGTTATGCCTAATTCGAGTTGGATGCGCCGGATTTCTTCTCTTAAAAGAACCCTTACAACTGCATCGAGAGCAGAAAGCGGCTCGTCCAATAATAGAATACGTGGTTTGATTGCTAGAGCGCGCGCCAATGCAACTCGCTGCTGCTGTCCTCCAGAAAGTTGGTAAGGATAGCGACCGGACGTTTCCTTCATTCTTACCAGATTAAGTAACTCCTGGACTGTGTCCTCAATCAGTTCTTTCGGTTGGCGAGCGATATTCAATCCAAATGCAATGTTGTCGTGAACAGACAAATTTGGGAATAAAGCGTATCCCTGAAATACCATCCCAATACCGCGTTTGTTTGGTGAGATTGGATTTAAATTCACGCCATCCAGGCGAATTTCCCCTTCATCTGGTCGCTCGAAACCAGCAATCATCCGTAATGTTGTCGTTTTTCCACATCCTGAAGGACCAAGCAGGGAAATAAATTCACCTTTGACGACATCCAGATTAAAATCTTTTACTGCAGCAAGACCGTTGAAAAGCTTGGAGACTTTCTGTAATTCGAGGTAGGCCATTCCTTTGATCTCAGGTAAAGGGGTGAAAGAATTTATTTCATTGGAGCACAGCCAAAAGATCCATCCGTCTTCACAAACGGTAGAGTAAGGTTATGACATAGTTCCCTTACTGCCGGGTTCGGAAAATCAAGTCCTGTTCCTCCTATCCATATAATCGTTGAATAAACCCACCATGCGGTCATGAAGTAAAGGATGGATAAAGCTTCAAATAGCCACGGTTTATATCAAACACGCCCATATCGATTGTTCAGGAAGACCCGAATAAGTAGAATGATGTGCGACGCACTAAAGAGCAAGCCTAAAATCAGGTTAAAAAGGACACCCCGCCAGTCAAAACCTGGTTTACGAAACCACGAATGGTTGAAAATTCGTCTGGAACTCAAATGACCTCACAGGACGAATCGAATGATTATACAGTTACAAATATAGTTTAGCAGGAAATCGTCTGAATGTCAACGGAATTTGATCAGATATATGACTGCTTAAGGTCATTAACCGCCTATTGACAGATTAAATTCTGACTGATACAATGAATATCAGAACATTTTCCGAACATAGTCTTAACCAATTGCACCGAATTGAATCGCAGCAGGGTTGATATCTGTTAGCTCAAACAGGATTGCGATGATAGAAAGCGGATCCCTTAACGCCTACCAACGGAGGTTGAGAATCCTCCAGCAAATCCAGGAGATCGGCGAGGTGCGAATTGCTGACTTAATGCAGCAATTCGGTGTTTCCGATACTGCGATTCGTAGGGACCTCACCACCTTGGAAAAGAACAGCCAGGTGCGGAGAATTCATGGGGGAGCCCAGGCAATTGGACGTTCATTAGCCGGGTTGTCTTTTCAGACCAATGCAATGAGACACTATAAAGAGAAGTGTTGTATTGGCCAGGCTGCAGCTGCCCTGGTTCAGCCTGGAGAAAGCATTATCCTGGATTCTGGCACCACCACGTTAGAAGTCGCACTGGCCTTGTCCAACGCCATCACGAACGCACAACCAATAACCATTGTCACAAATTCCTTGCCGATTGTCCTGGGCCTGATTGATTGGAGCGCTGGAAACCTGAATGTTCTCGGCGGGATTTTACTTCCTGAACACCAGGCGACGGTTGGCCCGCAGGCGATAGCAAATTTAAAACTGCTCCAGGTATCCAAAGCCATCATTGGCTGCGACGGATTGAGCATTTCTCACGGCCTGACAACAGCACACGTGCTGGTGGCAGAAGTGGGTCGGGTGATGGTCGAAGTTGCACGCCAGGTTATTGTTGTTACTGACTCCAGCAAACTCGGTCAAAAGGGATTTACTCAGATAGTCCCCATCGATGCCGTCGACATCTTGATCACCGATGTGAACGCTCCTGTCGAGATTGTCGATGAAATTCGCGCTCTGGGTATCGAAGTTCTCACCGTCTGAAGTTTTGATTGACTGAACCTACTCTAGTTGAAATTGGAAAGCATTCCCGTGGATCAATCCGACATCCCTCTTTCAAACCGATCCCCTGACCTGGACCATTTCCTTAAAACAATTCGCAGGGTAGTGGGAGAAGACCAGCTTTTTCGACCTGATGGACAACTATCCATCTCAAGAGCACCCGGAAGGCTGGACCTGATGGGAGGAAATGACGATTATACAGGTGGCCTGGTTTTTGAGGCTACTATCCAGGAAATCGACGCGTGTGGCAGCTCAATCACGCCGCGACCAACGCATCAGGATCTCTAATCCTCAGGTTGCAGAACTTGGCTGGGAAGATGACATAGAGTACAACCTGGCAGATTTCAGTCAAGGTGGAGAGCTTCTGCCGGTGAGTGGAATTCACGAAATGATCCAGAGCTCTCCCAAAAAAGAATGGGGGGCTTATGTAGTTGGTGGTATTTATCTTCTCCTGAGAGATTATCATCAGCAGATCAAAACTGGAATATCTGTACTGATTAAATCCGATATCCCGCTTGGTAAGGGCGTTAGCTCCTCTGCTGCGTTAGAAGTTGCTTCATTGAAAGCAATGGCATCAGCCTATGGTATAGACCTCCAGGGAGTTGACCTGGCAATAAAATGCCAATGGATCGAAAATGTAATCTGTAAATCAGCCAGCGGCGTGATGGACCAGATCACTGTCGTGATGGGCGAACACGACCATTTCGTTCCTCTGGTTTGCCAGCCCTGCCAGCCTGAACCGCTGGTGCGTCTTCCGACTTCCCTCATCATCTGGGGAATCAATTCTGGGGTGCGCCACCAGGTCGCCGGGATTGAGTACGAAGCCGCCCGCGCAGCCACCTTCATGGGTTATCAAATGATCTGCCGTAAATCTGGACTCGAGCCAAAGCTCGATGAAATCGAGTCTGCTGCCAATGTGGAGAGATCAGCGCTGGAATGGTTATCTTGCCAATCTATCTCCCAGCGAATTCCGGGCTTCTTTTGAACCGGATTTGCCCGAAATCGATTCTCGGGGAGGATTTCTCGTCTGCTTACCCCATCCACTATGATCCATTTACACCCGTACGACCCAACGTTTACTATCCAGTTCAAGCCTGTACACGTTATGCGGTTGAAGAAAATCACAGGGTAAACCTGTTTGTTGAGATACTGGCCGGGCAAAATGATACGCCGCGCGATCGAGCCTTGGGCTTATTGGGAGAATTGATGTACCAATCTCATCAGGCATACACGGAATGCGGCCTGGGTTCTGACGCGACCGACCTGATTGTCGATCTAATTCGGAAAGAAGGTGTCAATCAAGGTTTCTTCGGCGCAAAAATCACCGGCGGTGGTGCCGGCGGAACGGTGGCAGTACTGGCGAAGAAAGGAAAGCAGGCTGAAGATGCCCTGCAGCGTGTGATTGACAGGTATCACCATTCAACCGGATACCTTCCATACATATTCAAAGGTTCCTCCCCCGGAGCGGATGCCTTTGGCGTGCTCGAGATCGATGCAGCCAGTCTACTTTTGATTCAGGCGCAGGATTCAGATGACACTACTGCTGAGTATCGATGCTGGAACCACCTCCGTGAAGGCCGGGATCTTCACTCCCAACGGAGAAAGTCTGGCGATCGAACGCGTCGAGTACACGATTGACATTCCGCAACCGGGCTACGCTGAGCTGGATCCTGAAATCTACTGGCGGGCCAGTGTTCAGGCTGTACGCCAGGCTGTCAGTCACTCCGGCGCAGATGTGAAGCAAATCACAGCCGTGACCGTCTCCAGCCAGGGCGAGACGGTGATCCCGGTTGACAATCGCGGACATCCTCTCCATCCAGCCATCCTGTGGTTGGACAATCGCGCCATCGATGAAGCCAGCTGGCTCCAAGAGCAAATCGGAAAGCGAGCTTATGATATCGCTGGCATTCCAGAAATTTCACCCACCTGGACCGCCTGTAAAATCCTGTGGCTCAAAAACCATTTTCATGAAATATTCGAAAATACCCATAAATTTTTGTTGGTTCAAGACTGGCTGGTCTATCGGTTGACCGGGCAATTTGTGACCGATGGTTCGATTTCTTGCACAACCTTACTCATGGATATTTCAAGGAACCTGCTGGTGGCAGGATAGCTTGGGAATATTGGATCTTCCTGACCGCCTCCTTTGTGAAATCTATGATCCAGGAGCCATCGCAGGTCAACTGACCCGGGCTGCTGCCGAACAAATGGGCCTGGCGCCTAAAACGAGCGTTGTTTTGGGTGGCATGGACCAGGCCGTTGGTGCAATCGGTGCCGGGAATTATAGTCCAGGGATTATTTCAGAAACCACAGGCGCCGCCCTTGCTATCCAAATAACGATCCCCAGACCAGATATCGATCACAGCCGCAGAATCTCAGTGAACATCCACAGCGCTCCAGGGATGTACCTGTTCCAACCTTTCTGCCCCACAGCCGGCCTGGCTTTACAATGGTTTCGCGATGTCTTCGGAGAACCGGAGATATCGACAGCCAGGCTGCTGGGGAAAGATGCTTACGATGTCCTCACGGACATGGCAGCGCTTGCCTCTCCCGGTTGCGATGGCTTACTGATGCTGCCACATCTTTCTGGCTCGCTGACTCCCATTGTAAATAGTGCTGCGCGCGGCGTGTTTTCCGGTTTCTCGCTGGCTCATCAGAAGAGTCATTTTGTGCGTGCAATCCTTGAAGCTGTTGCATTCATGCTGCGCCGTAACCTGGAGGTCGCAGTGAGCTCAGGGATCGAAGTATATGAGATTCGCACCAGTGGTGGCGGCGCACGCAGCAAGCTATGGAACCAAATCAAGGCCGATGTTTGCAACATCCCGGTGGTCTCCCTGGCCAGCGAGGAAGCAGCTTTATTGGGAGATGCTATACTGGGCGGAGTAGCCACAGGTGTCTTTGCTTCTCTGGAAGAGGGCGTAAAGCAAATGGTTGCCATGGCTGACATGACCAAGCCCGGTCCTAACCAGGTCACTTACGATGGCCTTTATGCCCACTACTGCGACCTGGATGATACGCTCGATCAGTACTTCCGCCGGTAAGTGGATGGATTATTACTTTATACAATTTTTTCATGAGTTACTCATACTTTATGAGCCACGTAAAACTAGGTGTCACCTTGGATGCAGTGAAGGTTCTGGATTCTTCACTGCGTTCAGAATGACAGATTAAAAAGGAGAAAGATATGGCTGTAAAACCGAAAGTTGGCGTGCTGGTAATGGCTCTCCTGGAGGATGATTACAACAAAACCGCCCATATGCGGCCAGTTGCTCAAAAAGCGGCCGATCGCATTGGAGATATCCTCTCGGAGTATGCCGAGACGATCCGGCCTCCGCTGGTTGAGGAAGAAAGCCATGCCGAAACCGCAGCCCAGATGTTCAATGCGGCTGGCGTGGACATGATTGTCGCGGTACAGCTTGCCTATACCAAAGGCATCGTTCCCACCCGCTGTTTCTTGAATACGACTGCGCCAGTCGTCGTCTGGAATACACAGAGCATCCGTTTCTTGCCGGAGGATGCGGACTTTGACCTGATCATGGTGAACTCGGGGATGGCTGGCGTGCCAGAGATGACATCTGCA
The DNA here is from genome assembly GCA_963698765.1 of uncultured Chloroflexia bacterium. Taxonomy (GTDB): domain Bacteria; phylum Chloroflexota; class Anaerolineae; order Anaerolineales; family UBA4823; genus CAVOSB01. Next base: position 73,163 of record CAVOSB010000029.1, read on the forward strand.
CTGCTGCGCATCGGCCGGCCATTCTGGATGGTCACCGGTCATATCGATGATCCCGCATCACGCAAGAAGCTGGCGGAGTATATCGCAGCCGCCGGAGTGAACCGCCGCCTGAAGACAGCCCGTTTCGGAATCATTGGGCATGCCTTCGAGGGCATGACGGATCTGATGGTGGACCAGCTTCACCTGCGCCAGCATGTCGGACCTGTCTGCTGGCCGCTGGAACCCGAGAAAATTGCGGTAGCCATGCAGGAGCTCTCCCAGGCAGAAGTTGATGGGCTGGTAGCTGGTGAGAAAGCCCGCTATCAGGTCGAGATGGAAGCCAAGCTCTTCGAACGCTCGTGCCGCCTGGCGCTGGCATTAGAAAAAGTGGCACGTAATAATAAATTTGATGCCCTGGCTACTTTTGACCAGGTCTGGCTGACCGATCCACGCGTGGGCATCATCCCGTCGTATGGAACAGGCCGGCTATGTGAAATCGGGATCCCGTGTTCGACCGAAGCCGACATTACCACCCTGGCGGCCATGCTGATCCTGCAGGAAATTGCTGGGAGTGCTACTTTCCTGGAAAACTATGTAATCGATTTCGACCGGGAGGCGATGATCCTTTCCCATGACGGGCACGGCAATCCTGCTCTGGCAGGCAGCCCTTCCGACGTGAAGCTCAAACACAGCATTTACTACGAAGGTGTGAATGGTTTCGGCGCTGGTCTCGAATTCGCTTATGCCCCTGGACCGGTGACCAACCTGGCTCTGGTCAATCCAAGCGGCGATCGCTGGCGACTGAATATCGCCGAGGGAGAATCGATCGCCATCAAGGCCCGGCCCGTTGCAGCTCCGCAGATGCTGTTCAAGCCCAGCCACCTCAATATCAGTGATTGGTGCGATGCCTGGTGTACGGCAGGTTCTCCCCACCACATGGCACTGGCTTACGGTCACCTGGCAAGCAAAATTAAAGCCTATGCGGCCGTCGCTGGCCTGGAGGTGGTCGAGATATAGGCCTGAGGGGTATCCATTCATGTATCGCGGATTTACAATCGACCCGCCCTTCTTTGAAATCGGTCCCAAAGCCTTTTTGTATGGAGAGGATGTGCTTGCACTCGCCATGCACGCCGACCAGGTCAGCGAGAAGTACAATGTGCAGGTCATCTTTACCCCTCAATATGTGGATATTCCAATCCTGGCCCGCCAGGTGAAGAATATTTTTATTTTTGCTCAGCATATGGATTACCTGCCCGTCGGGAGGGGAGTTGGTTCGGTGCTACCGGAAGCGCTGAAAGCAGCCGGCGCAGCAGGAGTACTATTGAACCATGCTGAAAAACCTTTATCTCTTGAAGAGATCGAACGGACGATCCGGCGAGCCGATGAAGTCGGATTAGGGACGTTGGTATGCGCTGACGGTTTCGAGAATGCTGCCGCTGTCGCCCGCCTGAGTCCTGAATATCCTGCTGGCTGAAAGCCCCAGGCTGATCGGAATCGGTAAGCGTGGCGATGACGACCAGCAAGCTATTTCGAAAATCAATCAGATCGTCTGGGACATCGATCCAGGTATTCGCGTGATGCACAGCGCGGGGATCAGCAGCGGAGAGGATGTGTATCAGGTCATTGCAGCAGGAGCTCAAGCTACTGGGTCTACCAGCGGAATTATCAAAGCATCAGATCCATACCACATGCTGGAGGAAATGATCGCCTCCGTTCGCCGGGCATGGGATATAACACATTAATGGAGATTTGGAGACAAAGCTATGGCTGTTTACCACGGCAGTTTCAGCATCCAATCCGACCGCAGGCCTACTTTTGAAGATGTAACCGGGCGGGTCCAGGAAATCCTGGGTAAATCAGGTATACGAAATGGTATTTTGGTTGTTTTTTCCCAACACACCACCTGCAGCGTGATGATTCTAAGAAGCTTCAGATGATGTCAATTACTGGAATACTGAGCTGCTGATGCAGGACCTGGTGAATGTATTCGAGAATATCATTCCCACCTGCCGGACCGAAGGGCAGTATCTCCATCCCGGGCCCAGGCATATAGTTGCTGCCGCAGGTCGAGAAGAGCTGCCCTCCTGGTCGCTGAACACTGACGCCCATCTCAGGTCCATCATCATGGGGCGCTCGGAGTTGATTCCGCTGGTGGATGGAGCGATGACTCTCGGTGAATTTGGGCGGATCTATTTCGCCGATTTCGACCAGGTGCGGGCACGTGAAAGGGTGGTGAGGGTTCAGATCGTGGGAGAGTGAGGGGAATAACTGAACCAGCTCTCCTTCAGTGCGGAATCTGGTATGGTAGACTCGGTTCATGCATCAGGCATTAGCCATCGCCCATCCCAACATCGCCTTCATAAAATACTGGGGCAACCGCGACCACGCACTGCGCATCCCCTCCAATGGTTCGATTTCGATGAACCTGGGCGGCCTCACTACACGCACACAGGTGAGCTTCGAAGCCGGGTTGAATGACGACCGATTTACCCTAAATGGTATTGAGACCACCGGCAATGCTCTCATTCGCGTGAGTGCTCTGCTCGACCGGGTGCGTGCAATGTCAGGAATTCAGCTCTTCGCCCGCGTGCAGAGCGAGAATGATTTTCCTCCAGGCACCGGGATCGCCTCCTCAGCTTCGGCCTTTGCCGCTCTCAGCCTGGCAGCCGCCAGTGCAGCAGGAATGCAGCTGGATGAGCGAGAGCTTTCACAGCTGGCACGCACTGCCTCGGGTTCAGCCTGCCGCTCGGTGCCGGCTGGTTTCGTGGAATGGCAGGCGGGCGATGATCACCTGAGCTCATTTGCCAGCTCCATCGCACCGCCTTCCCACTGGTCGCTGGTGGATTTGGTGGCAATCGTCAGCCGCGAGCACAAATTCACCGGTTCCTACGAAGGCCACCAGCTGGCCGATACCAGCCCATTTCAAACTTCCCGTTTGAAGGACGCTCCCAAGCGTCTGGAAATCTGCCGCCGTGCCATTCTCGACCGTGATTTCGAGGCTCTGGCGGAGGTAGTTGAGTTGGACAGCAACATGATGCATGCTGTAATCATGACCTCGAATCCCAGGCTCCAATACTGGCTGCCAGCGACGCTCAGTATCATGCTGGAGGTCTCTCACTGGCGCAAATCTGGTATCCCCGTATGTTTCACCATCGATGCCGGTCCCAATGTACACGTATTATGTGAAAGTGAGCGTGCCGGTGGTATTTCGAAGCAGCTCACCAGCCTGCCAGGTGTTCTGGAGATATTGAATTCTCATCCAGGAGGCGCCGCCCGCCTCGAATCCAACCCTCTGGATGATTGACCTGAATCTATCTATTCATCTGGTTTTTGACAACAAATTTGGCATGTTAGAAATGCGTTAGAAACCTCACAAGCCCGTCATCCTGGCTGGATTTTACATTTAGGAAGGGATATAATCGGTTGGATTTGACTGGAATTTTTATCCAAACAGGACACGGATTGTTTATTCATTAATCAATTTCCAGTGCAGGTTGGGTTCGTATCATGTTCGCTCATAAAAAGGGAATATAAAAGACAATGCAGCTTTTACTCTTTATCGTTGGATTAGCAGCCTTAATCCTGATTTACGAATTTGGTCATTTCATCGCCGCTCGCCTTTTAAAAGTGGAGGTCGAAGAATTTGGCATCGGTTTCCCGCCTCGGTTGATGAAACTCTTCGAACACAAGGGCACCATTTTTTCACTGAATTGGATTCCCCTCGGGGGGTTCGTGCGCCCCAAGGGCGAAAATGATCCCAGCATACCGGGCGGCTTGGCTGCAGCCAGCCCCTGGGTGCGCCTGGGTGTGCTTTTCGCCGGACCTGTCATGAATATCCTGGTGGGGGTGATCCTGGCTGTCGCCCTTTTTTACTCAATCGGTGAACGCGTAACCGATAAAGTACTGGTCCGTTACGTCACCGAAGGCTCACCATCCGCTGAGGCGGGGCTGGAAGCGAATGATCTCTTTGTCAGCGTGAACCAGCAGCCCATCGACAGCATCGAAAAATTGGTGGCTATTATCGAAGTAAACCTGGGGAAGCCGATCGAAGTGGTAGTCCAGCGCGGTGACCAATTTATCACCACGAACCTCACTCCGCGCAGCGATCCTCCCGAAGGGGAAGGTCCCATGGGCGTTGGACTGACCAACCCTACCCGCCCGATCGGGTTTTCCAACGCGTTCAGCCAGGGACTCACGGCTTCGTACGAAAATGTACGCGGCATCCTGATGCTGCCTGTACGCATTTTCAGTGGAGATACACAGCCAGGTGAGGCACGCCTGGTTGGATACAAAGGCATGTATGACATTTTCCAGGAGTTGAGAAATCCTCTCTGGTTCTTCATGGCGATTTCTTTTTCGCTGGGGATCATGAACCTTTTACCGATCCCTGCTTTAGATGGGGGGCGGATTTTACTCACCCTACCTGAGATAATTGTCCACCGGCGGATTCCTCCACGATACGAGAACTACATCCATGCCGCGGGATTTGCACTATTATTATTACTGTTGATCTATATTAACCTGCAAGACTTTCTCAATCCGATTCAGCTCCCATAAACTGGATGTGGGTGGGGGATCGCCTGGCATGAGCGCTCCTGATGATATCGAATTTGTAGAAGTCCTGAGAGCTCTGTTGGATTTGGATAACCCATTTCCGGCGCGCTTCCTACCTCGACTTTCGGACCTCGAGAACCCTGAGCTTGAATTCCTCAAAGAGACCTGGTCAAAAATTCCTTTATGGCGCAAGCGGGCACTAATGGAAGATATCGAGGAATTATGCAAAGACGACTACCTGGTTTCCTATGAAAGCCTGGGGGTCTTCGCTGCTGAAGATGAAGATGCTCTGGTCAGGTTGCATGCCGTCCGCACATTGTGGGAATTTGAAAACAAAAACCTGGTCCCCACCTTTGTAAGGTTATTACGCAATGATCCTGATGTAGATGTGCGAGCCGCATCGGCTTCGGCCCTGGGGCAATATCTCTATTTAGGCGAGCTCGATGAGCTGCCCGTAAAAATCCTCAAAGAAATTGAAGTTTTACTGCTTGATATCTCTCAAGGGAATGAAGAGGAAGCGGTCAGGAGAGCTGCACTCGAGTCATTGGGATTTTCCAGCCGGGAGGAAGTCCCGGCACTGATCGAAGCCGCATTCAATTCAGGAGAAGTGGGGTGGAGAACCAGCGCATTATTCGCCATGGGACGCTCCAGGAATGAGCTTTGGAATAATCTAGTGTTGTCAATGCTGAACAACAACCAGCCGGATCTGCGCCTGGAAGCAGCTCGGGCGGCAGGCGAGCTGGAGATCACTCAAGCCGTTCCAATCCTTTTGGAATTACTCGACGATCCGAGTGATTTAATCCGAGATGCCAGCATCTGGTCGCTTTCCCAAATTGGTGGAGAAGGTGTACGTGATAGATTAGGAAAGCTCTTTGATGAAGCAGAAGACGACCGGGAAATTGACTATCTCGAATCGGCTTTGGATAATCTGGTCTTCACGGAGGGCATGCAGCTGATGCCGCTTTTCGATTTATCAGAATTTGACGATGCTGAAGATTTCGATGACACAGCTGAAGATGAAATCTCAATCTTAGATCAAGATGATGAGGATCAGGAAGATTGAGCGGGATTTTCCAAATCTTCCTGAATATCCTGCTGCCGATATTCTTAATCGCAGGGGCTGGTTACCTACTTTCGCATTATATTTAATCTTCCACCTAAGCCGTTTTCTCAGGCAGTTTTCTATCTTTTCAGCCCATGCCTGATTTTCAACCTCCTCACGAAAAATGACCTCCAAAACAGTGACATCCTCAGGATGATTTCTCTTTTCCACGGTGTTGATCCTCTTGATCGGAACAATCACCTGGCTGGTCGGCAAACTGCTCCGGATGGAAAAAGGCACATTAGCTGCAACGATGATGGCAAGCATGTTTATCAACGCAGGCAACTACGGCTTACCTGTGGTGCTGTTTGCCTTTGGCGAGGTTGCATTAGGATTTGCCAGCCTGTTCTTCGTAACAAATGCAGTACTGGTCAACGTGGTTGGAGTTGTAATTGCCTCGATGGGAAAACAGAGTTTCATCCAGGCAGTAAAAAACCTGGTCAGGGTGCCGACAGTTTATGCACTTCTTGTAGCATTGTTCATCATGCGCTCAGATTGGCAGGTCCCACTGTTTCTTGACCGTTCGATTACTCTGCTTGCGGATGCGTCCATCCCAACCATGCTGGTCTTAATGGGAGTACAATTCAAGAAGACAACCTGGTCTGGAAAAGCGTTGCCCTTATCTCTTGCAGCCGGCTTCAGATTAATTCTCTCTCCTGTTCTGGCCTTTGCTTTGACGCCACTTTTCGGCCTAACCGGAGCTGCACAACAGGCCAGCATTGTGGAATCCGCCATGCCTTCTGCAGTTCTAAACACCGTTATTGCCACTGAATTCGACGCTGAACCGTCCCTGGTGAGTGCGGCTGTATTCTTCACTACCATTCTGAGTCCATTGACGCTCACACCCTTGCTCGCCTACCTGACGACCTGAAATGATACGCATTCTCCTGGCGGCAATGCTGGCAATATTCATGGGAATGACAACGGGCATCCTTCCCGTATCTGCAGATGAAGAAGTTCAAGATCTGCCTGTGCAGTACGATTTCAATGAACAGATCACATTTCATTCGATTTTTCGCTCTGATCAACCGGTTGAATTAGCGGTAATTTTCTTTCAAGCTAAAAATGATACCCAGACTTTTGTGGAGCTGGCATCTATCGAAAAACTCGACAATAACGAATACGATATCAAACATACTCATTCAGCATCCAGGCATCATTTTCAGGCCTTTTCGACCATCGAATACCGTTATGAAATCCTGCTTGCAGGCGGCGATGTATACAAGAGCCCCATGTATGATTTTCTTTACACCGATAATCGCTTCACATGGGAATCCCTTCAAGAAGGACCATTTATCGTTTATTGGTTTGATGGGGATTACGCTTTTGCACAAAGCATCCTGGATGTCGCCCAGGAAGGCTTAGCCGAGATTTCTGGCATCCTGCCCTTACCCGAACCGGACTTATTGCATATCTATATTTACCCGGATTTTGCATTGATGCAAGCTGCCCTGAATCCCTCTGGAGAAGATTGGGTTGCCGGGCATGCATTCCCGGATTTACAGACCATGATTCTTTACCTGCCTCCAAATTCGGATCACATTCTGGACATGCGCCAGCGCATACCGCATGAGATCATGCACATCCTGCTTTATCAGCAAACCGGAGTTGGTTATAAGAATTTGCCGTTCTGGCTGGTGGAGGGATTGGCTTCCATCGTCGAGTTATATCCGAATCCTGATTATGCAATACTCCTGGATAACGCGTTCGCAAAAAACGAGCTCATTCCGATGTCCTCATTATGCCTGAGCTTCCCGCGTGACGCCTCGGGTGCACTGCTCGCCTATGCTCAATCCGCTTCGTTCACCAATTTCCTGTACGCCAATTATGGCACGCAGGGATTCCAACGGTTGATCGCTGAATATGCTGACGGGAAAGATTGTGAAAATGGAATGCAGTCTGCACTGGGAACCGGCTTGCAGCAGCTCGAACGCCGCTGGTGGAGAGAATCCGTATCCGGCAATCCTTCCCTGACGGCTTTCATCAGGGTGCTGCCCTGGCTGACCATCCTGTTGCTAGTGTTCATCGCGCCGGTTGGATTCATTATCGCCAGCTTCCGTTCAAAAAAACGGGGGGAAAAGGACAAACCAGCTCCCGAGCAAGTAATAGCAGTGGAATCTAATGAGGGCAGGATATAGAGCGATGATGGCTGCCAATCAAAGTGAGACCGTGAGGCTGCATGCTGTGATCGAGGGACGTGTTCAGGGTGTGGGCTTCAGGTATTATGTGGAAGAGAATGCACGCATATTGAATCTCACCGGCTGGGTTCGCAACCGCTGGGACGGGAGCGTAGAAACTGTCGCCGAAAGTGACCGGGAGACCCTCGAAAAATTCCTGCTTGCCCTGCGCCGCGGACCTCGATCTTCACAGGTATCGGATGTAACTGTTGAATGGCTGCTGGCAGCCGGTGAATTCAACCACTTCACGATAAAAATGACTGAATGAGTTTCCCTTTGACTAACTGAATCCGAGACCACGCTCTTTCAGTGATACATATCGCCCCTGTCCAATCACCAGGTGATCCATCACCTCCACGTCCAACAGCTTGCCCGCTTGGGTTATGACCCTGGTCAGGGCGATATCGTCCGGACTGGGCGTTGGATCTCCGCTTGGATGGTTGTGCACGACAATTATCGATGCAGCGTTTCGCCGGATCGCATTTTTGAACAGCTCCCCAACTCGAACCTGAGAGGAATTCAAAGATCCCTTGTAGATGGCTTCAATTCCCAGTACACGGTTGCGCGTGTCCAATAAAACCACCCGTAATTCTTCCTGCTCCAATGCACCCATTTCATAACGCACTAAGTCGGCCGCTTCTTCCGGTGAGTGCACCGCCGGGTGTACTTCAGGCGCAAGCCTCCACAGGCGATGACCTAATTCGATTGCAGCTTTGATCTGCGCCGCTTTCGCCGGCCCGATCCCATGCAGATCGCAGACTTCAGTATACGTTGCCCGGTGCAGCCCGGCCAGGCCATCAAATTCCTGCAGCAGTCGCTGTCCTAGCTGGACTGCATTTTCACCCGCCACACCTACTCTCAACAAGATGGCGAGCAGCTCCGCCGTGTTCAATGCCTCAGAGCCCAACCTGGCAAGCCTTTCACGCGGCCGCTCAGATTGGTCCAGGTCGGTGATCCGGTATGTTGTATTCAATTCTTTCATGTCTGCTCCACCGGGCAACCAATTCGTGTGGGTGCTCCACTTGAATTGAATGCAGCTGGCGTCGAGATTATTTGCTTCCTACTATACAATATGTATGCCGTTCCAACAAGTCAAATTATCGGTTGATCATCCATGCTATAATCCCGAGCAAGGAGATCGCTATGGGCATCGATCCGGGATTCTTTACCAATTTTTTCCTGGTGCTGGCAGCCTGGGGCGGCGCGTTTCTGGCTGCACTGTGGTTGAGTCTGGTTCTCTGGACCTATCGAGACATTCGTAGGCGGGCTCACGACCCGCTGGCACGCATCCTGGCTGTGCTGGTGACCGCAGTATTGTTCATCCCGGGCATCGTAATCTACCTGATTCTGCGGCCTTCTCAAACATTAGAAGATGAATACCAGCAGACTCTGGAAGAAGAGGCTCTGCTTCAATCGATCGAAGAAAGCTCAATCTGTCCGGGCTGCAGCCGGCGGATTAAGGACAACTGGATCTTTGCCCTAACTGCCACACAAAATTAAAAAAGAGCTGCCAGGCGTGCGGCCGCTTAATGGAACTGCCGTGGAACCTGTGTCCCTTTTGCGGCACAGCCGTGCCTGGAATGCGCAGGGAGGGCTTGAGCGTAGACGAAATTCTGCGCCCCATCCCGGTAGAATCAGAAAAAGAGCCCCCTCAGGCAGTTCCCATCGATATCGAACAGGAACCCGAAGAGACTCTTTCTGTTCTAGAGAGCAGTGATTTTGATTAACGGTCTATTTTGACTGCCTGATCGCTGACCAACCGGCATACTTTGAAGTATCTCCCAATTCAGCTTCAATCCGAAGCAGCTGGTTATATTTGGCCACCCGGTCGGATCGGGCTGGTGCTCCGGTCTTTATTTGTCCCATATTCAAGGCAACAGCCAGGTCGGCAATTGTGCTGTCTTCCGTCTCGCCTGAGCGGTGAGACGTGACTGCGCGCCAGCCTGCTCGATGGCAGGTTTCGACTGCCTCGATGGTTTCAGTGAGTGTACCGATCTGGTTTAACTTTACCAGCAAGGCGTTCGCGGCCGATTCACGTATCGCGCGATTCACGCGTTCGGTATTCGTCACCAGCAAATCATCACCAACAATTTGAATTCGCCCACCCATCTCTCGAACCATTAATTTCCAACCATCCCAATCATCCTGAGCGAGCCCATCTTCGATCGATACGATCGGATATTGATCCACCCACGACTTCCAGAATGCTACCATCTCGGCGGAGGACAGCTTTCGCCCTTCTTTCCTCAAGTTGTACAGGTGACTTTCATCTTCATACAACTCCGAGGCTGCAGGGTCGAGAGCAATTGCCACCTGCTCGCCTGCCTTATATCCTGCTTTGTGGATTGCTTCCAGGATCACTTCGACTGCTTCATTGTTTGTTTTTAAAGCTGGAGCATAACCACCTTCATCGCCCACCAGGGCAGTGTAACCGCGGCTTTTCAGAACCGATTTCAAGGCCTGGTAGATCTCGGAACCCCAACGTAATCCTTCAGAAAATGAGCTGGCACCCAAAGGCATTACCATGAATTCTTGAAAATCGGTCGATTGCCAGCCGGTATGGGCGCCGCCGTTCAAGATGTTCAACATCGGGACAGGGAGCACATGCGCATAAACGCCGCCAATGTAGCGGTATAAGGGCATTCTGAGAGCATTGGCCGCGGCCTTAGCGACCGCTATTGAAGTTCCCAGGATCGCATTCGCCCCCAATTTCGATTTATTCGGGGTTCCATCCAGGATTCAACATTTCCTGGTCGATCGCTTTCTGTTCTGTTGCATCCCACCCGATGAGAGAATTTGCAATCGGTCCATTGACATTTTCGACTGCGTTAAGCACACCCTTACCCAGGTAGCGATTTTTATCGCCATCGCGCATCTCTAAAGCTTCATGCACACCAGTAGATGCACCCGAAGGGACAGCCGCCCTTCCGGTTGACCCGTCCAGCAGGATAAACTTCCACTTCCACCGTAGGATTTCCACGCGAGTCGAGAATCTCCCTTCCCAGGATCTCTTCAATAATTGTGTCCATCTTTCACCTCTTTTTGTTTTTTCAATCCCCCATAAGGGGATCTACATAATAATTTACAGGCTTCTGCAACCCGCAAGTATAACGCATTAAAATCGCCGGTCTGCAATCTTGAATATTCAAAATCTCACCCGGTGCTGGCTTCCAATGCAATCCTGTTGACTACTTCTACCTGCTTTTCCTGGTCGATCCCGGCATAGGTTCGAACTGCTTTCAGAAATGCAATGAACAGCGGATGAGGATGGTTAGGGCGTGAAAGAAACTCCGGGTGGAATTGTGAAGCAACCATGAAGGGGTGATCGTCAATCTCGGCTATTTCAACCAGCCTGCCGTCCGGGGATATACCTGAAAAGGTCATGCCGCCTTGATTCAGCAGGTCTCTGTATGCATTGTTGAGCTCAAATCGATGGCGGTGTCGTTCTTCAATCTTTTCTTGCAGGTATGCCTTCCCAGCATGTGTTCCACTCCGCAGCACGCACGGATATAATCCCAAGCGCATTGTTCCACCCATGTCGGCGATAGAGCGCTGGTCGGGCATCAAATCGATCACCGGGTAAGGAGTAGAACGATCAAATTCAGTAGAATTTGCATCTTCACTGTTGATCAAATGGCGGGCAAATTCTATGACCATCAACTGCATCCCCAGGCATAAGCCGAGATAGGGCACATTGTTTTCGCGGGCATACCGGATGCCTGGATTTTGCCCTCGATTCCACGACTTCCAAATCCCCCTGGTACAAGGATCCCATGTGCCTGTTGGATTTAATCCCACCCGCGGCCTTTTTCCAGCTCCGCGGAGTGAACCCATGAGATTCGACTTCAACTCTAACCTCTAATGCCGCATGTGTCGAGCGCCTCTCTGCACACTCATATAGGCATCATGCAGTTCGACATACTTACCAACCAATGCCACCCTTACTTCGGGCTTTCGGTCGCCGAACGTTGTCAACCATTCTCTGCCAATCTCGCCAATCAGGTTTTTGCGTGGCTTCCAGATTCAGATCGCTCCAGCAGGTACTCCGCCTACTCCCAGCTTTTCGAGGATGATGGGACTTCATAAAGACCGGATTGGTAACGGTCATCAAGGGGACAACCGCTCTCTTTTCGACATCGCAAAAAAGTGCGATCTTATCCTCAGGTCTTCGGTCACCGGGTAATCGGAGCGGGCTACGATTATATCCGGTGAAATACCGATCGAGCGCAGCTCGCGTACAGAATGCTGGGTGGGTTTTGTTTTCAGTTCACCAGTCGCGCCGATGTAGGGCAGCCAGGTGACATGGATATACAGGGTGTTTTCACGGCCCAGGTCGCTGCGCATCTGGCGCAGGGCTTCCAGGAAAGGCAGCGATTCAATATCGCCGACCGTCCCGCCGATTTCAACCAGCACAATTTCTGCCCCAGTCGTTTTCGACAACCAATCCAATCCGCCGTTTGATTTCGTTGGTGATGTGTGGGATGACCTGGATCGTACCGCCCAGGTAATCTCCGTGCCGTTCTTTTCCAATCACTTCCGCATATACCTGGCCGGTTGTGACATTGCAAACTCGGTTTAGGCGAATATCGATGAAGCGTTCATAATGTCCCAGGTCCAGGTCGGTTTCTGCACCGTCATCTAGTACAAACACTTCGCCATGCTGGTAAGGACTCATCGTACCAGGGTCTACATTTATATAGGGATCCAGCTTCTGGACTGCGACATGCGAACCCTCGTTCCCTCAAAATTCGTCCAATAGCCGCAGCGGTGACACCTTTCCCGACAGAGCTGACCACACCACCTGTGAAAAATATGTATTTTGTGTCCATCATCGCCTCCACCTTAAGAAATAAAAGGAAGTGGGGAGGGCCGATTTCCGGTCACCTCCCACGCGGTTTTCTGTATCTTCCTTCTTCTGGTTCTCTCATTCAATAACACTCGAAAGTTGTTCCACTGTCCTGCGCATATCATGGAAAACCACCCCCAGCTTGGCTTCCCTTTTAGCCAGAACAGTCAATACCGCCTTCTCGCCCACGGATGTAAGCAAAACAAATCCTTGCGCACCCCGCACATAAATCTGTTCCAAAAGACCGCGACCCAATTCACTTGCGATCTGTTCACCCAGGCCCAGGAGTGCGGCGGACATGGCTGAAATGCGATCTTCTTCCATCCCTGGAGGCAATCCTGAGGCCAGGATTAAGCCATCTACAGACACTACAGCAGAAGCTTCGATGTCAGGCGTGGTCTTCTGGAGATTACGCAGCATCTCAACCATCAGCTGCGACCGTAAATCGTTTATCGCTGCTTCCTCGCAATTATCCCGAATGGTTTAAGTCTACCATATTTAAAAATCTTGATAATTATTAATACCCTCTCTGTTCGGAGATTCATTCATGCCCGGTTGACCCTCGCTATTCTCTGTGTTAACCTTAATGGTTGCCGTGAGAACAATTATGACAATTTCTGACACATTACCTGGTTCAATAACCGTTTGCACCTAGAACGGCTCTTCGACAGGTTAATCCAGGCAGGGAAAAGCCCTAACAGGCAGAAATTACACAACAGGTTGAACATTTTGGTTAGGTTGAGATCATACTTTCAAAAAAGAACTCCTGGCGAGGTAACCTTGGCTTTTCTGATCGTCGGGCTGGGTAATCCAGGCCGGCAGTACCGGGAAAACAGGCACAATATTGGCTTTCTCCTGATGGACAGCCTGTCAAAGCATCTGATTACCCAGTTCTCCCGCCTGCAGTCAAAAGCCCTGGTTTGCAAAACCCACTATCATGACAATCAAATCATCCTAGCCAAACCCCAGACATTTATGAATCTGTCCGGTCAGGCGGTTACAAGTCTGGTTAAATTTTTATAAAATCCCCCACAATCAGCTGATGGTTGCTTACGATGATGTTGACCTACCCTTTGGCTCCCTGCGTATTCGACCCTCAGGTGGCTCAGCCGGACACAATGGGATGAATTCGATCATCGAAAAACTGGGAACGCAAGAATTTCCCCGGCTCAGGATGGGTGTTGGACGACCGCCAGGCCGGATGGATGCCGCTGCCTATGTTCTCCAGGATTTTAACAAGGATAAATCGGTAGAACTTCAATTCCTGCTAAACCGCGCCGTCGAAGCCGTGTTGCTTTTTATCTCGGACGGTCTGCAGGCTGCCATGAACAAGTACAACAGCCCGGAATAAAGAATGACTCTGAGATGGATTAGTCAATTCGATCATCGATTGTCTGAAACTACTGGAAAGTGGCTTACCGCTCAGCCAATCGCAATCCGCGCTTGACCTGCGCAAATCCGCCCGACTGCCAGTGCTGTCCGCTATCCATCGCTTGAACAACCAGCCAGTTGTTCTTCTCACAGACCGTGCCGACCGTGCGCTTGCCTTAGCAGAAGAAATGGTCTTATGGGAAGCGGGGATCGAAATATACGACGTCCCAGAGCCGACACCCTTATTTTATGAAAAAGCCGCCTGGGGTGACACCACCAGGCGTGATCGACTTTCCGCAATCACCCGGATGGCAGCTTACCATCTCCCAGGGCTTGTCAGCTCCGGTAAACCACCGCTTTTCATCGTCCCAGACGCGGGCATTGATGACCCGTACAATTCCCAGGCGTGAGTTCCTGCGAGCAACGAAGACACTCAAGGCAAATCAAACCATCCATCTAGACGACCTGGTGCGCACCTGTCTCGAGCTCGGATACGATTCAGTGAATATCGTGGTTGCCTCCGGGCAATTCGCCCGCAGAGGTGGGATCATACGATATCTGGCCACCAGCTGACTCGCTGCCGTGGCGCTTGGAGTTCTTTGGCGATGAGATCGATACACTCAGGATGTTCGATCCGGCAACTCAAAGGACAGTCCAGCAACCTCAATCTCAACAAGAAATTCGCCTGCTGTTGACACCAGCCCGGGAATTCATAATTCCTTCCGACCAGCTGTTGGCACAAGACCAAATCGAGACCTCCGAATTTTACATACCTCATTTCCACCCAGTTCCTGCCACCTTCCTGGACTATATACCGCGCAATGCCTTGCTTGTTATTGATGACATTCAATCCCTGAAAGATACAGTCCTTGAGATCGAAGATCAGGCAGTTGCCATCCGGGAAGGAGAAATCCGCGAAGGAATATTGGAATCCGAATTTCCTGTACCCTATCTTTCCTGGTCGGAATTATTCGACAGCCTTTCCAGCCATAAATTCCTGGTCCTGGGTCCGGGTTTCGTCGATGAGGATGCACTTACGGTTTCGAGCCAGGTGCTGCAGCCGGATTCTTTATCCAACAGATTTTCTGCTGAGCCGCGTTTCGCCGGGCACCTGAAACAGCTCATGGAACACCTCAATCAGCTGGTGCGCTCTGGGGGAAAGGTAGTCATTGTCTCGCGGCAGATCGCCCGGCTTAAGGAGCTGTGGGATGAGCAGTCTGTTCAAACTAACCAGAATCAACCGACATTCCTCGAAGGGAGCCTGACCGAAGGATTCGAATTTGAGACTCCGGACTGTCTCCAGCTTCATCTGCTTTCGGATGGCGAGATATTTGGGTGGAGAAGACCCGAACCCCGGAAGCGAGTTCGATTAATCTCCGAAGCGCCCGAAGCAGGCTATGCCGACCTGGAAATTGATGGCTATGTGGTGCATGTTGATCACGGCATCGGCCGGTTTAAAGGAATTGTCCGGCGGTCAGTAGAAGGCACCGAGCGCGAGTATTTATGCGTCGAGTACGCAGATGAGGCACAGTTATTCGTCCCGGTCCACCAGGCGGACAGGCTCACGCGCTATGTCGGTCCGGATAACCGTACACCCGCCATCAGCCGCCTGGGGGGTGCGGAATGGCGCAATCTTAAATCCAGCGTAAAAGAAGCTGTCAAGGAAGTAGCCGAAGAATTACTCGATTTATATGCAAGGCGCAATATCGTTGAAGGATACTCATTCAGCCGGGATACGACCTGGCAAGGTGAGCTGGAAGGCAGCTTCCCATATATTGAAACCGATGATCAGAAGCGTGTTCTGGTTGAAGTAAAACTTGACATGGAAAATCCACGTCCAATGGACCGGCTTATCTGCGGCGATGTCGGATACGGGAAAACCGAAATTGCTCTGCGGGCAGCATTTAAAGCCGTGATGGACGGAAAACAAGTCGCGATTTTAG
Source organism: uncultured Chloroflexia bacterium (assembly GCA_963698765.1). Lineage (GTDB taxonomy): Bacteria > Chloroflexota > Anaerolineae > Anaerolineales > UBA4823 > CAVOSB01. The sequence goes on from CAVOSB010000029.1 coordinate 89,135, forward strand.
TCCCAACTACTGTCCTGGCTCAGCAGCATTTCCATACCTTTCAGCAAAGATTGGCTGCTTTTCCAGTTCAGGTGGAAATGCTCTCTCGATTCAGAAATCAACAGCAGCAGTCGGAGATCATTCACCTGCTGGAGCAAGGGAAAATTGATATCGTGATCGGAACTCACCGCCTGTTCTCTCGCGATGTCCGCTTTAAGGATCTCGGGCTGCTGGTCATCGACGAGGAACAGCGCTTCGGTGTGACACATAAAGAAACTCTTAAGCGCATGCGCACCGAAGTCGATGTTCTGACACTCACAGCTACCCCCATACCCAGAACCCTATATATGGCTCTTTCCGGTATCCGGGATATTTCCACGATAAATACTCCACCCGAAGAACGCCTTCCCATCCAGACCTACATCGGACCGTATTCCCCAAAAATCATCCGCCAGGCGGTGCTGCGCGAGCTGGAACGCGGGGGTCAGGTGTTCATGGTTCACAACCGGGTGCAGACTATCGATGCCATGCATTCCCACTTGCGCCAAATTGTCCCGGAAGCGCGCATCACGGTCGCACACGGTCAGATGCAAGAACAGGAATTATCCCAACGGATGGAGAAATTTTCTGCAGGAGAAGTGGATATCTTATTGAGCACCTCCATCATCGAATCTGGTTTGGATATCCCAAACGCCAACACATTGATCGTCGATCGAGCGGATATGTTCGGCCTGGCACAGCTGTACCAGCTGCGGGGGCGGGTCGGTCGTGGTGCTCAGCGTGCCTATGCCTATTTCTTCCGCCATAATAAAAAACTACCCAGCTTCGAGGGCAGGCAGCGGTTGGAAACCATCGCTGAAAACACCCAGCTGGGTGCCGGTTTCTCGATCGCCATGCGTGACCTGGAGATTCGTGGGACTGGTGATATTTTGGGAACCCGCCAGCACGGGCATATCGCGGCCATCGGATTTCACCTGTACACGAGCCTTCTGGCAGAAGCAGTCCGGCGACTTCAAGGGCAGGTCGATGCGATTGCTATACCCAAGATCCCTACCTATAATTTGCAAAATTCCAGCATAAACGTAGATTTGCCACTTGCCGCCAGTATCCCAATGCAGTACATCCCAGATAAGAGCATTCGCCTGGGAATGTACCGGCGGTTGGCAGATATCCGTTCAATCAGCGAGCTGGATACCCTGGTCGAGGAGTTTTCCGATCGTTTTGGGCCGCCACCTGAACCGGTCTTGGGTCTATTGACTCAATTGAAAATCAAGCTGCTGGCTGAAAAAGCGGGTCTAAATTCCATTACAGTCGAAAGCGGTCAGCTGGCATTACGCTTTGTAGATGGCTCAATCCCAGCTGACCTGCCGTATCTCGGAGCTCAAGTACGGATCGGTAAAACCGCTTTGTGGATGCCAATCCAGAAGCCAGATGACTGGCTGGCACGATTGTTCGAAATATTGAACAGGTTGTCTGATGGCAATATCGCACTTCCATCCCCGGAATACGCCGGAATAAAAAGTGGCTATGTTTCCTGAAGGAGTCCCCGTTTCAAAACGCTGTTTTGATATAATCGCCACCGCGCTGTTGCTGGTATGCATCTCACCAGTGCTCTTAATTGTGAGTGTGATGGTTTGGAACCAGCACGGGAGTCCAGTCCTATTCCGGCAAATTCGACCGGGTTATCGTGGAAAACCGTTCAAGATGTTCAAGTACCGTACCATGACGGAAGACCGGGATGAGCAGGGTGAAATGCTTCCAGACCAGATGCGCCTGACCCGGTTGGGCCAATTCCTGCGAGATTTTTCGCTGGATGAATTACCCGGTTTCTTTAACGTGATCCGCGGTGAGATGAGCCTGGTCGGTCCGCGGCCTCTGCTGCTCCAGTATTTAGACAGATATTCTCCAGAGCAGATGCGCCGCCACGAAGTGCTCCCGGGTGTGACAGGCTGGGCGCAAATCAACGGTCGCAATGCTCTCACCTGGGAAGATAAATTCCGACTGGATGTCTGGTATGTCGATAACTGGTCATTTTGGCTGGACATTCGCATCCTTGCGATCACTTTCTGGAAAGTCCTGAAACGAGAAGGGATCAACCAGCCCGGATATTTAACACCACCTGAATTCATGGGTAACCAAAAAGAATCTGCCAACGGCGAGAACCAAACGTGAAACACGACCTGGAAGTGGACAACCGAAAATTGCATCACTACCTGGAAATGCTGCGCATCCGTCGTTTCGAGCAGAAAGTGTTGGAGATGTTTTCGCGTGGGGTTTTCTTTGGCACAACCCATACCTATCTGGGGCAGGAAGCCAATGCTGTAGGCGTCCTCTCTCATATAGGGCAAGATGATATCGTTTTTTCAAATCACCGCGGACACGGCCACTTTCTGGCTTATGGGGGTGACATGCGTTCGCTCTTCGCTGAGCTGATGGGTAAATCCACGGGAGTGTGTGCCGGGAGAGGTGGATCCCAGCACCTTCATTGGAAAAATTTTTATTCCAATGGGATCCAGGGAGGGATCGCTCCAGTTGCAGCAGGAATAGCGATGTCTGAGAAGTTAAAAAAGAGTGCGGCTGTGACCATTGCCTTCCTTGGCGATGGCACCCTGGGTGAAGGCGTGCTTTATGAAGCCTTAAACATGGCCTCCTTATGGCAGCTGCCCATATTCTTCGTGTTGGAGAATAACCGCATCGCACAAACCACACCTGTTGAGTTGGCCGTCTCTGGAGATATACTGTCCCGCTTTTCGGCTTTCAATATCCCTTGCCTCGAGCTTGAAACCAGCGATGTGATGGAAATCGAGATCGCAGCGATTGAAATGATAAAGGAAATTCGCACCCATACTTCACCGCGTGCACTGATCCTGCACAGCTATCGCTTCGGCCCGCATTCAAAAGGAGATGATACCCGCCCAGTCGAAGAAATCGAACGCCTGTATCGTGACCGCGATCCAGTAAAAATCCAGGCTGCTCGCCTGAGCTCAACCCAACTCGAGACAATTAATACCCGGGTTGAGAAAGAAGTAATCGACGCCTATGAGGCAGCATTTTCCGATCCTTTTCCAGTCAGTAATCCGAGGGGTATTGAGAGAGATACGCCCACCAGTGGATAACTCTGCACCGGATATCAAGTAGATTCAATAAGATGGGAACCGTTCTGGAGTCTTTGAATACAGCATTACACCGGGCTTTCGCTGAGGACGAGCGCCTGATTCTGCTCGGTGAGGATATTCTGGATCCCTACGGCGGTGCATTTAAGGTTACCCGTGGTCTGTCGGATAAATACCCTGAGCGCGTTTTCACCACGCCAATCTCAGAAGCCGGAATAGTCGGTGTTGGCGCGGGTCTGGCCTTGCGCGGTTTTCACCCGATTGTGGAAATTATGTTTGGTGATTTTCTCACGCTGGCCGCTGATCAGTTGATCAACCATGTTGCCAAATTTCGCTGGATGTATAACTTACCCGGGAGCCTGCCGCTGGTAATCCGCACACCGATGGGAGGCAGGCGAGGTTACGGGCCGACTCACAGCCAAACTCTTGAAAAACTCTTCATGGGTGTTCCAGGTCTAGACATCCTTGCCCCCCATACACTCCTCGACCCGGGCAGGCTGCTCACAAGTGCCACGCGTGATCATGCTGATCCCGTGTTATTTATCGAGAATAAACTGCTGTATAATCTCCCAATTCCTGGCAGATCCGACCTGGTTGAATTTAATATCCAGGAAATCCCTCATCCTGCAGCTGTGCAGTATTCGCCGACGGTTGTAGTGCGAGTAAAAGGAGCGCCAGCTCCTCAATGTACGTTCACGTCATATGGCTACATGGCGGACCTTTCCCGTCAGGCCGTTCTGCAGCTGGCTTATGAGTATGAAATCTTCGCCGAGCTTGTGATTTTCAGCCAGCTGGCTCCCTTCTGCATCTCCCCCCTGGTGGAAGCTGCCAGCCAGACTAAAAAGCTGGTCACGGTAGAAGAGGGGACTATGACTCTGGGTTGGGGAGCGGAAATGATCGCCAGGCTTGCGGAGCAGCCCGGGGTAAGCCTGGAAGCGGTAATGCGAGTGGCAGCGCAGGATACACCGGTGCCGGCCAGCGGACCTCTTGAAAATGAGACCCTCCCTGCAGTGAAGCAAATCATTGCAGCAGGACAAAAAATCGTGCAAAACAGGTAAAATTACCTGTCAGGACGAAAGGACCTACACTGCGCATGAATAAATCCGAATCCGACGGCAAACCGCAGTTATTTCATTGCCCCACATGCGGGGCAGGCCTGCCTGTCCCAGAGACATCAACTATAAGATGCAGCTACTGCGGCAGCAGCGTGGTCGTGCCCCCAGAGTTGAGACCTGAAAAAAAAGAGGAAGCTTTCGCTGCCTCCTCTCCGGTTGTTATTCAATTCTCTCCTGCACCGGAATCGGATTCGCCTGAACCAAAATCAAGAGCAGGATTGATTATCGGTTGTGTGGTCCTGGTCATTGTGCTCAGCTTCCTGGTCACAGGCATCCTGGCTGCCGCCGGCATCTTCGCCACCACCCGTACTGTTAGTGAGGTCATTGAATCTGTGACGACAGCCCAGTCACAACCTTCAATCGTCCTGCCAACTATTATCATAAATCCAACCGCAAGTCCCGAACCGACCCCTGTCCCGGCCTCAAACCTGATGATGCAGTTCGGCAGCGAAGGAACAGGCCCAGGGCAGTTCCAGGACGCCCGCCACATCGCAGTCGATCCGGATGGGATTATCTATGTCGCTGACTATGACACCGGACGCTTACAGAAATTCGATGCGAGCGGTAAATTTCTTCAGTTGATCAACGTCGAGACCAACCAGAATAATTATTCATTCATTATGGATATGGTGGTGGACTATGCCGGGCACTTGATCGTGGTGCGCGTACCGGACATTCTCTCCTACAACACAGCCGATTTATCGAAAGCTCAGGCTATTCCAGGCCAGTTCCCCGAGATAAACTTCCGCTTCCTGGCAGTTGACCCGGCAAATCAATTGTATGCCGTCTCAGACGGTGTACAGTTTACCGACCTGATCAAGATGGATAGCTCGGGTGCGGTGCTTTGGACGGTTCAGGGAGTGATATTCAACCTCGACCAGCGCGCCAACCCGAGCGTGGACGACGTGGCTGTGGATGGACTTGGGTCCAGCTACCTTGTAAATGATATCGATGCCCGCATTTACAAATTCGATACGGATGGAAAATATCTAGACCGCTTCGGGGTCAAAGGAAGCGCTCCCGGCCAGCTGGATAATCCCAGCCGGATTGTCGTGGATCCTGAGGGACGACTGGCCATTTCTGACCTGGACGGCATCGATTTTTTCACCAGCGAAGGCGAATTTCTGGACGGCATGCCCTGGGACTATAGCTATGGTGGGATTAGGGGTTTCGCTTTCGACATGGAAGGGCATCTCTTTGTCATCTCCACCAACCAGCAGGTCCTGAAATTCGAATTGAATTTCTAACTCGGAATATTCATGCATTCTGCAGTTGTCGTCCCCTTGCTTAATCCGAATGAACCCGAAGCCCTGATTGTCCAGGTGAATGTACGGAATGGACAGCACTTGCAGCCAGGTGAGATTGTCTGCATCCTGGAAACCACAAAATCAGCCGCAGATCTCGAAGCCCCACAGGCTGGTTATATATTGGGTCTGGATTACCAGGCCGGGCAGACTGTTCGCAGCGGGGATATTTTTTGCTACATCTCTGAAGACCCCAACTGGCAGCCGCCGCCGGTAGACCAGCAGAGTATCTCGGCAGGTGTAACCGTGCCAGATACAAATGCTCTGCCTGCCGGTTTGAGGATTACCCAACCCGCCCTGATCCTGGCAAGACAATTGGATTTGGACCTCGACCGCCTGCCGCTTGACCAGCTGGTCACCGAAAAACTGGTTCGCTCGTTAGCGGAGGATCAGCTTCATCCAGTTGAGAAGGGCGGATCGGAGATTGAGATTAATCCATCGGCGATCATCGTTTATGGAGCGGGTGGGCACGGAAAATCGATTATTGAGATGATCAGAGCTCTCGGCGGCTACCAGATTATCGGAGTTATCGACGACGATCCGGGAGTACGGGGGCAGGTTTCTGACGTCCCGGTATTGGGCGGCGCGGAAATCCTGCCCGGTCTTTGGGGAAAAGGGGTCCGCAAGGCAGCCAACGCCGTCGGCGGCATCGGGAATATCGATATCCGGGCCGGGGTCTTTGATAAGCTCTCGCAGGCCGGATTCATCTGCCCGGCATTACTCCACCCCAGCGCTGTCATCGAAGCCAGCGCCTGGCTGGATAATGGAGTGCAAATAATGCCGCTGGCATACGTGGGCAGCGATGCAAAGGTCGGTTTCGGATGCATCATCAACACCGGTGCCATTGTCTCGCATGACTGCATCATCGCAGAAAACTCGAACATAGCTCCCGGTGCGATATTGGCTGGAGAAGTGATTGTTGGACAAGGAGTGCTGGTCGGCATGGGTGTCACAGTAAATTTGCGGGTAAGGATTGGCGCCCGCGCCCGCCTGGGAAATGGCTGCACGATAAAAGCGGACGTACCGGAACGCGGTGTAGTCCGTGCCGGCACGATCTGGCCCCTATAGCTCAAATAGCATCGAATTTGAAGATCCAAGCTTCAATGGAATAGAATAACCATGATGTCTGCTGAACATATCCCGATGTCCTCCCCTGACCTTACCGATGCCGAGCGTGAGGCGGTGGCTGCCGTGCTAAGGACTCCCAACCTGAGCATGGGAAGTGAAATTGAAGCCTTGGAAAGCGGGATGCGTCAGTACCTGGGATGTAAGCATGCCATCGCGGTCAATTCCGGTACGGCGGGCCTGCACCTGTGTGTGCGCGCAGCTGGTATCGGTGCCGGAGACCTGGTTCTCACCACTCCATTCTCTTTTGTCGCTTCAGCCAATGTTCTACTCTTTGAGCAGGCTGTCCCGGTTTTTGTCGATGTAAATCCCGCAACTGGCAACATCGACCCAGTCCTCGTATCACAGGCAGCCCGGGATTTATCCCTGGGCAGCTCGGCAGCCAGGAAATGGCTCCCCCGTAAATTCCCGGGTACATTGGCGGCATTAAAAGCAATCCTGCCGGTAGATGTTTTCGGACAGCCGGCGGACATGGATGCCATACTACCAACGGCTCAGGAATTCGACCTGAAAGTGATCGAGGATTCATGTGAGGCACTGGGTGCAGAATACAAAGGTCGGAGAGCAGGTCTGCTGGGTGAATACGGCGTGTTTGGCTTTTATCCGAACAAACAAATAACCACCGGCGAAGGCGGCCTCATCGTCACTGATAACGACCAGGATGCAGCCCTGATGCGCGCCCTGCGCAACCAGGGTCGCTCACCGGGTGATACCTGGCTGCAGCATACCCACCTGGGATACAACTACCGCTTGGATGAAATGAGCGCAGCATTGGGCCGCGTCCAGCTCAGCCGGCTTGATGATATGATCTCGAAACGCACGGTCGTCGCGGCCATGTACATGGAGCAGCTCGCTGCACTTTCTGAGGTTGAATGCCTCAGCATTTCCCCCAACACTTCCCGCATGAGCTGGTTTGTCTTCGCAGTACGCTTTGCAGCGCATATCGATCGTGACTATATCGCCGTAGAGCTCAGAAAGAACGGGATACCCGCCCGGCCTTATTTCACTCCCATTCACCTTCAGCCCTACATGGTCGAGCGGTTCGATTACCGCCCGGGAGATTTCCCGGTGACCGAAGACCTGGGGAGACGCAGCCTGGCCCTGCCCTTTTCGAGCATGATGAATGAAAACCAGGTCGAGCATGTCTGTGCGGCTTTGTCGAAAATCCTGGCCAGGTAAATGAACCCCTTGACCTGTGGTGCCAGTGAGCAATAATCCATAGTACAAAGTTTATCCCAACTAAAATCAAAAAATTCTATCCAATAAAAAGAACAGGCGGCAAAATATGAATGTCTCCATGTGGCGTAAAGCCCTGCAAATCATCCCACACGTGACGAAAGAAGAATGGGACCAACTGGATATCATCTCAAAATGGCTGATTTCCACGCGTGCGGCGGTGTTTGTCATGACCTTCCTTTCGGCGTGTATCGCTGGCATCCTGGCATTTCAGCAGGGGAAATTCAATTTCCTGTATTGGCTGCTGGTGAGCATCGGCCTGGTTTTTGCACACGCCACCAACAACCTGATTAACGATTACGTCGATTATTCCAAGGGGGTCGACCAGGAAAATTATTACCGCAGCCAGTACGGCCCGCAGCCGCTGGTGCACGGCCTGCTGACAAAGCGCCAGGTGTTGAACTATATCCTTGTCACAGGTTCGATCGCGCTGTCGGCAGGTCTTGCGTTGGTTTTCTTGCGCGGCGAATTGACCTGGCTGTTCCTGTTATTAGGCGCATTTTTTTTGGTTTTCTATACCTTCCCGCTCAAGTATTTTGGACTGGGGGAAATTACCGTGTTGATCGTCTGGGGTCCTTTGATGATCGGCGGAGGATATTATGTCATCGCAGGAAACTGGGACTGGAACGTCGTCATCGCCAGCCTGCCTTACGCCTTGGGGGTGACTGGAGTGCTCTTCGGCAAGCACATCGATAAATATGAAATGGACAAAAAGAAGCGTATATACACGCTGCCCGTGCTCCTCGGCGAGCGCCTGGCACGTTACACCGTCGTGGGCATGCTGGTGCTGCAGTATATTTCTGTGATTTACCTGACTATCATCCAGTTTTTCACACCTGTCTTATTAATTGTCCTGCTGGCGATCAAATCCTTTATGGAAGTGATGCCGATCTTTCGCCATCCGAAGCCAGACCAGAAACCCCCTGATTTTCCCGATGTCTGGCCGAACTATTTTGTGGCAGCAGCCTTCGTTCACAACCGGAGCTTCGGCATTTTGTATTTACTGGGATTGATCCTGAATGCCATCCTGATCGTGTATATTTTGTAATCAGGCCCGATCTCGAGGTCTTCCTTGACGTCGCATCTGCAAATTGAAATAATAAACCGGCTTCCAATATTCATGGGAAGCCGGTGTTGCTTTACTCTCCCTGCATATGAAATACGATTATGGTCGCGGCAGCAGTGGCTGAGCAACCACTAACGCCTGATAACTATCACTCCCGGCTTCCTTGCCAGCAACGAATAGGGTCATCCCCACTGCAAGATCCTCCAGGCCGCTCAGCTGACCATTCCGGCTGCGAAATTTTGTGTTTTCATCGACCACGAAAACGTATCTCCGTCCATCGCGTGCCACCACGGAAATCGAGCTTCCTTCGATCGAAATCAGCTCACCGAACACCCGCCTGTCGACCTGCGGCAGTTCTTCCGGGTGTGCGGCAGCTACCAGCACAGCACGTTTTACTTCGCTTCCGGGTTCGGTTTTCGTTATGACCAGTGCAGACATGCCTTGTTCCAGGTCACCTATACTGCTGATGGAATCATCCCGGCTGCGGAAGCGCGTGCTGGCATCCAGGGTGACAGTCACTTCATCCTGACCGCGCCGGGTGAGGATAGTCAGTGTCTGGGAATCTTCGTTAACATTTACGATCGCACCCACCAACGTGCGAACCGGGTCGGTAGAGCGTACCGCGTCGGCCATCAGGCCGCCTGCTTCCAGCTTCTGGCTGAAAATCCGCGCCCACATCCCTTCCTGCAGGCTGCTGATATCGGGTGCCTGTCCCTTGAAGATGGTTTCTGGGCCAAAGTTGATGACCAGCTCTTCACCCATGCGCGTCTTCAGCGTTACCTGGCTGGCACCTTCATCGATACTGGCAATCACACCCCTGGCACCGACAACATTCTCAGGTTCGAAATCATCCGGCAGGACCACCACCAGGCGCGCTTCGGGATTGTTTTGCCCCCCGCGCGGTGAAAGCACGATCACCCAGCTGTCTTGCTTCAAATCAATGCTGGTCAGCTCGTTGCCTGCTCGATCTCTGAATGTGGTGTTCTCATCTACCAGGTAGATAACCTCTTCTCCACCGCGTTTGGTAATAACGAGCTGCCCGGTGGTGGAGCTTGCAACCTGGCCTAATGCACCTGCTGGCTTTCGGAAGCGCTTGAAAATTTCAGGATTCTTGGCGGCTGCCTCTGCGCTGATCCAGACACCCGCTAAAAGTGTAACGATAATCGCTGCACTGACTGCAATCAGGATTTTTTTTGTCATTTCGATCTCCTTTATTCGCTGGTTTTGCCAGGATCAATTCCGGAATTACTGATCTACCGGATACCTGCCTGGTTTCTGATTAGATAAAGGATATCGTCAACCTGTAAACTTTCCAGAACCGGGATGTAAATTCCTGGTAAAACAATAATTTCTTAGGTGCATAATGAATTTGCGCAAGTGATCTAGATATTCTAATGACATAAACCCGGCAATCTTTATCGAATCCCCCTTTGGATCTCTTTCTCATAATTATCCTTATGCTTGGCCCCGAAGCACTGCCAGCCTCTTTAGTTCGGTGTTCAACTTTTATGGCAGTAGTAGAAGCTAAACTATTCCAAGAAGTTTAGCTTCTAAACATTCTGGTGAATCACGGGGAGGCTGTTCCAATTCAATTTCCAACGGCTTGCCCGGTCGATCGAAACGGTCCACCTGATTCTCCCCCCATCATGAAAAAACCAGCTCCTCCCTTCCAGCCAGTTTGTCGTTGATACGCTGCACGACGATATCCAGGTGTTGTGATTTGTGAACGAAATCTAAATCATCGGAGCGGATGGTGAGCACCGGGCACTGGTCGAAGGTCCTCATCCAATCCTCGTAGAAGGAATCGAGCAGCTCCAGGTACTCGAGGGTGATACCACTTTCGATGGAGCGCGCCCGCCTTCGGATGCGCTCGAACAGCACGGGTACCGGGGCTTTCAGGTAAATCAGCAGGTCAGGCGGCGGCAGGTTGCCGATCACCAGGTCGAACACCCGCCGGTAAGCCAGGTAATCGCGCTCGGGTAAATTCCCCATGTGGTGTAGGGCGCGCGAGAAGATGAAGGCATCTTCATATATACTACGGTCCAGGATGGCGGATTGAGGAGATTGAGCCAGCTCCAGGTACTGTTGTGCCCGGTGACCCAGGAAGAAGATCTGCAGGTGGAATGACCAGCTGCGCATGTCGGCATAAAAATCCGGCAGGTAGGGGTTATCGGCGACCAATTCAAAGGCGGTCTGCCACTTCAAGCGGGCACCGAGTCGTTCGGTCAGCGAGGTTTTACCGGCTCCGATATTGCCTGCCAAAAGAATGATGTGGTTTGGCATTCAGGCCTCTCAGCATTCGCTGTACCCGCAGGAGTAGCATTTCTTGCAGCCTTCCTCGCTCACCAGGGCAGGTTGTCCGCACTCGGGGCACAGGTCACCGATAGAAGCAGACAGCTGCGACGGAGAAAATCCTGCCTCCTCGAATTCTGTCCGGGCATGTTCGCTCGTTAATCGATGCCCGTTCCCTCCCTCGGATTCCTGGGAATTTGAGCCTTCTTCTCCCCCTTCGAAATCCTGCGAGCTGGTTGGTGAGTCGGAAGTCTCCAGGTACTCCGCCAGTGCCTGTGCCACTCCGTCGGGTAGTGATCGCACCCGGTGGGGTCCGAATCCGAGCGAGCGCGGCCCACCGATCCCCGAGAGCTGCCGCCAGATTTCTTTCAATCGTTCACGCGGGGCGATCGGTGAAGCCAGGCGCAGGAGGTACGAAATCAGCCTGCCGATGGCTTCCGAGACTGCCGCGGTTTCCGAACCAGCTTTCGCCGTATTCACAAAGACTTCGAATGGCTGTCCTCCGCCATTCTCGTTGATCGTAACGAATGCCTTACCCAGTGGTGTGCTGACGCTGATCGTGTGCCCGATCAGCCTGCGCGGTCGCGGCTTTTTCTTATCAAACCAGATCGGAGTATGCTCCACAACTGGTTCAGCCTCAGGCTGGGGCGGTTTAGTTTTCTGGCGTGCGACTGCATGAGTTTCCAGGACAACCTTCTGACGCGATCCTGTCACATAGACAGTAATCCCTTTGCAGTTCAACTCCCAGGCCAGGAGGTAGGCGTCCGCGACATCCTGCTCGGAAGCATCATCCGGGAAGTTGATCGTTTTACTCAGGCTGTTATCTACGAAAGCCTGCAGAGCAGCCTGCATGCGCACATGTTCATCAGCAGTTATATCCTGCGACACCACGAACACGTGGCGTATTTTCTCAGGCAGCTCATCCATTCCCTGGCAGCTGCCGCGCTCCATGACATTGTCGATCACATTTTGGCGGGTTTCCTCGTCGAGTCCAGCCTGAACCAGTGCGGATTCAAACAGCGGGCTGGCATAGGTCAATGGCAGGTCCTTACCATTGTCGTTAACATGGCGTATATAAGCCAGGGCGAAGACCGGCTCACAGCCGTACCCTTCACATCCTGCGACAGTGGCAATAGTTCCGGTTGGCGCCACCGTCGTCTGGGCAGCGTTGCGGATGCCGTGCTGATAGAGTCCTTTGTTGATTTCACTCCAATCCATAGCAGGTCTTCCGAAATCCCGCTTATGCGGCAAGACAGGTTTGGGAGGCTGCCAGCGTAAATTCTGAGGGTCGAACATGCTTCCGGAAATCGCAGGGAATGGGCCGCGGGTACGTGCCAGCTCGATACTGGTCTTCATGGCGTGGTATCGGATGTATTCCATCACCTGTGCGGCAAAATCCAGGCCCTCCTCAGAACCATAGCGGATCCCGGCATAATACATCAGGTCTCCCAGGCCCATAATCCCTAAACCAATGCGGCGAGCTCGAAGCGCAGCTTCTTTCAACTGCGGTACTGCCGGGACATAGGCATTGGCGTCCACCACATCGTCCAGGAAAATCGTCGACAGCTCCACGGTCTGGCGCAGCTTCTCCCAATCCACGCTCCCGCCTGGGCTGAAATGCTGCGAGAGATTAATTGATCCGAGGCAGCAGTTTTCGTATGGCCCTAAGAACTGCTCGCCGCAAGGATTTGTCGCTTCCAGGTTATAAAGATGCGGAACGGGGTTAGACCGGTTAGAGGCGTCCAGGAACAATACTCCAGGTTCACCATTATGATGCGCCTGAGTGACTATTTTTTCAAATAACTCCACCGCCCGAATGCTTTTGTAGGTCAGGATCGGTATGCCGATTGCTTCAGCTTGCTCCAGCGTACCAGAAAAACCTTTATACTCCGGGATGGTGACATCGGGAAAGCGCAAGTCCCAGTTTTCATCCCTTTGGACTGCGCGCATAAAAGCATCGGTAACACCCACTGAAATATTAAAATTGGTGATCGCATTTTCATCTGTTTTGCAGGTGATAAATTCTTCGATATCCGGGTGGTCGACGCGCAAGACTGCCATGTTGGCACCCCGGCGCGTACCTCCCTGTGCAATTTCTCCAAAAGCCTGGTCGTAAACGCGCAAGAAACCCACCGGTCCAGTCGCCTGACCGGCAGAAGTTTTCACCAGAGACCCTTTCGGACGCAGGCGGGAAAATGAGAAGCCGTTTCCCCCGCCGGTCTGCTGTATAAGCGCAGCATCTCTTAAAGTCTGGAATATCCCGGCAGCGTCGCGCCCCATGTCGTCGCTGATGGGCAGGACAAAACAGGCGGCTAACTGGCCTAGCGGTGTACCGGCACCGGTGAAGGTTGGTGAGTTTGGAAAAAAACGTTTGGAGGCCAGTAATTCAAAAAACTGTTCGGCAGTCTCATCCCGACCAGCACCCCACTGCGCTTCAGGTGCAGAAACATGGTAAGCTACTCGCCAGAACATCTCTTCCGGTGTCTCAACCGGATTTCCATCTTTTCCCCTGCGGACATAACGGCGAAGCAGCACCTGCCGGGCATTGTCAGATAAGATAACCGGGCTGAATTTTAAGGGGACTGGAGGTGTTGGAAGCAAGCCAGATTCAAGTGCGGTCGTAACGAGTAAATTCTTCATCACATAGCCTCCTTACCCTGCTCATACAAGATCAATAATTCCGAATTTCCATCTTAGGCGAAGTCTCAATTCACGGCCGCGAAAATGTAAACTATGCTTCCAGGAGCCGGTCAATTTCACTCCGGATTGAATTCAAGATCATCTAGACCCAGATACACGATTGCATACCGGATATAAGCGATTTGATCTAATTCTTTAAGGCCGGTGATGACACGATCTCCGATGATACGAGAAGAGACTTCAGCTCGTCCCATGGCCTGCAAGGTCAACTCGATCTCACCCACCAGGCGCTCAATGTCGGCCCCAGAAACCGGCCTTTTGGCGCATGATATCCGGATTCCCCTCATCAGCTTATCGCGGTCAAACTCTTCCCGCGACCCATCTTGTTTAATTATCAATGGAACAGCCAGTGTCGGGCGCTCATACGTACTGAACCGCTGGCCGCAATTCTCGCATTTTCGTCTGCGCCGCACTCCGCCACGCGCATCCTGCGATGTGTCGATGACTCTGCTATCTTTATTCGCACAATAGGGACAGCGCATGAAGCCCTCTATAATAATTAGAACATTTGTAACCCCCATCTTTGGGGGATTCCTGGGAGAAAGTCCGTACCGGTGGGGTTAAGCGGAGTTGCATTTTAGCATAGTTGTCACGGAATGGCAAGCAAATAACCATGGTTACAACTTCAGAATCAGGGATCGGGCTGGTACTTAAGTACTGGTAGTCTTTCCCGGTCACCCTCCAGACCCGTTGAGCTCATTGCAAGTTGCAAGGAGCCCAACGGGTTGGAGACCCTGTTCCCCGTGCGAAGGCAGAAAAGGGGAATCCAGGAGGATTTGTCGCGTTGTGTGCCCCACACGCTGGTAAATTCAATGACCGGAAAGCTGCCGACCCTGGATCTGATCACACATTTGCCTGTTATATCTGTATCTTATTATTTCCGGTTGCGCAGGAAGGTCGGGATATCCAGGTCATCCGTGTTGAAAGGGCGCGGCTGAAATTCTTTGGTTGCCGTGCGGGCTACCTGGACAGTCTCTCTTCGCTCGGTGTTTTCTCGAACTTCGGTGGCGGGAACCTCGATGCTCCGTTTGATTGCACTGGCGCGCTCGAAGCCAGTCGCAATCACGGTGATCCGCACCTGGTCTTTCATGTTCGGATCGATCACTGCACCGAATATCAGGTTGACGTCTGGATGAGCGGTCTCCTTGATGATTGCAGCAGCCTCGTTGACATCAAATAGAGTCAGTTCCGGACCGCCGGTCACGTTGAACAGGATGCCGCGTGCCCCGTCGATGGTAATATCCAGCAGCTGGCTGGAGATGGCCTGCTCAGCTGCCACA
Source organism: uncultured Chloroflexia bacterium (assembly GCA_963698765.1). GTDB lineage: Bacteria > Chloroflexota > Anaerolineae > Anaerolineales > UBA4823 > CAVOSB01. Next base: position 104,345 of record CAVOSB010000029.1, read on the forward strand.
CGGGCAGCATCTTCTCCTTTTGCCTGCCCGACTGCCATCAAGGCTGCGCCGCCTTCGGACATGATCGTCCGAACATCCGCGAAATCCAGGTTGATCAAACCGGGAACGGTGATCAGCTCTGAAATTCCTTGAACGCCCTGGCGCAGGACATCGTCTGCAATCCGAAAAGCCTGCTGCAAATTGGCTCGCTTATCCACAATCTGCAGGAGCCGGTCATTCGGGATCACAATCAATGTGTCCGCCTGCTCTTTGAAGAGATCGATACCCGTCTCTGCCGCCTGGATACGGCGCGATCCTTCGAAATTGAACGGCCTGGTGACCACGCCGATCGTCAGTGCTCCGATATCTCGGGCAATTTTAGCCACCACTGGAGCGCCGCCGGTACCGGTGCCGCCTCCCATTCCGGAGGTGATGAAGACCATATCGGCGCCTTTCAGAACGGTGTAAAGCTCTTCAGCTGATTCTTCTGTAGCTTTTCGCCCTATTTCAGGGTCGCCGCCCGATCCCAGTCCGCGCGTCAGCTTTTCACCGATGCGCACCCGTATTGGTCGCTTTGGACAGCAGCAAGGCCTGCGCATCCGTGTTGACTCCGACGAACTCAACACCTTGCATGCCTTCGTCGATCATACGGTCGACGGCATTGCATCCGCCGCCACCAACACCGACAACTTTAATCCGGGCAAAGGTTTCGATTGATTGGGTGTGTGAATTTGTCGACATTACTTCCTCCTCGAAGTGAACTTGACATACGTATTTATTCGCTGTCACTTCCTTAGTCCTATTGATTGGGTTCGCGTTCAATATTCAATCTTCTTCATCGATCAGGGTCAGACCCTGTGATCAACACAGATGTTATTTCAACCTTACGGTAAAAGACACTTCAGCCATTCCATTGCATTCTCCAGTCTTGTACCGAAAACCTCGGTCCCTGTCCGGCCCGGATCCTCCGTATTTACCGGTTTCTCCGAGGGAGTAAATTCCCTCATCATCGTGGCCCAGCGCAGCAGTCCCATGCCGGTGGAGAAAGCTGGTGAATTCGATCGTCGGATAGCCCGATGATGTTTTCGGGTTTTGCCATCCGGACGGGCACTCCCAGGATTCTGCCTGCAATCGTTCGGATGCCCGGTAAGTGAGCTGCGTACCGCCAGTCAGGACCATTCCAGCAGGAACAACCCGTCATATCCTGATCGTTTAATTTCCTGAACAACCAGGCCGAATATCTCTTCAACACGCGCGTGGATAATCTGCACCAACTCGTAGATGGCTGACCTGAACGGGTTCGTGTTCGCCAAAGGGCTGGATGTTGAAATACTGCTGCGGTCGATTTCTTCCGGATCGGCATGACCATGCTGAAGTTTCATTTCTTCCGCCTGGGTGTTGGGCAGATCGCAGAACCTGGGCAATATCCGAAGTGATGTGATTGCCACCTAATCCCAGTACCGCGGTATGCCAGATGTCTCCGTCCACATAGATCGCCATATCCGTTGTGCCACCGCCCACGTCGCATACTACCACACCCATCTGGCGTTCCGTTTCCGTCAGCACAACTTCAGCCGAGGCCAGGGGGTTCAATACAAATTGGGATACTTCCAGGTCCGCCCCCGCCATGCACTGCCTCAAGTTTTCGATGCCGGCAGCAGAAGCTGTGATAATATGGGTCTCGACTTCCAGCCTGTAACCGTGCATCCCGATCGGGATGCGAATGCCTTCCTGTCCATCGACATTGAAACCGCGCTGGATTACATGAACGACCTCTCGATTGTGTGGGATTGCGATTGCTCGAGCGGCGTCTACAGCTCTGGCAACGTCATCCTGATCGATCATTCTGCCGGTTACACCTACCACACCCCGACTGTTAACAGATGTAACGTTCGCCCCTGCCAGGCTGACTAGGGCTTCCATGATCTCCACACCGGATGTACGTTCAGCCTTCTCTTTGGACTTAAATACAGCCTGAGCAGCAGCTTCCAAATCGACCACTACTCCTCGTCGCAATCCACGTGATGGCTCGATCCCAACTCCCAGGATGCGTAAATTTCCCTGGCTCTCCAAGCGGCCAACCAGCGTACATATTTTGGTCGAGCCGACGTCCACGCCTGTAAAAATCTGGTCTTCTTCCATCACTTTGCCTCTTGCAATAAATAATTGAACAGGATGATCATAGAGAACTCTCACCCGGCGATACGGAAATATGGTGAAGATAAAAATTCCACGCTGATCATCTCCGGACGGGTATCTTGAGATTTCAAATGATCCAGGATTGTTCTGTATACTTTCAATTTCATTTCCATGTCTTCTGGAGCGCCAAAATACACACTCCATCCTCGCTTATCCTGCCACGCCAGCCCATGCTCGGCTGTATAAGTCAATAAGGCTTCCGATGGTGCGCTTTCAGCCATCAGCAATACTGCTGTCACCATTTCCCTGGTCAGCAGTGGACGTGAGCTCAAGCCTTCTATTTCATCGGGTCCTTTCAACATCGATAATGCAGTAAATTCGAGGGTTGATCCTGCCTCAGACCCCATAGAAGCGTCCTGCTGAGCAGGCGGAGCAGGCGGATTTGCCTGGGATTCCACGACTGGCAGTGCCAGGCTCTCATTTTCAACACGCATGGCAAAAGTACTGCCATTTTCATCCACTAAATTGGTTCGTTCATCCTGAACCCAAATTAACACCGGCACTCGCTCTGTCACCGTAATCACGACCGAGTTCGGCAGCGATACCTCGACCTCGGCCGCAGAAAATTCCTGAAATTCGTCCTTCACCACCTGTTCGATGTTCGCCGCGTCCATCGTAAATATCGGTTCGCCAGAGATTCCCAACACCGTGTTGACTGCTTCGCCCGTAATGCGCTGCAATCCGATAATTTGCGCAGCGTCAACTCGAAATTGTGCGGAATTCCAGAGGTGAATAATCCATAAGAGAACCCGGCCAGCAGGAAAAATGAAAGCAGTCGGAAACCGATATGGATTTGTGGAATTGCTGGCAGGCGCATCTCCACACCAGGCGAATTCAATGCCAGGTCAAATCTGCGGCGGGTTTTCCTGGCAGGTTTGTAGTCTTTTGAGGGTTTCGACGGAGCAGGATTGCGCGCCATCACAGGAGCAGCCGTTGGTGTGACGGTTGTTCGCTTGCGCCTGGCAGATGCCGATTTTGACTTGCGCCAGCCCGCACTCTTTTTATTACGAATTTGATCCGATCGTTTAGTTGATGTAGCTGACATCTTATTCATCTGTACGATACCGTCTTTCAGTTCTATCTCGGTCTGCTTTCCTTTCAATCGCCAGCTCAATCAAGCGGTCGATAAGCTCAGGATAAGAAAGACCGCTTGCCTCCCACAATTTCGGATACATGCTGATTTTCGTAAAACCCGGGATCGTATTCGAGCTCGTTGAGATACAACTGGCCTGGTTGTGCTCCATCAGCACCTGTCTTTTCCAGCAGGAAATCAACGCGTGCCATACCTGCACAATCGATGGCCTTGAAGGCCATGATCGCCAGGTCCTGGACTTTTTCACTGATTTGCGGAGGAATAGGCGCTGGTATCAGCAACCTGGAAGCGTCATCAATATATTTTGCTTCGTAAGAATAAAATTCTCGACTGGGTAGAATTTCCCCGGGTATGGAGGCAATCGGATTTTCATTTCCCAACACGCTGACTTCAATTTCCCTGGCATCGATCCCTCGCTCAACGATCACTCTTCGGTCGTAACGCGCAGCGTCAGCTAAACCCTCCATCAAATCTGCCCTGGATTTGCATTTCATTATCCCTACTGAAGAGCCGAGATTGGCTGGTTTGACGAAAAGTGGAAACTGCGAGATTTGAAGCCCGCGCTGGATGCATTGCTCCATATCGCTTTGGATTTCCTGCCGGCTGAGAACAATAGATTCAGCCACCGGAATTCCATGAGCCCTCATCACATCCTTGAAGACCCCCTTATCCATGCCCAGGGAGGATCCCAGGACACCCGCCCCAACATATGCCAGGTCAGCCAGCTCCAACAGCCCCTGTAATGTGCCATCTTCACCAAATGTGCCGTGCAATACAGGGAAAACCACGTCCAAATCCGAGAGATGTTCAATGTTCCGCTTTTCACGTCCTGGATCAATGCGAAAAATGGCGCACTGGCTCGGATCAGGCAGGATGGTAGCCTGAGATAGCAGGCTGGACGAACCCTGCAGCATGGAATCCAGGACTTTTTCACCGACCAGCCAGGCTCCGTCGTGGGTAATGCCGATCTCGATCACATCGAAAGTCTCGCGATTAACCGCACTTAAAAATCGAAACGCGCAGACATCAGGGAGACCTCGTGTTCTCCGGATCGTCCTCCAAAAAGCACACCCAGGCGTTTTTTTGCGCTCACTGCTTTCCTTCTACCAATCGCCCACGAACTCGATTTCCAGCTCTAAATTCACACCGAATTTCTCATGAACCTTCCGGCGGGTAATTTCGATCAACCGGGATACATCCACCGCTTTTGCATGCCCCAGGTTAATGAAAAAATTAGCATGCAGAGTGCTGATTTGGGCATCTCCTATCCTCAGACCCTTTAATCCAGCTGCCTCGATCAACCTGCCCGCATGGTCTCCCGCCGGGTTCTTAAACATCGATCCCATGCTGGCTCCGGGTGGCTGAGTTCTCCTGCGGTAAACTGTGAATTCATCGATCTTCGCCTGCACTAACTCGGGCACACTTCGTTCCAATCTCAATGCTGCAGATAGGACGACACCTTCTCCAGGTTGGCGTTTTAAGATGCTGCTGCGATATTCGTACCTGAAGCGATCGACTGTCCACTCCTCAATACCTGTTCTCGCATCGTATCCGTTATGTGAACGATGCAAGATTTCAGCCAAAAGTAAGTTGCCTGCCATATCACTGCCGTGTGCACCGGCGTTACCAAAAAGCGCCCCTCCCAGGGTACCCGGGATGCCAGCAGCCCATTCAAGACCGCTGAACCCACGCTGGGCTGCCATCCGCGCAATCACACCAAGATTTGCGCCGGATTCGGCCCACACCTGCAGAGGGCTTGCATCCTCTTCAAAACTCACCCGCCGCGCCCGGTTCAATACCACCAGGCCGGGAATCCCGGCATCACTCACCAACAGGTTTGAACCACCTCCCAGCAGCGTAAAGGGAATGTCATTCTCCCAGCAAACCTTGACTATATCCTCCAGCTCATGTCCGCTGGTGGCTTCGAAAAGCATCTGTGCGTTTCCACCGATGCGCGCAGCCGTAAAACGAGACAGAGGGATTTCCTTCTGCAACCGGTCCTTATAAACCTTCTCTAGCTGCTCCGTGTTCACTGGTCTTAGCTCCAATTCAATCATCTGGTTTGTGATCCTGCTTCATTTCCAGGTCTTTGATTAACCAGGTGCCTAACCTGTCCGCGTCGCCAGCCGAAAGGATAATGACCACATCTCCAGCTGCCAGCTGTTTTCCCAAAAAGGTTCGAACCAGCGCCAAATCCGGAACGAACACAGCGTCGCCGGGGATCTTTTCAGTGATCGTTCGTGAGGAATAACCTCCCGCAGGAGGTCCTTCTCTGGCAGCGTACACCTCGGTCACCAGGATACGGTCTGCATCCATAAACGACCTGCTGAACTGGTCGAACAGCGTGGTGATCCGTGAAAAAGTATGCGGCTGCCACACTGCCCAGATGCGCCTGTTTGCATAGCGCATGCGAGCAGCTGCCAGGGTTGCCTGGATCTCCGTTGGATGGTGTGCATAATCGCTGACAATTGTCACCCCTGAGATTTCACCCACCACCTCAAATCTGCGCCCCGTCCCTTTGAAATCCTTTAATGCAGCGGCTGCCGCATCAATCGAAAGGCCAAGGATATCTACGACAGCCAGGCATGCCAGCGCGTTGCGAACGTTGTGAACGCCGGGAACTTGAAGTTCAGCCTCCACCAGTCGTTCAGCATTTCTTCGGGAAACGGCAAACCGGTAGCCTCCCTTGGTGCCTGGGGCCAGGTCGTCGGCGCAGATATCAAACCTGCCTGGCCCGAGACCATATGTCACGCACTTCCGACCCGAGTCCCTGGCGAATGCGGACAGCTGCGAAGCTCCTGGATCTTCTCCACTTGTGATGAGAGTGCCCGCAGGTAGAGTCCGGGAAGTGAATGATTTAAAAGCCTCCAATACATCACTGAAAGTTGGAAAACAGTCAGGATGATCGTGCTCGATATTCGTCACGATAGATATCTTTGGTCTGAGTCCCAGGAACATGTAGTCGTATTCATCCGCTTCGATCACAAAATACTTGCCCGTTCCGGCATGCGCATTGTTTCCCAGGTTCATAGAGCTGCTGCCTATGATATAGGAAGGGTCAAGCCCAAGTGCGTGAAACACCCAGGCAAGCATGGCGGTTGTGGTCGTTTTTCCGTGTGTGCCTGCAACGGCGATGCATTCCTGCCTGTCAATCAGGTGTTCCAGGAAATCGGCTCTCTTTACCACCGGGATGTGCGACTCGAGCGCTGCCAGGACTTCCACATTTTCATCGGTGACAGCCGAGGAACGCAGCACCAGGTCAGCGCCAGCAATATTTTCGGGTTGGTGCCCGATATACAAGCGCGCTCCGGATTCCCGCAAATTCTTCGTCACCGCGCTCTCCATCCGGTCTGATCCGCTCACTTCGTATCCTTTTTCCAGGAGCACCTGCGCAATCGCCGAGAGTCCTGTACCGCCGATCCCAATGAGATGAACATGCATTCCAATTCCTGTCCTAGACAAACACCACGATGACAATTAAAAAGGCGAAGACCATCGCAATAAAGATCGTCGGTGGTTGGCCCAGCCAGACCGGCGGCAATATATTCAATATTCTCAAAGTAGCCTCTCCCATTGGCCACTCCGTAGATGGAGGAATCACATAATCGAGCGGATATCCAGCCGAGTTGATAAACGACCACAGGCTACCCACGATCATGTAGCCGCTGACCACTCCCAAAATCCCGCCTAACAGGATATCCTGCAAACGGTCTCGCCGTTCAGTAGCTTTGCCTATTCTGGAGAAACGCGGGGATTCATAGCCAAAAAAGGCAAATCCAATCACAACAATGATGCGCACCCATATCTGGATATCCGGATTGGTGGTCAGGAACTCGTTTACATAAGGGATATAGGTTTCCAGGACGACGATAAATGCCAGCGCGAGCACCACGCTGAAGATCACCAGCATTTCCTTTGCCCAGCCGCGCATCGCGCCCATGATCGAAAACAATCCCAGGAAAAGATAAAAAACAATCAAGATGGCAATCATGCGCTGATTTCCTTTCCTGGACCAGTCTCACCAGCCAGTCTGCGTAAAAGACCGGAAATTGATTTCGCAGCCTCAGGTTGGGCGAGTCCTTGCATGGCCAGGTGCATCCGGTTTCGGCGTTCCTTATCCCGCATGAGCTCCAGCACCTGTTGAGCGAGGTATGGCGATAAATCTTCATCGCGCAAGATTTCTGCTGCGCCTCGATCTAGCAGGAATTGAGCGTTGGTTTTCTGGTACTGCCAGGCGTAGGGATAAGCCACCAGGATAGCTGGAAGGCCAAACAGTGGGAATTCTCCCAGGATCGAAGCCCCGGCGCGTGACAGCACCAGGTCTGCTGCCGACAGGGCTGCGCCCATCTGCTCGTGTAAGTAAGGATATGCGTGGTAACGGTCCTGCCAGGATTTATCCTTCAGCCGCGCAGCCAGCTGGTTATGGGATCCTACATTCTCCTTCCAATCCAATTGCCCGGTGATGTGGATGATCTGCATCTCTGGCAGTAGATCCGGCAGGGCAGTGATGAGTGCCGCGATTGATCGAACGCGCCCCTTTGCTGCCTCCAAATGCCAGCAATATGGGCAGCTCCGAGGTTAAATTCAGCGCCTCGCGCCCTCTTCCCGGCTCCACTTTTTCAAATCCGGTCGGGTCGGATACCCGGTGACAGTCACCCGCGCACGGCGAGGAAGGAACTCTTTAGAGCCTTCCACCGTCACCGCGATCTGGTTCGAGAAATGTGCCAGGGTTTTCAACGCCAGTCCTGGTTCGATATCGGGAACGTACAGAAGCGAAGGTACGCGCCTGCCAGCAACTGCCATCGGTACCGCGATGAACCCTCCGGTGAAAAAGAGCACCTCCGGTCTGAATCGCCTGAGAATTTCCCTCGACCTGCCATATCCTTTCGCCAGCAGAACCATGTTGCCCGGCAGGCGGCGCCATCCAACCCCATGCACTCCAGCGGCTGGAATGGTCTCAAATGGGATGCCGGAACGCTGGATCAAATCTTTTTCCATACCGCCTTCAACCCCAACCCACAGCACATCCACTCCAGGAAGGAATGTTCCGGAAGGCAATGCTGCAGTTTCGATATCTTTCTTTCCGTTCTCATATTCGCTTTCGAGGGACTGTAGTACGGCGAGCGCTGGATACACGCCGCCGCCCGTCCCCCCGGCGCAAATCAACAACCGCATTGAACGTCCTCCCGTTTTCCTCCCGCGCCTTTACTGACAGGCGTGAGATATTTAACAGGGTGCCAACAGCAGCCAGAGTTACCGTCAGGTTCGTACCGCCAGCCGAAAACAAAGGCAGCACATTTCCGGAGACAGGCAGGAGATTGATCACTCCAGCCATGTTCAGAAACGCTTCAGCCGCAATCCATAAGCTGAGCCCGGCCGCGATCAGAGTGCCCATTTGATCTGGGGCACCCCTGGCGATCGCCAGCCCTCGCCAAAGGAACAAGGAGAACAGGATAACAACAAATACCGAACCCAGCACACCGGTTTCCTCACCAACCACTGCATAAATGCTGTCAGTGGCGGGAAAAGGCAAGCCGGTGTATTTCGTTTCTCCTTTTCCTATCCCCTGACCGATCCACCCTCCCCTGGCAAAAGCCTCGAAGGTGCGCTTCACATGATAAGAACCTTCAGATGGATCCTTCCAACCTCTCAAGAAGTCCTCAAACCTCTGGTTGCCGGTCGCACTGATCTGGACAACCAGCAAGCCGACGACCAGTGAGATCAATAACAGGACCGCGATCTGGCGAATTTCCCTCCAGCCAGGTAGAACATCAAACCACCCAGTACAATCACAGTCGCCATGGCGCTGATATCGGGTTGAGCCCAGATCAGCCCGCCCACAATTCCAAGAATACCCGCCAGGGGCAGCAAACCAAGCGTCACACTGGTCAGCCTTTCTCGCTTGGAGAACAGCCATACCGCCAGGTAGATGATTGTTATCATCTTGGCTACTTCAGAAGGCTGGATTGAGCGGTTTAGCAAACCGCGAGTAGAACCCAGGATCTCTTCGCCGGTGATCACTACCAGTAACAACAAGACTAGCGTCACACCCATGGCGGGTACAGCCAGCTTCTTCCACCAGTGATAGTCGAAGAATGTCAGGAAGATTGCAGCAGCCAGTCCGACACCCAACCACATGAGTTGCCGGTTGAAGAGGTAAGTTGGTTTCTCGCCGAGCATCACCATCGAAAAATCGGTGCTGGCAGAGAAGATCATCATGAGTCCAAAAACGATTAGGATTATCACCACCAGCACGAGTGGCGCATCGAAAGGCAGCTGAAACATCCGGCGGATGATGGCAGGACTTTCGGGTAAGTTCGGCTTAACTGCGTTTCCGGCCAACAGGGCTTCCAGGAATTTCGGCAGTTGGCGGCTGGCCCGGCGCTTTTCAGCTCTGGTGGTGTGTTCTACGCTAATTCTTTCACCCATTGGATGAAATGCTCTCCTCGCTCTTCAAAGTCTTTAAATTCATCGAAACTTGTCCCGCCAGGGGATAAAAGAACCACGTCCCCGGCTTGCACAATGCCTGCAGCAGCCTGCACAGCTTCCTTCAAACCCTTGCACCGCGTGATTGTCAGTGATCCTGCACCCTTATTCTCCAGAGCCTTCCAGATTACATCCGCGGCTTCTCCAAATAGAATCACGTGGTCAACCCTGCGAACCACCAGGCTGGCAAATTCATTCCAGGGCAAATCTTTATCTCTACCACCTGCCAGTAAGACGAGCGGCTCTTCAAATGCTCGAATAGCGGCCATACTGCGCTCGGGGGCAGTGGCAATGGAATCGTTGTACCAGTCTGCGCCGCCCCAATTGCGGATAAATTCAAGCCGGTGCGGCACACCGGAAAAACCAATGATCCCCGCTCGCATCGCTCCAACACCCAGGCTTGCTGCACTGGATATCGAACAGGCAGCCATAACATTCAACAGGTTGTGGTCGCCGCGCAGCGAGATTTCACTCCTTTCCAGGATTTTTACTGGCTCAGACTGGTCAACCGCATTTTTAAAGTATATGGAGCCGTTTTCATAATATGTGCCTGCCTGAAGCGCAGCGGGTGAACTTAATCCGAAAGATAGCAGTGATCCTTTTGCAGTATCTGCCAGGGACCATGCCCCTCGATCGTCCCTGCCCAGAATCGCCCAGTCATCCTGCGATTGGAATTCCAGGATGCGCTTTTTTGCCGAAGTGTAGGCTTCCATGGACTTGTGCCGGTCCAGATGGTTGGGGGTGATATTTAGCAGCGCGGCGATCTGAGGTGAAGACGACATCAGCTCCAGCTGAAAACTGGACAATTCCATGATGGCCAGGTCTTCAGCCACCATCTCGTCGACGCTGGAAATTAAGGGTAAGCCGATGTTTCCTCCTACCCACGCCTTCCGGTAAGGGCTTTTTTCTTCTTCCCGGTTAACCGCCGACTGGGCAATTTTCCCGACCAGCGTGGTGGTGGTGGTCTTGCCGGCCGACCCCGTGATGCCGATAACTTTGCATGGAGCATTCTCCAAAAAGAGCTGCGAATCGTTGGTCACTTTGATGCCGCGCGCCAGCGCTTCAAGTACAAGCGGATTTTCCAAAGGCACCCCACCTGAAACACACACGGTTTCGGCGTCATCCAGCAGCCCCAACGGATGTCCACCGAAAGCCCATTCGATCCGCTCTGAAGTACCAGCCTGCGCTTCAAATTCTTCTCGCAAACCGCTAAATTTTTCTGGAGGCTGCCGGTCATTCACTACAACGCTCGCTCCATGCTTTAAGAAATAGCGTGCCAGAGCCAGCCCCTGGCGGGCTGCTCCGATGATCAAGACCTTGAGTCCTTTCCAACGCTCCATAAAATCAATCACACAACCGCCAGCGCAACACCGACTAATGAAAAAAGCAGGCTGATCAACCAGAATCGTTGGACGACCTGCGTCTCACTCCAGCCGGATAACTCGAAGTGATGGTGCAGCGGCGCCATTTTGAACAACCGCTTACCGCGCGTCAGCTTGAAATATGTCACCTGCAAGACCACGCTCAGTGTTTCGCTGATCGGGATAAACGCAATCAACGGAAGCAATAACCACTGCCCGGTCATCAATGCCACTACTCCCAGCGAGGCACCCAGTGAAAGCGAGCCAGTGTCGCCCATGAACAATAGGGCCGGGTGTACGTTGAACCATAAAAAGCCAAAAATAGCGCCGACGATGGTAAAACAGAAGCGAGCCAGGAATACCTGCTGCTGGATCAAGGCGATTCCGCCGTAAGCTGCAAAAGCGGTGGCTGTGATCAATCCAGCCAGCCCATCTAATCCGTCAGACAGGTTCACCGCATTCGAACACATCACGATGATGAACACTGCGATGGGAATGTAAAAGCCATCCAACTTAATGGTTTCTTTTACTCCTGGAACGAACATGTCCGGCGCATCAAGGATGTATTTCAAGGCGAAGGCCGCCAGAAAGGCAAATATCACCTGGATCAAGAATTTAGTTCTGGCACGCATCCCCTGGCCTTTTCTTCTGCCTCGCAGGCCCTCCCAATCGTCCACCGCGCCTAACAGGGCAAAAAGCAGCATCGTTCCTAACGGCAGGATAATCGAACGACCAGACCACCGCAGACCGAAAACATACACGGCGTTCAACATCACCGTTATCAGCAGCACAGAAGAAATGATTAGAACTCCACCCATGGTGGGGGTGCCCAATTTGCTGAAATGCCGCTCGGGACCTTCTACCCTGATTTCTTTGCCAACTTTCAGGTACCGTAATATCCGCAACAGGGGTGTACCCCAGATCACTGTCATCATGAAGCTGAAGCCAGCCAGTGCCAGCACCATCGGCGTCTGGTTCATCGGCGTGCCTCCAGCGCTTCTACTATGACTTCCATTTGCATTCCACGCGAGCCTTTTACCAGGACAACATCCTGTGTTCCCAGCCTGCCTTTTAGATATAGAATGACTTCTTGATTGCCTTCGAGCTCTAAAACAGCGTTTTGCGCCAGACCGGCCTTTCGGGCTGCACTGGCAATCAACCGCCCTCGCTCTCCGATAGTAATCAGCTCATCGACAACCTGGGCTGCCCTTAATCCCACCATCTCGTGGCCTTGTTGCTCGTATGGACCTAATTCCAGCATATCGCCTAACACAGCCACTTTACGCCCTTCAAGCTCGCCCAACAGGTTCAAAGCCGCCAGGGTCAATTCAGGAGAAGCATTGTACGTGTCATCTAAAATCAATGCGCCTGTATCAGAGCGCACCGCCATCAGGCGCAGCTGCGTGCGCTCGGAACGCAAGCCGTTTACGATCTCCTGCCAGGTCAGGCCTTCAACCAATCCTACTGCGGCCGACCGCAGCACCGTGTGTACTGAATGGCGACCGATCAAAGGAACCCGCAGGTAGAGCACCTCTTTCTGGTAGTGCAGCTTCAACCGGATGCCGTCCAATCCCAGTCCCTCGACACCGTCTGCCCATAAATCTGCCTTCGGATCCAGTCCGTAATAGAAAATCCGTGCGTTGGTCACACTTGCCATTTCTCGCACGCGTGGATCATCAAAATTTAAAATTGCAACGCCCTCCGGACCTGCCGGTAGAGAGCGGACCAGTTCCGATTTCCCAAGTGCTATTTTTTCTAGCGATCCAGCCCGTTCCGCATGGACCGTACCGATATTCGTGATTACGCCGACCTGGGGCAGCGCAATATCGCATAACAATTGAATTTCGCCGGGGACATAGAAACCCATTTCTAATACAGCCCGTTCATAGCTTTCGCTCAGACTTAAGATTGTCAGCGGCAGGCCGATTTCATTATTCAAATTGCCGGTATTTTTTAATGTCCTGTAGCGCTGGCTCAATACTTCTGCCGTAACCTCTTTCGTCGTGGATTTCCCCACGCTCCCGGTGATGCCAATCACCCGTAAATTTAGCTTGCGTCTCCAAAAACCCGCTGCTTTCTGTAAGGCAGCCAGGGAGTTGTCCACCAGGATGCAAAACGGGAGCGCATGCGATTGTTGTAATCCTTCCGCACACTCGCCCCGCAGATCAACTGTCGCGAATTGATCCGAAAGATCCCTTTGGACCAGTGCCAGGCTGGCTCCTCTTTCGAAAGCCTGCCCCACATAGTCGTGTCCGTCTGCCGTTTGTCCAGGTAATGCGATGAAAAGACAGCCAGGTATTACATGCCGCGAATCGATTGAAGCTTCTGGAATCACAATCTGGTTGGCCCAGTCGGGCCTGATTCCACATAACGCTTCAAACAAATCCGCAAGTCTCAGCATGGTTCAAGTTTCATTGAGTGTTCTGGTCCAATTGGTGGCGAATATCGTCTGGAGGCAAATCGATTAACACCACCAGCCTTTCGACTGCCTCGCGAAATACTGGCGAAGCAACCACTGATCCCCAGGGGGAAACACTCGGTCTCTCGAGCCATATATAGATGAGGAATTGAGGATCATCAGCCGGCCCCCAGCCAACAAAAGAAGCATTCGTTTCGTTCGTGGTATATCCGTAAGGAGTAGGTATTTCGGCCGTACCAGTTTTCCCGGCCACCCGGTATCCTGTAACCAGGGCATCGGAGGCTTCAATCTCCAACGACTGGGCCAGCATTTCAGTGATGGTGCTTGCCGTTTCGGGTTTTATCGGAACGCGCATCACAGAAGTGCCGAGCTCGCGTAAGTAGCCCTCATTGACAATCGCCTTCACAATGTGCGGGGTCATGATCTTCCCCTGGTTTGCCAGTGCTGAAATCGCGACCGCCATCTGTAAGGGAGTTGCTGAGACGCCCTGCCCAAATGCGTTGGTGCCCAGGTCGGCTTCGTACCAATCTCCATCTCCTGGGATCTTCAATCGACCCGAGACTTCCCAGGCCAGGTCCACACCAGTTAATTGTCCAATACCAAACGCTTTCATATAAGGATAGAAGTTCTCATATCCCATTTGTTTCGACACCCAGGCCAGGCAAACGTTCAGCGAATGCTGCAGGCAACCCAGCATTGATTGCGGTCCCCAGGCACCCGAATCCCAGTTATAAATCCTCAAGCCACCGACTTCAATCACGCCAGTGTCTACGAACTGCGTTTCGGGAGTAACCGCTCCTGCATCCAGCGCTGCTGCCATGGTCAGGACCTTGAAAACTGAACCAGGTTCATAGTCCTGGCCAATCGTGCGGTTATAAGGGACGCCTTGAGGGAAGAGATTCTTGTATTCGCTGATATCGTTCAGGTCCATGCGCGGGGTCGTCGCAAGTGCCATAATCTCGCCGTTCTTGGGATTCAAGACAACGATTGTGGCAGAATCCGAACCTGTCTCCAGTACAGCTTCATCCACCAGTTCTTCCATGCTCTTCTGGACTGCCCGATCGATTGTCAGAATCAGACTCGATCCAGACGGCAAATCGGTTTGTTCTTCGGCCAGTAGCGGGTTCACAGGTACCCAAATAGTCTCTCTCGGGCGTGAAAGGATATCGTTATATTGTTCTTCTACCCCGAAATATCCCACATTCGGAAGGTGAGAAAATCCGAGGATATTTGAGCCGATCATCCGTTCCGGGTATAACCGGCCCAGGTGTGGTTTTATGACGATTCCAGCCAGGTTGAACAACCCTTTGTCTGGACTGGCGATGGCCTCCGAGCTGAGCTGCTCCATGAATATATTCAGTTTGTCGATCTTCTCCTGCGGTATATAATCTGCGACCACCGCATATACCGCACTGTCCGATGCTTCCAGGCTGGCAGCGCTGTAAACATCCTCATAATCAATGTCCAGGATTGAGCTCACGACCGTGGCAATGGATCTAGGATCTACAACCTTCGGAAGATCGATGCCGACTTCATAAACAATCTGGTTTCCTGCCAGGAGGTTTCCCTTTTGATCGAGAATTTGGCCGCGGGGAGGATCGATAAATTGCGCTTCCATCTCGAACCTTTCCCCGAATTCCATCACTTCCTTCACCCAGCCTGGATTGACTTGAATTCGAATCAGCTGTAGCGTTACCATCACAGGCAGGAGAAAAATAAATAACCCCAGCGAGCTGTACCGCCAGGTGTATGAATTCTCATTCATTTCGTTACCTCACCACCAGGTAAAATGTGGCTTTCCTTCGCATCCAATCAAATAATGATTTGGTGTATTCATCTGGCAGTTTTGTTCTACCAGGAGGCTTTTCCACCGCTTGATGCTGATAAACCATGACTGGAGGTTCCATGTAGCCGGGTACCGATAAGAAAGTAATTTCATCCTTCTGGACAGGCTTAAAGCCCAGGGCTTCGGCCCTCTGTTCCATCTGTTCCGAAGATTTGATGAGAGCCAGCTGCGATCTTAAATCTTCATTCATGCGATCAAGCTCATCAATTTCATTCTGCATCACCTGTATCTGCCGTCCAACTTCTGCCGTCCGGGCACTGATGTGCAAATAGACCGTAGCAAATAGGGTACTGAAAACCACAACCACCAGGATCAATCCCACAATCTGGGATTGTTTTCTCCAAGGTGCTTGCGAATATATTCTTGTTATGCCTTCGATTTGGTTCAATCCACTTTTCCAGGTTAAGTTGATAATTGAATTTGCAATTAACGTGCCATCACCGGCTTGCTATCAATTGACTTTTTGAGCTGCTCGCAATTTCGCGCTCCGCGAGCGGGGATTGAGTTTCAGCTCCTCCTGTCCGGGCACAAGTGGATGCCTGGTGATTTCCACCAGGCTGGCGATATGCCCGCAGGTGCATACAGGCTGGCGAGGTGGGCAAAGGCAATCGCTGCTTTCCCGGCGGAAATACTGCTTGACGATCCGATCTTCCAGGGAATGAAATGAGATGATAGCAATTCTTCCTCCTGGTTTGAGCGCCTGAGTTGCAATCGGTAAGACTGTTTCCAGGTTTTCCAATTCCTTGTTGACCGCGATCCTCAAAGCCTGGAATGTCCGGGTGGCTGGATGTCGGGCGGGTTTGCGTGGATCTCTCGCTCGCCCTTTTCGACGGTCCCAAACCACCTGGCTGACAATTTGGGCCAGCTGCCGGGTATTGGTCACCGGTCTGGCCAGGATAATCGCCCTGGCAATTGGGTTCGCCATGGATTCCTCACCGTATCGAAACAAGACCTGCGCCAATTCCTGCTCACTATATTCGTTCAGGATGTCCTCTGCTCGAATCGGATCTATTGGATCAAACCGCATATCCAACCGTGCCTCTTTATCGAAAGAGAAACCTCGATCGAATGCCTCCAGCTGCATCGTAGATAGACCCAAATCGAGCACAATTCCATCTACCGACTGCCAGCCCAGGCGGCTTATCTGCTCTTCCAGGCTGGTATAAGAAGCCTGTACGATTACAGCCCGGGTACCAAAGGCTTCAAGCCTGTGTCTGGCCAGGTCCACCGCCTGAGGGTCCAAATCCAGCCCTAACAGCCGTCCATCAGGTGCACTGGCTTGCAGGATACCCCGGGCATGGCCCCCGGCTCCCACCGTCCCGTCTACATAATGACCGCCTCGCGTCGGTGATAAAGCGTGTATAATTTCATTGTAAAGAACAGGATAATGCGGAAACTCAATCCGCTCGCCTGGATCATTCATCCCAGGGTTTTTACTTACTCGGAGGAGAGCATAAGATCCGCGAACATGTGAGCCAATGAATCTTCATGCAGCAATCCTTCCTGACCAGCCCAACGATCTGGAGTTCAAATTTCGAAGTAGTTTCCGACTCCCACGACAACGGCACTCGAATTTTTTAGGTAATTCTGGCGAAGGAATTGAGGCAGTAATATTCGACCGGTTTTATCAATCTCAAGCTGGCTGGCGCCTGCGAAGAATAATCTCCTTAGCAAGCGCACTTTTGGATCGGTCAGGTTCATCTGCTCAACGTGGCGGGATATTCTTTCAAAAGCAGAGGCAGGAAACACCATCAAGTTCTGGTCGAAACCGCGCATCACATAAGCCTCTTCCGCTGCCAGTAATTCACGGTAGCGGGCGGGGATTGTCAGGCGACCCTTATCATCAATATTGTGATGAAACTGACCAAAGAACATGTGTTCTACCTTTTAGGTTAAAACTGCGACGCCGGGTTTGACCGGCGTCCCACGTTCACCCACTTTGTCCCATTATTCTGCACAGTATAATCCAGAATTATCCAGAGCGCAATGGTTTTAAAGGGGATTTTCTTAACAAAAACTTGCAGAAAATTTTAATCCAAGGATTACATATGCCCATCGCTCATGCCCCTCAATCCACTTACCGCAGCCTGTTCGTAGGCACAGAAATCCCAATCCCTCTGCTTAATGGGGACTTACACCCGTATATCAATCTCGATAATGCTGCCTCGACCCCGGCATTACGCATCGTTCAGGAAACGATTGATGCCTTTTTACCTTATTACAGCAGCGTGCATCGAGGCACCGGCTACAAAAGCCAGATTTCGACTTTTGCATATGAACATGCCCGGCAGTCGGTGCTAAATTTTCTGGGCGCCGACCCGGCGGAACATACCTGCATTTTCGGTAAAAATACAACAGAAGCGATTAATAAACTTGCCCGCCGGTTTCCGTTCACTCCTGGACGCGATGTCGTCCTGACCAGCGGGATGGAGCATCATTCGAATGACTTACCCTGGCGGAAAATACTCATACCGTGCACGTCGGGTTAACGCCTGACGGCCGCCTCGATGAAATCGATTTCGACCGGAAATTATCTCAATTCAACGGCAGGGTCGCGCTGGTGGCAATAACCGGCGCCAGCAATGTCACCGGTTTCCTGAACCGCATTCATATCCTGGCTGAAAAGGCGCATCATGCCGGGGCGCAAATCCTGGCAGACTGCGCACAACTTGCCCCGCACCGCAAGATCGATATGGGATCACTCAACGATCCCGCTCACCTGGACTATGTGGCGGTGTCCGCACATAAAATGTACGCACCCTTCGGCACCGGAGCCCTGGTCGGCAGGCAGGATACCTTCGAAGTCGGTGATCCTGACATGCCCGGTGGCGGTACAGTGGAGATCGTCACGCTGGAGGATGTGGTTTGGGCTGAGCCTCCCGACCGGGATGAGGCCGGCAGCCCGAACACCCTCGGTGCAGTTGCCTTCGCAGCTGCAATCAAGCAGCTCGATGCGATCGGAATGGATCATGTCGCAGAACATGAAGCGCAGCTGACTGCCTATGCATTGAGAAAACTGGCAAAAATACCCGGGATTCGCATTTATGGGGACTCTGATCCCGGTCGAGCTAACCAGCGGTTGGGTGTTATCCCGTTCGAGCTGGAGGGGATTTCCCATTTCCTGGTTGCTGCTGTATTGGGATACGAGTTTGGGATCGGCGTGCGCAGTGGGTGTTTTTGCGCCCATCCTTATATCTTGCACCTGTTGGGACTCACAACGCAGGAAGCAGATAACGTCCGGAATACCATGTTGGCAGGCGATAAATCACACATGCCTGGCATGGTGCGCGCCTCATTTGGCCTGTACAACACCCTTGAGGATATCGATGCGTTGATCGACGCCTTAATTCGAATACAACGCCGGGAATTTACCGGAAGGTATACTCAGGAAAGGTCGACAGGTGCCTACGAACCAGAAGGGTGGGTGCCCTCCTTCGAAAAATCTTACCCACTCACCAGGACCGATTAATTACCTTGTGATATGGCCTCCTCTGACGAGGACTCCCAACCCTCTCAACCATCCATCACCAATCCCGGGATCATCCCTACCGGCTCACTCAAATTGGATGCAGCCCTGGGGCTAGGTGGCCTTCCGGGCGGACACCTGGTTGAAATTTCAGGTCCACAGTCCAGCGGAAAGACAACTTTATGCCAGCACATCATCGCCGAATCGCAGAAACTGAATGGTGTGTGCGCGTGGATTGATGCCGATCAAACCTGGGATCCGCGCTATGCACTCCGCTGCGGCGTCGATATTAACCGGTTGGTAGTGTGCAACACTTTCAATGCCGCAGCAGCACTCGATTCGCTATCAATTCTGGCAAAATCAGGTGCGTTGAGTGTAATCGTCCTGGATTCAATCAGCTCGCTTGTCCCGTTAAAAAGCAGCCCTACGGATCAGGTCCTGCATGACCACGAAGACCTGCAATTGCAGATCTCCAAAACACTACGCATAATTTCAAACGCCATCAGAAAATACCATACGGCGGTCATCTTCACCTGCCTCACCCTGCCCTCGCAGCCAGGCCATTTACCACGCACTCGCCTTTCACACCTCTCGATTGGCGCTCAAATTACAGGCTTCCATCCGCATTCGGTTGTCGCCAATACGCATGCTGCAGATATCCGGAAAAATATCGGCCGGCGGGTCAGGGCGCAAATTATCAAGAACACTTTCCATCCTTGCCTGCAATTCGCAGACCTTGATATAATGTATGGTAACGGAATAGGAAAATCAGGCGAACTTTTCGACCTCGGAGTGCAGCTTGCTCTGGTCGAAAATGTCAACAATAGCTATTATTACAGAGGCTCGCCGCTCGGAACCGGCAACAGGGAGGCTGTCCATTGCCTCGATAACCAGCCGGGCATAGCTCGAGAGCTCGAACAAGACCTTCGCCAGATGCTATTCCCAGACCCTCATAACTGACGCATGCAGAGATAAACCTGCTTCAATGAGGGATGAGATTTACAATTTGATAGGAGGGACTTTTCCGCCGATCTGCAAGTCTTAGGGATTGTAGGAAAATTGTTACTCCAGGATCGATTTGCCGCGACCATATTATTCTTGTTTTTTGATGCGGCCAATGCGTGATGGGGCAGTATTCGTAAAAGAATTCTGCTTAAGCGAGTAAAAGATCTCAGCGAAGATTCGGAATGGTGTGCATTCAGCCGGTTTGGTTATCCACGAGCTGAAATCGGAAAACAAGATGAAAAAAACCGATCATGAGTAGCCCACCACCTGTTACAAAGATAGACTGCGGGCACGTTGTTAAAATGCGTGCCAGTTCGTTGACTCAACTTGTTGACGTCCTGACCTGAAACACAGGCGACTATCTTAATCTGAGATCGCACCAACCACGCGGCCGTGATCCGTCGAGGCAGGATCATGGTCGTATTAATTTAATTTTTAATCAAGGATGCTTCATAAGATCACTGCCCTCACCCTTCAAAAAAAGAACCGCCAGAGGATCAATGTTTTCCTGGACGGTGAATTTGCTTTTGGACTCGACCGCCTTGTCGCAGGCTGGCTGAATACCGGGCAGGAAATCAGCGACGAAAAAATCGCGGAGCTGAAGTCCGCCGACGCCAGGGAAGTGGCACTTCAAAGCGCACTCCATTTATTGAAATTCCGGCCTCGAACTGAGTTCAGAAATTCGCTCACGACTTCCTCAAGAAGTCAGTTTCTCCACAGGTTGTGGAGGAGGTCATTGAGAGGCTTAAACGAAATCAGATGCTGGATGACCATCGTTTTACAATCGAATGGATTGAGAATCGCAGCGAGCTTAGACCGCGCGGCCGGCGCCTCCTGGAATTTGAGCTTCGCAAACACGGTGTAGACCAGGAGATCATCCAGGATTCGCTGGCGGAAATTGACGATGAACAGCTCGCTTACCAGGCGGCTGCCAGGCGAGTCAGGAAATTCCAGGAATTAGAATGGAGTGAATTTCGAATAAAACTTGCACGCTACCTGAGCCAGCGTGGTTTTCAGTATGACACGATCAGAGATGTGACCAACCGGATTTGGAACGAGATACATGAGACAGAATCCACCCCCCAATCATGAGGTTATGCAATGGAATTGACAACTTGGCTTTTCATTATATTACTGCCCATTGCACTTATCCTGGGTTTGTTGATCGGCTATTTTTACAAGCAGATGCGTATCGAGCGCGAGCAGCGCATCAAAAAGGAACTGGCTGAACAAATTCTGGATGAGGCAAAAGAGAAAGCACAGCAGATTGAAATTCAGGCGCGCGATGAAGCCCTCAATGTGTTGAAGAAAGCTGAAATCGAGAATGACAGGCGGCGCACTGAGGTTAACAAAGAAGAAGACCGCATGCAAAAGCGGCGTGAAGAATTGGACCTTCGCCTCGACAGGTTGGAAAAGCGCGAGCAGGCTGTTAACAAGCGCCAGAGCTCCATCGACAAGCGCGCCAACGAGATGGAAAAACTGTACACCGATGAAATGGAAGAGCTGCAGACGAATTTCCCAGCTCACAATTGCCGAAGCGCAGAGACATCCTGTTGGCAGAAGTTGAAAAGGAAGCCCGGGCGGATATGGCGCGCATCATCCGCCAGATCGAGATTTGAAGCCCGGGAAAAGGGGAGAAACAGGCCCGCAAGCTGATAACCAACGCCATCCAACGCGTTGCCTCCGACCATGTGGTGGAGGTCACCACCTCAGTGGTCGAGATTCCTATCTGATGAGATGAAGGGGCGCATCATCGGGCGCAACGGCGCAATATTCACGCCTTCGAGCAGGCCGCCGGAGTGGATGTGATTGTCGACGATACCCCGGAAGCGGTAACGATCTCCTGTTTCGACCCGGTGCGCCGTGAAATTGCCCGCCGTTCACTGGCCAAGCTGATCCAGGACGGGCGCATCCATCCCGGCGCATATCGAAAAGGTGCTCAAGACCGAGCAAAAAGAAGTCGAGCGCACTATGATTGAAGCGGGCGAGCAGGCAGTCTACGAAGCGGGCGTGCCCGGCCTGCACCCCGAAATCATCAAGACCTTGGGCCGGCTGAAATACCGCACTTCCTACGGGCAAAACCAGCTCGCCCATGCGGTCGAAACCGCCAAGATTGCGGCGGTCATCGCGGCCGAGTTGGGTGCCGACGTCGAGACCACCCGCGCGGCCGCCCTGCTGCACGACCTGGGCAAAGCGGTGGACCACAACATGGAAGGGACGCATGCCCAGCTGGGCGCTGAGATCGCCAAGCGTTATGGGGTATCGGCGAAGGTCGTCAATGCCATCGCTTCCCACCACCATGAAGTCGAGCAGGAGAGCGTCGAAGCTGCCATCGTCGAGGCGGCGGATGCCATTTCCGGTGCCCGGCCCGGGGCCCGCCGAGAAAGCCTGGACCAGTACATCAAGCGGGTCCGGGCGCTGGAAGATATCGCCAACTCCAGCAAAGGCGTCACGCAGAGCTTCGCGCTGCAGGCTGGACGTGAGATCCGCATCTTCGTTCGCCCGGAAGACATCGACGATCTGGAAGCGATTCGCATGGCACGCGATGTCGCCAAGAAGATCGAGGAAACCATGCAGTACCCGGGGCAGATCAAAGTGACAGTCATCCGTGAAACCCGGGCTGTCGATTACGCCAAATAGGTCAGGGCTCCGCACCAATTCACCGCAAGAAAGGATTGGTCAGGCGCTCTTTCCCGACCGTCGTTTCCGGCCCATGACCGCTCAAAAGCCGCGTCTCATCGGGAAGCGACAGGATTTGCGTCTCAATGCTTCCTAACAGTTGTGGGAAGCTGCCTCCAGGCAGGTCGGTCCGTCCGATGCTGCTCTGGAAAATCACGTCTCCGCACAAGGCGATCTTCTCTGCCTGCATACAAAGATCACGTGACCAGCGGTATGTCCCGGTGTGTGCCTGACTTCGAAAATAACTTCTCCCAATCGCAGCTGCTGCTTGTGCTCTAATTCCTGTGTCGGATCGGGTCCCTGTTCGATACGCAGGCCGAAGAACCCTGCCCTCCCTGCAGGCGGTAGAGCGGCAGGTCATCCTTATGGAGCGCCAGGCTGGGTTTGGGTTCTAGGAATTTGAGCAGGTCAGCCACCCCGCCGATATGGTCAAAATGAGCGTGGGTGAGCCAGATTTGGCTGATTTTCCAGCCTCTTGTCTCAGCCGCTTCAATGATAAACGGGCCATCCCAGGCTGGATCGACCACCGCAGCTTCTTTCGTTTCTTGATTGGCGACCAGGTAGGCATTGGTTGCAACCGGTCCTAAAACAAACGCTTCGATTTCTATCATCTTTCACTCAATTTTGAGCAGTGGGTGGATTTGTCTTTTTAGAGGACAACCACTTCGGGATCAATGAAAAAATATCCAATCCTATCATCGCGCCTAACACCAGGCCGATGGCACCTAGAATGCGTGCGGAATTTCCTGAAAGTCCCAGGAATTCTTCTGCCTGGATTTCGATGGTTTGAGCAGAAATCACCTTGCGCAGCTCATCACCGCCATTGCGCGGGATATATTGCACGTGCAGCCAGATCGTTCCCGGGTAAAAGCCTTCCTCTGAGGAACGCACGCTCCAGGAAAAACGTGCTGATTTCCCGGGAAGCAGTGCTTCGCTGATTTCACCGGTCGGGCGGAATTCCATTTTCTCGAGCTCAAGCCTCGCCTCGGCGACAGTTTGATATTTCTCGGTCCGATTTTGCCCTGGATTCTCATCAGCTTGTACCTGGTTTGGGTCCTCATCCAAAGTCACACCTGGGACACCGGGTTCCGCAGGCTCGATTAACATGCGGATTGGCGCCGGATCGCCAACCCGAACGACCTCCGGCCATTCGGTCACCAATCTGCGTGCTTCAGAAAACCCCACCGCTTCTTCGGCGAATTCTTCAGGCTGCGGAAGCTGCATTTCAGCAGGCGAAATTTGAAGGATGCGGCTCTCCATCGGCAGCGGGCGGAATTCCCACACCAGCATGGATATGGACATTGATACGAGAACGAATCCAATAACCCACCTGGTTTTTAGCGACCTCATCCGGGTATTATACTTGAATGAGGGTCTTGGATTTAAATTCCAAACCATGCTACACTCAAGAGCGTCCTCAAGAAAATCAGAGACCATCCCAACAAAAAGCGAACAATACACGGAGGCTCACATATGGTCAAGCATCCACCCGAACCATATCGCATCAAAATGGTGGAACCTATTCATTTAATCGATCGAGCAGAGCGGGAAAAAGCCTTAAAAAGAGCGGGATACAACCTGTTTGGACTGCAAGCCGAAGAAGTCTATATCGATCTCCTGACCGATTCGGGTACCGGTGCCATGAGCCAGGACCAGTGGGCTGCCATCATGCGCGGCGATAAATCTTACGCCGGTGCCAGGTCATTTCAGCGTTTTTCGAAAGCCATCACCGAGATCTTTGGCTTCGAACATTTTGTCCCCACGCACCAGGGCCGGGCAGCCGAAAACATCCTGTGCTCCATGCTCGTGAAACCGGGCCAGTTTGTGCCATCTAACATGCATTTCGATACCACGCAGGCGAATATCCTGGCGCGCGGCGGAAGGCCCACCAACCTGGTGATCGATGAGGCCAGGGACCCGGCCAACCGCCACCCTTTCAAAGGGAACATGGATATCGATAAACTGAGGAATTTTATCGACCAGGTTGGCAAAGAGAACGTCCCGCTCGGCATGATCACTATCACCAACAACGCCGGCGGCGGACAGCCGGTATCGATGGAGAATTTAAAGGCAGTGTCAGCTATTATATAAAGAATTTGGCATCCCTTTCTTCATCGATGCCTGCCGCTATGCGGAAAACGCCTTTTTTATCAAGCAGCGCGAACCCGGCTTTGAGAACCAGACCCCCTTAGAAATTGCTCGCCAATTCTTTTCGCTCGCCGACGGCGCCACAATGAGCGCCAAGAAAGACGCCATCGTCAACATCGGCGGATTCCTGGCGATGAATGATGAAAATCTCTTCCGAAAAGCCTGCAACGAGCTGATCTTGCGTGAAGGTTTTCCTACCTACGGCGGCCTGGCCGGCCGGACCTGGATGCGATCGCGGTGGGACTGTGGGAGGGATTGGACGAAGAATACCTGGCTTACCGCCTCAGCCAGACCTCCTACCTGGCGAACTGCCTGCTGGAGCGCGGCATCCCGGTAATTGAACCTCCGGGCGGGCATGCCGTTTACCTGAATGCCGGCCTGTTCCTGTCCCATATCCCCAGCGAGCAGTTTCCAGGGCAGGCTTTATCGATAGAGATTTACCGTGAAGGAGGTATTCGCGCCATTGAGCTCGGTTCGGTATCGCTTTCTTACCCGGATCCGATCAGCGGAAAAATGGTCTACCCTGATCTCGAGCTGGTGCGATTGGCGCTCCCTCGCAGGGTTTACACCCAAAGCCACCTGGATTATGTGATCGAGGCGGTTGCCAGGATTGCCGGACGCAAGTCAGAGATACGGGGGTACGGTTTTGAATATGCCCCCGAAATGCTCCGGCATTTCACAGCCAGGTTCAAACCTTTTTAATTCTGCAGCGCGGTCCTATCCAGGCAAGGACGTCGAACATAAAATGGGCAGCCTACCACAAATCGCGTTGCTGACATCGCCAGACTGGCAGGCTTACGAGCTTTTAGACAGCGGAGATGGAAGGAAGCTGGAACGCTACGGGCCATACATTTTTTCGAGGCCCGAGGCCCAGGCATTGTGGAAGCCCGCCTTACCCTCCAGCCATTGGCAGCAGGCACACGCATCTTTCCATCCCACCGGTGGGGAGAGCGGTGGCGCCTGGGAGTTTTTACGCCCGATGCCGCGTGAATGGGTGATGGATTATAAGGGTCTGCAATTTCTGGTATCTACCAGCGGCTCCCGCCACATGGGTTTCTTTCCTGAACAGGCCAATCACTGGGATTGGATCGAGAAGGCAGTGCGTTCGGCTCAGCGGCCGGTAAAGGTCCTGAACCTGTTCGGTTATACCGGGTTGGCCTCACTTGCTGCAGCCCGAGCCGGTGCCAATGTCACCCATGTAGATGCTTCTAAGAAATCCATCAGCACCGGCCAACACAACCAGGAGATTATCCAATTTAACCGGGGGATCCATCCGCTGGCTGGTGGATGACGCCTTTAAATTCGTCCAGCGCGAGCTGCGGCGGGGAAACGTGTATGATGGCTTCATCCTGGATCCACCCAAATTCGGCCGCGGCCCTCAGGGGCAGGTGTGGGAGTTCTTCGAATTGCTCACCGCACTCCTGGACGGCTGCCGCCGCCTTTTCAGCCCCCAGCCTTTATTCCTGGTTTTGACCGCCTACGCCATCCGCGCCTCCTGCTTGAGTGTTTACTATCTCCTCCAGGACATGCTCGCCGGCATGGGCGGCACATTCGAAACCGGCGAGCTGGTGCTGGTTGAACGCAGCGCGGGACGGATGCTGTCCACCGCTATCTGCACACGCTGGTTGGCAGCGAATTAAGAAAATGAGTAAAATCGGCTTGCTCGAAATCCGGAGTTAATAAGAGGTCTGGGAAATGAAATTATCAATTCTAATCATGATCCAGGCAGTTACCTGCCTCGCCCTGGGAATCGCCTTCACCCTCTATGCCCCTTTGATGATGGCTTTTTTTGCAGTGCCCGACGCGCTTGACAGCCCCCTCGCCTACTGGCAGGTGGCTGCCTTCGCCCGCATGTTCGGCGTGGCGTTGTTAGGATTCGGTTTGCTGCTTCTGGCTGTACGAGGTTTCGTAGATGATCTCGCTCCTAATTCCCGGCGGGGGATCCTCTCTGCTTTATTGCTTGCAAACCTGCTGGGCGCAATCGTGGCTGTCACCCAGCAGCAGTCTGTCTGGCAGACCGCGGCAGGCTGGCTGGCGGTACTGCTCTACACCGTTTTCTTTATTGGTTATGCCATCGCTTATGGGCAGTCCCAGAAGAAGGAAGGACTGAAATCGACTTGATTCGTTTCATAATTATTAAAGATCCCAGCATTAGAATCCAAACCCTATGATCCATAGAGTAAAACACCTGCTCATCGGCTCTCCACTTACAACCGATCTGGCGTCCGAGAATAAGCTGAATAAAGTCCGTGCCCTGGCGGCTTTCTCTCCGGATGCCCTTTCCTCCATAGCCTATGCCAACCAGGAAATCTTCTTCGGCCTGGTAATTGCTGGGGCGGCAGGACTGCAGCTGGCACTCCCGATCGGAATGGCAATCGTCGGCCTGCTGCTCATCGTGGCAGTGTCGTACCTGCAGACTATAAAAGCTTACCCATCCGGAGGCGGCTCCTATGTCGTGGCACGTGAAAACCTCGGGAAAATTCCGGACTGGTAGCTGCATCTGCTTTACTGATCGACTACCTGCTGACCGCTGCTGTCAGCCTGACTGCCGGAGTGGAGGCCATCGCATCAGCCTTCCCTCCGTTATGGGAGTATCGAATACCAATCGCCCTGTTCTTGCTATTTTTTATCGCCATCGCAAATATGCGGGGTTTGCGAGAGACAGGGACTTTAATGTCCTTTCCCATTTACCTGTTTCTGATTACCTATTTACCGATGCTGATTTATGGCTGCATCCTCCTGGTAATCGAAGGACCAGTCCCTCTGGAGACAGTCGCGCCAGACCCGATCAAACCACTTACAACTATTTTAATTCTGCACGCCTTTGCAACCGGCTGTACTGCTTTGACTGGCATTGAAGTCATCAGTAATAGCGTACCTTCTTTTAAACCACCAGTCATCAAAAATGCCAGCCAAACAATGGTGGTTATGGCTATCCTTATGAGCGCCTTGTTTCTTGGATCTATTATTCTTACCCAGGGATTCGGGATTATCGCTGGAGAGCAAGAGACCATACTATCCGCTCTGGCAAGGCATCTACTTGGCACCAATCCAGCTTATATTTTGATTCAGATTTCGACCTTGTTGATTCTGGCAGTGGCTGCAAATTCCAGTTTTGCTGGATTCCCACGCCTGGCAGCGATTTTGGGCAGCGATGGATTTCTGCCTCGCCAGCTAAACCAGGTCGGTGACCGGCTGGTTTACAACAACGGCATCTTCATTTTATCCCTGGCTACAGGCGTGATGATCCTGCTGTTTGAAGGTGACAGCCACTCTTTAATTCCTCTATTTGCGATTGGCGTCTTCCTGGCGTTTACCCTTTCTCAGGCTGGTATGGTGGTCCACTGGTTCCGCATCCGGCAGCAAGGATGGCAGGTAAAAGCTTTCGCGAATGGAGTCGGAGCGGTCGCGACTGCAATTACATTGGGAATTGTTGGATTTAGTAAATTCATGGAAGGTGCCTGGATTATTTTAATAATTCTGCCAATAATTGTTGTCATATTCATCCGGATTAAGAGCCATTATGAGTTGGTCGGCAGGCAGCTTTCTCTGCGAGGTCTGCCGCCTTCGTTAAAACCTTTCCCTGCACCGCACGGTGGTGATCCCGGTCTCCGGTGTGCATCGCGGCATGGTCGATGCCGTGGACTTCGCCAGATCCATCACCAAAGACGTCACGGGACTCTATATCGAGCTGGAACCCGGCAACAGCAAAAAAATCTTATCGGAGTGGCAGCGCTGGTTCCCGGATATCCCACTGGTTGTCCGGCCTTCTCCTTATCGTTCTATCGTCGGCCCTCTTATAGATTTCCTGGATGAAACCGATGCTTTTCATAATGACGGACAGCTGGCGGTAGTCGTCATGCCGGAATTCATTCCTGCCAAATGGTGGCACAGCCTGCTGCACAACCAGTCCAGCTGGCTGATCAAAACCGCCCTGCTTTACCGGCGCCGGGACCTTGGTTTCCAGCGGGTGATCATCGACGTGCCCTACCACCTACGAAAGTGAAGGGAATATGAAATTTCTATTGTTTGTCAGGGAAGATCAGTCGCTTACCGGCATCCGGGCAAATTAGCCAGACCATTTCTATTATTTCTCATTTCTCTTGGCGCTCTGCCACAACGCTTCCATCTCGTCCAGTGTCAGCTGGGTGAGCTGTCTACCGCTTTCCCGCGCTCCGGCTTCGATAAACGCAAAGCGCTTCCGAAAACGCGCGTTGGCTTCACGCAGTGCGCTCTCCGGATCGACCTGCTGCCAGCGCGCCAGGTTGACCACAGCAAATAACAGGTCGCCAATTTCAGCCGAGCGCTCTTGCTGGTCCTGGGCCTGTTTTACTTCCAGCATCTCTTCAACCAGCTTATCCAGCACTCCCTGGATGTCCGGCCAGTCAAATCCCACCCTTGCTGCCCGGCTTTGATATTCTTCCGCCTGTACCAGGGCAGGCAGGATTATTGAGACACTGTCCAGGGGACTGGCTTCGTGCTTGCCATCCGTTACTCGCTCCTCGGCTTTCAGGCGCTCCCAGTTCTTCAAAACCTCCTGGGGATCGCTGATCTCGACTTCACCGAAGACATGCGGATGGCGCCGGACGATCTTGGTGTTAATGCCCTCCAGGACATCGTTCACTGTGAATTCGCCCGAATCTGAGCCGATTTGCGCCAGCATCAAAATTAACAGGAGCAGGTCACCCAGCTCTTCTTCCATCCCTTCCATGTCTCCTGCGTCGATCGCCGACAAAACTTCGTAGGTCTCTTCTAGCAGGCTGGACCGGAGTGACAGGTGGGTCTGCTCCCGGTCCCACGGGCAGCCGTCGGGTGCGCGCAAATGGGCTACCACTTCCTGGAAAGCTTCAAATGCTTTACCTTCTCCCAACGGCGGGAGATATAAGGCAGTCTGCATCCCGATATGCCTGCTGTGGTCGATTTCAGAGAGGCTCACTTCTTCCAGCATTTCCTGCCAGGATCCAGCCGCATGCACCAGGACGACGCGATGTTCGCCCGGGTAGACGGAATTCAAAATCCGCCTGGCATCGGAGGCCAGCTGCTTCGACCCAATTTGAGCGATCAAGGCGGGTACATTGGGAGGGAACGGTGGGATGTGCAGCCGCCCTAACTCGATGGCGTCAAGAATGGTAATTTGAGGCAGCGGGTTGATCTTCAGAGCGGCCAGGACGGGCTCGATGAAGCTGAGGCCCGGGATTATCCGGAAAGGCAACCCTTCCTGGCTGGCACGTGCAGCGATCTCCACGCTGATGGCGTCAGCGAAAAACGGATGGCCTGGAACT
This sequence comes from uncultured Chloroflexia bacterium, assembly GCA_963698765.1. Lineage (GTDB taxonomy): Bacteria > Chloroflexota > Anaerolineae > Anaerolineales > UBA4823 > CAVOSB01. The sequence goes on from CAVOSB010000029.1 coordinate 134,308, forward strand.
GCATACAGGACTCCACCAGGACGGTGAGCCAGCTCAAGCAGCCGGGAAACGATCGTTCCATTTATTTCTCCAGGGGTCTCAGCCTGCTCGAACAGATCGTCAAACGAATGGACCTGGAGATGAGCAGGCAGCGAGGGTACCACCGGATGTTGGCTGGTGCGTATATAGATCTCATCGCTTTCTATTAAAACAGACCAGGCCTCTCTGGTGAGCAGCTGGGGATCGCCCGGTCCGAGTCCCATTATTGTCACACCTGGTTTGTTCATCGTGTTTTGCCTGCGTACGTGTGTAAATTAAAACGTGATGTGCTGTGCTCAGCGCAATTCCTGCGAATCCGCCTCACGCACAACACATCACGCCTGGTTTCGAAATTCTGGTCGAATAAACTAGCGCTTTGTATAGGTAGGTGCTTTTCGGGCGCGCTTCAAACCGGGCTTCTTGCGTTCCTTGATGCGCGGGTCACGGGTTAAAAAGCCGCCTTTGCGCATGGTCGGGCGCAGATCCGGATTCATTTTGAGCAGCGCACGCGCCACGCCCAGCTGGACGGCATCCGTCTGGCCAGTCACTCCGCCGCCTTTCACCAACACGGTGATATCCATCACTGAGCGGTTTTCACCTGCTGCCTCCAATGGCGCAAGTATGGTCTGAGATCACCTAAACGGGTAAAATACGCTTCGGCAGGTTTTTTATTGACTATGAATACACCCGCCCCATTCATCAATCTCACACGTGCGGTGCTTTCTTTGCGCCTTCCAATACCTTCGTAATACTGAACAGCCATTCTTCTTACTCCTTACCCATGGTCATTATCGTGGGTTTTTGCGCTTCATGCGGATGTTCGGTTCCTGCATACGCCTTGAGTTTCTTGATGATCTGCCGGCCGAACTTGTTATGCGGCAGCATTCCCCAGACTGCACTGCGAATCACTCGCTCCGGATGCTTTTCTAGCTGCTTGCGCAGACTGATCGTGCTCAATCCGCCTGGATATTGTGAATGTTTGTAGTAAATCTTTTCTTCAGTCTTCTTTCCGGTGACTGTCACTTTTTCACAATTAATCACGATTACATAGTCGCCCGTATCCATTCCCGGGGTGTAATTGGGCTTGTTTTTTCCAAGCAGGAGGCTTGCTATCTGCGTGGCAAGACGTCCCAGGCTCTGCCCGTTGGCGTCCATCACAACCCAGTCCTGGTTGATCTCACTTGCTTTCGGTATATATGTTTTTTCCACGATCATTCACTCCAATTCACAACATGGCAGAAAAAGTGCCATTAATAAGCTCGGTTCTTTGACTCGTTGCTCTCCTGACTTAATTACTGCTCCAGCTTTATCGACTCGTACTCTACTGCAACCAATGTCAAACCATGCGCCGGTGCAATGCTTTAACCAATTCAGGTGACTTTTCCTGAAGAAGCACTTTCATGGTTTCTGGTTCAACCCTTTCCTGCCCGATCTCGACCAGGAACCCGACCAGTTTTCGCACCATCCGGTATAAGAAGCCGCTGCCCCGGATTTTAAAAATGAAATCCTCACGGTCAATATGCCAATCCGCCTGGTAAACGGCTCGTATTGTGGAGCCACCGCTGTGCGGCGCCCTCCCAAACGAGCGAAAATCGTGCGTGCCGGGAAGGCAGGAAGTCCCAGTTTGCATGCGTTCCAGGTTGACATCCGGCCAGATGCGCCAGGCATATCGCTCTCGCCTGGGATCACGGACCGGATCGGCGAACAACCGGTATTCGTAGCTGCGGCAAACGGCATCATAGCGCGGGTGAAAACCAGGGGTGACGGCTTGCACTTCCCTGACTGCGACGTCTGAAGGCAGGTGGGCATTCAAAGCAGCTAAAAGCTGGTCAGCAGAATGCTGCCATTCCAGGTCAAATGCAGCCACCTGTCCGGAAGCATGCACTCCCGTATCAGTCCGGCCAGCCGAGAGAACCGCCCTGCCAGCCCAACCGATATCTTTCAGCGCTGCTTCGAAAACACTTTGAACCGTGCGCTTTTCGGTTTTCCCCGCCTGCCGCTGGAACCCTTTGAAATCGGTCCCATCGTAGGCCAGGATAGCTTGGTAACGTGCCATTTACGAATTACAAATACTGGAGAAATACTCCAGGTACTCGCCTTTAACCTTCAACCAGCTCCAATATAACCATCTCCGCTGAATCACCTGTGCGTGGGCCAAGCTTGATGATGCGGGTATAACCGCCGGGGCGGTTGGTATAGCGGGGTGCGATATCATCGAACAATTTCTTCACAGTACCTGCATCACTCAATCGTGAGGCTGCCAGCCGGCGGGCATTCACCATTTTTATCTCGCCCGCTTCATTGCCCCTCTTGGCTAAAGTGATCAACCGTTCTGCCTGGCCGCGCACTGCCATGGCCTTGGCACGCGTCGTACGCACCCTTTCATATTCGAATAATTGCTTTACCAGGTTGCGCCGCAAAGCATTGCGCTGGTCTTTGCCGCGGCTCAGCCTGTATCCTGCCACTCTGTGTCGCATATCACCTACTCCACTTCCACTGTATCAGCGTCTTTCAGGTAATTCTTTTCGCGCATTTTCTGACGCAGCTCATCCAGGCTCTTTTCGCCGAAATTTCGAATCGACATCACGGCTTCATCGCCCTTCTCAAGCAGCTCAAGCACCTCACCGACGGTAGTTATGCCGGTTCTCTTGAGCGAATTGAAGACTCGCACAGACAGATCCAGGTTTTCGATCGGCGTTTCAATCATCTCGCTGGTCAACCGGCTGCCTTCTTCTTCCTCCATGGCAATTGCCGCCAGCGATTCCTCGCTGATGCCGGCAATATAACGCAGGTGCTCAATGATCACCCTGGCACTGGTGCTCAATGCCTGTTCGGGACCTACGCTTCCATCCGTCCAGATTTCAAGGGTTAATTTATCGTAGTTCGTGCTTTGTCCAACGCGCGCATACCCCACGTCCCAATTTACCCTGCGAACGGGGCTGTAGATGGCGTCGACTGGCAGCTCGCCAATCGGCAGCCGTCCAGAGCGGTCATCTGCGGGTGAATAACCGCGCCCGCGCTCCACTGTCATTTCCATCTCCAGGTGGGCATCGCTATCATCCACAGTGAAAAGGTAAAGATCAGGATTGATGATCTCCACCTCGGGTGGGGTAATAATATCCCCAGCTGTCACCGCGCCGCTGCCGCGCACTTCCAGGTGCAGCCGGGCGGTGTCCACGTCATATAATTTCATACGCAATTGTTTAATTTGAAGCATGACGTGGATCACATCCTCGCGGACGCCGGGGATGTCGCTGAATTCATGTTGGACATCAGCGATCCGAATAGAAGTTACAGCCGCACCTTCGAGGGAGGAAAGCAGGACTCTGCGCAAGGAATTCCCAAGCGTTACCCCATACCCGTGCTCCAATGGGCTGATGATGAATTTGCCGTAATTACGCGCTTCGGCTTCGCGCTCAATTTTTGGCGATACAATATTGCCTAAACCTATCACATTTCACCTCTTCCCGTCTTGCGCTGCTCCGGGTTCTCCACATCGGTTGTACTGCTCATCCCCCAATGGGGAAAAGCCTTCGCATGGAAAGCTTATCGCGAGTAATACTCGACGATTAACTGTTCGCTCAGATTTCCGTCGATCTCCGACCGTTCCGGCAGGCGGATCATCGAGCCGGACAGCTGGTTGAGATCTCGGCTCAGCCAGGCGGGAATATTCCTGTCTTCAGCCACGGCTGACATGTCTTTAAAGAAGGTGCGCTTGCGCGATCCTTCGCGGACGGAGACGATATCGCCTTCAGTCACCAGCATGGAGGGAATATCCGTTCGCCTTCCATTAACCGAAAAATGACCGTGGGTGACCAGCAGCCTCGCCTGTGCGCGATTTTCTGCGAATCCTAACCGGAAAATGACGTTATCCAGGCGTGATTTGAGAATTTGCAGCAAGTTCAAACCCGTCAATCCGCGGCGTCCCAATGCCACTTCGTAGTAGCGGTGGAACTGGCGCTCCAGGATGCCGTAACCACGGCGGGCTTTTTGCTTGGCGCGCAGCTGCCGGTTGAAGTCCGATTCGCGCCGCCGGCGGAACTGGGTGGTTTTTCCGTGCTGTCCGGGTGCATATCCACGCCGGTCAAATGAACACTTTGGGGTAAAACAACGCTGCCCCTTCAGGAATAATTTTTCACCTTCACGCCGGCACAGCTTGCACACCGGTCCTCGATACTTTGCCATATTACAAGTTCCTTATCCTTCCGAATAATTTCGATCAGCTACACGCGGCGTTTCTTTGGAGGCCGGCAGCCGTTGTGTGGAACCGGAGTCACGTCCGAAATTGAGAGCACCTTAAAGACCCAGCGCCTGGACTGCTCGCATTGCTGATTCGCGCCCAGGTCCAGGACCTTTAACGAATACCTGAGCTTCTTGCAAGCCCATTGCCATTGCAGCCTTGATTGCCTGCTCGGCTGCCAGGCGGGCAGCGAAGGGAGTGCTTTTGCGCGAACCTTTGAAACCTGCTGATCCAGCGCTTCCCCAGGCGATCGTATTTCCCTGGGCGTCTGTCACAGTTATGATGGTGTTGTTAAAGGTGGCAAAAATATGGACCTGCCCCGAGGACAGAGTCCGCTTGGTTTTCTTGGCGCTGCCTTTTCGGCGCACTGAACGTACACTTTGAGCCATAGAACCTCTCAGTCTGTATCAAATAATAGATAATCAGTGTCGTAACTTTTCTCGAAGCGGTACAGGTCTGCAGACAGCCGCGGGGTGGAAGGTGCCCCATCCGCAATCCATGTTACCCTTGAGCAAGCCGACTTATTTCTTGGCAGTTCCTCGACGTCGCCCGCGCCCTGCCACTGTCTTCTTGGGACCTTTGCGAGTGCGCGAATTTGTTCGGGTTCGCTGGCCATGCACTGGTAAGTTGCGCCTGTGCCGCAGGCCGCGATAACTGCCGATTTCAATCAAACGCTTGATATTTAACTGCACTTCACGGCGTAAATCACCCTCAACTTTCAGATTTTGAGAGATGTAATCACGCAGCTGGGAGACCTCAGCGTCCGTCAGATCTTTCACACGCTTGTCAGGACTGACCTGCGTGGATGCCAGAATCCGGTGAGAGCGAGACAACCCGATGCCAAAGATATAGGTCAAACCTATTTCAACTCGTTTATTGCGTGGAAGATCAACGCCTTCAATACGTGCCATATCTGCCTATCCCTGTCGCTGTTTATGTTTAGGATTCTTACAAATCACGTACAAAATGCCCTTGCGCTTGACAACTTTACAGTTAGCGCAGCGCTTTTTTATCGATGCAGTTACTTTCATTTCCTACGTTTCTCCTTCCAGTCTGGCAAACGGAATTTTCGTCAGCCAACCCGGTTCGCAAAGTTTTGATTATACCTCTACGAACTGTTTTCGTCTAGCCCTTTTTCGAGCTTCACAGCTCGGTCAATATCCATGGATCAGCTTCTGTGACTGCCACAGAGTGCTCATAATGTGCAGTCAGCGATCCATCCGCCGATACCACCGTCCATTTATCCGCCAGCACACGCGTCCTGGGAGTACCAACCAGGACCATCGGTTCCAAGGCTATCGTCATCCCTGGTCGCAGCAGGACTCCCTTGTGAGGCTCGCCGTAATTAGGCACCTGGGGACCTTCGTGCATGTTCCGGCCTACTCCATGTCCGGTGTATTCGCGGGTGACATGAAATCCATTTTTTTCTACAATTTCCTGCACAGCTGCCGAAATGTCACCAGTGCGATTCCCAGATCGCATCATTGATATTCCTTTATAAAGGGCCTGTTCGGTGACATCCAGCAGCTTCTTTGCCTGCGTGGAAATCTCGCCAACCCCAACTGTAAAAGCCGAATCACCCACAAACCCTTCCAGGAGGGTACCGCAGTCGACCGATACGATATCGCCCTCGTTTAGCTTGCGGTTTCCTGGAATTCCATGAACCAATTCTTCATTTATGCTTACATTCAAAGTAGCCGGGTATGGATACGGCCCAGGATATCCCTTAAAAATCGGGATGCCGCCAGCATTACGGATCAACTCCTCCGCGATCACGTCAAGCTCACCAGTCGTTATCCCTGGCTGAATGGCATCCCGCACTGCTTTTAGCGCCACTGCATTGACGCGTCCAGCTTCTCGCATCAGCTTGAGCTCCGTACTGCTCTTGATGTCAATCGTGCGGTCCCAGCTCACCAGGATTTCATCCTCTCTCAGAGAGACCCTTGAGTAATGCCGTGCTTACCTCATCGATCGGCTTTGCTCCATCGACCTCCAGAAGTAAACCTGCAGCGGAATAATAGTCAATCAACGGCATGGTTTGTTTGAAGTACACCTGGATCCGGTTCAACACGGTCTCCGGTTGGTCATCTTCACGCTGGTAAAGTACCGATCCATCCACGTCGCAAATGCCTGCTATCTTCGGCGGATTGAATTTTTCGTGGTAGACATGGCCTTCAGCACGGCAAGTCCATCTTCCGGACAGGCGTTTCACCAGTTCATCATCTGCTACCTTGATGTACGGGACGGCATTTACCTGTCCATTGAAGGATCCGAGTGTCTCAGAAAGCGCCTGCGCCTGGGCCGGGGTGCGTGGAAAGCCGTCCAGGAGAGCACCATTTTTACAATCCGGTTCCGCCAGTCGCTCGCGCACCATTGAAATGGTCAAATCATCCGGGACCAGCTCCCCGCGGTCCATAAAGCTCTTCGCCTTTTTTCCCAATTCGGTCTCCTTTTTCAAATTCTCTCGAAAAAGATCGCCCGAAGAGATGTGCGGAAGCTCTAATGCCTTGGAAATTCTCTGAGCCTGGGTGCCTTTGCCCGCTCCAGGCGGGCCGATCAAAACATAATATTTCGGCATCGCCATCCTTTTATTTAATCAACAGTGACTCTGTATAGCCATGCATTTTGAGCTCTGCTTCGATATTGAAGAACAGATCACGCACAACACCAACCACGATCAGCAGACCCGCGGATTGCACCAGCAGTAACCCACCGGTGTTTTGCCCGAGAGGTATGATAAGCTGCAGGAGCCAGGGCAAGACAGCCACCAGACCCAGGAAAAGAGCACCGGGCAGTGTGATACGGCTCAGCACCTTATTCAGATATTTTTGGGTTGGAGCACCCCTGCTTACTCCAGGTATCTGTGCGCCCATACGCTTCAAGTTCTCGCCATAGTTCTGTTGCGTAAAAATGACATTGGTGTAGAAGAACGTGAAAGCCACGACCATGACGAAGTACAAAATCCAATAGAAGTTGCTTTCTCCGCCGAACAAACTCGTCACAGAATTAGCTGCATTTCTGATCCATTCCACTGAAGATTGGGTGAAGAAACTGGCAATAATCGCCGGAAAAGTCAGCAAGGACTGGGCGAAGATTAGCGGGATCATGCCTGCCATATTCACCATCAACGGCAGAGTTCCTTTCACCGGCATAGACATCCGGTTGCCGACACGCCTCCCAGGATACATAACTGGTATATTTCTACGTCCCTGCTGGACAAACACGATGGCGAAGATGGTGGCAGTTGTGATCACAATTGTTAAAATCAATGAAATCCAACGATATTGCTCGTCTGACCATAAGCGAAGAAGGCTGGCTGGGATACGCGAGACAATGCCCGCGAAGATGATGAGCGAGAGACCCTGGTTTCGCACCCCATATTCAGAGATCAATTCTCCCAACCAGATTGCGAACATCGTGCCAGCCGTCATGCTCAAAACAATAGTGAGCGAGGGCAGCCAGGTCGGACCAAAAAGTCCGAAGTCTTCTACCACGGTTACGCCCGGGATGAAGGAATTAAAGAGGTTAATCTGACCAATCGCCTGCAGTGCCGCCATAGGTACGGCCAGCAGGTAAGTCCATTTCTCCATCCATTTTCTTCCCTCGCGCGGATCCTCTTCCATCCGCTTCTGCAAGGCAGGAATGATGGGTACCAACAGCTGCAGAATAATCTGTGCAGTGATATAGGGGTAAACCCCCATCGCTAAAACCGAGAAATTGGAAACTGTGCCACCTGAGAGTAAATCTAACAACCCCACCAGTGTTCCGCCAGCCCCTCCCCCCGCCAGAATTTGTGCAATCGCATCACGATTCGCACCTGGTACCGGGACATGCGCAGCCAGCCTGTATAACGAAAGCAGCATGATGGTGATTAACAGCTTGCGGCGAATGTCATGGGCTGACCACAGATAGCGCCAAGCAGAACGTTTCATTCGATAGGTTCCTTGTTTTCCTACTCAATCACTTCAACACTGCCGCCGGCGGCTTCGATCTTTGCACGCGCACCTTTAGTTACGCGCTGGACGTGCACTTTTAGCGCCACCTTCACTTCACCCCGACCCAGGATCGCCACTGGTTTTCGCTGGTCTCTGATCAGGCGGGCTTCAGCCAGTGCTTCTGGAGTGATCACCGATCCCTTTGGGAAGTTTTTCAACTGATCGATGTTGACCTCGTTATAGGTTACCCGGTTAAATGGCGTGAATCCCACACCACGCTTGAATGGCAGCCGCCGGAAAAAGGGTAAATTACCACCCTGGTGATACAGCCGGGTGCCTCCACCAGCGCGTGCTCCCTGCCCTTTCGTCCCGCGTCCGGCTGTCTTTCCCTGGCCGGCGGAAATACCACGACCGACTCGTTTGACCGGTTTTTTGGCACCTTCATTCGGTTTCAAATCATGTAATTTCATACTGTTTAGCCTATTCTTCGATCAGCACCAGATGATTGACTTTTAACAACATCCCACGCAGCGTTGGAGTATCGAGATGTTGAACCGTCTGGTTCATCCGCCGCAATCCTAATGCCCGGATGGTCGCCTTGTGCTTTACAGAATATCCAATCGGGCTCTTGATGAGCGTGATTTGGATCTTCTTGGGTTCGGTTTTCTTGGATTTAGCCATCTTTCCTGCGCTCCCAGAAAGGTGCCAGCTCCTTCGGTGATTTTCCGCGCCAGGCCGCCTCTTCCTGGTAGATTTTAATTGGTCCAGCGCATGCATGGTGGCAAATACAACGTTTAAAATATTGCTGCTTCCCAGGGACTTGGTCAGGATATCTGAAATTCCCGCCGCTTCGAGCACAGCACGCACGCCGCCGCCAGCAATCACGCCCGTTCCTGCCGATGCAGGTTTGAGCAGCACTCTTGCTCCAGAGACTTTTCCAATCACTTCATGAGGGATAGTGGATTTATAAGTGGAGACTTTGTGAATTGCTTTTCGAGCGCGCTCCGAGGCTTTTCGCATCGCATCGGGAACGGCATTGGCTTTTCCAACACCTACTCCCACGCTCCCCCGGTTATCACCTACCACGACAGTGACGCGGAATGAGAACCGGCGGCCGCCTTTCACAACTTTCGCGACGCGAGCAATATCAACAACCCTCTCATCCAGCTCTTGTGTTGTATATTCAGAAAATTCATATTCCGACATAATCAGCTCCTCGCAGAGAATTCCAGCCTGTGCCTCCAGGCGGGTTCACCCTGCTAGAATTCCAGTCCACTTTCCCGTGCCGCGTCTGCCAGGGCTTTCACCCGTCCGATATACCGGTATCCGCCGCGGTCGAACACAACTTGCTTTATGCCTTTCGCTTTTGCGCGTTCGGCAAGAGCCTTACCTACTTCAGCAGCCTGTTCAGCCTTCTTCTTTCCGCTCATTTTCCCGCGCAAGTCATGATCCAGAGTCGAAGCCGAGGCCAGGGTGCATCCCTGAGAGTCATCGATGATCTGTGCATAAATTTCTGCCAGGCTGCGGAATACATTCAGGCGAGGTCGTTGAGATGTGCCGGTGACGTGTTTTCGCACCCGGACATGCCGGCGCTCACGTGCTGAAGAACGAGTTCTTGTTTGCCATCATTACACCTTGCCTGCTTTGCCAGCCTTTCGGCGGATTTGTTCAGTGAGATATTTAATGCCTTTGCCCTGGTATGGCTCAGGAGGCCTGACTTTGCGAATATCCGCTGCCACCTGGCCCACAATTTCTTTGTTGTAGCCCAATACCTTTATCTGGCGTGTTTTAGGTTCGACTTCAAAACTGATACCAGCCTTGGGTTGGATGACCACGGGGTGAGAATATCCCACGTAAAGCACCAGGTTCTTTTCATTCACTTCGGCGCGGTAGCCAACGCCGTTTATCTCCAGGATTTTCTCAAAACCTGAATGCACACCGACTACCATATTGTTGATCAACGCGCGCGTCATCCCATGCAAGGCGCGCTGCGTGCGCTCATCCGATTTACGTTTTACTTCGATGACGCCATCCTGGTAGGAGATCTCGATTTCAGGTGAAAAAGTTCGCTCCATTTCACCCTTCGGCCCTTTAATATGCACGTTCGAGCCATCGACCTCAACATCAACCCCATTCGGGATTACTACCGGCATCCGACCTATTCTTGACACGTTATCTTACCTCCTTGGAGTCCTGGACATACACTCGCAGATTGTGTCCGGGGATCAAATCCCCAAACAGCTCCGCCAACCATCCAGCTCCAGCCATCACCAGAGCTTGCATAAGATTTCGCCGCCCACACCTAGCTGCCGGGCGCGCTGTCCAGTCATGACGCCCTTTGGTGTCGAGATAATCGCGATCCCGATCCAGAGAGCACCCAGGGTATTTCTTTTTTACCCGTGTACACCCGCTTGCCAGGCCGGCTGATACGTTCCAATCCCGAAATGACAGGACGACGCTCTCGCCTCTCGCCAACGTACTTCAAGCGCAAGCGAAGCACTTTTGAACCCTCGATTTTGCCATCGGCGATCTCAAAATTCGTGATAAAGCCTTCTTCTTTCATAATTTTGGCTATCGCGACTTTAATTTTTGAGCTCGGAAAAGCAACGGTGTTATGCCCGGCCATCACCGCATTTCGCATGCGGGTCAACATATCGCTAATAGGATCAATCACACTCATTATTCCATCCTCCATTACCTACCAGGAAGACTTCACCACACCAGGGATTTTCCCTTGCAGGGATAATTCCCGGAAGCAGATCCGGCATAATGCGAACCTGCGTATGTAGCCGCGCGGTCGACCGCAGATTTTGCAGCGGTTGCGCACTCGAGTCTCATACTTGCGCCGCTCTTCTCTGATCGGCATACATTTCTTGGCCATTGATTACCCTTCCTTCCTGAACGGCATACCAAGCATCTGCAATAACTGGCGTCCGTGATCATCATTTCTCGCAGTTGTCACGATGGCGATTTCCATTCCTCGAAGCTTGTCGATTTTGTCATACTCGATTTCAGGGAATACCAGCTGTTCTCTCAATCCCAATGTATAATTTCCTCGCCCATCAAAGGAATTCGGGGAAATCCCACGGAAATCACGCACGCGCGGTAGTGCTACATTCATCAACCGGTCCAGGAATGACCACATCCTCTCACCACGTAAGGTAACTTTGACACCGATCGATCTACCTTCACGCAGCTTGAAGTTTGCGATGCTCACGCGCGCTTTTGTGACTACCGGTTTTTGCCCTGTGATCTGGGTTACATCGGAAACTGCTGCGTCCAGGGCTTTCGGATTGTCGAGGGCTTCTCCCAGGCCGATATTGACCACTACCTTTTCGACTCGCGGAACCTGCATGACATTCTCCAGGTTCAGCGATTTCATCAATGCCGGCACAACCTCTTTTTGATAGCGTTCTTTTAAGTATCTGGCTCATCTCTATACTCCTGATTTGCCCTGTTAATCGAACTCGGAATTGCATTGCTTGCAGGCACGTTTCACACCATCTTCAGATCGATGGAAGTTCACACGTGTGGTTTTGCTGCAAGTAGGGCAGACCAGCATGACATTCGAAATTGAGATCGGTGCTTCAAATTCAATGATCCCCGGACTGATCGACCGGCGTCCTTGAGTTTCGACCTGTTTCTGGTGCTTCTTGCGCAGGTTTACTCCCTGAACGACCAGGCGCTCATCATCCGGGATGACGCGAATCACCAACCCGCGTTTTCCTTTATCTACCAGGCGGCCGCTGATTATCTCGACCGTATCACCTTTGCGAATTTTTACTCTCACTGCACTACTCCCGTTCTTCTCCTGGTTCCACTATCTAAAGTACTTCTGGAGCCAGAGAAACGATTTTCATAAAACCCTTCTCACGTAACTCGCGTGCTACCGGGCCAAATATACGCGTGCCTTTTCGATTCTTCCCATCGGTATCCAAAATCACCGCGGCATTATCGTCGAAACGAATGGTAGAACCATCTTCCCGCCGCCATTCTTTAGCGCAACGGACGATCACCGCCCGGACAACTTCACTCTTTTTTACAGCACCCTGAGGAGAAGCCAGCTTGACGGTGGCGACAACCACATCACCAATGCGACCATATCGCCGGGACGAGCCGCCCATAATATGGATCACCAGCAACTCACGAGCGCCAGTATTATCCGCAACTTTTAAGCGCGATTCGTGCTGGATCATTTCTATACCTCCAAACTAAGGCTTTCCTCAGCCTCTGCCGCAGCGATATCGTGGCGCAGGATTTGTTCCACCACCCATCTTTTATGGCGTGACAGTGGGCGGCTTTCCACAATCGAAACATGATCACCAACCTGGCAGCCCAGCTCATCGTGAGCCATTACTCTCCTGCGCGTATGGATAACTTTCTTATACAATCGATGCCTGTAGGTTCGGCTGATCTGCACCACAACCGTCTTATCCATTTTGTCGCTGGTCACTACGCCAGTCATACGGCGTCTTGTATTCATCTTGCACCTTCCGATTCAATTTCGCGCTCACGAAGTAACGTTTCCAGGCGGGCGATTTGACGGCGAGTGATTCCAAGGCGAGAGTGATCGGTTAACTCACCCGTGGCTTGTTGAAATCGTAAATTCATCAATTCTTCCTGTGCGTCATTCAGCCGCCCGGTCAGTTCATTGGTCGACAATTCACGCAATTTCTTATTTTTCTCGGACATCATTCAGCTCCTGCTTGGTCCTGGCGCTGGACGATTTTAGTCCTGATGGAGAGTTTATATTGGGCCAGATTGAGCGCTTCCTTAGCTATCTCATCGGGGATACCGCCGCCTATCTCGAACATGATCCTCCCTGGACGAACGACCGCAACCCAGTACTCAACGTTGCCTTTTCCTTTACCCATGCGGGTTTCGGCAGGCTTACGAGTGACCGGTTTATCGGGAAAAATTCGAATCCAGAATTTTCCGCGCCGTTTCATCGCCCGGACGATCGCCCGGCGGGCGGCTTCAATCTGGCGGGCAGACACCCAACCAGGTTCCATCGCTTTTAAGCCGAAATCACCGAATACTACTTCCGCACCTCGGTAAGCTTTGCCTCTCATCCGGCCGCGCATTTGCTTGCGCCACTTTACACGCTTTGGCATCAACATAATAATTACCTTTCTTTAGTGCTCCGCCATGCAAGATCGTTGGGACTGGATTGTCTCTTAACTGACCGCCCACCACCAATCTCTGGTCAACTAATCACTCACTGACGTAAACACCCTCCGTCAGATTCAAGCCTTTCTTCGACCTCAGGAAGCACTTCACCGCGATAGATCCACACTTTGACTCCGATGCGCCCGTAAGTCGTCAGGGCTTCGGCTTTCGAATAATCAATATCAGCCCTGAGTGTCTGGCGTGGCACTTGGCCTTCGCGCATATTGATGGTGCGCGCCATTTCGGCGCCGCTTAACCGTCCGGAAACCTCGACCCGGATACCCAGGCCTCCCTCACGCATCGCTTGCTGGATCGATCGCTTCATCGCTCGCTGGTAGCTGATCCGCCGTTCAAGCTGGTCGGCAATATTCAGTGCAACCAGATATGCATCCAGATCAGGTTCTTTGATCTCCTTGATTTCAAGATCGATCTTTTTCCCGACTTCGGCTTCCAATATCCCGCGGATTTTTTTGACGTTTTCGCCTTTTCGGCCGATTAGAATGCCGGGTTTGGCCGTGTTCACGATTACCTTGACCTTGCCGGGAAATCGTTCTACATCTACCCGCGAGACACCCGCCTTAGGCGCTTCGCCGCGCACCAGTTCGCGTAATCGAAAGTCCTGGTGCAGGTTGTGAACGTAATCCAAACCTTCGGCATACCACCGACCTTCCCAGGTCTTATTTATCCCCAGGCGAAAACCAATTGGATTTATTTTTCGACCCATAATATCTCCTCGACTCAGCCTTCTCGCTCGCGCAGGATCACTGTTATATGCGAAGAACGGCGCAGCCAGGGTTTAAACCGGCCGCGTGCGCCGAACCTGCGCCATTTCCGTGTAGGAGCTTCATCCGCAAAAACACGGTGGATATACATGTCATCGCGGCTGACGCCAAAATTCTCTTCTCCGTTGGCCATCGCCGAAGCAAGCACCTTGGCAATCGGCCTGGCTGCCCGGTTTTGAACGAAATTCAACACGTTCATCGCCTCGACTGCGTCTTTGCCGCGCACGAGATCCGCAACAAGGCGTACCTTCTGGGCCGAAATGGAGATAAAACGGGCGTGGGCAAAAATATCCGTAGCCATGAGTTAATTACCTCGCCCTTTTCTCAGCAACATGGCCACGAAATGTGCGGGTAGGGGCAAACTCACCTAATTTATGCCCGACCATATTCTCCGTGATGTAAATCGGTACGTGGCGCCGGCCGTCGTGTACTGCAATCGTGTGGCCTACCATTTGGGGGAATATGGTGCTGTCACAACTCCAGGTGCGAATCACCTTTTTGTCGCCTTTGTCATTCATGGCAATGATTTTATTCATCAATTTTGGGTCGACAAACGGCCCTTTTTTCAGCGATCTTCCCATAAGTCTTACTCTCCATTCTCTCTCAGCTCCCTCTGCACTCCACCAGGCCATAATTCCCGGCTAGTCATAGGAAGCTGAACACTGAAAGTGGACTAGCGGCGTTTCTTTCCTCGCCGGCGAACGATATATTGATCGGTTCTTTTATTCCGGCGGGTCTTGTATCCCAGGGTAGGCTTACCCCAGGGGCTCTTTGGGCTGGGCATACCTATCGGCTGGCGCCCCTCACCACCCCCATGTGGGTGGTCTCGTGGCGACATCGCCGTACCACGCACTGTGGGTCGGATGCCGAGATGTCTCTTACGTCCAGCCTTGCCAAGCTTCACATTGCTGTGATCGAGATTGCCAACCTGTCCTATCGTGGCATAACACTCCTGGCGTACAAGCCGCACTTCACCCGAAGGTAAGCGAATTTGAGCAAATTCGCCTTCCTTAGCCAGCAGTTGCGCCGCACTGCCCGCTGAACGAACCAGTTGGCCGCCCCTCCCGGGTTTCAACTCAATGTTATGCATCATCGTCCCCACCGGGATATTAGCGATCGGCAAGCTGTTTCCAGCGCGGACTTCTGCTTCCGGTCCAGCAAGAAGGACATCCCCCACATGCACGTCGATCGGAGCGACGATATAGCGCTTTTCACCATCCGCGTAAAACAACAAAGCCAGCCGTGCGGTCCGGTTAGGATCGTATTCAATCGCTGCAACCCGGGCGGGTATTCCACGTTTATCTCGATTGAAATCTACCAGGCGGATCTGCTGGCGGTTACCACCGCCTCGATGCCGAACAGTAACACGCCCGTAGACGTTTCGCCCCCCGCTTTTTCGAAGCGGGATGATCAGCGACTTTTCAGGGTGATCTTTCGTGATTTCTTCGAATGTGTAACCCGTCATGTTTCTTTGACCAGGGGTTACAGGTTTATACTTTTTTACACCCATCACTTCACTCCTTCAAATACACCGATCGTATCACCTGGAGCCAGTGTCACAATCGCTTTCTTATAAGCCGTACGGCGCACAGTCTGCCGCCGGCTGCGTTGGTTCTTTTTCTGTTTCATCGGCATGCTGATGATATTTACCCGGATCACGTTCACATCGAATGCGTCTTCAACTGCTTCCTTGACGATGCTTTTCGTCGCCTCATTGGCAACTTCGAACGCGTATTGATGTAATTTTCCGTTGAGATAATTCGATTTTTCAGTAATGATCGGGCGGCGAAGTACTTCATGTATGTTAGTCATTGCGCCCTCCAATTATTTAAGCACCGACACCAGTAAATCCAACGCCGGTAGTGGCAGGATCAGCCGGTCAAATGTCATCAGGTCGCGTATGTTGATATAGCTGGCCAACAGGGCTTTCGCGTCCGGAAGATTGCGTGTGGAAAGGTATACTTTCTGCGTTTCATCATTCTTTTCATGATATAAGATCAACGCACTGGCATCCCCGACCAGCCTGTCCAATGCCTGTACCATAAGCTGGGTCTTGATTTCCGGCAGGGCCAGGACATCCAGGATCACGATTTCCTTTTCGGCTGCCTTAACCGAGAGTGCAGAACGAAGTGCGGCTCTGCGCATTTTTCGCGGCATATCCAACGAGTGATCGCGCGGCTTGGGAGTAAAGATTTTACCGCCACCCACCCATTGAGCCGCACGGATCGACCCCTGCCGGGCGCGTCCAGTCCCCTTCTGACGCCAGGGTTTTCGTCCACCACCCGACACATCCTTCCGGCCTTTGGTGCTGTGCGTTCCCAGGCGTGCATTTGCCATCTGTCGGACGAACGCCTGGTGCATCAAATCAGTATTAACAGGGGCTTCAAAGATCTCGGCTGGCAATTCAACCTTGCTGACCTTCTGGCCTTCCATGTTCAAGACATCTACTTCCATTTTTCTAAACTCCTATATCGGATCGCCGCGCGGCTTACTGCTTTCGGGCACCCTTGATCTGGACGATTCCGCCGCGCGATCCAGGCACAGCGCCGCGTATACCCAGCAAGTTTCGTTCTGGATCGACCAGGACGATTTTGAAATTCGCAACTGTCACACGATCATTACCCATGTGACCCGGTCCACGTGCACCCTTATAGGTCCTGCCCGGGGTTGTACCCGAACCCGCGAACCAGGCGCACGTTGGCGATCCGATTGGCCATGGGTTTTTGGGCCGCCGCGGAAGTGGTAGCGCTTTACAGCTCCTGCGAAACCCTTCCCCTTACTGGTCCCAATCACATCCACAGCATCTCCGACTGAAAAGACGGTCACGGTTACTGCGTCCCCTTCATTCAACTCGGTATTCTTCTCTCGAAATTCACGTAAAAAGCGCAAAGGAGGTAAATCATTGCGCTTAAGATGCCCGAGTTGGCCACCAGAAAGCCTTTTCTGCTTGACTTCACCAAAACCCAGCTGCACCGCCGAATAACCATCTCGATCAGGCAGCCGCACCTGCGTCACATAACATGGCCCAGCTTCAACGAGTGTAACTGGGATTACTGCCCCATTCTCATCGAAAATCTGGGTCATACCGACTTTCTTGCCAATCAGCCCTTTCAACATCTCATTTGTCTCCTAACATTTCGATTTTCTGGGGACTGTCAGTCTGGGCCAGACTGCATCATCCCTGTCACAGCGCAGTCAAGCAATCGTCCGAGGAACTGTGGTTTTGAGCTCCACGGTGCCGATTGTTCTTACGCTGCCTAAATTCGTTCTTTTATTTCAAGAGAAGGTCAATGCCAGAAAAATTTCCAGATCAGCCTAAATCTTGATTTCAATATCCACTCCAGCAGGCAGATTGAGGCGCATCAACATGTCGATCGTTTTTAAAATCAGGATCCAAAACATCGATCAGACGATTATGTGTGCGGATTTCAAAATGCTCGTGTAAATCCTTGTCTATAAAAGTCGAGCGGCGTATTGTAAACCGTTCTATCCGTGTTGGCAAGGGTACAGGACCAACAACCCGTGCACCGGTTCGTTCAGCGGTTTCGACAATGCGTTTCGCCGACTGGTCGAGGACCCGGTGATCATAGGCTTTCAAGCGGATGCGGATTTTTTGCTTTGCCATAAAATAATCCTATTCCAGTATCTTGGTGATCACGCCTGCACCGACGGTCAACCCGCCTTCTCGGATGGCAAACTTAGAGCCCTGCTCCAGCGCCACCGGCACGATCAGCTCAACTTCCAGGTTTACGTTGTCCCCAGGCATCACCATCTCTACCCCTTCGGGCAGCTTGATGTTACCGGTCACATCCATCGTCCGGATGTAGAACTGCGGACGGTACCCGCTGAAGAAGGCCTTGTGCCTGCCCCCTTCCTCTTTCTTCAGCACGTACACTTCGCTCATGAAGCGCCGGTGCGGCGTGATGCTGCCAGGCTTCGCTACCACCTGCCCGCGCTCCACTCGCTTCCCGGTCGATGCCTCTCAGCAGCAGCCCGCAGTTATCTCCTGCCATGCCCTCGTCCAGCGACTTGTGGAACATCTCCACTCCCGTCACCACCGACGGCGTGCTCTTGTCCTGCAGCCCCACGATCTCTACCGCTTCCCCCACCTTGATCTTGCCCCGATCCACTCGCCCCGTCACCACCGTGCCGCGGCCCTTGATCGAGAATACGTCTTCCACTGGCATCATGAACGGCTTGTCCACTTCCCTCACCGGCTCCGGGATGTATTCGTCCACCACCCGCAGCAGCTCTTTGATGAAGTCATACTCCGGCGCATCCGGATCCGTGCTCTTGCTCTCCAACGCCGCCAGCGCACTCCCGCGCACGATCGGCGTCGTGTCCCCCGGGAATTCGTACTCCGTCAGCAGCTCGCGCAGCTCCAGCTCCACCAGCTCCAGCAGCTCCGGGTCGTCCATCATGTCCACCTTGTTCAGGTACACCACGATCGCAGGCACTTCCACCTGCCGCGCCAGCAGCACGTGCTCGCGCGTCTGCGGCATCGGCCCGTCCGGCGCCGCCACCACCAGGATCGCCCCGTCTACCTGCGCCGCTCCCGTGATCATGTTCTTGATGTAGTCTCGGTGCCCTGGCATGTCCACGTGCGCATAATGCCGCTTTTCCGTCTGGTATTCCACGTGCGCAATGTTGATGGTGATGCCGCGCGCTTTCTCTTCCGGCGCATTGTCGATCGAGTCGAACGAGCGGTAGTCTCCCAACCCGCGCATCTGGCACCACTTCGTGATCGCCGCTGTCAAGGTCGTCTTCCCGTGGTCGATGTGTCCCATCGTTCCCACGTTCATGTGCGGCTTGTTGCGCTCAAATTTTTGCTTTCCCATAAGTGCTACTCCTTTTTATTGAAAACAAATCCATTTAATCGGCAAATGAAGTTCTTTTTGTCCTATGAAGGTCACACGCCTTCGATAATTGCCCTCGATACACTTTCGGATACACGTGCGTAGCGCTCAAACTCCATCGTAAAAATCCCGCGCCCTTGTGTTGCCGATCGCAAATCCGTGGCATACCCGAACATTTCAGCCAGGGGAACTTTGGCATGCACTGCCTGTGCGTTTCCCAGCCGGATTTCCATTCCCAGGATCTCTCCTCGGCGTGAGTTCAACTGCCCGATGATCTCACCCAGGAACTCTTCCGGTACCAGCACCTCAACTCGCATGATCGGCTCTTGCAGTATCGGTCCGGCTTTTTGAACGCCTTCCTTAAAGGCCAGCGAGCCGGCCATTTTAAAGGCCATTTCATTCGAGTCAACTTCATGGAAGGAGCCATCGTAAAGGCGCACTCTAATATCGGTGGCCGGATAACCGGCCAGGATACCCCCCGCCGCAGCTTCACGCACACCCTTCTCTACAGCCGGAATGTATTCTCGTGGGATCACACCACCTACAATTCCATTCTCAAAAATAATGCCGCTGGTGGGTTCACCAGGCATGATCTCCAGCACAACATGTCCGTATTGCCCGCGTCCACCGGTTTGCTTGATATAGCGGTATTCTGCTTTCTCAACGGGGATCGTGATTGATTCTCTATAGGCAACTTGTGGTCTGCCAACGCGCGCCTGAACACGAAATTCTCGCAACATGCGGTCAACCAGGACTTCTAGATGCAGCTCTCCCATACCCGATATCAGAATTTGCCCGGTCTCTTCCTCATTCCGGATGATAAAGGTTGGATCCTCTTCCGATAGTTTTCTCAAAGCTTCCGAAAGTTTATCCTGGTCAGCTGCCGTCTTGGGTTCGATCGCCACCGAAATCACAGGCTCAGGGAAAGTGATGCTCTCAAGGAGGATGGGGTTTCCCTGGTCGGAAAGAGTATCTCCGGTGAAGGTTTCCTTCATCCCTAGGATAGCGCCGATGTCTCCCGCCAGGATTTCACTCAAATCCTCTCGGCGGTCAGCATACATGCGCAATAGGCGTCCAATTCGTTCCTTGCGATCTTTGGTTGAATTCAAGACCATCGAACCCTGGGTCAGTTTACCGGAGTATACGCGTACGTATGCCAGGCGCCCGACATAGGGATCGGTGACAATCTTGAAGACTAAAGCGCTCATTGGCTCAGAATCTTCCGGCTTGCGTTCTATTTCTTCTTCGGTCCTGGGATGCGTACCAATCACCGGGGGGATATCGATTGGCGAAGGCAGGAAATCGATCACGCTATCAAGCAGAAGCTGCACACCTCTGTTACGCAGTGAGCTGCCGCAGAAGACGGGAGTCGCTTCTCCCGCCAGAACTGCTTTTCGCAAACCTGCTTTTAACTCCTGGACGGAGATTTCCTTCCCCTCCAGATATTTAATTGTAAGGTCATCATCGGTCTCGGCGATTAATTCAATCATCCGCAAGCGAGCACTATCGAATTGGGATTGCATATCCACTGGTATGGCTGCTTCCCGTGGCTCTTTACCGAGATCGTCCTCCCAGATTACTGCAGTCGAATTAATCAGGTCCAGGACCCCTCGGAATGCGGCTTCTTCTCCAATCGGTATCTGGACCGCTATTGGTTTGGCGCCCAGTCGTTCTTGGATAGATGTAATCGTCCGTTCATAAGAGGCACCTATCCGGTCCATTTTATTTACAAAACAAATTCTGGGAACTTGATAACGATCCGCCTGCCTCCAGACAGTCTCGCTTTGGGGCTCGACACCCTGAACAGCATCGAAGATGACAATCCCACCATCCAGTACCCGCAGTGACCGCTGCACTTCCGCTGTAAAATCGATATGCCCTGGCGTATCGATGATATTGATCTGGTAGCCTTTCCATTCTGCCGAGACAGCCGCAGAAACGATCGTTATTCCACGCTCGCGTTCCTGATCCATCCAGTCCGTCACCGTGGTCCCATCATCGACGGAACCAATCCGGTGAGTTTTGCCGGTATAGAACAGGATGCGTTCGGTGGTCGTGGTTTTACCCGCGTCAATATGGGCAATAATGCCGATATTTCGATACCGATCTAGGGGATAAACACGGGCCATTTAATCAATCCATCCAGGAGCAAAATTACGCACGTTACTTTTTCTAAAATCCTTTTGACGTTAGAATCATGCAATTCATTAACCGATTATCGAATCATTACACCCGATAATGCGAAAAAGCACGATTAGCTTCCGCCATTTTATGCGTCTCTTCACGCTTGCGGATTGAAGTGCCAGTGTTATTCGCTGCATCCATGAGCTCGGCTGCCAGTCGATCTGAAAAGTTCCTGCCCGCGCGTGATCTGGCGGCAGTCAGGATCCATTTCGAAGCTAAGGCAAAACGGCGAAAAGGCGGCACTTCCATCGGGATCTGGTAAGTAGCCCCGCCCACCCGGCGAGGTTTCACTTCCATAACCGGTGCAACATTTTTGATCGCCTGTTCGAATACTTCCAGCCCATTTCGCTTGCTGCGCTGTTCGATGAGATCAAACGAATCATAAACTAGCCGGGTTGCCAGACTCATTTTTCCGTTGCGTAAAACGTAGTTAATAAAATTCTGGACCTGCACGCTGTTATAGCGTACATCCGGAGTAATTTCTTGCTTTTCGGGTTTTTCTTCGACGCATTGCCGCCTCTCTATCTACTTCGCTTTCGGACGTTTGGAACCGTATTTTGACCGGCTTTGTTTCCGGCTATTAACACCCCCGGTATCTAAAGTGCCGCGCACGATATGGTAGCGCACACCAGGGAGGTCTTTCACACGGCCGCCGCGCACCAGGACAACGGAGTGCTCCTGGAGAGTGTGGCCTTCTCCCGGAATATAAGCAGTCACCTCTATCCCATTGGTCAGCCGCACACGGGCAATCTTACGCAGCGCCGAGTTCGGTTTTTTCGGCGTCATTGTGCGTACGATTGTACAAACGCCGCGTTTTTGTGGTGCACCTTTCTCCTGGCGTACCCGCCGCTGATTTATCATATTGAGGGTATAAAGCAGTGCAGGTGCTTTGCTCTTTACCTTTTTTGTCTTCCGGCCTTTGCGGACGAGTTGATTAATAGTTGGCACAACAGCCTCCGAAAAAATATTCGAATATTGAACGCGGCACTACTTTTCCGCACATTTTCATAAAGCGAGGCCATCGGTCGTACTTGATGGCCTCGCCGAACGACTAAAATCACTTTTCCAGGGCGGGGGTATTGCCGCCCATCTATAATTTAGAGAACGAACTGCGATTGTACCATGCGTAATTTCATCAGTCAAGGAAAGGTTTATAACTTGGCACTCACAGATCTTCACCGATTGAAATCAGACCGGTGCTCATCCGCGGTGGGCGCGCCCGTTCCTCATCTTTTCCAAATTTGATTATTTCACCCGTATCCGTGACCGCCTCCACAGCCAATCCCAGGCTTTGCAGCTCTTTCACCAGGACACGGAAAGAGGCCGGGATGCTGGGTTCTTCGATTTGCTCTCCCTTGACGATGGCTTCATATGTCTTAACCCGCCCCTGCACATCGTCCGATTTCACAGTCAGCATCTCTTGTAAAGTATAGGCTGCGCCGTACGCTTCCAAAGCCCACACTTCCATTTCACCAAACCGTTGACCGCCAAATTGGGCTTTTCCGCCCAGAGGCTGTTGAGAAACCAGGCTGTAGGGTCCGGTAGACCGGGCGTGTACTTTGTCCTCAACCAGGTGATGCAGTTTCAGCATGGTCATCACACCGACTGTAACCGGTTGGTCATACGGCTCACCGGTCTTTCCATCACGCAGGACCTGTTTACCAAGAGTAGGTAGTGGCCTTCCCGATGACGTCATCACTTCTAGCGCTTTAGAAGAGATTTGCTCTTCGGGGATACCGGCAGTCTCCTCACCTAAATCTTCCAGCCACATGCGCAAGCAAACATTCATCGCATTCCGGTCATTTTCTTCTCGCAAGGCGGGAGGTATGAACTTGTCCTCGAACGCCAGGAATTTGTCTGGATCATGACCCCGGTCGCGCAGCCATTCGACCAGGTTCGAGCGCTTAGCGTAATTCAAATCTGCTTTCAGATTATATACATCGTAACCGCGCTCACCCAACCAGGCTTCCAGGTAAAGGTGCCGCACTTCTGAATCATCCTCGATGAACTCCAGGTCATACTCTTGAGCGCGAAGCCACTCCCATGCAGCTTCGGTCGTTTTACTCCAGGCAAAATCCAGCATCCAGGCACGCGCCAGTTCGGCTTCAATTTCGCTTTCTCGGGCACCGTCAAAGACCGGAGACTTGGCACGAAAACCCAGCCGGCTGGAAGCCCATCCGAGATGAGTCTCAAGGACCTGGCCGATGTTCATACGGCCCGGAACGCCCAATGGATTGAGGATGATATCCACCGGTGAGCCGTCTTCCAAGAATGGCATATCCTCAGCTGGTACCACGCGCGAAACAACACCTTTGTTTCCATGTCTACCAGCCATCTTATCGCCCGCGGTGATCTTCCGGCGTTGCGCCACAGACACGCGCACCATCATATCAACACCCGCTGCCAGGTCTGCATGGTCTTCGCGGGTGAACACCTTCACTTCAACTACTTTCCCTCTCTCACCATGCGGCATGCGCAGGGATGTATCTTTGACATCCCGCGATTTTTCGCCAAAAATGGCGCGCAGCAGTCGTTCTTCTGGAGTAAGCTCTTTTTCTCCCTTAGGTGAGATCTTTCCTACCAGGATATCGTTAGGCCCGACCTCAGCCCCTATGCGGATGATACCGTGATCATCCAAATCTTTGATCGCTTCATCGCCGACATTTGGAATATCACGCGTGATTTCCTCCGGTCCCAGCCGGGTGTCACGCGATTCGATCTCGTACTTTTCGATATGGATGGAGGTGAACAGGTCTTCTTGTACAAGTCGTTCGGAGATCAAGATAGCATCCTCGAAATTGCCGCCTTCCCAGGAAAGGAATGCCACAACCACATTCTGTCCCAGAGCCAGCTCTCCTCCTTCCGTGGAAGAAGAATCGGCAACCACGGTCCCTTTCTTCACCAGCTGGCCTTTCACCACAGCAGGTCTTTGATCGATACAAGTGCTTTGATTCGAACGATGATACTTGCGCAGCGGATAGACCTTCTCGGTTCCGTTTTTGAGGCGGATTACTACTTTCTTCCCGGTGACCGAAACTACTTCACCTTCTTCTTCTGCCACAACCACCTGCCCCAGTCGATTGCGGCATGGTATTCCATTCCCGTAGATACCTGGGGGATGTCAGGACTCAGCAAAGGTACCGCCTGGGCTTGCATATTAGAGCCCATTAACGCCCGGTTGGCATCATCATGCTCCAGGAAAGGAATCAACGCTGCACTGATACCAACCACTTGATGAGGCGCGACATCCATATAATCGATATTCGTTTGCGCCGAGAAAATGAACGTGGAATGGTAGCGTGAGGAGACTCGAGGGTGGATAAACTCATTATCATCATTCAACGGAGTGTTCGCCTGGGCAATCACAAACCTGTCTTCCGTATCTGCCGACAGGTATTCCATTTCACTGGAAACGAATGGGATGAGAGGGACTTCGTTGATCTTTGCCTTCTGGATCGCCTTGATCGTTTTGGGAGTGAATCTCTCCCCGCTCTGAATAATCACCGTCCCTTTTACAGGATGGGTGATAGTATCGCGCGGCAGCCTGCCTTCCAGGCGATTGTCATCAGCATTCAGGACTTTTACAACTCTTCGGTAAGGTGTTTCGATAAATCCATATTCGTTACCCGCGCGAAGGATGCCAGCCGTCCGATCAAGCCGATATTCGGGCCTTCTGGCGTTTCGATCGGGCATATCCGGCCGTAGTGCGAATGGTGAACGTCACGCACATCGAAACCAGCACGTTCTCGCCGCAGACCGCCCGGACCCAGCGCTGAAAGTGTGCGTTTATGCCTCAGCTCAGCCAGTGGATTGGTCTGGTCCATGAATTGCGATAGCTGGCTCGAGCCAAAGAACTCGCGTAATGCAGCCACGACCGGGCGAATATTGATTAATGTAATCGGTGAGATTTGATCTTGATCGCGAATCGACATGCGTTCTTTGATCACGCGTTCCATCCGGCGCAGTCCGATGCGCAGTTTATTCTGTATCAGCTCGCCGACTGTCTTTGCTCGTCGATTCCCCAAGTGATCGATATCATCCGGAGCCTGCACGGAATTATTTATCATAATCATGCGGCGAATCAGGCGTACGATATCCCACTTGGAAACTGTCCTGTGTGTCTTCGGGATATAACTGTGCAGGTCCAATTTCTGGTTTAGCTTGTAGCGGCCTACTTTTTCCAGGTCGTAGTGACGTTGGTCAAACAACTGTTCTTCTAAAAAATTGCGGGCGTTTTCTAGGGTAGCCGGATCACCAGGTCGCATTCTTTTGAAGAACTCAAGCAGTGCCGCCTGGGCTATGGTCTGCCCGTGCGAAAGATCCCACTCCGGTTCCTGGTAAAGGGTTGAAGGGATATACATTCTGTCCGGATTGTTATCGACATCCCCAAATATCTTCAGCAACTCTTCATCGGTGCCTTCGGTTATCGAAGGTGGGGCACCAACCAATCCATCATTCACAGCGCCCAGCGCCCGCAAGAAAATGGTCACCGGAACCGTTCGTTTACGGTTGAAGCGCAGGGTCAGATAATCGCTCTTGCGGGTTTCGAATTCCATCCAGGCTCCCCGGTCTGGGATCAACTTGGCCATCGCCAGCGGTCGTCCGGTAGATCGGTCGTATGGAGCTTCAAAATAAACACCGGGCGAGCGGATCAACTGCGAAACCACCACCCTTTCTGTACCATTGATGATGAACGTGCCCTTCTCAGTCATTTCTGGGAAATCTCCCAGGAAAATATCTTGTTCGATCGGTTCCGGTACTTCGGATCCTGCCAGCAATACTCTCACGTAGAGTGGGCAGGCATAAGTCAAATCCCTTTCCACACATTCTTCGATGGAGTGCTTGGGATCCCCAAACCAGAACTTAAGATCCTTGGATTTCAGGCGCATTACTCGGGAAATACAGCTTCATCCCCTTGTTGTATGACTTCGATCGGCGAAAGTTCCTGGAATAAATCAGTCAGGCCCTCTTCTTTCAACCGTTTGAATGAGTCCAGCTGCACCTCGATCAGATTAGGAAGCTGCAGATCTACTTCTATACGCGCGTAGGTTTTACTCGGCAAAAGTCTTGCCATGTGATCACTCCTGAAGTCATGTACAAAGCAATCAATTGGTTATGCAACTGACTTGAATATCTGGTGCGAATAACCCTCTAGGAGAGGTCTTTCCCTGGTCGAAAACGAGCTTTCAACGCTCGAGCCCGCTTGTTTGGATATAGAACAATTGCACTTATCTCCTTAAGCAAAAGTTCATTATACCGAAATCGATAATTTAGGTCAAGCAACCAATTGAATTTAGTAAATGAAAACCTGCTAATGTTGTTTCTACTGATACAATCAACATCATGGTAGACCACGATCAAAGTTCTACCGGACATCGCTCCGGGTTTGTCGGTGTCCTGGGAAAACCGAATGTCGGAAAATCCACGCTGATTAATACTCTGGTCGGTCATAAGATCGCTGCTGTTTCCCCGCGCCCGCAAACTACTCGCAAACGACAGATGGGTATCCTGACACTGCCAGAGCCCCCTGCCCAAATCATTTTCATCGATACGCCGGGTTTCCACCACCCTCGCTTCAAGCTGGGAGAGCTGATGAACCAGGAGACAGTAGATATCCTGGATGAGAGTGACGCGATCTTGCTGGTCGTCGATGCCAGTAAGCTCCCTGATGAAGAAGATCAACTCCTCTTCAATCTATTGAGCCGTTCAAGTCTGCAGCTGCCGGTGCTGCTGGTTCTTAACAAGACTGATCTTGTTCAGAAAGAAGTGATGGAGAATACCACTACCGAATTCCAGAGTCATCTCTCAAGAGCACTGCCTGTTGCGGTCAGTGCAACCCGAGGGGATGGAATTGGGGAATTAACCCAGCTCTTGTTGGCAAGATTACCGGAGGGAGAGCCGTATTTTCCTGGTGACCAGCTCACAGACCTTTTCGAAAGGGAGCTTGCTGCTGACCTGATCCGAGAAGCAGCTTTGAAAATCTTGCGTGATGAAATTCCTCACGGCATCGCAGTTCGCATCGACCAGTATACCGAGCGGGCTTCCAGTGGCGCGTTAATCGAAGCTACACTATTCGTCGAAAGAGAATCACACAAGCCAATTGTCATCGGGCAGGGTGGAAAAATGCTCAAGGCGATTGGTACATCCGCACGAAAAGAAATCGAAAATATGAGTAATCGGAAAGTTTACCTGGCTTTGAATGTGAAAGTGCGCTCAAATTGGCGCAACGACCCTGACGTCCTGCGACGTTTCGGCTACCGATAGCTGTATCGCAAACCTTTCCCCTTATTACTGGCCTGCATCCGGTGGCGGCGAATTTTGCAGCTCGGGTGTCGTGGTTTCGTATTCCTCGGCCTGGGATGGATATTGACTGGTACCGAAGCGTGTCAGGATCACTGCACCCAAACCTAGCAACCCTACCAGGAACGGTAGCACCCAGCCGACACATGGTACCACTGCGTCAACCGAATTCGTGACGATCGTGAGCAGGAACGCTCCCACAGCTGCGGATACTGGCAGCGCCCATTCTTGCCTGAATGCCGAAGCTAGCCGCCTGCCAACTTCCACCCCCGCCGCGATAATGCCAAAGCACCAGCCGATCAGCAGGATCAGCGTTGCGAGCAGGCTGATCGGGATGCCGATGATTGTGATCCCGATGATAAACAGGATTATCGGTGCCACCATGATGGTCAGGCATCCTAACCCTCCTGCAATCATGGGTTGGCCGGAAATCACCTGGCTGACTTTGCGGGTAGAAACCGGTAGAAATAAGGTAACCAGAACAGCTAGTGCTGCCCATAGAAACGAGCGCATTAGAATCCAGAACAACTTCCAGATTGGATTTATGCCCAGGTTCATTTCTGGTATAGCAAGATTATCGGGCAAACCTGGAAGCATCGGTGCCGGTAAACTGAAGCTCTCCTCGCCCTCTATCAAGGATCCGGGCATACGTTCCAGGCTCCCACCGAGCATGTTCACACTTCCCTTCACGCTCGCGTTCTCACCCAGGTACACCTGCCCTCCCAGGGCCAGGATATCTCCTTCCACCAGGCCATCCGCGCGCAGCGAACCACCCAATGCCAGGATATCACCCTGCACTCTGGACCCCGTCTCGAGGGTTGCATTCCCACCCGCGATCACCAGGTCCCCGTTCAGTGTTTCATCCTCACCGAGAGTATAGGCACCTCCCAATACCATCCGGCCTTGCCCATCTTGTTGAAAAAAGGTGGCATTGATTTTTTGCGGAAGAACAGAGGATATATCCGTATACTCTGGATTTTGAACCGTCCAGTTCTCCCCCTGTATCCACATGCCTCCGGGTAATTCGATTGCGCTCGCCGTGCTGAAGAAGGAGCCAATCAGGCAAATGAAGACAATTATTGAGCGTTTCATAAATAATGCGTTGATTGATTTCATACCAGGATTCTCCGGGGTTTTATGAGTAGACGAATTGAGACCAGCCACAACACAGCCAGCTCGCTGGCAAGCCCGACCAGTAATATCCAGGCTCCCAGCGGTATCACACCGGAAACTGTATTAATGATAAGTCCAACGCTCGTTCGAATGCCCCCAGCGATGGATAGGAATGAAAAAATACGCGATATCCAGAACCAGGCCACCAGGTCTGGCGTTTTCGCCCAGGGCCAGGCCAGCAGAAACAGGGAACCTGATAAAACGACGACCGCCCCAAGGCAAAAAGCCAGCACCAGCAGCGCCTGCCTTCCCTGCATCTGCTGGTGGTCTGCTTCCAGGCGCCTCTGCCAGCGGCTGGTGAATCCTGTTTCTGGCAGGACAATTGGTGAGCGCTCGAAAACCTGGTCAACTTCTCGCCAGGCATTTACAAGCTGCTGGCAAGACTGGCAGCCTTCCAGGTGCAGATTCAGCTCTGCAAGCTGCTCAGGATCAAGTCTCATAGACTGAGGATCCTGGGAGACAAAAAACAAATCTTCATATTTCCTGTGATTTATGGCGCCATCCTCTCGGGTAATATGGCATCCGGAGACATTGACAAATTCCGTCCACCCGATTTCTTTGACTGTCTTGCCAGCCACGCCTCAGCCATCGTCCTCCTGGCTCGGTGCAGCCTGCTCTTTACTGCGCTCTCGGTTAATGACAGCGCCCGAGAGATCTCTTCGTATGAAAAGTCGTACCAGTAATACATGACCACCGCTGCTCGGTCAGTGGGTTCGAGGCTCTGCAAAAGCAGGCGAATACGCTGTTGGTCTTCTTTCATACTCAGGCTCTTCTCGATTCCGGGAGCTAAATCTGGCAAGTCAGGCACCGGTAAATCCTCGATTGAGACCACCTGAAAACGCCTGCGCCTCACCTGGTCGATACAGTAATGTGCTGCGATGGAGAGTATCCAGGTTGAAAATGGTCGGTTCAGATCATATCGTCGTATCGACATGTAAGCCCTTAAGAAAGTCTCTTGTGCAGCATCTTCCGCATCCTCAGCATTACCGGAAATCCGGTAACACAGATTAAAACCGCGCGTTGGTAAGCATCTACAAGCCTCGAGAAAGCTTCTGGATCACCCTGCTGCGCTTAAAATCAGCGTTTCGCGTTCGTTGTCTTGCACCGGTTTGCTCCTGAGCACTCACAATCCAGTGATGTGGATCTTGTATCGACCTGCTACTACCTATACGTCAAGGACTGCCATTGGTTGCAGGTCCGGGCACATAAAGGCCTCACTCTCAAATCCATGGACGGAATCCTTCACCAAGCGCTTCATGTGCCTGACCAATTACCATAAACGCTTTCGGATCAGCCTCATGCACGAGCGCCTTGAGCTGTATGACTTCTGACCGGTTGATTACACAGAAAAGGACCTCTCGCTCTCCCCCCGAATATGCACCCTTGCCTTCCAAAACCGTCACCCCGCGCTCCATTTCTTTCAATATGTTGTCGACTACAGGCTGAGGATTGGTCGAGATGATGATTGCAGTACGGACAGCATTTGGACCTTCCAGAATCGCTTCTGCAACTATGCCGCTGATATACAAAACAACCAGTGCATACAGGGCGTTTTCCCAACCAAAGGTGACACCGGCACCGAGTATCACGATTGCATCCGTCAGAAAATAACTCTGAGATACTGGAATGCCGCGCTTATGAACCAGTATGCGCGCCAGGATATCGCTGCCTCCGCTGGTCGCACGGCCGCAATAAACCAGGCCATAACCTACTCCACTCAAAATACCCCCGTACAAGGTATTCAAAATCATGTCGTCTGTCAGCCCACCTGCAGGCGGGAAAAGTGCCAGCAGCTCGGTAAAAAGAGAAATCACTGTGACGGCAAACGCTGTCCGGAATGCAAAACCCTTTCCTCCCAGATAACGCCAACCCAGCAGGAACAATGGGATGTTACCCAGAAAAATCATCAACCCGATTGGCCAGCCAGTGTAGTGGTTGATCAATTGGGATATTCCGCTCACTCCCCCACCTACCAGATCGCCAGGAACCAGGAAAAACCGGATTGCCAGAGCCTGGGCAATACTACCCAGAATGACAAGCAGGTAGTCTCTAATTCCGGGCCATGAAAACCGCAGCTTGTTCACGTCATTTCACTTCCTGAAATCTCCTCAAGGATCCAACAATTTCACATTCGCCAGTGATTCAATTACCCCAATAACAGCCGAGTTGTCCAGCTCACGCATTCCCATCTCGAGCATAGCATTGAAAATTTGCGAGTCGAACTCCAGCAGACAGCAGCGGAAGCCCGTATTGGCGAGAAGTATCCATCACGATCGACAAATCCTTGGCCTGCATGTAGGCCTTGAAGCCCGGCTGGCGGTTTCCCTGGAACAGTCGCGGAGGTTTCACATCCAGTGTCCAGCATTGCGCTGCGCCTGCGCGTATCGCCTCAATGACTTTTTGTGGGTCGGCGCCGGTCTTCTTCGCGAAAATCAGCAATTCGCCCATAGCCACCATTTGCGCAGCCACCATAATCTGGTTGGCGGCTTTTGCGATTTGGCCAGCTCCGCTCTCACCGACATGGGTGATGTTTTTCCCCATGGCTTGCAGCGCCGGGCGGGCTTTTTCGAGGGCTTCAATTGAGCCGCCTACCATGATAGTTAATGTCCCATCGCGTGCCCCAATATCACCCCCTGAAACGGGTGCATCCAGGCACCGCACCCCAATTACGGCCAGGGAGGCAGAAATCGCGCGAGCTGCTGCTGGTTTGATGGTCGAATGATCCACGAATACCAGGCCGTCATGTGCACCTTCGATGATACCCTTATCTCCCAGGGCCACCAATTCGACATCTGGAGTGTCAGGAAGGCAGGTAAAAACCAGATCCGCCTGGCTGGCTGCCTCCGCTGGAGAATTGGCAGCACTGGCTCCTTCCTTTACCAGCTCTTCGACTGCCCCTCGGCTGCGGTTATGCACGATGAGAGGGAAATCCGGCTTTTTGTAAGTTGCGCGCCATGGACTTACCCATCAGGCCCAGGCCGATAAAACCGAGTTTCAGTTGTTCTGTCATCGGTAGCGCTCCATTATATTCGGCACCAGGTACTCGGCGAATGAACGCTGCAGGTCGTATTCTGGCTGCCACCCCCAATCCCGTCGAGCGTCATTATCATTCAAACCACTGGGCCAGCTGTCGACAATTCCTTGGCGGTGATGGTCTGGTTGAAAACTGATCTTCGCCTCAGGAAAGTATCTCAATACCTGTTCGCGAAATTCAGCTGCCGACAGGCTGAAGCTGGTGACGTTGTAAACCCTGCGGCTCAAATTAGCGGCCGGGGCTTCTGCCAGCTTCAGCAGAGCTTTGATGGCATCCGGCATCGACATGAAAGGGATGCAGGAATCTGAGCGCACAAAACAGGCATAACTCTCCCCTTTCGCAGCGGCGTGCAGCATCTCCGGTCCGTAGTCACTGGTGCCGCCGCTTGGGAGCGTAAATGCACTCACCAGTCCAGGAAAACGCAGCGCCCGGAAATCCAGCATCACCGGGCGTTCTGTCGCCAGCTGCCGGTAATACTGGCTGTAATATATGCCAAGCATCTCGCAGTATAGCTTATTACATCCGTACATGGTGGTTGGATAATTCCACTCCCACTCGCGCACCCGGGGATATTCGGCTTTGATCCCCAGGTCCGGCATCCCGTACGCCGCGATAGAGCTGGGAAAGATGAATAACACCGGCTCACCACGCCATTGAGATTGCTCGGATGCCAATTTTAACAATCCCATGGTTCCTTCAACGTTTACCTTGTGTGCCAGCTCAGGAGTAAATTCCGCACGCGTGGACAGCAAAGCTGCGAGGTGAAAAATCGTGCTGATTTCATATTCGCTCACCAGGCGGGCCAGGAGCGCCTCATCCATCAAATCCCCCTGGTTGTGGATCACCAGGGGTGTTAATTCGGCGGATAGCGGCTTCAAATCCAGCGTCACAATCTGAGTAGCCCCTTTTTCTGCCAGGGCTTTTACCAGGGCATCGCCAATTTCTCCTGCCGCTCCAGTGATCAAAATCCCTTTTTTGCGCATGTTGACTCCTTTATTGATAATTACTTTCCCTCCATCATATTTTACATCACACGAGGATCAGTGCTTCAATTCCATAGTATAGTTAGGAAGTGACAGTCACACACCACCCGGTTCAATTTGAGTCTCCCAGAGGTCATCATCACCCAACAAGACCCGTATTTTTCTTTCGAACAGCTGGCCGGCTGATATTTATCCTTCTTATAACAGTGCTTATATCAGCCTGCAGTCCGACCGGTCCTGCAGGAAGCAGATTCACAACCCCGATCCCCACACAGCTCTCTGCAACAGACACACCGACATTTGTCTGGTTTCCTCCCACTGCAACTGCAACACGCTCGACCACAATTTCGAGAGGCAGCACACCCACCCCACAGCCGCCGCTGGAGCATGGGGAACCGGTTTTCTCGGACGATTTCAGCAGCCTCGATAACTGGGAAACCGGCGAGTCTCCTGAAGGGAGCATCTCACCCGGAATCAACGAGCTGAGCATGGCTGTCATCCAGCCGCGTGGCTTCCTTTTCAGCATTCTGAAGGACTTTTCGGAAAATGATTATTATTTAGAAATTACCGCCAATCCGACAATCTGCCGGGGCAATGATGAATATGGAGTGCTGGTGAGGGTCTCTTCAACTCAGGATTTATTCCGCTTCGCCCTTACCTGCGATGGACATGCCCGGCTTGACCGGGTGTTGAAGGGACAGGCTTCGGCCTCAATTCCTCCCATTCTAAGTGCTGCCGTACCTCCTGGCGCTCCCAGCCGCTCCCGGTTGGGTGTATGGGTGAAGGGAAACGAGCTTCGATTTTATGTCAACGGGCAGCACCTTTTCGACATAAATGATGCTTCCCTGCTGAATGGCGGGCTGGGAGTTTTCACACGGGCAGGAGGCGAGGACCGCGTGACTGTAAATTTCTCCGATTTGATCATTTATAGCTTACTTGATTGACAAGAGATGTCCAAACGCACTTTCGTAAACCGCCTGAACGAATTGGATCCAAAAACCTGGTTGAAATTCCAGAAGTCATGGTTCATCCACACCCCGCCGCCCAGGCATGATGAGCTTCTGCGCCACCCGGCAAAATTCCCGGAGACGCTGGCGCAGGAATTTATCGAATTCTTCACCAAACGTGAACAGGTTGTCCTGGATCCAATGGCTGGAACTGCCAGCGCCCTGGTTGGTGCCCTGCGGTCAGGTCGCCACAGCTTCGGGATCGAGCTAAATCCCGATTACGCCGAATTAGGCCGGAAAGTGATCGAGCAGGAACGGACATCCCTTGGTAAAAGTTGTACGGGACTGAAATCGGAGATAATCCTGGGAAATGCCGGACAATATCCGGCGCTTTCGGCGCTCCACCAAATCCCAGTCATAGATTATGTGATCACTTCACCTCCATATTGGAATATGCTGCGCAGCTATGGAGCACAGACCCAGAAAAACCGGCGCAGTTCCGCCTCCCTGGACGTCTTCTACTCCGAGGATCCTGCAGACCTCGGAAATATCGACGAATACGATCTTTTCCTGTTCCAGCTTGTGGAGATCTATGCAGGCCTGAAACCTTTCCTGAGACAGGGGGCATACCTGACGATCATAGTTAAGAATATTAAAAAAGGCGGCAAGATTTATCCCCTGGCCTGGGATCTCAGCCGGAGTCTCGGCAAGATATTCACTTTGAAGGATGAACGAATCTGGTGCCAGGACGACATCCGGCTTGCGCCGTATGGCCTGGGAAACGCCTGGGTCAGCAACACATTTCACCACTACTGCCTTCAATTTAGGAACGATTAACAGTAATCTTAAAATTTTCCCACCTCGGAATGTTTCCGTGTACAATTTCCTTACAGCAGTGAGTCCTACCAGATCTGCCCCGGGCGGTGTGCGTCCGGAACCTAAGACAGAACACTCACTGTAAAGGAAGGTTATCATGTACCACACTATCATCATCGTAGGAAACCTGGGTCGCGATCCTGAGATGAGATATCTCCCCAGCGGCCAGGCAGTTTGTGATTTGAGCGTCGCCACCAATCGTCAATACAACAATTCCAGCGGTCAGCAGGTCAAGGAAACCATCTGGTTCAGGGTTTCTGTCTGGGGAAAACAAGCTGAAACTACCAACCAATATCTTAAGAAAGGCAGCAAAGTCCTGGTGGAAGGTCGGTTGAATCCCGATCAAACTACTGGAGGTCCGAGAATCTGGACACGCCAGGATGGTACACCGGCTGCATCTTATGAAATTTCCGCCAACACGGTTCGTTTCCTGTCGAGCCGAGGAGAAGATCAAGGCGCATACCAATCGGATGAAGCCCTGGCTCCGCAAACCGGGGACTCCGAAGAAATCCCCTTCTAAGAAATTCTATCTCAACGACAAGGCAGCTGACTCATTTCATCAGCTGCCTTGTTACGCATTTCATCTCCCTGGAGCAAAATTCTATGACCGACTTACCACCAAAAGGTCCGGACCGCGTGGCTCCACCCATGGAGCTCCCTCCCGATCTGGAAATTGAATATGTGAATATGGTGCGTATTTCCCATTCTATCTCGGAGCTTGTTTTTGATTTCGCCCGGCTCCTGCCCGGAGAAGGAAAAGCCCATATCAGCTCTCGCATCATCATGTCGCCGCTTTCCGCTAAACTCTTTTTCCGCGCCCTGACGGACAATCTCAGCAAATATGAATCGGTTTTTGGCGCCGTAAATCTTCCCGGTGACCCCACACTGGCCGATAACCTTTTCCGCCCTTACAATTCACCAGACAAACCACCTGCAACACCTGAAGCACCTGAAGCAGAATGAGAATCCAGTATGGATAAAATTGAAGGCATTGCAGAGCGCATCCGTGCTTCTTTCGAAAAACGCACCCAGGCCCGAGACCGGGCATTAGCCCAGACCCGCACGTTAATCAGGCACTGTTCACATGCCATCCGGGCAATCCACCGCGACGAACAGGATACCGCCAGCGAAAACATCCAACAGGCCAAGGAGCTGGTCGGTTTGCTTCAATCGGAGCTCGGCCAATATGGTGATTTGTACCACGCTGGTTATACACAGGATGCCCTTAAGGAATTTGCAGAAGCCAGCATCCTGTACTCGTTGGTCCTGTTCGACCAGTTGCCAGATCCGGAAAGCCTGAACGTCGGAGAAGCCACCTACCTGCAAGGGCTGGCAGAAGTCGCCGGCGAGCTCAGGCGCCGCTGCCTGGACAATCTACGGCACGGCGACACTCACCAGGCGGAAAAACTCCTGGATTACATGGATGAAATTTATGCCATCCTGATCACGATGGATTACCCGGATGCGATCACGGGTGGGCTTCGCCGGTTGACGGACATCGTCAGGGGAGTTACCGAACGCACGCGCGGCGACCTGACCATCAGCCTGCGCCAGTACCAGCTGGAGCAGCGCCTGGCAGAGCTTGAGAAGCACCTGGTGAATTCCGCCTAGAAATGCGCACCATCCGGGCTTCAGAAATCGGTACTTACCTGTTCTGCCAGCGCGCCTGGTGGTATCTCAAACAGGGCTCTCAATCGACAAACCTTCCAGAAATGGCCGAGGGCACCGAATTCCATTACCGGCACGGGCGAATGGTGTTTTCTCTGGGATGCCTGCGAGTGCTGGCATATTCTTTGTTGCTCATCTCCCTGGCACTCGGGGCGATCTACCTGACTCGCCGGTTTCTATAATCCCATCCCGAGCACATGCCACAGACTCACCTGCGAGGTTCCCTGGTTGTTAACCCTTTCGATCGCTTTTTTCCTCATCGCAGTGGTCGTGCTGTGGATCGTGGGAAAACGTCAAAAATCGCTCGGCTTACCCGCTGGGAAGATCATCACTGCCGACACCCGCCAGTGGGTGCCGGTGCAAAAGGCTCTTTATGATCCAAACTCAGGACTCACCGGACGGCCAGATTATCTGGTCGAGCATTCCGGTAAAGTGATACCCGTAGAGGTCAAATCACAACGGGTGGAGGCTGGACCTTACGACGCTCACATCTACCAGCTGGCTGCATACTGCCTGCTGGTAGAACGACTCTATAAGCAGCGCCCAGAATTTGGAATTCTGCATTACCAGAACCGGACGTATGAAATCGAATTTACTTCGCAGCTGGAATCAGAATTGTTGGTTTTACTGGAAGAGATGCGGCTGATGGGAAGAAAAAAGTCGCTTGACCGGTCGCATCGAGTCCGTCAAACGCTGCCAGGGATGCGGCTTCCGCTCAACCTGTGACCAGAGACTTCTGTAATATAATACTCGCGACATGCCAGCGGAAAAGAAATATTTCGAAAGAGTCGCCGTGATCGCTCATCCGCAGCTGGATGAAGCGGCACAAGAAGCAGCCCAGGTGGCTGCATATCTTAATTTACATGGCATTTTCTCCTCGCAGGGATATTTACAGGACGAAATCCTGTACACCGGGATCAAAAACAAAGAGTATGACCTGATCATCGCACTGGGTGGTGATGGGACCATGTTGAGGGCGGGCCATCTTGGAGGGCAGGCAGGCGTTCCGATCCTGGGCATAAACCTGGGTCGCTTTGGCTTTTTGACCGAGGTCAACCAGGATCAATGGCGCAAAGTGCTGCCGGAGATCATCGCAGGCCGCTTCTGGATCGAACGGCGGATGATGCTGAGTGCTGAACACTGGCGCGCTGAGACCTTGCTTGGGAAGTGGGAAGTATTGAATGAAATCGTAGTATCGCGCGGGCAGTTTGTGCGTCCGGTTCACCTGGCAGCCGAGGTGGATGGACGTTATCTGACCACCTATGTTGCCGATGGCTTGATAGCTGCAACTGCGACAGGGTCAACGGCCTACGCCCTGGCAGCAGGAGGGCCGATCTTGCATCCGGAGCTAAGGAACATTTTACTGGTGGCAGTCGCTCCTCATTTATCGGTCGATCGAGCAATTGTGCTCGCCGAAGGATCGAAAGTAAGCATCCGCATTCTGACCGATCACCATGCAGTTCTATCACCTGACGGGCAATTACCGGTCAACCTGCTGGATGGTGACCGGGTTGACGCCTTCGCAGGTGAACATTCCGTACAATTCATACGCAATCAAGACCCCGGCTATTTCTACCGCAACCTCACACCACACATGAGCAAAAACCCCTCCACTGGAAACCATCGATGACAGAAGAGATCACCACGCTTTTTTGTTATAACCATCCCACTGTTGCCACAGGCCTGCGCTGCAATAACTGCGAAAGACCGATCTGTCCGAAATGTGCAATTTTGACACCGACCGGCTACCGTTGTAAAGAGTGTATACGTTCGCACCAGAAAATCTTCGAGACCGCCGAATGGTATGATTTCCCGCTGGCATTTATCGTGGCTGCGGTTCTCTCATACCTGGGAAGCCTGATCGCGTCTCGCATTGGATTTTTTATCATCTTCATCGCTCCAATTGCCGGGATGATTGTCGCTGAAGCCGTCCGTTTTGTAGTTCGAAAGAGACGCTCCCGTAAACTCACGATTTTATCCGGAATAGCAGCCGCGCTGGGAAGCACATTCACAATCCTCATGGTTCTCGTTTTCTATGGCGGTTTCGGATTGTTGTCTTTACGTCTTCTTTGGCAGGGGATTTATGCCTTTACGGTGACTTCTACGGTGCTCTATCGGCTGGGAGGTATCCGAATCAAGTAATGCTGGTACAGCTGCACATCGAAGATTTCGCCATTATCGACCGCCTGGACGTAGAGCTTAAATCCAGCCTGGTGACGTTCACCGGTGAGACAGGAGCGGGAAAGTCGATCATCATCGACGCAGTCGAAACGATCCTGGGGGGCAGGGCGGATGCGACCCAGGTACGCACCGACGCTCAGCGTGCCAATGTCGAAGCGCTTTTTCAAATCCCTGAATCCTTACAGCCGCACTTGCATGCCATTTTGCGGCGGGAAGAGCTGCTGGACCAACCGGATATGCTCAGTATGGGCCGAGAAATCCGCTCCAATGGACGCAGCATCGCCAGAGTAAACGGGCGGGTGGTAAATGTAAGCCTGCTGCGGGAAATTGGGGAGCTCCTGGTTGACGTCCACGGTCAATCGGATCATCTATCTTTGCTCAAAGTCAATCAACATCTTGGACTGCTGGACCGCTTCGCCTCGACCGATCCTCAGAATCCGCTCAAGGATCTGCTGCCCAAATACCAGCTTGCGTATCACCGCCTGCAAACCGTCGACCATGAGATTCAGCGTATACACCAGGCAGAGCAGGACGCTGCCCGCCGGACCGACATGCTTCGCTATCAGATCAACGAGATCCTCTCTGCGCATCTCACCACTGGTGAGGAAGAAGAGCTGCTCGGTGAAAGGAACCGGCTCAGCAATTCCGAAGTCATCTCCTCCCTTGTGCAGTCCTCGCTGGTTGCGTTGGATGAAGGCACACCTGAATCCCCTTCCGCCTCCGACTTGATCGGGCAGGCAGTGACAGGCCTTACCAGCCTGGCACGCTACGATCCGTCGCAAGAAGCAATGCGGGACCAATTTGGGACGTTGTTTGAGAGCCTCAGCGATCTGATCCATACCTTGCGTTTATATCTTGAGGGCATTGAGTTTAATCCGAGGCGTCTTGACCAGGTCGAAGAACGGCTGGCATTGATCCATTCTTTGAAAAGAAAATACGGCGAGACAGACGAAGCAATCCTGGATTACGCGCAGGAGGCTCAAAATCAGCTGGAAGAGATCTCCACTTCTGCCGATCGACTCCTGGAGCTGGAGAAGGAGAGAGAATCCCTGGTGGAGACATTGGGTGAAACCGGCTGGGCGCTTTCCCAGGCACGACATTCAGCTGCCAGGGAATTGGAACGCCTGGTCGAAACTGAGCTCCAGGAGTTGCAGATGTCGGGCGCCCGCTTTCAGGTGAGTTTTTTGCAAGTACCCGATCCCCAGGGTGTACCAATTCCTGGAGGTACTCTCATGGCGTATTATCCCCAGGGTCTTGAGAAGACCGAATTCTTGATAGCTCCTAATCCGGGTGAAGGGTTCAAACCCCTGGTAAAGATCGCCTCGGGAGGCGAAACTTCCCGGCTGATGCTGGCTCTCAAGAACGTGCTGATCCAGGCTGACCACATACCTACCCTCATCTTCGACGAGATCGATCAGGGTATAGGCGGCAGGGTTGGCAGCGTCGTAGGTCTGAAACTCAAACACCTGGGTCAGAAGCACCAGGTGCTGTGCATCACTCATCTACCGCAGCTCGCTGCTTTCGGTACACAGCATTTGCATGTAGAAAAACAGCTCGCAGACGGGCGCACAAGCACCAGGATCAAGGACTTGAAGGGTGAAGAACGTCTTATTGAGCTTGCCCAGATGTTGGGAAACCTGAGTCAAAGCACCCTGCAATCTGCTCGAGAATTGCTGTCTCAGGCTGAGTAAGCACCCCGATCTCTTTCAAGAATCCGGTCATGCGCAAACCATGACAACCACTACTCAGATCACCCAGATGCGGCAGCGGCGAAGGGCAGCTCTTCGCCGGAATCCAACCAGGAAAATTGGCCAGGGCTGCGGTTTTGCGCTCGGGATTTTGATTGCTCTTGGTGCGTTTTTTGCTTCGCTTGCCTATTCCAGCCTGGTTCAAGATATCCCCTCAATCGACGCGCTTCCTACCCTCTTGCAGCCACCGGATGGAAACCTGCTCGAGCCTACCCGGTTTTACGACCGCACTGGCGAACACATGATCGCCGTGCTGCAAAATTCACTATCCACTGGGTCGGATTATCTCTTCCTGGCGAGCGATTCACCAAAGCAGCTCATACCGACCACCGTGATCTCCGCCACGCTCGCCTCCACCGATCCTGCCTTCTGGCAGCATGTTGGATTCACTTTCTCAGGTTTGTTTCTAGAAAACCAGCCAACACTCGCCCAGAGTCTGGCATTAGAATTCCTGCTGCCGGGAGAACTGGACGGGTGGCGGGCGTCGCTGCGAAATAGAGTGCTGGCGTTCCAGCTTACCAGCCGTTACGGTCGGAACCAGGTGCTTGAATGGTACCTGAACAGCGCCGATTACGGCCACATGGCTTACGGGGTGGATGCAGCTGCCAGGTTTTATCTCGGCAAATCCGCAACGGGCCTCAGCCTGGCAGAAGCGGCACTTTTAGCCGGAATTCCCGCTAATCCGGCGATAAATCCACTCGACGATCCACTCGCGGCACTCGAACGTCAAAAATCTGTCATCCTGAAGATGCTTGAATACCGGCTAATCAGTCCCCAGGACGGCATCATCGCGACGCGTGAGCAGCCTGCCATGCGCGCCGCGCTCTCTAATCAGGAACAATTCAATCTTAAAAATCCTCAAAATAATATCACCCCGGTTTTTATGCACCTTGCGCTGTCTCAGCTTCAGACCCAATTCAGACGCTCGCAGATCGAGCGCGGTGGCCTACGCGTGATCACGACCCTGGATTTCGACCTTTACCAAAAAATCGACTGCACAGCGCGGTACCAGATAGCACGCCTGGAAAAACAGGCTGGGACTGTTTCAATCAATGCGGAAAATTGCCCGGCGCTCGGCCTGTTGCCAGAATTACCGCCTTCAGTAAATTCTGGAGTTCTGAATCCACAGATAGAGCTGCAGATACTCGATCCACGCTCCGGGCAAATTATGCTCATGTCCAGATACCCGGTCTCGGATACTGATTTTTCTTCATTAAAACCTCACCCTGTTGGTACTCTATCAACTCCATTTATCTACCTTGCGTCCTTCACGCAGGGCTTCAGTCCTTCCACATTGGCCTGGGATATACCTCCAGGTGATTCATATTCGGATGTAGAAAATTTCAACGGGCAATATCACGGACCAGTCCGCCTGCGAACAGCACTTGTCAATGACTACCTGGTACCCACAGCGGGGCTTCTCGACCAGGTCGGTGCAGCAGATATCCTGCGCATTTCCCGGCAGATCGGCCTGCTGCCTGAGGGTTTTACGCCTTCTCCAGGTTCATCACCTCTGGATTTGTTCGGTGAAATCAGCCTGATACAGGCCGCACATGCATTCGGTGTGTTCGCCAATCAAGGGGTACGTGCCGGTCGCGATCTGTCTGGTCCGCCAATGGCATTTATCGGCGAAACAACCAATGGAGAGTTGAGCTCAACGGCCATCCTGAAGTCGAAGATTACCACGGTAATGTCATCCTCGATTGGAGTGAAGCTGAAACCCAGCCGATCTTGATTCCCCAGCTTTCTTATTTGATCACGGATGTGCTGGCCGATGAACCAGCCCGCTGGCCGAGCCTCGGCAGTCCCAATTACCTGGAGATCGACCGGCCGGCAGCCGTGAAAATTGGGCGGACGTTGGACGGTGGAAGCAGCTGGGTGCTGGGCTACACCCCCCAACTGGTCGTCGGTTTATGGGCAGGCTCACAGGGCAGTGGCTCTGCCGAACAGGCTTCTCCCCAACTCGATGAAGGTTATGAAGAAGCGGCAATCGGGTTATGGTCGGCGGTTGTGAAGTCCGCCCATCAGAACCTGCCTTCTGAAAACTGGTCGGTTCCATCCGGCTTGAGCTTTATCGAAGTCTGCGATCCTTCTGGCATGCTCCCAACCTCTGAATGCCCCGCAGTGGTCAAAGAAGTCTTTCTGGAAGGAACTGAACCACTCCAGGAGGACACTCTCTTCAGAACACTTCAGGTAAACCAGGCCACGGGATTACTGGCCTCCCTCTTCACACCGCCGGATTTGTTGGAACGGCGTGTTTTCATGGTTCTTCCCCCAGAAGCGCAGCTATGGGCGCAGACATCCGGATTGCAGCTTCCACCTGACAGCTACGATCCCATCCCAAACAGCCAGCAAAAATGGGAGAATGCAGCCATTCATTCGCCCGGCATGTTCGAGGTCGTACGCGGCGTCGTTTCGATTACCGGTACCGCGGCTGGCCCGGATTTTTCCGGATACCGTTTGCAGATTGGAAGCGGGCTGAGTCCGCAGTCCTGGTATCAGACTGGTGAAGATTTTGCCTCCCAGGTCGTAAATGGGGATTTAGGGTTTTGGGATACGACGGGACTTGACGGCCTGTATGCTATTCAGCTGCTGGTCATTCTTCAGGATAAAAGCGTACAGCGTTTTGGCGTCCTGGTGACTGTGGATAACCAGCCGCCGGCGGTTGAAGTCGCGCATCCATTCGATGGTGCGCACTTCTCAACCAATAACAAACCTGAGCTGCTGGTGGAAATTCAAGCACAGGACAATCTCGAATTAGATACAGTATCGATCTTTTTAGATGGCCAGCTGTTGGCCACTCTTCAACAGCCTCCGTTTGCAGTCTTATGGAAAACAACGCCAGGGGAACACACCATCCGAGTCGTCGCATTCGACCAGGCCGGGAACCAGAGTGAGCAGACAATCCATTTCACTGTGGATTAAAAGCTAACGGCGAGCCATCAGGAACCAGCGCTGTGAAATACTCGAATTCAACACTCAAACCAGCGGCCTTACCCCAGATTGAGACTCCCACTTCACCCCCGCCTGGAAAAGTCGAATCGCTGGTTGAGCCGACTTTGACTCCGTTGATGTAAAAAGTCAGCAGGTCGCCCACGCAAACTGCCGCGAGCTCATTCGGCTTATTCATCAGTTCAGCAGCCGTGGAAGCGCCTGATGTAAGAACCGTGTAAGAGTATTTGACCCCATCTACCTTGTATAGATAAATATTCCAATACCCTCCGCTGGTCATGCTGAATTCATAGAATCCAGCATCCGTTGCCCGGCAAACCAGGCTGATGTTGTTGGAGTTTGGCCCCTCGATCTTCTGAGCCAGGGTCTCGATTCTCACATCCGGGTTGTTCAAATCGAGCTCATAGAAAGTATAGAGTGTCACTTCTTTTGGCTCGATGAATAAACGCAGCTTACCTCCATCGGTTGTCGCTTGGTAATTTTCACTGTCTGGCACAGTCATCGCGTACCAGTTATCCGGCGCGTTAAAATCGGTTGAAAAGAATATTTCACCAGGCTGGTTGGCATTTGGATTACCCAGGTCTCCCGCTGCTGGAGTAGCGAGATCCTGCGTCGCGCTGGTTCTCGCCAGGGCCGAGCCGTTGAACTGCCCGCTGTACACATCTAGGTTATCCGAACGGATCACCGTTACATCAATTGGCTGGCCGGGCTGGCTGGAGCGCACGATGGCGCAGTACCCACCCAGGGTGCCGTCGTTTAATGTCTCCCCCCCAAGATGGGTAATGATGTCACCCGGACGGAGACCGGTCAGGTCTGCTGGAGAACCCGCTTTGATTGATCGCACCCACACCCCAACCACTTCACTGCCCTGCAGTTGCCCCTGAACACCGATCCCATTTATTCCCAGGGAGTTGACGTCGGTACCGCCCCGCAGCTGTTCGATGATCGGTCGCGCTTCATCCCGGGAGACAGCATAATTCTGATCCAGGTTCGAATTGAACCCGAAATTTACACCCACTACCCGCGCCTCGCCTGTCACCAATGGCCCGCCGGAATTTCCGGGATTGATTCGGGCCGTGTGCTCGATGATATTATCAACCGAAGCCACGGGCCAGTTCACACTGCCCTGCGGCTTGGATACAATGCCTTTGGTCAGGGAGTAACCGATGCCCGCACCGCTGATCGGAAATCCAGCCGTATAAACATCCAGGCCGGCTTTTATTTCCTCTTCATACCAATCCAGGAATTTAAATCCATCTCCATCAATGTCGATCACTGCCAGGTCAGAACACTCGG
The DNA here is from genome assembly GCA_963698765.1 of uncultured Chloroflexia bacterium. Lineage (GTDB taxonomy): Bacteria > Chloroflexota > Anaerolineae > Anaerolineales > UBA4823 > CAVOSB01. The sequence continues at coordinate 178,650 of CAVOSB010000029.1, forward strand.
ACGTACCCAGCACAACCGCGCTGCGTGCTTCGGTCTCACCGGAAATCCATACCCGCAGTAGGCTTGCGCCGGCTACTACATGGTTATTGGTGACCGCGACGCCTGTAGGGTCGATGATAAAGCCAGTTCCCGATCCTTCTACGTCCACCTTTAACCCTTCGGAAGGTTCTCGGTACGTGCCTTCAGTTTCGATGTGGACCACGGCTCTTTCCAGATCATCGAGGCTCCCAACCGCACCCTCAACAGCAGTGGCAGAGGCATCCACGGTCGTCGTGACCAGCAGTTCGGGAGTCTTTTCGACCAGCAGATTCACTGCATTACACGCCAGGACGGCTGGTACTAATAGCCAAACCAGAATGACGGGTATTCGCTTACGAATATGAATCGACAGCTCAGTTTCCATTTCTGATGCTAACCAGGTAATTGATTCAAAGTATACATTATTAGTCCTGATACTGTATTTTTAAAAAAGAACAGGCCGCATACATGCGGAAGGTCCCGCTTTACTGCAGCCTGTCTGTTGGATTTTTTGTTCTTTACGGTACGCTTAAGATATACTGCAGGAAATCCACCACAACAGGGATGACAGAAGTGGTCGAGACGGACAGGCCAACCTGGCCTTCAGGCAAATAGCGGTATTCACCCGTGCGCAGTGGGATGCTTACCGCTTCAGTTCCATTTATGAAAATGCTTAGCTGGTCGGATTGGCAGATCACCGTATAATTATTGACCTTCTTCCCGGTGAGTATAGATCTGCTGGCACCTTTATGCATGGTGGATAACTGGTTACCCCCATTTTCCCCGGTTGAGTAATATACAAAATACTCTCCGGTATTCAAAATATTCGTCTCATACCAGCCGTTTTCACTGTAGCGGCAGATTATTCCAACAAAATTTGTATTCGAAGCGCGGTTTTCCACCTGCAAGTCAATCTGGATATCTGAAAAGTTGCCGCCTTCGAACATGTAATACAACCAGGTGTCCTGGGCATTGATTTCTGAGCGCCAGCGGTTGTCGAAAACCTCGAAGTTTACATCTGCTTCATCGCCTTTCAACAGGAAATGGCTCCAGTTGTCCAGGTTCTCCATTGTTTCGGAATAATAAATATCTCCCGAGCTGGAAGCATCTGGATTCAGTACGCTCTCCCTGCGGAGACTGTGCTTCAGTCGCCTGGGTAATTGGAGCTCCGATTGCAGTCGGCGCAATTGTGGGAGGAGGAGGCAGGGTAGGTGGTGGTGGGATCGGGGTGTCCGTCGGAGGGGCTTGTGTGGGAGAAGGTGTAGGAGTAGGATCCGAAAGTGAGAAGGAAAAATTGCATGCCAGGCTCATACCGATCAGGATCATGAGTAGTATCGGCAAGATTTTCGTTGGCTTGTTCATTTCAGTCACCCTTTCTTAGGTTGAGTATTATTAACCAGGTTGCTTAGAACGAAATAATATCTTTTGTGTGGTATTAAATGCCAGCGGAGGCAGCGCCTGGCGTGAGAAGAACCCGATCTGATCGACATCATCGCCGGCCACCGCTTCCCCTGCCACGATTTCAGCCTGGTAGACAATCAGGATGTGAGCACCCCTCGCATGCTCCTGTCCAAATAATACATCAACCAGGCGGGTAATTTGAACCCGATAGCCCGTTTCTTCCAGGCATTCACGCACCACGGCATCAGCCGGGTTCTCACCCGCATCGATGAAGCCCGCAGGAAGCGTCCATAACCCGCGCATCGGATCGTTAGCCCTGCGCACCAGCAAGATTCTTCCGTCAGTTTCGATCAACGCCGCTGCGGCTACCTTGGGATCTGCGAAAAAAACCCAGTCACAGGCAGGGCAAACCGGACGCAGGTTTCCGAACCTCTCGGCTTGAATCACCTCCGTCCCGCATCGGGGGCAGAAGTTAATTTCTCCCAACAGCAGGGCACACATCTTATAAAATTTTTCTGATTTTACCAGTTAGCGTGTGGATTGGCGTAAATAAACCGCAAGTACGCCGGTGGTTATCGCCAGGATTGCCAGTATGATCTGCAATCCTCCAATCAAAGTGATCGTTGATGCTTTCGTCTGCGCACCGTCAATTTCATCAGATTCCGCCTCCAGGGGTTGTCCCGCCTCGGGAGCTTTGCGCAGAGACTCTACTGGTGGTTGGGGAGTCGGAGTCGGGTTGGGAACCGCTGCTTTCAGCTCGCTCTCCGTACCGGCCGGCAGAGGCTCTACTTGCAGCACATCTGCCGCCATATCGCTTACCTCTGATGTGATCTGTTCTTCTACCTGCAGCGCTTCAGGGACTGATAGGCTTTCTTCGGATTCTGAACCGCCACCTCCACCACCACCGCCTCCCATACCGAAAGCGGGCTGTTGGGCAAATGTTTGGGAGACTTGCACCGGCTGCATCCGGTTCGCTAACAGATTCCCCACTGATATCACTACCAGGAAAATGGTTGCCAGAACCGAAGCCAGTCTCATGACTCGGAAAACTGGCGCAGCCTGGCTTCTGCCTTTATCCATTCCCGCCATTACGGGTGTGAGGGTGAAATTACGCGGAGCGCGCTGGATGGGTTGGCTTCTTAATACGGCTTGGACCTGCTGTAATGATTCTAAAGAAAGACGCAGATTTTCATCTTCTCGAACCCGGTCCTCAAGCAGCTTCTTCTCTTTATCCTTAAGTTCACCATCCAGGTAAGCTGATAAGAATTCCCAATCGCGGGGGGTAATTGGAGTCGTCATACTTTACTCTCCCCCATCAGACGTATTGAGGCTGGTAAAAGTTCCCTGTGCTGCTGCAGGCAATCCCGCATGCGGACCCTGGCGCGCGCCAATCGGCTTTTTACCGTGCCGACTGGTGTTCGAATCACGCTGGCTGCTTCCGCGTAATCCATTTCCTGGATATCGACCAGGATAACTACTTCCCGGAATTCGATCGGCAGGTTGCCTAAACACAGTTGGATAGCGTTCGACAGCTCATTTCGTTCGATCGCCTCTTCTGGCCTCTCTCCCGGATCAGAGAGCCAGCTGGGAGATTCGACTTCCTCGTCGTTATCATCCAGGGGCTCGAGCGGCGAAGTCGGTCGGCGTTTACGCCGGCGGAGTTCGTCGTAGCAGATATTCGTAATTATCCGTAATAACCAGGCTTTAAAAGAACCTCCCCTGTATGTTGACAGGTGCCTGAATGCCGAAATGAACGCGTCCTGGGTCGCGTCTTTCTGCCGAGTTTTTATCTCCCATAATCCGGTATGCCTGGTTGTACAGAATATCCTGGTATGCCAGCACCAGGCGGTTAAAGGCTTCAAGATCGCCTCGACTGGCATCCAGTATCAAGGCATTCTCATCCATTTTCTCTTCGCCTTATCTGCCCGATTAAAAAATAAATACTCCGCCAGAAAAGTAAACCCAGAGCGCTGAAGCCCCCCAGGACGACCACAAATATTGGCAGAATCGGGGCATTCAACCATGCTCCACGCAGCCATGCGGCCATCGGACCTGCAATCACCATCGCCCAGAACGGCCGCCATAAATTCCGGTAATTTTTTACGCCTTGAAGATCGAAGGCACCCAGGTGAGGCGCAACCAGGAGCCAGGCAATTACCAGCGGAATAAAAGTCGATAACATTCGCATCCCGGCAGTGCCGAATGTCCCGTGGGTCGCGAAACCGAAGACCGTAACCAGGCCCAATGTGACCACATCACCCACCAGGAGGATAACAGTTTGGCCCAGATCTCTCTTCGAGACGTTATCCTGATAGGACGTAGTGATCGCAGGATCCATTTTCCCTCATTGCGGCTAGGATGGTATTATCAAATCCAGGGCCAGGATGGTCTTGCAGTTTTTGGGAGGATTTTTTCATATGCAAGTGACAATCGATTTTCCGTCTATCCTAACTCAAACCTGCCAATGGGGCAAGTGCAGCGGCTCGTCCCACATCGCTGGACTTCTTTATCGAGATCTCCCGGGAACTGGGGTTCACATCCGGCTATACAGGTATCTTGACAACCTGCGGTTCCAGCGAGCAGCTTGCTTCAATTCTGGCAGGACTGCTGTCAGGGCTTTTTCTCCCAGTTGGACGACTTCATCTACATCCACCCGGTCAAAAAGCCCGATATCCGATACTTCTGGCCGTAGAATGACATCGGGTTTATCGATTTGTAATCGCAGTTCGGTTGTGTAGCTGCCGCTAACTTCCATTGAATGGATGAAAATATTCAATGCCTGTGCCAGGCGCAGTCCTGAGAATTTATTCACCAGGGGAATGTTCTGAAAGATGCGCGGCGGCCCGAGTGTCTCTCTGGGCTCCGAAGGCACTGTATTTAGAACCACAGCCACTACGGGTAAATTTGGCGCCAATGCCCTGGCGGGTGCCACGGGTACCGGATTCAGCACCCCGCCATCCACCAGGAATAAACCATCCTTCTCCACTGGGGGTAAGATACCAGGCAAGGCAATTGTCGCCATCACGGCCTCTGCTACACAACCGTCTTTGAGGACGACCTCTTTCCCACTGCGCAGGTCTACAGACACCAGCGCAGCCGGTATCTTCAGATCCGAGAATTTGCGTTCTCCGATCATTTCAGAAACCACTTTTCTCACTCCAGCCGCACCGAGCAGCGATGGTTGGTCACCAGGGACATGGCGGTACATTTGAGAAAAATCGAGCTTCTTAAAGCGCTCCAGGATCTCGTCGGGGCTGTATCCCGCCGCAAATAACGCCGCCACAATCCCCCCGGCGCTCGTTCCAGCGACCGCCGCAACCCGGATACCTTCTCGTTCCAGGCAGCGCAGTACCCCAATATGAGCTATTCCTTTAGCCCCACCTCCACCGAGCGCCAGGCTGATTTCCATGTTTATATCGTTTATATCCTGTTACCCGAGACGTTAAGAAATCAGGATGAGCCTTCAACTTCCCTTGATAGCTGCTCAGCGATCTCAGCTTTTAGTGCGCCTTTGAATAAATCCGCCCCGAATTCTTCCATCTCTGCAGCTACGCGCTCGACCCATTCGTGCTGGATCAGAGCCAGGATCGCTGATGAATTCGGCATCAGGGTCTGTTTTAATTCGTGCAGAGTTCTCATCAGGAAAACCCATATCGATCCTGTCAGCAGCCACTCCTCCAGTCGCCGCCCCGGCCGCTGCTCCCACGATCACCCCCGCAGGACCGCCCAGCAGGCCGATCAGTCCACCGACGATCGCACCGAATATTGCTCCTTGTCCGGCATGAATATCCTGTGTCTCATGAATTGAGACTATCCCGTGATCATCCTTTTTCAACACGGCGGCATTCAGCAAGCGGATCACGCCTTCTTTTTCCAGCTCCTTCAGAGATTTTAATGCCAGGTCTGCTTTCTGTGAATTTTTGAAAGCAGCCACGATTAGTTCCACTGGTGCACTCATTTCGATCTCCCGAATTATTTTATGACATTTGCAGCCAGGCTCTGTCTGGAAACCAGAGGCTGTGATTAGTATACGAATTCTACCCCAGGAAGTTTTGAAAGATCATCATTGTCTGCCTTCGATCCTGATTCAAATTTCTTGGCGCGGTATACTATCCATCATATCACCCGGGTTTTAGGCTTCAGAGATGAGCACTCCCCAGGAGAACACCACCAAAAAAACGCGCTGGTTGTCGCGCAACGTTTGGGCAGTCAGCCTGACCAGCTTATTCATGGATATCTCCAGTGAAATGGTGTTCAACCTCCTTCCACTTTACCTTTCAAATGTCCTGGGTGTAAGAACAAATGTCATCGGTTTCATCGAAGGCCTTGCCGAAGCCACAGCCAGCTTATTGAAACTTATTTCCGGCTGGGTCTCGGATAAGATCGGGCAGCGCAAGTGGCTGGCAGTCGCCGGCTACGGGCTTTCCGCCCTGGTCAAACCCCTCTTCTATTTTGCCGACAGCTGGATGGTCGTCGCTGGAGCCCGTTGGGCAGACCGTGTCGGTAAAGGAATTCGAACGGCACCCAGGGATGCTTTGGTAGCCGATTTATCAGATGCACACAACCGCGGGTTGGCTTTTGGTTTCCATCGGGCAGCCGACACGGCGGGTGCCGTGCTGGGCCTGTTGATCGCCTGGTGGGTGGTCAGGGAATTTCAGGCAGATTCTGGAACTTTACAGCTGGACACATTTCAGGCTATAGTGCTCGTCAGCCTGGTCCCGGCAGTTTTGGCAGTAATCACCCTGGCCGTGGGAGCCAGGGATGTGCCAGTTTCTGGCAGTAAAAAATTTCCGCGCCTGGCTTTGAAATCACTGGGAAAACCCTTTTTCGCGTTCATGGTCATCGTAGGTATCTTCGAGTTAGGTAACTCTTCAGATGCCTTTCTGGTTCTGCGCGCCCAGGAACGCGGTCTGAGTATCAGCGGGATTATGTCCATGTTGGTTGCTTTCAATCTGGTGTATGCGCTGGTCTCCACCCCGGCTGGACGACTGTCGGACCGTATTGGGCGCCGGCGGTTGATTGCCGGTGGCTGGCTGATATTCGCAGGGGTGTACCTTGGATTTGGATTGGCCCGCACCGCCTGGCAAATCTGGACATTGTACGTCATCTATGGGTTGTATTACGCCCTGTCTTACGGCACTTCAAAGGCTTTGATTGCCGACCTGGTGCCAGAAGAGCTGCGTGGTACCGCTTTCGGTTCGTACAACGCGATCATTGGAATTATGGATTTCCCGGCTTCATTGATCGCTGGAATACTGTGGCAAGGCGCTGGAGCGTGGGCTGGCTTTGGCGCAATGGCGCCGTTTCTATTTTCATCAATACTGGCAGCTCTCGCTGTAGCACTGCTCACTTTTTGGCTGCCCACAGTAAGAATGCGGGTTGGGACGAATCCCGTTTCGGCCCAATCTGGAAACTAAGGCGGCTATGCGCTGTTGAATTGCTCTGGAATTTTCTTTCCTTCATTTCATTTCTGTCTAAAACTCCATTCCTGGTTTTATGTTATAGTCGAAAGCCCATGTCAATGAATATACGGGTTTTTATCCTCTTTCTTCTCATTACGCTGCTATCCAGTGCCTGTGCTCAAAACCTGGGTGGTACAGGAACTGCTGTCAGCACGATTTCAAACCCCGCGCTCGCCGAGTCTCCTACTTCAGCGATCACTGACTCTCCTTCCCCTACCATCACGCCCTCTCCATCAGCCACACTCACCGCTTCTCCCTCACCTACCAGCACACCTGCCCTGGTATCTACGTTTACACCCCCTCCCACTCTGACTCTTCCTCCTCCCCTGGCAGCCAGGAAAATCTACCCTTCCTGCCATCCGGTCGAAGTGCCTTTCGATCCCTTCTCCTTTCCGGAACCGCCTGCCTCCCCAATCCCGTTCCCCTCCCTGCGCTCTCTGGCATCTGCACGCGGGCTGTGGTTAGGCACAGCCGTCGATGGGGGTCACTTATTTGACGCTCCTTATGCCGAGTTGATACGCAGCCAATTCAACCTGCTTACCCCGGAAAACGCCATGAAATGGCAGCGATTGCAGCCGCAAAGGGGTGTCTACGATTTCCGTGAAGCGGATGCTCTGGTTGCATTTGCCGAGCAGAATGGGATGGCAGTTTACGGACATCCTTTAGTCTGGCATCTGCAGCTGCCTGACTGGGTACTGCAGGGTAAATATTCCCGCGAAAATCTGGATTTAGATTTTATGTTCGCATGTAAAAACTGTTGTCAATCATTACCGCGGCAGGATCCTGGTCTGGAACGTGGTGAATGAGGCCATGGCGAACGAAGGTTACTTATATGACAATATCTGGCTGACTTCGGATCGGTCCAGAATATATCGATATGGCCTTTCAATGGGCGCACGAAGCCGATCCACAGGCAATCCTGGCATATAATGACCATTCTGCCGAGGGGCTTAATCCAAAATCAAACGCCATCTACTCCATGGTTAAAACCATGGTCGAAAACGGCGTCCCAATCCACGCAGTTGGCCTGCAGATGCATATCAGTCTGATCAACCCACCCTCCCACCAGGACCTCACAGCGAACATGCACAGATTGGCTAATTTGGGTTTGCAGGCTCATATCACCGAGATGGACGTTCGCATCCAATACGGCAAAGGTACTCGGGATGAAAAGCTGGCGTTGCAGGCAGAGATTTACCGAGACATTTTATCCGTCTGCCTGGAACAACCAAACTGCCGTTTCTTTTCCACCTGGGGTGCATCCGACCAGCATTCGTGGATTCCCGGTATCACCGGGCGTCCGGACGCGCCCTTGCTTTTTGATGAGCAGGGACAGGCCAAACCAGCCTACAAGGCTCTCATCGAACTCCTGAGCCAGCCGTGAAATCCTACGGCTTATAAAGTAAAACTATCTAATTTATCGCAATATATTATGCGGTTGTAATCTCTTAAGTAATTACCGTTGACACATCCGCCCTGTTTTGTTAAAAATAGATCATTCTTATTGGTAATTCATTTTAAGCGCAGAAATTTCCGGTCTGCTGGCTGCTGCCAGCCTCTCACGACAACTGAAAGGGCCACCCAGGGAGCTTCCTAGTCGCTCGCCTCTCGAGGTCACGCGAGGCAGCGGCAGTGATTTGCTCGTTTATTACTTATACTGCGTGTGTCCTGTCGATTTAAAGGGCAGCAGCTTTATCAATATCGAAAAGCGCCCTCCTGCGATTGACAGGAGGGCGTTTCAGGTTTATACGCCCGCCAATCTAAAAGAGGCTAAAGGTTGTCCAGTTGATTTATGTTACCGATATCCAATACTGCTAACAAGACTGCCAATAATTCTATTCAGTCACACCCTGCCGCCGCCATGGTGATCGGCGGGGGTATCGGGGGTATGCGTGCCGCTTTGGACCTCGCCGACGCGGGATTAAAAGTCTACCTGATCGAACACACTCCCTGCCTGGGTGGGCGAGTCGCCCAGCTGGGCTTTATGTTTCCCCAACACGACTGCGTGCTGTGCCGTGGAACGTCAGATCATGGCTACGGTTGTACCCGGCCTTCGATCTCCCCCGTTTACATCCAGCATAATCAGCATCCCAATATTGAGATTTTGACTCAAACTCACCTGATTGGCGTGGAAGGACAGGCTGGAGATTTTTCGGTATCACTCCGGCAGGAACCGCGTTATGTGGATGCCTACCAATGCATCAACTGCGGCTACTGCAGCCAGGTTTGCCCGGTCGAGCTGCCCGATAAATACCAGCAAGGCATTACCTCTCGCAAAGCAGCTTACAAAGTCTCCGCTCGGGCTGTACCCGATGCTTACGTGATCGACCGCGGCCCGTACTGTGAGAATTGCGGCAAGTGTGTCGAGGTATGCCCGACGCACGCCATCGATTTAAGCGCTCAACCGCGGCTTTTGACAGTGGAAGTTGGGGCCATCATCCTGGCTCTGGGATTTCAGATTTATGATCCGAGCCAGCTCGGTGAGCTTGGTTTTGGACGCTACCCCAATGTGGTCAGCGCCATGCAGTATGAGCGCCTGGCAAGCCGCTCTGGTCCAACAGAAGGTATTGTGCTCAGGCCATCCGACAGGCAGAAACCGCGCTCGATCGCCTGGCTGCAGTGTATCGGTTCGCGTGATCAGGAAAACGCCTACTGCTCCTCGATCTGCTGTATGTATGGGACGAAAGAAGCTATCCTTGCGAAACAACGCCTGGGTAAAGATGTGGAATGCCGCGTTTTTATGATGGATGAGAGGGCGTTCAATAAAGAATACAGCACCTATTTTGCCCGGGCACGCGAGAAGCATAATATCCGCTATAACCGCTGCCGGGTCTCATCCATCCGAGAAGACTCTGCACAGCCGCAACCTGATCCTGCACTATCAGGATGAGGCTGGCAATCCGGTTGAAGAAAGCTTCGATATGGTGGTCCTGGCTATCGGGGTGCGGCCTCCTGAAACTGCCGGCGAGCTCGCTAAAATGCTGGGGATACAGCTCAACGAATATGGCTTTTGCAACACCGAAAAATTCTCGCCGCTTCAGACTACCCGCCCGGGAGTATTTGTTTGCGGTGCTTTCTCCTCGCCAAAAGAAATAGTCGAAACGATCATCGACGCCAGCGGCGCTGCCGCCGAGGTCATGCGCCTCCTGAATGATCGCCTGAATACCTATCCATATACTCGGGAGTATCCGTTCCAGACCAAAGGTGCTTTGCCCGCCGAGCGAAATGTGTCGGATGAATCAGCGTGGGTGGGTGTTTTTGTTTGCACCTGCAGCGGGACACTCACGAACGACAATGCCCATCAGCCAGGCATCCTGGATGTCCATGAAATACTCCACCTGGCGGCTGAGACCCCCGGAGTGACGCACACCCGCATCCTCGAGACAGCCTGCTTCCAGGAAGATCTCGCTACAATCCAGCGTGACATCCGCGAACAGGATCTGAACCGGGTTGTCATCGCAGCCTGCAGCAACCGCACGCATGATTCGCTCTTTCAACGCACCATCCGGCAGGCTGGGCTGAATCCTTACCTGGTTGAGCTGGTAAACCTGCGTGAGCAGTGCAGTCGTGTTCACTACTGGCAGCGCGAGCTCGCCAATCGCAAAGCCCAGGAGTTAGTGCGCGTTGCCATCGGGCGAGCTGGAGCTTCTCAGCCAGTCTATAAGAAGAAATTCCGCTGCTACCCGGCCGCCCTGGTGATAGGCGGAGGGGTATCGGGCATGACTGCCGCCCTGGCCATCGCCGATTCCGGCTATGAAGTTCACCTGGTTGAACGCACCGAGATGCTGGGCGGCAACCTCTCGAAACTGCATTATGTGGCAGAAGGTTACAACCCGCAAATCTTGCTCCGTGATCTTGTAAACCGGGTGCGTGCTCACCAGCGGGTCATTGTACATACGCGCTCGGATGTCCTGCGTCATACAGGGCATGTCGGTCGTTTTCGCACAGAGCTTATCACTCGCAATATGGATGGCTCTACTTCACGAACGCAGTTCGAACATGGCGTGACGATTGTAGCCACTGGAGGTCGGGAAGCACACGAGCACCCCTGGCTTTCTCTACCCCAGGTGATCACGCAGCACGAGCTGGAAGAGACGTATCATTCACCAGCCTGAACAGATCATCGGGCTGAAAAATGTCGTCATGATCCAGTGTGTGCGTCCTGAAGGTGTGCCGGATTACTGCTCGCGGGTGTGTTGCACGAACACCATGAAAAACGCCATCCGCATCAAGCTCTTCAATCCGAAGTGCACTGTCACCGTGCTGTACCGCAATATCGTGACCTACGGTTTCCGCGAAGAGTATTACACCGAAGCCAGGCGCCGCGGCATCATCTTTGCCCGATACACCGATGAAAACCCACCCACGCTTTCACTCAAGCCCGACAGCAAAGGTGTGGATGTCCTGGTCAGGGATCTCAGCCTGAACCGCGACATCAGCCTGCAGGCGGACCTGGTCACTTTAAGCATGAGCATCCTCCCAGCTGAAGGCAGTCAGGAGACCGCAGACATGCTGCGTCTGCCGCTCTCCAGCGAAGGTTTCTTCGCTGAGGCACAGCTGAAATTACGCCCGATGGACTTCATGCGTGAAGGCATCTTCCTGGCAGGCATGGCGCACTACCCCAAGTTCCTGGAGGAGAGTATCAGCCAGGCGTTAGCAGCAGCCTCCAGAGCGCTGACACTGTTGTCCTCACAGGAAGCTCTTTACCTGGGAGGGGTTGTCGCCCAGGTCGACCCGGATAAGTGTGTGGGTTGCCTGACCTGCACCCGTACCTGCCCATTTGAGATACCACGAGTGGTCGAAGAAAAAGGCCGGTCCGGTGTCGGCGATCTGGGTGGAGCTGCTTTCATCGACCCGGCTCAATGCCAGGGCTGCGGGACGTGCACCGGTGAATGTCCGGCGAACGCCATCCAGCTGATCAATTACACTGACGAGCAAATTATGTTACGCAGTATTGGTGGGCTTGGTCAATGGTTGCCCGCCGTTTCACAGATTTCCGGCAGACAACTTTAAAGGATGAGGCACAGATAAGTAATGACCAACCAACCATGCACGGAAAAATTCGAGCCTGAAATCACGGCCTTTTATTGTGTCTATTGCGGCTATATGGCAGCCGATTCTGCTGGGATGACTCATATCCAGTATCCCGCCAACGTGAAGTTCGTCCGCCTGCCCTGCACCGGGAAAACGGACATTCGTTATATCCTGGAAGCTTTTGAACAGGGGGCGGACGGCGTTTACCAGATCGCCTGCCCGATCGGCAACTGCCACCATGTGCGCGGCAATGAGCGCGGTCTGGCTCGTGTGCAGCGTGCCAAGAAAATCCTGGATGAAATCGGCCTGGGCGGGGAGCGCCTGGAAATGTACTTTTTATCGGGCGGTCAGGGACAAACTTTTTCAATGGCTGCACATACCATGACCGAGCGCATCCGGAAAATCGGCCCTAATCCGTTAAAGAATAAGCAAACAGCCTTTCCAGGCCGCTCCGCAAAAAATGAGCCTGAGGATGAAGACAACGGTTTCCGTGGGCGTCGCAAATAATTAATCATGCACAGTTGATCATTAATGAATTCCATGGAGAAAATGAGATCGATGAGTGAAGCCAGCCCAAAGAAGAACTCCAAACAACCTGTTGGCGCAGTAATGGTCGTCGGCGGTGGTATTGCTGGAATGCAGGCCTCTCTCGACCTGGCGGACCAGGGATTTAAAGTCTTTCTGGTTGAAACTCAGTCAGCCATCGGCGGAAAAATGGCACAGCTGGACAAGACCTTTCCAACCAACGACTGCGCCATGTGTACAATCTCGCCAAAGCTGGTAGAGACAGGCCGGCACACCAATATCGAAGTGCTGACCAATGCGGAAATCACACAGCTGAAAGGCACTGCCGGAAATTTCAGCGTCCAGGTACGTCATAAACCGCGCTACATCGATACTACGAAGTGTGTGGCTTGTGGTGATTGTACTCAGGTCTGCCCGGTTATTGTCCCGGATCGCTATAACGAAGGGCTGATCAAGCGCCGGGCAGTCTTCAAGCTCTATCCGCAGGCTGTGCCGAATGCCTTTGCAATCGATAAGCGCGGCATCGCCGCCTGCCGCGACGCCTGCCCGGCTGGTCAGCGCGCCCAGGGATATATCGCCCTGATTCGGGAAGGTCGCTGGCATGACGCCTTGCGCGTCATCAAAATGGACAACCCCTTTCCTGGTATCTGCGGGCGCATCTGCAACCACCGCTGTGAGACGGCCTGCAACCGCGGCCTGGTCGATGAGCCGATCAACATCCGCGCCTTGAAACGCTTCGTCACCGATAAAGTCTACGCAGAACAGCGCCAGGAGGTTGAGCCTGTCGAGCCAAAGTACGCCAAAAAGGTCGCAGTCATCGGCGCGGGACCTTGCGGGCTTACTGCGGCCCAGGACCTGGTCCGGACCGGCTACCGGGTGACGGTTTTTGAAGCCATGCCCGTAGCCGGAGGCATGCTGCGCCTGGGTGTGCCGGAATACCGCCTCCCAACTGAGATCATCCAGCGAGAAGTGCAGGATATCATCGATCAGGGTGTGGATTTACGCCTCAACCATCGCGTTGACAACCTGGATGACCTGTTCAACCAGGGCTACGATGCCGTCTTGATCTCCGTCGGTGCCCACGAAGGTGTGCGGCTGCGTATCCCGGGTGCGGACCTGGAGGGTGTCCTTGTTAACACTCATTTTCTAAGGGATGTGCGCTTGGGCAAATATAACAGCGGGAATGCCAGCGATGCTCCACCGCTTGGAAAGCGCATCCTGGTCCTCGGTGGAGGAAATGTGGCCATCGACTGTGCCCGCAGCGCAGTCCGGCTGGGCTGCGAAGTGCACATGGCCTGCCTGGAAAGCAAAGAATCAATGCCGTCTCACGCCTGGGAGGTCGAAGCTGCTGAGGCGGAAGGCGTGATTATCCATGCCGACCGCACCTTCGAGCAGATCATAGCCGATTCCAGCGGGCATGTTGCGGGCGTGGAATGCATGCGCGTTGCTTCTTTCAATTTTGACGAAACCGGTAGGCTGAATGTCGAAAAGGTACCGGCTTCACGACACGTGATTTCCTGCGATACGGTTATCTTCTCCGTTGGGCAGCGCGCTGGCTTGGCGTTCATCCCTGACGATGCCGGGGTCGGTGTCACCCAGCGCCAGACGATCGCTATCAATCCCAACACTCTTGCAGCCACCCGCCCGGGTGTTTTCGCTGCAGGTGACAGCGTTTCGGGAACTTCCTTCGTAATTGAAGCTGTGGAAAGCGGTCACCGTGCAGCCCAATCCATAGTCCGTTATTTATGCGATGAACCGCTGGAACCGCCTGCCCGTCCGGAGCTGCCGGTGGTGCACCTGAGCCGCCAGGAAATCGACGAACAGATTGCTGCCGGTGAGATCGTTCTCCAACCTCGTGTGTCTATGCCTGAGCTGGCCGTTGGGCAGCGCATCAACAATTTTTCCGAAGTGGAGGGGGGATACGACGATGAAAGCGCCCAGGCTGAAGCTGCTCGCTGCCTGGCGTGCGGCGTGTGCTCGGAGTGTATGAGCTGCACGTTCGCCTGCGGCAGGGATGCCATCAACCACGACGATGTCGAAAGTGTCTCCAGTTATTCCGTGGGTGCATTGATCCTGGCGCCCGGATATCAGATCTACAACGCCCACCTGTCGCAGGAATATGGACTGGGCAGGTACCCGAATGTGGTCACTGCACTTCAATACGAACGTATGTTGTCTGCCAGCGGCCCGACCAAAGGGCACGTACGTCGTCCATCGGACGATGCGAAACCCAGGCGCATTGCCTTCCTGCAGTGCGTCGGCAGCCGCGACCAGAATCACGACTACTGCTCCTCGGTATGCTGCATGTATGCCGCTAAAGAAGCCATCATGACCATCGAGCACGCACGCGCCGAGGCGCGCGATCACAACGGCGATGGCAATGTGTTTTGCCAGGTATTTTTCATGGATACACGCGCCTTCAGCAAGGGCTACGAGGAGTACTACCGCCGTGCAGAGCGCAAGTACGACGTGAAATATACTCGCTGCCGGCTGAGTGATGTGCGCGAAGATCCAGATACACACAACTTGCACGTGCGCTACGCTGCTCCATATGAAGGTGAGGATGCGGTTGTCCAGGCTGAATTCGACCTGGTAGTGCTTTCGGTCGGCATGGAAATTTCCGAGCCCGTCAAAGAGCTTGGCCGGCGTCTGGGAATCCAGCTCGATCCCTACGGCTTTTGCCATACCACTCTGTTCAATCCCATGGAAACCAGCAAGGCAGGTATCTATGTGGCCGGTCCTTTCCGGGAACCCAAAGACATCCCCGAAACGGTGATTGAAGGCAGCGCCGCTGCTTCCTGTGCGGCCCAGCTGCTGGCGCCTTCCCGCTTCAGCTTGGCTTCCAAAGAAGAATATCCCCCCGAGCGTGACATCTCCACCGAAGCTCCGCGCGTGGGTGTATTCGTCTGCCACTGCGGCAGCAACATCGGCGGGTACCTTGATGTCCCGTCAGTTGCAGGCTATGCGCGCAGCTTGCCGGGTGTCGCCCACGCTGAAGATAACCTGTACACTTGTTCGCAGGACACCATTGCTCATATCATCGAACAGGTCAAAATACTGGACCTGAACCGCGTCGTCGTGGCTTCATGCACCCCTCTGACACATGAGCCGCTCTTCCAGGACGCCATTCGGCACGCTGGATTGAATCCGCACATGTTTGAGATGGCGAACATCCGCAACCAGTGTTCCTGGGTGCATTCTGACAGCTGGGAATCTGCCACCTCCAAAGCCAAGCTGCTGACCAGGATGGCGGTCGCCCGCGCCAGTCAATTGGAGCCGCTCAAAGTCTCCGAAGTCCCGGTTAATAACGCGGCCTTGATCATCGGAGGAGGAGCTGCAGGGATGACTGCTGCCCTGGTCCTGGCTAACCAGGGTTTCCCGGTTCACTTGGTTGAGCGTGAAGCAAAACTGGGCGGGAATCTACGTCGCCTGCACTACTTTGTTCCCGAGGTTGGGGCAAAGCAAGCTGGCTGGACACCCGCTGAGTACCTGGCCGAGACGGTATACCAGGTCAAACAGCATCCCAGGATCACGGTCTATTCGAGCTCCGAGGTAGTTAAAACTGGTGGTTTCAAGGGGAATTTCACCACAACTGTGAAATCCGAAGGCCAATCATTCCAGGTGCAGCACGGTGCGATCATCGTCGCGACCGGAGGAGTAGAATACAAAGGACATGAGTATGGATACGGAAATGATCCCCGCATCCTGACCCAGCTCGATTTCGAAGAAATGCTCGCGAAATCCTGAATCAGAGATCAAGAAACAGAAATCTCTGGTCATGATCCAGTGTGTTGGTCCTGCCGAGAGGTTTTGCAGTCGGATCTGCTGCACCACCGCGCTTAAGAATGCTCTAAAATTCAAGGAGCTGAATCCGGAAGGGCAGGTGACAATCCTGTACCGTGACATCCGCACCTACGGATTTAAAGAGCGGCTGTATACCGAAGCCCGCCGGCAGGGAGTGCGTTTCGTTCATTTTCAATTTGACCGAAAACCGGATGTCAGGGTCCTTGATCCCTCCTCCCCAATACGGGTCACAATCCGGGATGCCATCCTGGAGAGAGAGATTCTCTTGAATGCGGATCTCCTGGTGCTCAGCACACCGATCGTGCCGCCCCCGGGTATGCGAGAGCTTGCCAGCCGCTTGAAACTCTCCACGGATATGGACGGCTTTTTCCTGGAAGCGCACGTCAAGCTTCGACCGGTGGACTTTGCCGCGGACGGTGTGTTTATGGCTGGCCTGGCGCACTATCCCAAGTTCCTGGATGAAACCATCGCTCAGGCTCAAGCAGCCGCCTCGCGTGCTGCCAGCATCCTGACACAAAAGACCATGCTGACTAACGCCCGGGTCGCGGTCGTCGACCCGGTTAAGTGCGTGGGTTGCCTGACCTGTGTACGGATTTGCCCCTATGAAGTGCCGCAAGTAAGCGCCAGGGCGATAGGGGTCGGAGATATCAGCGGGGCTGCTTTTATTGAGCCGGCTACCTGCCATGGCTGCGGTAGCTGCGTTTCTGAGTGCCCCGCGCGTGCCATCCAGCTGATGCACTATACCGATGCACAAATGCTGACCAAGATCGATGCCATGTTCGAGTTCTCCCCAATATATTCGAACTTCATCCCTGTTGAGAAACTTGAGGTTCTATGATGCTCGAAGAAAATTTCGATCCCGATATCGTCGCCTTTTGCTGTCATTACTGTGCTTACGCTGCAGCCGACCTGGCTGGCTCCATGCGGCTGGAATATCCTACGTCAATTAAAGTCATCGAGCTGCCCTGCACTGGCAAGCTGGATGTGCTCTACGTTCTGAGGGCTTTTGAGGATGGCGCCGATGGCGTGATGGTCGCAGGCTGACTGGAAGGCGACTGCCATTACCTGGAAGGTAATCTCAACGCCCGCAGAAGAGTGGAATACGTTCGTAAGTTGTTGGAACAAATCGGCCTGGAAGGCCGCCGCGTTCAGATGATCAATGTATCTGCAGCCATGGGTGGACAGTTCGCCTGGTCGGCGGCAGAGCTGACCGAAGAAATCAGGCGTATGGGTCCAAACCCTTTACGCAACTCAAACGGTAAACCGAAAGGAGAAGATCAGCCTCAAGAAACACTCACTGAACCTCGCGAGAATGGGGTCCTACCATAGAATCCTTTTGACCTCGAGGGAATGATCGGATTTGCATAGAGGAGAAACGCATGAGTGAGCAACAACCTTACATCCTGGTGGTCGATGATGATCCTGATATCCTGGATGGCATCCTCATGATCCTTGAATCCCAGCCATACCGCCTGGGCTTCGCCCGCGACGGGAAGCAGTGCATGGAAAGCGTTGCGAAAGAAGTCCCCAACTTGCTTATCCTGGACCTGTTGATGCCTCGCATGGATGGGTGGGGGGTAATCCGAGAAATGCGCAGCGATCCGCGCTATTCTCAAGTGCCGATCATGGTTTTGACCACCGTGATCGAAGATGCCAGCCGCCGGCGTTACGAATTGGAGACCGGCATGGCCATGGAAGTGCAGGACTACCTGCAGAAACCTGCTAAGCCGCTTGACCTGTTAAAGCGGGTAGAAAAGTTGCTGACTAAAGTCCATGTCTGATGTCACCATCCAGCCACTGACTATCTTTGCAGAACGCTTGAGGCGCGCCGAAGTGTTCAGCGACCTGGGTGATGCCGACCTGGTTGCGATCGCCGAATTCTGCCGCGAAGAAAATCACCGCGAGGACGATGTCATCCTGGTGGAAGACGAACCTGCACACACACTCTATATCGTGGAACGCGGTAAGCTGGCACTGGAAAAGAAGATTCAACTCGGCAGGCATTCAACAACGCGCAACGCGACCATCGGCTACGTTGGACCAGGAAAGATCGCCGGTTTTTCAACCCTGGCCTGGCCGCAGACATACTCCACCTCTGTAATTTGCGTCGAACCTTCACGACTGATTGCCATCGATGGCCTGGCTCTGCGAGCATATCTGGACGCACACCCCAGGGCGGGATTGCTGGTGATGAACCACCTGGCAACGCTCATTTCCGACCGCTACCGGCAGTCTATCAACACCCTCACCTACTTCCTGTCCATCGTCTCCCACGAGCTGCGCTCGCCTCTGGCAGCCATCGAAAACTACCTGCAAACACTGGATGGCGGTTATGCCGGTGACCTGACTGAAAAGCAAAAACGCATGATCCAGCGCAGCATCCTGCGTGTCGCCGACCTGCGTATCTTGATCGGCGATGTGGTCGACCTGGCTCGCATGCGCCCCGAGCAGATCCAATCAGATTTCGAATGGTTCGATCCAGGAGAGGTCAGCGCAGAGTCTCTCGAAGACACGCGCTTGTCAGCAGCTGAGAAAGAAATTCACATCAAAATCGAGCTGCCTGCCCGCTTTGAGCCGATCGTCGGGGCGCGCCGCCGCATGCGGCAGGTGATCACCAACCTGATCAATAACGCCATGAAATTCGCACCCACCGGCAGCCAGGTTGTTTTTGGAATGAGGTACGACCCCGAAGCGCTCATCATCGAAGTCATCGACGAAGGACCGGGAATCCCAATTGACGACCTGCCCCATATTTTCACGGATTTCTTCCGCGCCAGTAATGTGGCCGACACGGTCGGACTGGGTTTAGGCTTATCGATCGCAAAGAAGATCGTCGATGCCCACGAAGGCGACATCCTGGTGAAAAACCTGACAGACGAAAACAACAACGTGACCGGAACGGCCTTTACAGTCATCATCCCGCACGACCTTAAAACACCTGAAATGCGCAGGCGTGAATGGACATAAATGGCTGCTGTCAAATTTCGAAGAGAAAATACTCTCGGCGATAAATGAGATGAAACCAGAAAGGAACATGTGAATCCCATGCAACCGAATCCGGTTGGCGCAGTAATGGTAGTAGGTGGCGGCATTGCAGGAATGCAGGCTGCGCTTGATCTGGCCGATCAGGGATTTAAAGTCTACCTCGTCGAAGAAAAATCGGCCATCGGCGGTCATATGGCGAAGCTCGACAAGACCTTTCCTACCAATGACTGCGCCATGTGCAATATCAGCCCGAAGCTAGTCGACACCGGTCGCCACGTCAATATCGAACTGCTAACCGACACCGATGTTGTTGAAGTGGCGGGCCAGGCGGGCAATTTCGAGGTCAAGCTGCGCCGCAGGCCGCGCTATATCGACATCTCACGCTGTATCGGATGTGGAGATTGCGCCCAGGTCTGCCCGGTGTCGACTCCGGACCCATATGAAGAAGGCATGAAAACTCGCAAGGCTGCTTATAAATTATATGCCCAGGCCGTACCGGCAGCCTATGCCATCGACAAGCTCGGAATTGCGCCCTGCCGGAATGCCTGCCCGGCCGGCCAGCGCGCGCAGGGATATATTGCCTTGATCGCTCAGGGGCGGTACCGGGAGGCTTTCAGAGTAATAAAAGAGGACAACCCCTTCCCCAGCGTTTGCGGGCGCACCTGCCACCACCCGTGTGAAGGCGCCTGTACCCGTGCCCTGGTCGACCAATCCGTGGGGATCATGTCTCTCAAACGGTTTGTGGTGGACCATGCGCTGGCCTATGGCCGCGACCGGGTCCAACCGGTCCCTCGCACTCGTCCCGAATGGGTGGCAGTGATCGGATCCGGCCCTGCAGGGCTTACAGCTGCGCACGACCTGGCAAAGCAGGGTTATGGTGTAACCGTTTACGAAGCCCTGCCTGTTGCTGGAGGCATGATGCGCGTGGGCATCCCCGCCCACCGCCTTCCAAAAGGAGTCTTGCAGCAGGACATCGACGATATCCTGGCCCTGGGCATCATGCTGAAGACCAGTTCACCCATCAAGGATCCAGTTAAGCTTCTGGAGCAGGGCTACAATGCTGTCTGCCTGGCCACGGGGATTTCCTCCCGCCAGCTGTCAATGGAGCTGGAAGGAGAGCAATCTGAGGGCGTCATCTCCGCTGCCACCTTCCTTCGCAAGGTAAATCTGGGAGAGCCAATCCGCATCGGTGCCCACGTTGCGGTCCTCGGAGGCGGGATCACCGCCCTGGATTCCGCTGCCGTCGCCAGGCGCCTGGGAGCCGAAAAAGTATACCTGGTGCTGGACAGGCCGCGCGGCGAGTTGCCTGCCTATCACTGGGAAATCGCAGCGGTGGAAGCCGAAGGCATTCAGCTGCTCGAGCGCATGGTCGCCACCCGGGTGCTTTCAAGTGATGGAAAAGTTGTCGGTGTGGAGCTGGCTGAAGCCGCACAGGGTATGGTAAAGGACGAACACGGCCGGCGGCGTCCTAAGATCAAGCCTGGCACCGAGTTCACAATCGAAGTCGATACAATCATTGGCACAGTCGGCCAGTTTTCTGACCTCAATTACCTGGACCCGCATTTCGACGAGCTGAACATCGACGCCCAAACACTGGCCAGCGATATCCCGGGATTATTCGTCGTCGGCGGGAGGAAAACAGGTGCCAGCTATATCATCGAGGCAGTCGCGCTGGGACACCGTGTTGCTGCAAACATCCATCGCTTCCTGCAAGGCGAATCTCTGTCAGGTCAGGCGATTGACGCACCTCCAGCGCTGAAATTTTCACGCCAGGAAATCGAGCAGCGCGTTCTTCAGGGTCAAATCACCCTCCAGCCCCGGGTCGAGCCATCCATGCTGCACATGGAAGAGCGCGTGACCAGCTTCCGTGAGGTGGTGCTCGGTTTGACTGAACGCCAGGCTCGCCAGGAAGCACAGCGCTGCCTGCAGTGTGGGGTGTGCTCAGAGTGCCTGGCATGCGTCTATGCCTGCGGTGTAGACGCTATTGACCACAATATGGTTGAACGTGAACAACTTATCCAGGTAGGCGCGGTCATCCTGGCTCCCGGCTATCAGGCCTATAGCGCTGCCCTGGACGAAGAATACGGCCTCGGTCGCTTCCCGAATGTGCTCACAGCCCTGCAGTTCGAGCGCCTGCTCTCGGCAGCCGGACCGACCATGGGCCACGTACTGCGCCCTTCTGATGGCAAAAAGCCTGCGCGCATCGCATTCCTGCAGTGCATCGGATCGCGCGACCAGAAGCATGATTACTGCTCAGCCGTATGCTGCATGTATGCTACCAAGGAAGCCTTGATCGCCAAGGAGCACCAGCCGGGCCTGGATGTACACGTCTTCTTAATGGACATGCGGGCTTTTTCCAAAGGTTACCTGGGCTATTTCGAGCGTGCTCGCCAGCAGTATGGCATTCAATACACCCACTGTCGCATCAGCAAGCTGATCGAGGATCCTGATACCCACGAAGTCATCCTCGATTTCCAGGATGAAGATGGCAAGCACCAGCAATCGCGTTTCGACATGGCTGTGCTCTCGGTCGGAATGGAGATTTCTGAATTGGTCAGGCAGCTTGGACACAGGTTGGGTGTTGAATTGGATGATTACGGCTTCTGCCACACAGCCCTTTTCAACCCCTTGGAAACCAGCCGACCGGGTATCTATGCCGTAGGACCATTCCGTTCCCCCAAGGATATCCCAGAATCCGTGATCGAAGCCAGCGGCGCAGCCGCTGCTGCCGCCCGGAGGCTTAGCCCGTCCCGCTTCAGCCTGTCCGTCACGCGCACCTTCCCCACTGAACGAGAAGTGAGGGGTGAACCGGCACGCATCGGCGTGTTCGTCTGCCATTGCGGATCAAACATAGCCGGGTTCCTGGATGTGGCAGAAGTAAGCAGGCATGCCAGCCAGCTTCCGAATGTTGTCCACGCCGAGACCAACCTGTACACCTGTTCTCAGGACAGCATCCGCCATATCACCGAAGTCATCCAGGAACAGAACCTCAACCGGGTGGTGGTCGCCAGCTGCAGCCCGCTGACCCACCAGTCACTCTTCCAGGACAGCCTGCGGTCGGCAGGAACTTAATCCCTACTTATTCGAGATGGCGAATATCCGCAACCAGTGCTCCTGGGTCCACTCTCATGAGTGGGAAGTCGCCACGCAGAAAGCCCGCCAGCTGGTGAGCATGGCTGTCGCCAGAGCCAGCTTGCTCGAAGCCCAACACACGGTCGATATACCGGTGCAGCATGCCGTGCTGGTTGTCGGTGGGGGAGCAGCCGGTCTGTCAGCAGCCGTTAACCTGGCCAGCCAGGGCTTTCCTGTTCACCTGGTTGAGAAGCAGGCTGAGTTAGGTGGGAATTTACGCCAGGTTTGGCTCCCTTCTGATGGAGCCGATCCACAAGCATTTTTGGCGCAGTTGGTTAATGAAGCTACTTCCGATGAGCGGATTTCGATTTATCTGGACAGCCAGGTGGTCGATGTGCGCGGCTTTAAAGGCAATTTCACCAGCCTGGTTCAGGATAATTCGGGTCAGCGCATCGAAATCCAGCACGGCGCCACTATCCTCGCAACGGGCGGCGAAGAATATCGCGGCCCGGATTACGGCTACGGCACTGACCCGCGACTTTAACCATGCAGCAGTTAGAAAACAAATTAGTTCATTCGAAAAATGAAATCAAGGATATCAATTCGATAGCCATGCTGCTGTGTGTCGGGCCAGCCGAGCGCTTCTGCAGCCGCATCTGCTGTACCACAGCGCTGAAGAACGCCATCGAGATCAAGCGCCAGTTCCCCAATACCACAGTCACTATCATGTTTAGAGATATCCGTGCCTATGGATTTAAGGAGCGGCTGTATACCCAGGCTCGCCAGCTTGGTGTGCTTTTTGTGCGCTACGATCCAGATCGGCTGCCGGAAGTGGATGCTCGCGCTGGAGAGCCGCTGAAAATCATTGTCTGGGACAGGACACTGGGAAGAAATATTGAGATCCAGCCGGGTCTTCTGGTGTTGAGCATGCCGGTTGTGCCCGGTCGGGATGTTCGCCGTTTATCCGCCATGTTCAAGGTGCCGGTCGACGGCGATGGGTTCTTCATGGAGGCGCATGTCAAACTCCGACCGGTGGATTTCAGTACAGACGGGGTTTTCATGGCGGGCATGGCTCACTACCCCAAGCTGTTGGACGAATTGATCATCCAGGCCCAGGCTGCTGCCGGGCGTGCCGCTCGTGTGCTTAGCCAGGATACCCTGGTCGGAGGAGGCAGGGTGGCTGTCGTGGAACCCGAAAAGTGTACAGGCTGCCTGACCTGCGTGCGTATTTGCCCGTTCAGCGTGCCTCAAATCCAGGTCAACCTGGCGGGGGTGGGGAAGATCATTGGTGCCGCCTATATTGAAGCAGCAATCTGTCAGGGATGCGGCTCCTGCGTGGCTGAGTGCCCGGCACGCGCCATCCAATTGATGCATTACACCGATGCCCAGATGGCGGTTAAAGTGAGCGCCCTGTTACCAATACAGACAGAGATGTCAGCCAGCCAGGAAAATGAGCGTGTCCACAATGCGGCTGGAGGATGAAAGAATGGAACAACCGGAGCTCGAAGAGCTGCACACTTCTTATCAGGTAGTCGCATACTGCTGCGAGCACTGCGCCTATGCAGCGGCTGACCTGGCAGGTGGGCTGCGTATTCAATACCCACCAGCCATAAAAATCGTCCAGCTCCCTTGCACAGGAAAGCTCGATGTGCTGATGGTGCTGGAGGCCATTGAGCAGGGTATCGACGGCGTGATGGTGGCAGGCTGACTGGAAGGCGACTGCCATTACCTGGAAGGTAATGCAAACGCCCGGCGCAGGGTAGAAAGGGTTAAACAACTGCTTGGCCAGATTGGATTGGAGCCAGAGAGGGTGCGCATGTTCAACATGTCCTCCGCCATGGCAGGACAATTTGCGGAGGCTGCCAGGGAAATGAACGAACAAATTGAGAAAATTGGCAAAAATCCATTGAGGAATTATCCGTAGTGAATATCTAAAGACCGGAGGTTAACAAAATGATCATCGCAGAACAAAAATCCTTAGAAGAGCTGAAGACCCTGGTTTCAGACGCCCAAAGAGTGTTGGTGGTTGGCTGCGGCACCTGTGTGACGGTGTGCTTCGCCGGCGGGGCGCGCGAGGCGGCTATCGTCTCATCTTCCCTGCGCATGGCTTCCAAGCTGGATGGAGATAAGAAGGCCATCACCGATTTCACTGTCCAGCGGCAGTGTGAGTGGGAGTATCTCGACCAGATAGCAGAACAGGTCGCGGAGGCCGATGTGGTTTTATCACTCGGATGCGGTATCGGAGTCCAGGCCATCGCAGAACATTTCCCCCAGACCTGGGTCGTCCCTGGATTAAATACCACCTTCCTGGGAATTCCCCTGGAGCAGGGTGTGTGGGCAGAGCGCTGTGCAGCCTGCGGGGACTGCGTCCTCGGACTGACCGGCGGCATCTGCCCCATCGCTCGCTGTTCAAAATCGCTGCTGAACGGCCCCTGCGGTGGTTCAGAGGACGGTCATTGTGAAATCAGTCCGGATACCGACTGCGCCTGGCAGCTGATCTATGATCGCCTGAACAGCATGGGAAAACTACACCTGCTGCAAGAAATTCAACCGCCGAAAAATTGGCGCACTTCACGTGATGGCGGGCCGCGCCGTATCGTGCGCGAGGATTTACGGCTGGCCGCGGAGGAGGAATAAACCATGACTGCACCTGTAATTGACAAGCAAACCCAGAATACAAACGGTTATCATTCCGGCTCGACGCTGGAAAAAATGCTCCGGCAGGGTCACTTTGCAGTGACCGCCGAGCTTGGCCCCCCTCAAAGCGCAGATGGGGAGGTTGTCCGCAAGAAAGCCGCCCTGCTGCGCGGTTACTGTGATGCAGTTAACATCACTGATAACCAGACTGCCATCGTCCGCATGTCCAGCATAGGGGCCGGTGCGCTCGCCATCCAGGAAGGATTGGAGCCGGTCATCCAGATGGTGTGCCGGGACCGCAACCGGCTTGCCATGCAAAGCGACCTGCTGGGGGCGTATGCTCTCGGCGCGCGCAACCTGCTGTGCCTCACCGGAGATCACCAGACTTTTGGCAACCATCCCGAATCAAAGAATGTCTTCGACCTCGATTCGATCTAAATGGTTCGCATGGTGACTGCGATGCGTGATGAGCACACGTTTCAGTGTGGAGAAGCGATGAAAGGCCAGGAGCCGCGCTTTTTCGTCGGTGCAGCCGAGTCGCCGTTTGCCGGTCCGGTTGAATTCCGCCCGTACCGCCTGGCTAAGAAAGTTAAGGCCGGCGCAAATTTCATTCAAACACAGCTGGTGTTCGATGTTGCCGCATTCTCCGTCTTCATGGAAAAAGTGCGCGAGCTTGGCCTGCATGAACAGGTGTATATACTGGCAGGAGTTGGCCCATTGAAAAAGCCCGGGGATGGCCAAATACATGAAAGAGCAGGTTCCCGGGATCCTGGTTCCGGATCAGCTGTTAAAACGCATGGAAGATGTGGGTCTGCCATGGGCTGGCAAAAAAGGCGAAGAGCTGACCAAGGAAGACAAGAAGGCGCGTTCAGAAGCCTATAAGCAGGAAGGTATCCAGATTTGTATCGAGTTAATCCAGCAGCTGCGACAGATCAAAGGGGTTGCCGGCGTTCACATCATGGCGATCGAATGGGAAGAGGCTGTAAAGACGATCGTCGAGGGTGCCGGTCTCTACCCGCGCCCGCAGGTAGATTAGTCGATATCGCACCCTCCAGGAGGCTTAGATGACAGAAGAAAAGATTGTAGAAAGCCAGCCCATCACTATCAATCCCGCCCTGGCGCAGCGCATCCAGGACGAGCTCGGGCAGAATGTCTACCTGTGTTACCAGTGCATTAAATGCTCCTCAGGCTGCCCGATGGTTGAGTTTTTCGACTGGCAGCCCAACCAGATCATGCGAGCACTTCAGCTTGGACAGGAAGATATTGCTCTTAAATCTCAGACGCCCTGGCTGTGCGCTTCCTGCCAGACCTGCACGACACGCTGCCCGCAGGGACTGGATATTAACGGCATCATGGATTTTCTGACGCGGGAAGCTCTCGATCGTGGTTTCACCGCTCCTGTCTCCGAAGTGAAAATCTTCAACGAAGCCTTTATGCGCGAGATTCGCCTTTGGGGACGTGCTTATGAGCTCGGCCTGATGGCTGAAATGAAACTTCGTACGCACAACATTATGGGTGATATGGATTTGGGCATGAAGATGCTGGCGAAGAACAAATTTCCCTTCTTACCATCACTAGGTCACCCACCGCGCAAAGTTAAGGCCATCCCGGGTGCAGATGATGCAATTGCTTACTATCCGGGATGCTCATTGGACTAACCTCACCGGAATTCAATACCTCTGTCAAAGCGGTATGCGAAGCCTTAGGTCTTAAGCTGATTGAACCCACCGGTTGGATGTGCTGCGGCAGCAGCTCCGCCCATCGCTCCGATCCAGAAGCTGCACTTCGTTTGCCTATGGAAAACCTTGCCTTGATTGAGCAGAATGGTTTTCATGAAGTAACCATGCCTTGCGCAGCATGCTTTAACCGCCATAAAGCCGCCCAATTCGAAATCCGCCACCACGATCAGCGCCGCCGGGAAGTCGAGAAAACTATCGGCTATGCCTACCAGGACAGTGTTCAGGTAAATACGCTGGTTCAGTCTATGCTCCAGCATCTGGGAGCAGAAAAAATCGCCTCCAGAGTCAAGAAACCCCTGGCAGGATTGCGCGTGGTCAGCTATTACGGATGCCTGCTTACGCGCCCACCGCAGATCACCGAAGCTGAGCATCCGGAGAATCCCACCGATATGGACGAGCTGCTCACGGCTCTCGGAGCGGAAGTGCGGGATTGGTCTTATAAAACGGTCTGCTGCGGAGCAGCCAATTCGCTGACCCGCCCGGATATCGTGCTGAAGCTGAGCGGAGCCCTGGTACAACATGCACGTGAATCTGGGGCTGATGTGATCGCGGTCGCCTGCCCTCTCTGCCATGTCAACCTGGATGCCCGGCAATTCCAGATGGGCCTCGAACAAGCCATGCCGGTCATGTTCTTCACTCAATTAATGGCAATCGCACTGGGACTGCCGGATAAAGCCGCCAGCCTGAACAAGAATCTGGTCGATCCGCGACCGCTGCTGCGGTCGAAGGAGCTGCTGGCAGCCTGATTTTTCACAGCCGGGGAGATGATGCCCGCAGTCCTGGGCATCCTGTTCCCTCTGGTTAATTCGTAGATTGGGAGGTGGCTCGATGAACACTGCGAATCGCTCTACCGCAGTCCATGATCCAGTCGAACAGCTTAATGATGTCCTTCAACGGACCTGGTATTTGCTGTGCTGCACCTACGATGCGACTGCTGCCCTTCCCGATTTCAAGACTCTCTTCTGCGGCGCAAGTATCCCGGTAACCTTCCAGATCTCACAGTCGGTGCTGGTGAACATGCTCCTGGAAGTGATGGAAAATATCGGGCGTTTCTCTCCCTGGTACACCCGGCCAGCGCGTGCATTCGGACTCCTGGAAATGCGTGGCACCGCTGTTACCCAGAAACCTGAAAACTCCAATCGCAGGTTTGCGAAAAGTGCATCTCATACCTGGATATTGGCTCCAGAAGCCGTCATGAAATGGCAGCCAGCCCTGGCTGAACTGTCCCAGGTAATCGAGGCAGAATATCCATTTATACAAGCCATGCTCCTGGTTGAAGACCTGATGGATAGGGTAGAACCCGGTGATGAGTGGGTATCTGCCCATTGCCGCTGCAATCCACCGCGTGAAATCCAGGTCACAAAGGAAATACTTGATAAAGGGGATATCCGCTGTGACACCTGCTTACTTCCTTTTAGATAAGCGGCTTATCTGGCTCAAAAACCAATTTCAGATTGATCCAGGTTGTCTGGTCGCTTTTTTCCCTCCACAATCCGGTTAAAATTGATATTCATCTTTCTTCAGAAGTTAAGTTGTCGGCAAACCTCCCAGGTCTGTAAGACCTGAGAGGTCTGACCAAAAATGTTATTAATCACAAAGGGACCTGGATGTCCACAACCAATCGGAAATTCAGATTCATCTCAGCCCTGCTGATTATCTACCTCTTCACAATCCTCCTTCCGGTATTGCTGCACACGGAAGGTCTTTCACAATTCATATCCAATTTTTACGGTGAGCAGTTTGAGCTGCTGGAGCTTTTCGGATTTTCCGCTACCATTGGTATCTTTCTTTGGGCATTTATTGAAGGCCGGCTGAGCCGCCCTGCTTCCTGGCGAGCCTGGCTGCCTATCTGGCTGACGGTGTTCCTGGGTTTGTTCTGGCTGTCAATTCTGGTCGAGACTTCCTCTTCCCCAGGGGATTACCCTTGCTATCAGAACGCAGCTGCAGCCTTGCAGTTGAATAAGACTCCATACCACGGATGTTATTTCTACCCTCCTTTGCTGGCGCAGGGCTTGGCTTGGCTGAGTAATTCCATTGTTGCTTTTGGAACGCTGTTTGGAAGAAGCCTCGCACCAGATTCCACCTGGCCGGTGGTGTTCTACCTGTTCCAAAGCCTGCAGCTCGTAATGATCCTGGTCGCCTTCCGGTTATCCCTGGCATTGGCACAGGAATTAAGATTGAAAAGACTGCTGTCCATAATATTCGTGACCGGCCTTTTTGTGCTCAACATTCCTTTGCTTCGGACCGTGATCCTGCACCAGGTCAACCTTTGGATTTTGACAGCGGTCCTGGGTATCATCCTGCTGATAAATAAAAAGCCATTCTGGGCTGGGGTAATCACGGCTTTCAGTGGGCATATCAAGGTATATCCTTTGATCTTTGCCCTTCCGTTCGCGGTTGGAAAAAAATGGTATGCCCTGCTTGGTCTTACCGCCGGGCTGGCTGCTTTCGTGCTGATACCGGTTTCCCTGGGATTCAGGTGGACCATCTGGCAGCAGTTCGGCCAGTTTTTCTTGCGGTTTCCCCAATATAACGCCTTTCGCAACAACAGCCTGTACAGCATTGCTGCCAATATCCTGGTGCTCACCGGTGCGGATGTGACCAATCAAGAATCCATCTGGCGCTTCGCACCACGCGTGGGTTACTACCTGCTGGTTTTGCTCGTGATCGGATGGCTGGCGTGGCGGTTTTTTCAGACCCGCAGAATTATTAAAAGCGCTAATCTAAATGATCAAAAGCGCTATCTGCTGATTGAATATAGCTTTTTAATGGATATGGTAGCCGCACAGCTTTTAGTCTCCCCTTCCCTTTGGGAGCACCAGTGGGTGATCATCCTTCCTTTCGTTCTTTGGGCTGTCAGCTTTCAATATCACCTTGCCAGCAGCCCTCACCTGTCTGCCGCGCTGGCGGGAGTCCTCATGATCTATGCTGTTCCCAGCTTTGATATCATCCCTTTCAGTTATGTGCGCATTGCAGGTTTACTGCTCCTGCTGTGGATCACCAATCCCGGGCGACTTCTTGAAGATGAAATCCCAGGAAAATGAGCCGATTACTGGAAGCAATTTTCATATTCCTAATCAAATTTGACCGCTACTCCCCTAAAACATGCTCGACCAATCCAGCATCGATTTGAGATAGCAGCGCGGAGAGTGTTTCTCGAACTTTTTCAATCACCTCTTCCAAATGGATGATCTGGCGTGTCTCTTCATCACGTCGTTTGAATTCCACACCCCCGGCCTGGAGCGCACGCTCACTCACAGTCAATCGTATCGGCAGGCCGATCAGGTCCGCATCATTGAATTTCACTCCCGGGCTCTCGCTTCGATCGTCGAATAACACTTCAATCCCGGCTTTTTCCAGATCCCCGTACAGCTGTTCAGCTACTCGTGCAGTCTCGGGACTGCCCTTGCCGACTAAAACTACCAGGTGCAGGTGGTAAGGAGCTACAGATACGGGCCATACCAGGCCTTTCCCATCATGGAAGGCCTCAGCGACACAGGCCAGCAAGCGACCGCTGCCGATGCCGTACGACCCCATCACCACTGGCCTGGGTTGCCCCTCGGCGTCCAGGTAAGTACAGCCAAATGCATCGCTGTAGCGCGTCCCGAGTTTGAAGATATTCCCAACTTCCACCCCGCGTACGGAGCCTAACTCGCCGCCGCACACCTCACAGGTGTCCCCATCCCGCGCCAGGGCAATATCGGCAATGATATCTGACTGGAAATCCCGCCCGTAGTTGACATTTTTGAGGTGATATCCGTCCATATTTGCGCCTGAAACCAGGTTAGGTGAACCAGGAATCACATCGTCGACCACCACCATCAAGTTCTTCAAGCCGACCGGCGAGGCGTATCCCGGCACAGCGCCCGTCGCGCGGATTTCCGCTTCTGTCGCCGGTCGCAGTGCGCGCGCCTTGACTGCGTTAGCGAGTTTCGTTTCGTTTACTTCCATATCCCCACGCACCAGCGCGAAGACAAAGCGCTCCACGATATCCTGTCCTTCATTGGTTTCTGCAACCATGAACACCGCCTTCGCAGTCCTTTCATTGGGCACACCCAGGAAATTCGACAGCTCATCGATCGTCTTACATTCAGGTGTCGCGACTCTCTCCATCTCGAGGGCAGCTTCTGTGGGGAAATGTGGCTTGCGGAATTTCGCCACCTGGCGGTTGGCAGAGAACCCGCATTTCCGGCACACCATCAGGGTATCTTCGCCGATCGGCGTAAGATACATGAATTCATGCGCCAGCTGTCCTCCCATCATCCCCACATCCGATTTCACAGCCACCACCGGCAGACCGCAGCGCTGGAAGATATTGAAATATGCCTGGTAATGTGCCCGGTACTGCTGGTCGAGTCCTTCCCAATCAGCATCCAAGCTGTAGCTATCCTTCATGGTGAACTCGCGCACGCGAATCAGGCCGGCTCGCGGTCGCGGGTCATCACGCCATTTGGTCTGGATGTGATAGACCAACAGCGGTAGCTGGCGGTAAGATCGCACCTCCTTGCGCACCAGGTCTGCTACGACTTCCTCATGCGTCATCGCCAGCACCATATCTCTCCCGGAGCGGTCCTTGAAGCGGCCCATCTCTGCGTCGACCTGGTACCACCGGCCCGTGGTTTTCCAGATGTCCGCTGGGTGCACCACCGGCATGCTGATCTCCTGCCCGCCTATCCGTTCGATCTCCTGGCGAATGATATTTTCGATTTTATTAAGGGACCTCCTCCCCATCGGCATGTATGTAAAAATTCCTGCAGCCAGCTGCCTGATGAAACCAGCCCGCAGCAGCAGGCCGTGGCTGGGAATTTCTGCCTCAGAAGGTGCTTCGCGCAAAGTCTGGCTGAAGAGTTTACTCATTCTCATAGGAAGGCTCCTGATTATTAAAAAACTTACCCTCTGGCAGGCTTCATCTACAGAGGGCGGTTGGTCGCTCCAGCAGTTTATTTACTTTACCAGTGCCAGTAGATAGAAAGTCTGCAAATTAATCGCGGTAGCAGGCAACGAGATCAAAGCGGGAAAAAGTGCGCGCTGGTCCATACCCGTTGAGTTTACCACTCCTGAGTTCTCTGTCAAGATTTCGGACCGGCAGCGATGAGTTGTGAACGTGATAGAATCCCCTAACATCATAACCGGATACTGATTAACTCACCTGCCAGGAGGATGGCGTTTTTATGCCTGAAATTGTTTCCACGACCCAGCTGGATGGAACTCGTTGACTCTATCTCTTCTCCAGACGCTTTTACGATCGTGGAAGGTCTGGATCCAGCGATTTTCTTTCAGCTCTTGCGCGTCACCCAACAAACCCCCACCACTGCCTCGATCATTCGACGTCACTGTGTTCAGGGGGAAATCATTTTTTGGGAGGGCGAAAAAGGCGATACCATGTACATGGTCCTGGCAGGACGCTGTGCGATGGTCAAAGGGGATCTCGATTCTCCTACAATCCTGGGACTGTGCAACGTCGGTTCAATCTTCGGCGAGATGGCCTTGCTCGAAAATGAGCCTTATTCTTCGACGGTCATCGCCCTGGACGAATTGAGCCTTCTGGGAATTAATCGCAAGCGTTTTCACCAGTTCGTGGAGGAAATGCCTTCTCTCAGCATCAAAATTATGGAAGTTCTGAGCTTAAGGCTGCGTGACACCGATGAAGCGCGCGCCTCAACCTTCGTCACAGAACAGCGCCTGGAACACCAGGTTTTGTCCCTTGAAACCGAGAAGCAGCGCCTCGAAGAGTTGGAAAGGCTGCGCAAGGAGACTACTGACCTGATTATCCATGATCTACGCAATCCCTTAAACGCCATTAACCTCTCGCTCAACACTCTGTCTCTCGTCTTACCCGATAATCTCCCGCCGGCAAACCGCCAGCTGCTGGAAGTGGCCAAATTGAGCGTCGATCACATGAAGCAGCTGGTCGATTCTCTCCTGGGAGTCTCACGCATCGAATCAGGCGAAGAAGAATTTATATTCACCAACACCGATTTGGCCTCCTTGATTCAAGAGGTAGCTGGCAGGTTCACAATACTCGGGATGAAGAAGATCAGCCTGTGGCAGCAAATCGATCCCGCGCTGCCGCCAGTTCGGCTGGACGCAGAAAAAATTTCACGCGTGCTGGTGAACCTGCTCGACAACGCCTTCCGTTACACGCCGGAAAATGGCCGCATCTCTATCGAAGCCAGGCTCCTCGACGAACAGGTTCACATCAGCGTCTCCGATGCGGGCCTCGGCATCCCAATCGATCAACGCGAACGGATCTTCACGCGTTTCGCTCAAATCAACCAGCAGAATCCTTCCCGGCGCGGCTTTGGACTCGGTCTGGCCTACTGCCGCCTGGCAGTTGAAGCCCACGGTGGCAAAATCTGGGTCGAGGATGGTCCTGACGGTCGCGGCAGCTGTTTCATTTTTACTTTACCCCTACAGCCAAACGGGACATCATCTATTTAGCGGTTTTTTTTATGACAACCCTCAATTCAGCCATTTATATCCCGCAGGATATCGTCTTCCAACAGCTGGATGGCGAAGCCATCGTTCTTAATCTCACCACCGGCCTGACCTGCAACCTGGACGATATTGGTGCGCGCATGTGGGAGCTAATTACCGCACACGCCGCGATTGAGCCAGCTTACCTGGCCTTGCTGGAGGAATTTGACGTCCAGCCAGGCAGGCTGAAAGCCGACTTGATTGAGCTGGTCGATAATCTGGCTGCCAATGGTCTGCTGTCTTTCCAGCCCGCTCACCCCGCGGGTTAACCCACCCCTGAGCCCCTGAATCACTCCCCCGGGAATTGCCAGCGCCTCGCTTTGGCCCTATCATCAGGCCATGGACGAGACGCTGCTCAACCTGCTCATAGATAAAAATCTGGCTTTACCGGGGAATCGCCCGCTCCTGCTGGTGATCCTGGGACCCTATGCCGCCGCCCAGGCCATGCTGACCCTGGCGGCGCACCTGGCGCGAAGCGGCCCGCTGCAGGTGCTGGATGGAGGCAACCGCTTCAACGCCTACATCGTGGCGCGCCAGCTGCGCCGCTTAAGCACCTTTGACAAAGCCAGCAACAGCCCGGATTTGCGTAGCTGTCTGGACCGCATCCGGGTAGCACGCGCTTTCACCTGCTACCAGATGGCCGCCTTGATCGATCAGGCCTGTCCTGGCTCGTCCTGGCCGCGCCAGGACGAAGCCAGAGCCTGCCCCGCCGTATTTGCGGGGGTCACGTTGGCTGGCTCGCCCACCCTGGTGATTGACCTGCTGGATACCTTCTATGACGAAAGCGCCCCACTGGCAGAGCGGCGCCGCCTGGCAGAGCACTGCATGCAGCGCCTGCGCCAGGGCCCGGCCAGCGCGGGCCAATCCACTTTGGCTCCGCAAGGCCTTGCCCCGCCGTATTTGCGGGACCCTGCCCCGCCGGTCTCGCGGGGACCTGTCCCGGTGCAGCCGGGGCCCGTTGTAGTGGTCAGCCTGCGCCCGCCGCCCCCCGGAAAACCCGACCCCACCGGACTGCAGGAGCTGGTTCAGGCCGCTGCCGACACCGTCCTCATCCAGGATGGCAGCCCTGCGCCAGGCCAGAAACCTCACTGGCACAGTCAGAGAGGACCCTGGCCGGGCCAGGGCCCGTCCTGGCCCGGTCAGGAACCCCAGGACAGGCAGCCGAAGCTCTTCTAGAGGGAACTCACATGGGACGTACACTGCCTTCCATCACCCAGGCCTTCCTGCAAGAGCAGGAGGCATTCGTGCGCTTCCGCCGCGCCCTGCGTCGCAGCGATCAGCTCGCCCTGGATAACCTGTTCGCCGACGCCCGCCAGCACCTGGCCGCCGCCGCTTACGCCGCCAATCCACTGCCCTTCGAAACCTTCCTGCTTGCAATGCTGCTCGAGGAGCACAAGCGCCTGCTGCACCTGCAGAATATGCTGGAGCAGCTGGTGGGATCAGCTGGCGGAACCGAGACATGAAACAGGTATGCGGCTGGCTGCTCGATGTCTACCCCGACCTGGGCGGCGCTAAACAGGCCCGCCCTGGGGGGAGCCTGTCCTGGTCAGGCCAGGGTCTACTGTTGTGGCTGCTGGGCGACGATGGGCAGCGCTACTGCCTGCGCCAGCCCTTCCCGATCACATTCTACGCCGCCGGCCCTCCCGCCCGCCTGAAGGCGCTGCGCCTGTTCGCCGAATCGCAGCCGGGACCCCGACCGGTTGTGCTCTTCCAGGCCTGGCGCAAGGAGCTGTTCTCCCAGCGCCTGCTGGAGGTACAGGCGCTGCAGCTGGATACGGTTGCGTCGCAGGCGCTTTTGTTCAACCGAATTTCCCAGGCTTTCCCCGACCTGACATATTTTGACACCGATATTCCCCTGCCACTGCGCCATGCCGCCCGCTTCGGCACCTTCCCCCTGGCACGCTGCGCTGCCGCTGTCGATGCGCAGGATACGATCCAGGAATTGCAGGTGCTGGACTCGCCCTGGGAGCTGGACCCGCTCGAGCCGCCCCTGCGCATCCTGCGCATGGAGCCGGAACCGGGCCCTGATGCTGGCGGGCGCCCTCCCACCCACCTGCTGCTGCACACAGGGCAGCAGAGCACCCTGCGCCTGGCGTTGCAGCCCGAGCGGCCTCTGCTCGTCAACCTGCGCGCCCTGCTCACGCGCCTGGATCCCGACCTGCTGCTGACCGCCGCCGGAGACACCTGGATGCTCCCCTACCTGCTCGAGCGCGCCAGGATTGCACACCTGCCGCTGCCGCTCAACCGTGACCCGCAGCGCCAGCCCGCCCACCGCCCTGAGCGCTCCTACTTCTCCTACGGGCAGGTCATCTACCGCGGCCGGCAGGTGCATCTGTTCGGACGCTGGCATATCGACCGCGGCAACGCCATGCTGTGGGATGACTACGACCTGCAGGGTGTGCTGGAGGTGGCGCGCGTCACCGGTCTACCGGTGCAGACCGCGGCGCGCGTCTCGCCCGGCACGGGCATCTCGTCCATGCAGATCCTCACAGCCCTGCGCAACGAAATCCTGGTCCCCTGGCACAAGCAGCAGGCCGAGACGCCCAAGACTGCCCTGCAGATGTTCGCCGCCGACCAGGGCGGACTGGTCTACCAGCCGCTGGTCGGCCTGCACCACGACGTGGGTGAAATCGACTTCGTTTCGATGTATCCGGGCATCATGGTGCACTTTAACATCTCTCCCGAAACGGTCAGAAGCAGCCAGGGCCCGTCCTGGCAGAGCCAGGGCTCCTCCGCACCTGACCGCAGCCTGACGCCCTTTCCTCAGCCCGATCCTGCTCCTGGCGAAACGAGCACACCAGCTGTTGCCCTGCCGGCAGAAGAACTGCTGAGAACCCCGCCGCCGCTTCCCGCGGCAGGTGACGACCCCAACGACCAGCTCGGCTCGTCCTGGCAAGGCCAGGGCCCGTCCTGGCAAAGCCAGGCTGATTCCCAAGACGCTTTCTCCCTTGCTCAATAAACGCCTGGCATTGAAGGCCCACCTGGCTGCCATGCGCACCGACCCGAGCCAGCGCTGGGACCCGCGCTGCCGGGCCTATGAGGCGCGTTCCTCGGCCCATAAGTGGCTGCTGGTGACCTGCTTTGGCTACCTGGGCTATAAAAACGCCCGCTTCGGGCGCATCGAAGCCCACGAGGCAGTCACAGCCTACGGGCGTGAGGCGCTGCTGCGCGCCAAGGAAGCCGCTGAAGACCTGGGATTTACCGTCCTGCACCTGTACGTAGACGGGCTGTGGGTCAAGAAACCCGGCGCCTCGCGTGTCGCCGACTTCCAACCCCTGCTGGATGCCATCTCCGAGCGCACCGGGCTGCCCATCGCCCTGGACGGCGTCTACCGTTGGGTGGCCTTCGTGCCTTCGCGCATCGACGGCGCTGGCCGGTGCCCAACCGCTATTTTGGCGTCTTCCAGGATGGATCGCTCAAGGTGCGCGGCATCGAAGCCCGCCGCGACGATACCCCGCCTTTCATCGCCGAAGTGCAGATGCAGCTGCTGGAGCTGCTGGCAAAACAAACCGCGGTGAGTTTATCCCCGCAGGGGAGCACTCCGTCTTCGGGGAACCCGCCCTCCTATGACCTGGCACCGGCCCTGGCTCTGCTGCGCCGCAAGCTGAGAACGCTGCGCCAGGGGCGGGTACCCCTGCAAGAGCTGGTTGTCA
Organism: uncultured Chloroflexia bacterium; assembly: GCA_963698765.1. Lineage (GTDB taxonomy): Bacteria > Chloroflexota > Anaerolineae > Anaerolineales > UBA4823 > CAVOSB01. The sequence continues at coordinate 215,457 of CAVOSB010000029.1, forward strand.
ACCAGAAGCTGAGCCAGGAAATCGAGGCTTACCGCCAGCCGTCTGCGGCTGCCAGGGCAGCCATGCAACTGCAGGGATTAGGCAGATCGTTCCGCCCCGGGCAGCGGGTGCGCTTTCTCTATACGCTCGGAAAGCCGGGTGTGGCTGCCTGGGACTTACCCTGGCAAGTCCTGGCCTGTCCTGGCGCAGCCAGGACGAAGCCAGGGCTAAGCCAGGGCTTACCCCCATATCCTGCTGCCCTCGATCTAAAGCGCTACACCCGCCTGCTGCTGCGCGCCGCGCATGCCGCGCTGGGACCGTTTGGGATCAGCGAAGCCCAGCTGAGCCAGCTGGTTGTCGACCTGCCAGCCAGGCAGCTCAAATTCTCCCAGGATACCCTGTCCCGGCCTGACGGCCGGGGGCTGGCTGCACGCCTGCAGAATTATTTAATCAGCCAGAAGAACCAGGTCCCCCCCTCAGGCGCAGCAGAATCACCCCGCTGATGATCAACAGGCTGCCTGCCCATTGGGGAGGGGTCAGCCGCTCCCCCAGCAGGAAAAAAGCCAGGGTGGTTGTCATCACCGGCTCCAGGGTGGCGATGATGCTGGCTACGCTGGCAGGTAGATACGTCAGGCTGACGGTGTAAAGCCCGAAACCACCGATAGTGGGGCCGACAGCCAGAAACGCCAGGATGGCCCAACCCGCCAGCGAGCTTCCCTGCCACACCAGCCTGCTGGAAGCGAGTCCTGACGCAGCCAGGGCTACCCCAGCGGGCAGCCAGCCGGACAGCAGGTTAAATCCCAGGATGAAAACCGTGGCGATCGAAAAGGAGTACAAAAGTGCGGTCCAGGGGAAGATGTTGCGGTTGGCGGAGGTCCTGCCGAATAAATTATAGGCTGCAAACGCCAATCCCGAGAGCAGCCCCGTGATGATTCCAACTGGGTTGAGCTGCCACAAGGCAAGATCATACGCACCGGAGACGAGCAGGCAGCCCAGCAGACTGAGCACGACTGCTGCTATCTTCACCCAACCCAAACCTTCCTTGAGCAGCCACCAGCCCAGGATCGCCGTAAAGGCTGCCGAGCTGTAAGCCAGGACGGTCGAAACCGCCGCTCCATTCAGGTCGACCGACACCGTCCACAGGGAATTGAAAACCGACAGCACGAAGCCGTAAGCAAATATGAAGGAAAAGTGTTCGCGCTGGATTCTTAAGCGCTTTGGGGCTAACAAAGACAGCGCAGCTGCCAGCGTGAGAGCCACGATCAGGTCGCGCCAGAAAGCCAGCACCAGCGGCGGGATGTGATATTCTTCGGTCAGATACCGTATGAGTATCCCCGTCAGGGACCACAACACAGTTGCGGAAAAGCAGATTAAAATAGCCGCGCGACAGCCGAGAACCAGGCGTTTCCTGGAGTGATGAAATCTGCAATTTGTCTCCGCCTTTTACTTGTGAATTGTGGAACTGGAGTGTATTCTATCACTTGTGCTAAAATCGAAATCGAATGGTATCCATCCGGGGATTGGTTACATCTTGATCCCATTTAGGAAGCCGTGCAAACATCACCAGCATGTGAAAAAAATTCCTGAAAATCCGTGTACAAAAACTCTTAACCAGGAGCAATCAATGAGCATCGTTCTGGATGGTTCTAACCTGTCAGTAGAAAACCTGGTGCGTATCAGCCGGGGTGGAGAGAAAGTAGAGCTGCACCCCGCTGCTCTGGAGCGCATCAAGACCTGCCGGGTAATGCTGGAGGAAAAAATCCAGGCCCACGAAATTATGTATGGGGTGAATACTGGCATTGGCGAATTCTCTGAAATGGTTTTAACCGACGAGCAGGTGAAGGATTTCCAGCGCTACTTGATCTACAATCACGCAGCTGGCATCGGTGAGCCCGCCCCCATCGAATACGTGCGTGGCGCCATGGCTGGCCGGATCAACGTTCACGCGCATGGGAATTCGGGCTGCCGGCCGGAAATCACCCAGACTCTGATCGAGATGCTCAACAAAGGGCTCACTCCGGTCGTCTGCCAGAAAGGGTCGGTGGGAGCGTGCGGCGACCTGGCGCCGATGGCCCAGCTCGCCTTGCTTTTGATGGGAGAAGGCGAGGCGTTTTACCAGGGGGAGCAGCTGCCGGGTACGATGGCGATGGACAGGGCGGGCATCCCGGTGCCCGGCCTGTTAGGCCCGTGACGGCCTGGCGACTATAAACGGCTCAAACCTGCTGACCGCCATGAGTGCTCTTCATCTCTATGACATGAACCGCTGGCTCAAGCAGGCCGAAATCGCCTGCGCCATGTCTCTGGAAGCCCTGCTGGCCAACCTGAAACCCTATGACCTGCGCCTGCACGAGCTGCGCGGCTTTTCTGGTGCTGTTCGCGTCGCCCACTGCGATCATGAAATGCATTGATGGCAGTGATCTCACCACTGGAAAGATGAAGACGAAAGTCCAGGATGCCTACTCGATGCGCTCCGTCACCACAGGTGATCGGAGCGGCGCACGATGCAATTGCTTATGCAAGAAGCCAGGTGGAAATCGAGCTGAACGGGGTGGGGGATAATCCCGATTTTCCTGCCCGAGTACGGGTTGACCCTGACCGGCGCCAATTTCCAGGGCAGTCCGGTATCCCTGCCCATGGACATGGCGGGTGCTGCCATCACCATGGTATCCGTGCTGTCCGAGCGGCGTCTGAACCGCCTGACCAACCCGGCTCTCAGTGCCGGACTGCCTGCATTCTTAACAAAGGGGGCCGGAATGTTTTCGGGCATGATGCTCAGCCAGTACACGGCCGACAGCCTGATCGTGGAGCAGCGTATCCTCTCGATGCCCGCCAGCATACAATCCATACCCGCCGCAGCCGACCAGGAGGACTTCGTATCCATGGGTATGAATACCGCCATCAAGAACGCTCAAATCCTGGATAACGCCTGGGGTATCCTGGGAATCGAGTTCATGGCTGCCGCTCAAGCCCTTGATTTCCGCGAATTCACACCCGGTGTTGGGGTGCGCGCAGCCCACCAGGTGATCCGAAATAATGTTGACCACCTGGATGTCGACCGGCCGCTGTACTCCGACCATAACATCATGAAAGAGCTGGTCAAATCCTGTGAAATTCTGGAGGTTGTCGAACGGGCTGTTGGCAGCCTGGACTGATTTCCAGGCTCACGCGCCTGCATCCTCATACCGCCAGCAAGCCGCCTGCCAGTTTTCCCCTTCGACAGCCAGTGCGGCGGCATAACCATTCGATGGTTCCAGTTCCTGCAGCTTCAATTGCATTACGCCCAGTGCTTCGTCTCTCGCGGCCAACACCCTGGCTGGCTCCCCCGGAGCGAGATTCACATCGAAGCTGTCCAGGGGTAATGACAGACCCCGTCCCTCAGCCTTAATCACCGCTTCTTTACGCGTCCAGCAATTATAAAAGCCCTGGACGTGTTGTCCGGCAGGCAGCTGGGAAAGAGATGCCTGCTCAACAGCTGAAAAAAAGCGCTTAGCTATCAGGCCGGCTTAAAATCCTGGCGCACGCGCTCGATATCTACCCCTACCCGGCGTCCTTCGGCGAATGCCAGCAGTGTGGTATCCCCGCTGCTCGAAAGGCTGAATTGCAGGTTGCTTCCGAAACACTGATCCAGCGCCGGTTTCCCAAATTCATTGGTCGTATACCTGAGCTGGGATGGCTGAGTGTTCAGGTAATTTCCAAGCAGCTGGCGCAGAACGCCGCGTTTCAGGATGAATTTCCTGCGATCCGCTTCGTAATGGTAGCGCGCAGCACGCTCTTTTTCGGCTTCGTCCAATATGCCCAGAAAATTCTCAATAAGGTACTGGGCCAAATCCAGTTCTACGCACCACACATCCACCTGCTGGCTGCCCGGTAAAAGAACTATCTCGGCTGCAGGCCATCGACAGCTCATGGCGTGCGCCTGCCGCAATGACGGCAGTATCTGCTCCCGGGATGAATGTATTTTCCGCAGTTCTCACATTGTATCCATCCAGCATCCAGCGCGGCTGCAAAGCGCAGTTCAACGCCGCAATACCGGCAGAAGTGGGCATGCGGTCGGTTCTTCGTTCCACAGCGCGGGCAGACTTTCCCGCTTTCCAGGGCGGGTCCATCCGATCTTTTTCCCACACCTGGTTGCGGAGCTGGCGTCAATCGGACCTGGCTGCTGTGCATCTGCTGGTAATTGCGATAACTCAGGTATCCCAGGAATCCAATTCCACTTAATCCAGCAAACCCTGGAATTGCCACACAGGCAACTAATCCCAATATAAGTATGAAAGTACTTGATAAGTCTGTATCAATATCTGCGCTTGGAGACGGAGAAATGGAAAGAGTCGGCACCTGGGTTTCAGTAAAAATGGGAGTTGCGCTCTCTGCCGTCTCGGGTGTCTGTGTTGGGTTAGCTTGCGGGGTCGCAGTTGCAGGCACAGGCACCAATCCACCTTCAGACACCTCCCCCAGCCACAGGCGTCCCGCGCCGAATGAATTATCAGCTCCGTCCGGGCCTAAATCCACTGCCCTTCCCTGCAGGAAATCGATCACCATCTGTGGGCTGAATTCGGGGTGCGCCTGCCACACAAGCGCCGCGGCAGCCGAAACATGCGGCGCAGATGCAGAGGTCCCGTAAAACGGCTCTCCATAAGTGACGCTGTTGACTCCAGTCGGAGCTGAGATGTCCGGTTTTATCCGGCCATCCAGGGTCGGTCCTTGCGAGCTGTAGCTCTCCAGAACATCGTCTGACCAGAAGGTGGCGCCAACGGAGAGCGAGCTTTCTGAATCCGCAGGAGAGGATACGCTGTATTCGGGCGTTATATATTCCAGGTTCTCGCCTTCATAGATAAAAAAGTTAAAAAATCCCCGGCCTGGTTATCCGGCGTGCGAAAAATGCGATGTAATATGGGCCATTTTCCGAAAAAGCATATTCGATAAATTCAGCAGCATCGTCTCCCCGCCCGTCCTGAATATTCTCAGACGAAACGATCTTATTCTTATTCCTGTCGTATACGATCAAATCGTAATCCTGGTCCCCTCTATCCCAGGCATCCCAATTCAGAGCCATACGCACCCTGCCCACCGGGTTGAAGCTCATCAGCTGGTCTCCGTCTCTGAATTCATGGAAACCGTCACCATTCTCGTCGACGAATACACCCCGGTAATGGGTTCCAGCATCATTTCCAGCACAATTTACCCACAAAACATTCTTAGCTGCTGTGCGTTCGACCAGCTTTGCCTCATCTCCAGAGCCATCCATCGGGCCGTAGATCGACCGTACTGAATGCGAGATGATGTTCACGTCCTGAGAGACCAGCCAATCTACCGCCAGTCGTTGTTCAACATCCGTCGAGTAAGCGGCAAAAAAAAGCTCCGCCTGCGGAGCTATATCGTAGATCACTTCAGCCACGGCAGTTCCATGTGGTTCACCAGTCTGGTCCAGATCGATCCCGGAGATGAAAGACCGGGCGGTCACCCTTTCCGGCAGCTCCTCGCCTAATAAGTCTCGATATTTATCAAATCCAAGATCCAGCACTCCGATCTTGATTCCTTTTCCCGTGAAACCCTGCCCCTGCCATTCATCAGCGGAAATTACCGGCAGCGATTCTCCGCCGGAGTTGCTGACCTGCCGCATCCCTTTTCTTGGCATTCGGATGTGGATGATATGCTCCAGGTCCTGGATAGGAGCGAATATCTCGCCCGGATCCCCGCTTTCTATGGCCTTCTCGATCAGGGACAGCGGGATGGCGATATCAATCAGGTTTTCACTGGCAGCCGTGATCTTTATTCCACCAGCCTCCAGCTGCTGTACGAGCCCGGTGCTGTCATTCGTGTCCAGCTCCAGGGTCAGGCGCAGATCATTATTCTGGTCAACCAACCCATAACGCCGGGCCAGGTCGAGCGCCTGTTCGGGTCCACCTTCCTCATACGCGACGAAGATATCCTTATAGGCGGAATCAAGCTGGGGATCGAGCAGGATGCCAGCCAGCTCTGGATATTGCTCAGCCACATCTTCCAGCGAGGCAGGCGGCTCAATCACCTGCTGGTACTCTTCAAGGAATAAAGGCGCAATCAACCAGGTTCCAACCCCGGCCAATCCAATCAACAAGGCTGAGATAATTCCCACCGCCAGCATCCCCCGGCGCGTATTCAGACCGCGTTCTTTCGTGGCGCAGCTCATCTAGCGGTCGTGTATCTCTGCCGGGTTTCTCGCTCACAATGCGAAAATTTCCTGTAATTTATCCTGCTAGGTCGAAACATCCAGCGAAATTGTCGATACCCTCAGGGCAACGGAACCAGCCAGTAATGCTCAGCATCCCCTTCCGCTGTCCATCCTGTCATGTTCTTTTCGAGAGACCGAACCCTCCACCAGATCCAGGTAGATGAACAAACCGGCCCTTCCAAAATCTCGATCTTTTCAGATACATCCAGGTAGCCAATTATCGGGCTTTCTGGATTCGGGAGCGTACGCACGCGGTTCGGGAGCGGTGGATCGGTGCTGACAAAAGCGCGATCACCCACATTCAGGCGTGAAGGATAAGTCCCTGCACAAGGGATCCAGGTAGGCCTGGGTACTGGTGTATTGGTTGAACTTGGAACTGGAGTAGGGCTGTCAGTTGGTGCTGGAGTGGAAGTTAGACTTGGGATTTGTGTCGGTGAAGGAAACACCGGCGGAGTCTCTGTAATAATACCCCAAAAAGTTGGGCTGGGTAATCCGGTTGTGGGTGCATTCGTGATAATCCTGGCTAATTCTGTAGAAGTGCGTGCCAATATATCGCTCATCCTGGTGGGTGTCGCCAGTCCAGGAAGAAAAACCAGGGAGTACAGGCCTCCAGCCAATCCCAGCATCGCCAAAAGACATATGGAAATCAGGATCAATGCGCCCGATACCGTTATTTTCTTCTGCCTTTTTCTACGTAGTGGAATTCTAATCACCTGCTCAGGAGCGTTAGTTGGCGGTCTTCGTTCAACCTGCCCTCCCGTAAAAGCTGGTTCTCGACCGGACACAGATTGTACGCGTACGGTTGGAGGCGCGTCAGTCACCGGCTGGTTTTTTTGTGCCAACGCTTCCGGACCGCTCAATGCCTGGCAAAATTGATCTGCTGATTGGTGGCGTTCGTCTGGATTGAGCGCCATCGCCTTGAGTATAGTCATCTCGGTTTGCGCAGAAATTTCCGGAATTATTTCACGTGGATGCAGAAACATCGCTCCCATGTGGCGTTTTACACTCTCAACCGGCACGCTTCCAGTGACCATAGTATATAGAGTTGCACCCAGAGAGTAGATGTCACTCCGGGCATCTGTGATGCCTCCGCCGTATTGCTCGGGCGGCGAATATCCCTGGGTGACTGCTTTAGCTCCAACGGTCGTATGCTGCGATGCTTTATAAACCTTGGCGATCCCAAAATCAACCAGCATCACCTTCCCGTTCGAGGTGATTTTGATATTGGCTGGTTTGATATCCCGGTGGATGATCGGCGGAGATTGCGCGTGCAAATAGGATACCGCCGATGATACCTGTGAAATCCAATCCCGCGCTTCTGCCTCCGAAAAAGGACCCGATCGCTCTTCCAGGAGCGTCTGCAAATCCTTCCCTTCCACAAATTCCATCACCAGGTATTGGCCTTTGTCCGGGAGAATGAAATGGTCTATCACATAAGGCAGGTTCTCATGCTTTAGCTTCGCCAGGAGTTGAGCTTCGAAGGTGAATTGGCGCAGGGAAGCAGCGGAGGAGCTCAGGTTCTCCTTCAAAGCTACCGGAGAATTTAAGTTCATGTCCCAGGCGCGGTAAATCGCACCAAAGCCACCCTGTGCGATCAGGGACACAATCCGGTAGCGGTTATTTAGAATTTGACCGGTTGAATGAGCCATACAAGAAAGGGGAATTTAATTCATTCCAGAGTCTGTGGTCCTCCGGCCGCGCCTTCCAGCTCACCCAGGCATTTAGGGAATGGACCAGATGGTGTATTGGGTGAAATCGGTAGACTTTCCTGTGATCTCATTTCCGAGGTACAAACCGGTGGCGATTAAAATCCCGCCTGAGTTAGTTCTAGCCGAAAGATCGAGGATTGCGACCAGGGTATCATTCACGTAAAAATAACCTTGAGTTCCCTGGGCGATCAACCGGATGAAATTCGATTCCCCTTCACCCGTCCTCAGGCCTGGTATCTCACCGTCCTGTAAAATTACTCCATCTGGATCACCTGTGTTATTCAGTAATACCCAATTTTGATCCGAACGTATGATGAGGCGAAAATGGCGGTTGCTCTCTTCGTGCCTGAATAAGAAACCATAATCCCAATTTCCAAGAGTTCGGTGAATATGGGTTGAAAAGATTCGCTTCTACCACGAAGTCGCGCAAATCTGCTGGTTCCTGGAACACCGATATCAGTGTGTCTTCTGCATTATGTTCTATCTTTCCGTCGACCGGTCCTGCAACCAGGGTACGGTTGTTCAGAGTATTCTGAATAAATCCATCCAGTGCTTGCTCAGTGACCAACACGCCTGCTTGAGCCGTCGCTGTTGCAGCTGCCTGGGCAGCTGCTGTAACCCGAGCCTGCTCAGTTGAGTTTAAATTCGCATTATCTTGTTCCTGGGCGGTTGAAGTAAGCTGCACCCTCGCCTCAGTTGTATGCTGGATCTCAGCGTTCGCAGTCTGTGTAGCCGAATTGGACTGCGAGCTGATTACCCAGAAGCCAACAGCCACTGCCCCAATTACACATAACACTACGAGCGCGATGGCACCCATTCCCATTCCCATGGCAAATCGCCTGGTTTGAGGAGCCTCTTCGCGCGCATGAGAGACCGGAGCATGCACAGATGCAGACTGGCGCATCACAGGTGCTGCCTGTTGTTCCCTCACAGGCGACACAACTACTGTTGCCCTGACAGGTGCAGCGGCTGGCGCAGGGGTAGGAGCATCTAATTTTCCCTGCAGCGCGGCTTTAAACTCAGGCGCATTCTGGTACCGCTCATGGGGTTCAAGTGCCATTGCCTTCTCAATTATCCGGCTCAATGGCTCGGGAATCTCCGGGTTCACTTCATGCGCGGTTTTCAGCTTTCCACCCACCATCCGGCGAATGCTCTCCATCGGCAGCTGGTTAGTCGTTATGTTATACAGGGTCGCGCCCAGGGCGTACATATCCGTGCGGGGATCGGTAGAACCTTGCCCGTATTGCTCGGGTGGTGCGAATCCGGGAGTGACTGCTCTCGCACCGATCGTTGTCTTCATCGAGGGATCGAACAATTTCACCAGGCCAAAATCAACCAGCATCGCATTTCCCTGCGGTGTGATCCGAATATTGGCAGGTTTGATATCACGGTGCACCACCGGCGGGACTCTCTGGTGCAGATAAGAAAGGGCATCTGCAACTTGTCCAATCCACGCAACAGCCTGTTCTACCGGAATTTCCCCCTGGCGCTGGATCAGGGTCGCGATATCTTCACCTTCCACGAAATCCATCACCAGGTACTGTCCCTGGTCTTCGATCGTAAAATAGTCGGTTACCCTCGGTAGATTGGGGTGCGAAAGGTTCGCCAGTACCGTCGCCTCGCGATTAAACTGGCGCTGTGCCTCGGGTGAGACATCCAGGTTCTCCTTCACTGCACATGGTTTGCGAAGATTGGAATCCCACGCCCGGTAGACCGCACCGAAGCCACCCTGGCCTAATAATTTAACCACCCGGTACCGGTTATTGATCGTTTGCCCAGCTTGTAAAGCCATAAAAGGTACTCCTCAGAAAATAATTACCGCTATCATGTATGAAAACTCATTTATTTCGTGTCTTTGCGTCATCAGGTCGATAGAAGAGAGCTTGGATGTTATCGGAAACGTCCCGTTCTTAATCCGCCGGAGCGGTGACCTGGACCTTTGTAATCCATCCAACTCCAGTAAAGGTGAGCAAACCTGGCTCAGTTTCAAGGGTGCTCGTATCCAGGACGCACACAGGATCCTGCGCCCCATCCACGAATAACGCTAGATCCCGATCTTCTTCAATCACAACCCGATAAGAATGTTGTTCATTACCAACAATTTCGGATTGGCATGGTTCTGACTCGCCGGTGGCTGCGTCAAAAACCAGGCGGTCCCTCCAAATTTCCAGGTGGATCTCTCCGGGTAGCGTGGATAAAGGACCCCTTTCGACATCAACCGGATCCCAATCAAGGATCATCACATGTCCTGGGAGGTCATCCTTAAGCTGCCCAATATATTGAATATCCAGGCCTGGAACATTCGGGATTTCAGCGCGCGAAGTTATCCCGGCATCCCCGGGATTTTCATCTGCCATCAGGAACAGGAAATTTTCACCCGGACCTGTGTCGATTTTAGGCCTGTATGGGCTGTTCGGCACCAGCCAAACTGTCCATTGTTCATTCAATGCACCATTGAAATCTTCAACCAGCAGGACCTCCGGTGGGGAAGATGTGTTTGTCGGCTCGGCTGTGTCTATCAATCTGGCAGTCGGAGTGATGGTAGAAATCAGCATTTTCGTGGGCGTCGCTGTCAGGGTAGCAGGGATCGCCGAAGAAACCATACTAGGCTTCGCTGTCTGGCTTACAGGTGGGACAGCAAATTCAGTTTCTGATACCAGGGCCAGTGGGCCGCCTGTAAATAGATTGAATGGGTCGCGTAAATATATATATCCTCCCGCGATCGCAATTACGCATATCATTATCAGTCCCGCGATGATCACCGGGATCGCTGTTCTGCCGCTTCGTTTCTTTGAAGCTTGAGCCTTTGCGTTTCTTTCAACACTCACAGGCTCGTGTTCCGCTAATGGCTTGACAGGGGATGTCGCTTCAACTGCTGCCACCGCCGCGACGGGCACTGGTTCGCCAGGCACCTCTGCTAGTATTGCCTGGCCACAGCTATGGCAAAACTTTGCTCCTGGGCGTACAGGCTTACCGCAATGCGGGCATGGGAGCCAGCCAGCCTGCATAAACTCGTCAGAACCAATTTCCGCAGCAGCATCGCTGCTCTTTGAAGCGGATGCAGTAGGGCGAGCCGCTGGGATATTGACAGCATTCCCACAGTTTCCACAGAAGCGCGTACCTGGTCGTACAGGTTTTCCACAATGCGGGCAGCTACTCATAACCATTTCAATCGATCTCCTTCTGTAACCGGTAGGTACTCATGAATAATCACAGCAAAAAAATAAAAAGCGCATGTACTCAATATCTACTCTTCATCAGTCAGCCGAACCGTCTTGCGGCTGGTGAGTTTGATAGTCTTCTTTCCTTCGCTTGATATTTCGCCCGACTTTTCCAACCTCTCTGCCTCTTCTTGCATCTGGCTTGCCAGGTTGGTTTCGCCCTGGGATAAGAGGATGGTTACTGCTTGACGTAATTTCTGTGTCGCAGCCTTCACATTGCCGGTATCCACTTCCTCCAATGCTTGCGTCTGTAATTTGAAAGCCTGAACTTTTTCAATGATATTCATCACACGACCATTCAGCTGGTTCCAGACGGCTTGATCCGCACTGTATTGAACGATCAGATCTACGGCTTCCTTATTCTGCCCCACTCCAGGAATGTCATATGTCACATCCGTTTGGGCAATCCTGACTGTTCCTTGAGATCTCGGGGGAAGCATGACTTCTGCAAGATAGGCGGCGCCATTCTTCTCCAGTTCTCCTACAGGTATGACGATCGCCCTTCCCTGGATAACGCTTCTCCCAACATCTTTGATTAAAGGCGCAACCTGCCAAACTCTGCGTGCTTCTAACCCCTGGACCATGCAAATCGTGATGCCTACATCCTTGGCTACCACCTGCATCGATTGGTAGACATCCTGGAATACTTTATTTGCGTCTTCCGGTCTGGGTATATAGTCTGCATGTCCCAGCCTGGCGCCTGGTGCTGAAAGCAAGCTTCGATCCGCCAGGTCAAATAAAAAATCTTCATTCCAATCCTTGCCAAATCCCAACCCAACCAGCTGGATTCCCTGTGATCCCGCCAGGTTCGCCAGGTTTCGCGAGTCGTCCTCATTATCCGTAGCTTCACCATCCGTGAGCAATACCAGCCTGCTGACACGCTCAGATGCTTGCTTCTTGCTCACCAGGCGCAGCCCTTCCTGGATAGCAGGAGCCATATTCGTGCCGCCGCCATCCCGGATCTTGTCCACCTGGCTCTTGATTTCATCTTTGTTGGTCGCCGGTTGAGAATCGACCAGCACCTGTGTCTTCGTCTCGAAAGTTACGATGGAAATGATATCGTCGGGATTCAGCTGGTCGATAATATTCTTGACCGCATCTTTCATCGTCCGCAATTTTTCGCCAGCCATCGAGCCGCTTCGATCCAATACCAATGCGAAATTCAGCGGGATACGCGATCCCGACATCAATTCACCTGGTGCCAGCTCAGTCAGTATATAGATCAGCTGTGGCTGGTCAAGAACCGGTACACCGGTACGGTTGCACACGCTGTTTATATTGAGATATTCAGACATGGTTACAACTCCATTTCCCGGCATTCAAGCCAGTCTATCAATCACATCCACCGGGTCTCGATCACCGTCCATTCTTTGTCGAGCATTATACAGCACTTCATTCACCTGTCCGTAGGATATCCTGTGCTCCATTCTTCCTTCATCTCAGCTGTACTCAAGATTCCATAAAAATAGTGACTTAAAGAAAAAGTAGTGTAACCGAAAGCAGCACCAGCAAATCAACAAAACCTCTATCATTATGAGCCCTGCAACTACCAGCCATCCAAAAACTGCCACCAGAGAAGTTGGGCAAACTTCTACAGTAACCTCAATGGTTAACTCCATCACCTCGGGAAAAACGATCTTTATTTGCCCCAGGTGTTTGCACGGACGCTGAATGAATAAACTCGCGTGGAAACCCAACCAGCCACGCAGGAGACCTGGAATGTGCATAAACCAATCGGGTTTCGTCGATGCATCCCATCTAGCCAGAAAAAGATCCCTTGAATTCGCAGCCACTGTGATCATGGGATTTGCACCGTCAATTTTTTCAGGGATAGCCGCCAGCCAATGGACGCTACTGGTGACTAGGCCGGTTACCGCCAGCGGTGCATTCACCCGTAGTTGGCGCTTTGCTATTCGGCCTTGCTGCACCCTTCCCAGGTCCAGGAAGATTGTCGAATTTGTCTTCACGGCAGCTGGTGATGACCCTTGGGGCTGGGGAATTTGCCCAGCTGTCCTTTCGAAAGGCATATTAAGTTTTCGTCTGGCGAAATGCTTCTTTTGAAAGGATTTTGCATCGAGATATTGGTGATCTCAACTTCTGCCTGATTACCAAAAAGCTCTTTCAATACCAGGTCTGCCCCAGGTGAGCGTGTCGCCGGATTCAGCGAGAGGGCATGCTCGATCGCTTTCATAACATTCGCAGGCACGAATGGATTCACACTTTGTATGGAAGGGCGGCGCCAGGGATCGATCTGGGGATCGTACCTCGTCAGGAGCTGGTGCAGAACTGCACCCAGGGCAAATACATCCGTTAGTGTGCCGGTTTGGGTCTGGTAAGCGACGATCTCAGGAGCCAGGTAACCGTCTGTTCCAAACCGGACGGTATCGCTCCGTTGTCCTGGTTTATAGTACCGGGCTATCCCAAAATCGAAAAGTTTTATCAGGTGTAAATCAGCCACCTCCATAACATTGCTAGGTTTCAGATCTCGATAGATAATCGGCGGTGTCTGAGAGTGCAGATAATGCAGGGCGTCGCACAATTGCCTGGCCCAGTCCAGTATCCGATCGAGGGGAAAGAAGGCTCCGGGAGGCAGCACTTCTATTAATGATTCCAGCGTCCTTCCTTCGATATACTCCATTACGAAAAACTGCTTGCCGCTTTCCTCGAAGAATTCAAACGCACGCACCAGGTTAGGATGGTTCAACTTACTCAATAATTCATATTCACGGTGAAAACTTTCCACAACTGCCTTTTGCTGAGCCTCTTGGAGGTGATTGAGCATCGAAAAGCTCATCTCCTTGATCGCTAATCTCCGGCTGGCGGGAGAGACAAGAACTTCTTTTGCTTCATAAACAGCGCCCATTCCACCCTGTGCGATTTTCCGAGTAATTTCGTATCGCCCATTAAGCACCAATCCGACCGGCAGCTTCCCGGTCACGAATGGATCAGGGACCGATTTGACGGCCATTTGTGCTCCGCAACGGGCGCAGAATTTAACATTCAATCGATTGGGGCGCTGGCAGAGCGGACAAAATACACCCTCCAGGGAATTGCCGCATTGGCGGCAAATCTCATCCCCTGGAAAATGGAGCTGCCACAATGCGGGCAAGGACCGGATCGCTTCTCTTGGGCGCTGCCGCACTGGATGCAAAATCTGGCGTTGTCGCGTACTGGACTGCCGCAATTCTTACAAATCATCACGCACTGCCTGTGCAATCACCGGATTCATAATCGCTGTGTCATCCGCCGTGTTTCATAGCGCAGGTGCTTGGTGCTTTCAGGATCAATCGTTCCACTTTTCTCAAGGTGCTCAGCCTGGTGGAGCATTAAATCTGCCAGAGACTGCTCACCCATGTTTAGAAGCTGTGTAGCAGCCTGGCGCAAACGCAGGGTGGCAGAACTTTTTTCTCCCTGGTCCGCAGATAATGTGGCATTCTGTGCCGCTTCCAGTGCTTTGGTGCCCATCCTGAAAGCGCCTACCTTCTCGATGATATCCAACACTCGTTCGTCGATGAAAGCAGTCGTCTGGCTGGAAAGGAGCACATCCAAATGCCCGCGTTCGCTTTGTCGTACCAGATCACCTTTCGGATCGTCCCACACGAGCAGCAGCTGCGCCAGTGGATGGCTTCCCGCGCTGAGGGGTGGGATAACCAGTTCCAATAAAAACGACTGGGGGGAGGCGGGATCATAGTCCCCCAGCCACAGCGAGGAACTGCCGTCCGTATCGGAGCCTTTATCAAAATCCGATAACTCCGGCAACACCCTGTGCACTCTTCTCAGTTCTACACCCTGTGCAAGCAAAACTTTAACCTCAACATTACGATAACTGATTCTCAACGCTGCACCTAGCTCTTTTCTGAACGCTTCCGGAAGTTGCTCAGGTGTCTCAATAAAGTAGGCATTCCCGCCCGTAAGGTCTGCAAGTGAGATGAGTAATTCTTCGTTGAAATCTATTCCGATCCCCATGGTAGACAGCTTGATTCCAGATTTTCTGGCCTGCCTTGCCAGCTCGAAACATTCCTTCACATTGCGGGTATATCCATCCGTTAGCAGAACAAGGCGCGGCGCATATTGTTTGTCTAAAGCCTGGCGCAGTTCCCTTAAAGCAAGAGCCATTCCTTCCGCAAGATGTGTCTCGTCCCCTAATTTCAGGTATTCAAGCTCACGCGCCGTTTGTTGCAGCCGCTTCCGCTCCTTTCCCAGTGTTGGTGGAACCAAGATTTGGGACCGGCTGGCGTATGCCACTACATTAAAATAATCGACAGGTCTCAAGAAATCACCCACCACCTTCAATGCTTGAGAGACGTAATCAATCCGGCGTGGGAATTGGTTGATCATCTCATTCGATACTGACTTTATCTGATAAGCAGGCACACCATCCGTCATCACTTCTTGTGCCAGGCCGTTCTTGGCAAGTTCGGAAAATTGCTCATCGGTTACCAAACGAATTCGCATCGAGTCAGAAGTATCTAATAAGAAGCTGAGGTTGCTGGGCAGGCTGTCAGCCCCCTCACCGCCGCTGATATCCACCAGCACGTAAATCAGCCGGCGCTGGCCGGTTACGGGAATTGCAGAGGCCACGAACGAGTATTTTAGATTTTAATTTTGTCGCTGCCATGGTTTAATCCATATTCTTACAGGCATTTATTACTCCGGAAAAACCTGTTCTTGCAAAAATATCCTGGAACAATCGCAGTCCAGCACCATACACGTCCTCGCGCTTCAGCATGCGATTTTGTCCTTTGGTGTACCCGTAATGTCCAATTACTTGGTATGCCACCCATTCTGCAAAACCCTCGTGGTATATCGTGGTTTTCAGCAGAGGGCAGTTTTCACCCTGCCAGGCATGCGCAAATTCGTGGGCTGCTACTTGTAAAAACAGGAGCCTGGGTAGTCCAGCCTGAATATATAACGCACGGCGCATGCCTTTCCGGACATACAGGCCTAATGTGCGCTGAGCATCAAGCACCGGGTCCGTTTCATTCTTGGAATGCATGGCATTGTGCTGCCCTTGAATCACCTTTGCCAGCTGGGTACGATCGACGAGTGCCAGACCCGTCGGGACATTCAAGCTTAACCCCAGGATGGTTTCCACCACCGACTTCATTTGTTCGTAAAGCAAATTGGCCTGTTCTTTGGTCAGTATCGCAGAGGCCTTGCAGAAAGCACATAATACTCTCCCGTCTGACAGCATCCACCGTTCATCGGTAATTGGAGCTGAGCAAACATCACAAGGCTGGCGTTCTGCGACACATATCGGGCAGTATGGACCAATCCCATCGAACTCCAAGGATTTGCCCAGGATAGGCTTGCCGCAGGTGAGGCAGAAATCCAGGGTCTCACTGCAAGTCTTGCACACTCCATTTTGGGAGCGATCTGCCATCGGAATGCGGCAGACTTCGCAGCGTGGTTTCTCTTTTTCGCACGAAGCGCAAACTCGCAAATACAAATTCCGGGGCCATTTTTTGTGTTGGTAAGTCTTAAAGCGTCCAGAGATTTGTTTCCCGCACAAATGGCAGTAACCCGTGCTTATGGAACTATTCAATTCTGCCGCTTTCATGATAGGGTCGACCATCCAAAAAAACCGCTCCACCGGTTACGAGTTCTCTGGAGATGGATCCCAGTAGAATGTATGCAGGGAGCGGAATTTCCTTGTGGATCGGAAATATACTGGCGGGAATTGGTCGCGAGCGTTTGTCAGGACCTCCAGAAGATTGCGAATGAATTGAATCGCATCGCCACGCACTTCCGATCCACGTGCTGATATAACTGCTTCACTCCACTATTGCTTCGTTTAATCTGTCTTTTGTCGCATGATGAGGATCAATGTCAGAAGAAAGTAAACTAAGAAATGTACGAGAGAACCTATCCAGGATCCTATAACCTTCTCAGGAGTGTGCTTGTAATCGCCGTCTTTATTGGTGTCTGAGCCACCAGGTGCAAGCTCTGTCTTGGATGCAGAACAATTGACTTCCTGCGTCTTCTCGCCCGTCATGGGATTCTCGATTTCGATATTCTGGCATACCATCCCCAGTCCATTTAATTTCGGCAAGTCAATCGTCGAACCGCTAGCTACTGTTGTCCAGTAAGATACCGTCATTTTGGAAATCAATGGGCTATCAACTGGAAATAAAGATCCGCCTAAAATAATCTGCACGAAGAGCTGCACCAGGATGGCATACAGCACCACATCCGTAGAAGGCACGAGTGCTGAGATCATCAAACCAAACATGATGCTGGCGACCACTCCAAGATAAAAGGTGATAAACAATTCTAGCTGGGGATTATCCGGAAAAACCGTCCCGGGGATATCCATGTAGATATTGAACAGATTCAACACCACAAGCACACTCGCAATCTGGATAGCAGCGAATGCACCCAACACCACGACCTTTGAAAGCACATAGGCGAATACCTTCAGGTTAACCGCTCGCTCGCGCCGGAAAATCGCCCTTTCTTTGACCATCTCATAGGCAGCAGCAAATGTTCCGCCTTGAGTCAATGCCAGGGATAGCATGACAACCAGCATCTGCGCATCTTGTAGTGGAATATATTCTGCTTCTGCTTCTTTTGTCCCTGGTGTTTTGCCTTTCAGCTGTTCCTTGAAATGTGCTTCGATCTCTGCGTATGTATCTTTCTCAGGGTAGTTATAGGTCACTTCTCCGACGAAAGACCAGGGAGTGCTTACCATCCCGAAAAGAGCGCCAATTAATGGCATCATCAACAACAAGATCAGCAAAGTCCGCAGGTCGAGGCGGATTAAGTCGAATTGGCGGCGAGCCAGGATAATGGTCTGGCGGATGAAGGAATCGCGCGATCTTCTCAAGCCTCCTGAAGCACCCGCACCACCTTTACCACTGGTGCTGAGCTGGCTTTGCCGGTCTGCCACGTACTTCTTAAAGCAGGCGACTGTCGGTAGTGATCAGCCCACAGGATTCCAGCATTCACCTTACCGCCCTTAGGGAAGCTTTTCTGATAATAAGGCGCAAGCTCTGGCGGAGGTTGAGTTCCATGCGCTGGATCAATATCTTGAGAAAGCTTAAGATAAATATCGGAAAAATCACGCACGTTATAAAACTGCAGTGCTTCGTTGGGAGGGCCGTAATAAGCCAGGCGGCCCCATGATAGGAAAGCCACGTTATCGCATTGTTCGATATTGGCCGTGGCGTGAGTTACCAGGACTACTGTGCGCCCTTCATTTGCCAGCCGGTTCAGGTCATACATCATCTTTTTCTCAAGCCCGGGATCCAGGCCTGATGTGGGTTCGTCGAGGAAGAACAGGGTCGGACGAGCCAGCAGCTCAACCGCAATACTTACCCTTTTACGCTGCCCACCGCTCAGCTGGAATACCCGCTTATCCTGGTGTTCAACCATGTCAACGGCTTTCAGAGCATCCTGGATACGGGCTTCTATCTCCGACGGGCGTGCGTCCGGAAGGCGCAGCTTCGCAGCATAGCGTAGCGCCAGCTTGACCGGCAATGCCCTGTGAATGATGTCGTCCTGGGGCACGTATCCCATCTGGGTGCGGTAGAGGTCTAGTTTTTCATACAACGGCTCGCCGTCCAGCAAAATCTTGCCGTGGTTGGCAGGCTCGTAGCCGTTCATGGCTTTCATCAACGTGCTCTTTCCAGCACCGCTCCCACCCACCAGCGCCACGAATTCACCTGGATTTACCGTCATGTTGACTTCTTGCAGGATCATCTTCTTCTTACCCACCTCGCGGCCTAATCTTAAGGCATCGATGCGGTGTCCGAGTCCCATCGACTGCGCCAGGCTTTGCTGCTGGGCATCATAGGTGAGCTTGAATGGTCCGATCTGGATGACATCCCCGGATTTCAGGGGCGCCTGGGTGATACGCTGGCCGTTGACAAAGGTGCCATTCGTACTGCCCAGGTCTCGAATCGTCAGGCTGCTGTCTTGCTTGCTGATCATGGCATGCCGGAAAGACACAGTCGGGTGATTTAACGGCAGGAAACTCTCTGGATCACGCCCGATGACTACACTTGTGAGCTGCGACAGGTCAAGCTGCCCCAAAGAAAGCTGGCGTACAGCCTCAGCACCTTCAGCCTGCAAACCGAGACTGATCCAGTTGCCTGTCAGGTCGCCGATACGAATTGCATCTCCCATATTGATGCGGTGAGGAGTGCCTGAAGGAATGCGCTGGCCGTTCACCAGTGTCCCATTGGTGCTGTTCAGGTCGGTAATCGTAAACGCGCCAGGAATGATGTCCAGGGTTAAATGGCGGCCGGATACTGCCGGGTGGTTTACCACGATATCATTTCCCGGTGCACGCCCCACGGTGGCGGTCTGCTTGGTGATCTGGTAATCCTGTGTGCTTCCCCCCATCCAGCGCACGATTAATTTCACCTCACCCGGATTCACAGTCTCCAATCGCTGCGTGGCAGGTGGTGTACCTCCCGAGCTTGCCGCAGGGGGTTGGGGACGGACGGGTCTTCCCGCTGGAACGCCTTGTTCAGCCGGTGGCGGTTGAACAGCCTGGGGTGGTTTTATCTCGTGCTCACCGATATTGTAACCACAATGCGGACAAAATTTCGCTCCTTCTCGAACCGCCTGACTGCAATTAGGGCACTTCACATCGCTCATCTTCTCCTCCCGGGAAACCAGTGAAAAAAGAATAAATCCGCTCGACAATATTCTACCCTAAACTGGATAGAATGAGGGTTATTTCTATTGTACCTATGGAATGATTATTATTTAACCCTCGAAATTTGTGACAGCGCAGCGAAAACCAATGCCCTCAAAACTTAAGTCTGGATAATTCCACAATCGATAGGCAGTCCGGATCACGTGCGCCTGGCTCAGCCATGATCCGCCCCGTTGAACCCGAAATTCACCCTGGTCTGGTCCCAGTGGATTAATCACTCCTGCAATCAGATAATAATTGGGATCGAACCAATCCGCGACCCATTCCGCAACATTCCCCGCCATATCCAAAACCCCGTAAGGGCTCGCACCGCCAGGATAGCTGCCCGTTCTTGTGGTATCTCCCACCTGGTAGTCAAAATTCGCCAGCAGGCCGCTGGCGGATTCGTTTCCCCACGGGTAAGTTCGACCATCCACTCCGCGTGCAGCTTTTTCCCATTCTGCTTCACTCGGCAGGCGCCTTCCGGCCCACTTGCAATAACGATCAGCATCACTCCACGAGACAAAGATAACTGGATACTCGTTAAATGCCTCCCGACCATAATAAAAAAGGTTCCTCTGAGAGGAAGTCTGTGAAGG
The DNA here is from genome assembly GCA_963698765.1 of uncultured Chloroflexia bacterium. Taxonomy (GTDB): domain Bacteria; phylum Chloroflexota; class Anaerolineae; order Anaerolineales; family UBA4823; genus CAVOSB01. The sequence continues at coordinate 235,817 of CAVOSB010000029.1, forward strand.
CATCTCGCAAACACCTTCCCGAACGCAGCTGGCGTACATTGAATTGGTCACTTCGCTTCGATCGATCCAGAACTCATCCAGGTAAATTGCCTGTTTTGGTTTTTCATCTGGCCGGCTTTGTGGTTCGTTGTTTTCCGATCCTCTCCAGAATACCCCGGCGGGAACATGAACCAGTTGCATACCATCTCTGCTGGCGGTTCGAATCATTCCAGGCGGTCCACCAGCGGTTTCGGTCGCTGGTACCAAGTCAATCGCTTCATTCAATGTCATGGGTATCAACAATTTTTGTCCGGCGAACAGCTGGTCGCAGTTACCCGGAAAATTGTTCAGCGTCCAGATTTCCTCCGTGGTTATATTAAACCTTACTGCCAATTCGCTGCATGTTTCCCCCTGGACGACAATGTATACTTGAGGCAGGCGGCTGATTTCTGGAATTTCGGTCGAGGCTGTTGACTCTGTAGCCTCGAGTGGAAAATCTTGTCCGGTGTCTATTCCTAAAGAAAGAGTGCTTTTCTGTTCCATTGGTGTAATTGGTAACTGGGAAGCACCATTCTTCTGGTTTCTTTCCCTCACAATTGTGAAACCAAGTAAAACAACAATGGTCACTACCGGTAACAACAATCCAATCCAAAGTATGCGGGGTAACCTGACGCGATTCAGCTCACGTAAAGACTGGCCCCCCGCGCTGATCGACTGCCCTGAGCCTGGGATTTGCAGCGACCTCACACCAGGGTAATTTGCACCAATCAATGCAGATTTAAACGCTCCCATGCTCTGAAAACGCTTGGCAGGCTGCATCTCCATTGCTTTCAGAACCGCCTGCTCGACCAGTGGTGAGATGGCGGTATTAAATGCCCTCGGAGGTGTGAGTATAGCCCCAAGGTTTCGTTGAACGGATTCTGGTGGCTCGATCCCGGTCAGCAGGCAGTAGAGCGTCGCACCCAATGCATAAATGTCACTGCGGACATCGGTCTTTCCGCGCCCGTACTGTTCTTGAGGGGAATACCCGGGGGATACCCCATACGCCCCCAGCGTCGTTTTGAGCTGTGGATCATGGATTTTTGACAATCCGAAATCAACCAGGGATATGTCCCCGCTCTTTGTTAGAATAATATTGGCTGGTTTTATATCCCGGTGGATAATGGGCGGAACCTGATTGTGAAGGTACTCCACCGCTTCAGCGGCCTGAACGATCCACCCGATTGCCCTGCTTTCGGGTACTGGACCTTGCTGCGCTTCTAACAGCTCCTGTAAGTCTCGCCCCTCTATCAGATCCATTACCAGGTATTGGCCTTGCCCAGGGATCACAAAATGATCCATCACTCTTGGCAGATATGGATGCGAAAGATTCGCCAGAATCGTGGCTTCACGCTCGAATTGCCTGCTTAACTCGGTTGGACCTAAATTTTCTTTGACAGCACAGGCATGACTTAAGTGGAGATCCACGGCCCGGTAAACTGCTCCAAATCCACCCTGGCCAAGCAATCCTGCGATCTGGTAGCGGTTGTTGAGAATATACCCTGTACGTAGGGGCATTGACTGATGTAGATCAGGAGTATCTGGCCAGAATAACGCTGATGTTGTCCACCCCACCGGCAGAGTTTGCGGCATTTATCAGCTTCTGGCAAGCATTATCCAGCGACCTAGTTCCTTCAATAATGCTGACAATTTCTTTCTCGTCAGGGATCATCTCCCATAAGCCATCTGAGCACAAGAAGAGATAATCACCCGGTTCAAGCATTTCCCAGAATGTGTCCACCTGCACCTGTCGTTTTTGCCCTAATGACCGGAATATCACATTCCGCTGCGGATGATTGAATACATCTTGTGGTTTTAACTGGCCGTTTTCTACCAGGCTGGCAACCAGAGAATGATCGCGCGTGATCTGGCGCAGCGTGTGTTTTCTGACTAAATAAGTCCGGCTGTCACCAATATTGGCAATGATTGCTCGTCTGCCAAGTACAATCGCCATCGTTACCGTGGTCCCAGCATCTGCAGCTTGCTCGGGTCGCTGGAGTGAAACCTCGCGCACTACATTGTTCGCTTTCTGCAATGCCTCGATTACCTGGCTTTCAATTTTGCTTGTGGAAGAAAGGCGTGTGGCATCACTTCCATCCAGACCCTCATTTATCTCTGCTTCGGTAAGCCGAACCGTGGCGCGCGGATCCCTGTGAATAAACACTTCTGCCAGTTCTTTTTTTAGTGTTTCAATCGCCCAGTGGCTGGCGACTTCCCCTCCAAGATGCCCACCCAAACCATCGCAAACGATGAACAATCCCACAGGTCCGTCTTCGGAAGTCTCCAGGACCTGCGCCCATACATTGTCTTCGTTCAGTTCGCGTTCTTTCCCAGGATCAGTTTTGGCAGCATATTTTAAGTTCGCCATCGGGCTCTCCCTGTATATCCCAGGCTCTCATTTATCCAGGCAGTTATTCCCGGATTGCTTCACCCGGAATGAAAAACCATCGCCAATAAACCCAGCCGGATTTCATCACCATTGCTCACGAGGTAGGGTTGACCTGGCTGCAAGCGCAGCTTGTTTACAAATGTATAGTTGGTGCTGTTTAAATCTTCGACATACACCTGGTTGCCCTGTAAAACCAGTCTGGCGTGCATGCGCGAAACACCACTACTCTCACCACCATAACCGGACATATCGATATCTGGAAAGATGTTGCGTACCAGGTCCACCCTTCCAATCGTGATCTCGTCCTGCCCGGACGGAAGCGGAATTTCCACCCCGGTAGTTCGTACGACGAGCCTACCACGGATCCCGCCAGCCATGGATTGTGCGATCTCCTGTGAGCTGGTTGAAGGCTCAGGAGCTAACCGGGGTGCCTGGAAATCAACTGGTTCAACATCAGTCTCCACGGGTTTACCTGAGATAGGCTCTTCTTCTGTTGAAGTCGCTGGGAATACCTTTTCTTCGGTGATCTCCTCGACCGGCTCAATTATCTCTGCTGCAAGCAGCTCCGAAACCAGTTCCTCAGCCTGTACTGGTTCGGCTTGCTCAACTTCTGCCTCCAATTCTTCCGGAGCTCCTTCAGTAGCAGGTGCAGGCTGCAGCTCTGTCGGGAGGCTTTCTTCCTCTGGCTGAAAGACTGCCTCGGGCTGCGGTTGATATTGCGGAAGTTGTTCGGGTGTAGGTTCGGGCTGCAGTTCAACCACCCTCTCAAAATACTGGCCGCAGTTCTGGCAGAATTTCTCTTCGGCACCATTTGGGAAACCGCAGTTTGGACACTTCCCCGGCCCGGTGATCTTTTTATCATCGGGGATGGCGCCGGAGACAGGTGGCTTGGGAACAGGCCTTGGTGCTGCTTCTTCAACCGGCCTTAAAGGAGGACTCTCGGGTTGGGATATTGGTGGCGCAATGGGTGTTGGAGGAAGAGGAGGAATGCTGGCTACCGGCGCCAGTTGGACTCCACAATTCTGGCAAAACATCTCCCCGGGCATGTTCAGGTAGCCGCAGGATGAACAGGCGCCGCCTTGCTCGTCCTTCGCCTCAGGTCGAACGGCTGGCTTGGATGCCTGTGGGATTTCAGCTTTTATGGTCGGCTCGATTTCTCTTTCAACCGAAGGCAGTCTATACCCGCAGTTATCACAAAATACGGCATTGTCATCTATAAGCGAGTGGCAATCTGGACAGGTTCGCATTTCGGTCAACCTGCTTTGTAGATCATCACCATTTTCCCCAGGCGCAACTCATCTCCATCCTTTATCGGTTGAGGCTGCCGGGGTACCAGGCGCTGCTTGTTTACAACAGTTCCGTTCACGCTTTCCAGATCTTCAAGACAAATATCTCCACCACGCATCACGAGTTGCGCGTGCTTGCGCCCTACTCCTTCCTCCTGGGCGCCGTAAGGATCCAGGTCAATATCTGGGAAAACGCCGCTTACCGGGTCTTCACGCCCGAGTACTATTACCTGCTTCCCTGGCGGGATCGTAACCGTAGCATTCGCAGATTGAATTACCAGGCTGCCTCGGATCGCCACCAACGGAGTGCCAATTACAGGTTCAGGCTTTTTCGGGGGAACCGGTGCTGGTGGAATTGAAGGAACCTCCTGAACGGGCATCGGTGGTTGAGAGAGTTGGGATCCACAATTTTCACAGAATGCCGATCCAGCAATATTTGTGTACCCGCAGGTCGGGCAGGTGATACTGCCTGACCCGGCTCCCGCTGCCTGGTTGGAAGGCGATGGCATTGCCTGTCCTGCACTCGACACAGTTCTGAGGTCGAAACCGCAATTATCACAAAATATCGATCCAGGTGGGACTGGTGAATTGCAATTTGGGCAATTGGTAATGGACATTGAATGACCTCCTGATAAATCCTGCAGAAATTAATCCTGATCTTCCATTTCAGTTAATCTCTTGGTAGCGTAGCGCATCCTTTGAGCAGCCGCCGCATCAATCTGTCCGTCTTTTTCAATCTTGGAGGCCTGTTCTTTGGCTTGCTCAGCCATGTCGACCTCTCCGAGTTCTAATAAACGCGTGGCTGCCGCACGCAGGCGTTGAGTTGCCTTTACTGCCTCCCCAGCAGCTGCTTCATCGAGTGCCTGTGTCTGAAGCTTGTGTGCCACGACGCGCTCGATAATATTCATCACCCGCCCGTCCGTTTGCTGAGCGGCTATGGGATCCTTTGTGACAGTCATCAAAACCTCAAGAGAGACCTTTTGCCCGCTCAGCCCGGTCGCCGGAACATCATATGTGATATCCGCCTGAACCAGCCTGTGTGTTCCCGCATTGTAGCCCGGTACCAGCATATCCGCCAGTAGTGATTGCCCAGTACCGTGTGTTATATCACCTAAGAACACTTGAATATCATGCTCGGCAACTGACCGGTGATCCAACCGGCTGATCAATGGAACCACCCTCCAGACAAAACGCGGGATTACACCTTCCACCAGCCGCATGGTCATCTGCGCATTGGTGATCGCCGTGCCTTGCACCGACACCAGCCTTTTCTGGAATACGTTGCCCACAGATTCAGGCTTATCAACCACCAGCCATTCACCACCGGAACGGCGGGCAATTTCCTCCAGTAGCTGGGGATCCCAGTTGCTTTCTTCGCCGACTCCCAAACCCAGGACAAATATAGGTATGCCTGCGGCTTGAAACCTGTCAGCCAGCTCCAGGCAGTCTGTCCGATCTTCCCAGGTTTGTCCATCGGTGAGCAGCACCAAACTACTGACTCGTTCCGGGCTTTTTCCTTTTTCCAGCTCGCCGAGTCCCAGGCTCATGCCGGTCGACATATGCGTTCCGCCACGTTCCTGGATCGAGTCGATATTTCTTTTGATAAACTCACGATCAACAACCGGCTGAGATGGAACTATTAAATCAGCAAGTTTTTCATCATCGAATACAATCACGGAAAGAAGATCACGCGGGCCAAGGCGGTCGACTACCAATCTCGCCGCCTCTTTCATATGCCGTAGCTTTGCACCAGCCATCGATCCGCTGTGATCCAGAACAAGTGAAAAATTGACGGGTTGTGCCACAGAGGCCGAAGCGGAATCCGAAGGTACGGCTTCGAGCAGCAGGTACGCCTGCTGGGCAGCCGGCAATTCCTGGTAAGAATTGCGGTGCAATGTAGCAGAAAAATTAAAGTTCTCCAGCCATCCAACCTCGCTCTATCTCATATCTAGAAAATTACATACCAATCATTGATTTCGATTCAACTCTTCGATCTGTGTTTCATGCTTGTACGATTTTCACTACGATCGCCGAGATGTTGTCTTCGCCGCCTGCGGCGTTGGCAGCATCGATCAAGGCATCACATGCTTTCTGGGGAGAGGGCGATTCCAGAATGATCCGGTGTATGGCTTTATCTTCCACCATCCCGCTCATCCCGTCTGAGCATAATAAAAGATAGTAACCCACTTGAAGGTTTTGAACCAGCACCTCTAATTCTACTTGCGCTTTGTCGCCTACCGTGCGATAAATCACATTCCGCTGCGGGTGGTGCCGGGCTTCCTCACGCGTAATTTGTTTGGTGGCGATCAGGCGCTCGACGAGTGAATGGTCAGTTGTTATTTGCCTGATTTCCTTTTCATTCACCAGGTATGCCCGGCTGTCGCCGATGTGAGTCAGGTAAGCTGTTTGCCCGTCAAGTACAGCGCTCACCAGTGTGGAACCCATATCCGTTCCAGCTGATTTCCGCATGTCAAATACTTTCTTATTGGCATTTTCGACTGCTTTCCGCAGCCATTCACTCCGGTCCTGGTTTGCCCCTTGCAAAATCTGTCCTGGCATGAGCTCAACCGCAGTTTGCTGAGCTATGGCATTCACGATCGTCCCACTGGCGATTTCTCCAGCAGCATGCCCGCCCATTCCATCAGCAACAACAAACACCCCCAGGGGTTGGCTTACGGATTGTTGAATGCGGGTAATTTCGATGGTCAATATGCTGTCTTCATTCAATGAGCGAATCATTCCAACATCGGTTCGCTTGCCTACTTCGTAGTCTATCGCCACGGGGGCAGATGGTTTTGCCGTGAATCCTTCCAGGGCTGCCACAAAAATCGAGCTGTCTGAATACCCCGGTTCTGTGAAACCCTGCTCGAACACCTGGTTCAATCCAGGTGAAAGGTTCTGGTCGTATTCATATTTCTGTTTATTGGTGAGCAGATAGTAAATTAAAGACACAAAAGCTCGGAGGTCCGCCTTCCGGTCGGTCACATACCCATCTGGATCCAGATTGCTGTCTGCAAAGTTAGCCCACACGGCCTGGTCTCCCACCAGGCCCAAGGAACTTGAATCAAAATTCCCCCCGAAATAGATCCCGTTATCGTGCAGGTATTCCAGCCCGTGTGCCAGCTGGACTGCCCAACTCAAAACCTGTGAGCTTTCTGGAATTCCTTCTAAACCACCGACCTGAGGCATAATCTGACAATAACGCGTCATTCCGCCCAGGTATTCTTCAAATGTCGATAATGGGGCACGGATACTTCCGTGTGAAAGCCCTTTTTCGATGATCATGGCTACATTTTCAGGCACCGGGATGCGCCTTTCCACTAGCATTAAGTCCTGAAGACTCGGTGAAAGCGGAGTGCCGCAATCTGTACAGAATTTCTCTGGTCCATCTGTTCTAGGTGGGAAAAAAGCCCCGCATTTGGGATTTGGGCATTCCAAAATGCGCAGCTCGTTTGGTACTTGCAGCTGTGAGACCAGGTATATTTTCTGATTCTCATCATCGAATACCAGGCTGCTCGCCAGAAATGCGTCTCCAAAAATCGCCCTATCCGGGCGTCTGAAGAATGCCTGGCTCGGAGGTAAAGGTCTGGTGTTTGTCCTCATGGGATTCCTTGGATTCAGAGGTTTGCTCAAGCGTACGGTGGTGTGGTCTTTTTTCCCGGGAGCTTCACCAACAACAACCAATTCCTTTGTTGAGGAGACAGGAAGCAGTGTCGCACAATTTCGGCAAAACTTAGCTCCACTTCGGTTCTCAGTTTGGCAATTCGGGCAGAGCAGCATTTCGCGATTTTCTCCTACGAACCTTGATAAATAAATCCCGTATCTTTGAAAGTCATTTCAAGGTTGCCGATCTTGATTTTATCTCCATCCCGCAGAATATTCTTACTTGTTGGCAGGGTGTTGACAAAAATCCCGTTCAATGAGTGTTGGTCTTCAATGCAAATACTTCCAACGCGTTCGTCGAAATAAATTCGGGCGTGAGTGGCCGAGACTGAGTCATCTTCTAAATTAATATCGTTCGCCTCTCCACGCCCTATTTCAATAGGTAAATTCGCAAAAGATTTTACTTCTCCCGTCAGAAGGTGGAATTGCAGGCCAAAATCATCCCCCTGTTCTTCCGCATTTTTGGGTTGGACAGGATTCGTGACAAAAAGTGTAATATCTTCTGGTCGTGGAGAAGGTTCCTCGCTTTGTTTTTCTTTGTTGGGTTTTGCTCCAAACAGCTTGCTGAGCTTGCTCATCTTTTCTCTCCTCCTGCCAACTTCAATTACCAGCTAATATGTCCTTTGACCTGATCTTCACGTGGACTATTATAGACGAAATTGTCATAATATTACCCGCTTCTCCAGCCAGAATTGCCTGTAGAATTCAAAGGTATTATTCACAAACCCGGGTAATAAAAACGATTTATTGGTTCGGCTCAACCGATAAAATACTACCAAAACTATTGATATTCAATAGCCACTCGCTGTCAGGCTGGAACTGTTTGAACAGGTCATAATCCATTGTGGTGTAGGTGACTTGCCCCTCAGATGTATTGAATTGAACCGTATAGGTTTGCCCTCGCTCTCCCAATCGTTGCCCTTCAACCAGACGCGGCTCAGCCCAAACCGGAGAGGTATCAATCCCTTGTAATTCCACCACATTCACTTGCCGCCATTCCATGGTGGTGTAGCTGCAGTAATCCTGCAGCACTTCGTAATAACAGTCCTGAACTACTTCGGCAAATCCCGAGCCCTCATCGACTGTATAAGGCGTTCCGCAAACTTTGTTCGAATTAGGGGCTGGTTCTTCCTGTGTGTGGTGGACTTTTTGGGTGCACTCTCCTACCTGCGCATCAGCTGGAATCTCTTCAATCCAGCCGTAATAATCAACGGGCAGTAAACCCAGCACAGCCACGTAAGTTGTCCAATCTACATCCTGGACAACACCAATCACCCCCTCTGTTCTTCCCGACATCACCAGCAGGCTCACTACAACGGCCACGCACAGGATTCCAATCACTGCAATCGCAGCGATCCCAAGCACACCCAGCTTTGGTTTTGCAGCGGCCGTGGTTGGCACAGTCTGTTCGGGGGGGAGTGGCTCGCTCCTTTTCAGGCTGGAGCCGCATTGCACACATTTCAACGCAGATTCTGGATTTTTCGTTCCGCAGCTTGGACACTCCACCTGCTTCACAGGACCGCTGCTGTAAGCCCCAACGATCTTCCCCGTTTCACGCCTGGTGCCTTTCTCCAGGTCAGCACCGCATTGAGAGCAGATTTTAGTCCCGGCTGGATTTCGAGTACCGCAGAAGCCGCAGTGAATATCTGCCCCTGCCTTGGCTTTCTCAATTTCCTTTTGATCTTCAATCAGCTCTTGCTGTCCAGGCTGCTCGAAGGCTACATTCTCGGGCTGTGGCGCGCCACAGCTGAGACACGTTTTTTCCGGTCCTGGATTTCGTGTGCCGCATTTAGGGCACGTCCATTCGAGTTTAATATATCCAAGCGATCTTTTGGCATCTGGCTTCTTTCGCAAGTGCATAACCAGTGATTTCAGGCTCGAGAGTATATTATAACCGCGAGATTCTTACCTGGCGTATGCCAGCCACTTAGGTTCTGGTAAAGAGTGGGTGGATTAAAAAACAATCCCCCTTCATTCGCTCCGGGTTCCAGGTGCTATATAGGCTGTGGTTTTATAGGGTCTGACCTCTTCGGCAATGTTATCTTTCAGCACGTTTCCAGATACATGCAGAAGCGTATCGCTAAAATCTGTATCTATACCCATGCTTGCCAGGCAGGGATAATGGTGGTGCAGCAAGCCTGTTTGCTCTTCCGCCTCATCGACATGCACACCAGCTAACCTGTCTGCGACATACCTGGCGCAGCCGCAGACTGCGTCTCTCTCGACAGCCGCACTCAATATCATATTTGTGGAAGGATCGATTTCCAACTTCAATTTTGGCTGCCCGAAATGCAGCGCAAATTCCGAAATCTCCTTGCATATATACGAAATCCTTTGCCGGCGCGTAACCCCAAAATCGTTCTCGGTCAACGAGCACAATGGCTTTGGCGTTACACAGGTTGCCCCCAGTTTTTCAATCCACCCTCGCAGCTGGCGTGCCAGGCCGCGTGGCAGCCAAGATTTATTGTCGATGGCTGCGATAACTCCTTTTGCCCCGCTGAGAGTAACCAGGTCGGGTAGCAGTTCTGCGACTCCCCGGTGTTCCGCGAATGAGAGGATCAAATCTGCTGGTGATAACCTTTCTGGAATATAGTCTTCAGGGTAGTCGATCACCAGGGGAAAGTGTGTTGGGGGTTGCCATACCTCGATTACCCATCCAGCAGGTCCATGTTTGCGAATATTATCTATATGCCGTTTACCGTATTCGCCAGATATTATTCCCAAAATACGCATTTCTTCTCCATCAGGCTCACTCAGAATAAATCTCGGGATTTACGCAGTAGGGGAGGCGTTCGCCCTTCAGCCCAGCGATCAGGTTTTCAGCTGCCATGCTGGCCATTTTCTCCCTCGTCAGCCGGCTGGCGCTGGCAATATGCGGTGTGATGACCAGGTTTTCCAGCCCCAACAGCGGGCTATCCATTGGAATTGGCTCTGGTTCCGTCACATCGAGCGCTGCATAAGCAATTTTCCCGGATTTCAATGCCTCGTATAACGCATCTGGGTCAACGACCGCACCCCGTGCCGTGTTCACCAGTACAGCGCTGGATTTCATCCTGTCAAATGCTCCCCGGTTGAACATGTGCCTGGTTTCATTATTCAAAGGCGTGTGAATGGATATGAAATCGGATTCGCGCAGTAAGGTTTCAAGATCAACCTCCTCAGCCGGTACATTCTGCGCTTGATTTTCGGATTTACTCCCAGGATCATAGTAAATCACTCGCATTTCAAATCCAATCGCTCGTCTCGCTAAAGCCCTCCCGATCCTGCCAAAACCGACGATCCCCAGCGTGGCGTGGTGTATGTCTGTGCCGAGTAATAACGAAGGTCCCCAGGTCTTCCACTTCCCTGAGTGGACAAACCGGTCTCCCTCCACCACCCTTCTGGCTGCAGCCGCAATCAAACTGAACGCGAAATCCGCTGTCGATTTGGTCAAAATCCCCGGTGTATTTCCCACGGGAATCCTGCGGCGGGTGGCTTCTGGCACATCGATGTTATCGAATCCAACTGCATGGTTGCTGATCACTCTTAATCCATTTCCAGCAGCGTCCATCACTTCGCCATCGATCTGATCGGTAAGCAGGCACAACAATCCGTCGATACATCTAACACGCCTGAGTATTTCATCATGTGTTGGCGGTAGCTCTTCTCGCCAGACATCTGCCTGGCAGAAATCCAAGACCGGGCTTAACCCCTTTTCGGGAATTTTTCGAGTGACAAAAACCTTAAATCTGGGCATCCAATGGCTGGCTGAGGATTATCGTGGGTTGGGATGGATTGGATTTTCGCATGATAAATTTCCAGGGAAAATCTTCCTCACCGGCATTTGCCAGGATCATGGCGAACCAGATATCCGGCAGGCTGACTATACTCGGGTACATTAAGTATTGAGGAGTCCATGAAGGGTGGAACTTGTCCTTGAACTCGAACACTCCCTTGAAATGATAAATCCAGCTTCCATGGTCATAGAACCAGCTCAATCCGCGCTGAACGATCGGCAGGGAGACATCTTCACACAGCGCGGAAAGGGCGCATAATCCCAGATTGAATGCAGCAAATCCTTTTTCCTGTGCCCACATGAAAAGGGTTACAAACAGGTAATCCATGGTACCGGATTCGGTGTTCGGCTTGCGGCGCATCAAATCGATTGTGATCTCGTTCAACTGGAACTCGGGTACGATGTTTGTAAAAGCCGTCGCCTCACCGTCTGGAGTGTACACGACCGCAATTGCTCCACTTCTCAGATACTCTTCATCGAATTTTCCAAGGAAAAAGCGCTTTTCGGACCCTTTAGTCATACTCAGCCACTCATCACTCACCTGGCGCAGCTTAATCAAGAGAGCGCTTGAAATAGGAGGTTCGTGAATCACAACCCGGAAACCTTCCCGCTGCAGCCGGTTGAATCTTTTACGAAAACTCTTATTCGCATTGCCCTCCAGCTTGAACTCCTCCAGGCTTATTACGGCTTCGTGTCCCAGGCACATCGCATCAAATTTCAGCTCGCGATAATCTTTGAGGTTATTGGGTAAAGCCATGCAGAATCCGGGCACCCAATCATTATTCGCACAGAACACCCGGAAATCCTTTATCGCGGGTTTGAAGTCTTCTTCCGGCCCAATCGGGTCTCCCAGGGTCAATGCCACCCGGCTCTGGACAGTATAGGCTATTACCGATCCACCCGGAGAGAAATAGTAAGCCTTGTCTTCGAATAACGTCAAATATGCCAGGCTTGATCTTCCAAATTTCTCGACAATTCTTCTCGCCCGGCTGCGTTCCTCAATTGTTGCCGGTCGCCACATTTGAACGGGTCGCATCGCCATCATCAATAAATATCCTAACGATGAAGCGCCCAATATGTAGATGCCGATGATGAGGTAAATCCCACTGCTTAAAATCGGTTCTAAGCCGGGATTATAAAATTGTGAAAACATCACCAGGGTCTGGTTGGCAGCAGCGGCTAAATTATATTCATAGCCATATTGGTTCCCGAGAAAATAGACACCCCCTACACCCAGCACCAAAGCCAGGGCTAATCCCACTCCAGCCACAACTAATCCCACCCGGATTGAAGGCAAATCAGAAGCGATGGTAAATTTGGGATTCAGGATGATCAACCAGATAGCCAGGCCCAGTGATACGAAAACAAGGTCGTAACGCTCGGAAACCAGGATGAAGAATCCGCTCAGTAATAACAGCGAAGCGATTAGCAAAATCCAGATTACTCGTTTGCGACGCCATAGGCCATTCGCAGCGATCATCAATGCCAATCCAGTCAGAAATTCAGTGATTGGAAATTCGTATGGGACAAAGAATGGCGAAATCCGTCCCAGGATAACCAGCTGGTCGTGAGCGGAAGGCGCGATTGACATCAGGATATTAATTAAACCCAGCCAGCCGATCAATAGAGCCACAACCTGCACGCTTCCTTCTTCCCACTCCGGTCCGGGTGTGGGCTCAAATGTCTTCACCTTCCTGAGCATGAAGAAGCCCCAGATCACCGGGAGCCAGAATGTCAGTCCTCGAAACGCCAGGGTCGTCGTCACTGCCACATTCCATGGGACTCCCAGAGTAGTGGCTGTCAGGACCATTGCCCCCTCGATCACTCCGGTTCCCTGCGGCGCTGGTGAAACGATCCAGGTCAGGATTCCCACCGCATATGTCGTCATCAGCTGGCCGACTCCAATTTGATAGTCAAATGCCAGGAACAGCATGAACAATCCCCCAATCGCCATCAGGTGCGTCACCATCATCAAAAATGCGGTGCGCAGCAGCCTGCGTGGATTTTTCCCGAAGGCTTGAGAGGCTCCGATAAACTCAGAAGATGCTTTAGCTGCCCAATCCTCTGGCAGCAGTGGTTCGCGCATGAATGGGTTGACCAGTCGGCTGAGGGTCTTTCTGAATCCCCCGGAACGTTCTTTCAAGAAATACCGGTGCTTTCCATCCGATGATCAAAATTGCTGACAGCACGCCTGTGATGAGGCACAAAACCAGTGAGCCGATGACAACATAGGAAGGCAATGAATCCCATATGAACAAATAAGTCATACTCAATATCAATATCAGCGTCAGGGAGCTGAAATCTGCAATCATGTGCACGACCATTCCAGCGGTTGCCCGCGCCTGAATGCCCCCGCCGGGATTGATCGTCCACGAACAGTGCGACTCCAGCCACGCCTCCCCCGGGAGCGACTGCATTAACAAACATTGAACCGAGCATCACGGGAAAAATTTCACCGAAACACGCTTTAATTTCCACAGTAAAAAAAGCCGCCTGGTAAGCAAATGCAAAGAAGAAAAGGTAGAGGATTTCTAACCCGGTGGCAGCGAACACCCAATCCCAATTTCCCGTAGTGAGCGTTTCTGCAAGCAGACTGATTTCAGCCGACCGTGAAAAGATAACCCAAACAAAAGCAACGATCAGTATTGAGTAAATCAAACGTCGGAACATCTCATGTCTCCACTTGCCCGATCGAATTGCGACAAATTATACCCGTACAATCTTATAATTGAGCTACTCAATCTTTACCTACATTGAATCACCCACCATTAAATCCACGGTGTAGGTCCGCCACCAAATGATTTACCAGGGAAGATAAAATACAGTATAACATGCATGGATTGAGGAATTTGCCGTTATCTTTACAGGGCATTTGCGGAGAATAAATAGAAAAAGCGAGAGCCGGTGTGAATCACCGGCTCTCTTAGAGGAGGAGAAGAAATGGCTCACCACTTGAACCGCCCAAATAATACCAGTACCTGGTATTCACTGCTTGACGTTTGCCTTACGTTATCTCTACAATCGCTCTTCAACTCTGCATAGATTAGGTTAAAATTGTGTCAATCTATCCATATCCTCCAGTATTACCGGAGAAGCCTGATACGCATGATAGAATCTCAGCACGCTCTGTTGTACTGTTCTTTGGGATCCACTTGATCGTTGTTCATTTTGCCAGATCGATCCTGAGTATCAAATCAAGATCAATAACCAGGAAGGAATGAAACCTTGAAAATAACCCTGGTTTTTCCACGCTTAACCGATAATTTCGACATATTGGGAGGTTCGAATTGGGTGGTTAGCACCTCAATAAGGGCCTTCGGGCTGGGTCAGACCAGCTTTACCCCGCCTCTATCACTTCTTATGCTTGCAGCTGTCACACCTCCAGGCGTGGAAGTAAAAATTCTGGATGAACGCCTTGAAGACATCGATTTCGATGAAGATACCGACCTGGTTGGTATTTCGGTTGTAACCCGGGCTGCTCCTCGAGCATATCTTATCGCTTCAGAATATCGTAAACGTGGCATTAAGGTTGTAATGGGCGGTATCCATCCGAGCGCTCTGCCACAGGAAGCACTCCAGCATGCAGATACGCTGGTAATCGGTGAGGGCGAAAGCGTCTGGCCTGAATTAATCAGGGAATTCCAGCTCGGCAGGATGAAATCGATGTACAAAGGGACGCCGCTGTTGGACCTGGACCTTTTACCCTGGCCGCGCCGTGAAATTATCCGCAGTCCTGAGCTCTATGTCTCAACGAAAGTCGTTACTGCCACGCGCGGCTGCCCTAATTCATGTACCTTCTGTTCCGCCGGTGTCGGTCTGGTAAAGAAATACCGCAAGCGCAGCGTAAAGAATATCATCGCAGAACTGGAAAGCCTGCCGGGAAAAATGGTGATATTCATGGATGACAACATTGGATGGGACCTGGCATACACCAAAGAGCTTTTTTCCGCCATGGCTCCTCTCGGCCTGCACTGGATGGGGGCAATCACTGCCAGTGCGTTGGAAGACACTGAGCTGGTAAACCTGGCGGCGAAAAGCGGCTGCTTCATGTTTGGCGTGGGTTTCGAAAGCCTGTCCCCACAGGTCATTAAGAGCGTTCGCAAACAAAGGACAAACCACCCCGGATGCTATGCCAGCCTGATCAAGCGCTGCCAGGATGCTGGAATTGCGGTGTGGGGAAATTTCGTCCTGGGATTCGACGATGATACTCTCGATACCTTCCCTGCGTTGATTGAATTTATTGCCCGCACCAGGATCGAGCTGGTTTCTATCTTTCCACTCATCCCTTATCCTGGTTCTGTCCTTTTCCGCCAATACGAAAGGCAAAACCGTATCCTGACTAAAGATTGGAGTTTTTATGATCCGGTGGATGGAGCCTGTGTCTACATCCCTGGGCAGTTGACACGAGAGCAGCTCCTGAATGGCTATTTGCAGGTAATTGAAGATATCTATGCCTATCGCAAGGCCCTTCTCCGCCTGTTCAGATCTCCTTCAAGAATTCTCGTTTGCCACGGTGGTGGCGCTGCACTATTACCTGCAAAGCAAACGCAGTATCCCGGATCAACGCCTCAGGGTAGCCAATTCCATTAAACTCTCTTCCAGTTGGGACAGCACAGGCCAATACAGTCGAACCGATATCGCCGCTCAATGAAAAAGCGTATCCCGACTGAATAAACCTCTATAGCAACCGTCGTTGGTATAATCCCTTCAATTATTACTTATTGGCATAATTTAATCCCTTCTCACCGGAGGCCGGATGGAACCTGGAGTTGATATGCAGATTTGGCGGGTGAATATGCGCACCCGTACTTTTCAAATCGAAGCTGTTCCTGATAGTTGGAATAAAACCGGTGGGAGAGGTCTCATCTCTCGCATCCTGCTGGATGAGGTTGACCCCGGCTGCGAACCGCTCGGATCAGGGAATAAACTGGTATTTGCGCCTGGCTTGCTGGTCGGGCACATGCTCTCCAGCACGGATCGCATCTCAATCGGCGCCAAGAGCCCGCTCACGGGTGGTATCAAGGAGAGCAACGCAGGTGGGCGGACAGGCTTACAGCTAGCACAGCTGGGGATTAAAGCCCTGGTCATCGAAGATCGACCTCTGATCCCGGATTCTGGATCTTACATCTCAGCACCTCTGGCTTGCGTTTCGAGCCAGCCGGTGATCTGGTGGGAAAAGGAGTATTCAGTGTCTCCCCTTCGCTGCTCGAACGCTACGGGGATAAAGTCGGCATCGCCTTGATCGGCCCAGGAGGCGAATTCCAGCTCAACAGTGCTGGCATTCAAAACCTGGATAAGGACCGTGTCCCTTCTCGCATCTCGGCGCGCGGTGGTATCGGGGCAGTCATGGGGAGCAAGCGCATCAAGGCTATCGTGATCGACGGCGCATCGGGAAAGAAACCCCCAATCAGGGAGCTTCCGGCATATCGTCAGGCCCAGAAGCAGTTCAACCAGGCCCTCATGGCCCATCCCCAGACAGCTGCATACCGCGATTTCGGCACGGCTGCCATGGTGATGATGTGCAATAATTTCGGCGCCCTGCCAACACTCAATTTTTCCAGCGGTGAATACCATGAGGCTGAGGCAATCTCAGGGGAAATGCTGCGCTCTACACTGATGGCACACGGGGGAGATTGCGAGGTTTCGCACGCCTGCATGGCTGGCTGCACCATCCGCAGTTCGAATGTGTACGGCGATTTCAACGGAAAAATGGTGGTCTCGCCTCTCGAATATGAGACCATCGGTTTGATGGGCTCGAACCTGGGAATTGCTGACCTGGATCAGATTGCTGCCCTGAATTTCGAAGTGAATGATATCGGGTTGGACAGCATCGAAATCGGTGCGGCGCTCGGCGTGGCTGCCGAAGCCGGTCTGCTGGCCTTCGGAGACAGCCAGCGTGCGCTGGAATTGATCCAGGAAATCCGGTTAGGTACACCCCTGGGGCGCCTGTTAGGCAGCGGCGCCGCCATCACCGGGAAAGTGCTCGGTATCGAGCGCGTCCCGGTCGTGAAGAACCAGGCGCTCTCCGCATACGACCCGCGCGCCATCAAAGGCACCGGGGTGACTTATGCCACTTCCCCTCAAGGGGCAGACCACACCTGCGGGCTGACCATTCGCGCCAAGGTCGATCACCTGGATCCCACCGTTCAAATCAATCTATCACGCAGCGCCCAGATCAATATGGCCGGTTACGACTCGCTCGGAGCCTGTATTTTCGCTGGGTTTGGATACTCAGCAGCCCCTCAGGTCATTCCCGCTCTGATCCGGGCTCGTTATGGCTGGCAGGTCCCGGATGATTATTTACAGGTTTTGGGGCGCGAGACACTCAAAATGGAGCGGGAATTCAACCGCCGCGCAGGTTTTACCCCTGCCGATGACCGGCTTCCAGAATGGCTGCGGCAGGAAGCGCTACCTCCCACCAACGCGGTTTTCGATGTGACCGATGATGACCTGGACAGCCTGTTCAACTGGTAGGTGCGAGGGCTCGTGCCAGAAAAAATGATTCGATTGCCCTATGGTGACCGCTACCTGGCACTCGATGTGCCGGCTCAAAACCTGCAGGAAGTAATCTATCCCCACCAGCTGGTTG
Source organism: uncultured Chloroflexia bacterium (assembly GCA_963698765.1). Classification (GTDB taxonomy): domain Bacteria; phylum Chloroflexota; class Anaerolineae; order Anaerolineales; family UBA4823; genus CAVOSB01. The sequence continues at coordinate 253,537 of CAVOSB010000029.1, forward strand.
ATGGTAGCCTAGGCGAATCTGAAATCCTCCGGAAGGCTTTGGACGAGCCGGTCGCGGCACCTCATCTGCGTGAATTAGCTCGCAAAGGCCAGCGCGTCGCTATCGTCACCAGTGATTTCACCCGTCCCTGCCCCTCGGGAACTGCTGATTCCTTTCATTCTCGACGAGCTCACTTCAGCTGGAATTCCTGACCAGGATATCTTCATTGTGCTGGGCACCGGTATCCATCGCATCATGACTGCTGGCGAGATCGAAAAGACAGTCTCACCTGATATTTACCGACGAATTCGGACGTTAAACCACGATATAAATGACACCATCCACCTGGGTGTTACCTCGCGCGGCACACCCGTGGAAATCTTCCGCCCGTTGGTCGAAGCCGACCTGCGCATCTGCCTGGGTGTAGTGGAATACCACTGGTACGCCGGCTTTTCGGGTGGTGCCAAGGCCGTTCTTCCAGGCTGCGCCTCACGCGCTGCCGTCCTGGCTAACCATGCCCTGATGGTTCAGCCGGGTGTGGGTGCAGGTCGCATCACCTGCAACCCATTACGCCTCGACCTGGAGGAAGGCTGCGCCATGCTGGGCGTGGATTTTCTGTTGAACGTCGTGGTGGAAAATCTCAAAGTGGTCGCGGCAGTGGCAGGAGATCTCACCGCCGCTCACCGCCGGGGGTGTGAAATCGTGGCTGAACGCGGCAGTTTCAGGCTCTCCCAACCGGCAGACATAGTCATCGCCAGCGCTGGTGGCTTTCCAAAAGATATCAACCTTTTCCAGGCGCATAAAGGTATGGAACACGCCAGCTACTGCCTGCGCGACGGAGGTCACTTGATATTTGTGGCTGAATGCCGTGAGGGGCTGGGGAACAGCACCTTCGAAAACTGGATGATAGAAGCTTCCAGTACTCAAGAGATTGTAGAGCGTTTCCGCAATGGTTTCGTGATGGGTGGCCATAAAGCTCTCGCCATCGCCAACATCGTCAATCGCCTGCGGGTCTCATTGGTATCCGGTTTTCCGGATGAGCTGGTGAAACGCCTTTTTATACAGCCGTATCACGATCCTCAGACTTCTCTGGAGAAAGCGATGGAAGAACTTGGCCCAAAAAGCCAGGTGCTGGTCCTTCCTTACGCCGGTTCGACGGTACCAGAGATCAAGGATCAGCCTGGTAAGCTCTTACTGTAATTTTTTCTGTATTGCTTCACTCTTCAGCTCGCGCAGCACATCGGCAGCAATCCACCTGGCAGGCTTCGAGTCGATTGCCTGGATGTCAACTGCACATTGGATCGCTGCCTGGTTCAGGTTCTGGTTGCGCTTGCCGATATTCCTCAAAGCCCAGCTGGCAGCTTTCTGTAACAAAGTTGCGTTCGTCTGTAGCGCAGTTACGGATCACGGGCATTAACTGCACAAACTGTGTGTCTTCTGCGCGCTTGTCATGCCAGCCCAGGCAGGCGATTAATGCCAGGGCTGCTCTGCGAATGAATTCCTCTTCCCTTTGTGACCATTCCGGGATCTTCTTCCAGGCCAGGGGTGATTTATCGAACAGGTTCATGCACACCTGGTCGCACACATCCCAGGAATCGAAATCCTCCACCCAATTCCCCATCTCTCCTTCCGTCAGCCTGTCTGGCTCTGCCACCATCGATGCCAGGATGCGGGCATCTGCAATCCGCGAATTCCACAATTCAAGCGCCAGCTGGTGATCCTTCCCCAGGTTCTTGGCGATCGCCCGCAGCTCTGGAACAGGTATCCCCAACCTGCCCTCTTCCGACATGCCAAAGCGCTTCATCCCCGGGATATTTTCCGGTTCCGCTTTGCACTTTTAATAACCGAATCACATCATCCAATTTTGTCATCGTCGCAACTTTTCTGAATACCTCATCCGTTATTTTTCAGGATCGGTTCTTAAACCTTCCAGAATTTACCCGGACTGTCCGACTTTCCAGGACATGTTCGGTGAAGACCAGCTCGCTGAGTGACTCTCGATATCCACGCAATTTATTGAATAATCCGCCTTTGTTGCAGAACCGCTGGCTTGTTCAGCCACATCCCGATTTCAGAGGCAATCCGGTTCCCTATTTCAGGCAGAGACCTGATACCAGACTCGCCACTGGATAGATACAAATCCAAGATACTTTGTTGCATTTCATCCACTGTCCATGCTGCCTTCCTGTACGCCCAGATTTGCCGCAGCTCTGCCAGTTCAATCTCGAGCTGATAGGTTTTAAGGAAAAGCAGCTCGGCGATGCGTTTATTCACCCCCATTTTCCCTTGAGGGATGAAACGAGGCATCCGATCAGGCAGGTCGTACCGGCTGCAAATCTCCCTGAACTCGCAAACCTAATTGAGCCGTGTAATCCCTTGGCGGGCTGTATTCAGGCTCTAGACCATGTAGCCAGTTGTACATCTTTTGCCACTGGCTCTCCAGCTGTGCATCCAAACGTGCAGCAGCTTGCAAGGATCGTTCAGCCTGGATTCCAGACATGCTCAAACCACCCGCCAGGATAAAACTTCCGCCGTAATCCTTGACTGCTATCACCACCTCTTCCAGGTGTGCGTCATCGTCGCCAACGTGCGGCAGAATAGGCATTAATCCCGCACCTACCAGGATCCCTTTTTTTGCAAGTTTTTCCATTGCTGCCAGGCGCCGCTGAATGCCTGGGCTGCGCGGTTCGAATGCTGCTTTCAGTCGCTGATCCATGCTGCTCAGGCTTAGAACAACGCCAACCCATGCTTTTTGGTTGATCTCGTAAAGCAAATCCAGATCGCGCATCAACAGGGGCGAGCGCTCGATGACTAACAACGGGAATTCAAGCTCATTTACCACTTTCAATAACTCGCGTGAAATCTGGTAGCGAGTCTCAGCAGGTTCCTGCCAGTCTCCACAGGCAATCACGTCCCTGGGCAGTCGGCTCAGCTCATGCCGCAGGAGCTCCACTGCGTTGGTCTTGACCTGTATCAGCGTATCGAAAGTCCCTGGAGAGCGTTTTCCCAGGTAAAATCTACCCCTCAGGTAGCAGAATTCGCACCCGCTTCGGCAGCCAACGTAAGGATGCGCGCTGTATTTGTCCCAGAACCAGGCATCCACGTGTTTATGCACATTCACGATTTTTCGCGCCTGGTATTCCTGGAATTCGAGTATCAAGCTGATTACCTCCCGGTGATCGCTATTTTCTGCTGTGTTGGCAGGTAAGTATAAGCCTTGCGCAGCATAAGTGGCCGCGGCTGGCGATGAAGCGTGTTTACTTGTTCGTCTAACCAGGCAGCTGCCAGCTCGGGATAATATCTCCCCAACGTTTTCAATCCCCATCCAATTCCTTTCACCGCATCCTGGTTCTTCTCCTCGAAAACAGGCCCGATAAAATTGATCAATTCCCGGGCTCGATCTGCCATTTCCGCATTCCCGCGAGTACGCTTGACCCACAAATGCACCGCCACTCCCACGCAACGCCGCACCCAGCGGTTTGGATCCTCTCGCCAGGGAGACAAAACTTGAGTGCAGGGTGAAAATCAACCAATAAAGCTGGGCCGACAACCCGCTCTCCAAAGGTGTCGGTGGCATACCACACATCTGCCTGGATGATAAATTCCCGGCAATCAGCCAGGGCGCGTTCGAGTTCTATTCGAAGGTAGCACCGCAAGGCGCTGCCGATGATCACCCAGCTGCCCATGTATTTCTTTGCGGCTAGGTTATTAAAGAACGGTCCCGACTCATCCAATGATGTGGAACCGATCTGTTCTCCAATGCGGTCGAGCTTCGAGAAAGAGGTGGGGCTCAGCAAGGTTGGGGTAATCAGCTTGACTGCACCCTCCACCTGTCCGTCCTTTATCAGTGCGCTGATTTGACTGCCCAACTGACGAGCCATTTTCGCATTCACAGGAGTCTCTTTTCAATCAGTCATCCTGGATGCAGTGAAGGCAGGTCCTGGCGTGCTTGGCCAGGGCAGGTCCTGGCATGTTTGGCCAGGGATCCGGGTTCCTCACTTCGTTCAGGATTGCATTATGTTCATCGTGGCTTTTGTAGTGCGAGATGCGTATTCGCCAAACAATTAAGGGATTAAATCAATACCGACAATCTACCATCTGAAGTTTATACAAATGGCATGCTTCTCGGTAATGATTAATTTTTGCTACGACCTGGAAACATTCAGCGGGGAGGACAGGATTCGAACCTGCGGCCGAGGTTTTATGCCCCGGCAACCGCTTAGCAGGCGGCCCCAATCGACCACTCTGGCACCTCCCCAGAGGCAGTGCGAATTCTACCATATCCATATCTCGCCTGCAACCAAAGCTAGCCAGGCTGCCATCCACCAAAACCAACCATCCGCTGTTTCTCTTCATCCCACAGGCGTAGCTTTAGCGAGCGCATGCTCCTGCGAAGAGTCAATGGCGGCACCTGGAGCTCAGGGTTATCGTGGTAGCAGCGCGGCAGGTTGTAATTGGGAATTAATGAGCTCAAATGGTGGATATGGTGAAATCCGATATTCCCGCTGAACCACTGCAGGACAGCCGGAAGCTTGTAAAACGAGCTGCCTCTCAACCCCGCCTGCACGAAGCTCCAGCGGTTTTGCCGCTCCCAGTAGGTGCCGTCGAAATTGTGCTGGACGTAGAACAGCCACACGCCCGCCGAAGTCCCAAAGAACATCACCGGGACCTGGATCAGAAGGTATTCCCGCCAGCCCATCAGTGCGACCAGCACGGCAATCATTCCCACCAGAGCCAGGTTAGTGACATGCACACTTACACGCTCGCGCCGTCCCGATCCAGGCCGGTAAAAGCGGTGAAAAACCGTGAATACCAGGAAAGAGCCAAAAGTAAACATGACCAGTGGGTGACGGACGAATCTGTAAATCAACTGTTTTCCCCTCGACATCGCCTGGAATTCCTCCACGGTCAGGGTCTGGACATCACCGGTTCCTCGTCGATCCAGGTTGCCTGCCGTGGCGTGATGGATGGCATGGTTGTGCCGCCAGTGATCGTATGGTGTAAAGGTCAGGATGCCGGTGATTATGCCGATGAACCGGTTGGCATCTCGAGATTTGAAGAACGAGCCGTGCCCGCAGTCGTGGAAAATGATGAAGGTGCGCATCATGAATCCCGCCGCCAGGACCGCTAACGCCAAGGTCAGCCAGTAAGAGAACTCCAGGCTTAAATACATCAGGTACCACAGCAGCAGGTAAGGGATCAGTGTATTGGCAAGCTGCCAGAGGCTGCGGGGAATAGAAGGCTGCTGGTAATGCGTGAGTATTGTTCGCAAATTCTTATAATCTGGCTCAACCAGGTTCGAGTCTGTTCTCATTTCTTGTTCCCGGGGGGTTACATGAGCTGATATTTCAAGGCGGAGGGAGTGGGGTTCGAACCCACGATGGATTGCTCCATACCTGTTTTCAAGACAGGCGCCTTAGGCCGCTCGGCCATCCCTCCAGTCTTCTAACCGATAGGACAACTTTCGCGATTGTATCATAAGCACGAATCTCCGGCAATTGACCCCGGCTTCTCTGCTCATGCTATACTTGGGGTAGGCTGGAATATCGCCAGGCAGCATCAACCAGAATTCTCTATCCAGCAGAGATCTTCATTGGTACAACACCGGTTCTCACCCATCGCCCGTGCCTCCCTGATCATTGCGTTCTTTTTCGGCATTGATAAAATCCTGGGCCTGTTGCGCCAGATTTTGTTCAACCGCCAGTTCGAGGCGGTTGAGCGCGATATCTTTTTCGTCTCAAACAATATTCCCGACCTGCTTTCCGCCTTGATCTCTGGCGGTGCGCTCGGCATCGCGTTGATCCCGGTCCTGACTGAAACCCTGGACAAAGCGGGACGCAGGCAGGTCTGGATGCTCTTCTCCCGCATCCTAAACCTGGCCTTCGCAGTCACGGCGTCCATCTCTTTGGTTATCGTGCTCTTCGCAGACCCACTGGTCCGCCACGTGATCGCACCCGGATTCGCCGATGAAACGCGTTGGGCTCTCACCTCCAGCCTGATGCGGCTCGACCTGGTCGCCATCCTGATCTTTTCTCTCAGCGGCCTGGTGATGGCCGGCTTGCAGTCCAACCAGCATTTTCTCACTCCTGCCATGGCGCCCGCCATGTACAATCTCGGCCAGATATTCGGCATCCTGGTGCTGGCCCCGCGGTTCGGTATTTACGGCATGGTCTATGGTGTCATCCTGGGCGCGCTGCTGCATCTGGGTGTACAGATTCCGGCGCTGTTCCATTATGGATTCCGCTGGCTGCCGAGCCTGGGATTTAATGACCCTGGAGTAAGTAAAGTCCTGCGTTTGATGGGACCGCGCCTGCTCTCCATGCTAAGCCTGCATGTCTATTTCCTGGCTCGTGACCGTTTCGCCTCCTTTTACCAGGAAGGAGGCGTTTCGGCCCTCAATAACGGCTGGTTCATCATGCAGCTCCCCGAAACCCTCTTCGGGACTGCCATCGCCATTGCCTTGCTGCCTTCTCTGTCCGAATTTTTCAACCGTCACGAGCTCGAGAGTTTCAAAAACACGGTGAACCGCGCCCTGCGTGCAATGCTGGCATTATCTCTGCCTGCTGCAGCCCTGTTAGCAGTCAACATCCGTCCACTGGTAGAAATCGTCTTCAATTTTGAGTCAGCAGAGACCGAGATGGTGGTTTGGGCCACGCGCGCCTTCCTGCTTGGATTGGTGGGTCACTCCTGGCTGGAAGTAGGCGTGCGGTCCTGGTACTCCCAGCAGAATGCCCGCCTGCCGATGTTCGGTTCTTTTCTCCAGATTGGAATTTACATCCCCCTGGCGATCTTCTTGTCCAGGTTTATCGGACTTACCGGCATCGCGCTGGCAGACACAATCGCCTTTACTACCCAGGCTTTGTTCTTGCTCGTCCTGCTTAACCGCCGCTATCCTGGAGTCCTGAAATTCAGTCAGACTGTCATCCGCGTCGGCGCAGGCACGCTCATTTGCGCCGGGGCAGCTGCCCTGGTAATGCTGCTGCCCATGCCGGTATTAATCAAGTCTGGATTGTCCTTGTTGGTAGGCGGCCTGGTAGCGCTGCCTTTCATCTGGCCCGAATTAAAACTCATTAATCAAACTATAGAAATCAACCAAAAAATGAAGAAAATTGCTTTATTACTCTTCTCCACCTTGCTCCTGTTTGGATCGCCTGCTCATGGAAGGCTGTCTCTTCCCCAGATAAACGACTGGCAGGATAAGATCGATCCCTGGGTCCAGTCAGAGGTAGCCCAGGGAGAAACCGAATTCCTGGTTTTGCTCACCGCGCAGGCTGACCTCAGCGGCGCCTCTCTGATTTCCGGTAAACAGGCCAAAGGCGCATTTGTTTACCAGCAGCTGTCAAAAACCGCTGCTCGCACCCAAAAGCCGCTCCTCGTTTACCTGGAATTTATAGGGGTCGCACACCGTCCGTTCTGGATCGCGAACATGATTTGGGTACGCGCCGGGCAGGATGTCGTCCAGCAGCTTGCCAGGCGCCAGGATGTCTCACGGATTACAGCCAATCCAGCCGTTCGCCAGGGATTTTTTCCAACCAATCCCGCCCCAGCTCCGCTGCTGCAGCAGACAGCTGCCGTCGAATGGAACCTCTCGAAGGTGCGTGCGCCCGAAGTTTGGAACGCCGGTTTCAGCGGGCAAAATGTAGTCATCGCTGGACAGGATACTGGCTACCAGTGGGATCACCCTGCCCTGAAGAACAGCTATCGCGGCTGGGATGGCGCTTCTGCTGACCATAACTACAACTGGCACGATGCGATTCATCCGCCTTCTGGCGGTGGTATTTGTGGAACGGATTCCCCTTTTCCTTGTGATGATCAAGGGCACGGCACCCATACCATGGGTACCATGATCGGGGATGATGGGAGTGGGAACCAGGTTGGTATGGCGCCCGGAGCCAGGTGGATTGGCTGCCGCAATATGGATCGCGGGTTTGGCACTCCTGCCACCTATGCCGAGTGTTACCAGTGGTTCGTCGCTCCCACAGATTTGAGCGGTAATAATCCTCGACCAGATCTGGCACCCGATGTCATCAATAATTCGTGGAGCTGCCTGGTTTCCGAAGGCTGTACCGATCCCAATATCCTGCTGACTGTCGTTGAGAATGTCCGCATGGCAGGCATATTGACCGTTCAAGCTGCCAGCAACGTAGGACCGTCCTGCAGCACGGTTAATTCTCCTGCCGCGATTTACGATGCTTCATTTACGGTGGGCGCGACAGACTCCACCGATAATATCGCCAGCTTCAGCAGCCGCGGTCCTGTTGTGGTCGACGGCAGCTACCGGCTGAAACCAGATGTGTCTGCTCCAGGAGTATTTATTCGCTCAAGTATCCCGACTTCTTCGGGCGCCTACGGATATTCGAGCGGTACCAGCATGGCCTCCCCTCACGTCGCTGGCCTGGCAGCCTTGATGATCTCTGCCGATCCTGGATTATCCGCCCAGGTCGATCAGATTGAAAGGCTGATTGCTCACAACACCCTCCCACGCACCACCACACAGAACTGTGGCGGCATACCCGGCAGCCAGATCCCCAACAACACCTTTGGTTGGGGCAGGATCAATTCCTGGCTGGCAGTGACAAACTTCGATATCCAGCTGTCGGCTTCACCTTCGTTCACACAGCCCGGCGGCCTGATCAACTACACCCTGGTGATCACCCAGCGTTACCCCTCCTCTGTCACCAATGTTCACCTTACCCAGCGCATACCGGAGAATACCACCTTTGTCAGCGCCTCGCCTCCATTCATGATGAACGGCGGTTTGATTATTTGGAGCCTTCCCACCATGGAACCCGGCGGCATCCTCAGCGTCCAGCTTACCGTCCAGGCACCACCATCCGGGATGTGGGTCATCAAGAATCAGGATTATGCGGTATTCAGCGATCAAACCCCCTCGTCTCCCCTGGTGGATGCGAACCTCGTCTTCGTGGCTGATTATTTTAATTATTTCCCATTTGCTCCCAGGCACTGATGATCATTCCGTTTTCCATGTGGATATATATTAGCCAGGTATTCTCGCGGAAATATTTGGGGTAATTCCTAGTATAATTGTGGGGTATTCTTTTCTCACTATAACCGTGTTTTTCGGAGGTGTAATTTGTCGAAAGTTACTGCTCAGGGATCTGGTACGAAGGACGATCCGTGGATTTTAAAGACCCCCCCACTGGCTTCTGAATACCAGTTGTACAAGGATGAGAACGCCGATCCACCAGCCCTGGTTTGCGTGGTCGGGTCCACCAGGCTCAGCTACCGGCTGCGCTGCATCGAAGATCTGCATGCCATGCTGAAGAAACACGGTGACTGGATGGCCCTTGGCAGCTCAGACGAGCAGAAAGAACCGCAGCCAGGGACCGTCGAAGCCTGGGCGCGCTCCCCGGAAAATCCTGTAGGCGGCTGGTATGGTTTGAAGAAAGGGCTCAGGGGTCGCTTTGCGAATTATGTTCCGCCGCTGATGGAACATCTCGGCCTGGCCGAAGTCGAACATAATGCGAAGAACAACCGCATGCGAGCATTGTAAAGCTAATCTTCAATATTGCGTAACGAACAACATCCACTTTTCGTTGATCCTGCCACCTATCTTGGCAGGATCTTTTTTTATTACACTGCAGCCTGGAAGGCGGCTCTTAAATGTCTATCGATCGCACCTTTGGCTTGAGTAGATCGCCCGTTATCAAATTTATTGGGATGATCGATATTCAACGATGCTGATTTATGTTAAACTCTAGCTGGTTATTTATAGTTGTGAAAATTGGGATTTTGGGCATAGACACCCTCTTTTCGGTACTTTCCTGGGTTTACTCGAAATTGATCGTTCTTGGTCTTCGTTATTAGCGCATTGCTGATAACGTCTCCTGTTTACCAATTTTATATTGTTCAGAGTCTTGAATTTACTGTGTTTCTCCCCTGATAAGAGGTTGCTGAACCACACAAACTGGTTCGAACTCGAATAAGGAGATCAAGAAATGAATAGAAATGCAGCCCTCCTCACTCTCCTGGTTGTAATTTTTGTCTCTTGTGGAGGACCACCAGCCCAGGAAGTCGCTACCACATCTACGGCCCTGCCCCCCCAGCCTTCCGATACCCCTATTCCACCACCGCCCACCGAGACGCCGCTCCCGCCAACAGACACACCTCTCCCACCCACCGCCACTACTTCTCCCTACCACTTCCGGGATGATTTCGAAGGTGTGCTGGCGGAAGGCTGGCAGTGGCTGGGAGAAGACCCTGCTAAATGGAGTCTGACCCAGGCTCCAGGTTCGGTGCGCATTATCCTGCAGCCCAGCACTATGGGTCGTGGAGAGCCGAAGAATTTCCTGGTGCGGGAGGCACCCGGGGGTAATTTTGAGCTGGCCACCCTGCTGCGCTTTACGCCTTCCAGCAATTTTCAATTCGCCGGCCTGCTGATTTACCAGAGCCAGGGCAACGCCATGCAGTTCGGCCGCGCCTTTGCTGAGTGCGGAAATCCGAGTCTTTGCATCGGGAACGCAATCTATTTCGATATCGTTGAAGCCGGCGCTGGAGGCAAACAGAATTTCGTCACTGCTGTCCAGAATCCTTCACAGGCTTACCTGCGGTTGCGCCGCGAGGGCACCATGTACACCGGCTATTACAGCGAAGATGGGGCAGCCTGGATCGAGATTGGGAAACACGAAAGCAGCATTATCTCTCCCCTTTTCGTAGGGCTGATCGGTTCGCAAGCATTCCAGGCAGATACGACTGCTGATTTTGATTATTTCACTATCGAGGCACTCCCTTAAAGAAAGCCGCTGCCTCGAAATAATAGTCACATCGAGCTCCCGGTTAGTTTTAGACGATTGGCGCTCTTCCTGCATAGCGCCGGTTCATCCTGCCTCATCTGGTGCGCCTGTTCTGGTGGAGCAGCCTGGACGAATTCGCCAGGATTCCCAGGTCGGGAAGTGACTGCATGGCAGCCGCGAAGATCGGCGAGATCAGGCCAAAGGCAGCCAGAGTCAATCCAACTGCATTGTAGATTGCCGTGAAGCCGATATTCATCCGCACCACGCGCATCGTGCGCCGCGCGATTTGGAAGACCTCCGGCACCAGGCTCCAGTCCTCGCGCATCAGGGCGATATGTGCCGCTTCGGTAGCCAGCGCACTGCCCGCCGCCCCCATCGCCAGTCCCACATCAGCCTGTGCCAATGCAGGGGCGTCGTTCACTCCATCGCCGACCATTGCCACTGTGTGGCCTTTTGCCTGGTAATCACGCACGATTTGGATCTTTTCCTCGGGTAATAGCTCTGCCCGGCAGCTGAGCTCCAGCCCACCTGTACGACGCCCGCCAATTTCCCGGATAGCCTGCTGGATCTGGTTGGTGAGGCTGTCTGCTGACCTCTGGTTATCCCCGGTCAGCAGCTCAATCCGCTGGATTCCTGCATCATACAGCTCGAGCAGTGCTTGCGGGACCTCTGAGCGTAAAGTATCCGCAGCTCCCAGCAGTCCTGCCAGCTCATCATTAATAAAAACGAAAGATAATGTCTTCCCCTGGTCGCTCAACTCGCTGGACATTGTTTCCAGGGTCAGTGGGTCTATGAGCAATTCACTCGCTCTCCGCCGGCTGCTGACTTCTACCTTGAGACCGTCGACAGTGGCAGTCACTCCCACACCCGGGACAGGCTGGAATTCTACCGGAACCGATAGCTCGATTGTTTTTCGAAAGCAGCCTCCCGCATGGCTGCTGCCAGGGGATGCTCCGAATAGCGCTCAGCCGAGGCAGCCAATCGTAGGATATCAGTTTGAAGTTCCTCAATCCCTGGATTCGCTCGCTTCGCAGCTGCCTGCCAGGAAGAATTTGCGAGTATCACCTTGATATCGGTGATGCGCGGTTTGCCGAGTGTCAGCGTGCCAGTCTTGTCCAATAAAATCGTATCCACCTTCTCCAGCGTCTCAAGGTACTTTCCTCCCTTGATCATCACACCCCCTTTGGCAGCCGCCCCGATCGAAGCCAGCATGGCAATCGGCGTCGCCAGCGTGAAAGCGCACGAACACGCTACCACCAGTACCGCCGCAGTCGCCTGCGCATCACCCCGCAGCAGGTAGGTCAGCCCTGCGATCGCGGCCACAACCGGCAGGTAATAGCCCGAGAAGCGGTCGGCTAAGCGCTGGACATTCGCTCGATTGCCCTCCGCTTCCTGCACCAGCCGGATTACACCTCCAAATGTTGTGTCTCTTCCGACGGATTCCGTGCGAATTCTCAAGCTTCCCAGGCTCAGCAACGTGGAGGCGTATGCTTTGCTGCCGCTCCCCAGCTCGGCTGGCATGCTCTCACCGGTAATGGTCGACTGGTCAACCGTCCCCTGGCCTGCCACGACTTCCCCATCCACCGGGATTTTCTCTCCCGGTCGCACTACTACGATCTCACCGACCAGCACTTCCGATATCGGAACCTCGACTTCCGAATTCTCCCGCTCAACGCGCGCGATCATTGGAGCCATCTCTGCCAGGTCTTTAACAGCCCGGCGGGCGCGCTCGGTAGTAAATCGCTCTGTGAAATCTCCCACTCGCATGAAAAACACCACCACCGCTGCGGTTGCCCATTCGCCTACCCAGATCGCCGCCAGCACGCCCAGCGTCATCAGGGTATGGGAGATGACCTGGCCGCGTGCCGTTGCGCGGATGACATTCAGGAAAACCGGGTATCCCAGCAGGATGATCACACCCAGGCTCACAGGCCACGGGGATGCTGCTGGTGATAGTTTCGAACAATCCCAGCCATTCTCCTACCACCACTACGAACAGGACCATCCCAAACACTACTCCCAGAAGTGCCAGGACCGGCCGCACGAACTTCTGGTAAGTCCGCCCGTCTTCTTCAACAGGTGTTACCAGTACAGCCCTGTATCCTGCTTTTTCAACTGCTTTCCTGATTCGCATCCAGCTCTAACCGGCTCGTGTCGAAATTGACGACCGCCTTCTCAGCCGCCAGGTACACCTCGACCGAATTTACTCCATCCAGGGAGCTGATGGCTTCTCGCACGTGCATGGTGCATTCCATGCAGTCCATACCCTGGATCGGCACTTCAAGAACCTTTTGGATCGTCATCTTGCTCACGCCTCAGGTTCAGTGTAACGGGTGCATTGATAAAACCCATTGGCGGCCTCTGCCAGGATTTCATCCGCCAGCTGTAAGAGCTGCCTGATGCGCTGGTCGCTCAACGAATACCAGGCAAAACGCCCTTGCGCATCGACATTCACCAGCCCGCAGTCTCTCAGGCAGCGTAGGTGGTTGGAAGCGTTTGACTGGCTGAGTCCAGTGGCAGCTGCGAGTTCGGTGACATTACGCGGCGCTTCACTCAAAGCACGCAGAATTGCTAGACGTGCTGGATCGCTGAAGCCGCGAAATAGCCTGGCTTGCAGCTCGGTCGCAGTCTGTTGTGTGGTAGAGAACATGAATCCGCTCCTATATATCATCACATTATGATGTATTGATATTATACCTCCGCCGAGTTCATCCGCAAAACTGCTTTAGGGAAATGAAAAAACAGGCATTTCCCCCTGCTGTGCACGCCAGCAAATAGGTTGGAACTAAAAATTACTTAATCAGGCAGGTTCAGGCTGGGTTACAGGACCTTTACCTGTTGTAGCCCCTGCCATCATCAATCCCAGTTCTTCTTTTGTGACCTTTTCGGGATCAACGATCCCAACGATCTCGCCCTGATACATCACTGCAATGCGGTCGGACAGAGCCATAATCTCGTCTAATTCCGCGGATACCAGCAGAACCGCTATACCCTGGTTGCGCATCTCGACGATCTGGCTGTGGATATATTCGATCGAGCCCACATCCAGGCCACGGGTGGGCTGGTTGGCGATCAGCAATTTGATCTTCCGGCTTAATTCACGCGCTACGATCACTTTTTGCTGGTTCCCACCGGAGAGTTTTGAGACCTGTAAATACGGGCTGGGCGTGCGGATGTCGAAACGCTCCACCAGGCTCTGCGCGTTCTGGTCGATAGCCTGATTATGCATTACCCCATTCACCCCAAATGGCGGAAGATAATAAGTGCACAGTACCAGGTTATCCGCTACAGAATAAGATAGCACCAGGCCGTGTTTCTGCCGGTCTTCTGGAATATGTGACATACCAGCCTCAATAATCGGCCGCGGCGACTTTCCGGTTACATCTTCTCCCGCCAGGATCATTGTCCCGGATTGTATTGCTTGTAATCCAGTCAGGGCTTCCACGAGCTCCGTCTGACCATTTCCTTGCACACCGGCAATCCCCAAAATCTCTCCCGCTCGAACGCTGAGGGACACGCCTCGGACGGCTTCCAGGCTTCGCTTATCGAATACTTCCAGGTTGTTCACTTGCAATACTTCTTCACCTGGTGTCGCAGGAGGTTTGTCGACTACCAGAATCACCTCTCGCCCCACCATCATGGCAGCTAAGTGAGCTTCATCGGTCTCGGAGGGCAAGACGGTGCCCACCACCCGACCGGCTCGCATCACCGTTATCCGATCTGCAATAGCCAGCACTTCCTTGAGCTTGTGCGTGATGAAGATAATGGAAACCCCCTTCGTGGTAAGCTCACATATGATACGGAAAAGGTCTTCTACCTCTTGCGGGGTGAGCACAGCCGTAGGCTCATCCAAAATTAGGATCTCTGCATTCCGGTAGAGTGTTTTAACAATTTCCACTCGCTGCTGTAAGCCCACCGGCAGATCCTGAATAAAAGCCTCAGGATCAACATCTAACTCATACTGGTGAGAAAGCTCTCGCACACGCTGCGAGACACCCTTGCGATCCAGTGTCCCCATCTTCACCGTTTCGTCACCCAGCATGATGTTTTCGGTTACAGTAAATACCGGGATCAGCATGAAGTGCTGGTGGACCATGCCAATGCCCTGGGCAATCGCATCCTTGGGGGAATGCACAAGAAAGGGTTTCCCATTCCGGAAGAATTCGCCGGCATCTGCGCCATACAGCCCGTAAAGAACATTCATCAGGGTGGTCTTTCCGGCGCCGTTTTCTCCAAGCAAGGCGTGGACTTCACCTTTTCTCAAATTAAAATCAACGCGGTCATTTGCCAGCACACCTGGAAATCGCTTGGAGATTCCTTTTGCCTCAAGAACGATATTCAGTTCACTTTCCATCATCCGTTGCTCCTCGCCCTACTTCTCGTATGGCACACCATCGGCAGCCGGAGGGTGTCGTCTTCCCGATGACTCCCGTGAGGATGATCATGGTGAGCACATAGGGCAGCATACCGACGACATAGGACATTTGAAGAAATGACCATTGGGATGGGATCAGCTCGCGGAAGAATTGCATATTGATCTGAAATGCCTGTGCGGCGCCGAATAGCAGCGACGCGGCCCAGGCGCCAAACGGAGTCCAGTTGCCGAAAATTAACGCCGCCAGTGAGATGAATCCTCGACCGTTGGTAAGCAGCGGCTCGAAGGATGGCACCGATTCGATGGTGAAATATGCTCCCGCCAGTCCAGCGATCAGGCCGCCGATGATCACGTTTGCGTAGCGCATGCGGAACACATTAATGCCTACCGTGTCGGCGGCACGCGGGTGCTCGCCAACCGAGCGTGTGCGCAGACCCCACCGTGTGTAGAATAAGATATAGTGCGCAAAGAATACCAGGATAATGGCAGCGATCGTGATCGGCTGCTGGTCGAACATCTTTCCGATAACCGGGATGTCAGCCAATAATGGGATATGGATGCGAGGCAGCACTCCAGGTGCATGCGGCACCTGTCCCCCGAAAATGCTGCCTTCCTCAAAAAATAGCTGCCGGTTAAGGAACCCGCTGATCCCGACCGCCAGCAGGTTGATGACTGTTCCACCGATGATCTGGTCTACTTTGTAGGTGACTGAAAGCACGGCGTGCAGCAGCCCGAACAGGCCGCCCGTCAGGATGGCAGCCAGGACCCCAAACACTAGGCTGGGCATTGCCGCCAGTCCCAGGATGGTGTTCATGTAGATCGCACCAAACCAACCAAAGAAGGCCGAGGCCAGCATCATGCCCTCGATCCCGATGTTTACCACGCCGGCACGCTCGCAGAACAGGCCGCACAATGCACCCAGGGTGAGTGGGGTTGCCACCGAGATCATGGTCGCAATCATGCTGATCACAATATCGGAGGCAGATACCGATGATCTGCCGATCAATACGACAGCCAGGATAAGAATAAATATGATTGCAGCAATGAAACTAAAACGCTTGAAATCCACAGCAACCTCCTGCTCAAGTTTCCGTGGCTTACCAGAAAACCTGCTCCAGCTATCCTCCCCAACCGCGCGTCAAGACCACCCGCTCTTCCTTGGCTTTAATCCGGTAAATCTGGCGAATGATAGCATCTGCAGCCACAAATAACAGGATCAATGCCTGGATGATCGAGATGACGTCGATTGGTATCCGGGTGAGGAACTGCATCCGGGTTCCGCCGTTGCGCATTCCACCAAATAGAATTGAAGCGAGAACCACTCCTGCCGGGTGGGTCTTACCTAGTAGAGCGATGGCGATGGCGTCGAAACCATACCCTAACGAGAAACCCAGTTCATGGCGGTAGTTGAGACCTGAGACCTCGACAACTCCCGCCAGGCCGGCCAGCGCACCCGAGATCGCCATGGTCAACACGATGATCCGCCCAACGTTTAACTCCAGAATACTTGGCAGCATCCGGGTTCGCACCCGCAGTGCGAGATCTCAAATCCCAGGGTCGTCTTGTATAACAACCACCAGATTATATATGCCACCACCAGGGCCAATACGAAACCCCAATGGATCCGGTAATCCGAAAATATCGGAGGGATGCGTGCGCCTTCGGAGATCAATGGTGTGCGAGCGATCACGTTTAATGGATTGGGGTCTTTCCACGGGCCGTTGAGCAGGTAGCTGACCAGGTTCAGGGCGATGTAATTCATCATGATCGTATTGATCACTTCGTGTGCGCCGGTCTTGGCTTTCAGCCAGCCAGGGATGGCGCCCCACATGGCCCCTGCAGCCATTCCGCCAGCCACAACCAGGAACAGGTGGATCAATCCTGGAATTTGCACGCCCAACACATCGGGCAGGGCATATCCGATCCAGGCGGCGGCAGTTGCCCCCAAAGCCAGCTGGCCTTCCGCACCGATGTTGAACAACCCGCCTTTGAAGGCCAGGGCGACGGCCAGGCCAGCGAAGATATAGGGGGTTGCCCACACCGCGGTTTCACTCAAAGCCCGCAGGCTGCCAAATCCGCCCTGGAATAATCCTTTGTAAGCAGCAATCGGATTTCCACCTGCCCATAGTATCACCAGGGCACCCACCACCATGGCAGTAAAAACCGCCAGCACCGGCACCAATACAGCTTCTCCGGCTCGCCTGGCGGTTCCTTTCCAGCGCGACATACGATCCTTCTCTTCTATGCTTTCGCTACTGCTCATATAAATCTCCGTAGCGCTGAGATCTTAGTGCGAGGGAGGAGGATTACTCCTCCTCCCTGGTTGAATTTATCGTGAAAGGAAATTACTTAGGAGCCCGGTTTTACCGGCGCGACATTCGTCTTAAGCGAGCCATCCTTAAGCATCTTGTCGATTTCTTCCATCTTCGTTTTCACTTCTGCTGGGACTTTATCCGCCTGATCGTGGAAAGGAGCGTAGCCGGCTTCACCAGTGTAGTTACCGCTGGGGAAGGTGCCCTCTTTCGCCATCTTTATCAGATTGAATGTTCCGGGAGTGAGCAGCTTCATGGCGCTTGAGAGCAGGCAAGACTGCGCTTCAGGGACGGTGAAGAACTGGTCGGTGTCGACACCGATGCAGAACATGCCTTTTTCCGCTGCACCCGCCAGGGCGCCGTTGCCCGTCTTACCGCCTGCACCGAATACAATGTCCACACCTTTATCGATCATCGAAACGGCGGTGGTCTTTCCCCATTCCGGGTCGGTAAAAGTCTTGTCAAAACCGACGTCGCTGTGATAGACCACGTTCACTTCCACCGCTGGATTGATATAGGCTGCGCCTGCCCGGTAGCCTTCACCAAAGCGCCACACCGGAGGCACCGCATCGGTACCGCAGACGGCACCAATTTTATTCGTCTTGGTCATCTGAGCTGCCAGGGCCCCAACCAGGAAGCCGGCAACATCTTCTGGAAAGTTCAGACCAACGACGTTGGGTGTAACTTCAGCCTGGAATTGGTCAACGCCGATGAATTTTACATCCGGGTACTTCTTGGCATTTGCCACTGTCGCCTCACCGAGCGCAAAGCCAACTGTGACAATCACATCATACTTGGCATCTGCGAAGGTGGCGATGTTTTTGTCATAGTCTTTGGAGTCGACCGTCTCGAGGTATTGAACATACGCACCCAGCTCTTTCTCAGCCTGTTGGACGCCTTCCCAGGTCGACTGGTTGAAGGATTTGTCGTCCACTTTGCCGACATCCGTGACCAGGCCAACGCAAAAATCTTCTTCCGTTGCGCAGTCCGGTGCCTCTTCCCCGGCTGGACCGCAGGCGGTCATCAGCATCGCTGCGATGATCAAACCAGCGAATACGTAATACAGCTTTTTATTCATTGAGTAATTCTCCTCTTCTCAAAATATTGGGGTCATATAGAATACTTGCGGAGCGGAACTCAGAGCGGGTTTCTCGCAGTGCACCTCCTTTCAAACCGTCGGAAATCACAGACATAATATTAACATGAATTTTAATTAGTAACAATGGGGGAAATTTCACATTTTTCGAACGGCTCACTTCAGAGTACCTGTGAGGGGATCAACCCCTGTGTCAATGTAATCTAGAGACAACTCTGAGAGCAACTTGTCCACCAATCCCTGTCTCCCCGGGCTGAATAGCTGCTCGTTCTGATTGGTAATTGTAATCGGAATTTCCAGGACTTTTCCTCCTTCACCATTCATCAGCGCAGGCCAAATTTCGCGCAGCGCGGCAGGCAGGTCGGGCTGAATCGATGCCACCCAACGTTCAGTCAATCCTGCTGCTGGTGGTATTCCGCCTATAAAATTCAGGCCTGCCTGTGCCAGGTAATTCAGAAGCCCATCACCACCAATCCCCGGGTATACATACACCGTCTTAACCGCGTTTGCGATCAGGTTATCCGCAGCTGCCTGCCATTCCGCCTCCCCGGCACCGCTCGGTATCTCCGCATATTGCGGGTACTGGATGAATGGTGGGTACACCGGGCGGCACAGGCCGCAGTAAAAAATCGCGCCGTTGATGAAACCCAGCCGGCTGGCCTGCCCTGAAGCCGTATCACTTGGGCTGATCACCCCAATTCGCCAGTCATCCGAAATCACTGCTGCCATGTAGCCTGCCAGGAAGCCCTGGCGGTCAGGTCGCTCACCGTCAGCGCCAATGCTGCTGAGGTTATCGGTGGTTGGCAGCCCTGGTATCCCAACTCCCAGGAATTGAACTTCAGGATGCGCAGCCGCCAATTCCGATACTCCTGGATCAGGCGCCAGAACCGTAACTATCCGCAGAGCCTCATTAAATTCAAGCTGTGAGATATCCGAAACGCTCCGAAACTCCATCCCGTCCTGAAGAGCCAGCTCTTCCAGGACCAATTCCAGAGCAGCTTTCTGTTCGGGATCAGCTTCCGCTGGGGCAACCAGCACCGCCAGTTCCGGAGAGCTGGTCGGGGAAGGCTGGGGGGTATCTGTCGGAAGCGTAACATTCTCAGCTGTTGCAGCAGCGGTGGTCTCAGGAGGAGGACTGCCATTGCTGTCAGATGCGCACCCCTGTAGGCTGAAGACCAGCAGGCAAAGGAGGACAGCAAAACGCAGGGAGAAAATCAGCTGCTGGATATTCCGATCTCGCACACTCATCTCCAGGAAAGGGGGTTTTTACTCAAAGGATGGATAGCATTTATTTTACCCGAGTTACTGGCATTATAATAGTTCTATGATCGAACTCTACATTCCCGGAACATGAACCTTCCCAAAACCAACTCACTTCCGGATGATCCCGAAATCCTTCCACCGGCACGTCGCAGGCGCGCCAGCAGGCTGCTTGCGCCTCTCGATGTTGACGAGCGTGCAGCCCTGTTTGACAAATTTGCACACCGCCTGTCGCCAACATTTGATTTTTACATTTTTTCCTTGATCTCCGGCGCGATCCTCGGACTGGCCTTGATGGCAGATAACCAGGCATTTTTGTTTTTGGGAATCATCCTGGCGCCCATGATGGCCCCTGTGATTGGGATTTCGCTCGGTACTGTGGTCGGCTCGACCCGGCTCTTCTTAAGAAATCTGGTCGGTGTGCTCCTGGGCAGCACGATTGTCTTCAGTGCAGCTTTTTTGGTTGCGATTCTGCTGCAAGTCGAGTTTCCTGGTAATAAATTCCTTGCTCAGGCTCATACCCGTTTCTCCTGGCCTGATTTCGTGGTCTTATTCATTGGATCGCTCTTCACCACAGTGTTCCTGGCCCGGCGCAATGATGAACAGGGTTCAACGAATGCACCTTTTGCCAGCCTGGCCCTGGTTTACACCCTCTACCTGCCGCTTGCCTGCGCCGGGATCGGGCTGGGCGCGCGCCTCCCCTATTTGTGGCCTGACGGGCTGGTTGTCTATCTTTTAAACCTGGTCTGCGCAATCCTGATTGGGGCAATAATGCTGGCAGTATTGGGTTTCAGGCCTCTCAGTCCATTTGGCTACACGATTGGCGGTGCGCTGGCATTGGCCGCAATCCTCCTGGCTCTTGGGATGGGTAGCTTCAGCGCAGTAGTCACGGCTCGCATCGGGTTACCAACCGCTACTTTCACACTGACTCCAACTCCGACGACGACCTACACCCCGACCTCTACACCTGTCCCACCCACAGCCACATCGACCATGACTGTCACCCCATCCCTTACCATCACTCCCTCAATCACACCGTCGCTTACTCCAACACCTGTTTTGGGATTGGTAAGATCGGATATCTCCCAGGGCGCGCGCATCCGCAGCGAACCCGGAGGTCCGACGGTTGGTTTTCTCGCCCAAAACACCTGGGTGGTACTCCTCCCTGAGACGGTCGAGCAAGATGGAATTATCTGGATCCAGGTGGTCGCACCCGATGGCACCCGGGGTTGGCTGGTTTCCGATCTCGTGCTGCGTGTCACCCCCACTCCGCCGCCTTCGCCATAAAGGTTTCGTGTCAATCCATCTTCAGGTCTTGAGGACCGAACGCTCCGGGGAGCAAAGCGGATAAGCTGGTCTCCTGTACCAATTTCCCTTTTTCGTCCGCCAATAGAACAACAGTATCTGATCCGAATTCCGCCAGGACCTGGCGGCATGCGCCGCAAGGCGTTCCCCCATTCAAGGTAACCACTGCGATCGCAGAAAAGTTACGTTCGCCCTCAGAGACTGCCTTGTGAACCGCCACCCTCTCGGCACAAATACCATTTGGGTATGCCGCGTTTTCAACATTGACGCCATCATAGATGCGCCCTGAGTTGGTTAACACTGCTGCACCGACCGCATAATGTGAATAAGGAGCATAAGCCCAGCGGCGTGCTTCCCGGGCGGTTTGGATGAGAGTTTTCTTTTCGTCATCAGTCAGAGTTCTTCATAATCTTCTTCGCTCTCAATTTCTTTTTTCTGCCATGCCACCTGCACTTTCCGAATCCTCCTGGCGCTCACCTGCTCAACAGTCAATTGGAGATCCCCTATTCGCACCTGCTCTCCAACTCCCGGTACTCTTCCCAGCTGGCTGTAAATGAAACCGCCCAGTGTTTCGGCCTCTTCTTTCGGCAGGTGGCTGCCGACAATTTCGTTGAAATCATCCAGGTCAACACGTCCAAGAAACAGATAACTGCCATCTATTTGTTCGGTATACGGCGCCTCTTCAGCCTGGTCGTACTCGTCCTGGATCTCCCCAACGATCTCCTCCACGATATCTTCCATCGTCACCAGGCCGGCAATTCCGCCGTACTCATCGACCACGATCGCCATGTGCACGCGCTGTACCTGCATCTCATTCAATAATTCATCTACTTTCTTGGCTTCTGGAACAAAATATGCCTGTCGTATAAGCTTATGCAGCGACTGCAGCTGGTCTCCTTCATACCAGGCCGATAAAATGTCTTTGGCATACAACAGGCCCAGCATATTGTCGATCGATTCTTCATAAATCGGAACGCGCGAATGACCTGATTTCAAAAGTGCGTCGATCGCCACCGGTAAGGGTGTATTCACTTCCAGAGCCTGCATATCGATGCGTGGGATCATGATCTCACGCGCCAGCGTATCGCCAAGTTGGAAGATCGAGTAGATCATCCTTCGCTCACCCTGCTCGAAGATGCCTTCCTGTTGTCCAGCATCCACCAGGGTCTTCAACTCATCTTCGGTGAGTGGGCCGGGAGCTGCCGTGACACTCTTAGCTTCTTTGCTGAGCGACCAGGGCAGCAGGAAAACGGAGGATGTCAGTGAAATCGCCTTCACAAATCCTGAAAGGCGCAGCGCCCAGATTTCAGGATTCTTTATGATGTTGATTTCTACCAGCCATTCGAGCCAGAAAAGGAGTATGGCAGCAAAACCAGCCAGGATGAACTTCAACCACCCTGCCATCTGCGGCTGGCTTATGAATATTGCCCAGTAAGCCAGCCCGGCAAGTATGAATCGACAAAAGATTAACATCAGGTTCAGGCTGGCACATCGTTCGCAGCAGGTGTTCCAGGTTTTTTTCTGCCCGCTGGACCTTCGCCTCGCCTTGACCGCGCATCGCCAGCAGTCGGGTCTGGCTGGCATTCAGATAGCCTGCCCGGGCGGATACCAGCGCGATATCCAGCGGCAGTACTATAATCAGGATCAATATCGCCAGAAAAGGTTCAGTCACTTTTGCTTGATTTTCTTAATCGCTCGGGCTGGCATCCCAACTGCCAGTGTGTCCGCAGGTACATCACGTGTTATCACTGAGCCTGCGCCTGTGCGAGCACCTTTTCCAATTCTCACAGGCGCCACCAGCATCGTATCGCTTCCGATGAAAGCGCCTTCTTCGATTTCGGTGTGGTTCTTTCTCTCTCCATCGTAGTTGCAGGTGATAGTACCGGCTCCAATATTCACATCACGACCGATGGTCGCATCGCCGATATAAGAAAAATGCCCCATCTTCGTCCCTTCCCCCAGGACAGAATTCTTTATCTCGCCAAAATTCCCAATGTGAACACCTTTCCCTATCAGCGCACCTTTACGTAAATGTGCGAATGGGCCAATATCTACATCCTCTTCCACGTTGGCCTCTACCAAAACCGACATCACCACTTTGCTGCGGCTGCCGAGCTGCGTGTTCCGCACTACAGTATTCGGACCGACCTGGCAGCCTTCCCCGATCACCGACTTCCCCATCAGGTAAGTATTAGGCCAGATCACGGAATCCATTCCGATTTTTACTTCACCTTCAATATAAGTGGAATCCGGATCGATAATCGTGACTCCCGAGAGCATCCAGTCCAGGTTTATCCGTTTTCTCATCCATTGGATCACCTCTGCCAGGTGGTCACGGGAATTAATGCCAATGGCTTCCACAGGATCAGCCAGAGTGACTGTTTGTACCTGCAGGCCTCCAGCAACCGCAATTCCCACCAGGTCGGTGAGATAGTATTCACCCTTGGGAGACATCGGAATTTGATCCAGCGCCTGCCATAACCAGCTGGCAGTGAAACAATACACGCTTGTATTCAGCTCATCTATCTGCAGCTGTTCTTGAGAAGCCTGGGCTTCTTCTACAATCGCAATTACTTTCCCATCAGGATTTCTCACCACCCGTCCAAACCCCCGCGCATCCCTGGTCCGTACTGTCAGCATCGTAATCGGTCCCGCACCTTTCGCATGGGCGTCAACAATTGCCTGCATCGTCTCTGGGCGGATCAAGGGCATGTCTGCCAGAGTCACCAGGATGGAATCGGCTTCTCCCCGCAAAACCGCCGCTGCTGTCTGCAGCGCATGACCTGTACCGAGCTGGGGATCCTGGATAATATATTCCGTAGCATCTCCCAGCTGCTGGCGAATCTTTTGCCCTCCGAAGCCAATGATGGTATAGGGTCTATTTCCCGTCACACGCTTGACTGCGTCGATCGAATAATGAATCATTGGCATTCCCAAAATTGGATGCAGGACTTTTGGCAAAGTCGATTTCATGCGCGTACCTTGTCCTGCCGCTAAAATGACACCGGCAATTTTCATTTATCTCTCCGGGCAAAAACGAGCACCACCACCACCCGCTGTAAGGTGATGAGATGCTCGTTTGATTGAACTTCTTGCAGGCTGGGGCGCCCGGATTCGAACCAGGATATACGGATTCAAAGTCCGCTGTGCTACCATTGCACCACGCCCCAATGATTTCCTTGCATGCATATTCCAGCTTGGACTGAGGGCGACCCGAATTGTATCATGCCCTTTCTCTAAAATGCAAGCTCGGGTGGTATCCGCAGGATGACTGGGTATCCAGGCAGGTTACCACTGAATTCAAATCACGCGCCAGCACGCCACCTGGTGCTCCGAGCTGAATTCTATTAATGGCGGCTCGGCAACTGAACAGGCTTCCACTGCGACCGGGCAGCGCGGATGAAAACGGCACCCCTTGGGAGGGTTCAAGGGGCTGGGTACATCCCCCTGCAGGATTATCCTCTCGCGCTTGACGCTGGGATCGGGAATTGGAATGGCCGACAGCAACGCCTGCGTGTACGGGTGCAGCGGCATCCGGTACAGATCCTCCCGCCCGGCTGTCTCCACGATTTTCCCCAGGTACATCACTGCAACTCGATCTGAAATATGTTCCACGACACTCAAATTATGAGCGATAAACAGGTATGTCAGGTTAAATTCCTTCTGCAAATCCTTCATTATATTGAGTACCTGCGATTGGATCGAGACATCCAGCGCAGAAACAGGCTCATCTGCCACAATAAATCGCGGCCGCAATGCCAGAGCGCGGGCTATCCCGATGCGCTGGCGCTGCCCCCCTGAGAATTCGTGTGGATAGCGCCGGGCATGGTAATCTTCCAATCCTACTTTGTGCAGGGTCTCATAGACAATATCGGTGCGTTCCTGTCTCGTGCCGATATTATGGATATTCAAACCTTCGGCAATCAATTCTCCCACCGGAATGCGTGGATCCAATGAAGCGTATGGATCCTGAAAGATGATCTGCATATTTCGACGCATATCTTTCAGTTCTTTTCCTTTTAGTGTGGTCAGATCAATTCCATCGAAATATACCTCTCCCGAGGTGGGTTCGATCAGGCGCAGGATCGTCCGTCCAACGGTTGTTTTTCCGCAGCCCGATTCACCTACCAGGCCGAGTGTTTCTCCTTCTTTAACAATGAAGCTCAATTTATCGACCGCCTGTACCCAGGCTATTACTTTCTGCATCAATCCCCCACGCACCGGAAAATATTTGACCAGGTTATTCACCTGCACCAGGCTTTTATCCTTGCTTTTCTCCTGGCCCTTCGTCGATGTTAAGCTGACACATGGTTCTGACATGCAAAAAAAATCTCCTGGCTACCTGGTTAATTGCTTTCTAGCTTGATCGGGGCGCGATGTTCGGCTTGATCTTGATACAGCCAGCAGCGCACAGAATGCCCGGAATGGCTGGTTTCTAATCCTGGTTCAATTTGAGTGCAAATTTCCAGCGAGTATTTATGACGTGCCTGGCAGCGAGACGCAAAACGGCATCCTGACGGCAAGTTGATCAAATTGGGTACTGACCCCGGGATGACGGCTAACCTTTCTTTCACCTGTCCCAATATGGGAATCGAATCGATTAATCCTTGTGTATATGGATGCTGTGGTTCTGCAAACAGGGTGCGCACATCGGCCTGCTCAACAATCCGCCCTGCATACATGACTGCCACATAGTCAGCCATTTCAGCAATCACTCCCAGGTCGTGGGTGATCAGGACTACAGCAGTATTCAGCCGGGTCCTCAAGGCACGAATCAAATCCAGGATCTGTGCCTGGATGGTGACATCCAGGGCGGTAGTCGGTTCATCCGCAATCAGCAGCTCGGGATTCATCGCCAGCGCCATTGCGATCATCACCCGTTGAGCCTGCCCCCCTGACATCTCGTGCGGGTAGGCGTGCGCTTTGTTTTCGGGATCGGGGATGCCGACTATTCTCAGCAGCTCTACCGCCCGCTCCCAGTCCTGCCCTTTCTTAATTTCTTTGTGTATCTGGAGGACCTCGGCAATTTGCTCTCCAACTTTAAAGACCGGATTCAGGCTGGTCATCGGCTGCTGGAAGATCATCGAGATGCGGTTCCCGCGGATTTTGCTCATCTCCTTCTCGGAAATTTTCAGCAAGGGCGTCCCGTTTAATAATATTTCACCTTCCACAATCTTCCCGGGTGGGCTGATCAGACGCATGATCGACAGGGATGTGACGCTTTTGCCGCATCCCAATTCACCTACCAGGCCCAGGACCTCGCCCGACTTGACAGAAAAATCGAGGCCATCGACCGCTTTCACAACCCCATCTTCTGTGAAAAAATAGGTTTTCAGGCCGCGCACTTCCAGTAGGTTTTTCGAATCGAAATCACTCACAATTCATCTCGCTTATTGCGTGTGTCATCCTGAAAGAAGTAAAGTATCAAAATCTCTTTCAGAGTTCCTCCTTAAAGGAAACGGGCTTTCGATCTCCTCGATAAGTGCCACGATTTTAACATAATTCGATTGGTGCCTGCATTCTCACTGCATCTCAGTCTATTCACGAAAAAATTAGGGATGGGTATGAACGCCCATCCCTAAAAGTTTAATCAGACCAATTTCTTCCTTATTCAGAAGCTGGTATAAAAC
The DNA here is from genome assembly GCA_963698765.1 of uncultured Chloroflexia bacterium. GTDB lineage: Bacteria > Chloroflexota > Anaerolineae > Anaerolineales > UBA4823 > CAVOSB01. The sequence continues at coordinate 280,248 of CAVOSB010000029.1, forward strand.
ACCTTTTCTCCTGAAGGATTGCTTGCTCCGCGTTTTTAGATCAGGTGACAGGCAGCCATGTGACCCGCGCCTTTGTCTTCCAGAGGCGGATGGTCATTATCCTCACAAACTTTGGTGGCTATCGGGCAGCGGTCGAAGAACCGGCAGCGCGGCAGCGGGTTAATCGGTTGGGAAATGCTCCCCTTGATGTTCGGGATCTGGCGCTTGAAAGATGGATCAGGGACAGGTACGGCCGATAACAGGGCCTTCGTATAGGGGTGGAGTGGATTCAACAACTCTTCTTCGATTTCAGCCATCTCCACGATCTTCCCCAAATACATCACCGCCAGTCGGTTCGACATATAGCGTGCCACGGCCAGGTCATGCGTGATGTAGAGATAAGTCACGCCCATCTGCTCTGCCAGCGATTGCATCAATTTCATGATGCCCGTTCGAATAGAAACATCCAACATCGAAGTCGGCTCATCGGCTACAACGAACGTCGGTACGACTACCAGGGCGCGGGCGATCGCTACTCTCTGCCGCTGTCCTCCGGACAACTCGTGAGGGAAGCGCCATAAAAAGGTATCTGGAGGTGACAAGCCAACCAGGTCGAGATAGTGCGCCACCAGCTGCTCCCGTTCCGCCACGTCACCGATACCCTGCACCACCAGCGGCTCAGCCACGGTGTCGAAGATGGTGCGCCGCGGATTCAGCAATTCATAGGGATCCTGGAAGATCATCTGGACATAGCGCCGGAATCCCTTCAATCCAGAGCCTTTCAGCTGGGCAATATCCTTCTCGTAACCGTCGACTTGCATGCGAATCGCACCGTTGGTCGGATCAATCAGCCGGACAAGCAGCTTTCCGGTGGTGGTTTTTCCCGAGCCGGATTCACCCACCAGCGCCAGGCTTTCGCCATCGGCGATTTCAAAATTCAAACCGTCAACCGCATGGATATACCCGCTGGTTTTCTTGAATATCCCCGTGGCAAGCGGGTAAAGTTTCTGCAGACCTTCTACTTTAACCAGGGGTTCCTGGATTGCTTGATCAGCACCGTTAAATCAGCCTCCATTGGATGCCAACAGGAGACGAAATGTTGGTTACCCATATCTTTGAATTCTGGCGATTCTTGCGCACATATTTCTGTAGCAAACGGGCAGCGTGGATGAAAACGGCAGCCGGTTGGAGGGCTTAATAAATCCGGCGGCTCTCCAGGCAGGGTCGTGAGATCGCGTTTAGCACCTACAATGCTTGGAAATGCTGACATTAATCCATAAGTATATGGATGCAGCGGTGATTTAAAAATCTCCAACGCCGAAGCGTATTCAGCCATGCGGCCGGCGTACATAACACCAATCCGGTCAGTGACTTCGGCGATTACTGCGATGTCATGTGAAATGTAAATCATGCTCATTTTGAGCTTTTTCTGCAGCTCGATCATTTCACGCAGCAATGCATCCTGGACGATAACATCCAAAGCCGTGGTTGGCTCGTCAGCGATGATCAGATCGGGATCACAGGATAATGCCATCGCAATCACAGCACGCTGCCGCATGCCGCCGCTGTATTCGTGCGGGTATTGGTCCATCAGCTTTGGCTCCAAACCCACCAGCTTGAACAGCTCGGCGACGTGATCCCGGGCAGCCTGGTTGGTCTCAACCAGGCCGTGGTTTTCCATGGCTTCGATAATCTGGTCGCCGACTTTATAAACCGGGTTCAATGCGTTCATGGCTGCCTGGAAAACCATCGAGACTTTCTGCCAGCGCAGCTTCCGCATTTCTTCTTCAGGCAGGGGCACGATATCCACATCGTTCAGCTTAATCGACCCGGTCTTGATCAGGGCATTGTCTGGCAGCAATCTTAGCAAGGAAAAGGCAATTGAAGTTTTTCCGCACCCCGATTCTCCTACCAGGCCCATCGACTTCCCGCGTTCCAAAGAAAAAGTCACGTTATTGACTGCCGACACTTCCCCAGCCCGCGTTTTGTAGTGCATAGTCAGGTCATCGACCTGTAAAACGTAATCTGTCACAGTGAGCTCCTTAGCGTTTGCGCAAGCGTGGATTTACGATTTCATCCAAAGCGCGGCCTACCAGGTAAAACGCAGCACACAGCAGGCTGATAGACACACTGGCTGGAAAGATCAGCCACCACTTCGAGAAATCAAGCAGGTAACCCGAGTAGGAGGTGGTATAAATCATTAATCCCCACGACATCCGCACGTTCAATAGACCAAAAAACGACAGGACCGCTTCGAGAAGCAATAGCGCTGTTTACCGCAAACATCATGTATAAGAAAGACAGCGGCAGCAGGTTGGGAATAATATGATTGAGAATGATATGGCCGTTTCCACCCCCTGCCACGCGTGCCGCCTCGATATATGTATGCACTTTGATGGTTAAAGCCTGGGATTTAATAATAATAGTAGCGCCGCCCAACCCTCCTAACAGTCCCAATACCAGGGCTAAAACTGGCAAGGTTAGGTCGAATAGAGCCGACATCACGATCAGGATCGTGATATAGGGCAGCATGATCACAATATCCGCCAGGCGCATGAAAAAGGTATCAATCGCGCCTCCGTAAAAGGCTGATACTGCACCAATCGTGGTCGCGATAATCACCGTCACCAGTGCAGCTACCATGCCCAGGATGAATTCTGAGCGCGTGCTCCACATCAGCTGGCTGAGCACATCGCGGCCGAGGGGATCGGTTCCTAGTAAATGTGTCGATGACGGCGGAGCCGGATGAAATACCGTTTCAACATCATACCCGGTTATCGGGTTATACATGTTCGGATCCCAAACTGTATTCATCAAGATCGGGTGGATGATTATAAATGAGAAATAAAACGCGATCACCGCCACACCCACGAGGCCGATTGGATTTTCAGCAAACAGGGCAAAATTTGTTCGAAAGCCCCGCATCATTAAGCGCAGGCGTACACGCCATAACGGGGTTTCAATCGAACCAATTGGTGAAGGAGTACCTGCGATCTCAGCCATGAAGAATACCTTCCGATTGTTTAAGAATACCGGATGCGCGGATCAAGCAGACGCGTACAGCAGATCCGCGACCAGGTGGGCCGTCAGTGCAATGATCCCGGTGAATACCAGCGCCCCAATTACCATGGGGATATCTTCTACCAGGGCTGCATTCAGCAGGGTCAGTCCCATCCCAGGCCAGGAGAAGGTCGTCTCGGTGATCACCCCGCCGTCCAAGATAAATGCAACTGCCAGGACGAAGGAGGTCACCACTGGCAGCAGGGCGTTGCGTGACGCATGTTTATCGCGCACAACCTTATCTGGCAGCCCCTTGGCGCGTGCAGCCATCACATAGTCTTCCCGCAGGGTTTCCAGCATGCTGTTGCGAGTCAAAAGCATCGTCCCTGCAAAATTGACAACCGCCAGGGTGAGAATCGGCAGAATGGTGTGGTGCAGGATATCCGCTGCGTAGACCTGCAAGCCGGTACTTATCCAGTAGAACAGCACCGCAAATAATACCGCCCCAATTCCAACGATTCTGACTGGCATGCGCCGGGCAGGGTCGAGCCGGCGTGCAAACATGAATATGATGAATATCAAAACAGAGCTTATGAAGAGAGTGATCAGTATCCGGTGGAAGATGTAATTCGCATCCACCGGTGCATCGCGCCACAGCACCGGATCCAGGAACTTTCCGATTGGAAACAGCTTCAATTTATATGCCCAGAACCACACCATCATCAGGGCGAACCAGGGCAGGAAGATCGTATACAGGCCCACTCCCCCCACAGTAGCTGCATATTCTCCCCATCCGCCGCGCTTCCAGGCCAGGATCTTCCCGGCTCCAAAGCCGATGAAATAAGACAGGGTTGTCGCACTTAAAAACAGCAATATTGTGCGTGGGGCACGTTCTGCGATCACATCCAGCACCGGGCGCGGGTAATTTGAGAATGAAATCCCGAAGTCTCCCCGCAATGCACTGCCCAACCAGATGAAATAGCGTTCCAGGACTGGCTTGTCCAATCCCAGGTTGGTTCTCAAGATTGCACGCTGATCGGGTGTCAAGCGCGGGTCGTTTAAGTATTGGTCGGCGTAGCTCCCGGGCTGGGCATCGATCAGAATATAAACCAGGGTCAAAAACAGGAAAAAAGTCAGGATGTTCTGCAGGATGCGGACAACCAGGTATTTTCTCATGTTCTATTCGTTTCCCTTTACAAAACCACTATTAATCGCGCTGTCCCTGGCTAAATAAGTCTAGCCAGGGACAGCATGAGGTTCAACAAATTTTCCCGAGGAACCTGAAAACAAGCGCTTCATGCATATCCCGGGGAAATCGGGAGGGCAAAGGACAGCCTCCGCCCTCCCATAAATCTGATTATCCTGCTTGCATCACAGGCTACTTGGTCTGTACACTGGCGTAGATACCACTGCTGCCAGACTGGTGACCGTACTGCAAGCCGCTGAGCGATTCGGTGTAGGGGAACACGACCGAAGCGGAGCGGTAAGCTTCGATGATGCCGGTGTCGAACAGCAGCACGTATGGCAGCTCTTCGGACAGGATCATCTGGATCTCATCAGCCACCGTGAAGCACTCTTCGAAGGTGGCGCACACAAGGATCTGCTTCAGCCTCGCTTCGACCTCCGGATTGACATAACCGCCGGCGTTGTTGCCGTCCAGGACGGCTTGCTCTTCAGCGAAGAAGTCATACAGGTAGGATGGGAAGATGCTCAGGCTCCAGCCCAGGATGTACATATCGAAGTTCTGCTCGGTGAAGATGATCGGCACGATCACGTTGAAACCAGCCAGTTGGGCGGTCAGCGGAATGCCGAATTCGTTCAGCCAGGTCTCGATCCAGATTGCAAAGGTCGAGCGCAGGGGGTCGTAACCGGGGCTGGGGGCGGGCATGTTCAAAGCTGGAACAGCCGTGCCATCGGGCATCAGCAGCCGGCCGGCCGGTGTGACCTGGCGGTTTTCAGGATCCCAGGTCGGCTCAGCGCCGCCTTCCCAGGTATAACCAGCCTGCTTCAGGATTTCCCTGGCCAGGTTGGTGCGCACTTCGCGGGAAAGGCCTGCTCCCAACGTAATGATGTCGCTGTTGTACCAGGCCGAGTTGGCGGGTGGTACAAAGCCGTACATCGGGAAAGCCACACCCTGCAGGATCGTTTTGGTAACGAATTCCTTGTCGATCAGCACTGCCACTGCCTGGCGGAAAGCGCAGTCGTTCATCGGGCGGCGGCGGGTGTTGAAGCTCAGGTAGCGATAACCGTTGGTTGGGTTTTCGATCACGGTCAGGTTCGGATCGCTCTTGACCTTGTCAGCCAGGCCGCGCTGCAGGCCCAGCGAGTTGAGCACGAAATCAACTTCGCCGTTCTGCATCGCCAGGATGGCTGCATCCTGCGAACCGTAGATGGTGAAGACGATCGAATCGGCGTTCTGATCCAGTGCCTGGACCATGTCGGGGTCGCCTTCGGTAGGCTCAATCACGAAGCCGTCGCTGGTGCGGTAACCGCCGGCGGCCCACTGCTCAACGACCATCCCGGCATCTGCCCAATCGGCATTCTTGACATTCTCGAGGAAGGCGCCTTTTTCCCATTTGCTCATGATGTATGCGCCAGCCAGGGGCTCGCCGTCGGGGTCGATGGCGAACAGCTTATCATGCGCTTCAGTCTGTGCGGCTGCTTTAACGTCGTCCGCAGCATCGGCTGCCAGGGCGTCGATCGAAGCCATCACACCGGCCTCATCGATCTTGGCCTGCCAGTAGGTTGCGTTCAGCAGGGGAGCCTGGAGGGTGCCGTACTCGTGGCGAGCCAGGCCAGGCTTGGTGTGGTAGATGACTTTCACAGTGTAATCGTCGACCACTTCCATCCCTTGCAGGTAGTTGCTGTCGTACCAGCTGCTCCAGTTACCTGAGATCAGGCCCAGTTTCAAGACCGTGTTAGCGGTCCAGGCCACGTCGTTGGCGGTGAAGGGCGTGCCGTCGCTCCACATCACGTCATCGCGCAGCGGGATTGTGACGGTCCATACGTCGCCTTCTTGTGTCAGCTCGCCGGGGAGCTCTTTTGCCAGCACGGGCACGAAGGTGAAGAACTTATCCGATAGCTCGAACATCGTCCAGCGTTCCGGCAGCATGTAGCTGTTGTAGACGGTGTTGTCAGGACCATTGGCCGCCCAGTAGTTGATGGTGGTCACGTCTTCAAACACGCCTACTCGGTAAACCGCTCCACCCTGCTGGGGTCGTGCGGCTAACTCGATGGATTTCGGCGCGTTCACGACGGGTTTCGGCGCAGTTACGGGTGCAATGTAGCTGGCAGCTTCGGGCAGCACGGGGATGGGGTTGCAGGCGATCAATCCTTCTTCTGCCAGGATCGGGCCAGTGGCCTCTTCTTCTACCACCGGTGCTTCAGCTGTCACTTCCACAACCTGGGTCTGGACAACCGGGGTACCCTCAACCATGACCTCGACGGTCTGGATGATGGTCTCGGGCGCCGCAGGAGCGCAGGCTGCCAGCACCATGCTCAATATGATCAGGGTGCTGAATAGGATCAAACCTTTTGATCTAACGTTCATGTTTCTCCTCCAATAGAGATTAGAATTTTCAATTATCAAGAAATTTAACCGACTGAAAAACATACGCCTTAATCGTTCCTAAACAACCACCTCCTTTCAGGATTTAAGCTTATTGCAAGCATTTTGGAGAATTTGGCATCAATCAAAGTGATTGCAGGAGTTCAGGCTCAGTGTCCGTTAATTTATACCACAAAAAAAATAACAGTCAACCTCGCCCTGCTCTCTTGCTCACTATTGGCCGCATTCCCGATAACCCAAAAATTCCGGATTCACCATCCCTGCTCATAAATCCAGGTCAGCAAGGTGAACCGGCTTTCCGCTCAGTTGTTAGTCCTGCGAAAATCAATTTCCTTCTGCACAGGCTTGTTACCAATACAACGGAGGAGTATGCATTGTCATTCTCAAATACATAGCCTGGGCTGCGTAGCCTCTCGCTAATAATACCGGGTGATGCGTTGAAAGGTTCAACTTCTTACCGGTGAATTGAACGGCAAGGAGACGGAAGTTTGAAAAGATTAATGCACCAGGTGATAGTAGGTGGAGAAGTGAACAGACCACATTTTGGACTGGGAATATGGAAGCAATATACCTGCTCGTGTAGGGTAATAAGTTGGTTGGCTGGAAAAAAACGACCTGCAAGAATCCAATAAGAAAATAATTCGCCGGTTGCGCTGCACCGGTGGGGATTGGGCCACGCGCAATAATTGTTCCTTGCCGCTGGCTGGATGCTGGAAGTGTGCCACCCAATTCTTAATACTTCGGTTTAGGTAGTAATCAGTCCAATCGTACATCTCTCACCATGATATTTCTTCTCAAATATTAAGATCAGGTAATTGTTCCGCTGCAGAGAAATATCCCAGCTCCAGGCTCTTCTTCAAGGTTTGCCTGCCGTAGTGCAGCCGTGATTTCACCGTGCCGACAGGCACGTCGATCACTTCCGCAATTTCCTGCAGTGATAAATCGTTCAAATAGTACATCACGATGACAACACGCTGCTGGATCGGGAGAAATGCGACCGCCTTTTGCACTTGTTCCCAATCATCCAATCTCTCGATCACTTCATACGGCTGGTTCTTCACTGACCCGGTTAGCCATTCGGCCAGGTCCTCAAATGGACGCAGCCATTTTCGGCTCCGTTTGATCCAGGTGTAGGAAAGATTTACGGTCATACGGTAAAGCCAGGGTTCGATCGGTCGCTGTGGATCAATCCGGTCCGCAAACCGGTACAGGCGTAAAAAGACATCTTGAAGTAGATCGCTCGCTGCCTCCTGGTCGCCGGTAATCGCCAGTGCCGTCCTGAAAACCAGCGGGCGAAAACGATCATATAGTTCACCTAAGGCAGGCAGGCTTCCATTATGCAGCTCTTCTATTAACTTCTGATCACTTGGGCTCGTCATATGTTTTCCATACGTGGTTTTAATCCCACAATATGCATGATCAAATAATCTTATTAATTACTCGCAATCACACAGGAGGTTCAATTTCTGCTGTGCAGTTTTTCCTAGCAGCATTTATCAGGTTATTCGAAGTAAAACAGGAAATATCATTTATTCTTATCAATTATAACTTATTTCTATTTTCTGATCTGGCCCGGTCTTCACTCCATCTCCCCGTAGCGCATTTTTAAATAGGATTGGTATCTCCGGGAGTCAACCTCGCCGCCCTGTACCGCCAGTCTCACGGCGCATCCGGGTTCGCTTACATGTGTGCAGTCATTGAACTGGCAGTGCGGTACCAGCTTGCGCAATTCCCTGAAATAGCCATCCAGCTCTTCCGGCTCGATGTCCCACAACCCGAGGGCTTTTAAACCCGGTGTGTCTGCCACAAACCCTCCCCCAACCAGGGGAAACAGCTCGCGCACCACAGTCGTATGGCGGCCTTTGGTAGTCGTCTCACTGACAGAGCGCACCGCCAGTCCCAATTCGGGTTGAATCATATTCAGCAAGCTTGTTTTGCCCACTCCAGAAGGCCCGGTGAGCAGCGATATCTTGTTTGCAAGCTGTTCTTTCAACATCCCTATCCCAAGGCCGTTGCGCGTCGAAGTGAAAATGCAGCTGTATCCCAATCTCGTATATACCTGAAACATGTTTTGTACTTCATCAATAGATAGTAAATCCACTTTATTCGCTACGATAACCGTTGGCAGCTGCTGTTTTTCGGCAATCACCAAAAACCGGTCCAGCATTCCGAACCTGGGCTCTGGTCGAGCGCAGGAAAAGACCAGCACCACCTGGTCGGGATTAGCAATCAGGATCTGCTGGTACTCCCCTTGTGGCCTGGGCGCCATTCGGGACATCATGCTCTTTCTCTCCTCCACTGCCTCAATCACCCCGTAATTCCCATCAGTTCGCAGCAGTCTCACGTGGTCGCCGACAGCCACAACGTCGCCCATTCTCTTGCCTTTCATCAGCCTGCCTCTCAGGCGGCAAATAAGTTCTCCACTGGCAGTCTGAACGGTATAAAATCCGGATTGAGTTCGGATGACGATACCGGGCAAATTCTCTGGCATTTATGGCGTTGGAGTCAACTGACCGTTTGTGCCAGGTGTGTCCGTGACTGCCGGTGTGGGTGTGTAGGGCACGTTGAAGGCTGATTCCCACCAATATAGGGTCTGCGGCTGCCCGAGGAAGTATGCTTCCACAATCCGCCGGAAAATAGGAGCGGCATAGTCCGAACCCTCTCCCACATTTTCAACCAGTACTGCAACGGCGATGTCTGGCCTGTCAGCACGGCCTTCAAACGTATAGCCTGCGAACCAGGCATGCGGCAGGTCAGAGCCGGACTGGGCAGTGCCGGTCTTACCCGCCACCTGCATATCCAGGCCGGTGAACCGGTGCCAGGCCGTCCCACGTGGCTTCTCATTGCGTATAACCCCCACCATAGCCTCCTGGATCGCCTGGATTTGCTGGGCGTCGATCGGTAATTTGCCTGTCGCTTGCGGTTTAAAGGTCTCGCTGGCTTTACCTCCCGGAGGTGCGACCTGCTCTACTATCTGCGGCCGGTAAAGCGTACCTCCGTTGCCAATTGCAGCTACAAATGTCGCTACCTGCAGCGGCGTGACCAGGACATCACCCTGTCCAATCGCCATATTCACCGCATCCACCGCATCAGCCGGATTTGGAATATTTCCTTCCGCCTCGTCCAATCCCAGGACGCCTGTCGGCTGGCCCAGGCCGAATCCGCGGGCAGTTTCCGCCACTTCATCCGTCAGGCCGTTCTGAAACAAATCCAATCCGATGTGCCAGAAATATGGATTGCAGGAACGGATCAATCCTTCCTTCAATGTTAACAGTCCGCTCGGGATGGTCCGCCCATCATTCAAATAATAATCATAAGTCCAGTCGTGCAGGACTGCACCGGGAAGTTCTTCAAATGTATATCCGCACTGGTAATTCGTCTCTGGCGAATACCTGCCGCTGTGCAGCCCGGCAGCCATCGTAATTATTTTAAAGACCGAACCCAGGGGATACTGGCCTTGCGTTGCCCGGTTAAGTAACGGCAGGTCCGGATCACCCGTTATGTCAGCCAGTTGAGAACCGCTGTTAAAATTTATCGGCTCGAACACGTTGGGATCGAAGGTAGGCGTCGATGCCATTGCCAGGATGCGGCCTGTGTCGCGCTCCAGTACAACCACTGCACCTTTGAATTTGGAGAGCGCCAGCTGAGCCGCCACCTGGAATTCGCGCTCCAGGGTGGTTCGAATCGCTTGCGAAGGTTGGGCGTCCGACTTTGACAGCAGCGTCAGCGTTCTCCCCTGTGCATTGAACACATACAGGGCACCGCCGCGTTTTCCAGCCAGGTAGTTCTCACCCCACTTTTCCAGCCCACTCCGTCCGACACGGTCATCTTGCTGGTATCCAAGCCGCCGGTATTCGTCCAGCTCCTCCGGCTGGATGGCGCTCACATATCCGACGACATGTGGTGCAATCCCACCTTCAAAGTAATATCTCGATTTATAGTTGCGCATCAAAACTCCCGCATAATCCATCAAGGAGTTGAAGCGCGGATTCTGGCGGTCGATTGGTACTTCAGCCAGAGGCAGGTACCAGTCTTCACCAGCAGGGGCGCTGTCTACCAGGGCACGGATGGTATCCGAATTGATCCCGGTCAATTCGGATAAAAGAGACAGGAGCTCTTCTTTACGTGCCGGATCAATCTGGTCGGGATACAGCCCAACTGCGGATCGCGTCGGTCTGCGCTACTCAGCGCGTCCCCCTGGTTGTCATAAATATTGGCCCTGGAAGGAACGAAACCCTGGCGGTCCAACCGCAAATAATTACCGCCCTGTAGTTCAGGCAGAATCAGGGTGTAATCCCACTGCACCCTCCACTGCCCTCCCTCCATACTCAAATTCATCACAGTGTCCCGGGTGATCTCGCCCACCAGGACGCTGTTCAGCTTGACCTGGTAGCTCACCTGCGCCCGGTCAGAATCCACCAGTGCAGAACGTATCTCATATTCAGGTTCACCCAAAGCTGCTTCTTCCATCACGCTCTGGTATACCTGGCTGAATTCCTCCAGGCTGGTTGCGTCGCGGCTGAGCGATGTCAGCATCCCGTACATCGCCTGGTAATCTTCTGCCCGCCATTCATCCAGGTAAGCCTGGGCAGTCGCCCTGGCGTCCGCAACCGATTGGTTGGATGGGCTCACGCCCGGGAGGTTTACAGGTTCTGCTGCCTGGGAGTTGGAATTATCCTGTGTGCATCCAACCAGCACTGCTGCGCAGATAACTGCCAGCCAGAAGAGCAGCAGGTTCCCGGTCCTGGAATTATTTCGATGGTCAGTCAATTCTGCCCCCTTGGAAAGCACGGCGGTAAACCCAACATGGGATATCAGACTTGTTGCAGCTTTCCTTCTCTTTATTAATTTGATTGTGTCCAAATTCAGCTGCTAACCGCACAACCTGGCACACCGGCAATCCCACCACATTCGGATAACAGCCGTTCACCTTCTGCACGGGTTGAAATGTGGGGTGCTGGATAGCATACCCTCCTGCTTTATCGAATGGATCGCAGCTCGATATATACTCGTTCATTTCATCCAAAGTGTAGTTGCGCATTTTAATTGTAGAAAACTCGGTCGCCTCTCGGATCGTGCCCCCAACCGGATCCAGGACTGTAATCGAAGTGCATACCTGGTGGGTACGTCCCCTCAAGCGTATCAGCATCTCTTCCGCTTCGCCCACTGAGGTGGGTTTTCCTAAGATCATTTGATTTGTTTCACCTTCTGAGTTCCTACCCCGCACTGGATCGATCACTGATGGATCGATCACTGCCGTATCTGCTGCCAGGATCAAATCCCCTTTCGTCCACCTGACCCCGGGTTGGTTCTTGGCTGCCAGCGCTTTTGCCCGTGCCACGCGTTTCGTATATCCTTCGGGAGATTCGCCTCTGATCACTTGCTCATCGATTTCAGGCGAGATGGATATGAAATCCCATCCGATCGTTCCCAGCAGTTGCTTGCGCCGCGGCGAATTGGTAGCCAGTATCAGCATGCTGCGCGTATTTTAACACACTCATTCATCCCGAATTCTTCTGGTTGTTTCTACAAAGGCGATGTAGAATCACTTCAAGCAGACGTTGATATTTCCTTGATCAGCTCGTTGCACTATCCGGGCCAAGCAAACAGTTCCACCAATCTCGTTCGCGCCGAATTTTCGAAAAAAAGGAGGTTCCCTTGGAGGCTCTACAAGAACGAATTCAAAAAGAGGGCAGAAACCTGGGAAATGGGATCTTGAAAGTCGATGGTTTCATCAACCATCAGGTGGATCCTCAGCTGATGGACGCCTGCGGCAAGGAATTTGCCCACCGCTTCCAGGCTGTAAATGCCACCAAGGTGCTCACAGCTGAGATATCCGGCATCGCTCCCGCCATCACAACCGGCCTGCATATGGGGCTGCCAGTGGTTTACGCCCGCAAGCACAAGCCGATTACCATGCCTGATGAAGTCTTGTTGACCCTCTCCCCCTCTCACACCAAGGGTAGGATGGTGGAGTTGATAATTTCCCCGGAATTCCTGGCAGGTGGGGAGCGGGTTTTAATCATAGATGACTTCCTCGCCACAGGCGCAACTATTAACGGACTGGTTCGCCTGGCGCATGCCGCCGGGGCTGTGGTCGTCGGGATTGGCGCGCTGATCGAAAAAATCTTCGAAGGCGGGCGTGATTCTCTCGCCTATCTGGGTATTCCAATCGAATCCCTGGTTTGCATTCGTTCAATGGAGGGTGATACAATCCAATTTGTTAAGCAGTGATCCATGCTTATTTGCTTGGACAGGCAGCTTGCTCGTCTTAGGTCCCGTCCTTTGATTTGCCCTCCTGGATAATGTTCAATTCGATCGCCATTCTCGACTTTGGCTCGCAGTTTACCCAGCTCATCGCACGCCGGCTGCGCCAGATCCGCGTCTACTGCGAGATATTCCCCTGGAATTCATCTCCGCAGACCGTCCTGGCTATCCAACCTCTCGGCTTCATTCTCTCTGGTGGACCGGCCTCTGTATATGATCCCGGCGCTCCCTCCTGCCCGGCATATGTCATCGACAGCCGCCAACCCATCCTGGGAATTTGCTATGGCATGCAGGCCATCACTCACGCTTTGGGTGGACTGGTTGCATCAGCTGCGAAAAAGGAATACGGCTCTGCCCAGCTCGAAACTCTGCTCGAAAACCCGCTCACCTCACCTGGCAGCCAGCCAGTGTGGATGTCTCATGCAGACCGGATTGAAAGACTGCCGCCCGGATTTATTTCCCTCGGACGCTCGGAAAACTCGCCGGTTGCTTTCATGGGAGATCTTCAACGCAGCTATTTTGGCCTGCAGTTTCATCCGGAAGTGCAGCACACCCCGGGCGGAATCGAGATCTTGAAACATTTTGTACTCGATATCTGCCGGGTTCGCGCCACGTGGACACCTAAATCGATCATTTCCGACGGGGTGGCAAAAATTCGCCGTCAGGTTGGCAGCCAACCCGTTCTCTCTGCCGTCAGCGGAGGCGTCGACTCGAGTGTGGCTACCGCCCTCGTCCAGCGCGCTGTGGGCGACCAGCTGGTAGCTGTCTTTATCGACACCGGCCTCCTGAGACTGGGGGAGGTCGAACAGGTGAGTTCAACCTTACACCAACAACTTGATGTCGAAATGGTGGTAGTCGACGCTGTCGATGATTTCCTGCACATTCTGAAAGGCGTTACTTCCCCGGAAAAAAAACGCAGCTTGATCGGAGAGCATTTCATCCGCCTGTTTGAAGCTCAGGCACTGCAGCTCGGAAATCCCCGCTTCCTCGTGCAGGGTACGATCTATCCAGATGTGGTCGAATCCAGCGGGCCGGATCGCTCGCATGCCCAACGCATAAAAACCCATCACAATGTGGGAGGTCTCCCGGATTGGATGAATTTCGAGCTCGTGGAACCGCTCCGCTATCTGTTCAAGGACGAAGTCCGTGCAGTGGGTCTGGAATTGGGTCTGCCCCCTGAAATTCTCTGGCGGCAGCCTTTCCCGGGTCCAGGCCTGGCTGTACGCTGCCTGGGGGAGATTACCCCCGATCGCCTGGAGCGCCTGCGACATGCCGACCATATTTTCACACAAGATCTGGAAACCGCTGGGTTCTTACACCTCCAATCTCAGTCGAGCGAATCTGATGACATCGCACAGGCCTTCGCGGTTCTCCTACCGGTTCATTCAGTAGGTGTCATGGGTGACCAGCGGACATATGAAGAAGTAATTGTCCTGCGGGCCGTGACCACTCAGGATTTTATGACCGCAGATTGGGCGCGCCTGCCTGATGACTTTCTTTCCAGGGTAGCCAATCGTATCGTCAACGAAGTCCAGGGCGTCAACCGGGTGGTTTATGATATAACCAGCAAGCCACCTGGGACGATTGAATGGGAATAATCTTCCCCTGAGCCTACCCGCAATTCGAAACATTTCTGTTTATGCTACAATTCGCCCATGCCTGAAAGCAGAAAAACCGGACTCATCCTGTGGGTTATTGCCTTGCTCTTTTTTGTATCGCAGCCTGTATCAGCCCAGGATAGAGCGATCGCTTCCCTGAACCACCTCAATACCCAGGCTTTCCCGACCATGGAAGCATATCTGGACGTGAAGGATTCCTCCGGTCACTTTCTTCCCGACTTGCAGCCTGCTCAGGTGAGCATGGTCGAAGACGGCAATCTCATCCCGGTTGAATCGCTTGAGATCAAGCGCCAGGGTGTTCAATTCGTTGCAGTCATCAACCCTGCTCCTTCCTTCGGGGTGCGGGATAGCAAGGGTATGTCACGCTACGATTTCATAAATGGTGCCCTGGAACAGTGGGCTAAAGGTCGCCAGGGTTCAAATTTGGATGACCTCAGCCTGCTGATCACCCGTGGACCTTCGATCAGCCATACCACCGATTCGATGAAATTTGCTTCCACTTTGCAATCTGAGAACATAAACGCCCGTGAAGCGATTCCAGGCCTGGATAGCCTGTACAGTGGTGTCACCGTAGCCTCCGACCCTACCCCGCGCCCAGGAATGAGCCGGGTTCTGCTTTTTATTACCCCCCCGCTCGAAGGGCAAGATTTATCGCTGGATTCCCTCATCGACCAGGCGCGCCAGCAGGGTGTGATTATTTACGTTTGGATGGTCACATCGAAGGGGACTTTCTCGTCAGCTGGGGTCCAGCGCTTGAACGATTTGGCATCTAAAACAGGTGGCTGGGTATTTACTTACACTGGAGAAGAGACTCTGCCCAATCCCGAAGATTACCTCACCAGTCACCGGGAAATCTACCATTTGACATATCGCTCGGGGATCACAGGCAATGGCTCCCACAGCGTGAGTTCCAGGATCACCCTGGCGGAAAATATCATTGAAACTCCACCAGTTAATTTTGAAATCACCCTGCTCCCGCCCGTACCTGCCTTCGTTTCACCACCAATCCAGATCCAGCGCAAACCTCCTCTGGAAACGAATTCTCGGGAATCCAGCGAAATCTCCACTCAAGATTACCTGCCTGTGGAAGAATCGCTTACGGTTGTATTCGACTTCCCCGATGGTCGAAAAAGGTCCTTTTTGAAAACCGCCCTATTCGTCGATGGGTCGCTTGTGGCCGAGAATACTACACCGCCCTTCGACCACTTTACCTGGGATCTGCGTGGGTATAATTCCGATGGCTCCCACCTGCTCCGCATCGAAGCTACGGATTCTCTGGGTATAGTCGGGTCCAGTGTGGAAATCCCGGTCAACATTTCGATCCTGCAGGCGAAACCCAGCCCCTGGTTAACCATCCAGCGCAACCTTCCACTCCTGGCTGGATTAGCTGTTTTACTTTCCTGTGCCATCCTGGTTCTGGTTCTGATCACCGGTGGGCATTTGCAGCCAGGATTCCACAAACCCCGGCGGCGAAAATTGCGAAAAGCCGATCCGTATGCACAGCCGGCGCAGCTCCTGGGAGATGAAAGCCTCCCCTCCACAATCTCGAGTTGGGTCAACCGGCTGCACTGGCCGCATCCCCCAGCTGGACAAAATGCACTTGCCTTTCTCCGCCCGGTCGAAGAACCTGGCGAGCACCCTGCCAATTCTCCTATTGCCATTACAGAAGAAGAAGTTACCATAGGCAGAGATCCTAACCTGGCAGCTCTCGTCTTGAATGATCCCTCTGTCGACGGATTGCATGCCCGGCTTATCCAGCAGGCAGACGGTTCATTTCGCCTGTTGGACGAAAATTCTGTCGCCGGAACCTGGATTAATTATTCCCCCATTAATTCAGTAGGGGCGAAGCTTGAACATGGTGATCTGGTAAATTTTGGTAGAATTTGTTTCCGCTTTAGCCTCCGCCATCCGGGCAATGTGAGAAAACCGGTAATTTCTTCCGGGTCGCAAGCTGATGAAATGATTGAGGAGCCAGCCTGATGATTTCTGTAAATACCTCTCACCTCTTTGTCGCCGCTAAGAGCCATGCAGGTATGAGCGGGAAAAACAACGAGGATCGCTATGCTGTCACGGCATACAAATTAAGCCAGGCCGATCCGACACCAGTGGTCTTCGCTGTCGTTTCAGATGGTATCGGAGGCCATCGTGCCGGTGAGACAGCCGCCGAAATCGCAGTGGAGACAATCTCCGAGGATGTCGCTCACAGCGATGGTTCTCACCCCGTTTTGACCCTGCGGGAAGCCATCATCCACGCCAGCAGCTCAATCCTGGCAGAATCAGAGACCGATGGGGATAAGAAAGGCATGGGTGCTACCTGTGCTTGCGTGTGGGTGATCGACAGCCAGGCCTTTATCGCAACGGTTGGCGACTCGCGCATATACCTGGTTCGGGGTGATACCGTACAGCAGTTGTCAACGGACCACACCTGGGTTCAGGAAGCCATCGGGGCCGGCTTACTTTCGCCCGAAGACGCACGCAGCCATCCAAATGCCCATGTCATCCGCCGTTATCTCGGTTCTCGCCAGACCGTCGAACCCGATACTCGAGTTAAGCTCAATGCAATCGAAGATGACACCCAATCAGAAGCCAACCAGGGCGTGCTCCTGCAGCCGAAAGATCAGATATTAATCTGCAGTGATGGGTTAACCGACCTGGTCAACGACAGTGAAATTCTCCAGGTTCTTCAATCCAAAGACCCGGAAAGTAGCATCGATTCTTTGATTGAGCTGGCTAACCAGCGCGGAGGTCATGACAATATCACCATTGTTGTCCTGGGGGTCCCGGAATCCATCTCCCAGACCAAGCCTTTGCCAGAGCAGTTAAAACCAACCCGCAGGAAAAGACGCCTGGTGCTGCCCTGTCTCATTTCTGTGTTTCTGATCCTTTTGCTGGGCACTATCGGGCTTGGTATCGGATACGTTTATCTGGAATATTTAAGACCCACTCAGCCGCCTGCTGTCGTGACCACTGTTGAGGCTACAATTCCGGTATTAGCTTCACCTGTTGTTACTGAATCCGGCCTCCCGGTTCAGACGCATTCGGCGACTCCCGGTATTACCGGAACAGCAGCTCCAGGAACAGGTGAGGTCACCGCCCCAACGGCTACATTATTCCCGCCTGTCACGCCTTCGCCGTAGATCTCTGCCTCCCCCTGATCAGCCTCGCCAATCAGGGCATTGGCGCGCTGTACACTTCATTTCCGATCGCCAGGTAAATAATCCTGCGGATTTGGTCAACAGCGAACGCCGTCGCTTCACCGCTATCGGGTTCTCCAGCGGGAAGAAATTTCACCTGGAAGCCCAGGCTGCGGACGCTGAACTTGTAAATTGCTCTGGAGCTGGATTCAAGAAAATAGAGTGAAGGCTCGGGTGGCGGAGTGTAGACGATCTGCGAGAAAAGCGGTAATGGCACCAGGGGTGAATTTTCATATCCCGGGCGGAAATCGATGAAGGTGGGTTCACTGCAGCGGGTAGGAATTTCTTTAATCCCACTGTAGACACATACAGTCAAATGACCATCCGAGTGCAGCAGGTGAAGTTCATCACCGCTCATGACCATGTCTATCACGTCGGATAAAACCGGTATTTCATCTTTAAAAAATGGATACGGTTCTTCCTCCGGAGCACTGTTCATCTGATTATTCCAATAAATCCAGACAGCATTGGATGACGGATCGAGTACATACAGGTCATCCATATCCAGTGTCATTCCAGTCAGATTGCCAATCGCAGCGTTCGTAGGCGCAGCCAGTTCCAGTACTTCAGGATTGGCATTCTTCGAACACAGCAGGATCTTCCAGCTGGAATTGATCGCCAGCACCTCGGCAGTAGGCTTGAAACCAGCTGGCCAGGCAGCAATATCGATAAGCGGGCTGCTGACGGTTGCGCCCTGCACAGATGGTCCGCAGGTGAAAGTTGTATCTACCACAAAACCAGCGCTCGTCTGGTACGCTCGGATCACGTTGCCGCTGTTTCCATCCAGAAGATACAGGTCGTCTCCCAAAACAGCCAGTCTGGTTACTTTGATTTCCGCTGGCAGGTTCTTCTCCAGGGCCTCACGGAAGTCAACCCTTCTCACCAGGTGCAGGCTGTCCAGAGCGCTGATGGCCCTATCTCTCAAAACTTTTACTTCCGGGTTATCATCGACCGATTCCAGGGTGTCAAGTGCATTTTCCCAGCCAGCTTTTTTCGCCAGCAAATCAGTTTGTGTCTCAGCCTCTTCTGCCTGTCGGAGAGCCTGGGCGTATAAGGCCTGGTTCTTTGCCTCATGCCCTAAAGAAAAATATACCTGGCTGGCAACCGCCACGATAATTACAGGTATTGCTATTGCGATGAAAATCATCACCGATGAAGGGATGCCCCTAAAAAATTCTTCCGGCAGAATTCGGGAGAGTGCGCTCTTCATCCCTGCCTTCACTCGCCTTGCACCTGTTGCCAGTGGTCTCCCGATTGCACCTGCCGCCACTCGTGTTGAAGCGAAAAATCGACCTATCCCGGATATCAGTCCAGCATTTTTCTTCGTGGGTACCGCCGGCGGTGGAACTGGTTCTGTTGGTGCAGCTTCGACCGGTGCTGCGATCTCCCTGGTAGAAATTTCTTCCTGCTTGGTTGCGACCGCATTTTGTGTGAGAACTTCGACATTGGCGGCCGGGCTGGCAATCGTCTCAAAATTTTCTGGCAGGAGAATTGGTGCCCCAACAGGTTCTGTCACCGCCTCCAGGTTTGCAGGCTGGTCCTCTGGTTCAACAGCTGACAGTCCCAGTTCTGGCATACTTTTGGATTCAGGGAGCCCTATGTGAAAGGCGCCCTTACCAGGCTTAACCTGCAGCAGAACCGCGTTCATATCCCCGTCTGGCGCACTGCATAATTTGCGTACCACAGTTTCGGGACTTTGCCCGCGCGTTTCCCGCAGAGTGTTGTCATCCCAGTCTGGCAGCGGAGGGACCGCCAGTATCAATGTATCATTTGGATGGAGTGTCGTCTGGTTCAGCCATATTGGCGGGTAGCGAATTTGGCCTACGCTCTTACCCTCCATATCCATCTCGAAAGCATGCCTGGTTTCACTGGCATTGATGACATATAGATGCAGCGGACCTGATAAAGCCATATACAGCTGGTTTCCGCGCATCACCAGTTGTGCGAGCAGTGCAGTTCCTTGTTTGCCAGTGCCAGAAAGATGCTGGTTGCGCTTTAATAATAGAGAATTGAGCTCGTTTACCACAGCTCGCATGGCTGTTGTGGCAGACCCGGGGGTCTTATAATATAGCTTGGCAAGATGTTCCAGTGCCTGCTTCTGTTTCCCGGGCGATAAAATCGAATTTCCGATCATGGCCAGGCATAGTGCCAGCCGGTCCGCAGACCTGCCTCGTGCGCACCCTCGCGCCGGCTCCGACACAAAAAAGCTCATCGATTCCGGCGCATCCCTTCCCGCCTGGTTCCTCAATGGCACAAGGTTTAGATCAAAATTATCGTTCATAAATACAGTCTCTCGATCCACGAAGACTTGTGTTTGTCATTATACTGGTAAAATGAATCACTAAGGTGGAACCATACAATAAGGTCGTTTACTTCAATTTTGGAGTACCATGCAGCTCAGTCTTATCCAATCTATCGATGAACTCATAACCCTATCCACAGAATGGAATGATCTATTAGCCTGTTGCAGTGCAAGTCACGTGCCGTTTCTGCGCAGTGAATACCTGCGTGTCTGGTGGAGTACCTTGGGTGGTGGTGAATGGGAATCCGGGGACCTCTTCACTGTAATTGCCCGCCAGGAAAATGGGGAGCTGTCTGGCGTCGCGCCGCTCTTCTTCACCAAAAATCGCTCTGGGGAACCAGCGTTGATGTTGCTGGGGAGCATCGAAATCTCAGATTATCTCGATCTAATCGTTAGTCCTTCTCTGGCAGACGAATTCGCTGAAGCCTTGCTGCTCTTCCTGGCCTCAGATCCATCTCCGCGCTGGAAAATCCTGGACTTATACAATATTCTCGAAGATTCACCCTCCCTGGATGCATTACTGAAGGCTGCCTGTAAATTCGGTTGGAATTATTATGTCGAAAGACTGCAGCCATGCCCTTATATCCCCCTTCCTGGTGATTGGGAAACTTACCTGAGCGGGATCGATAAAAAACAGCGCCACGAGATTCGCCGAAAAATGCGCCGGTTGGAGGCCCACACTGAGCCGACCAGCTGGTATTTTGTCTCCGACCCGCTCCGGCTGGATGACGAAATTACCGCCTTCTTTCAATTAATGTCACAAGATCCCGAGAAAAACAGCTTCCTGACTGGCAAGATGCGTGATCAATTGAGATCCTGCATGCATGCCGCCTTCGAAGCTGGCTGGCTTCAGCTCGTTTTTATGGAAATCGCCGGGCGAAAAGCTGCTTCTTACCTGAATTTCGATTACGCCGGGCATGTCTGGGTCTATAACTCCGGCTTTAGCTCCGAATTTCGTGAGCTCTCACCCGGTTGGGTTTTGCTCAGTAACTTGTTAAAATGGTCCAACGAGAACCAACGGCTGGCATTCGATTTTATGCGCGGCGGCGAAGATTATAAATACCGCTTCGGTGCACTGGACCGGCATGTAGTCCGCGTGCGCCTCTCTCCCAGGTAGTCTGGCTGACCTGTATTATTTTCCTTATTTGAAATAAGCTGTCATTGCAGCATTATCGCATCGCCATCCTCGGCATCCCCACTCCCCCCAGATGCACTTCTTCGGGCCGCTCCGTCCACACACCTGGTATCGCCGCCTGGCATTTCGGACAGCTTCCCTCTGCAGTCAGGTGATATTTCTGAATAATATACCCGTACCGTTCAATTAATAATGTCCGGCACTTCGAGCAGAAAGTATTTTCGTATTCTCCAACGTGGCCAGGCAGGTTGCCTGCATAAACAAAATTCAACCCGGCTTCCAATCCGATTTCAGCTGCCCGCACCAGGGTTCTCACGGAGGTCGGCGCTGGATCGACCATCTTATAGTCTGGATGGAATGCAGTCACATGCCAGGGGATATCTGCTGAAACCGATCTCAAGAAATGGGCTGCCTCCATCAATTCCTCAGTGCTGTCGTTGAAACCGGGCACGACCAGAGTGACGACTTCCACCCATAATCCCAACCGGCGCGCTTCCTGTATACTGTCCAGGACATTCTTAAGCACACCGCCCAGCTGGCGGTACTTCTTGTCCTGCATTGTTTTCAGATCGATTTTATAAGCCGATAAATAGGGTTTCAGGTATTCGAGTACCTCAGGTGTCGCATTTCCATTTGAGATATAGACGCATCTCAACCCACTTTTCACTGCATCACGGAAAATCCCCACCGACCATTCGGAAGTGATCAGCGGTTCGTTATACGATGATGCAATTATCGTCGCACCGCTGCGCTTGGCAATCTCTACCATTTGTTCAGGCGCCACCCGCCTCACCAGGCTGCCGGCGACATCCGAGCCGGGATCGCGCATCGCCTGGGATGTCAGGTGATTCTGGCAGTACGCGCAGTGAAAATCACATCCCAGCATCCCGAAGGTTAAAGCTTCTTCGCCAGGTAGAACGTGGTTGAAGGGTTTCTTCTCAATCGGATCAACCTGCAGAGCAGCCACATATCCCCACGGCACAAAAAGCTCACCCCCACGATTGAAACGCACCTGGCAGATGCCGCGTTTTCCTTCGCGAATCAGGCAGCGGTGACCGCATGCGTGGCATCGAACACTGCTGTCCTCTTCCTTTGTATACAACTCCCCCTCTATCGTCAGACCATCCAGGAATTCACCCAGTGAAGTTTTCATGGGATTCATTCTCCAACTACTAGTTGCTCAATTTGTTTCAAAAATAATCATAGCATATATTATTATCCAGGTGGTTCAATTCCTACAATGCAGGTAAAATAGCGCCTCATAAACGAAGGAGATTTTTTATGGGTGTTTTAATGCAGGCTTTTTATTGGGATTGTCCGCGGGAGGATGGCAGGGAATTCGATTGGTGGAACTATATCAATTCGAAAATACCTGCTCTCTCTGCGACAGGCTTCACCTCCCTGTGGTTGCCCCCGGTGCATAAAGCCGCCAACCTGGGTGGCCTCTCGATGGGATATGACCCTTATGATTATTACGACCTGGGAGAATTTGATCAGAAGGGTGGGGAAAAAACCTGGTTTGGTTCTAAACAAGAGCTACTTGACCTGATCGCTTCAGCCCATCAATCTGGACTTACGCTTCTCGCAGACATGGTGATCAATCATAATTCGGGAGCCGATGCACTCGAGTGCATTCCAATTTCAGAACAGGAACGCTGGACCTTATTCCAGCCGAAAAGTAATAGATTTCCGCGCAATTGGGAATGCTTTCACCCCAATTTGTACGAATCATGGGATGAGAATACTTTCGGAGACATGCCCGATCTTTCGCATCGCAATCCCTATGTTTTCAGTGAGATTATTCAGCTCTCCCGCTGGTTGATCGAGGAAATTGGTTTCGATGGCTTCCGATTCGATTATGTCAAAGGCTATGGGGCTTCCACTGTAGCAGCTATCCAGGAATATCGCTATATGCGCGCGGGCCAGCCATTTAAACCCTACGGCGTGACTGAACATTGGGACAGTGCACAGGCTATCGAATACTGGGTCAACGTAACAAACTTCTCCAACTCCAATCCGGTTGACGCCTTTGATTTCCCTCTACGGGAAATGCTCAAAGCGCTTTGCGATCAGTATGGCTTCAGCTTGCGCAGCTTCTCCACCTGGGACACCCTGCTCAAAAAGCAGCCCCACACAACCGTCACTTTGGTCGAAAATCACGACCTGCGCGACGAGGGGCGTCCAATCATTCATGACAAGCTTTTGGCATACAGCTTCATCCTCTCCCATGAAGGCTATCCATCCGTGTTCTGGAAGGATTATTTCAATTACAACCTGGCCCTCGAAGGCACTCCAAATGGAATCGCCTCACTGGTCAATACCCACGAAAAATATGCGGCTGGCCCATCGCACACTCTCTGGCTCGACGACGACCTCTACATCATGCAGAGGTATGGGTATGGTGATAAAACAGGACTGGTGTATGTCCTTAATAATCGCGGGGATGGGTGGAATGGCAGACCTGTGACTACCCAATGGAAGGATACAACCTTCGCTCCGGTATCGTGGTGGAGCGCTGCCGATATGTCTCAGCCCTTCAAGCAATTCTCCAACTCCGACGGTCTGGCATATTTTTATGCACCACCCAGGGGGTATACTGTTTATGCTCCGCAGGTCTGATTGGAATCGGTTCAATTAAAATGACTGGCCATAATGATCTGTCAATTGTCATCCAGGCGGGCGGTCAATCTCGCCGTATGGGCCAGGATAAAGGCCTGGTGCTCTTCCTGGGACAACCGCTGATCTTGCGCCTGGTTGAGCGGTTGCGTCCCCTGGCTGAAGAATTGCTGGTGACCACCAACACGCCGGCAGATTACACCTTTCTGCGTGTCCCCCTGTTTTCAGATCTTGTTCCGCAGCGCGGCGCCCTGGGTGGATTATATACGGCGCTCAGCGCTGCCAGTCTCCCTTTCGTCGCAGTGGTAGCCTGTGACATGCCGTTTGTCAATCCTGAGCTGCTGGAAGCCCAATACCAGCGCCTCCTGTCCAGCCAGTCGGATATCTCCATCCTGCACACCGCTGAAGGTTTGGAGCCCTTCCACGCCGTTTACCGCTGCGATGCCTGCCTGCCTCATATCCGCCAGTCGCTGGACGAAGATAAATGGCGGGTAGATGCCTGGTTCAGCCATGTGAAAATCGACTTATTTCGCATCGATGAGATCCGCCGCTACGACCCCGAATTGCGGAGTTTCTGGAATGTCAATACGCCTGAAGAGCTGCAGCAGGCTGAATTCCTGGCAGCTGGAAAAACTAGCTGATCAGTTCAAGCGCCCGCAGCACGCGCCCTTGATCGGGTTTGGCTCCCAGCTCTTCGAAGTATTTTAGCCCCTCAGCAAATGCCTTGCTTGCTGCGCTTATTTCCCCTCGGCTTTGGGCCGATTTTCCCAGCTCGAGCTTCGTCCTTCCGCACTGCCACCGCGTATCTTAGCTTCGTAAAAAGGTTCATTGCCTCCTGAAGGCAGTTTTCAGAGTTTTCAAATTCCCCCCGCAATCGATGCAGCACACCCCTGGCGCGTTTTGCAATAGCCAGGTAAAGCTGGTGGCCGTCCCGCTCTGCCAGTTCTTCCAGCAGAGGAGTGTATTTTTCCAGGGTAGATAGGTCTTCGATTTCGCGCGCCGAATTCGACCAGCATCATGTACATATCATGATCATGCGCCATCGTACCCCAGCTCACCGGCTGTCCTTCCTTCCCCAGTGCCGCTTCCAGTTTTTGCTTTACCAGGGCGAACTCGCCCTGTGCCTTCAGTGGCAGTGAATTTCAGTAAAACTGGTTGCGCTGCCATTCTTCCGGCTGGCCTGACATGGAAACCATGAATTGATATGATTCTTCACCATAAGTTTTTGATTTTTCACCGTCCCCACGCAACGCGTGGATGCTCGCACTGAGCGCAACTGCAAATCAGGTCGGACCTACGCGTGCGGCTGTGACGGCTTTCTATGTCTCGCCACCTTTTCTCAATTTCCAATACGTCATCCCACCTGTCCATCCGGAAATAACAATGTCCCTGTAAACCAAGCGCGGCCACTTGCTGCCCGATATTATGCTGTTCTACAGCCATGACTTCCGTCTCCTGCAAGAGTGGCAGAGCCTTCTGGTATTCACCTACGTACATCAACGCCATTCCGGCGCCGCTCAAGGCTTCCATGCGTTCGACGCCATCCTCGACCCGCAGGTCTTCACTGACCTGCAACCGTCGTTGGGCAACCGAGGCATGATCGCGCATCAGGCTGCGCCCGTCCAGCACGTTTGCCAGCGCACCCAGCGCCCGTGCCAGGACGGCCGGGGTGTCCATCTGCTCTGCAATCTCCACCGCGCTTTGGGCATATTCCTGCGCCTTTTCCCATTGTGGTGGATCCTGGTTGCGCCAGGCATCGAATGAAAGCGCTGCCAGCGCCCGTACTCTTTCCGGATTGGATAGCTCAACCGGAGCTGCCTCCAGGTCCTTTTCAAGTTTTTCGCGCGATTGCACCGAGATTGTCCGGGTCTGGCGGTACGAGTCCAGGTCCATATTCCACTTCGCCTCGCTCGAACACTG
This sequence comes from uncultured Chloroflexia bacterium, assembly GCA_963698765.1. Classification (GTDB taxonomy): domain Bacteria; phylum Chloroflexota; class Anaerolineae; order Anaerolineales; family UBA4823; genus CAVOSB01. Next base: position 305,848 of record CAVOSB010000029.1, read on the forward strand.
CACGATCTTGCGTCGCAGGCGTAAGAGAGATGACTGGTCAGGTGTTTCATTCATTTCCAGCAGATCAACGGACTGGTTGTAAATGGTGATCGCCTGGAAAAGGTCTCGCTGCAAATGGTAAATATCCCCTAATTCTTCATACAGGATAATTCTTCCATCCGTCCAGCTCTCTGTCTCAGCCATGCTCAGCGCTGCATTCAGGTTGAGCGCTGCTTCCTCATACGCAAACAGGTTCGCAGCCTGTTTCGCTGCCAGCCGGGTATATTCGATTGCCTTTTCGGGCGCTCCTGCCAGGGAAAAATGGTGCGCCAGCAAACCATAAAAAGCTTCCAGTCGATCGGCATACAGCTCTTCGATCGCCTCCCCGACCCGCTTGTGAAAATTGCGGCGGTTTTTCAATAATATCGTGTTGTAAACTGCCTCCTGGGTCAGCGGGTTGCGGAATGCATATTCCAGCTCTGGCATGCGTGAAGCCTCGCGAATCATCTCCAGCCGCAGAAGTGTGCTTAAGTGTTTATCCAGCTCCTGGCTGGCCAGGTCGACCTCTTGCAGGACGCGATGGTAAAATGTCCTGCCGATCACCGACGCGACCTGCAGCGTGGCTCGGGTAGCCTCTTCCAACCGGTCCAGGCGCGCCGAGAGCAGCGATTGCAGGTTATCTGGAATTTCAAAATCCGCCTCTTCTCCCCCCGCTTTCCAGTACTTCAGCATCTCACCGTTAACCTCGCGGATCTCCGAGACTACTACCCCGCTTTCGATCAAGGTTCGCACAAGTTCTTCGATGAAAAACGGGTTCCCTCCCGACTTTTCGAGGACGACACCCCTCAGCTGTTCGGGAATATCCGCGATCGCCAACAAGCGGCTCAACAGCTCATTGCTTTCCGCCTCCGTCAGGGGTTGCAGAGCAATCTCCGAATAGCGGTACAGCAACTCCGCATCCGCGGTTTCTTTTATCTGCCAGGAAGGAGCCTGCCTCTCATTGCGCATGATGAAAATAAATGCCACCGGGATCTCTCCGGTGATCGGTAACAGCTGCCGCAGCAGTTCGATCGATGCTGAATTGCTCCAGTGCATATCCTCGAAAACCAGGACTGTGGGTTGTCCTTCGAATTGTGCCTTCATCCAGACCTGCATAGCATTTAACAGCTCTGCTCTGAAGGTCTCACCCTCCTGCACAGGCTTCGGCTGCCCGTTTTCAAATCCGAAAATTGCTTCGATAAATTGAATTGCCTCTCGGCCGTTTTCTTCACCTGGCTCAAAAATCGGCAGGAGTTTTTCACGGAATTCCTGCAGGGGTGCATTCATGTCGACGTCGTACACGCTCTTTATCAGCCTCTGAAATAGCCCATAAGCCTGGTTGGACTCATAAGAAAGGCTTGTCGTTTCATACCACTTCACCCCAGAGAAGGGCTGCGCTTGGAAAATCGTTTGCGCTTCGCTCACCAGTCGGCTCTTGCCCACACCAGCTTCTCCCAGGATGCACACTATCCGTCCCAGCCCTTGATTTAAGATCAGCCAGCACCTTGCGCAGCGCTTCCAGTTCCCCCTGCCTGCCGACCATCTCGACCTCCAGCCCTTCGATCCCGCGCGTCCGGCGGGTGACCGCCATTCGCCCCACCACCTGGTAGGCTGGCACTGGCTCTGACTTTCCCTTTACCTCTACTTCTCCCAGGTGCTCAATTTCGAACAGGTTCCTTACCAGTTTATAAGTGTCATGAGCAATCCGCACGCTGCCTGGAGTTGCGCTCTGTTCCATGCGCGCCGCCAGGTTGATCGCGTCACCGATCGCCGTATATTCCATCTTCAGATCAGACCCCACATTACCGACCACCACCATACCGGTGTTGATCCCTACCCGCACATTCAGGGCAATCGCCTGCTCCTGCCTGATCTTCCCCCGGTATTCCTGTATCCCTGCAGATGATGTCCAGCCCTGCCAGAACTGCCCGCTGCGGGTCGTCTTCATGCGCAATCGGAGCGCCGAAAAATGCCAGGATCCCATCCCCCATCAGGCGTGCAACCGTTCCTTCATATTTATAGACTGGCTGGATCATCTGCTCGAAGGCGCCGTTGATGATATCCGTCCATTCTTCCGGATCCAGGTGCTCAGCCGCCGCCGTTGATCCGGTCACGTCGCAGAACAGCATCGTCACCACCCGTCTCTCTCCTACCATCTCACCACTGCTTCGTGCCGCATCCAGCTTGCTGAGCAGCTCGCTGGGGATATATTGCTGCAGCTGGCTGCCTGGAGCTGAAGAAGGTTTGTTGAGTTCCTGCAGCAGCCTGGATCGCTTTTCCAGCTGCAATCCTCGCGGGCTGGCTGCTATCTCGATCAGTCCCGGTCCCTTTCCATGTCCTCACAGCTGGCAGGGAAGAGCGTTTGTCTGCATAGAAAAATTGCCTGTCTGCGTTTTGGGACTTCCACCAGCTGTAGCCGGGAGGCTCGACCAGCATCAATCCGCAGTTATCGCAAAAATACATCTCCTGGTTCACAGCGAATTCACAGCGTGGGCAGTGTTCTTCTAGCAGCGTTCCGCAATTCCGGCAGTAATTTGCCTCTTCGCGGTTGCTCGCCTGGCACAGTCTGCAGGTCTTGCTGGTGTTATCCATTATCCGCAGTCCCGGCTCTCTTCATTGCCCAGTAAACGAAAACGATCGAAATGAGCAGCAGGAGCGCCATCACCGACCAGCGCAGGAGCGGGGGGAACCCTGTAGTTGCAAAGCCGATCAACGGGATTCCGAGCACCAGGACTGGCAGCACGAATAGAATGGATCGGGCCTTACGCTGCATTTGAACCACCTGGTCTTGATCATAGTTGCTGTCTTCCAGCTCAGCATAGGATTCCTGGAATTCAGTCCTGCTGCCGATGGCTTCGGCCGACAGGATTGTCGGCACCCGTCCATTCAGATAGTACACCCGGTATTCTTCACCTTCGACAAATGAAACCAGCTGTTCTTCGGTCAGCAGTCTCAGCTTTTTTGTTCCGATCCGCAGCTCAAAATTCGCTTGCTCGGCCTCGATTTTCCCCCATTTTGCAGTACCTTCCGCTGCGCTGATCTGTTTTTCCCTGGCTGCAGTCATGTACCGTAAGCTGATCAACACACCCACCAGGATCGCGATCCCGACAGCAGCAGCCATGACAAGTAAGGTTGTGCCGTTACCATTCAGGTCGCCAGTCACTCCCGCTGGCCGGTTCATGAAAAGGATCACTCCCAGGCTGCCGATCATTACAAATATGAACACACCCACTGCAAGCCACATGTTGGTTCCGGCCGCACGCTGGCGGGCCTGCTGGCGAGAAGAGAGCTTGCCCTGGCGGTTCGCATTGAGATCCGTCGCTGAGAAGAAAAATGTCGCCTGCAGCAATCTATTGAGATCACTCATCCGAACTCTCCATGTAGGCTTTAACTTCCGGTTCAGACCATAAATTCGGTCTAAATAATCCTAAATTATATCAACAATAGGCGGATTTTAGTCATCGCCTAAGTGATTATTTTAGCGGGTGGCTATTCCACCCAGGGCTTCACGTAATCTATGAATTTCGTCAAGGGTGTTGTAATGCACCGGGCCTACTCGCACCATTCCCCCCTTATCCTCCAATCCCAGCCTCTCCGTCACCGCCAGGGCGTAATAATTTCCATCCCACACATAAATCCCGGCCTTATCCAGCTCCTCCGCCACTCGGCGCGGGTGGTTGTCCTGCAGGGTAAAGCTCACCGTCGGCACCCGTTCTCCCAGGCGCTTCCTGTCCCGTAACCCATAAATCGCAACTCCAGGCGTCTCTTCCAGCACATCCAGCAGCAGTCGCGCCAGCTCGAATTCATAGCTGCGGATGGCGCCCATGGCCTGCTTCAGCCGCAGCCGCCGCCCCTGGAAGTCGTCCGTCATAAGACTTCAGATACTCTCCGCCGAAAGTCCCCCCCAGCCATTCCAGGTATTCGATCACGCCCAGCACGCCGGCTATCCCCTCGTGATTCTGCGTGCCGGTCTCGAATTTTCCCGGCGGCTCGTCCGAGGCCGGGCGCACCTTGTACGCTTTCAACCTCTCCAGGTGCTCCATTTTCCCATACAGGATCCCCTGGTGCGGGCCAAAAAACTTGTACGATGAGCACACCAGGAAATCGCAGTCCAAACTCTGTACATCGATCGGACCGTGTGGGGCGTACTGCACGGCGTCGACATACACCAGCGCTCCCGCTGCGTGCGACGAGCGTGTGATCTTTTCGATCGGGTTGATGGTTCCCAGGGCATTCGAAGCATATCCTACCGCCACCAGCCTGGGCTTCTCTTCGAGAGCCTTATGCAGGTCTTCCAGGTTCAGAGTGCCGTCTTCGGGGTGAAAATCCACCCATCTCACCTGCACGCCGCGGTCCTTCTGCCGCCAGCACCCAGGGGGTGATATTGGCGTCGTGGTCCAGGCGTGTCACTACGATCTTTTCGCCCGGCTTCCACTCCCGCGCCAGCGAGCGGCTGATGTGCAGCGTCAGGCTGGTCATATTGGCGCCGAAGATAATCTCCTGCCCGCTTTTAGCGTTCAGCAGGTCTGCCATAGCCTCGTGCGCCTGCTCCAGGATCGCGTCCGATTCCCGGCTTGTAGCGAAAGCGCCTTCATGGTTGGCGTTATTCTCTATCAAATAGCCCTCGATGCGCTTCAACGAAGGGCGGGCGATCTGCGTACCACCCGGGGCGTCTAAGAAGACAGCCGGGCGCGCAAGTGCCGGGAACTGGCTGCGGACAGCGGCTAGGTCAAACATCATCCCTCCCAATCAATCTTGAATTAAATGCCAGACGCCAAGGTGAGGGGGGCACCCTGGCGTCTAGCATTGTGAATTTTAGCATAATTCCATAGAAAATCAAGTAATAATTATATAAGTTTCATAATCTTAAGGCGCCCCAGGCGGGAGTCGAACCCACAACCTCGGCCTTAGGAGAGCCTCGCTCTATCCTTTGAGCTACTGGGGCACATTTGCAATTTTACCATCTCTCGTTCGTGGTTGTGCATTGAAATGCACGCCTGAAAACAAAAGCCCGCTCAAGCGGGCTGATCTCCTTACCTTCTCCAATCCACTTCAGTGGATTTCTTATTTCAGGCTGCGAAATCATTCGTAGCCTGGCCGGACTCTGAATTCATCTTCCTCCTAATCCAGCCTCCCGGTCGCGATCGCCCTCTTTACCTCCCCGATCGCCTTCGTCACCTGGATCTCGCGTGGGCAGGCCTCCGTGCAGTTGAAAATCGTATGGCAGCGGTACACCCCGAACTGGTTGTTCAGGATGCGCAGCCTCTCCCTCCTGCCCGGTCGCGGTCGTCGAAGATGAAGCGGTGCGCCGCCACGATCGCTGCTGGACCAACATACTCGTCGCTTCCCCAGAAGGACGGGCAGGAAGTGGTGCAGCACGCGCATAGGATGCACTTGGTGGTGTCGTCGAAACGCTCCCTGGCTTCCGGGCTCTGCAGCCTCTCCTGTCTGGGGGTCGGCTCGTCGTTCACCAGGAACGGCATCACCGAGCGGTAATGTTTAAAGAACGGCTCCATGTCTACGATCAGGTCTTTCACCACCGGCAGGCCCATAATCGGCTCCACTACGATGCGCGAGCTGTGCAGGTCCTTCACCAGCACCTTGCACGCCAGCCGGTTGTGACCGTTGATGCGCATGGCATCCGAGCCGCAGATGCCGTGTGCGCAGGAACGACGAAAAGAAAGCGTGCCATCATTATTGCCCTTGATGTACTCAAGGACATCCAAAACTCGGTCGTGAGGGTCGGCTTCGACCTTGTAGCGGTCAAAGTGGGGTTTCTTGTCTTTTTCCGGGTCGTAGCGAAATATTTTGAGTGTGATCTGCATGGCAGCCTCCCGTGATCAATAAACCCGTTCTTTTGGCTGGTACTTCGTGATCATGACCGGCTTGTAAGCGAGCCTTATCTTCCCATCTTCCGTCCAGGCCAGGGTGTGTTTCAGCCATTCCAGGTCGTCGCGCTTGGGATAATCCTCGCGGGCGTGCGCCCCGCGGCTTTCCAGGCGTGCAATCGCCGAGACGGTGGTCACCTCCGCCAGCTCCAGCAGGTTTCCCAGCTCCCAGATGTTCAACAACTCAGTATTGAAAACCTTTGTGTTGTCGGGCCTCCTCACGTGCTTGATTCTCTCTTTCAGCTCGCGCACTTTCTCCAGCGCCTGCTGCATCCCTGTTTCGGTCCTGAAAACACCCACATGGTCGAACATCACGCTCTTCATCTCGTTGCCGATCGTGTAGGCTTTCTCTTCCCCGTCGCTGTTGCGGATATCTTCCAGCTGCTGCCTGCCGAAATCGGTCGCATCTGGCGGCAGAACCTGGAACGCAGCCCCGTTCGCGAATTCTGCCGCCCTCAGCCCGGCATATTTGCCGAACACGATCAAGTCCAGCAGGGAGTTGGTGCCCAACCGGTTCGCGCCGTGCACCGAGACGCAAGCCACCTCTCCGGCCGAATACAAACCCGGCAGTACCGTGTTCTGCTCGTCGATCACCACCTCGCCAAATTTATTGGTCGGGATGCCTCCCATCGCGTAGTGGGCGGTGGGCTGCACCGGCATAGGCTGCGACACCGGGTCGACGCCCAGGTAAGTACGGGCGAAATCCACGATGTCTGGCAGCTTATTCAATAATTCCTCACCGGTCACCCGGTAAGGTGTGCCGTCCGATCGCTTGCGTCCGTCGGCAGTTGCGTATTTGTTCACCGTCTCCGGACGCATGTCCAGGTACAGGTAGCGCTTGCCGCCGATGCCCAGGCCGTCGCGCATCTCCAGGTACATCGCCCGGCTGGTGACGTCGCGTGAGGCCAGGTCTTTCACCTTGGGGGCGTATTTCTCCATGAAGCGCTCACCTTTGTCATTGATCAGCACGCCGCCCTCGCCGCGCACCCCCTCGGTGATCAGGATGCCCAGCCGGTAAATGCCTGTGGGGTGAAACTGGAAGAACTCCATATCCTCCGCCGGGATGCCGCGCCGCATGGTGATCGCCACACCGTCGCCGGTAAAGGAATAGGCGTTGGAGGTGATCTCCCAGATGCGCCCGTGCCCGCCAGTGGTGATGATCACCGCCTTGGCGTGGAAGGTGTGCAGCTCGCCGGTCAACAGCTCCAGGGCCACCACCCCCGCAGCCGCGCCGTTCACCATAATCAGGTCGATTACCTGGTATTCGTCGTAAAAATTCACGTGATTCTTGATGCACTGCTGGTAGAGCGTCTGCAGGATCATGTGCCCGGTGCGGTCGGCCGCGTAGCAGGCCCGCGGCACCGGTTTACCGGTCACGTTGTTGGTGTGCCCGCCAAACGGGCGCTGGGCGATCTTCCCTTCCGCTGTGCGTGAAAATGGTAGTCCCATGTGCTCCAGCTCGTAAACCGCCTGGATGGCTTCGTTGCACATGAATTCGATCGCGTCCTGGTCTCCCAGGTAATCGCTGCCCTTAACCGTGTCAAAGGTGTGCCACTCTGCATGGTCTTCCTCTTCGCTTCCCAGTGCCGCTCCCACGCCCCCCTGGGCTGTTCCGGTGTGCGAGCGGGTCGGGTAGAGCTTGCTGAGGACGGCTGTGCTGCTGGTGCGGGATGCGTACAGCGCTGCCATCAGGCCTGCGCCGCCGCCCCCCACCACGATCACATCATATTGGTGTGTTTTGTTCATAGATCACTCCAGGGCCCTAGATTGTTAGAATCACGTACGTGGCAACAATCAGCATGAACAGCCACAGCAGGAAAACCAGCCCTCGCAGGAATATCCTCAGCCAGGGCCGTCTCACATAATCTTCGATCACCACGCGCAGCCCGTTCATCCCGTGGGTTATCGCGAAGAAGACCACCAGCATCTGGATCGTGTTCCAGTAGGCGTTCATCCAGCCCGGGTCGACATCCGGCACGTTGGTGTTGACTACGTGGTACGAATTCGGGAAAAACGTCCAGCGCATCAGGTCGCCGACACCCATTTGGGTGCGCGCTCCCATCACCAGCGCGCTGACGAAACCCACCAGAGCCAGCAAATACAGCACGCAGCCGGAAAGGCGGGTGAAAATCCACATCAGGTACTCAAAGCTGAAGCCAATTTGAGGAGCAGGTCGCGAGCTCATGGGGTTCTCCTTTCCGCAGTCCTAACCGCCGCTGAAATGCTGCTGCAGCATGATGAATACGGTCAAACCGTATATCGGTATGAAGATCAGCCACTCCAGCCAGGTCGCTTCCCGCTGGTATTCCAGGGCTTGCGGAAAGATATCCAGGATGATGATGCGCAGCCCATTAATCACATGGAACAAAATAAAGAAATATAGCACCACTTGGAAATAAACAGACTCATAAATAACATTGATGGTTTGAGCCAGCTCGCTGGCTAGCTGGTATTGGAAATATGAAGACAAGACATGGGTCCCCACAAACACCAGGATCGCTAATCCGCCGATGCGGTGCAGCAGCCATGCCAGCATCGGCCCGCCTCCCCGGTATTTCAGGCCGCGAAACACAGCGTTTCTCTTTAAGTGCCATCAGCGCCTCCTTGACCGATTTGTCACCCTGAGCGGCTTGTCAATATTGTCACTCTGAACGACTTGACAGTATTGTCACTCTGAACGGAGTGAAGAGTTTGTTCCCTACACTGACTTCCTTATTATTATTATTGCCCGATGTACGAAATGCGGTAGATTATTCGATCCAACCATTATCCCATCTCATTTTTGCCCAAGAGAAGTGACAATACTCATACATTAATAGTTCCAGTTGTCCTCATCACGCATTCTGGATTTTATCCTATAATTTGTGCCGTTACGCACAAATTGTAACAGATGAATTACTACTGTTTTGGTCCAATTAAGGCTGGTATCCTACCGGCGAAGGCCTTCAAAACATCAGTCGCTCAGAGGGAGCTTGAATTCCAGTGACAGGTAAAGTAAAATCACTCAAACCAATAAATATTATGGCTGAAATCTACCAGCATCGCTGCACCCACTGTTGGAGGTATGCATGCAAAAATCCCATCATTTGAGTCGCAATGAATTCGTTAAAATCACCGTTGGAGCACTTGGTGCAGTTATCGCCGGAGTGGTCGGCATCCCTGCAGCTGCTTACCTGCTTTCGCCTGCCTTGAAAAACCAGGCTCTCGACGCCTGGGTGCCGCTTGGCCCCCTGGATATCTACCCTGTCGGAGAGCCTACTATGTTCACATTTACCCGTAGCAGGGTTAACGGCTGGGAAAAGACCGTTTACAGCTACGGGGTGTATGTTATACCGCAAAAATGAAGCCGAAGTCATGGTTTTTTCTAACGTCTGTACCCACCTGGCCTGCCGGGTGGCTTTCAAGGAAGATACCAGGGAATACGACTGCCCCTGCCATGACGCCCAATTTGACATCGAAGGTAATATCATCGCAGGACCTCCCCGCGCCCCATGGATCGCTACGAAACAAAAGTCGAAGAAGGCCTGCTCTCGATCCGCCTGCTGGAAGGATGATTATGGTCACCAAAATCATGAATTGGCTCGATGAACGTCTCGGTCTGCGAGCGATTTACAACGTCACCCTCGACCGTAAGGTTCCCAAGGTCAACTGGTGGTTCACCCTCGGCAGCGCCAGCCTGTTCCTGTTTGTCATGCAGGCCGTCACCGGCATCTTCCTGACCGTCTATTACGTTCCTTCCCCTGACCATGCCTATGACAGCATCCAGTACATCATGACCGGCGTTTCTTACGGCTGGTTGATCCGCGGCCTGCACCACTGGGGTGCCTCCCTGATGGTCATCGTGGTCTTCATTCACATGCTGCGCACCTTTTTCTACGCTGCCTACAAATTCCCGCGCGAGCTAACCTGGCTGACCGGTGTGGTCTTGCTGCTGACCACCCTTGGCATGGGCTTCTCCGGCTACCTGCTGCCCTGGAACCAGCGTGCCTACTGGGCCACCACCGTCGGCACCCAGATCGCCGGGACGGCTCCGGTCATCGGCCCTCTCATCCTGGGCATTCTGCGCGGTGGTACCGACTTGAGCGCCGTCACCCTGGCGCGCTTCTACGCCGTGCACATCTGGTTCCTGCCAGCAGTTATCGTCCTGATGATCGGGGTGCACATGTACATGATCATCCGCCTCGGGATTTCGCACATCCCTGATAAAGACGAATAACCTGCATCAGACTTCCGAAATCTCATGAGATTTCGGAAGTCTTAACCCTACCAGGAGCATCCACGTGAACGAAGAGCAAAAACAGGAAATCTACGATAGGCACGAGCAGGCCAAGCAGAAAGGCGTTAGATTTTACCCCGATATCATCTACAAGGACATGATCGTCTCCTTCGCGGTTTTTTTACTCTTGCTGGGACTGGCTGTGTTCGTGGGTGTGGCTGGGGAGCCAAAAGCCGATCCCAGCGATGCCACTTATATCCCCCGCCCGGAGTGGTACTTCATGTTCCTGTTCGAGACGCTGAAATATTTCCCGGGAAAGCTGGAATGGGTCGGTACCACGATCATCCCCGGCCTGGCAGTGCTGCTGCTGTTCCTGCTCCCCTTCATCGACCGCAATCCCTTCCGCCACTGGAGTAAGCGCCGCTTCGCCATCTCGGTCATGACCGTCGTGGTCATCGGTATGGTCCTCCTGACGATCAGCGCGGTCGCCACCACTCCTCCCCAGCCTGAGACCGGCGCCATCGCCGGTACCATCAGCGAGCAGATTACCCTCGGTGAGGAATATTACTCCTTATACTGCGTCGAATGCCACGGCGCCGAAGGCGAGACCACCGAGATCGTGGGCGTCGAAGGCCTGGAAGGTGAAATCATCTCTCCCATCAACAGCCAGGACAAGATGTACACCCTCACCGACGATTCCCTGTTCAACATCATCAACCTGGGTTTGCCCAACCTGAAGATGCCCCCCAATGGGCGCGCCTTCGGTGGCGAGCTCGGTCCTGGTGAAATCGAAGCCATTGTGACCTTCATGCGCTATTCCTGGGACGACCGCATGGAGCTGCCCGCCGAGGCCGTCGCCGCCTCCTCTATCCCTGCCCTCGGCCCGGACGAAGTACCCTCCTACGAGGTGCACATCTCCGCGATTTACAAGCGCTATTGTGTCTCCTGCCACCGCCCCGGCAAGAAGAACAACAACTACCTGCTCGCAGACTTATGAAGAGCTGATCACCACCGGTGACAACGCCCCCAACGTCGTGGCCGGCGACCTCAACTCGAACACTATCTTGATGCTCAACCGCGAAGAGATCGAAGCTGGTGGGCCAATGCCGCCCAACAAAGCCCTTAAGCCGGAATTGATCGATATCATTGTTCGCTGGATCCAGGCCGGCATGCCCGAGACCGCCGCCGATGCTGCCGCTGCCATTCCCCCAGTCATCACCCCTGCCTCCGGGGTCATCACCACCACTGTCACCACTCCTGCCTCAAGCGTCATAACTACCACTCTCACCGCCCCAACTATGACCGCCTTCCCGACTCCCTAGAAAAATAGTACACGGATTTCACGGAAAACACGGATTCTATATAAAAATAAAATCCGTGTTTTCTTGTTTATTCCAAATAAAGCTCTTCGGTTTTTTAGTAAAAAAAATCCGTGTGTATCTGTGGCTCCCCTGAAAAAAGGGTCGCGTGATTGGGTAAAGTTTAATATAATCGGTAAAATTCTGCCGATGGACTGAAACATGTACAAGCCGAACAAAAAGCACCTACAACCGCTCCTAATCAGCAACGTGAACGATCTGTCTGATGAACAACGTCAGCGACTTGAAGCCAGTTGGGCAGGCGTTTTCTACCGGGAGTTCTTCAGCCGCATCCAGGAAGACCGTTTTGCGATGATATATGCTGATGTGCCTTCGCGGCCGAACACAGCGGTGAACGTGCTGCTGGGATTAGAAACGCTGAAGGCAGGCTATGGCTGGAGCGATGAAGAGTTATACGATCATTTCACCTTTGACTTGCAGGTGCGTTATGCCCTTGGTTATCATGATTTGCACGAAGGGGGGTTCGAATTGCGCACTCTGTACAACTTTCGGCGTCGACTGAGCCAATACAACCAGGAACATGGAGTGAACCTGGTAGCGCAAGCCTTCGAAGAGATCACCGACCAGCAGATCGTGGCCCTGAAAGTGCAGACGGGCATCCAGCGCATGGACAGCACGCAGATCGCCAGCAATATCATGGACATGAGCCGCTTGCAGTTGTTGGTGGAAGGCCTGCAGCGGATGCATCGGCTCTTGAGCGAAGCCGAACAGTCCAGCTATCAGGAGTGGCTCGGGCCATATGTCGAGGGCAGCTCTGGTCAGTCCGTCTACCGGGTGAAAGGCAAGGAAGCCACCGCAGCTCATACACAGCAAGTGGGGCAAGTAATTCACCGGCTGTTGATCGAGTTGAAAGGACGCTATGGGACATCGCCTGCTTACCAGACGCTGGAACGGCTACTCCGGGAGAACTTTGAACTGCAAGGAGAAACTGTGCAGGTCAAGCCTAACGATCAGATTGGCGCCGGTTGTTTACAGTCGGTAGACGATCAAGAAGCCAGTTTTCGTCGCAAGGGTCCCGCTGAGTTCAAGGGCTATGTCGCCAACCTGACCCAGACCTGCGATCCGCACAACGCTGTACAACTGATCACCAAGGTCCAGGTGGCGCCCAACAACGTGGACGATGCCGACCTGTTAGCCCAAGCCCTGCCAGACTTGAAGGAACGCACCGGGATTGAAAGCCTGTACGCTGATGGCGCCTATGGCAGCCCAGCGGCAGATGAGCAGTTGAACGAGCAGCAAGTCGAGTTGATCCAAACCGGCATCCGGGGCAAGGCGCCTGCCACTGACAAATTGAGCCTGTCTCAGTTTCACTTCACCACCACCCAGAAAGGCAAACCAATCACCATCTCTTGCCCGAATGGACAAGAAGTGGTGGTGGAACCCGGCCGCACCACCGGCTACATTGCTCGCTTTGACCGATCCATCTGCCAGACCTGCCCATTCGCTTTGCAGGACCGTTGCCGGGCGAAAGCAGGCAAGAAGGATCCCGATTTCAAGCTCAGCTTCACCCAGCAGGAAGTCAACTGGGCCAGGCGCCGGCAACGCTTTGAGAGCTCTCGCCAACCTGGCAAGAACCCCAGAGCGGCGATTGAAGCCATCATCCGGGCTGTCAAGCATCCCTTCCCGGCCGGAAAGCTCCCCGTCCGGGGACTGTTCCGAGCTAGTTGCCTGGTGATTGCCTCCGCAGCGATGACCAATCTGTGCAGCATCTGGCGCTTCCAGCAGGAAAACAACGCAGAGATTTCAGGCTCGCTTGATTTTTTTTGGCCGCCTTCCGACAAGCTGTGCAAGGCTTTTCGGTTAAATTGTCATGTTTCAGTTGTTAAAGTACAGTTTTTTCAGTCGAGTCATCCGTGTACAAATTCTTTTTATTCCATGTGCCAAATCACCGCGTCTCCAAACTCGGAACACTTCAATAACCTCGCCCCCTCCATCAGTCGGTGAAAATCATAAGTCACAGTCCTGGCCGCGATCGCCCCTTCCATACCTTTGACGATCAGGTCCGCCGCCTCGCCCCACCCCATATAGCGCAGCATCATCTCGCCTGATAGGATCACCGATCCCGGGTTGACCATGTCTTTATCGGCGTACTTGGGTGCCGTGCCGTGCGTGGCTTCGAACACCGCGTGCCCCGTTACATAATTGATATTGCCTCCTGGTGCGATCCCGATGCCTCCCACCTGCGCCGCCAGCGCGTCCGACAGGTAATCGCCGTTCAGGTTCATCGTCGCCAGCACGTCGAATTCCTGCGCCCGCGTGATCGTTTGCTGGAACACGATATCTGCGATCACATCCTTCACCAGCAGCCTGCCCGCCTTCAGCGCTGCGGCCTGTTCTGCGTTGGCTGCCTCCTCCCCTTGTTGCTCTTTGGTGCGCTCCCACTGCGCCCAGGTGTAAATCTTATCCCCGAACTCGTCTTCCGCCAGGGCGTAGCCCCAGTTGCGGAAAGCCCCTTCGGTGTACTTCATGATATTGCCCTTGTGCACCAGGGTCACATTTCTCCGTTTATTTACCAGCGACCACTCCAGCGCCGCCCGCACCAATCTCTCCGTGCCTTCCCTCGACACCGGCTTCAATCCCAGCCCGGCGGACTCGGGGAAGCGAATCTTCTGGTATTCCTGCGGGAAAGCTTCCTTGAACATTCGCTTGAACCGCAGATTTTCCTCCGTCCCGTTCTCGAACTCGATCCCGGTGTAAATGTCTTCCGTGTTCTCGCGGAACACCACCATGTCCACGTATTCCGGGTGCTTCACCGGTGACGGCACTCCCTGCAGGTAGCGCACCGGTCTCTGGCACACGTACAGGTCCAGCGCCTTGCGCAGCGCCACATTCAGCGAGCGGATACCGCCCTCCGATCGGCGTGGTCAGCGGTCCCTTGATGCCCACCAGGTATTCCTCGAAAGCCTGCATCGTCTCGTCCGGCAGCCACGATCCGGTCAGGTCGAAAGCCTTCTCTCCGGCGTAAACCTCCATCCAATGGATCTTGCGTTTTCCGCCGTATGCCTTCTGCACCGCCGCATCCATCACCCGCACCGATGCCCGCCAGATATCCCTGCCCGTCCCGTCCCCCTCGATGAACGGCACCACCGGTTGCTCCGGCACCTGCAGCTTCCCATCCTTGATCCGGATCTTTTCGCCTTGCGCCGGAATTTTCACAAATTTATATCCCATCATTCCCTCTCCACTCTTATCATTCTGATGGAGCGCAGCGACCCAAGGTTCCTGCTCCCCTCACTCCTCGTCATTCTGAGAGAGCGCAGCGACCGAGAAAATCTCAACCCCTAACTCCCTTTCCTGTCAACCTTCAGAATACCATCTCTCCACTGATTCCTGAAAACTGTGAAATGAGAACTTATTCTCCAAAAAACGCCTAATTATAGCAGAGTGCGCTCGAATAGAGCTTCTAATCCAGCTCCAGCACGCTGTCCAGGCCGCGCTGTAACCCAATCAGTGATCCCACCTTGCGGATCGCCAGCAGCCCTCCACCCACATACGGTTCGGCGCTGCTGCCCGAGTCGTGCCTTATCGAAAGCCTCTGGTCTTTCAAGCCGAAGATAATCTTCAGCGAGATGACATACCCCGGTAGGCGGACGGAGTGCACCTGGCTTCCATTCAGTCTCCCGCCACGCGTCTCTACCACTCCCTGCACTTCCTCCAGGGGCACGCTCAGCTGAGAAGGTCGCACCGCGGCCAGCCTGCTCGCCAGCTCGCGCGCCGTGCCGCTGGGCGCGTCCCTCTTTTCGTCGTGTGCGTAATCGATGATCTCCCACTGCGGGATATACCTGGCTGCCGTCTCGGCAAATTTCTGCAGCAGGACTGCTGTCAGGGCGAAGTTCCCCACCGCCAGCACAGCTCGCTGGTGCTGTTCGGCAGCCCGTGTCAGTTCGGCATAATCATCGTCGCTTAATCCCGACGTGCCGATCACTGCGTGCGCCCCATGCTCCAGTGCCGTCAGGCAGTTGGACTTGGCGGCCTCGGGTTTGGTGTAATCGAAGAATACCTCACATGGCTTACCCTCCATTGCTTCCTGCACTGTCGCGTAGATCGAGCAGCCCAGGCGCGGCTCCCCCAACACATTGCCCAATCTCTTTCCTGCATGTGTGCGGCCCACAGCCGCCGTCATTTCTAGGTCGTCGGCCTGCGCGATGGCTCGCGCCAGCGCCGACCCTGCCCATCCGGTTGCCCCGGCTAAACACACTCGAATTGCCATAATTCCTCCGGGTAGATACTGAATAAAAAAGGTACTTGCTTCTAGAATGCTCGATGAAAGAAAGTTCCTCAATGATTATAGCGCACGCACCCCTCTGTTGACTGTACTTCCCACATGCTATAATCTCAGCCTCGGAGAAAGCATGGCACTCGATAGTTACACCCCTCAAATAAAATCCAGACCCGCTGAAACCCAGCACTGGCACTCCCTGGCGTCTGACGAAGTCCTGGCAGCGCTGAACTCCATGGCCGAAAGCGGTCTCAGCGAGCAGGAAGCTGACCGCCGCCTGCAGCAGCACGGCCCCAACCAGCTGCGAGAAGCCCCGCCCACCACCTTCTTGCAGCTGCTGTGGGGGCAGTTCAACAACTTCGTGGTCATCCTGCTGATCGTGGCCTCGGTTGATCTCCGCCGTCCTGGGAGACTATATCGAAGCCGCGGCCATCCTGGCCATCGTCGTTCTGAACGCCACCCTGGGCGTCGTCCAGGAGCGGCGCGCCGAGCAGGCACTGGCTGCCCTGCGCAAGCTGGCCTCGCCCGAAGCGCATATCCTGCGCGGCGGCTCGCGCGCAGCCATCCCTCGCCGCCAGGTCGTGCCGGGAGACATGGTGCTCCTGGAAGCCGGCAACTACGTCCCCGCCGATGTGCGCCTGCTGGAGGCGAGTCAACCTGCGCATCGAAGAAGCCGCCCTGACCGGCGAATCGGTGCCCGTCCAAAAAGATGCCGGCATGCGCCTGGAAACCGAGATCCCGCTCGGCGACCGCAAGAACACCGCCTTCATGGGCACCCTGGTCAATTACGGCCGCGGCACAGGCGTGGTGGTCAGCCACCGGCATGCACACCCAGATCGGCCTGATCGCCGAGATGCTGCAGTCCGTCGAGCAGGAGCCCACTCCCCTGCAGCGGCGCCTGGACCAGCTCGGCAAAATCCTGGGCGTGCCTCGCTGGTGGTCTGTGCTCTGGTCTTCATCGTCGGGCTGCTGCGCGGCTTCGACCCCCTCGAAATGTTCATGATCGCCGTCAGCCTGGCCATCGCCGCCGTCCCCGAAGGCCTGCCCGCTGTGGTCACCATCAGCCTGGCCCTGGGCATGCGCGAGATGATCAAGCGCCACGCCCTGATCCGCCGGCTGTCTTCGGTCGAGACCCTCGGTTCCGCCACCGTCATCTGCTCGGACAAGACCGGCACCCTGACCCAGAACGAGATGACCGCCACGCACATGTGGGTGGACGGTAAATTCTTCCACATCACCGGCGGCGGCTACAACCCGGAGGGCGAATTTCAAGCTGGATGGTCCACCTGTCGATCTGTCTGCATTTCCCGGCGGCGCTTGACCGCCCTGTGGGTGGCCTGCCCTCAACAACGATGCCGGCCTGGAGGTCAGCGGCGCCGGCAGACGGCAAGTCGACCTACCGCATGATCGGCGATCCAACCGAAGGCGCCTTGATCGTGGCAGCCGCCAAGGCCGGCGCGACTTTCGCAGGAGCTGAACTCGGCCTACCCGCGCGTGCAGGAAGTGCCTTTCGATTCCGGCGCGCAAGCGCATGATCACCATCCATCAAATCGAGAAGCCCGCGCCCGAGGATGCTCTCGCCCTTCCAGGATGACCGCCAGCGAGACTGGTACGCTGTCCTGTCAAAGGCGCGCCCGATGTGGTGCTGGACCTGTGCAGCTCCTACCAGCGCATGGACGATCAACGGCGTCCCGCTGGACGAAGCCAGGCGCATGCGATCCTGGCCGCCAACGACCTCATGACCCAGGATGCCCTGCGTGTCCTGGGCATGGCCTACAAGGTCACGCCGAGCTGCCGGATGTCGACGATGTCGTTGCGCTGGAATCGGATCTGGTCTTTGCCGGCACTGATCGGCATGATCGACCCGCCGCGGCCAGAAGTGCCGCCTGCGCTTGCAGAAGGCACGCACGGCCGGCATCCGCACCGTCATGATCACCGGCGATTATCCCAACACCGCCCGCGCCATCGCCGAATCCATCGGCCTGCTGCGCCCGGGGCACCAGGTGCTGACCGGGCCGAAATGAACAACCTGGATGACGCCGAGCTGCAGCGCGAGGTGGAGACACGCGACGTGTTCGCCCGTGTCTCCCCTGAACACAAGATGCGCATCGTCGAAGCGCTGCGCGCCAATGGAGAGGTGGTCGCCATGACCGGCGACGGCGTGAACGACGCCCCGTCCATCAAGCGCGCCGACATCGGCGTGGCCATGGGCATCACCGGCACCGATGTCGCCAAAGAAAGCGCCGACATGGTGCTGACGGACGACAACTATGCCAGCATCGTCGCGGCCGTGGAGCAGGGCCGCATCATCTACGACAATATCCGCAAGTTCGTCTTCTTCCTGCTCTCCTCCAACGTGGCCGAGATCATGATCATCTTCCTGGCCACGCTGGCCGGGCTGCCCACCGCCGCTGACCGCCATCCAGCTCTTGTGGCTGAACCTGATCACCGACGGCGCTCCTGCCCTGGCCCTGGCGATGGAAAAAGGCGATCCGGACATCATGAAGCGCAAGCCGCGTCCCAACCAACGAACCGATCATCAACCGCTCGATGGGCCTGGGCATCGTCATCCAGACCATCACCCAGACCGGCGCGACGCTGACGGCTTTTATCCTCGGCCTGCTCTGGCACTGCCAGGAGAATGGCTGATCCTGCCGGCATCAACCCGCTCCTGGCCATACTCCTGCAGTACGATTGGCGCGGCGTGGATGTGCAGACCGCCGAAACCATGGCCTTCGTCACCCTTTCACTGTGCGAGCTGTTCCGCGCCTACACCGTCCGCTCCGAACGCAGCTCGATCTTCCGGATCGGCGTATTCTCCAACCGCTTACATGCAGATATGCCGTGGGGTTGTCGATCGTCCTGCTGCTGCTGGTGGTCAGCGTGCCGTTCCTGCAGCCGATTTTCAACACCCACTTTATGTCTCCCAGGGAATGGTTGGTGGTACTCACTCTATCGCTGATCCCGGCTACCGCTGAAGAAATTACAAAGGCCTACTTGCGCTGGAAAGACAGGAAAGTTGCCTGATCCTATAGGGTCTCGACTTGAGAGGATTTCGGCAAAAAAACCAAAGCGGTGATTGATGCTTTTTTATCTTGTCATTAGCTTCTTCAGGTGCTATACTTACTCCGATGATCGCACGATTGACTGACTTCTACGCTTTTCGTCTCAGGTTGATCCAGAGGATTTACCGGCGATCCGGTATTCCTCGTCACACTGACGCGCCGAGTACGAGTTCACAGGGGGAAGGTGTTCAAGGGAATTAGACCTGTAAATTAAGCCTGCTGCCTGGTTCCCGAACACCCACTCTCAAAAAAATATACTGGCGTTCGGGATTTTCATTTAAAACACTATATTCGAATGAAGGGAGCATTTTCTCCGGAGAAACAGATGAACGAGGATACGCCTGCCCAAGAGAAAGAGCCGCCCAGCGGTTCTTCCAAACCACCCTGACTTAACTTACTACCGGACAGTTGTCCAAGACAAGGAGTGACCTGTGATAACCATTTACAAGCACAGCGAAACCGGTCTCCTCCAAATGAGTGAGCCCACTGAAGGTTGCTGGATCAATGTCGTCGATCCCACACCCGATGAATTGAAAACCCTGATTTCTTATGACCTGCCCCATGACTATTTGACTTACCCCCTTGACCTGGATGAACGCGCCCGCAGCGAACGCGAAAACGGTGAGCTCCTGATCATTTTGCGCATCCCATTTTTCCAGGGCCAGGATGCAGATGTTCCATACGCTACAATCCCTCTGGGCATTATTCTAAACAATAAATATCTGGTCACCGTTTGCAGGATCAACCATGACATTTTGCGCGAGTTTTCTTCTGGGCATGTCAAGGGATTATCAACCGGCAAACGCCAGCGATTTGTGCTGAGGATTCTGCTGGCCAGCGCCAATAAATTCCTCAGTTATCTTACGTGAGATCAATAAAGTTGTGGATGCCCTGGAAGATCAGCTCCAGCAGTCCACCCGCAATAAAGAAGTGCTTGAGCTGCTCAAATACCAAAAAAGCCTGACCTATTTTGCCACCGCCCTGAAATCCAACGAGCTGATGATGGAGCGCCTGGAGCGCAGCAAGTTATTCCAGGCATTCCCGGAAGATGAAGACCTCCTGGATGATGTGCTGACCGAAAACCAGCAGGCCATCGAAATGACCAACATCTCCAGCAACATTCTTTCGGGCATGATGGATGCTTTCGCTTCAATCATTTCCAACAACCTGAACGGTGTTATGAAGATCCTGGCCGGCATAACCATCATCCTGGCGCTTCCTACTATGGTTGCCAGTTTCTACGGCATGAATGTGAACCTTCCATTTGAAGGGTTGTCTTATGCATTCCCATTAATACTGGGAATCGCTTTGCCCTCACTTTAGTTATTGTCTATATTTTCTGGAAACGAGATTGGTTTTAGGAATCCACAGGGCGAAATTTGAAGCTCAGCCGGTGGACGGGGCTGGGACCCAGGCGCGTCAGCACAGCTCGGTGTGCCTGTGTGCCGTACCCTTTGTGGGCGGCGAGGCCGTATTCCGGGTAAAGCCGATCAAGGTGCCGCATCAGGTCATCCCTGGCAACCTTCGCCAGGATCGACGCTCCAGCGATGCTCAAAGAACGTTCATCCCCTTTAACAATGCTGATCTGGGGGATGTTGCACTCCGGTAGTGAGATAAAGTCTACCAGCAGGTGGTCTGGCTCGATCCCCAGCTGGGACAGGGCGTTTTGGATCGCCAGCCTGGTAGCCTGGAAAATCCCCAGTCGGTCAATTTCACCAGCAGAAGCAAAACCAACCCCATAAGCCAGCGCCAATTCGTGAATCCTGCCAGCAAATTCTTCCCTCTTGACCCGGGTGAGCTTTTTAGAATCATGCATACCCTTCAATTGTCTTTGGATTTCTGGATCGGGAGGCAGAACCAGGACCCCAGCCGAGACAGGTCCTGCCAGTGCCCCTCTTCCTGCTTCATCCACGCCAGCGATGAAACGGTTTCCCTTCTCCCACAACTGCGATTCGAATCCAAAATCGGGTGTGAAAGAAGAACTCTTCTCCCTGGTTCTCCCCATCAGATACTAATTTGCACCCGGTGTAAGACTCTCGCTCGTCTGAACCACGGTCTTCTCATACACCCCTATTCTCGCGTTCTGGCGGATTTGCATGATATCCCTAGCCATCCGGAATGCATCCTGGATCACATTCAATTTGCTCTCCGGATTGAAGTACCATGGTATCGGCACTTCCACGATTCGATACCCTCGCAGCCTGGCGACATACAGCAGTTCGATATCAAACGACCACCCATCCATAGTCTGGTGCTCGAACAAGTCCCGCACAACTGATAAGTGAAAACACTTGAACCCACATTGTGTATCATGCATCCCAGGCAGGGCCAATAGCCTGATGAGAAAATTGATCAGCCTGCCTCCGAGATGTCGGTAGGCAGGTTCATCGTAACGCATCGCACCTTCAGCTTCCCTTGAGCCAATTGCCAGATCAAAGCCTGTAAGGACTGGCGGTATGAAGCGGCTGATTTCAGTTATCGGCATGGAGAGATCGGCGTCGCACATGAAGCAGTATTCACCTTTTGCTTCCAGCATTCCACGTTGCACTGCCCGACCTTTTCCCGCGCTTTGCTTCCAGGACGTGGAATTGTTCGTGCCTCATTGAAAATTCTTGAGCTATCTCGAAAGTCGCATCCGTGCTTCCGTTTTCTACGATCAGAATCTCGCACTCAAACGGCTGATCTTTAACAAATGAATAAACCTGCTCTAATGTCACTGGCAGGCGTTTTTCCTCGTTATAGGCAGGGATAACGATCGATAAGAACGGATGGGTCAAAGCGCGTCCTGGTTATATTCCTTCACCCGCTGGTCAGGACGACCACCACCAGCGTTGTCAGGATAATGATATTAGTGAAGATTAACAACATCAGCATAAACCACTGCTGGCGAGTAAAAGGAACCTTTTGGGCCATTACAGGCTCATCTCGTGGAAGATCTGTAAATGGTTTCCAACGATCTGATTTTATCGCTGGCAGGTCCTTAAAAGCAAATTCGTCCTGGACTTCATAAGCGACAGCGGCATCAACTTTCCTGGTATCAATCATTAAAGCATTGATAATTTTCCGGATGGTATCCCGATCGAAGACCACTTCCGCCTTGAGAAGCCCACCAATAAACCGGTCGAGATTATCCGGCAGAACGATCTTAACCGCAGGGCGATTCGTATCTATATGTATATTGGGATTCGCAAAAAATAAAATCGGCTCGATCATGCGACAATCCACTTGCTGTTCAGTCAGGAATCCGGCTAATCCATCTGCCATTTCCTGGACAAGGATCAACGGGTTTGGGCGAGCCGGCACATAGCTTTGACCGCGCTTCTTCAGCTGTTCCCACTTCTCTCCAAGAGCGCGAAAAACCCCTTCTGCATCACATGGGTAGAACAACATTAATCCGGTAGGTCCAACCAAAATCGCTGGAATTGTTATCTGAGGTTTCTGAAGCTTTGTGTTCTTTAAGAATACATATTGGTCGTTGAGGAATTTTTCCAGGTTGGAGGATAATACCGTCAACGCACTCGCTTTTGGGTGCCTGGAAGAGGGATTTATCCTCGCCTACTTCCTGCTGAAATATCCAGATTGTAAATCCTGAATCGATTCATCCTGATCGATTATCTTCATAAGCGAATCCAGAATAATATTTCCGCGATTTGGAATTCGATGGTTTTTGCTCAGGATTATTATAAGCCCCAAGCAACAGAATAATGTTTGACTAACGGGAATGAAAGCTAAGCACAAACGGATCGTAGTTTAGATTTGCGGCACACCAGGCAGGCTGTCTTGATCAGTAGCATTCCCGCTGGAGACCAGGTAGAATTTCCCATTCTTTTCCATTACACGC
>CAVOSB010000030.1:0-297775 GCA_963698765.1 uncultured Chloroflexia bacterium
GGCGTCCGCCAGCCGCTGGCGGGAGTTCGGCCATTCTTCCGCACCGGCGTTCAGGTTGATGTAATACGGCGCGTGCACGCTGATATATACATCCTGCTCCAGCGCGGCTGCCTTAATTCCGGCGCAGGCCTGCTCGGAGATGCGCACCGAGCGCACCCAGCCCAGCTCCAGGGCTTTCAAATTGAGCTCCGCCAGGCGCAGCACGGCACCCACACTGCCTCCCGGCTTCTTGGGGGTCGAAATCGGAGAACCCACCGTACCAAAACGGAAAGTCTTGCTGGTCATAAGCACCTCTACTGTTAAGATGGACGAATCGAATTCAAGATAGAAAGATCGCAGCTCCACCCGTGCGTTGCAGCGGGATTATTTCCCAGCCAGTATCTGCAGGCGCTGCCAGAGCGGCGGGCCGATGATCAAAAAACCGATGATGGCGGCGCTGCCGGCGGCGATCAGCACCGCGGCTGCCCCCACATCTTTCCCGACCTGCGCCAGGTGGTGCTGCTGCGGGCTGGCCAGGTCGACCACGGCTTCCAGGGCGGTGTTGAGGAATTCTGCCGTCCAGACCAGGGCGATCGCCATGATGATCAGCGCCCAATCGCGACGCTCGAAGCGCAGCCAGGCGCACAGGATCACGACCACCAGGCTGACCAGGGCATGGATCCAGGCATTGCGCTGCGTGCGGACGACAAACCACCAGCCGCTGAAGGCAAAGCGGAAGGAACGCGCTCGAGTTTGAAGGAAGGAGCGGAACATGATTCAGAACTCAGGATTCCATCGGGTATATCAACGGGCTGCCCAACTGGGACAGGATGGCTGCCTGGACCTGCCACATGGCTTCCTTCTGTTCTTGGTTGCCGTGGTCGTATCCTGACAGGTGCAGCACACCGTGCACCACCAGCAGCTGCAGCTCGGACTGCAGCGAGAGACCGCCTGTCTCGGCCTGTGCTGCGGCGCGCGGCAGCGAAAGTGCCACGTCTCCCAGGTACAGCGCCAGCGAATCGGGATCGATTTCCCCGGCCGGAAAAAGAGAGTACATCCGTGACAGCGTCGATGCCCATGAACCGGCGGTTCAAATCGCGCAGCTGCTCGTCATCCGTGACCAGCAGCGAGATTTCCAGTGCGGGAAAGCGCTCGTGCGACCTCAACGCCAGGCTGGCGGCCTGCTCCAGGAAATCCAGGCCTGCCAGCAGCAGCGGATAAGTCCCCACTGGCAGCGTCTCACCCAGCTGGATGTGGATCAGAGGCTCAGGCGGGTTCTGTGCCATGAGCAACCCTGGGAGTGCCATCCACAGGCAGACCGGCTTCCAACCCCGAGCCAGGCGCCGTTTCGCCCTCCATCCTGCCCCTGGAGGGGGCGGTATCCGGAGAGATACTCACTTCCTCGTTTGGATAGCGCACCCTGGGGTGGTAGATCACGCGCATCGAAGACAGGAACGAGTCCTGGATCAATGTCAAATCACGGAAAGTGAGGTTGGTCTCGTCCAGCTGGCCTTTCGCGAAGCGGTCTTTGACCATGCTCTTTATTACTTCCAGGAGGTGCTCTTCATTAGAAGGGCGCTCCGCACGGACGCGCGCCTCGCAGCCGTCGGCCAGCATCAAGATGGCCACTTCGCGGCTCTGAGGGATGCGCCCCGGGTAGCGGAAGCGCTCGATATCCACCTGGCTTTCATCGCCACCCGCTTCTTTAACCGCCTGGATATACTGGTAGCGGGCGGTTAAAGTGCCGTGGTGCTGCTCCACGAATTCCCGTATGGCCTTCGGCAGGCGGTGCCGGTCGGCCAGCTCCAATCCCTCGGTCACGTGGCGGATGATGATCTCAGCGCTCTGGTACCCGGTCAGCGTTTCGTGTGGGCTGGAGAATCAGGGGTCTGGTTTTCGATGAAAAACAGCGGGTTGCCGGTCTTCCCGACGTCATGGTATAACGCGCCCACCCGGGTCAGAAGCGAATCAGCCCCGATGCGCTCGGCGGCCTGCTCGGCCAGGTTGGCAACCTGCAGGCTGTGCTGGTAAGTGCCGGGGGCTTTCTTCAGAAGCTGCTGCATCAAAGGATGATCCGGCCTGGTCAGGTCTACCAGCTGCATCGGTGTGGTCATCCCCATGAACTGTGCCAGGGCGTACTGCAGGATGATTGTAATACTGCTGGAAGCCAATCCGTTCACCAGGCTGGCGCTGCACAGAGTTGCCAGGCCGATGATGTCGGTGGTGGGCAGGGGCAGGCGAAATACCAGCACCGTCATGATACCCGCAAAGGCAACGGCGACCCCAGCCCAGAAGAAGGATGCCATGCGGCGGGCGCGGCCGACCGCCAGCACGCCAAACAACCCACCCATAATGTAATACAGGGTCAATTCGAGTGCATTGGGCAGACCGTAAGCCATCAATATAGCCAGCGGCAGCGTCGAAATAAGGGCCAATCTCGAGCCGTACAGGGCGGCTACGGTCAGGCTGTAGGCAGCCGCCGGAAATGCATAGGGAAGCACTGTATGCGAGGGGAGGATCAGCCGGCTCCCAAACAGGAACGCCAGGAACAGCAAGCTGACCACCGGTATTGCCCGGCGGTTCCGAGCCTGTTCCGCACGCTCGCGGCGGAAATATAAAACCATGTAAACTACCATGAGCAGCACCAGAGCCGAAATGCTCGCCAGGTCGGGCAAAATGTCTTCTGGCTCGACGAATCCCAGCTCCTGCAGGGCTTCGATGTCTGCCGCGTCCAGCACTTCGCCGCGAAATACGATGACCTGGTCAGCGACAAAAGAGCGGCTGAGAGGTTCGACCTGCTCGCGAGCAGCCTGCTGGGCGGCCAGGGTCAGCTCGTCGCTGTAGAAACTGTTGGGCGTGACAAAGGGCTCGACCAGGGCTGCCACCACATCCGCCTGGGTTTCGGGAAGCGCCAGGCTGACCAAAGCCGGGAGCCGGCTGCGTGCGTCCTGAATGCCATCCGGACGGATCGAGCTGCTCATGATTTTTTCCAATACCACCAGGGATTCCTGCTGGACTGCCTGCCAGCGCGAGTCGGTCATTCCCAGCAGGGTGAGAGCGGTATCTGCCTCGAGCAGAATATCCTCCATCGCCTGGAGATCGCTGGTTTTTTGGGTCGTGGAAGCATACGGATCGGCGCGCACCGTATTGATATAAGCCAGGACGTTGCGCATGCTCTCCAGCTGCTTGCGGGCAACACGCGAATCGGGCGAGGTAAATATAGGAGCGACGGCGCGAGCAGCAATTTCGCGCCGCTGTTCGGTCATCACACTGCTGGTATAAGTGGCGGTCTCCGAAGCGCGGTAGTCCCGGTCGGCGACCTGCCCTTCCTGCAATTGCGGTGCCGAAGAATTCGACAGCAGCGGGAGAGCGGTGGCAAACCAGGCCAGAGAAACGCTGACCAGCAATACCAGGACCAGCACCAGGTTGCTTCCCCTGGTGCCCCCGGATTTACCTCTGGCAGCGCCTTTTTCGTTCAGCTCACATCGCTCCCGAAATGCAGTTTCAAGCGGCTATGCCAGCAGCTTGCGAACCACCTGGCTGGCCTGCTCTCCGGAGGCTCTGCCTGCCAGGCGCGGCATGAGGGCTTTCATGACCTGGCCCATCTCGCGCTGGCTGGTGGCACCTATTTCGGAGATCACCTGGCTCGCCAGCCCCTCCAGCTCTTCGGCAGACATCTGGGAGGGGAGAAATTCTTCCAGGACAGCGATCTCGGCCCGGGAAGCCTGCTCCAGGTCGGGCCGCCCGGCGCGCTGCGCTTCATCGATCGCCTCCTGGCGGGTTTTTACTTCCTTCTGCAAGATCGAAGCAACAGCCTGGTCGTCCAGCTCGCTGCCCTTTTCGATCTCCAGCAGCCGGATGGAAGACAAAGCCATGCGCAGGGTGCGCTTGCGCAGGTCGTCCTGGGCCCGCATGGCATCTTTCAACGCACTTTCAAGCTGCAATTTACTGGTCATAAGTTGATTATACCAATTAAGCGGGCAGCGATTTGGGTGGAAGCAGCTTTCAGTCGCCCTGCACGCCGCGCATCACCTGGTCTGCCAGGGAAAGCAGCTCCTGTGCCGGTTCCGGCTCGATGTGGCTGGCGCGCAGGTAGATGTCCAATAATTCCAGGTGGGTGAGGCTGCCCACCGCCTGGTCGCCGGGCAGGCGGATGCGCCCCTCTGCCTGCGGACGTTTGACCAGGTGGAACTCGAGGCACTGCCCGGTATATTCGCGCAAGGCGGCTTCATCGATGGAGGCCTCCCACTCGCGCGGGTATTCCAGCACCAGCCGGACGATGGCGTCTTTCATCTGGCTTGTGGTCGGCAGCGCTGCTCGCAGCTGCTCGGTGATCCCCAGCTGGTCAGTCAGGCGCAGCATGCAGTCAAAGAAGGGCCGGACGTGAGCCAGCTGGCGCCACTCCACCCGGGTCCGGCCGCGCTCCACGCTGGCAATTACAAAATACTTTTCATCTGCAGCTTCACCAAAATCGACGCGTTCGATCGATCCCGGGTAAACCACCGGTGGGTGTGCGCCTTCATTAAGATCCTGGGCTTTGTGGATATGCCCGAGGGCGACGTAATCCAGGCGCGCGTCTTTTACCAGCCCCCCGGAAACCACCAGGTCGCTGCCCAACATCACCGTCCGCTCGCCACCGTACAGCGCGCCCTCCACCGAGCAGTGCGCGGTCAGGATGACAGGCAGGGCAGGATCGCGCTTCTCCTCCAGCCAGCCGTCCACCAGCTCGACCAGCCGCTGCTCTATTTGCTCGTACACCTGTGCCGCACTGGCCTCCAGGCCCAGGTGGGCGATCATGCCGGAGCGGGAGATCCAGGGCAGCGCCAGTACCTGCAGCGGCAGTCCTTCCAGCTCCTGCGGTCCCAGGAAAACCGGCCTGTCCACCACCTTCACATGCGGTACATCCAGGGTATCGAAATTTTCCAGCGCATGGGCGCGCCCCAGAGCCGGGGACAGATCGTGGTTGCCAACCAGCAGCAGGGTGGGAATCCCGGCCCGGGACAGGCGCATCACCCGGCGGCCCCATTCACGCTGAAAGGTGGGTGCGGGCGTGCGGTCCTTGTATGCATCGCCGGCGAACAGCACCAGGTCCACCTTTTCCCGGATGGCGGTATCCACGATCTCATCCAGTGACTTCAGGAAATCCATCACCCGGATCGGAAGCCCGGTCTGCGGGTCGTGCCTGCCGGAGCTGGCGATATCGATATGCGCATCGGCGAAATGCAGCAGCCTGATCATGTTGTTTAAGGCTCCAATCCCATGCCCAGCAGCTCCTCGACACACGGCTGGAAGGACGGGTGCGCTTTCAGGCACTGGCGCAGGTCTTCTTCCGCCGCCTCATTGTCTCCTAAAGCCAGTTTGGCGCGCGCCCGCCAGTAATAAGACTCTTCCAGTACGTCCTCGCTGGCAGCGTCCAGCGTGGCATCTGCCAGGTTTATCACATCCTGGTACCTGCCGGTGTAATAATAGGCCCAGTAGGGCCCGGTGGCGTACCAAATCATCCGCCAGGGCCGCTGGGCTTCGGGAATTTGGGCGTAATTGGCGAAAGCGGTATCGAAGGCCTGGGCGGCGGTGGAATAATCATTCTGCGCCACCAGGTTGGTGCCGTAGTTGAACCAGGCGAAAAACAGGTCGCGCCCGCTCAACATGCGGGTCTCCTCCAGGGATCTGGCAGTGGCAAAGGAGACATTCACATTGTCGAAAGCCTGCAATCCGAGGATTTCCAGCACCTGCTGCCGGCGCTCTTCAGGATAAAGCACCAAATATGTATTGTTGAAGGCCCGCCAGTCTCCCAGGAAGGCATCATAAGGTATCGAGATGTTGGGGCCTTTGTATGAATCCTGGACGATGAAGCTCTGGCTGGCGTCGTCGTAACCGCTCACCACCTGGTAATGACCCATCCAGCCGGTGAAGCCCACTCCTTCAAAGCCCTTCTCGACAATCACCGGGAAGCCGGCCGAGATAAAAGCCTTAATCGCATCCGGCTCGCCGCCCACACGCACTACAGCCTGTAGATCCGTCAGCTCCTCCACGAAAGCTTCCATTTCAGCAGGCATCACGTTTTTATCGCGGGCGTTGGGCTTCAGGTATGTTGCGGTGTCGCGCTGATCTCCCTGCCAATCCCAATAGGATAGAGCCATGGCAAGGTTAGCCGGCCCGCAGTTGTTCCAGGTCTGGTAATAGTGCACGACGCCGTTCAAGACGGTTTGAGCGGGCAGGGGCGTGGGGGTGAGCGTGGCGGTGGGAAGAGGGACATCCGTAGGGGTGGCAGCGGTGCTGAAGGGCGAAAAGCTGGGCAGGGGGAACAGCGTCACGGTCGGGGAAGGTGTGACTGCCGGCGTGCCCTGCGGTCCTCCCTGCGGCACGAACACGACCTGTTCAGGCGGGTCGAGCGCATAGACGATACTGGCTTTGAACGAATTCGAGCCGCCAGGCCAGGCTTTCGTTGACCGGCGGGTAGAAATACAGCACTACCACCAGCAGGCACAGGATGGGCGAGGCCACCAGGAAGATTATTCCAAGCTTACGGGTCATCGGTCACTTTCATTCTTCGGGCGGCTCGACACCCAGCAAGCGCAGCTGGTAGAGGGCCGGCTCGAAGCCAGGGTGGAATTCCAGGCTGGTGAGGAAATCTTCGATCGCGGCAGGCTGGTCGTTTAAAGCCGCCCGGGCCATGCCGCGCCAGTAATAGCTCTCTTCCAGGTTCTTATCGCTCTGCATGGCATTCAGGGTGCCGTCCGCCAGGTAGAGGGTATCATAATATCGCTGAGAATAATAGTAAGCCCAATACGGGCCGGTCTGGTACCACAGCATGCGCCAGGGGCGTTCTGCTTCCGGGATGGTGGGGTAGATCTTGAAGGCCTCGTCGTAGGCCAGGG
Organism: uncultured Chloroflexia bacterium; assembly: GCA_963698765.1. GTDB lineage: Bacteria > Chloroflexota > Anaerolineae > Anaerolineales > UBA4823 > CAVOSB01. The sequence goes on from CAVOSB010000030.1 coordinate 6,858, forward strand.
CGGCACCGGCGTAATCCTGCAGCTGCACCAGGTTCGTACCGCGGTTGAAATAGGCAAAATACTGGTCGATGCCCGTCAGGCCAAGCACTTCATTCGAGGCTCTCGCAGCCGCGTTCTGGAAGTTGACGGTTTCATCGGCATCTTCTCCCAGCAGCGCCATCACTTCGGCTTCTTTCTCGGGCGGATAAATGATCAGGTAAATGTAGTTAAAGGCGCGCCAGCCTTTGAGCATATCCTCGATACGGGATGCGGTTGTCGGGTTTTACGAAGGAATCCTGGGCGATGAAGACAGCCTCCTGTTCATCGTAGCCGTTCACCACCAGGTAGTGTCCCATCCAGCTGACCACGCCGGTCAGGTCGCGGAAATAGACTGCCCTTTTCCAACAACACCGGGAAGCCGGCCGCGATGAGGCGCTTGAGCAGCTCCAGGTCGCCGCCCACGCGGCTGACCACCTTGAGATCGGTTTCGTTCTCCACGTACCAGGTCATCTCGGCCGGCATGACGTTCTTGTCGCGCTGGTCGGGTTTCAGCACCGGGCCGACCACGTCGCGGTTTCCCTGCCAGTCCCAATACGAAAGCGCCATTGAAAGGTTAGCCGGAGCACAGTAGTTCAAGCGCCCGTGCTGGTCTTCATAGATCACACCCTTCAGCTGCACGCGCTCGGGGAGCGGTGTTGGCGTGATAGTGGGTATAACGGTGGGAAACGGAGTGGGTGGATCGTCCGTCTGAGGCACTGCCGGGGTGGGGGAAGGGGGCAGGGAGGTCGGCGAAGGAGTGGGAGCAAGCGCGGTTGCTCCTCCCTGCGTTCCAGCCTGCTGCGGGATAAACAGCGCTTCCCCGGGCGGGTTGAGGGTGTATTTAATGCGCAGCACCAGCTCGTCCAGGCGCCACGCCAGGCGCGAGTGCACCGGCGGCAGGAAATAGAGGCCGATGGTGAGCAGGCAGGCGAGCGGGATAACCAGCAGGAACAACAGCCTGGAAGTGCGCATGCGATCACCCGCCCCCAGGAGCCGCTTCCAGGTTTTCCAGGGCCAGGCGCGCGGCGGCAAAGTTCGGGTTGATGGTCAGAGCCTCCCGCAGGTCGGAAGCTGCCAAATCGGCTTCACCAAGGGCTTCATAAGCCAGTGCGCGCCAGTAGAAGCTCTCTTCCAGCACCGGGCGACCCACCCACATGAAGGTGGTGTCGGCCAGGTCGACCACGTCCTGGTAGCGCCTGGTATGGTAGTAGGCTTCATAGGGGCCAAAACGGTACCACATCAGGCGGAAGGGACGTGAATCGGGATCGGTTTTATCTTCCGGCAGGCGAGCGTAAATCTCGAAAGCCTTATCGAAGGCCTGGGCAGCTAATTCATAGTCCTGCAGGCCCGCCAGGCTGGAACCCAGGTTGAACCAGGCGAAGAACTGCGCACGGCCCTGGAGGGTGGAAGTCTGGGCTTGGGCTCTCCCGGCTGCAGCCTGGAAAGCACTGGATTCATCAGCCTGCTCCCCCAGCAGGTCGAATACTTCTGCCTCGCGCTCGGGTGGGTAGGTAACCAGGTACAGGTAGTTAAAATCCCGCCAGTGGTCCAACAGCGTATCATAATCCACGGCTGCGTCTGCGAATCCCAGCAGGGAATCCTGCGTAGTGAACTGCTCGGTGCGGTCATCGTAGCCGTTGATCACCAGGTAGTGCCCCATCCACCAGTCGTCCTGCGGGTCGTGCCCCTCTTCGATCAGGACCGGGAATCCGGCTGCCAGGAAGCGCTTGATGGTCTGCAGGTCGCCGCCCACGCGGGTGACGGCCTTCAACCCGGTGAACAACTCCACGAAGGAAACCATCTCCTCAGGATTGACGTTCTTGTCGTCGACGTCGCGGTTGGGGCGCAGGTAAGCGCGCGTGTCGCCCTGGTTGCCCTGCCAGTCCCAGTAGGACAGCGCCATAGACAGGCTGGCGGGCCCGCAGTTGTTGAACTGCTGGGGCTCGTGGGTCAGGCCGCTCAGCAGGACGCTCTCGGGCAGCGGGGTGGGCGTGAAGGCAGGTGAGGGGGTGGCAGTGGGCAGCTGCGTGAAGGCAGGGGTCTCCGTCCCGGAGGGAGTGCTTGCGGTGTCAGCCAGCTCCGCCATAAATCCTTCTGCGGTGGGTGTTCCGACCGCCAGTGTCAGCTGAACCAGGGTTTCCACCAACCCCGGCGTGCTGCCCTGACCCGGGACGAACAGCACCTGCTCAGGCGGGTTCAGCAGGCGGACCAGGCTCACCCAGGCGTTATCCACCCGCCACGCCAGCCTGTCGTGGATGGGCGGCAGGAAATAGGTCAAGGCGGACCCCAGGCAGCACAATATGATTACCAATAATAAGAACACCAGCCGGCTTTTTGGCACGAGGCGGATTATATCACCCGTAAATGTGAGGCTTTAATGCTGTACTCAGCTGGAAGGGCCTTCCTTACCCTTGACAATTATAAACAAACGCTGTATATTTACAACGTAAACATACAGCGTTTGTTTATTTTGGTAGCAAAGGAGAGCCATGTCCCCACGACCGACGCGCGCAGAACGTCACCCCGACCTGCAGACCGCCATCAAGCAGACCGCCTGGCAGCAGATCGCCGCATCCGGCGCAGCCGCCCTCAACCTGCGCGCCATCGCCCGCTCCCTGGGAATCACCGCTCCTTCCATCTACAACTATTTCCCCAACCGCGACGCGCTGGTGACGGCGCTGATCGTAGAGGCATTCAATTCCCTGGCGGAAGCGCAGGAAGCCTGCGTTCAAAACCTGGCGAAAGATGATTTAGAGGCGAAATTGGCCACGCTGGGACATGCTTACCGCCAGTGGGCCGTCACCTACCCCCAGCGCTACCAGCTGATCTTCGGCACACCCATCGCCAACTACCATGCCCCGCAAGAAATCACCCTCCCGGCGGCGGCGCGCGCGCTGGTGCCCTTAACCAGCGCCATCCAGGATATTTTTTCTGCCGGCAGCCTGCGCACGGAAAGACTGGCTTCCATGACTCCTAAGCTGGCGTCCATGCTCAGGTCCTGGCAGGAGTTCGAGGGCGGTTCAGACCTGGAAGTCCTGTACCTGGCGCTGGTGGTCTGGAGCCGGGTGCACGGGCTGGTCGCGCTGGAGATCGGCAACCAGCTGCCGGCGTTTTTTGACGATCCAGCCGAGTTATTCCGGCGCGAGATCAACACCATCCTCAAGCAATATCTTTAGACGGGTATTCCTGAAAACAATCCAGGACTATTTGTCGTTAGGAGACCTCACAGGTTTAAGAAAACCCTGGCCAAGTACGCCAGGCCCTGCAAAGTACGCAGGACTTTGACTGGCCTGTGAGGTCTGGAACACGCAGAATAATTCAAGTCATTTAGGAGAATAAATGTCAAACAAGCATGTGGTATTGGGTACGGGCGCCATCGGGCGCGCAATTGCAGAAGAGCTCGCCAGGCGCGGTGCAGCGGTGCGCATGGTGAACCGCACCGGTCAGTTGGAGGAAGCGCCGGAAGGGGTCGAAATCAGCGCGGCAGATCTGTTTGATTCGAGCAAGGTCAGGGAAGTCACGCGCGACGCAAAGGTGGTGTACCAGGCCGCCCAGCCGCATTACAACGAATGGCAGGAGAAATTCCCTGCATTGCAGAAATCCATCATCGACGGATTGGCAGGCAGCGGCACGAAACTGGTCCTGGTCGAAAACCTGTACATGTACGGCAAAATGAACGGCAGGCCGTTATCGGAGGACATGCCCTACAACGCCCACACCCGCAAAGGGCGGGTGCGCCTCGAACTGAGCAAGGACGCATTATCTGCGCACCAGGATGGGAAAGTGCGCGTGACCATCGGCCGCGGCTCGGATTACTTCGGCCCGTGGGGCACCGCCTCCAGCATGGGCAGCACCGTTTTTAACCGCATCCTGGTGGGTAAAGCAGCACAAGTGGCGGGTTCAACGAAGGTGCCGCACACCCATACATTTATTCCCGATTTCGCCAAAGCCCTGGTTGTCCTGGGTGAGCGGTCTGAAGCGGACGGCCAGGCCTGGCACGTGCCGAACGATATGCCTTACATCACACAAGGCGAGCTGATCGAGATGATCGCCGAGGAAGCGGGAGAAAATGCCAAAATCCAGGCTGCCGGAAAGTTTACGCTCTCGCTGCTGGGAATGTTCATCCCGGAATTAAAGAGTCGGTGGAGATGCTGTACGAATTCGAGCAGCCGTTCGTGGTGGATTCAAGCAAGTTCGGGAAAACCTTTGGGATGAAACCCACACCGGTGCGGGAATCGGTCCGGGAGACGGTGGCGTGGTACAAAAAGCACCCGTAGACGAGGGAGTGAACTCCTATAAGATTGAGCAACAAAGACTTGAAGGGCGATAATACGCTATAATCCGAACATGGATGCCAGGCTCCTGAAAGAATACCGCGACCGTTGGCGAGCCGTAAGAGAGGTGGAGATTGAAGAGCAGCGCCGGGCCTCTATTACAGTGCGCTGGCAGCAGCTCAATGCCCTCTATGCCATGGCTCGCGGCCTGGGGTTATCTTACCAAACAAGGGAAGATGAGATCGAGACCGTACGCCAGCGTTGGGCAAGATTGAAAGGCAGAAAGTGAAGGAGATACCGGAAATTATCCCGGCATTTTTAGAACCGTTAGCCGCCTTACAACGACTTTCAGTGCGTTTCAATGGGCGCGGGGTCATTATCGGTGGAATTGCAGCCAGCCTCCTCGGAAAGCCGCGCCTGACGTATGATATCGATGCTCTATTCCTAATTTCCATAGAAGAGATCAATAACCTTGTGATCGCAGCTCGCGAGGAGGGCATCGAAACCCGCATCGAAGATGCCGAAGTTTTTGCTCGTAAGCACCGTGTTCTTCTATTGCGTCACTCCAGGAGCAACATCAATATTGACATTTCTCTGGGTATCCTGCCGTTTGAAGAGGAACTGGTTGAGAAAAGCTCATTGCATCAGGTCGCTTCCATTTCGATAAGGCTGCCAATTACAGAGGATTTAATCATCATGAAAGCGGTTGCCCACCGGCAACAAGACCTGCAGGATATACAGGCCCTGGTAGAAATTCATCCCGAGCTTGACCAAAAACGGATTGAGTATTGGGTAAGGCAATTTGCTGACGCGTTCGAAATGCCTGAGCTTTGGAAGGAAATTGGGAATCTGATTAAATCTCGACTAAGGGGGGTGGAACAAATCCCGTGAAGAAGCGATGTCAAAGCTCCGTTCCAGCGCCCAGGCGGCGTGCTGCCGTACCAGCGGCTCGGGGTCGTCCTGCATTGCCCGGGTCAGGGCTGGCTGCGCCTCAGGTTCCCCGGAATTCCCCAACGCCACCGCCACGTTGCGCAGGTAGCCCCTCCTTTTGGCGCGCCTGACCGGACTGCCCCTGAACTTACGGTTGAACGCCTCTGGCGTCATTGCCAGCTCTTCTGCCAGCCGCGGATCGGCCACGCCCGGTCGCGGCCGCAATTCGGGCATCGACTCTGCGTCCTCACCCGTGCGGCGGCGAAGCGCATGTTCCACGGGCAGACCTGCTGGCACAGGTCGCAGCCGAAGACCCAGTTCCCTATTTGCGGCCGCAGCTCCAGCGAGATGGCATCCTTCAGCTCGATAGTCAGGTAGGAGATGCAGCGGCGGGCGTCCAGGGTGCGGTCGGGCAGGATGCAGTGCGTCGGGCAGGCTTCCAGGCAGCGCGTGCAAGATCCGCAGCGGTCGGCCTCGAAGGGCGGGTCGGATCCAGCTCCAGGTCCAGCAGCACCTCCGCCAGCAGGAAGTAGGAGCCCATTTCGGGGTTGATCAGGCAGGTGTTCTTGCCGATCCAGCCCAACCCGGCGCGCTGCGCCAGCTCGCGCTCCAGCAGCGGCCCGCTGTCGGTGTAGCGGCGGTTGGCAACCGGTCGACCGGTCTTTCCCTCGATGAACTCCACCAGTCTCTTGAGACGCTCATCCAGCACCTCGTGATAGTCCGCCCCCCAGGCATAGGCCGCCACCCGGCCGCGCATCGAGCCCCCCGGCCGCTCACCCGCATTTTCGTTCTCCATCGATGAGCGATCAGGCAAAGGGGTGGGGTAGCGTGCGCCCAGCACCAGGATCGAGCGGCACCCGGGTAGAATACTGGCGCGGGTCAGACCGGCGCTGCAGGGAGCTTTCCGCCGCCAGGTAACCCATCTCGCCGTGCCTGCCGGCAGCGATCCAGCTGGAAAAGACCTCGAAATGCGGCGGCGGCTCGGCTGTGGTGAGACCGAACAGCTCGAAATCTAATAAACGGGCTTCTGTCTGAATCTGCTGGCGCAGGTCGTCACTCATTGGACAACATAAAGTGAAATTGAGGATTTAGCAGAAGAAATTGGCAGGTTGTTCTAATCTGGTAAATATTACCGCTGGTATTTTTAAAGAAATCCGTCTTTTCCGTGTAATCCGTGTACAAAAATTCTTCCTACAGGCACGAGAGGGTGAAATTGACCTGGCGCGAGACCACCAGCTCGGGCGCGCTGAAGCTCACCCGCACCCAGCCGTTCAGGTCGCCGGAGAACACCAGCTGGTACTGGGTGGAATGGGTGCCGGCTTCCAGGGTGCGGGTCATGGGCGGGGGCAGCTTCATCTCGATTCCCTGGTCGTTGCCGGCTTCCAGTCCATAGGTCACGGTCTCGCCTTTGCTCAGCGTGAATTCCACCGTGAACACGAAGGTCTTGGGGCAAGTTCCTGAGTAGGTCGGTGGGTCGACGCTCAGGTCGAGGGCGGTCACCACCTCCCCCGAAGAGGGGAGGGCGGTGGGAGTGCCTTCTCCCGCACCAGCCACAACTTCGATGATGGCCCAGATCGGGTCTGTGCCCAGGTCGCCGACTCCGAAGGCCTGGCCCCGGTCGTTGCGCAGCTTCCACAGGCTCTGGTAGCTGCCCGGCTCGGCCGGCGCTACCAGCTCCACGGAGATATCCACCGTGTCCCCGGGGATCACTTCCTGCGGCATGGCTATTTCCGCCTGGGCGCTCATCAGCGAGCCGCTGACAAACACCAGCGAATAGGCCGTGCTCCAGGTGGTCTGCCCGGCGTTCTGCAGCCGCCAGGTCTTGACGAAGGGTCGGTTGGGACCGTGGGCTTCGCCGTCCGGCACGGTGACATCCATGATGAATGCGGCTTTATCGGCCACCGGTGAAGCGGTGGTATCCACGGTGGCCAGGTCGACCGTCGCCAGCACCGGCCCGGTGGGGGTGGAGGTGCCCGGCACGAGGCTGGGGGAGGATTCCGAGGAGGGGGTAGTGGTGGGTGTGTCGGTGTACTGGTCGCGCAGCACCCGGCGGGCTTCGGCGGTCTGGGCGGCGGAGGTGAACAGGGCGTTGGGATCGGCTCTGGTGGGAGTTGCTGGCGCGGGCATCCGGCAGGCGGAGAGTGCTAGGGCCGCAATAATCACCCCTGACCACATCAATCTCAAGCTATTGCTCACATTCCTAGCCTTGCTTGAAACATAGGATTATTGAGATTCCTTTTTTGTACATGGATTCCACGGATCAACACGGATTATATTAAAAAAATCCGCCGCATCCGTGTTTATCCGCGTACAAATTTCTTTTTTAGGCGGGATGCTCACCATAGAGCTCGCGGTGAACTGCGCTGAGCTGGCGCACCTGCTCGGCGGCGTGGTAGGAAGAGCGCACCAGCGGGCCGCTCTCCACCCACTTAAACCCGATCGAAAGGCCGAAGGCTTTCAGCTCGGAAAACTCCTGCGGGGTGTAGTAGCGCTCGATCGGCAGGTGCTGCTTGCTGGGCTGCAGGTACTGCCCGATGGTCAGGATGTCGACGTCCCAGCTGCGCAGGTCGCGCATCACCGACTGCACTTCTTCCAGGGTCTCGCCCAGTCCCAGCATGAGTCCGGACTTGGTGAGCACGTCGGGCGCCAGCTGCCGGGCCCCGCTCAGGGTGGCCTGTGCCCATTCGTAGCGATCCTGCGGCTGGACGCGCTTGAACAGGCGCGGCACGGTTTCCACATTGTGGTTCAGAATCTCCGGCCGGGCGTCCATGACGATCTTCAAGGCTTCCTGGCTGCCCTTGAAATCGGGCACCAGCACCTCGATCGAGCAGCCCGGGTGGAGCTGGCGGATGCGGCGGATCAGCATGGCAAACAGCGGCGCTCCGCCGTCCACGCGGTCGTCGCGGTTGACGCTGGTGATGACGGCGTGCCGCAGGTTCATGGCTTTAACCGCCTGTGCCACGCGTTCCGGCTCCGCCCAATCCAGGGCGGAGGGCTGGCCGCGCTTGATGTCACAGAAGCCGCAGGAGCGCGTGCAGATATCCCCCAGCATCAGGAAGGTGGCCGTACCAGCGCCCCAGCACTCTCCCATGTTGGGGCACATGGCTTCTTCGCACACGGTGTGCAGCTCTTTGCTGCGCATCAAACCGTGCAGCCAGTCGTAAGTCTCACCGGCAGGCGCCCGCACCCGGATCCATTCCGGCCGGCGCCTGGGGGTGGTGTCGATCTGACCGGGCTTCAGCCGGTCACGTGTTGGTGTAAACGGCATTAACTCACCTCACCCTGGCTTAAAGACGCCAGGAGTTCTCATTGTTTACCAATTGTACCCGGTTTTTTCGACGGGCCTTTGTGTGACAGTCGGGGTGATTATTCAGGCCTCTGGCGCTTCACAAAGGGCAGGCAGGACGAGAGCGCTGTGTGCTTACGCGAGCCCGGCCAGGTCATCCAGCAGCAGTTTTTTCTCTTCGGCGTCGGAAACCATCTCGGCCAGGCGGTGGGCTTCGGCTGCCAATTCCCGGGCTTTTTCCCTGTTCCCCGCCACCTGCTCAGCGCGCGCCAGTGCTTCATAGGCGTAGCCCTGGTAGAACGGCTTTAGCTTCCCGCTGTACTGCAGGCTGAGCTGCGCGCAGCGGCGCGCTTCGTCCGCCTGCCCGAGCAGGGCGCGGATGCGCGCGGCCTGCCAGTAGCCCACCGACAGGTTCTGGTCGCTGCAGTCCCCGCGCTGTGACCAGTGCCACATGGAAGCCTGGTTCAGCTGGACCATGCGCTCGTCTTCTGCGGGAGTGCGGTCAGTTTTGTCGATCAAGTCCCAGGCGCTGTTAAAGCAGTGCACAGAGAAATAGCGGTGAGCTGCTTCAACGTCGAAATCGGGTTTCTTATTCATCGTTTCCTCCTGGCTTAAGACACCAGATAAAACTATCATGCTCCACACTAATATTTGAGAGGTACACAGGCATCATTGCTAAGAATAGACGCTTGCCCGTGCTTAAGTCCTTTCCACCAGCCATTAATTGCTCACCGCCGGGCTGCGCCGCAGGTAGGTGGAATCTTCTACCTGGCTGACGAGGAAGGCTGCCAGGTCGGGGCGCGTGAGGCGCGGGCGCATGCCCTTCCCCACCCAGGCGACCTTCACCTGGCCGGTTTTGGGCTGGCCGGTCAGCATGGGCATGCGTACGATCGTCCAATCCAGGTCGGAGGCCCTGACCAGCCCGGCTGCCCTGAGCATATCCTCATAGACCTTCCGGGCCAGCGCCCTGACCAGGGCGTCCATCAGCCTGCTAAAAACCGTCGGGGCGTCTTCGGCGTCACCGATGCCAGCGCCGGCCGTGACGATCAATCTCCTGACTCCATGCCGGTGCATTCCAGCCAGGATGCCTGGCATGCCGCGGCTGAACGTGAGCTCGGGCCGGTTGCTGGTGGGTCCCAGGGTGCTGATGACTGCCCCGGCTCCATGAATCGCCATGGCGACTGCATCGCTGTCCAGGAGCTCTCCCCGGCACAAAGTCAATTGAGCATGGTCTATCCCCAGCTTTTCAGGCTGGCGGGCGAATGCGGCGACCGAATAACCCGCTTTTAGAGCTTCCTCCACGACGAGTGCCCCGGTGCGACCGGTTGAGCCGAAAATGGTGACTTTCATTTCAATTTTCTCCAGCCCGCAGGAGGCTCCAGGTAGGGATTCATCAATAGCTCCATCGCTTTGAGGGCGCGGTGCCGGACGGCCATGCTTTCATCCTGCTGCAAGGGCGCAATGCTTTCCATTACCAGCGCCCTGATCTCCGGAACCTGCCTGCCGACCAGGCACAGGCTGGAGATGGCCCAGCTCTTGACGAAACTGCTGCGGTCGTCCAGTAAGTCTACCAGCACACGGGTAATCCGCTGGTCGTCGACCCCCGAAATCCCCAGGTTGCCGAGCAGCATGGCCAGGTGCCAGCGCACCATGGGGAGGGGGTCTCCGGTGGCCTGCGAAAGGAGCGGGTCGAGATGGTTCGAGACTAAAATGGGATGCAGGCGCGAAACCCTCTCCAGCGCGTCGGCGGCGTGCCCGCGCACGATGTCCTCGCCGCCGGCCAGCGCCTCCAGCAGGTCGGGGAGCAGGTCCGGATTCTCAATAACCAGTGCTGCAACCTGGGGTGAAAAGCCGTCGGAGCGCAAATCTCCCACAGCCAGCCAGTCGATTATTGCAGTCAGCTCATCCTTGCGGGTCATCGGAATTGAAAAGCTATGCAGCCTTGCGGTAAGCCAGCGCCTGGAAGCTGGCCACCAGCTGGTTGGACTTCTGCTCCGTCACCGTGATGGTGTACAGGGCGGTAGTGCCTGCTGTCTCGATTTCGCGCGCCTCGGCCACCAGGTGGTCGCCAACACCGGTCGGGCGCAGGAAGCTGACGCTGATGTTCAGCGCTACCGCCTTCTGCCCGAGGGCATTGCAGGCTGCGGCAAAGGCGATGTCGCCCAGGCTGAAAATCACCCCGCCGTGGGTGATACGGTGGAAGTTCAGCATCTGCGGAGTAACAGTCAGCGAGGCGCGGCAGTAGCCCGGCTCGACCAATTCAAGGGTAGCGCCGAGGAGATTTGCAAAAGGATCACTCGTGAAACGGTTCAGGAGATCAGAGTCGATCATATTTTTCAACTTGCGATTGCACACGCTGGTAGGCTTCGCTGCTGGAATACTGCCTGAGCTTTTCGATGCGCCGGATGAGCATGGGATGGGAGGCCAGCACCTCGCCCAGCGCGCCGGATGGAGTGTCGTCTTCGGCGTCGATCTGGCGGTAGGCGCGCTCCAGGTCGCCTCGTGTGCGGGCGGCAGGTCCCGCTCCCAGCTTCACCAGCGCTGTGATGGCTTTATCGGGGTTCCCGCAGGCCAGCAGCCCGGCCCGGTCGGCCGAATACTCGCACATGCGGTTCCACCACAGGAAGACCAGCGCCAGGAGCGTTCCCACCGACCAGGAAGACGGAATGCCAGCCATGCCTCCCACCAACGAGTTCAGCCAGGTGTGCCCGAGCGCCACGTGGCCCATCTCGTGCCCCAGGATGAACAGCAGCTCGTCCTGGTCCATCACCGGAAACAACCCGGTATACAGCACCACCGCCTTGGGGGAAGACAGTCCGAAGGTATAGGCATTCAGCTCGCCTCCCGGAGCGACGAACACATCCAGCGGTCCGGGCTGCAGGCGTCTCCCGCCGCGCCGCACCAGCTGGTCCAGGTCGGGCAGCGCCTGTGGGGTCACCCGATCCGCCAGGCTGAGCAGCTCCTGGTGGTGGGCTCGTCCCAGGTAAAACGACATGATGATAAAAGCCAGGACAAAGAGCCCGCTGGCGCACACCGTAGCGGCGGCAGTCACGGCGATGACCACCAGCACGACGAACATTGTCAACGCCAGCACCAACCGCTCGCCGGGGATGCGGTAAGAGGTGATCTTCATGGCAAACCTCTACTCAATTTTCTTACGCACCACCAGGCGCAGGCCTTTGACCGCAGTGACTTCAATACGTTCGCCGTCCGACAGGGGCTGTTCGCCCTCCGCCAGGTCCGCCGACCAACGCTCGCTGCCCACCTGCACGAAGCCGGTACGGGCCAGGGAGCCGCTCACCTTACCGCTCCGCCCAACCAGGCTCTCCGATCCCATGCGGATGGGAGTGGCCTGGGCGCGCAAGGCGAAGGTCAATATGACCAGGAATACTCCACCAGTCACCAGCGAAGTCGCCACCACCAGCGGCACCGAAACGCGCTGGAAATCCGGCCTGCCCGGCGAGTTGAATAGCACCAGCGCACCCAGGATCAGCGAACCCACCGCCGCGGCAGTGAGCGCCCCATGCGCGGTAGCCTTGATATCCACGATAAACAAGATAAACGCCAGCACCAGGAAAATAATGCCAAACCAGTTCACATCCAGCACGCCCAGCCCATAGGTGCCCAGCGCCAGGCAGGCCACACCGATCGTACCTGCCACCCAGCCGCCCGGGCTGGAGATTTCGATCAGGATGGCTTGCAGACCGATCGACATCAGCAGGAAGACGATATTGGGGTTGGTCAGCACACCCAGGATTTGTTCGATAAAGGATGGGTCGAACTCCTCCACCACCGCCCCCCCGGTATTCAGCTGGCGCTCTTCGCCGTTCAAGACGACTGTGAAACCATCCAGCTGGCTCAGCAGACCCTGCAGATCCGCTGCGATGAAATCCACCAGTCCCGCCTGCAGTGCCTCCGAAGCGGAGACGGCCTCAGCGGTCTCGATCATGGATTCGGCCAGTTCCACCGCCCGCGCCCCGCGGCGCTCGGCCAGGCCGCGCACATCGGCTTTCAGGACTTCCTTGACCTTCTCTTCGAGCGTCTCACCCAGGTCTTCACCCTGGCCCCCGACCGGGCTGGCGGCGCCGATCACGGTTTCGGGCGCCATGGCCGCAGCGTGCGCAGCCAGGGTGATGACGGTGCCCGCGCTGGCGGCCATCGCCCCGCGCGGCGCCACATATACCACCACCGGCACCTGGCTCCCCAGGATTTCCTGCTTGATGCGGTTCATGATCTCAACTCCCCCGCCGGGCGTGTTGAGCTGCAGCACCAGCAGCTCAGCGCCCTGCTGCCCGGCATAGTCGATGCCGCGCTCACATATTCCGCCATGGCCGAAGAGATCGGGCCTTCCGCGGTCAGAACCAGCACCAGGGGTGAGCCATCCTGGGCTCGGGCGGGCAGGAAACCCGCCAGGCACAGCACGATGGTCACCAGGAAGATCAGCTTAATCCGCATAGATTTTCATTATACTCCCACCCTCCTATGACCCCCATTTCAAGCTCCAAACCATTCCTTTTATGCAACAAATAGTATCTCGTGGCCCAGTTCTTTAAAACTGCCCCTCCAGATAGGCGCGGTCTTTTCTTGCTGCGGCTGTTCGAAGACCTGAGCTGCGGGACCAAATTCGATTAATTCACCCAGGTACATGAAGATCACATAATCAGCCAGCCGCTTGGCCTGCCTTAAAATGTGAGTCACCAGGACGATGGTGTACTCGTTCTTCAGGGCCTGCAGGCGCTTCTCGATGTGCTGGGCTGAGATAGGATCCAGTGCTGAGGTGGGTTCATCTCCCAGCAAAATCTCGGGCTCAACCGCCAGGCCGCGCGCCAGGCACAGGCGCTGCTGTTGACCGATTGACAGGCCGGAGGCGGGGGCGTGCAGCCGGTCCTTCACCTCGCCCCACAGCCCTGCTTCCTCCAGGTAATGCTGGACCTTGGCATCCAGCTGGCAGCCTTTCCTGCACATGCGGTGGATGCGCAGGCCGTAGGCCACATTGTCATAGATCGACATCGGCAGCGGGTGCGGACGCTGGGCCAACAGACCCGTCTTCTTGCGAATTTCGGTGACATCCATCTGCGGTGCATAGATGTTTTCACCGTCGATCAGCACTTCTCCATCCAGGCGGGCCAGGTCTTCTAGCTCGAGGAAGCGGTTCAGGCTCTTCAACAGGGTGGTCTTGCCGCAGCCCGATGGACCCATGATTACTGTGATCTGGCGCTTTGGGATCTGCAGGTTGATATTCTTCAAGGCCTGGTCATATCCATAATAAACGTTCAAATTCCGGACTTCGACATGAGCTTCCATTAAAAATTCTCCAGAACCGTTTTCATCGGATGGTAAATTTTCCCAGCCTGCCCGCCAGCCAGCGCGCACCCAGGCTGGTCGCCAGGATGATCAATGTCAGCAGCAGGGCAGCGGCATAGGCTCGCTGCTGTACTTCGGGAAAGGGCGTGCCCAGCTGGAAAAAGACTGCCAGCGGCAGGGACGCTACCGGGCGGAACAGCGAGGTGGGGATTCGGTCGGTATAGCCGGCTACGAACAGCACCGAGGCGGCATCCCCGATGCCGCGCCCGAAAGCCAGCAGGATGGCGGTGATAATTCCAGGTAGCATCTGGCGGGTCACCACTTTCAGGGCCGTCTCCAGCCGGGTGGAGCCCAGGGCGAAGGAAGCCTTCTCCAGATCGGTGGGCATCATGCGGATCACTTCGTCCATCGCCCGGGTCATGATGGGAAGCTCCAGCAGAGCCAGTACCAGGATGCCACCCAGCAGCGAGGCGCGCATTCCCATTGCCAGCAGCACGATAAAGCCAAAGGCACCGTAGACAATCGAGGGTATACCCCACATCACATCCAGCGTCAGGCGTACATAACCCGCCCACGGGGAGCGGCGGACATAGGCCTGCAGGTACAGGGAGATGGGCAGGCTGAAGACCAGCGCCAGCAGGGTGCCACCTGCCGCCAGGTACAGCGAGCCGAGGATGGCATTCAAGATGCCGCCCTCCTTTCCCAAGGTAGTAGCCGCCCTTCGGAATCTGGGTCACCATCGCCAGGTTAAGGCTGGCAAGCCCTTCACCAGCACGGTCAGCAACACCAGGCCGAGGCCGGCGATTAAAAGGGTGTATGAAAACAGCATCAACAGCTTCATGATGCCTTCTTCGACGTGACGCCTCTTCACCGCGGCATCCTCCGGACAATATGGCGCAAGATCATGGTTGAAAGCAGGTTGAAAGCCAGCACAATCACCAGCAGCACCAATGCAGCCCCCAGCAAAGCCGAATCGTATAACGGGATCGACATCATCTCTCCGTAGTTGTTGGCAATCAAGGACGGCAGGGGGTATGCCGGATCGAAAATCGAATTCGGGACAAGGGGGATATTGCCGACCACCATCAGGACCGCCATCGTCTCTCCCAGGGCTCGCGATGCCCCCAGGATCACGCCTGCAACGATCCCGGGCATGCACTGCGGCAGCACGGCGTGGCGAATGGTCTGCCAGCGGGTGGCACCCACCGCCAGAGAAGCGTGGCGAGGCCCTCGGGTACCGCTCGCAACACCTCGTAGGTCACTGCAACAATGAACGGGACAATCATCAGAGCCAGCACGAGGCCGCCGGAAAGAATGCTGAAACCCGTCGGATTGTTCGACTTGAACAGGGGGATGAAGCCCAGGTAGCGTGCGGCGATTGGGTTAATGCGCTGCACCCACGGCACAATCACCACGATGCCCCACACGCCGTATACCACCGAAGGGATGCCTGCCAGCAGGTCCAGCAGCGGCTTGGTGATGGCAATAGTACGCGGGCGGCTGTATTCCGACAGGTAAATGGCAGTGAGCAGGGAGGGAGGCACAGCCACGATCAACGACAGAGCCGTCACCCAGAAGGTGCCCATGATGAAGGGGAAGAAACCGAATTTCCCCTGTTGGGGTTTCCATATTTTCCCACCCAGCAGGTCGCCCATCGAATTGGCTTCCATGATCGGCCAGGAACGCACCACCAGAGCCACGACCACTGCCAATAAGATAGCCATCGGCAGGATCGTGAGCAGGAAAAATGTAACCTCAGCCAGGCGGTCCTGCGACCGCCGGCTGAGGTGTTTCGTCTGCGCTCGAAGGGTTTTACTGCTGCGCCTGTTCGCGGTCATCTCACTTTCTGTCAGGGACTCGGCGATCTGCTCCTCCGTCAGCTGGACATAGCCAGCCTCACCGACGAATTGCTGGCCATCGACCAGGATCCATTCGATGAAAACCTGCGCCAGGCCGGTCGGCTTGCCTTTGGTGACCAGGTTCTCAACCCGGGCGGGGGTGAAGGATAATTTCCAGTCGCCACCGCCTGGACCGCGGCTTCCTTCGTGGTCAGCTGTTCACTCGGGTCGGCAATGCCATTCTCATTATAATCGATGGGCACGACGGCCGCTCCCGCCACTGGCTTGCCGCTGGCCATGTCGAAGGCGTAGTTCAGGTTGTTGAAGCCGATGCCCAGCGAATCCTTGATCACGGCGTCCAGCAGTCCGGGGTCGCCGAAAACCGCCACGCCCAGCAGGTCTTCCTGCTTCTTGCCCAGGTATTTGGCCCAGGTCTCGGGCGCACCGGCGGCATCGGAGCGAGTGTAGACATGGATCGCGTCGGTGATTTCTGGTCTTCCTACCAGCTCTCCCCAGGTGGTGATTTCCCCGGTGATGTAGATCTTCACAAAGTCATCATGCTTGACCCCCAATTTAAGCAAATCCTGCAGGACCGGATTCTTATCGCTGATGGTGACGAACACCGCGTCCTTGGTCACCGGCACCCAGTATGCCCCTTTGGCTTCCTCTTCCGGTGTGATCTCACGCGATACCATGCCGATATCCACGGCGCCGCCCAGGGCGTCGGCCATGCCCTTGCCGGCGCCGCCAGCAGAGACATCGAAAGTGACATCCGGGTGCAGCTTCTGGAATTCCTCCGCCCAGACCGTCATCATGGGGTACAGCGCCCAGGCGCCCGAGATCGTGATATTCCCCTGCAGGTCAGATGAAGCCGAAGTTGAGGCTGGTCCACCACAGGCCGCCAGCAGGGCTGAAAACACGGTCAGGGTTGTCAGGATGGTGTAGAGTTGCGTTCGAATTTTCATGTCGTCCTCTCTTATCTTATCAATGATGTGATTCTATATATTCTAGTGTTTAAGTAGAATATTTAACAAACAAAACGAAAGTGTTCAAAAGAATATCTCACGGCTCTGTCAGACCCTTTCCGTGACCGAGGCTGTTTCCTCAGCCAACAGGCGACGGGTCGACTCTACACGGCGGGTTACATCTGCCAGAGTGGTGCCATCCAATATGCCGGAGATTGCATTGCGCACATCCAGCATCACCAGGCGCAGCCCACACGTTTCCTCGTCCGGGCACCCGCACGGTTCGTATGCCATCTGGCTGACACAGCCAATTGAGGCCAGTGGACCATCCAGAATGCGCACAATCTGGCCGAGGGAGATTTCCGAGGCGGGTTTGGCGAGATAGTAGCCCCCTCCGACGCCCATGCGGCTGTGCAGCAGGCCTGCGTTCTTCATGGTCAGCAGGATCTGCTCCAGGAATTTAGCGGGGATGTGCTGGCGTTCGGCAATCTCCCGGATTTGCACTACATCGCCATCGTGGGCTTCCTGCGCGCCGGGTTGAAGATGTTCCGCCAGGTCAATCATGGCCCGCAGGCCGTATTCTCCGCGTTTCGAAAGTCGCATGGTAGTTGAAGTCCCTCAGACTGCAAAATATCCTGGATTACCTAAAGTATATCAATCCTATAGTACTTATTTGTTCTGTAGGATAATATCAGATTTTGCTGTCTGTCAAGGGATGCCGGGATGATCAAATCACCTGGTCGATTTGACCCGCACCACCAAATTTCAAATGGCGGTTGGCCTCACGGAGTACCTGCCTCAACTTTGCCTTTCTCCCCCAGCTGCCGGCGGACCGCGGCCAGCTGCTCATCCAGCTCGTCCAGTTCGACCAGCATGGAAGGTGGAATTCGAGTGCGCCGGCAGGCGGCTATGTAACTCAACCAGGCGCCTCTCCAGGTCGGCGACGCGCTGCTGCAGCTGCTCGTCCGGGCCGGTCTCCGGAGATACTGCTGTGTTCTTTTTCAAAACTTACGGCTTGGATTTACTGCACCTGCAGCGACTGGATCAAAGCATCCAGCATTGACAGGTCGGGGGTGAAGCTGGTGACAGGCTGCGAGGACATCTCCACTTCCCGGTTGCGGATATAGCTGTCGTACTTGCTGCGGAATTCATCGTCGACCACCACGCTGTTCGGGTCGGGCAGGATGCCGTTGGAGATCGGAAAACTGGCGGAGATGTAGTAGCGCCCATCTTGAGACAGCCCCTGGAAGGTGTAGAAGATGCCGTTGTTGTGAATCGGGTAGGCATCCTGGTTGTACTGGGTGACATAGCGCACGCCGTTGCCGTTCTTGAAGCTCAGGTAGCCGACGCAGGCCTGGAAGACCTGGTCGACGCTCGACAGGGGGATATAGGGAATGGTCTCATCCGGGTCGACGATCTCGGGCGGCTTGCGGCTCAGCAGGTCGCGCAGCTCGTCGATCTCGAAGGCGGCATCCGGGTTGAGGGACTCGAGCGCCTCCAGCGGGATGACCTTCACCTGCGGCAGCGGATTCTCGTCGGGCAGGAAGGGATAGCCGCGCAGGGTCAGTGATACGTGTTCGGGCAGGCGGTCGAAGGAAGCCGTTTCGGGGCTGCTGGCGGCCAGCTTTTCGGTCGACACGCCTGCCGCCAGGATGGGGTTGTAGGAAAAGCTGACCCCCGAGAAATTAACCTGCGCGGCCGGTGCGGTGGTGGGAGACTGTGTCGCTTCGGGCGAGGCGGCAGGGGTCAGGCTGCCGGTGGGTGTGGCAGGTGTGATGGTTCCGGTGTTGGTGGGTGTGGCGGGGGTAATGGTGCCGGTTGGCGTCGGTGTGGCGGGAGTGATCGTGCCGGTGGGGGTTGAGGTGGGCGGCGTGCCGGTCACGGTGGTGGTGGGCGTGCCGGTCGGGCGCAGGTAGAACCAGTAGCCGCCGACAACCAGGGCGCACACCAGCAGCATGCCCATCACCAACACGATACCCCCGGCGATCAGCAGCTGGCGGCGCTTATCCTGCGAATCTCCCGCCGGAGCCGCTCCGGGGACTGGCGCAGGCTGCTGGATTGGCCGAGGCTGCGCGGGCAGCGGCTGGACCGCTGGAGGAGCCGGGATGAATTGGGGTTGGACGGGTGGGGGCGGGGGCGGCGCGGCAGCGGCTGGCTGCAGGGGCGTGGGCTTGCCGCAGCGGTTGCAGAACCTGGCGTTCGGTCGCAGCTCGTTGGCGCAGTAGCTGCAAAAGCGGGGGACGTCCGACATAAGTGTCTCCTCTCCTGAGTCGCCGCATGAGCCGGCAAACACAATCTAATTTGGTGAACACCCTCATTTTACTCCAAATTCGACACCCCGCAGGTCTCACGACTGTAAAATCGATAATTCCCATGCACGGAATGCCACCGGCCAGCAATGCAAGTTGCGGCGGGCCAAAGACTATCTTCTTCATCCTGATAGCTCTGGCTGCAGTCCAGCCGCCGGATAAAGGTTAATGTAGTATAATGAAGGATATCTTGCTTATAGATTAGTGGTTCTCAAACCCGCCAGTCTGTCGTGAGACTGGCTTTTCTTTTCTTCGCCAAGCGGTCGCAAAGGAGCAATTCATGCAATACCAGATAGGGGACAAGGTTTTTCACCCGATCCACGGGATCGGGAAAATTGTCGCCATTAAAGAAAAGGCTCTCAACGGGGATATACCGAGCCTGTATTACGAAGTGGCCATGTCAAACAGCCGCATGTGGGTGATGGTGCACCCGCTGGAGGAAGGCCGCCTGCGCCACATCACTCCCAGGAGCGAGATGGAGCGCTACCACAGCCTGTTAAAGAGCCGCCCCATGCCCCTGGAAAACAACTACCGCCAGCGCCAGAACGACCTGATCACGCGCTTCAAATCGGGCACCCTGCAGGACCTGTGTGAAATTGTCAGGGACCTGCGGGCGCGTAAAACACTGCGAGTGCTGTCCGAATTCGACAGCACCCTGCTCACCAGGGCCAGCGACTATCTTTTCGACGAATGGGCAGCCATCAACGAGATTTCCAGATACGAAGCCAGCCGGGACGTGGAAGCACTGCTGGTCGAAGGACAGAGCTCTCTATGAACTTTCAAATCGGAGACAAGGTCGTACACCAGATCTACGGAGTGGGGGAGATCGTTCACCAACAGGATAAGACCTTTTCTGGGCAGACCGCGCCCTACTACGTGGTGCAGATTCGCGACCTGACGGTGTGGGTGCCCACCGAGGAAGTCGAAAACCACAGCCTGCGGCCCCCAACTCCCACCGGTGAGTTCAAAGCGCTGTTCGAGATCCTGGGCAGCCCCAGCGAACCGCTGCCGGTCGACCGCCTGGAGCGCAAGACGTGGCTCTCGGCGCAGCTGCGCAGCGCGGGGCTGGAAGGCATCTGCCGGGTGGTGCGCGACCTGTCGACTTTCCGGCAGGGCAAGTCGCTGTACGACGCCGAGAAGGCGCTGCTGGAGCGCGCCCAGAACCTGCTGCTGGACGAGTGGACTCTGTCGCTGGCAGTGCCGCGGGTCGAGGCCGAGCGCGAGCTGAAACGGCTGCTGGAGCAGGGGAAGGCCGGGTAGGGGGGTTGCAATACAACCATTCCTTGAGTAAAATTAGATAGTTAATTGAGGTAGATCCAGCGGGCGTCGCCAAGTGGTAAGGCGTCAGCCTTCCAAGCTGATATTCGTGGGTTCGAGTCCCATCGCCCGCTCTATTCCCGCCAGAAATGGCGGGTTTTTATATCTTCTGGCCTCTCAAAGGCCAATATCACCCGCTCAAGTGGCACATTATCTGGAAATTTTGGCATCAAAATCAACACCAGCTTCGGCAACAAATGCTTCCAATACGCTGGTTTCAACATCAAATACATCCAAACCAAATGTGGCGACATGAAATTCGATCGCCGCTTTCACATCATCCAACGCTTTTTCGAAAGTATCGCCCTCCCCAACAACAACACCTTTAAGACCTAAAGGATAGGCTATATATCCATCTGGATGTTTCTCAACGATCACTTTAGTTATCCGCATAACAATTTCTCACCATCGGAATATTACTCCAGCTCTAATACCGCTTCAGGCTTCAAAAAGCTTTATATTATTGAGATTATAGTCAGAAACGAAACTTGTGGACGGTGAGGCCGGAAAATCAAAAATAGCCTGTTGAATTACGGTTATAATCAAAAAATCGGGGCCCGTAGCTCAGCGGCAGAGCGGACGGCTCATAACCGTTTGGTCGCAGGTTCGAATCCTGCCGGGCCCACTTTTCACCCCAGTAAGAAATAGAATTTATCGCCCGTGCTTCCCGGCGTCACTTCTTCCCATAGACCGGGATCAGCGCGCCGTGGATCGGGCTGGCGTCTTCGGAAGCCAGGAACAGGATCACGCGCGCCAGCTCCCGCGGCTGCACCCAGCGGCTGGTGTCGGCCTGCGGCATGGCCTGGCGGTTGTGCGGCGTGTCGATGGTGCCGGGGAGCACGGCGTTGACGTTGATCCCCAGGCGCTTGTACTCTTCCGCCATGCTTTCGGTCAGGCGCGCCACCGCGCTCTTGGAGGCCGAGTAGGCCGCGCTGTTGGCGCCGCCCTTCAGGGCCGAGGAGGCCGCGAGGTTGATGATCTTGCCGCGGCCGCGCTCGAGCATGGATGGGATGACCGCCCGGCTGACCACGAAAGCCGTGCGGGCGTTCAGGTTCAGCATGAAATCCCAGGTCTCGACAGGCGGTCTCGTGCACGGGCGTCCCGGCCCGGTAGCCGCCCACCGTGTTCACCAGCACGTCGATGCGCCCGAAACGGCCGAGCACCTCTGCCACCGCCCGCTCGACGGCCTGCGGGTCGCCGGCATCCACACCCTCCAAAAGGAGGGCCTGTGGGGACCCCGTCCAGCCAGGGAACAGCCCGTCCATCACCCCGCTCGTCCTGTCCAGCACGGCCACTCTCGCCCCGGCCTGCTGGAAGGCTTCAGCCACCGCCTTCCCCAGGTTGCCGCTGGCGCCGGTCACCAGGGCGACCTGCTCGTTGAATTTGTACATCCGTCAAGACCTCACTTCTTCTGCTGCGATCCCTTTAAGCTCCTGGATCGCTTCGAGCAGCGCGGCACCCTTTTCTACCGAGTAAGCCCCTTCTGTCCGCCAGGCGATATTCCCCTGCCTGTCCAGCAGCAAGACCCGGATGGTTTCTTCGTCCGGGATATCCAGCGCCTGCCTGAACGCTGACTTCTCCAGGTACAGGGTGATGGTCTTCTGTCGGGTGGTTGGATGCGGAATGCCAGCCCGCATCCCCTCGTTGAGTAATGTCTGTGAAAGGCGGTTCATCTTGTAAATCACCGGGATTTCATAGAAATTCAGTCCCGGAAAAGAGTCTTCCAACTGCCGGGCAAAAGGGACCCACCCATCGACCAGCGCCTGGTGCCATTGGAAAAAAGCCAGGAAAAGAATGTTGATTTCTCCTTGCAGGTCGTCCGGCAGGGTCACCTTGCGCCTGAGCAAGTTGGTACCGGTAACTGTAATAAACCTCATTCAAAACTCCTATCAATCACACCGGGCTGTTATCTCTGCCTGCGCTGGTTCCGGTTTGTCCGGACGGGTAAGATGGCAGGCTTTGTTTTTCTCGTCAGTGAAAAGTAAAACAACCCACCTGCCAAAGCTGCTGCTGCCATCACAATGTATGCCATATTAACCTCCAAAATCGGATAAGAATAAACCACAATATTCTATAATTTTAGCCCAATTCGGTAAAAACGTCAATGTTTTGTGTGGTTTTTGTAACGATATTATCGAGTTTGTTGTGGTGCCGTGACTCTGAGAATCGCCGCAGCCGTAAATCAGCCTGTGGAGCGGGGGAATTTTCAAGCCTCCAGCCTGCCTAATAGCTGCTCTTCCCGGGGAGCGGCTGGAGTATCGATCACCCTGCCTCCGCGCACCGTCGCCCCGATCACCAGGCCGGCGCTGATCAGCACCAGGTTCTTGATGATATACTGCCCTTCCAGGGTCGGCACGAAGGGGAAGAGAATGAAGGCTTCCTGGGGAAAGAAAAAGAGGGGCGTGATCGTTCCCAGCATCTGCAAGAATAGCAGGAATAGCGTCAGGCGCAGGAAGATGCCGAGCAGCAGCCCCAGGCCGATCAGGCTTTCCCAGGTCGCCAGGATCAGGAGCGAGACTTCCGCAGGGATCAAGCCGAAAGTCAGGCGCTCGATGGTGCGGGTCGCCAGGCCGGCAGCCGGGCTGAGGCCGGGGAAGAATTTCAGCAGGCCGAACCACAGGAAGACAATCCCCATACTGATGCGTAAAAAGAGAATGCCGTATCGAGCCATCCAATGTGTGATGAGTGCATCCACGGAATTAAAGAGCGAGGTGAGTTTACCAGTCATAAGCTTCTTTCCATTCTATAGTCAAAAGGACGAAGATTGTGAATTCTTTCATAAGTCTACCCCAATACCGCCACGGTGTCAATATATTGTATAGTATTTATTCATGTTATATTGACGCTTAGACCTGAGTATGTTGGTATTGGAAGGGTCAAATACTGATTTCGAACAGGACACACCATGAGAACTGCACTCATCTGGGGCGCGGGCGGCGGAATCGGCACGGCCATCGCCTCCCTGCTGGCGAAAGACAACTGGCACATCCTGGCGGCCGGGCGCCGCCTGGAATCCCTGGCCGGTCTCACATCCTCCATCCACGACGTCGACGTGGGCGATGCTTTTTCGGTGCAAGCGGCTGTTTCCTCCATCAGCCAACAGGCCAGCGAAGTGGACCTGTGGGTGTATGCCGCCGGAGATATCGCTTCATTGAAGGTTAACGAGATGAACCCGATTGAGTGGCAGCGCATCCTGCAGGCCAACCTGGGCGGAGCCTACCTGGCTACCCACTATTCCTGGCCGCTGCTCTCCGAACAGGCCCACCTTTTTTACCTGGGCGCGGTCAGCGAGCGCCTGCGCCTGCCCGGGCTGGCAGCTTACGCGGCTGCCAAAGCCGGGCTGGAGGCCTTCGCTGAAACGGTGCGCAAGGAAAGCCGCCGCAAGGTCACCGTGGTTCGCCCTGCCGCAGTGGATACGGACTTCTGGCAGAAGGCACCTTTCCGCCTCCCGCCGCACCACCTGAAGCCCGGTGAGGTGGCTGCCCGCATCCTGCAGGCTTACGAAAAGAGAGAACAGGGGCTGCTGGATTTATGAGAACAGGTGGTGGAATTAGCTGGCCTTAGTAGAGGGCAGGTTCTCAGAACGGAAGATGAGTTTTGCGGACCAGTTCCGGTTTGCGATGCTTTTGTAGTTCGCGATGAAAGGTGTTGTATTTGACATAGTTGCCCAGGCGATGCTTTTCGAAATAGGCGTAGTTCTCTTCGCTGCCATAGCCAGCGTCTGCCGAGATATTCTGGGGCAGGCAGCGGGGCTGATGGTCTTGCTGTGGTAGTATCTCTGGCTTGCGCCTGGCGATGACGCTCAGATTGGCCCTGACCCCCTCCAGGTGAGGGATCAGACAAGTGGTATCTCCGGCTCGCTGGTGTAAACTGAACCCGACCACAAACTGCCCACTGTTCTGGTTGGACATTGTAGGCTGGCTTGGGCAGCGGTTTCTCAGCTCCCCGATCTTCCTTCATCCGGAAGAATGTGGCATCTTCATCGGTCTTTGAGTAGCTGCTCCGCCCAGCCAGCTTGCGTTCCTGCTCCTCATAACGCCTCTGCCGGGGCAGGTAGTCTTTATACATCACCTTAACCGCCTTGGCCAGCTTCTTGTCTTCTGGCTTCTCTTTCAACCTCTGGTTCAGTTCCGCAATCTTCTTCTCCAGTTTCTCAGCGTCGATCCCACCGCTACCACCCATCTCTTCCAGATCCTGGTCTCCATACACTTCGTTCTCGGCTTCATTCACTGCGTCAATCTCTTTCAGCAATTCCTTCACCTTCTTTCGCAGCCGTTCCTGGTACTTCGCCCGGCTCTTCGCCCACACCACCTTGTGCCGATTGGCGTTAGCTTCCAACTTACTCCCATCCACAAAGTAGTTCTCCAGCCTCACATACCCTTCTTCCACCAACAGTTCCAGCACCGAGGTGAACACTTCTTCGATCACCCCTTTCATCTTCTCCCCTCGAAATCCATTGATCGTCCGAAAGTCCGGCCGATTTCCCCCACTCAGCCAAATGAAGTTCACATTCTCCCGCAGTGCCTTGGCGATCTGCCACGATGAGTATAGCCGTTGGGTATAGGCATACACCAACCTCACAGGTCTAAGAAGACCTGTGAGGTCTGGGACACAAAAAAAAGAATGCGATCAAGTAAGAAAAATCATCCCGGCTAATGCGGGTGGCTGGCCGTCCCAAAGGCGTGCTCGTAGACCAGCATCAGGTAGTAGCGCCAGACGAAGTTTGGCGGGCTGGCGTGCGGTTGTTCCGGAGACTGCGATGTGCCATCTTTCTTCAGGTTTTCTTCCAGGAAGCGCAGCATCTGCTCCCAGGCCTCGCCCGCCGCACCTCCCGCATTGACGGTTTCCATGTCTGCCACGAAGGCGTGCGGCTGGCCTTCATAGACCGTGATTTCGTGCGGGATGCCGGCCTGCTCCAGGGCGGCCTCGAAGGCGTTGACCTGCTCGAGCGGGATGGTGCCGTCGGCGCCGCCGAAGATCCCCAGCAGCGGGGCGGGCAGGGCCTTCAGCGTCTCGGCATCTGTCACCGGCGAGCCGTAGAATACCACCGTGGCAGCCAGCTTCGGGTTATGCAGGCTGTAGTTCAGGGAAACGCGCCCGCCGTAGCAGAAGCCGGCGATGCCGGTGCGCTCCGCCTGCACCTGCGGCTGCCCCTCCAGCCAGGCAAAGACCGAATCCAGGTCCTGGCTCACCCGCTCGGGTTGGGCGGTGAGCACCTGGTAGATGGCCGTCGGAATCCAGGCGGTGGTCGAGCCTCGGAAGGTGTCGGGCGCCACCACCAGGTAGCCTTCTTCGGCCAGCGCCTCGGCCTTGCCCACGATGCTCTCGTTCAGTCCGAAGAACTCGTGGATCATGATCACCGCCGGGAAGGGACCCTGGCCCACGGGCGCAGCCACGTAAGCATGGACGTCCGGAGCGCCGGACTGCCCCGGGATGAGGGTGTTGGCGACCTGTTCGATGCGGCCGCGGCCGGTGATGGTATCATACAAGATAGAAGCGGCCAGGAACAGCACCAGCAGCAGCAAAATGCCCAAAAAACCGAGTAGAATCTTAAGCAGCGTCTTCATTTTCCTCCAGATTTTGCACATTATAAGCTACCACAAGTAAGATTCACCCCTTGAATTTGCGCCGCCGGTTGATCGATCGATTGCGCTTAAGATGCCCCACCATGAACGGATTACAGGCCAGATTGAGCAGGTTTTGGAAGCGGCTCTCGACCCCTGACTGGGCCTGGCTGCGGAAAATCAACCAGGACGAGCAGACCCGCGTCTCCTGGGCCAAACGCATTGAATCTTATGACGGGCTGCCGGCGGTATACCGGGCTTTTTTCGCAAACCGGGAAAAGGAGGGGCAGGAATTCCCCTACACGGTGCTGGTGCCGGCCTTCGAGGGCTTCCTGCGGCGCAGCCCTGAGAAGCTGGTCTGCGGCCTGGGAGATGGGATCGCGGTGCTGGAAAAGAGCGGCGAGGGCTGCCAGGTCAGCATTTTCCCCTACCCGGGCATCTGCCGAATTGAATGGCGGGAAGCCCTGCTGGAGGCCAGCCTGCAGGTCAGCGGTTACACGTGGGAGGGGGACTATGCCTCTGCCAGCCTGCGCTTCAACGCGGTCAGCGATTACCTGCTGCAGCCGCTGGTGGAGCGCATGCGCCGCCAGGCTGCCGATATCGAGATGGGGGGAGAGACGGTCGATGCCAGCCAGTTCGAAGGGTGGGCGCAGCAAAGCTACAAGTTCATGAACTACGCCCGCCGCAGCCTGCTGCCGGGAGAAAAGCTGGTGCAGGCGATCTTTCAGCCGGAGATATTAAAACCGGTGGCGAGCGTGCTGGGCCGCACCTTCTACCGCACGCTGGCCCCGGCACAGGCCGTAATCCTGGCCGAGCGTGAGCTGGTGCTGATCCGCGAAGAGCACAGGCGCGGCGGGCGCGAGCGCTACGGGGGGGTGTGGGATTACCTGCCGCTGGAGAAGATTGAGAAAATGAGCCTGGAAGAAAAGAATGGGGGGCTGCTCAGCCTGGCCGTGCAGCTATCCGAACAGGGACGGCTGGAGTGTACTTTTGAGGCCTCCCGTCGGCAAGAGGTCGAGGCAATGAGAGAATGGATCCAGGAAAGGGTGGCCAGTAGTTTGGAGGGCTGATGAACTCTAGGTGTCTGGCTTTTCTTGGATGTTTACTCATCCTATCGAGTTGTGCTTCCCCATTTGGGAATTTGGAGCTAAATGGCACCCGCTGGATATTACAAGCCAACCATGATCGTGAGTTATTGGAGGACATAGCCATTACCTTAAAAGTTACAGAGCAGGAACTATCTGGATCGTCCGGCTGCAATTTATACTTCGCAAAATATACATTAAAGCCAGTGAATGGCATTCAAATCAACGAACTGGCGAATACAGAAATGGCCTGCAATGAACCTGTTGGTGTAATGGAACAAGAAGTTGAGTATCTAAACACCTTCAGGAGTGTAACCAGCTATCGTTATGAAGAAGAAAAATTATTCTTATTGAATGATCTAGGAGATACCTTGCTGGAATACCGGCTCTTGCCCAAATTTAATGCCAATCCACAGGACCTGATCGGAAAAACATGGCGTTTGAAATATGCTGACAACATGGAAGATTACGAGGTTGGTTCATTTACACTGCGGTTCGATGGGAGCACATTTAGAGGCACTACATCTTGTAGAGATTATGAAGGCGCCTATCAATTCGTAGACGATACAATCAGGGTATCAATGATGGAGATGACTTCCGGGGTCGCATGCTCACATCTAAAATCGCATTCAGAAGGGACTTACACAACTTTATTGGGATGGATAGATCAGTATAATATTTTGGGAAACCAATTAGAGCTTTATACTGTGCAAAATGACAAATTGATTTATAAGTCTGAGGCTGGTGAATAAGGGTGAATTTCCTTCACGACAATCGCTTCTACATGGGATGCAGTTCGTAGGGCAATCCAGTCCTGGACGATAGGCCAGGGTTTCCTGCCTGCCAGTAGTGATTTGGCGGCTTGAAGATCAAAGGCAGGATAAAATCCTGCCCTACGGCTGAAGCACGAAATCCGATATAATAAGCTCGAAATCCCCGCATCAAAAGCAATTTCCGCCTTTCCCTCTCCCACAGAAAGGAGCTCGCCAATGTCTGTCGCACGGGTAACCGAAATCAAAGCCTCTTCAACCAGGAGTTTTGACGATGCGATCAAGGAAGAGAGTCGCGCGCGCCAGCAAGACTCTCCATCAAGTCAAATCCGCCTGGATCGAGAACCAGGAAGTCCTGATCGATGATCGCGGGAAAATCAGCGAGTACCGGGTCCAAATGAAAGTAACGTTTATTCTCGAAGACTGAAACCGAAAAACACACCTGCACCCGAATTGAAAGTCGTAATAATGGAGGAAAAAGATGAAACTATCCCCACCGAAACAGATCACCTGGTTTATTGCCCTGGCGCTGGCTGTGCTGGCACTGCTCGGCTCGACAGGAACGATGCCGCATTATCCCAATATTCATTCTGGCTGGCCTTGCTGGCTGCAGCGCTCTTGCTTTTAGCAACCATAGTTAAAGGCCTGTAATTCCTACCCAACCACGGGCTGCCTGGCTCTTTTGGCCTAAAACGCAGCAGCCCTTAGTGCAGGCCTGTCACGGTCGCCGGACCAGGGCAAACCTGCCGGATTTGGCGCGCATATAAACGGATCGGAGGCAGGATAAAATCCCGCCCTACGATAAAACCTTCCAACCATTATAATTTAACCCCAAAGCATCCCTTTCCGACAAAGGAATCCAAAATGAACCGAAAAGCCGGCGCACAGATCAGCAAGCGGGCCTTCCTGCAGTCGCTGATCATTTTGTTCGTCCTGATGATGCTGGCCGGGCTGCTGACGCGCATCGTGCCAGCCGGCCAGTACGACCGCATCGAGGTCAACGGCATCGAGACCATCGACCCGACCTCCTTCCAGTACGTGCCCTCGCCCGATTACCCCGTCTGGCGCTGGTTCACCGCACCCATCGAGGTGCTGTGGGGACCGGACGCGCTGACCATCATCGTCATCATCGTCACCATCTTCCTGATCGGCGGCTCGTTCGCCATCCTGGACAAGTCGGGGCTGATGAAGGCCGCTCTGGCGCGGGTGGTGAAGGCCTTCGCCGGGCGTAAGTACCAGCTGCTGCTGGTGATCGCCTTCATTTTCATGGCCATCGGTGCCTTCTTCGGCATCTTCGAAGAGGTGGTGCTGCTGGTGCCGGTGATGATCGCCCTGTCCTATTCGCTGGGCTGGGACGCCCTGACCGGGCTGGGCATGAGCATCCTGGCGACCAACATGGGCTTCTCGGCCGCCGTCACCAACCCCTTCACCATCGGCGTGTCGCAGAACATCGCCGGGCTGCCGCTCTATTCAGGCGCCTGGCTGCGCATCCCGATCTTCCTGGCCATCTACCTGGTGTTCGCCTTCTTCCTGCTGCGCTACGCCCGCAAGGTCGAGCGCCGTCCGGAAGCCTCGCCGGTGTACGCCGAAGACCAGCTCGGTAAGGAAGAATACATGCAGGCTAACCTGGCGCAGCTGGAGGAAGAAGGTTTGCACCTGCGCCGCGCTGGCATCTGGTCGCTGGTCTTCCTGGTCCTGATCCTGTTCGTGCTGTTATCCGGGCCGTTCCTGTCGGCCATCTCGGCCGTCGCCCTGCCGCTGATCGGGCTGCTGTTCTTCGTCGGCGGGATCGGCGCGGCGCTGCTGGCGGGCTCGTCCATGCGGCTGGTCTTGAAGGCGCTGCGGGGAGGGCTTTTCCGGCATCGCCCCGGCCGTGCCGCTGATCCTGATGGCTGCCAGCATCAAGTACATCGTGGCCACGGGCGGCATCATGGACACCATCCTGCACGCCGCCGCCCGGCCTTTCACCGAAGCCAGCCCGTTCGTCGCCGCGCTGGCCATCTACTTCCTGGCGCTGATCATGGAGTTCTTCATCGCCTCCGGCTCGGCCAAGGCCTTCCTGATGATGCCCATCCTGCTGCCGATCTGGCCGACCTGGTGGGCGTCACCCGCCAGACCACGGTCACCGCCTACTGCTTCGGTGACGGCTTCTCCAACCTGGCCTACCCCACCAACCCGGTGCTGCTGATCAGCCTGGGATTGACGGTGGTCAGCTTCCCCAAGTGGCTGCGCTGGACGCTGCCGCTGTGGGGCATGGTGTTCGTGGTAACGGTGATCTTCCTGGCCATCGCCGTGGCGATCGAGTTCGGACCGTTTTGACCTACCCCCCCTGCCCCCCTTCCTAAAAGGAAGGGGGGTAAGGAAGGAGAAAAAATATGAGTTTTACCATCACCTGGTACGGGCACGCAGCATTGGGGCTGGAGACCGGCGGCTACAAGCTGCTGGTCGACCCCTACTTCAAGGACAATCCTTCCTGCTCGACCACTGCCGAGAGCATGCACCCCGATTTCATCCTGGTCTCGCACGGGCACGGCGACCACACCGGCGACGCGGTCAGCATCGCCAAACGCACCGGCGCCTGGTGATCAGCAACGCCGAGATCGCCAAGTGGCTTTCAAAACAGGGTGTGAACACCCACGCCCAGCACCTGGGCGGCGGGCACCTGCACCCCTTCGGCTACCTCAAGCTGACCATGGCGCTGCACGGCTCGGGGCTGCCGGACGGCTCGTACGGCGGCAACCCGGCCGGCTTCCTGCTGACCACCAACGACGGCGAGAAGATCTACCTGGCCTGCGACACCGGCCTGTTCGGCGACATGCGGCTGATCGGCGAGGAGGGGCTTGTCCTGGCGGTGCTGCCGATCGGCGACAACTACACCATGGGTCCGGATGACGCTCTACGGGCGGTGAAGCTCTTGGGCCAGCACGTCATCCCCTACCACTACAACACCTGGGGGCTGATCGCCCAGGACGCCAACGCCTGGAAGATGCGGGTAGAAGCCGAGACCGAGACTAAAGTCCACGTGCTGCAGCCGGGGGAGAGCCTGGAGTTGTAGGACATCATGCCCCGTGAATTTGGCGGGGGCTTTAGCTTGTCCCCTCGCAAGCTTAAAGTCCCTCCTGGCGTACGTGGCCAGGGCTTGCGCTACTTGTAGGACAAGCTTTCAACTTGTCCCGGCGCAAACTGCTGCTGCAGCTCGAGCAGGTCCCCTTCCAGGTCGAATTCAAAATCGGCCACCGCAGCGCGCTGGCGCTTGCCGCAGCGGGCGAGCGCCAGGCCTGGTACAGGTTGGCGAATCTGCAAATCTGCGGGTAGATGTTTTTATAGGTCTTCATCTTTATTCACTGGGTTTTGAGTGCGTGGATGTGGGGGCTGCGCCCCCACATCTCCCAGAAGTACAGAAATCAGCAGCCCAGCAGCTCAAGGTGCTGGAGAGGAGGCGCAACGAAAACCGATGAGGTGGTAGCGATTGCCCGGGACGTGGTAGCTGTCGCGGTACGCCACGCGCAAGCGGTAGGCGTAGTAGTCGACCCAGCCCCCGCCGCGGATCACCTTGTAAGTCCCCGTCGCCGGGCCAGGCGGGTTGCTGTAGGGCGAGAGGCTGTAATAGTCCGATTGCCACCAGTCGTTGACCCACTCCCAGACGTTGCCGGCCATGTCCAGGGCGCCGTAGGGGCTGGCGCCCAGCGGGTAGCTGCCCACCTGGGAGGTATCGCCCACACAGTATCGACCATTGACATACCCAGTTCACTAACGGCAGGTCGGGGCTGCGTCGCCCCACGGATAGGCTCTTACAGTCGTGCCGCGCGCGGCCTTCTCCCACTCGGCCTCGCTCGGCAGGCGCTTGCCGGCCCAGGTGCAGTAGTCCTGAGCGTTGTACCAGGAGACATAGATCACCGGGTAATCGGCGTAGAGCGGGGTTGTCGTAGTAGGAGGCGCGGGTGTAAGAAGAATTGTACGCCGGCGCAGGGCAGGCGCCGGCCGCCACGCACTGCGCATACTGGGCGTTGGTGACTTCGTATTTGTCGATATAGTAGGCGTCCAGGTAGACGGTGTGCAGGGGCAGCTCATCCGATGTAACAGGAATAGCCGCCATTGTGGTTCGGGTCGCAGCCCATCTGGAACTCGCCGGCGGGGACGAAGACCATGGCGCCGGTGAGGACTTCCTGGATGTCCTGGTTAGGGGCATCGGGAGGCAATGTCACGGACCGGGAGATAGGTGAAAACTGCTGCCCTTGTCTGGCAGCCGTGATCGTATAGGAGCCAGCTGGCAGGCCAGGAAGGGTGTAGTAGCCGTTGGCATCAGTCAACGTCGAGTAGGAGGTAGCGGCTTGTGTGCTCTGGTTTTCCGGCGCGGGAAAGTCCGCATTTGCAAGGTTAGCGGAAGAACCCTGCACCACCAGGGGCAAGAACACCAGTTTGGGGGCATAAATGGCTACATCCG
This sequence comes from uncultured Chloroflexia bacterium, assembly GCA_963698765.1. Taxonomy (GTDB): domain Bacteria; phylum Chloroflexota; class Anaerolineae; order Anaerolineales; family UBA4823; genus CAVOSB01. The sequence goes on from CAVOSB010000030.1 coordinate 38,962, forward strand.
CCAGCCCGTTGCCGTTCGCATCGGTCACACGTCCGGAAATGGTGTATGTATCCGTTGGCGCTGCAAACGTCAGCGTATTGCTGGGCAGGAGCAGTGTCAATAGAACCAGCAGGCTGAGAAAACGAGCGAATTGTGCCTTCATTTCGATCCCCTTCTACAAAAAAGAAGTCCATAAAGAATTTGCGGGCAGCTACCTTGCTGATTTATTATTGCAACTGTGATTTATTACTCCCATATTTGAATGTGTTAGCGGCAATGGCCAGGGATACAAATTCGTCGATGCCAGTTTGATTGTAAATACTATATCGATTTGTCATTCCTCAGTCAAGTGATGATTGTCCTTGTTTGATAGGTATGAGAAAAAAAACCTTGTTCCATTCGCAAACATGTAGGACATCATGCCCCGTGAATTTGGTGGAGGCTTCAGCTTGTCCGAATGCCGCAAGCTAAAGCTTGCGCTACATGGCGTAATGCTCTGTTAATAATCAGACTGATCCAGCCTGATATAATGCCCCCATTATCGTTGGAGGCCATCATGTTCGACAGCATTTTCAAGCGCAAAGAAGACCAGCAGCGCTTCGCCCAGGAAGGCAGGCTGCCGCCCGGGCAGTCGCTGACCCAGAAGTTCCCCGTGCTGCACTACGGCCCGGTGCCGCGCTTCAACCCGGCGGCCTGGGATTTCAGAGTCTGGGGCGAGGTGGAAAAGGAAGTCCGCTGGACGTGGGACGAGTTCATGCAGCTGCCGCGCACCAGGATGACCATGGACATCCACTGCGTGACGCGCTGGAGCAAGTTTGACACCGTGTGGGAAGGCGTCTCCGTGCGCACGCTGGTCGAAAAGGGTCTGATCCAGCTCAAGCCCAGCGCCCGCTACGTGATGCAGCACGCCGAATACGGCTTCACCGTCAACCTGCCGCTGGAGGTGGTGCTGGCGGACAACTTCCTGCTGGCGACGCATTTCGACGGCGAGCCGATCTACGCCCGACCACGGCTACCCGCTGCGCGGCGTGATCGGCAACCTGCCCGGGCGTGACGACCTGAAGACGCCCTATTTCTGGAAAGGCGCCAAGTGGCTGCGCGGCCTGGAGTTCATGGGCCGCGACCGGCTGGGCTTCTGGGAACAGGCCGGCTACCACAACGAAGCCGACATCTGGAAAGAACAGCGCTCGGTCTACCATGAAGGTCTGCCCTTCATCTCCCCCTGTATATCTCCACCAGCTCCCCGCGCCGCACCTGGAAAGCATCGAAATCGCGCGCCACGATGCGAGTTCGGCGAAGACCGCCCGCGCCTCGCCCAGCACATCGCGCTCGCGGTAGCGGCGTGAGATGTGGGTCAGGATCAGGTGCCCGACGCCGGCTTCCTGCGCCAGCCGAGCCGCCTGCCGGGCGGTCAGGTGGGCGAAATCGCGCGCCATCTGGGCTTCTTCCTCCATGTAAGTGGCTTCGATCACCAGGGCGTCGGCGTCGCGGCAGACATCCACCAGGTTCTCGGTGCGCCCGACGTCGCCGATCATGCACCAGGCGCGTCCCGGGCCGCTCCGGCCCCAGCACCTGCTCCGGCAGTATCAGGCGCCCGTCCGGCAGGGAAGCGGGCTGCCCGTCCACCAGCAGTCGCGGCGCCAGGGACCGGGGGGGATGTCCAGCGCCTCCGCCTTCTCCGGCAGGAATGGCCGGCGCGGCTTTTCGATCGAAAGCGTAGCCAAAACAGTCCGGCCCGCGGTGCTGGACCGGCACGGCTTCCACCCGGAAGTCTTCCGCCTCGATGATCAGACCCTGCCTGGACGGTATGCAAGCTGGATGTCGAGCGGGGGTCTGGCGCCCCGCAGCACCACCCCGTACAGCAGGTCGTGGATGCGCTCCAGGGCCCAGGCGCCGCCGTAGATTTCCAATTGCTCGATCGTCTCCCAGCGCGTAAAAGTAGACAGCAGCCCGGCCAGGCCCAGGATGTGATCCAGGTGCCCGTGGGTGATCAGGATGCGGTTCAGGCGCTTGAAACCCAGGCCGGAGTGCATGATCTGGCGCTGGGTGCCTTCGCCGCAATCGACCAGGAAGCGGTATTCGTCGTGCATCACCACCTGGGCCGAGAGGCCGCGGTGAGGCGAGGGAGCGGAAGCGGAGGTGCCGAGGAACACAATTTCAAACAAGATAAGACCTTTGGTACACGGAAATCGATACACGAATCAGGTACTGTTAGGATGCGATCAATCCGATAAATCCGTGTGATCCGTGTACAAATTATACCCTGCAATGTCCCAGACATTCTCCTGTGTGCGGGGCGTGAAATCTAACCAGACCATTTGTGCTATAATCCCTGGCGAGAGAGCCCGAATCTGATCTCCTGGCCCGCAAATTGCAGCCTGGATATTGACTCTTCCGATGACATCCAAATCCAGCAAAACCGTCCAGCACAAGAGCACGAAAAGCGGCAGCAAGAACGGCCGCCGGGGAGGCCAGACTTCGAAAGCTGCCCAGAGTAAGGGCAGGGCGGCGAAAAGCCCGCTCAAGCTGCCCTTCCGCAGGGCGAAGCGGCGCTCGTCCCCGGTCGTACAGCCGCGGCAATCGCGCCAGGCGGCTCCCACCGCAAAAGCGGTGCGGCAGGGTATGACGCTCGACCGCAAGCTGGACATCATCGGCATCTTCCTGGTGCTGGTGGGCCTGCTGACCGGGCTCAGCCTGCTGTCTGCCACCAACAGCCCGCTCACCGGCAGCTGGGTTTCGGGGCTGCGCAAGGCCTTCGGCCTGGGCGCCTACCTGTTCCCCGGCACGCTGATCGTGGCCGGCCTGTGGCTGGTGCTGCGCAATTTCGAGCGCATCCCGCGCCTGGGCCTCGAGCGCCTGCTGGGAATCGGGCTGTTATTCTTCAATATCCTGGCAGGGCTGCACTTTCTCATGCTGCTCAATGGTGAAACCAGCTCCCAGGAGCTGGCCCAGTCTGGCGGAGGCGGCGGCTACACCGGCGCGCTGATCTACCAGGCACTGGTCGCCGTCCTGGGCACCGGCGGCGCGGCGGTGGCATTGCTGGCATGGCTGATGATCGCCCTGCTGCTGATCCTGGACGTGACGGTGCTGGAGATAGCCCACCGCCTTTCCCCGTGGTGGCTGCGGCTGCGCGATGGGGTGGAGGACATGTGGCAGGATTTCAGGACTGGCTCCCCGCGCAGCGCCACTGACACCCGGAGCACATTGCTCAACGACGGTTTCACCCCCACCGGGGAGCACCCGCTGGCTGAGGAGGGGCTGGCAGCTGGTGATCAACTGCCAACCTCAACCATACCGCCTGAGCTGGCGGCTGCCGGCAGCCCGTTTGCCAGCTCCCAGCCGCCCAGGCGCCTGTGGATCCTGCCCTCCGTCGAGAATATCCTGGAAGCAGGCAGCGAAGCGACCTACGATGACACGGCCGACGAGCGGCGCTCGCAGATCATCGAAGACACGCTGGCTTCCTTCGGCGCGCCGGTGAAGGTGGTGGAGATCAACCGCGGGCCGACCATCACCCAGTTCGGCGTCGAGCCGGACTTCATCGAATCGCGCGGCGGGCGCATGCGCGTGCGGGTGGGCAAGATCGCTGCCCTGGCAGACGACCTGGCGCTGGCGCTCTCGGCGCGCACCATCCGCATCCAGGCGCCCGTGCCCGGCAAGGGCTTCGTGGGCATCGAGGTGCCCAACGACGAGATCGCCCTGGTGGCGCTGCGCGACGTGATCGAAAGCGAGGCCTTCAAACGCCTGAAATCGCCGCTGCGCTTTGCCCTGGGCCTGAATGTCTCCGGGAACGCGCGTGGCCGCCGACCTGGCGGCCATGCCGCACCTGCTGATCGCCGGCGCGACCGGCTCGGGCAAGTCGGTGTGCGTCAACGCGCTGATCTGCTGCCTGCTGCTGCACAACACGCCCGACGACCTGCGCCTGGTCATGGTGGACCCCAAGCGCGTGGAGCTGACCGGCTACAACGGCATCCCGCACCTGCTGGCGCCGGTGGTGGTGGAGCTGGAGCGGGTGGTCGCCGCGCTGCAGTGGGTGACGCGCGAGATGGACATGCGCTACCGCAAGCTGGCCGAAGCCGGCTGCCGCAACATCCAGGAATACAACAGCAAGCAGCTGGCAGCGCGGCGAGAAGAAACTGCCCTACCTGGTGGTGATCATCGACGAGCTGGCGGACCTGATGATGCTGGCGCCCGACGAGACCGAGCGCACCATCACCCGCCTGGCGCAGCTGGCACGCGCCACCGGCATCCACCTGGTGATCGCCACCCAGCGCCCTCGGTGGACGTGGTCACCGGGCTGATCAAGGCCAACTTCCCCGCCCGCATCGCCTTCGCCGTGGCTTCGGGGGTCGACAGCCGGGTGATCCTGGACCAGCCGGGCGCCGAGCGCCTGCTGGGGCGCGGCGATATGCTCTTCCAGGCGCCCGATGCGCCTGCCCCGGTGCGCCTGCAGGGGGTGTTCGTCTCGGATAATGAAATCCAGCGGCTGGTCAATTACTGGCGCCAGTTCGCCGGCAGCATGCAGCCCGCGCGCGACGGCTGCCGGGGGCATCCCCGATCATGCCGGGCTCGGCCCTGCCGCTCAAGCAGATGCCGCTGTGGGAGGAAATGAAGGCCGAAGAGGAAAACGATCCTTTGCTGCACGAGGCCGTCGACCTGGCGCGCCGGCAGGGGAGAGCTTCGATCTCCATGCTGCAGCGCCGCCTGCGCATCGGCTACACCCGCGCTGCCCGCTTAATCGAGACCATGGAGAGCAAGGGCATCATCGGCTCGCCTGAGCCCGGCAGCGGGGCAAGGCAGATATTGGATTATGGGGAGGTGGGGGAGCCGGGGGAGGAGTAATCTTAGCGCTTAGAATCTGAGTTTATGACATGCACGTCTGTTAGAATATCAAGGACTAAAGAAGTTAGGGAAGAACCAGGTTCTCCATGGCATCCGATATTCAGGTTTCCAGACCTCAACCAATCAACCAGCGCAAAACCATATCATTTGAAGTAATCGACGATACGGTCCGCCAGATTGTGCGTAAATTTAAACCACAAAGGATTATCCTGTTTGGTTCTTATGGGCGCGAGAATCCCCGCCCAGAGAGTGATGTCGATCTCCTGGTGGTAATGGATACGCCGCTCCGGAGCGTGGAGCAAGCCGTAGAAATTTGCCGGTCAATAGAGTATCACTATGGGTTGGATTTGATTGTGTACACACCTGCCACGCTCGCTCAACGACTGGCGCTTGGCGATCTTTTCTTGAAAGAGGTGGTGCGCGAGGGGAAAATTCTATATGAACAGCCTGACAGCTGAGTGGATCGAAAAAGCCGAAGCAGATTTTCATTCAGCTCAAAGGGAGTATCGCGCTCTCAAGCATCCCAATTACGATGCAGCCTGCTTTCATGCGCAATAATCAGCAGAAAAATACATGAAAGCCTTTTTACAAGAAAACGAAGTTCTTTTCCCTAAAACGCACAACCTGATTGAGCTGCTTGAATTGTGCTTACAAATCAATCCGATTTTTGAGCTTCAGCGGAGTTTATTGGAGGGATTAGACCGCTATGCGTTACTCTACCGCTATCCTGGAATATCCGCAGACAAAGACGAGGCGCGCATGGTGATAAAGTCGTTAAAACATTCCGGCTGTTCATCCGGGCTTTATTCGTGTAATCGAGGATCTCAAGGCAGTATCCAAATTGTAAGCCTGTCTCCTGCCGCTGGTCACCGCCGATGCTGGCCTGGCACGAAAATTGGGCGGGGAAGCGATAGAGGTACGGTTGTTGTCAGAAATTTAGTGTCTGCTCAGTTTTTACGGAAGTCCTAACACAAATAGTTTTGAAACGGTTTCTCACAAGCAGGAAAACAGGAGTAATTTCTCTTCCCTGCCCGATGTAGCAGAGTTTTTACCATCCTAATTCACAACACCATCACCCCACTATCCGGCAGCCTGACCTTCTTCAGCGTCGGCACATCATAATACTCCTGGCGCGGTACGAAACACAGGGCATGGTTGGGGCAGTGCTCGATGCACAGCCCGCAGCCCTTGCACAGCGCCTGGTCGACGCGCACCCGGCAGTCTTCGCCGAAGCTCAGGGCGCCGTCGCGGTGGCACCAGTCGGCGCACAGCCCGCAGCCGTCGCAGGCCGCGGCGTCCAGCAGGCTGTTAACGAAGAAGCTGGGGATCTGCCCCCATTCCAGCTCGGGCGTGCGGTGGCAGCCGCAGGCCTGGTCGCAGTTGCACAGCCAGGTGACATTCGGGCCCAGCCGCCAGCCCACGGTCTGGTAGCAGCCCTGCTCACGCCACTCCACAGTGATTTCCTTGGCGCGTTCCTTGCTCAGGTGCTCGAAGGGCTGCGGCGGGTCAAGGAAGGTAATGCGGGCGGCGTTGTTCAGCCCGATGCAGCGGTACAGCTCCGGGCGCTCCGGCTCCAGGACTTCAGCGCAGCCGCAGGTCGACAGCCCAATCTCGTTGGACAGGTCGATGACCTTGAAGGCCAATTCCAAGTCGGGCAGCACCTGGAAGGAGTGCAGGCTCTTGGTGATCCAGTCCCACAGCGATTTCTGCACCCCACTCCAGCGTTCTCCCCCGTACGGCTGGCGCTTGACGATGCTCTTCAATCCCGGCAGCACCACCGCCTGGTACATGAACTTATCGAGGGTGTCCTGCACCAATCCGCTGGAATAGTGTGCCTGCGGCTCCAGGTACCACAGCTTCTGAACGACGTGTTTTTCACAGGAAAGACACATGGCTTATCTCTCCCAGAAACAGCTTTTTGTACACGGATAACACGGATTTTTTGATTTTTAATCCTTTTCATCCGCGATATCAGCGTGTATATTCTTAAATTATTGAACCAGGGCTCGAGCGTACGACATCCAAAACCACCTCAGGATGTTTTTCTGCTATTCGTAATAGAACTTTCGCCGGGCCTTCGGGTTCCCTTCGACCCTGCTCCCAATTGCGCAGCGTGCTCACACTGATCCCCAGCAAAGCCGCAAATTGCACCTGTGTTAGCCTAAGTTTCTCACGTATGACTTTAATATCCAGCGGTTCGAAGGTAAATGTCCGCGCCGCTGGGGTTTCTCCGCGTAATATCGCTCCACCCTCTCGCAGGCTCAAGACCAATTCGGAAAACAGCTCATCTTTCATGGGTATTCTTCTTCCACGATCTTTCGTAAAAATTTCACTTGCTCGATTGTGAGATCACCTTTTTCACTTTTAGCAAACACGAATAACATTTAAAATGTAACGCCAATGGCGTACTTCCGTCAAGGATTTATCCCGTATTAAATCCGATTCAACTCTCATGAATGAAACACGTGATTATGATCTTTTGGGAATTTTCCCTGTTTTCTATCTTAACTGACCGGGTTTGTTATAAAATAAGCTCACCTGCTCGGCGGGATTGGCCTGGACCCGAGGCAGTCGAACATAGGCAAACATTGAAGAGTAGTCCGCCAATGGAAAAATCACTGCACCACCGAAGCCTGACTTCCATCCTGTGCCTGATCCTGCTTGCTGCCTGCCAGGTTGCCAGCTCTTCTCCTGTGCAGGTCATCTCCCCAGAAAATTCATCACCCACGAGAAGTTCATCTGCCACGCCCGTGCCTCAAAATCCCACCAGCTCGGCGCCGCGGCCTTCCAAAACGCCCATGGTTTCGCTTTTTCCGATCACACCTACATCTCTTCCGCAGACTTCGGAAGTCTTCGCCGCCACGCCCAACGAGCCGCCCATCACCACGCTGCTGTTCACCGGCATCATCGTGCCGGCGCGCTGCGTGCAGGCCGCCCTGGATGCTAACGGCAACCCCAACTACCCCTACGAAGAGGTCAAGGAGATTATCACTGATGCAGACATCGCGGTGGGCACCTTCAACGCCACCATGAGCGATAAAATCGAGCACACCGGCTGCTGGCGCACCTACCAGCTGGTCGGCAGCCCGGACAACGCCGACGCCCTGGCCTGGGCCGGCTTCGACGTGATGAGCGTGGCCACCAACCACATCAAGGACTGCGGGGCGATGAAGAGCTGGTGCGACTTCGCCATGTTCGACACGCTCGAAAACATGCGCCGCGTCGGCATACAGCCAGCCGGCGGCGGGGCGGACCTGGAAGAGGCGCTGAGCCCGGTGGTGGTCGAGCGCAACGGCGTGCGCTTCGGCTTCGTCTCGCTGGGAGACAGCAAGCTCTCGCCGACCGTCTTCGCGGCCGAGGGACAGCCCGGCATTGCTTTTCTGGATGAGGAAAACATGCGCACGGCGATAGCCGAGGCCCGCAAAGTTGCCGATGTGGTCATCGCCCTGCCGCATTGGGGTTCGGAGGACAACCTGCTCCCCAACTGGTGGCAGCGCGAGCAGGCGCAGTACACGGTGCAGGCCGGAGCCGACCTGGTGGTGGGCAACCACACCCACGTCATTCAGGCCTTTCAAACCCTGGTTGACCCTTCCCGTTCGCAGGAAGTGCCGGTCTTCTACGGCCTGGGGAATTTCGTCTTCGACCAGGGGCTGCGCGACCACCGGCAGAGTATCATCCTGCTGGTGCGATTCCAGGGTAGAGACTACCTGGATTACCAGCTGATCCCCATCCATACCGACCCGGACGGGCGGGCACACCTGGCTGACCCTGAAGAAGCCGCTGAGATCCTGCAGCGCATCGAGCAGGCCAACGACTGGCTGGATTAATCAAAGCCCAGGTGGATTAAATCGCAGTCAGTAATTCCCCTGGCAAGATATGACAATTGTCACTTGACAATTGTTATTTCCGATTCTATAAATATCACAGCTTCAATTGTCAGAATAAGAAAGAATAACTGAATAATTTGTCGGATTCCGACAGAAAAGAAGAAGCCAATGCGCATCTCATTCGAGAAAAGCAAGCAGCTGCAAGAGCGGGCGAGCAGAGTGCTGCCGCTGGGTGTGAACTCCAATTTCCGCTATTGGGGTGAAGACATCACACCTTATGTTCAAAGAGCGCAGGGGGCATACCTGTGGGATGTGGACGGCAACCGCTACCTGGACTACCGCCTGGCTTTCGGCCCGGTCATCCTGGGTCACGCCTATCCCGAAGTGGACTCGAAAGTGCACGAGGAGATCGACAGGGGCGTGCTGTTCGCCATGACCGGCGAGCTGGAAGTCGAGGTGGCAGAGAAGATCACCCGCCTGTGCCCGGCCGTCGAAGCAGTCCGCCTGGCCTGCTCGGGCACCGAAGCGACCATGCACGCCATCCGCCTGGCGCGCGCCTACACCGGCCGCGAGCTGGTTCTTAAGTTCGAAGGCGCCTACCACGGCTTCCACGATTACCTGCTCTTTTCCACTTACGCCCACCCCGAAAACTACGGCAGCCGCCACAGCCCCACCCCGATCCCTTCCAGCTCGGGGATTCCACGCGCCCTGCACGACCTGGTGATCACCCTGCCGTTCAACGACTTCGAGGTGCTGGAAAAGACTCTGCGCACCTATAACACCCGCATCGCGGCGATCATCACCGAACCGTACCTGGGCAACTGCGGCGCAGTGATGCCCCAGCCAGGCTTCCTGGACTTCATCCGCAGCCAGTGCGACCAGTACGGGATCGTTTTCATCCTCGACGAGGTCAAGACCGGCTTCCGCGTCGCCAACGGCGGCGCCCAGGAGGTCTTCAACATCCAGCCCGATCTGGCGACCTACGCCAAGTCGCTGGGCAACGGCTATCCGATCGCGGCCTTCGGCGGCAAGCAAGAAATCATGGGCATCATCGGGCACGGAGTGGCCCAGGGAGGCACCTTCAATAACAACAAGCCCGGGGTAGCCGCCGCCTTCGCCACGCTCAGCATCCTGGAGAGCCAGCCGGTCCTGGCGGCCATCGCCCGGAGAGGAGAACGCCTGATGCAGGGCATCCAGGACATTTTCTCCGCAGCGGGAATCCCTGCCTGTATCAGCGGCCTGCCCGCCATGTTTTCTTTTGCCGTGGGCGTCGAGCGCGTCACGGACCAGCGCGAACTGGGACCTCAGCGATAAGGAATACTATCTCAGGCTGGTAGAGGCCATGATCGAGCGCGGCGTGATGCCAGACCACGACCCGCGCGAGCCCTGGTTCCTGAGCTATTCCCACAGCGATTCGGATATCGACGAAACCCTGAATGTGCTGAGAGATGCAGTTAAAATCTGTCGCCCGCTAGGCCTGGCGTCGACGGTGCAGTCTACGCCATTCACAGTGCCAAAATGACGGGTAAACAAAAAGTTCACCGACTTGTAGGGCAAACTGTTAGTTTGCCCGTTTGCAGGCAGCTGGTAATTCACCGGCTTGTAGGGCAAACTGTTAGTTCGCCCGGTTGCAAGCAACTGGTAATTCACCGGCTTGTAGGGTAACACCTTGGCCAGGCCCTGCCTCCTGGCCAGGTCCGCCAGGACTGGCAGTACGCAGGACCGGCAAACAGAAAGTACTAGGACAAGCTAAAGCATGTCCTACAAGCAGGACAATTTGACAAATTGTCCTACAGGAGAAACAAACATGTCCATTACAGAAACAAAGGCACCTGACCTGACCGCACGAGAGATCGTCGATTTGAGCCGCGAATATACCTTTTTCTCCTGGTCGGTGCAGTCGGCGGTCAACCCCATCCCCATCACCCGCGCCGAGGGGGTCTATTTCTGGGATGCAGACGGCAGACGCTACCTGGATTTCTCATCCCAGCTGATGAATTTGAACATCGGCCACCAGCATCCGCACGTGGTGCAGGCCATCCAGGAGCAGGCCGCCCGGCTGTGCTTTGCTCACCCCAGCATGGCCACTGAAGTGCGCGGCCGGCTGGGTAAGAAGATCGCCGAAGTTACCCCGGGCAACCTCAAGAAGACCTTTTTCTGCCTGGGGGGTGCCGAGGCCAACGAGAACGCTATCAAGATCGCCCGCTTTTTCACCGGCCGGCACAAAATCATGGCACGCTACCGTTCCTATCACGGCGCCACCCACGGGGCCATCGCTCTCACCGGGGATTTCCGCCGCCTGCCGGTCGAGCCTGCCATGCCGGGCGCGGTGCATTTCCTCGACCCATACTGCTACCGCTGTCCTTTCGGCTGGACACCTGAGACCTGCCACCGCGAGTGCATCTCCCACGTTGAGGAGATCATCCAATACGAAGGTCCCCAGCACGTCGCCGCCATCATCATGGAAGGCGTCACCGGCTCCAACGGCCTGATCGTGCCCCCGGATGATTACTGGCCGCGCGTGCGCGAAATCTGCGACCGTCACGGCATCCTGCTGATCTCCGACGAAGTGATGAGCGGTTGGGGCCGCACCGGGAAGTGGTTTGCGGTCGACAACTGGGGAGTGACACCCGACATCATCACCACCGCCAAAGGCCTGACCTCCGGCTACGTGCCGCTGGGTGCGGTGGTCGTTTCCGAGCCGATCGCCGAATTCTTCGAGGACAAGATGCTGTACTGCGGGTTGACCTACAGCGGCCACCCGCTGGCCTGTGCGGCCGGGTTGGCGACCCTGGAAGTCTACGAGCAGGACGGCCTGATTGAAAACGCCGCCAGGCTTGGACTGTACCTGGGAGAGCGTCTGGAGGCCATCAAGCAGAGCCATCCTTCGGTCGGTGACGTGCGCTATATCGGGTTGTTTTCTGCCCTGGAGATCATCCAGGACCGGGTGACCAGACAGCCCATCGACCCGCTCACCCAGGTGGCGGCTTTTCTGCGCACCAACGGCCTTTTCACCTTCAATTTCCGTAATATCCTGTTCGTAGTCCCGCCGCTGTGCATTAACCAGGAACAGCTGGATGAAGGCCTGCAGATCATCGAGCGCGCCCTGGAGATCACCGACGCGCTGGTCGTTGATTATAAACAACAACACCCTGAGGGACTAAGAAGACCCTTAGGGTATTGAAGATTAGCAGAGGAAGAGTCTATGCCACCCGAAACTACCATTCTGAATTTTATCAACGGAAAATGGCGCACTTCTGAAGCCAGTGAATGGCTGGAAGTGATCAACCCGGCCACCGCCGAGCTGCTGGGGCGCACACCGCTCTCAACCGCCGCCGATGTCGAGGCAGCCGCCCAGGCCGCTGCACAGGCCTTCCCTGGCTGGCGGCGTACGCCGGCGCAGGACCGCATCCAATACCTGCTGCGGCTGCGGGATTTGATGAAAACGCAGATCGATGACCTCTCGCGCACCATCACCATGGAATGCGGCAAGACCTTTGATGAATCCAAAGCCGAGCTGCAGCGTGCGATCGAGAATATCGAAGTCGCCAGCGGCATCCCCCTACTTTCGCAGGGCGTGATCTCTGAAGATATCGCCCCCGGGATCGACGAAATCATGATCCGCCAGCCGGTGGGTGTCTGTGCGGCGATCTGCCCCTTCAATTTCCCCGGCATGATCCCCTTCTGGTTCATGCCTTACGCACTGGCTTGCGGCAATACTTATATCGTCAAGCCGTCCGAAAAAGTGCCGCTCAGCATGCAGAAGATTTTCCAGCTGGTCGAAGAGGCCGGCTTCCCCCGGGGGTGGTGAACCTGGTAAACGGCTCCAAAGAAGCAGTGGATGCCATCCTGCACCACCCTACTGTGCGCGGGATCAGCTTCGTGGGTTCCACGCCGGTGGCGAAATATATCTATGCCACCGGTGCAGCCAACGGCAAGCGCGTCCAGGCGCAGGGCGGCGCCAAGAACCCGATCGTGGTGCTGCCGGATGCAGAGATGGAAATGGCGGTGCGCATCACCGCCGACAGCTCGTTCGGGTGTGCCGGGCAGCGCTGCCTGGCCACCTCGCTGGCGATCACGGTGGGTGAAGCCCGAGGAGAATTCACCGAGCGCATCTGCGAAGCCGCCGCCACGCGTGTGGTCGGGTACGGGCTGGATCAGGGCGTGCAGATGGGACCGGTCATCAGCAGGCAGAGCAAGCTGCGCATCGAGCAGCTGATCGCGAAAGCCCAGGAAGAGGGAGCCAGTTTGACCGTGGACGGCCGCTCCCCTCGCATCCCGAACTACGAGCGTGGCAGCTTCGTGGGGCCGACCATCCTGGATAACCTGCCCCCGGGTGGGGAAATCGCCCGCACGGAAATCTTCGGACCGGCACTGGGCCTGGTGCATGTCGATACGATCGACGAGGCCATCGCCCTGGTGAATGGCGGCAGCTACGGCAACCAGGCCAGCCTGTTCACCACCAGCGGCAACGCCGCTCGCCGCTTCCGCTACGAAGCAGACGCTGGCAATATCGGCATCAACATCGGCGTGGCTGCGCCGATGGCTTTCTTCCCATTTTCCGGCTGGCGTGAGAGCTTCTTCGGAGACCTGCACGGTCAGGGCATGGACGCCGTGGAGTTTTTCACGCAGAAGAAAGTGGTCATCGAGCGCTGGCCGAAGGATTGGACGCGGAAATTCTGAGATCGCCATGAACAAGATCGATCAGATCGACCGGGCGATCATCGATTTACTTATGCAGGACGGGCGCATGCCGGCTGCCGAGATCGCCCGCAACCTGGGAGGGGGAATCTCAGAACGCATGGTACGCTACCGCATCCAGCGCCTGACCAGCGCAGGCGTGATCAGCATCAATGCCATCGCCAACCGGCAGGCTCTGGGCTACTCGGTAGTCGCCGACGTGTTCATTGAAGTCGAAACCAGCCAGATTTCGCATGGTGGCCGAGCGGCTTGCCCGGGAAGAATGCGTCAGCTACGTGGCCTGCTCGATCGGCGACCGAGACGTCAGCATCCAGGTTGTCGGTCGCAACAATGAGGAAATCTATTCCTTCGTTACCGAGGTGATCGGGAGGCTGCCAGGAGTCCATAAATCGACCACCTCTTTCGTACCCTTAGTGATTAAGGATGTTTACCAATGGCGGATCCCAGCGGAGTAAATTGCATGAGGTTACTCCGGTCGCTACGGTTTGAGTTGGAGATTTCAGGTAGCAGGAGGTGAGAATAAACCCATACTGATCCCTGGAAGAACCCTTTTAGCAACCTGGCTGATGATGGCCCAATTCCTGGACATTTAGCCGCCCCTGGTCATCACCTTTGATCAGCTGGACGGAGTGATCACCCGCCTGGCTGACCCACTGAAAGGAATCAATACAACTTTATGACAGTTTTATTCGAGAAACAATTTCGACTGAGGACACCTGCCTCGGCGGCATTGTTTGAGCGTGCCAGCAGGTATCTCCCGGGGGGCGTGGCTGGTAATGGAAAATTCCTGCCGCCCTATCCAATCTACGTGAGCGAGGCTCGTGGAGCTGAGTTCACCGACGTGGACGGAAATCGCTATATTGATCTGCTGATGGGGGGAGGTGTGCATATACTGGGACACTCGCCTGAGCCAGTTATCAAGGCTGTCCATGAGCAGGTCGAGAAGGGCGTTCATTACTATATGGCAGCCGAGGCGGAAGCTTTGCTGGCGGAAAAAGTATGCCAGCTGATGCCTGGCGTCGAGATGGTGCGTTTTGTTAATACCGGCTCTGAATCGACCCAGATGGCCTTGCGCGCCGCGCGAGCCTTCCGACGAAGGGACAAAATCGCCAAATTCGAAGGTAATTTTCACGGGCAGCATGAGTCGGTGCTGATCAGCACACTCGGCACACAGGGTCCTGCCGAAGCTCCCGTTTCCTGCATCGATAGTGCCGGCGTGCCTGCCAGGTCGGGTGAAGACGTATTGGTCTTGCCTTACAACAATGCCGAAAGGGCTGAGAGCCTAATCACCCAACATGCATCGGAGCTGGGAGCCGTTATCCTTGAGCCGGTCTCGGCTTTCGGCTTAGGCGTTGTTCCAGCTGAAAAGGATTTCCTTGATGCTGTTCGATGGGTGACAACCCGCCATGAAATCCCTTTAATATTCGATGAGGTGGTGACCAACTTCCGCCTTGGGTTGGGAGGCGCAGCTGAGTATTTTGGTATCCAGCCCGATCTAGTCTGCCTGGGCAAGATCCTGGGAGGGGGCTTTCCAATCGGGGGGTACGGTGGTAGGCGAGACATCATGGAGCGCGTCGTCACTCCCCGGACAGGCTTGTGGAATTTATCCGAGCAAATCTTTCAATCTGGCTGCTTTTCTGGCAATCCAATCACCATGGTCGCCGGCTTGACCGTGCTGAATGAGTTGGAAAAAGGCGAAATCTATCATCGCCTAAACCAGCTCACTCAGAACCTGCAGGCAGGATTGTGTGAGATCGGTGATCGCCAGGGCGCCAACCTGCTGGTCAACCGGGTGGCATCGATTATCCAGGTTCATTTCGGCCTTGAGAAAATCCGGAACAAACGCGACCAGCTGCAAGCGGATAAAACGAAAGCCAACCTGTTTCACTTTGGCATGCGGGCAAATGGGATCATGGCGAGCTACCATCCCCTTTTCATTTCTGCAACACACACTCAATTGCATATCCTGCAGGTCCTCAAAGTGGCTGAAGAAGTCCTCATGCAGATGGAAGCCAACTCGAATGGTAAGTAGCAACCCTGGAGGTTGTGGTATTTGCAGGAACATAAAAGTAAAGAAAGTAAAATTGAAAGAAATAAAGAAAGGAGAATATATGAAAACTCTTTTAGTGGGAGTCGGCGGGGTGGGTGAAGCGATTGCTGTAATGGCGAAACGACATCCCTGGGTCGAGCAGGTAGTCCTGGCGGATTTCAACCTGGAGCGAGCAAAAGAAGTGCAGGCCAAACTGGCAGATTCCAGCAGGTTTCCGGCAGAATGGGTGGACGCCGAACAGCAGGGATTGATCGAGGACCTGGCGCGCAAGTATGGCGTCGACCTTATCATGAATGCCTGCGACCCTTCCTTCAATATCCCCATCTTCGAAGCCGCATTCAGCTGCGGCTGCAATTACATGGATATGGCGATGTCCCTTTCCGAGCCGCACCCGGCCGATCCATATAACCAGACCGGGGTAAAGCTCGGGGACTACCAGTTCGAACGCGCCGCGCAGTGGGAGAAGAAAGGGCTGCTGGCGTTGTTAGGACTGGGGGTGGAACCTGGCATGGCAGATGTCTTCGCACGCTACGCACAGGACCATCTTTTCGATGAAATCGAAGAAATCGGAGTGCGCGACGGGGCCAACCTGGAAGTGCGCGGCTACGAATTTGCGCCTAATTTTTCCATCTGGACCACCATAGAAGAATGCCTGAATCCTCCGGTGATCTGGGAAAAACAGCGCGGTTGGTACACCACTGCCCCGTTCTCTGAGCCAGAGGTTTTTGAATTTCCGGAGGGCATTGGACCGGTTGAATGCGTCAATGTCGAGCATGAGGAGGTCCTGCTGGTGCCGCGCTGGGTGAAGTGCAGGCGG
The DNA here is from genome assembly GCA_963698765.1 of uncultured Chloroflexia bacterium. GTDB lineage: Bacteria > Chloroflexota > Anaerolineae > Anaerolineales > UBA4823 > CAVOSB01. Next base: position 55,175 of record CAVOSB010000030.1, read on the forward strand.
GTTACCTTCAAATACGGGCTGGGAGACCAGTTCATCGACGTCTTGAAGACCATCAAGATGTTGGGGCTGGATAACAAGGAACCCATCAAGGTCAAGGATGTGATGGTCGCACCGCGCGACGTGGTGGCGGCCTGCCTGCCCGACCCGGCCCACCTGGGTGAGCATATGTTTGGCAAGACCTGTGCCGGCACCTGGATTAAAGGCATTAAGGACGGCAAAGCGCGCCAGGTTTACCTCTACCAGGTCGCCGACAACGAGCAGTGCATGCAGGAGTGGAATTGCCAGGCGGTGGTCGCCCAGACCGCCTTCAACGCGGTCATCGGGTGGGATCTGATCGAACACGGCATCTGGAAAGGCCCGGGCGTGTTCGGTCCTGAAGCATTCGACCCACTTCCTTTCATGGAAAAAATGGCCCAATACGGATTCCCGTATGCCATCAAGGAAATGTGACCAATTGATTCAACATAGAGGAGGATGCCATGGAGTTTGAACAGTATGAATATGCGGGCCTGATCATCGCCGGAATCGTGGTGATCTTAATCATCCGGCTGATCGTCGGCTACTGGGCCTCCAAACGCGTCGAAACCAACGTGGACTATGTGTTAGCCGGCCGCCGCCTGCCCCTGTGGATGGCCGCTCCCTCCATCATGGCCACCTGGTTCGCCGCCGAAACCCTGATGGGCTCCAGCTCTGAAGCCTACGTCTATGGATTCCAGGGAGTGGTATTTGATCCTTTTGGAGCCACGCTGTGCCTGGTCATCGCCGGCCTGTTCGTGGTAAGGCTGGCGCGCCGCGCCCAATATATCACCATCATGGATTTCTTCGAGCACCGCTATGGAAAATTCATGTCAGTCGCCGGGACGATTGTGCAAATTGTCACCTACTTTGGCTGGACTGCCGCGCAAATTGTGGCGGGCGGCGCTATCTTGCAGGCCTTGCTCGGCTGGCCATTGCAGACCGGCATGATCCTGGTAACTGTCGTGGTGACCTTCTACACCATCCTGGGAGGCCTGTGGGCTGACACCGCCCTCGATTTCATGCAGATGTTCCTGACCTGCGCCGGGCTGGTCTTGATCATGGCTGGGATAATCAGCGCGGTGGGCGGGCTGCGCGAGATGTTCGCCCTGGCAGGCGCCCAGGAAGTAACCCACCCGAATCCCTTTGCCATCTGGCCGACACAGGAAGACGGCTATTATGGCTATTTCGGCATCAACGGCATGTTCTACTACATCGCAGCCTGGCTCTCGCTGGGCCTGGGCGCCATCCCGGCCCAGGATTACCTGCAGCGCACCTGCGCCGCTAAAAGCGAGAAAGTGGCAGTCCAGGCCGCCTTCCTGGCCGCCGGCCTGTACATTGCTTTCGGCGTGCTCTCACCGCTGATCGGTGTAACAGCCTACGGCGCGCTGGGTGCTGATTTGGAGGGAGCCCAGGTGGAGTTCGTGCTGATAGAAATGGCCATGAAATTCCTGCCGCCGGTGCTTACGGCGGTCTTCATCGCTGCCCTGGCCTCGGCGCTGATGAGCACTTCTGACAGCTCGCTGCTGGCAGGAGCTACCATGTTCACCCAGAATTTGGTCAAGCCTTTCAAACCCGACATCAGCGACAAGTCCCAGCTGCTGCTGACACGCCTCAGCCTGCTGGTCAGTGGAGCGATGGCATTAGCCATCGCCATGTTCGCCCAGACGGTATACGAGCTGGCGGTTCTGGCCAATACCTCGATCCTGGTAGGCATGGTCGCGCCGTACATGATAGGCATGTACTGGAAGAAGGCCAACCACATCGGCGCGCTGTCTTCGTTCATTGGTGGAGTGGTATCCTGGATCGTCCTGGCGATCTATTATTATTATTCCTATGTCCTGCCGATAGGGTACGATGGAGATGCCAGTGAGTCCCTTTGGGACGCCTTCTTCGATTCGACCATGGTCTCGGCTTTTCCCGCCTTCCTGATCTCGGTCGTACTCCTGTTTGTCGTTTCCCTGGCGACCCAAAAGATCGACAAGCCCAAGCTGCTGACCGACATCTACAACAAACCGGTCGATACCAAAAATATCTTTGCCTGGAGTAAATCGCCAAAAGAAACAGAAGGATAAACAATAGGATTCGATAATCTGAATAGTGACTCCTGGGTCTCACAGGTTTACGAAAACCTGCGAGGTCTGGGTCGCTCTAAATGATTTAGAATAAAAAGAAATCCGGGTTTTCCGGATCGTGACTGGAGATAGTTTGCGCTTGCCGCGCAGTTCTTCTCCCTGTATTGGAGGTTATTATGCCATTCGGATTTCACGGAAATATTCTGCATGTCGATCTGAACGACGGGAACCCTTGAAATTGAGACTCCACCCGAGGTGTTCTACCGCAAGTACATGGGCGGAAGCGCTATGGGCATGGTTTACATCCTGCGCGAAACGCCCAGGGGTGCGGATGCGTTGAGCCCTGAAAATGTGATGACCGTCATGCTGGGTGTTACCACTGGCGCCTCGATCTCCGGCCAAAGCCGGGTGAATGTCAACGCCCGCTCGCCGATGAGCGGTGCGATCGGAGATTCCCAGGCTGGCGGCTTCTTCCCGGCAGAGATGAAGTTCGCCGGTTTCGATGGGATTGTCATCAAGGGCAAATCGCCAAAACCTGTCTACCTGGCCCTGATCAACGGCGAAGCCTCGCTGCATGACGCCTCGCACCTGTGGGGCAAGATCACTGGCGAAGTGGAGGGCATGCTCAAGCAAGAGCTGGGCGATCCGAAGATCGAGGTGATGCAGGTGGGTCCGGCGGCTGAAAAAGGTGTGCGCTTCGCCGCCATCATGAACATGTCGAACCGGGCTCATGGGCGCACAGGCATGGGACTGGTGATGGCTTCCAAAAACCTGAAAGCGATCGTGGTGCGCGGCAAAGCCAGGCCTCCTGTTGCCCACCCCGAAAAACTGGCAGCCCTGAACCGCCTGGGTCCAAAGTACATTCCCGAAAATGCCGACATGGATAACCTGGCGAAATACGGCACCGCCAACGTGGTGAACTTCCAGAACACCATCGGATCGCTGCCTACTCTTAACTACAACGAAGGGCAGTTCGAGCAGGCCGAAGCCATCAGCGGCGAGAAGATGTCCGAGACAATTTTGAAGGATCGCGACACCTGCTACGCCTGCGTGGTGCGCTGCAAGCGCGTGGTAGAGATCAAAGAAGGCAAGTACACGGCCGATCCGTTTTATGGCGGCGCTGAGTATGAGACCATCAGCACCTTTGGCTCGTACTGCGGCATTGGCGACCTGGCTGCCATTTCGCTGGCCAACCAGATTTGCGCCGAGTACGGCGTGGACACCATCTCCTGCGGGGCGACCATCGCCTTCGCCATGGAATGCTACGAAAAAGGACTGATCACCCGCCAGCAAACCGGCGGCCTCAACCTGCGTTTTGGCGACTCCGATGCCATGCTGGAGGCTCTGCGCCAGATCGTCACCCGCTCCGGGCAATTGGGACAGGTCCTGGCAGAAGGGTCGGCGCAGGCTGCTGAAAACCTGGGGACCGCAGACGGAGGACTGCCTGGTCACCGTCAAAAACATCGAAATCTCCCGCCCACATGCCGCAATCCAAGCGTTCCCTGGCGCTGATCTACGCCGTCAATCCCTTCGGCGCCGACCACCAGTCCAGCGAGCACGACCCGTATTACGAAGAAGATTGCGCCAGATTCAACACCGATCGTCTGGCAGAGATTGACCTCAAAGATGTAACCGCCTTCCGCAGCCTGGGACCGGAAAAGGTGCGCTTTGCGGCCTATACCGAGATGTTCTACAGCATGCTCGACAGCGCCGAGCTTTGCCAGTTCGTCTTCGGCCCTACCTGGACGCTCTACGGCCCGCGCGAAACGGTGGAGATGGTGCAGGCGGTGACCGGCTGGGATTTCAGCCTGTACGAGCTGATGAAAGTTGGCGAGCGCCGCCTGAACCTGATGCGGGTCTTCAATGCCCGCGAGGGTTTCACCCGCCAGGACGACCGGCTGCCGAAGAAGTTCTACAGTCCCTGGCTGGCAGCGGTCCGACAGCGGGCATCGCCTTGGATCCACAGGAGATCGAAGACGCGCTGGACCTGTATTACCAGATCATGGGCTGGACCTCCAACGGCAGCCCTACTCCGGCCAAACTGGATGAATTGAGCATCTCCTGGGCCAAGGAGTATCTGCCTTTGTAGGGAAAGCTGTTAGCTTGCCCACCGAGATAAGGAATTCAAATGACCGACTATACCGAAGCCCTCTCACACCTCTCCCCGGTTTACACGCGTCTACACCGAGATCATTCCCGAACGCGCCGAAGGATGCTACGTCTACGGCCTGGACGGAAAAGCTTATCTTGACTTCACCTGCGGCATCGGCGTGACCAACACCGGTCACTGCCACCCGCGAGTGGTGGAAGCCATCCGCCGCCAGGCCGGGCTGCTGCTGCACAGCCAGGTAAATATCCTGGTACACAAACCGCTGCTCGAGCTGATTTCTGAGCTGCGCACGATCCTTCCGCCCGCCATTGACGGTTTCTTCTTCACCAACTCCGGCGCCGAAGCCGTCGAAGGAGCCGTGAAGCTGGCACGGGTCGCCACGCACCGGCCGAACGTGATCGTATTCCAGGGCAGCTTCCATGGGCGCACGGTAGGCACCATGTCCCTGACCACATCGAAGACCATCTACCGCGCCGGCTACCAGCCGCTCATGCCTGGCGTGTTCGTAGCGCCCTTCCCTTACGCCTTCCGTTACGGATGGGAGCCGGAACAGGCCAGCCGCTGGTGCCTGGACGAGCTGGAGCTGCTGTTGTCCAGCCAGACTGCACCCGAGGAAACCGCGGCGCTGCTGGTCGAGACCGTGCTCGGAGAGGGCGGCTACATCGTTCCACCAGCCAGCTTCCTGCACGGGCTGCGCCAGATCTGCGACCGCCACGGCATCCTGCTCATCCTGGACGAAATCCAGTCCGGCATGGGCCGCACCGGGCGCTGGTTCGCCTTCGAGCATTTTGGCATTCTGCCGGACATCATGACCGTAGCCAAGGGGCTGGCTTCAGGGCTGCCGATCGCCGGGGTCTTCAGCCGGCTGGACCTGATGCAGCGCTGGACGGCGGGATCGCATGGAGGGACCTTTGGCGGGAATATCGTTTCTGCCTCTGCGGCTGTGGCGACCATCCAGGCCATGCGCGAGCAGGGCATGCTGGAAAATGCCCGGCAGCGCGGCGAGCAACTCACCGCCGGTCTGCGCCGCCTGCAGGAAGAAGCGCCGGTCATCGCCGACGTACGCGGGCTGGGCCTGATGGTTGGATCCGAGTTTCGCACCTCGGATGGAGCACCGGACAAAGCCACAGCCAAAGCCATCGTCCATGCCTGCCAGGAACGAGGGCTGCTGCTGCTGACCTGCGGCCCATGGGACAATACCATCCGCTGGATTCCCCCGCTCATCGTCAGCGAGAGCCAGGTCAGCCAAGCGCTGGATATTTTCACCAAATCACTGGAGGAGTTGAAGCTGCTTTAAAACCCGCTGCTCAAAAGCCTGTAGATATTGCATTATAAAAAACGAGACGGACCTGGCCCGTCTCGTTTTGAGTCACTCATATATGAATTGAAGAACCGCTGGATGCTACGGGGTTGGCGTCCCGGCGACTGCATCTGAAGACAAAGTCAATGTTGGAGTAGCAGAGGGCACCGGAGTGACCAGGTTAACCGGCACCGTGATTATCTGCCCAACGAAGATTTCGTTCTCGTTCTCGATTTCGTTCTCTTTTTAATCGCATCGACAGTACTGTTGAACTGGATGGCGATAGAGAGCAGCGAGTCGCCCATCTGTATCTGGTAATCGATCTTGGTGCCGCGCGGGATGTTGCTGGGCAGCGGTGTCGGGGTAGGCAGCTGGGTGTCTGGTCCCGGGATGGTCAGCTTGTCGCCGACGCGGATGGTCGGGTTGGTCGGGTCGAGGTTGTTGACTGTGATCAGCACAAGCAGGTCAACACCGAACTCTTCGGCGATCGACCACAGGCTATCTCCTTCTTCCACCTGGTAGATGAATGGCCCGGATACAGTGGGAGTGAGGGTTTCGGTGGGACTGGGTGAAGCGGTGGGGGTGATAGTTGCGGTCGGTGTGATGGTTGGCGTGTCTGTGGGAAGTGGTGTGATGGTGGGTGTGGGCGTATCGGTGGACAGGAAGGACAGTTGGAACGAAGGGGCGTTTGGACCCAACAACCAGTATATGACTATCGCAGCCCCCAATAACAGAAAAACGGCCGCGATGCCAATCACCACGGGTGCCCTGCGTGCTGACTGCTGGCGTTTGCGGTAGGCGTCAATTACGTGTTGCGGACTATCTTTTTCGCTCATTTTCCTTTACCTTTTTGTCACCGGTCAATTTGCATGCTGCCTTTATTGATCGATTAAACGTGAAGGTCAATCCAGCTGGTCTTTCGAGCAGCCTTAAAATGATTGTACACCATTTTATGATGCTTGGCGAATCGCCAGGATGGCCTTATTTAACCACCATTCATGGTGATTTTGCGGTATTCTTCAAGTGTGGACTACCTGGAGACATTATGGGGATGGAGCAGAAAAGGCTAAGCCTGGCGAAATTCTCAAGTGAGAGCGTTTCAGAATTTGTGAATCCTAAATAGTGTAAAATCTATTTGTCTAAGACCTTAAGCGATTACTGAAGCTCGGATAGAATTAATGGAACTTAACCTGTCCATCGGCCTGCCAAGGATGCACCTGGAACCGGGTGAGAGAAGAGATTTCCTCCCCGAATTCGTACAGCGCCTATACCATAATGGATTTGAGGTTTTCCTGGAACACGACTACGGCGCGGGGATGGGCTTCCAGGAAAATGATTACATTTCCCTGATCCCAAATGCAAAATATGTAGGGAAAGAAGAGACTTACCAAAAAGATATTGTGCTTGTGCTGCGCTATCCAGGCGACGATGTGCTGACCGCCATGAAACCAGCCGGGTGCCTGATTTCAATGCTACACTTCCCAACCCGACCTCAACGGATCGCGCTGTTGAAAACGATGGGCATTGAAGCGATATCGCTTGATTCCATTAAGGATGATGTTGGCCGGCGTTTGATTGAGAATCTTCGTTCAGTTGCCTGGAATGGCGTGGAGGTATCCTTCAATGTGCTAAAGGAGCATTACCCTGCACCCGGTTTCGAAGACCCAAACCGCTTACCTATTAAAGCCACCGTCCTGGGGGCGGCGCGGTGGGGATGTACGCCATTCAAGCCGCCATTCGTTACGGGAATGAAGATTATTGGCGATATATGGCTTCCATCGGTGCGACCGGGGTTCAGGTAACAGCGGTGGACTACGACCTGACAAATCATATGTCAATAATTCAACAGGTCCTGAAATACACAGATATTCTTATCGATGCAACCCAACGACCGGATCCTACCAGGCCGGTTGTCCCTAATGAATGGATTGGCCTGATGCGGCCGCATGCAGTGCTGTTGGATCTTTCAGTAGATCCTTACGAATGCGAACCAGAACTGCTCTCGGTGAAAGGGATCGAGGGTATTCCACAAGGGAACCTGGATCAATACATTTTTGGCCCGGACGATCCTGCTTATGACAAGATTCCTCCTTGTGTCCAAACAAAAGAAAGGCGTCTGGTAGTCTCCTGCTATTCCTGGCCAGGAATTTACCCCAAGGAATGCATGAATGTATACGGCAAACAGCTTGCGCCGATCCTGCATGAAATCGCCAAACGTGGTGGGGTCAAGAATATTGACCCCCATGGGAGTTTCTTCCAGCGAGCGATCGGTCGCGCTTTGCTCACCAATTGGAAAAACACTTAAATGACTATTTGAATGGAGGAAAATCTAAATGGATAGATCCATATCGATAGGCTTCCCTCGTATGCGAAAAGAACCGGGAGAGAAGCGCGTTTTTCTGCCAGATTTCATACAGATGCTGTCCAACTACTCGGATATCTATCTTTCAGAAGGTTATGGCAGTCGCCTCGGCTACAGTTTTGACGATTATCGCCAGGGCAACCCGCGCGTCAAGCAGGTAGATCAGAGTGAAGCCTATCAGAAAGATTATGTGATCGTGCTGCGTTCACCAAGCAACGAGGAGTTCAAGTTGCTCCGTAAAGGGGCCTGTTTGATTTCGATGATTCACTACCCCACTCGCCCTCAGCGCGTGAATACACTCAATGAACTAGGTATTAACTCGATCTCGTTGGACAGCATCGTAGATGACAACAATCTGCGGCTGGTCGAGAACATGCGAGCGGTCGCCTGGAACGGATTAGAAGCAGCTTTTGATAGTCTCGAAAACTTATGGCCGGGTTTGCAGAGAGAGGACGGCAGGTCATTTCAGGTTCTCATCCTTGGAACGGGCATGGTCGGAAAGCATGCCGTGGAAGCTGCCACGAAGCTTGGCAACATCGAGCGAAACGCTGGCCAGATCGAGAGTAACGGGACAGGCTCGATCGCCCTCAGTGTTGGACGGAACATCAGCGGGAACCTGCAGGTTATGGAAAGCTTGTTCCGACAGTCGGATATTCTAGTGGACGCAACACAACGCCGAAACCCCAGCCAGCCGGTGGTTCCCAATGCCTGGTTGGTCTGGCTGCCAGAGCAGGCCATCGTCGTCGACCTGGCCGTCGATCCCTATTTGCTCGATCACGTGCCCCCGGTAGTGCGTGGCATCGAGGGGATTCCCCAGGGAAATCTTGATAAATACATTTTTATCCCTGGTGATTCGGATTGGGATAAAACTGTGCCGGCTTCAGTACCCTCACAGAACCGGAGGACAACTGTCTCGTGTTATTCGTGGCCTGGAATCCATCCGACGCCTTGTATGGAGCATTACGCCCGGCAGATGACTCCCCTGATGGAAGTATTACTCACAAAAGGATACCAGGGTCTGTCCCTGGAGGGTGGCTACTTTGAGCGCGCTTTATCTCGCGCCAGGCTGCCTGTCTTGGGAGTTGAGAAAACATAATAGAGTAAATTGGTTGATGTCAAGTGGGTCTATTAGAATTCAACTTGTATCTCTGATTAACATTACTGTTCCTATATGTCAAACTCCTTTCTCCATTTCGGTAACTTGCCCAGCAGTACATTCCATGTAACTTAATCCAGGACTTTGCGGAACTGGCGCCTCAAAACCAGTGATATGAGACCAAAAGATACCAATGTGATCAGCCCCCAGGGATATCCAGGTCGTCACAGAGGCGCTTTCTCCAGCTAACATCAGGCCTTGAAAGCCGTGGATGGCGCGGGATATCGGTATGGTCATTGAGAGATGATCCATGCCGGCCTGGTAAACACGGTAATCGGCAGGAAGAAGCCTTTAAAGAAGCTGGACAGGAGCAATACCAGCATGGTTAGCTGGATAGCCTGGCTGTCCGTGCATGAGAAGGCCGAAATCAGGAGCCGATGCCGACTGAGGCGGTCGCAACCAACACCAGCATTGAAAAATATTGTAACGGAAATTCCGGAATGTTATTGGGCTGGAAGCCATGTGCAGATTATACTTGCATGGTGTAATTATACGAGTAGGATAAACAAGTATCACTTACAAGAAGAGGAGAGGCCAGGAATGCGGATCGGCATATTCGGCAGCGGCGGAGTAGGTGGATATTTCGGCGGCAGGCTTGTCCCAGGCAGGCGAGGAGGTGGTCTTCATCGCGCGCGGCGACCACCTTCAGGCTTTACAGGCCTCCGGTTTGCGGATCGAATCGTTCAAGGGAGACCTGCATCTGCCATCTGTGCAGGCCACCAGCGACCCCGCCCAGGCCGGTCCGGTGGACATGGTCCTGCTGGCAGTTAAATCCTGGCATCTGGCCGAAGCCATCCAGGCATTGCGCCCCATGATTGGTGAGCACACGGGCGTTCTTTCTTTAGGCAATGGTGTCGACGCGCCTGGCCTGCTGCTAGATGCGTATGGCACACAGCACTCTATGGCGGGGCTGTGCCGCATCTCATCGATCCTGGTGGGTCCAGGGCACATCAGGCACGTGGCTATTGACCCGATCGTGGCCATCGGCGAGCTGGACAACCGGCACAGCGCCCGCGTGGAGGCCTTGCGAGCGGCTTTTGAGCACGCCGGAATCAACATCAGCATACCCACAGACATCCTGGCAGCCATGTGGGAGAAATTTATCTTCATTGCAGCCATGAGCGGCGTGGGCTCCATCACCCGTTCTCCCGCCGGCGTGTTCCGCAGCCTGCCCGGCGCGCGACGCATCCTGGAAGGGGTGGTGGCGGAGATTGTTCAGGTCGGGCGGGAGCGCGGAGTGAACCTGCCTGCGGATGTTGCCGCAAAGACGCTGGTAATTGCCGACAGCCTGCCCCACGAGACTAATGCTTCCATGGTGCGTGACATCATGGGCGGCAGGCCATCCGAGCTGGAAGCCCAGAACGGGGCGGTGGTGCGCATGGGCACGGAAACGGGTGTCGCAACTCCGTTAACCAGTTCATCTATGACTGCCTGCTGGTGCAGGAGCTTGAAGCACGCGGCCAGCTTTAGTGCGGTTCCGATGACACCCAGACCCTGAGGGTCTCGGAAAATCCTCAGGGTCTTTCTAATCCTGATTAATGGAATACTGGTCTTGACACCAGCGAACCATTCATCCAAAAACCTTGACAGCCCAACCTCGTCTGGTATAATACAAATATCTTTGCAGTACAAAGTAATTTGTGATAACTCGGAGGGGATATGGCAGATCAATTTGATCTCAAATCAATCGAGCGAAGGGCGTTTCGCTCAACTTTTGAGGATGGCCTGTGGGATATGTACCTCGGCCTGGTGGTGGCGGCAATGGCTGTTTTCATGTACAGGCCAGCAAGTGGATACAGTCCGCTTAACATCATCCTGGCGGTCCTGGTTACCATCCTGGCCTATAATTTGTACCGGGCAGGAAAGCGGTATATCACCCTGCCGCGCATGGGACAGGTTCGTTTTGGTCCAATCCGAAAACGGCGCAAGGCTGTGCTGGCATTTGTGCTGGGCGGCCTGATCCTATTACAGGTGGGCGTGCTTATCGCTGACCGTGTTCGGGTGGCTAAATCCGGATGTGAGCAAGGAGTTAAATGCCACCCTTATTCAAAACGACTTGATGGACATGGTGGTCGCTTCCATTGGTGCTTTATTTGTTGGCACAGGTTTGAGCCTGGTTGCCTTCTTCAACGATGTCCCGCGCGGTTATTACAATGCCTTCCTAGTCTCACTGGCTGTCTTCCTGATGATCTGGCTGAACCAGCCAGTATACCCGCTTATCCTTGCCAGCCTGGTCGCCATACCGGGACTTGTGCTCTTCATCCGTTTTCTGCGAAAATATCCCTTGCCCAATGGACAGGCTGCACATGGGTGAGCATGCCAAAAGTCCTGACCTCTCCGAGCTGGCCAGGCTCGACCGGCTGGTTCATGAGCCGGCGCGCCTGGCGGTGATGGCACTTTTATATGTCGTTGATAGCGCTGACTTCACCTTCGTAATGAACCAGACCGGCCTGACCTGGGGCAACCTTTCGGCGCACCTGAGCAAGCTGGATGAGGCAGGCTATCTGCAGGTTGAGAAGAGCTTCATCGGCCGACGTCCAAACACCAGCCTGCGACTGACTGATTCTGGTCGGCAGGCCTTTCGCACGTACCGGCAGAGCCTTATGAAGGCGATGGAAGATCTGCGGGAATAAGACTGAAGAAAAGACCCTTAGGGTTAGGACAACCCTAAGGGCCTTTACGTTGATATCCAGGGATTGAGGGTGCGAATACCCTGCATATTCGAAATCGGATGTATTGCGAGTTACAAGGACATATTCCCCCTGCAGCGCGGTAGCGGCTATTAAGGAATCGATGGCCGGCATGGGTTTACCGGAAATCTCGAGTCGGGCTGCCAGCTCACCCCAGCACAGCAGTACTTGGATGTCAAGGGGCACGATGCGGTCACGAAACCTTTCCATCAGGTCCTGTTCCAGCCATTCGGTCAGCTCTTGTTTAACGAGGCAATTCAGGCAGCTTCTCAATTCCTTTCTTGATCTCTCCAATCGTAATCACACTCAAATTGAGCAATAATTCTTCGACGCCCTGAACCCAGCCGACAACATTCTGATCGGGGTGTTTTGCTACCAATTCGGAGATTACATTGGTATCCAGCAAGTAATTCATAGCCCGGCATCCGGTCGCGAGAGACTTCGATCTCGTTCCAGGTCAAGCTCTTCTCCCGCCAGCGGAGATGAACGCAAGAATTCAACCAGGCTGGTTTCTGGTTTTCGCAGCCGGTTGAAATCCTCATAAGATAAAAGGACTGCCACTTCATCCCCGTGCCGGGTGATGATTTGAGGTCCTTCCTCCCGCGCTTTATTCACCAGCTCGCTGAATTTGCTCTTAGCTTCCTGCAGTTGCCAGGTTTTATTCATTCATCAATCCTTTCTAGTCTATCTAGTCAGACTATATTATAACATCAATGGACTTACGAAAGGCGTTCCAACTCCAGCAAGGCCTGTTTGAGATGCAGGCCTCCGGCATACCCGGTCAGCGAACCGTCGCTGCCTACCACGCGGTGGCAGGGCACCACCACCGGCAGCGGGTTGCGGCTGCTGGCGCCGCCCACCGCACGCGCCGCCTGCGGCCTGCCCACCCTCCTGGCCAGCTCCGCATAGGTCACCGTCTGCCCGTAAGGGATGTCTTGCATCGCCTGCCACACCTGCAGCTGGAAAGCTGTACCCTGCGGTGCCAGGGGGATATCGAACTGCCTCAACTCGCCGCGGAAATAGGCTTCCAGCTGTGCGGTGGCATTCGCCAGAGCTGACGGCTGCTCTATCCAGCCTGCCTGGGGGTATACCGCTTCCGTGCCGTCCTGGAAATTGATGCAGGTCAGGCCGTCGGCGTCGCGCGCAATCAGGAGGCGTCCCAGTGGACTGTTCATGATGGTATAAGCGATTCCAACCATATCGATTTTTCCTCATTACCAACTATTTGGCATGTAAAGCGCCGTAGAGGTTCCACAGGTGCATGGCGGCATAGGCCCGCCAGGGACGCCAGGACCCTGAGCGTTCGATCAAATCCTTTTCACTCCAGGCACTTTTTCCATCTGCGGAGATAGCCCGGCGCAGTCCCAGGTCACCCGCCGGGAAGGCATCTGGCTCGCGCAGGGCGCGCATGGCGATGTAATGCGCGGTCCAGGCCCCGATCCCCGGCAGGGCAGCCAGTCGCTCGATCGCCCCTTCCAGGCTGGAGCTGGTACTGAATGTAAGCTCTCCATCGTGTACCGCACGTGCCAGCTCCCGGATGCTCCTGGCACGCTGCCGGGTCAGTCCAACTTCCGTCAATTCCGCCTCACAAAGCCGGTCGGGGGACGGAAACAGGCTGGTCAGTTCCGTTTCGCCAGGTTGGGGCAGCTGTTCTCCGAAAGCCTGCACCAGCCTTCCTGCCATGGTAGAGGCCGCCTTCACGCTGACCTGCTGGCCCAGGATGGCACGCACCGCGATTTCAAATCCATCCCAGGCTCCCGGTACTCGCAAGCCAGGATTGGAGAGCACCAGGGGACTCAGCCATGGATCCGAGCTCAATTGTTGGCCAATTGTGAGTGGATCCGAGCGCAGATCGAGCAGGTCGCGCACCCTGTCCGTGATGGTCAACAGGTCTTTGGAGAACTGCGCAGGAACCAGCAGCAGCACATGCCGTTCAGCCAGCACAGGCCTGACTTCTATCACGCCAACCGCTTCCCGCACCCGCACCGTCCTGCGGTAATAGCCTTCGCCCACCAGCTCGACACCCGGGATCGCCCGGTCTCTCAAGAAGCGGCTCAGTGAGATCCAATCAAATGGAGGCCGGTAGAACAGCTTAAGCGCCAGGCTGCTGAAATCGGGGAGATTACCGGCAGAAGTCCGCAGGCGCCGTATTGCTGAAGGGGGTCTGCCGTATGTTCGCAAAAACGCATCGTTGAACCGGCGCAGGCTCGAGAATCCAGCGGAGAACGCGATTTCCGTGACCGGCAGGCTGGTTTCATCGATCAGCCGCCTGGCAAAATCCAGGCGGCGGGTTTGAGCCACCGCTACCGGCGGCGCGCCCAGGTTCCTGGCGAACAGGCGGCGCAAGTGGCGCGCCCCGATGTTCAGGGAGCCCGCCAGTCCATCCACACCGGCTTCATCCAGCACACCTTCCGATATGAGGCGTAACCCGCGGGTCACCAGGGAAGTAGTCTCCTGCCATTCGGGGGTACCCGGTGAAGCTTCAGGGCGGCAGCGCAGGCACGGCCGGAAGCCGGCTTCCTGTGCCGCGGCCGCCGATGGATAGAAGCGCACATTTTCCGGACGCGGCGTGACCGCCGGGCAAACCGGGCGGCAGTACACACCCGTGGTCAGCACTGCGGTGAAGAAGCGCCCATCAAAGCGCGGGTCACGGCTCTGCACAGCCTTATAGCACAGGGTTGGTTCAATCTCCATGCGCTATATATATCAGATTTGGCACCGGAAGACCAGCCGTTTTCGGACATCAACAGCCGATACTTGAACCATTCACCACCTTGACATATTAAACAATGTTAAGTAAAATCCGTCCAATCTTAAGGGTTTATCTGATGATTTTGAATCCCGACTACCGCTACTTTTATTTTTATTACGGCTACTGGAAACCAGCTGCCGTTGGCGGCGCTTAACGGGTCATTCACTGCAGTTCGATCCAAAAGTGCGAGGCAAACGGCCTCGCACTTTCTTTTTCTATAGATCGAGGAGGTATGCATGCCGGTTCAGGGAATACGCGGTGCAACCGTCGCCGGTGAGAATTCGTCGGAATCCATCCTGGCCGCGACGCGCGAGCTGCTGAATGCCATCCTGGAAGCCAATCCCACCCTCCGGGTTTCCGACCTGGCCAGCCTGATCATCACCGTGACCGAAGATCTGAATGCAGCCTATCCGGCCCAGGCCGCCAGGCAGCTGGGCTGGACGAACGTGCCTATGATGTGTATGCAAGAAATTCCGGTTCCAGATGGACTGCCGCACTGCATCCGGGTGCTGCTGCACTGGAATACGGAAATCCCCCAGGATTCAATCCACCATGTTTACCTGGGTGCGGCCTCCAAACTGCGCCCGGATTTGGCCAGTAATACCCCTTAAAGGAGGTCACCATGATGATCATCATGCGAACCAGTGCCAGCCAGGCACAAATAGACGCAGTGATCGACACCCTGCAAACGATCGGTTTGAAGGCACATTTATCGGTGGGCGAGGAGCGAACCGTGATCGGCGCGATTGGCGATGGACGTCCGGTTAACACGGCCACATTTGCCTACCTGCCGGGGGTCGACCGGGTGGTGCCGATCACTCGACACTATAAACTGGCCTCGCGCGAATTCATCCCCGACAACTCCAGTTTCAACCTGGATGGCATCCAGGTCGGCGGAAATGGGATTGTGATCATTGCCGGCCCGTGCTCGGTTGAAAGCCGCTCGCAGCTGATGGAAGTGGCCTGGGCGGTGCGCGAAGCAGGAGCAATGCTGCTGCGCGGTGGGGCATATAAACCGCGCACTTCGCCCTATTCTTTCCAGGGGCTGGGTGAAGCCGGGCTGGAGCTGCTGGCGGAAGCCCGCCAGGCGACCGGCCTGCCTGTGGTTACGGAAGTGATCTCACAGGACCTGGTGCCTCTGGTTGCGCAGTATTCCGACGTGCTGCAAATTGGGGCGCGCAATATGCAGAATTATTCCCTGCTGCACGCGGTCGGTGAAAGCCAGCACCCCGTGCTGCTGAAGCGCGGGCATTCGTCGACCATTGAAGAGCTTTTGATGGCAGCCGAATATATCCTCTCGCACGGCAACCGCCGGGTGATGCTGTGCGAACGCGGCATCCGCACCTTCGAAACCTCTACTCGCAACACGACCGATATCAACGCCATCCCGGTGCTGAAAAGCCTGACCCACCTGCCCGTCATTATCGATCCCAGCCACAGCACGGGCAACTGGCAGTATGTCGAGTCGATAGCCCGCGCGGGCGTTGCTGCCGGGGCGGATGGATTGATCGTCGAAGTGCATGCACATCCTGAAGAAGCCCTTTCCGACGGCGCACAGAGCCTGAAGCCAGAACGCTTCGCCTCCATGGTGCAGCAGGTGAAGGCCATCGCCCAGGCTGTTGGCCGGTCAACCGCGGTCTCCGTGCACCAGGAGACAGCCTCCAATGGATAATATGGAGGGAACCCTGGCTGCCCAACGGGTGGCAATCATCGGATTGGGGTTGATGGGCGGATCATTGGCGCTGGCGCTGAACGGCCGCGTGGCAGCCTTGCTGGCAGTCGATCTCGACCCGGAAGTGCGCACCCTGGCTGTCCAGCAGCGTATCGTTGAGCGGATAACAGCTGACACTGATGGGATTATCCATCAAGCTGACATAATTATCCTGGCAACCCCGGTCGGCACGATACTGAAGCAGGTCCAGCTGCTGGGGGAGCAGGCCAGGACTGCCAGCCAGTCCGGATCCCCAATGGAACCGGGAAGGATCATCATGCTCGATTTGGGATCTACCAAACAGGCGGTCGTGGAGGCGATGCAGTCACTGCCGCAGGCCTTCGATCCAATCGGCGGGCATCCCATCTGCGGGAAGGAAACATCAGGGCTGAAGCATGCTGAAGCCGGCCTGTTTATTGGAGCGACCTTTGCCTTCACCGCCCTGGAACGTACCAGCACAAGAGCGCGTAACCTCGCCAATTCGCTGGCGGCTGCCGTAGGTGCGACTCCGGTGTGGATTGATGCGGCCTCCCATGACCGGCGGGTAGCATTTACCAGCCACCTGCCCTACCTGCTGGCGAATGCCCTGGCAGGCATAATCCCCGAGGAGGCGGCACAGTTTATCGGACCAGGCTATCGGTCCACCAGCCGTTTAGCTTCAGCCTCGCCGAGCGTCATGCTGGACATTCTACTCACCAACCGTGAATGGGTGCTGGAAGCCTTGCACGGCTACCAGCAGCAGGCAGCAGTGATCGAAAGTGCCCTGGCGGAAAATGATTTCACCAGGCTGGCCAGCCTGCTGGAAGCAGGCGCACAAAGACACCAGTCGAGTATAAATAAAGCATGAAAATAGCCTACCAGGGAGAGCCCGGAGCCTATTCTGAAGCCGCACTGCTGGCATATTTCGGTGACGGGTCCAGCCCGGTCGCATGCCGTACATTCGAGGCGGTATTCGCTGCCGTCGAGGCAGGTGAATGCGATAACGGGATGCTGCCAATCGAGAACTCGCTGGCGGGCAGCATTCACCATAATTACGACCTGCTCCTGGCACACAACCTTCATATCGTGGGCGAATATTTTCTTGCCGTGCGGCACTGCCTGGTAGCCCTGCCCGGTGTCACCCTGAACGACATCCGGAAAATCATCAGCCACCCGCAGGCGCTGGCTCAATGCGCCAATTTCCTGGGCTCTTTACCCGGGGTGGTCAGCGAAGCAGCTTATGATACGGCTGGCAGCGTGCGCTTGATCCGGGAACAGGGCGACCCGCAGGTCGCTGCCATCGCTTCATACCGGGCGGCTGTCGTGCATGGGCTGCCGGTCCTGGTGGAGAGGATTGAGGACCACCCGGAGAACTACACCCGTTTCCTGGCGGTTGCATCCCGTCCGATTATGAGCGAATGGTGAATCCAAGTCCTCGATCGTTTTCACCTTGCGCAACCAGCCCGGGACATTGTTTAAAGCGCTGGGCGTCTTTGCTTTGCGCGATATCGACCTGTACAAGATTGAATCGCGCCCGCTGATCGGGCAGCCGTGGGAATATCTTTTCTATATTGATTTCGCCGGGCATGCCGATGATATTAACTGCAAACGAGCTTTGGAAAACCTGCAGGAGATGGCGCCGTTCTACCGGCTGCTGGGTTCTTACACGCGCCACTGCCTCGATGATCTCCAGGAAGCGCGTTGACCATGTTAACTGAAGCCATCACCATCCAGCCCATCACCCATCCTCTGTCAGCCTCGGTCCGGGTGCCAGGTTCGAAGAGCCTGACGAATCGGGCGTTGACCCTGGCTGCTCTGTCGGATGGCACCACGACCCTGACCAATGCGCTGATCGCCGACGACACGCTCCATTTTGCCAGCTCGCTCCGGCAGCTTGGTTTCGATGTCCAACCCGAGGATGTGGTTAACCGAAGCCAGCCTGAGGCCGGAAGGGGAATTGAACCCAACATTGACCGTGCGTGGGACAGGGCGGACGGATTCCTGCTTCACGGGCTGACCTGTTTATCGGCAATGCCGGGACAGCCGCGCGCTTTCTCACTGCACTGCTCAGCCTTGGACATGGAAGCTACACCCTGGATGGAAATCAGCGCATGCGGCAAAGGCCGATGCAGGATTTATTGGATGCGCTCAGGCAGCTTGGGTCGGTCATCATCCAACCGCACCAGTCCTTGGAATTGGAAGGCCGTGAACAGCGCATCGCAGCCAGAGGCGGAGCTGTCCCAGCTCCCCATTTCAATACAGGCCAGCGGATTAGCCGGCGGGCGGGCGCGAGTTGTCGGCAGCGCCAGCAGCCAGTTCCTGAGCGCACTCCTGATGGTCGCACCTTACTCCTGGCAACCGGTCGAGCTGCACCTGGAAGATGACCTGACATCCAAACCGTTCGTGGACATGACTCTGGGTATGATGGCCGACTTCGGCGTGCAGGTCGAGAGGCAGGGCTACACGCGTTTTCTCGTCCTGCCGCAAAAATATCACGCTCCTGGGGACTATGCCATTGAAAGCGATGCCACGGCGGCTTCCTATTTTTTTATCGCCCCGGCGCTGTGCGGCGGCACGCTGCGCGTCGAAGGCATCACGCGCCGCTCGAGGCAGGGCGACATCGCTTTCCTGGACCTGCTGGAACAAATGGGCTGTTCAGTCTCACAGGGCTCCGATTGGGTGAAGGTCTCCTGTTCGCCGGAAGACACTCCTTTACGCGGACTGAATGTCGACATGGTGGATATCCCGGACACCGCCCAGACCCTGGCAGCCCTGGCCCCGTTCGCCAGCACACCCACCACCATCCGGGGGATTGCCTCGGCTCGCCGCAAAGAATCCGACCGCGTGGCCGCCCTGTGCACAGAGCTGTCCCGGCTGGGCGTGGGCGTGGAAGAACACCCGGATGGGCTGACCATCCACCCGTGCAGGGAGCTGCACCCGGCAGGGATACACACCTACCAGGACCACCGCATGGCCATGGCTTTTTCGATGATCGGCTTGAAAACACCCGGAATCACGGTCCTGGAACCGAGCTGCGTGTCGAAGACCTTCCCGGGTTTCTACGATGTGCTGGCTCAGCTGAGAAGATGAACAGTCCAGTCAAGGAATTTTTCGCATTGGGTCTCACCGGCTACCCGCTGGAGTGCAGCCTGTCGCCCAGGCTGCACGCTGCTGCACTGCGTGACTGTGGACTGTGGGGGGATTACCGCTTGTATCCCATCCCGCAGCTGCCGGCCGGAAGGATGCAAATGCAGGCCTTGATGGATGACCTGCGGAGAGGTCGGCTGGACGGCCTGAATGTCACCATCCCGCACAAGCAGTCTGTGATCCCATACCTGGACGAGCTTACCCCCCTGGCACGCCAGGTCGGGGCGGTCAATACCATCTTTCGAGCCGGTGAATCCCTGGTGGGTGATAACACCGATGCTGAAGGTTTCATGGCGGATCTTCAGCATCATCTACCGGAGACCAACCCTCGCCGGGCGGCCCTGGTGCTCGGTGCGGGAGGCGCTGCGCGAGCGGTGGTACACGCCCTGACAGTCGAGAACTGGCGGGTTACGGTCGCCGCCAGGCGGCTGGAACAGGCGCACGCTCTTCTTCGCAGTATGTCGCTTTCCACGGTTCTGAATTCCGTGATCAGCCTGGATGCACTTTCAGAATATCTCACTGCCGCGACACAAACGCGTATGGAAAAGCATTCTGAAAATTCCATCAGCTCACAGGCTGCCCAAACCCTACCGGATTTGATTGTCAACACCACCCCTGTGGGAATGTTTCCAGATAGCGACCGGTCGCCCTGGCCTCAAGGTGTGCCGTTCCCGAACGGCGCCTTCGTTTACGACCTGGTGTATAAACCTGAGGAGACCCTCCTGGTGAGCGCTGCCAGGTCGGCAGGCAGGCAGGCTGCCAACGGGCTGGGGATGCTGGTCGAGCAAGCTGCGCTATCCTTCGAGCGCTGGACGGGGATGCGCCCATCCATAGATGCCCTGCGCCAGGAAATTTCAGGCATTTCCTGAGAAACCAACAAAACCCGAGATGCCATAAAACAGGAGAGCCTAGTGTTTCAACCCGCCCAACGCATGCAGTATTTTCAAGAGCACTTTTTTGCCAGCCTGGGCGCGCGCCTGGCAGCCTTGAGGTCCGAGGGAGCCGACATCATACGCCTGGATGAAGGCGCGCCAGATCTGCCGCCCGCGCCGCATATCATCGAAACCCTGGCCCGGTCTGCTGGTCGTCCCGATGCGCACAGCTACCAGCCGCAGCGCGGTTTTCCGGAGCTGCGCCAGGCCTGGGCCGAAATGTACCGGCGGGCATACGGCGTCACGGTCGACCCGGAGCTCGAGGTGCTGCCGCTGCTCGGCTCGAAAGAAGGCATCGCACATCTCCCGCTGGCAGTGGTGGATCCAGGCCAGGTGGTGCTCGCCCCTGATCCTGGCTATGTCACCTACTCGCGCGGCGCGTACCTGGCAGGTGGTGAGATGTACTATTTTCCGTTGCGGCTGGAACGAGAGTACTTGCCCGACCTGCAGGCGGTTCCGCCCGGCATCCTGCAGCGAGCCCGGCTGTTATGGCTGAACTATCCCAATAATCCCACCGCGGCCACCGCCAGCCTGGACTTCTTTAGCGAGGCGGTGGCCTTTGCCCGCCGAAACCGGCTGATTTTATGCCATGACGCAGCCTACACCCAGGTGTGTTTTGATGGCTACCGGGCGCCAAGCCTGCTGGAAGTGCCCGGGGCAAATGATGTGTGCGTGGAGTTCAACACGCTGTCAAAATCGCATAACATGGCAGGCTGGCGGGTGGCTGCCGCCATTGGCAATCCCGGATTAATCAAGACCATGCACAGCCTTAAGACCAACCTCGACAGCGGTCATTTTCGCCCGGTATTGGAAGCGGCGGCCGCGGCGATGACTGGAGACCAGGCCTGGCTGCAGGAGCGGAATGAAATCTACCGCCAGCGGCGAGATGTTGTGATCCAGGCCCTGCAGCAGCTGGAGATAAAGACCAGCGTTCCCAAAGCTTCGCTGTATGTCTGGTTCAAGGTTCCGCCTGGCCATACAGGTGACGATTTCGCAATTGCGCTGCTGGAGCGAGCGCACGTCAGCCTCACCCCCGGATCGGTATTCGGACCCGGCGGAGAGGGCTTTATTCGCCTGTCGCTGACCGCTCCTATTGATAAAGTCGAAGAAGCGATGCTGCGGCTTGGAAAATTCGTAAGGAAAAACACATGAAACTAATCACTTCCGGCGAATCCCATGGTCCTGCTCTGGTCGCCATCCTGGAAGGCCTGCCTGCCGGGCTGGCAATCGCCTCTGAAATTATCCAGCACGAGTTGGAGCGCCGCCAGCGAGGTTACGGCGCCGGCCCGCGCATGAAGATCGAGCAGGACACAGTCCAGATCATCGGGGGGGTAATGGAAGGTAAGACGACCGGAGCGCCGTTAAGCCTGTTGATCCCCAACCGCGACCATGCCAGGTGGCGCGGCAAGGCGGTCGAACCGCTCATCATCCCGCGACCCGGGCATGCGGACCTGGCTGGCGCCGTCAAGTACGGGCACCGTGACCTGCGGCTGGCGCTGGAACGCGCCTCCGCGCGTGAGACGGCAGCCCGGGTGGCGGCAGGGGCGGTCTGCAAGCTCCTGCTGCGTCAATTCGGCATCACCGTCGGTGGTTATGTGACCGCTATCGGCGTCGCTTCAGCCGATGTGAGCAGTATCCCCTATCTCGAGCGCTTTGCACTGGCGGAGGCCAGCGATGTGCGCTGTCCTGACGCCCAGGCTGCGGATGCCATGCACACCATGATCCAGCAGGCTATTGCGAGCCGGGACACCCTGGGTGGGATCATCGAGGTGCTGGCCATGGATGTCCCGGCTGGGTTGGGCAGCTACGGCTCCTGGGAAACGCGCCTGGAAGCCAGGCTGGGAGCCGCAGTCCTCAGCATCCAGGCCATCAAGGGCGTCGAAATCGGGCCGGCTTTCGAAAACGCGCGCCTGCCCGGTACGCAGGCCCAGGATGCCATCCAGCTGGAGACGGACAGCGGTACGCTGTTCCGGCCTACTAACCGTGCGGGCGGCCTGGAAGGAGGGATTACTACCGGGCAGCCGCTGTGGGTGCGGGCTGCCATGAAACCGATTGCCACCACCCTCACCCCGCAGCATTCGATCGACCTGGCTACCGGACAGGAGACACTGACAGGCTACGAACGCTCGGATTTTTGCCCGGTGCCGCGCGCCGTGCCAATTGTAGAGGCAATGGTGGCTTTTGTGCTGGCTGATGCCCTGCTGGAAAAATTAGGCGGAGATGCGATGATCGACCTGCTGCCGCGCTATGCCAGCCTGCGTCAGGTGCGGCTGGCAGACCTGCCGGTGGATGGCTTCCCACACCTCTTCTGGCCGGAATAGAGAACTTGATGCAGCTGCCTTCAATCATCTATATTTACGGTCCGCCCGGCTCCGGAAAGAGCGCCACGGGCAGAATCCTGGCCGCCAGATTGAGCCTGCCTTTTTATGACCTGGACGAAGCGATCCAGGAACGCAGCGGGGTTACGGTTGCCCGGATTTTTGCACAGCAGGGAGAAACAGCTTTCCGGGAGTTGGAACACCAGGAGCTCGAGAATTTGTCAGGCCGCGGGAAAGGCGTGGTAGCACTGGGCGGCGGCTCACTGCTGGCAGGGGACACACGCCGGCTGGCTGAATCCAGTGGAACGATCGTATGCCTGGCAGCCGACCAGCAGGAAATCCTGAGTCGCCTGAACGCCGCCCCCTCTCAGGGGACCTTCCAAATGGAACGCCCGCTGCTGGAAGGGGATAGCACTGCCAGGCTGTCCGAGCTGCTGGCGAAGCGCCTCGGACATTATGCCTCCTTCCCGCTGCGCCTCGATACCACCCGGCTGGACGCACAGCAGGCGGCGTGGCAACTGCAAATTCTGCTCGGCCGCTACCGGTTGGGATTGGGGAGCTCGACGCAAGAAATCCTGGTCTGCCCGGGTGGGCTGGATGCTCTCGGCCAGCTGCTTTCGGAGCGTGAGTTCCCGCCGCCTGTCATCGTGGTAAGCGATACCAACATCGCCCCCCTGTATGCTGAGCGAGTCCTAACAGCGCTCGAAAACGGCGGGATGCAGGCACACCTGTCAGTCGTTCCGGCTGGTGAAGCGAGCAAGAATATTGACAGCCTGCAGATGCTGTGGGAGGGTTTCCTGGAGGCCGGACTGGAACGGGGCAGCACGGTGATCGCATTGGGAGGGGGCGTGGTGGGTGACCTGGCGGGCTTCGCCGCCGCCACCTATCTGCGCGGTATACATTGGGTAAGCCTGCCGACCAGCCTGCTGGCCATGGTCGACGCCTCATTGGGAGGTAAAACCGGCGTGGACACTTCGCACGGCAAGAACCTGGTGGGCGCCTTCCATCCTGCCAGCCTGGTGCTGGCCGATGCGCAGCTGCTGGCCTCTCTGCCGGAAGTTGAGCTGCGCTGCGGGCTGGCGGAAACGATCAAGCATGGGATCATCGGGGACGAAACGCTGTTCAGCAGGTCCGCCGGTTTCTATGACAGTCACAAGCACCTGCGCTCCCCAGCTGATCGTCCGCAGAGCGGTTGGGGTGAGCGGGAGACCAGTGAGCTCATCTCGCGCGCCATGGCAGTCAAGATCGGCATCGTCGAGCAAGACCCATACGAGAAAGGCCTGCGGGCAGCCCTGAACTTCGGGCATACGGTCGGACATGCCCTGGAGGTGGTTTCTGCCTACCGCCTGCGGCATGGTGAAGCCGTGTCGATCGGGATGGTCGTCGAGGCGCGCCTGGCTGAGCGGCTGGAGGTGGCCGAAACTGGCCTGGCTCAAGCGATTGCGAAGATTTTAACGGACGTGGATCTGCCCACAGCGATTCCTGGCGACCTGGATCCCGTCGAAATCCACCGGGCAATCCAGGTGGATAAGAAGAAAGCAGGAGGAAAGGTGCGCTTTGCGCTGCCGGCTCGCGTTGGAAAGGTGCTGGTGGGCGTCGAGGTGCCGGATGAAGTGCTGGGGAGCGAACTTTGATCGGAAAAGGAGCAAGTCAATGAATGCTGTTCTCGTAATGCACGGCCCAAATCTGAACCTGCTCGGCAGCCGCGAGCCCGAATATTATGGTCGTATGACCCTGGAAGAAATCGATCAGCGGCTGTTGGACCTGGGAAGCGAGCTGAATATCGAGGTGCGTACTTTCCAGAGCAACCACGAGGGGGCTCTGATCGATCAGCTGCACGCCGCACGCGCCTGGGCGGCAGGGATCCTCATCAACCCCGGCGGCTATACCACCACTTCAGTGGCGCTGCGCGATGCGATTTCGGCGCTTGGATTGCCGGCGATCGAGGTACATCTCTCCAATGTCCATGCACGGGAAGAATTTCGCCGCCACTCGATGATCGCACCGGTCTGCCTGGGAAGCGTGGCAGGACTGGGGTGGAGGTCATACACCCTGGCGCTGCGAGCCCTGGCAGAGATATTGGGCGAGTAGGTGAATGGTTGCAATGCACTTTCTCTCCACCCAAATCAGATAAAACGCATTACAATACTCGTGAAATTTTTCAGGGTTTCACCCTGGAAGACCTCAGCCGAAAGGAAAACGCCATGCAGATATCTGTCAGCCAGGAGCAGGGGCGCGTCCCCGTCACCGTATTAAAACTTGACGGCCTGCTCAACATGGGCACCTCGGAGCTGCTCGAGGAACAGGGCAGCGAGGCGTATGCCGCGGGGGCACGCTATTTGTTGCTCGACATGAGCAGGGTTACTTCGCTCACCAGCGCCGGACTGCGCTCCATCCTGCGGATCTCGCGCATGTACAATTCCGGCATGCCGGGAAATGGCCCTGAAGCGAATCCAGATGCTGCGCGCAAGCAATCCTGTGTGAAACTGCTCAATCCCAATTCACAAATCGAAAACGTGCTGACCATCGCCGGCTTTACCAGTTTCCTGGAAATCTTTAGAGACCCCCTGGAAGCCATCAATTCGTTTTAAAGCCTTCTCCTGACCCATCATTTCAGCTGGTTGCGACCGAGATTCCCCGGAAAACCTGCGCGGGAAAGCACTTTGGCAGTCCGGTTTCCTGCAGCAGGTGCCAGCAAAACCAATTAATGTGTATAATATGATGTATATATTCGGGCTGGAATCAATCATGTCAGACATGGTTCGCAAACAAATCTACATTCATAAACGCCAGGATGATTTAATCAAGCGCCTGGCAGAGGCGCGCGGCGTCAGCGAGGCCGAGGTTATCCGACATGCGATCGAGAGGGAAATGCACGGTTCTCAAAACCTGCCTGTACCTGAAGGGAACTCAGCCCTGGATAAATTCTTCCAGCTTGCGCTCTCGAAACGCGCTGCCGCTCTCAAAGGAGAGGCTTACCGTTGGAACCGTGATGAGATCTATGAGGAACGCCTCAACCGCTGGCTGCGCGAGGCGGATGAAAAGACTGAGTAGGACGCATGCCGGCCGTTCTCATAGACACCAATCTCCTGGTTTACACCTGTGATCCTCGCGACGCTGCCAGGCAGGACCATGCCATCAGGGTGTTAAAACACCTCGATCTCTCCCGCACTGGCCGCCTGAGTGTACAGGTATTGGCGGAATTCATACAAGCCATTACTCGCTCGGTCAATCCCATCTTCACCCGTGAAGAAGCTTATATTCAAATCGTCAGGCTGGTGAGTACTTATCCGGTTTTCGACCTGACTCCCATGATCGTCATGGAAGCAGCGCGCGGGGTTCGTGACCATCTGTTGTCTTATTATGATGCGCAGATTTGGGCTACAGCGCGGCTGAACCAGGTCCCGATCATATTCAGCGAGGATTTCCAGGATGGCCAGCTGTTAGAAGGCGTGCGTTTTATTAACCCCTTTTCCAAAAATTTTATACTGGAAGAATGGAGATAACCAGCTAGACTTCGCTCAGCGGCCAGTTGGGCAGGACATCCATATCCAGCCCATCCCGCTGGCCGGCAGTGAAGCGGTAGTAGCCTGCCGAAGCCACCATGGCGGCGTTGTCGGTGCACAGCGCAATGGGCGGGATGTGCACCGGGAAATCGGCCTGGGCATGCAGGGCGCCGCGTAAAGCCATATTGGCAGATACTCCCCCCGCCACCAGAATCTCGGCTGCACCGAAGGCTGAAGCTGCTTTGAAGGCCTTCCCAACCAGCACCTCTACCACCGCAGCCTGGAAGCTGGCGGCCAGGTCCGCTGCTGGCAGAGTATCGTACACACGCTGCAGGTCGCGCACCTCACGCAGCACGGCGGTTTTCAAGCCGGAGAAAGAAAAATCCCAACTGCCTTCCAGCCAGGCGCGCGGAAACTTGAAAGCGCGCGGGTCTCCGCTGGCGCTGGCTTCCTGGATGGCCGGTCCTCCCGGGTAACCCAGGCCGATCAGGCGGGCGACCTTGTCGAAAGCCTCCCCGGCCGCATCGTCGAGGGTGGCGCCCAGCCGTTCGTAGTCCAGGTGACCTTTCATCAGGATCAGCTCGGAATGCCCTCCGGAGACAATCAGCACCAGCAGGGGGAAGCGCGGTTCGGGCGGCAGGGGCAGCCGTTCGTTCACCTGCATGTCGCCCGCCGTTGTGGGCTGCGGGGGATGCGCTGCCAGCCAGGCTGAATAGATATGCGCCTCCAGGTGGTTAATGCCCAGGAGAGGCAAACCGCTGCCCAGCGCGATCCCTTTGGCTGTATTCATCCCAACCACCAGCGAACCGGGCAATCCCGGACCGCGCGTCACCGCCACAGCACCGATCTCTCCCAGGCTCAGGTGAGCCTGCTGCAGGGCTTCCTCGATGATCGGCAGGATCGTCCGGATGTGCTGCCGTGAGGCTACTTCAGGGAAAACACCCCCGAACCTGGCATGCAGCTCTACCTGTGAAGCCACGCAGTTCGACAGGATCAGGCGTCCATCTTCGATGACTGCAGCGGCAGTTTCGTCGCACGAGGTCTCGATACCCAGGATGCGGGTCCCGATCACGGGGCGCGTCCCGGTCACGGGGCGGGTCACCTGCACCTGGCTCTTCCCGGCTGAAGGGAAGCCGGAAGTCTCTTTCTGGTTAATCACCTGGTCCATATCAACGCCATTCTCAGCCTCATTTTGTCACCGGCAGCACCAGGTCGAGCGGGTACGGCGCCAGGGTTTCTGCGCCTCCTTCAGGACGTATCCAGCAGGTGTCTTCCAGTCGCACACCGAGCCCGCGCTCGGGGTAATACAATCCCGGTTCGACCGTCACGATCGAGTTTGGCTTGGAGCATCTGCCTCTGCGAAGACCCCAGGCGGAAAAATGGGCGTTCGTGGAGGTATAAACCCACCCCGTGACCCAGGCTGTGCACGAAGCCATTCGTGGTATTGGGAGCTTCCTGGATGGTCGGATGCCCCTTTGACCGGAACAGCTGGCAGGCCAGCTCCTGGTAGCTCTGGCAGGGCTCACCCGGGCGCAGCTCCAGCATAACCTGCTGGAAAACCGAGAGCACATCTGCATAAAGCTTTTCAGCTTCCTCCGGCGCAAACCCCAGGCACCATGTGCGGGTAATGTCATAGTAATACCCGCCTCCTGGCTCACAGGGAAACATGTCCAGGACGATCGTCTGTCCCAGCCGCAGGGGGTCTCCATCCCTGCCGGTGCTGTGCGGCACGCCGGCGTCATGCCCAATGGCGAAGATCGTACCTTCGGGGTTTTCCAACCCGCGCTCAGCCAGCCACAGGTTCATGCGCCTTTTGACCTCGCCGATAGTCAATGGATCGCCGTCGGATTTGACCAGGATGCCGTTTTTAGCCCGGTGCCCGCTGAGGAAATCGGCCGCCTGTCCGATCACCGCTGTGGTCTTCAACCCCACGCTGCGGATGCGCTCGATTTCAGCCGGTTCCTTGGTTTCCATGGCTGCCTGCAGGATCGAATCGCCCAATTCCCCGATGAAGGCCGGTCCCGGCATTTCGTCGCTTCCTCCTGCATACACCGCCAGCGCCGTTCCCGCGTCAATTTTTCCGCATACCACTGCCCTTCCCGCTTCCAGCCCCAGGTCCTTCAGCAGCAGGCGGTTGCGCTCTCGCACCGCGCGCAGCATATCGCCACCAAAGCGCCTGGCCAGGTCCTCCAGGCGGTAAGCGTCCAGGTCGCGGCAATCCAGGCCCGATTTAGCGGCTTCATCGCGCTCCATCGTGCGGTGGAAGAGCACAGGCGGACGGTTCAAGATTTTCACCAGCATGGCATCGGTCAGGTGAGCACCGCCGGTCAGGTACACCATGGGCGGGTTATGCTGTCCAGGACCGACGACGATCACGGCCTCCAGCTGGCGTTCCTGCATCAACAAATCGATTTGATCTTTCATAGCTGTTGTCCCAAAAGCCGGTTCAGGGGCGGGCGACCTCGCGCTGCAAGGATGCGGCCAGAACCGAGAGCAGGTTTTTATCTTGCGACGGTAAAACCGTGCGCGGATCCAGCACCACCCGCTCTTCCCACACGCGCGCCACCACCGCCGGCTGGCTCCTGCGCAGCGTCTCCAGCAGCCTGTCAGGATTCCTGACCGTAAGTGCCAGCAAGGAAGTGGGCAGGCTCTCGCCGGGCAGGCTGCCCCCGCCCACAGTCGATTGGCCCGGGATGACCTCACCCTGTCCGAGAGCATTCGCCCACGAATGTGCCCGTTCATAAATTGCATCCTGGCTGGCGGCAATCATGCGCCACACGGGCAGGCACTCTTCGGCCTCGCCTTTCAGGTAATGCAGCAGCGTGGCAGATAAGGCTGCCAGGCAGAGCTTGTCGGCGCGCAGGGCGCGTGCCAGCGGGTGTTTCTTCAGTCGAGATACCAGGTCGGCATTCCCGACGATGATGCCTGCCTGCGGCCCCCCCAGCAGCTTGTCGCCCGAAAAACAGACCAGATCTGCGCCGTCTGCCAGGGATTCCTGCACCATCGGCTCGTGGCCTAATCCGAAGCGCGCGGTATCCAGCAGCGCTCCCGAGCCCAGGTCGTCCACCAGGGGGATGCCGGCCTGGCGAGCGACGGAGGCCAGTTCAGACAGCTGCGGCTCGCTGGTAAACCCAAGCATCAGGAAATTGGAACGGTGGGCGTGCAGGATCAAGGCCGGATTTTCGTCCAGCGCCTGCTCATAATCCGCCAGGTGCACGCGGTTGGTGGTGCCTACTTCTAAAAGGCGTGCGCCTGACTGCTTCATGACGTCCGGCACCCGGAAACCGCCCCCGATCTCAACCAGCTGAGAGCGTGCGATCACCACCGCGCGCCGGCGGGCCAGCCCGGTGAGAACCAGCAGCACGGCGGCGGCGTTGTTGTTGACCACCATGGCTGCCTGGGCGCCGGTGATGCGCTGCAGCAGAGCCTCTGCGTGTACCAGGCGCGAGCCGCGCCGGCCTTTTTGCAGGTCAAATTCGAGCGTCGAATAACCCGCTCCTACGTCCTGCGCGGCCTGCAGAGCCGCAGCGCTGAGCGGCGCCCTGCCCAGGTTGGTGTGGATAATTACGCCCGAGGCGTTGATCACGGACTGCAGGGTGGGAGCCGTCCAGGCCTGCAGCAGGCGGCTTGCCTCATCCAGCAGGGTCGCGTGGCCTGGAATTTCTCCTTCTTGTGCGTGTCGAATCCGAAATCCTTCGAGGGTCTCGCGAATGGATGCTACCACCAGCGGGCGGCCGTATTGCTCGACCAGGGATCCTGCTTCGGAAGACTGCAGCATGCGGTCTACCGAAGGTAAATCACGCAGGCTACTCATTCCGATCCTGGATCTCACCTGTTCCAATTTCCGCCCCGGGTTTCCACTGGCTGCGCTCCCGCAGGCGAAGTAAGTATTCGATCATCAAGAATCCCAATGCCAGCAGAACCGCCAGCGGAAGGGTCAGCATGCGTCCGATCTGCAGCCATGCCAGGGTAGGTAAATAAATTCCAAACCAGATCGCCTGGCGCAGGATAACTCCTGGTGTAGGAGGAGGCAGGGAGGGAAACCGCCGGTTCAGGAACGCGGCTACCGGCAGAGCCATGCCCGTGAGCGCCATGACAGCCGTGAAGAAGAAAACCCAGCGCGTGCCGCCGTTGGGGGTGGAGTAGCAGGATTACTGCGATGAAACCGCCCCAACCCAGGACCATCAACAGGATGGAAGCAGGCATTACAGAGCGGATGGAAATTGATGTTTTGTCCATGTTTACCCGGATTTATCCCTGCGACCGAAAAAGTCACAGAGTCCATTATACTGTAATCCATTTAAGCACAAAACCCGGCTAATTAACCAATAAAAAGCGAGGCAGGCCAGTTGGCCTGCCTCGCTGGATAAAAGCCGGGGACGAGCAGCAGTTTATGCTTCTCGGAACTCACCTTCTACCACATCATCCCGGTCAGGACTGCTTCCCTGGTCCTCGGGCGCCTCAGGGTGATGGCCGTTGCCTCCGGGTGCTGGCTGCTGCTGAGCGTACAGCTGCTGGCTGAGGGCATGGAAGGCATTCTGCAGGTCTTCACTGGCCCGTTTGATGCGGCCTAGGTCGTCGCTCTTTACGGCTTCAGTCACGGCGCTCAACCTGTTCTTGATGTTCTGGCGCTCTGTCTCCGCTACCTTGTCGCCCAGCTCTTGCAGGGTCTTTTCGGTCTGGTAGACCAGGCTGTCGGCTGTATTGCGCGCCTCCACCAGCTCGCGCCGCTGGCGGTCTTCGGCTTCGTGCTGGCGCGCCTGCTGCACCATGTTCTCAACTTCCGCCTTATTCAGGTTGGTAGAAGCCGTGATGGTGACTTTCTGCTCTTTGCCGGTGGCCTTATCGCGCGCGGCGACATTCAAGATACCGTTGGCGTCGATATCGAAGGTCACTTCTACCTGCGGTATGCCGCGCGGCGCTCCCGGAATGCCTTCCAGGCGGAAGCGGCCCAGGCTGTTATTATCGGCGGCCATGGGACGCTCGCCCTGCAGCACGTGAACATCCACCGCTGTCTGGTTGTCTTCGGCGGTCGAGAAGACCTCCGTTTTCTTGATCGGGATGGTAGTGTTGCGCTCGATCAGGACGGTCATGACACCACCCAACGTTTCCAGGCCCAGCGAAAGTGGGGTAATATCCAGCAGCAGGACATCTTTCACCTCTCCACCCAGCACGCCTGCCTGGATGGCGGCGCCTACTGCCACCACTTCATCCGGATTCACACCCTTGTGAGGCTCTTTGTTGGTCAGGGAGCGCACCAAATCCTGCACCATCGGCATGCGGGTGGACCCACCTACCAGGACTACTTCGTCGATTTCCGCAGAGCTGAAACTGGCATCCCGCAGGGCGGCTTCGAACGGCCCCCGCAGCCGGGCGACCAGGCTCTCGGTGAGCTGCTCAAATTTAGAGCGTGTCAATTTCATCTGCAGGTGCTTGGGTCCTGAAGCGTCTGCCGTGATATAAGGCAGATTGATCTCCGTTTCCAGGACACTGGAGAGCTCAACCTTGGCTTTTTCTGCCGCTTCTCGCAGGCGCTGAAGCGCCTGCCGGTCTGTGCGGATATCGATCCCCTGTTCCTTTTTGAACTCCTCGGCTGCCCAGTTCACGATGGCCTGGTCCCAGTCATCGCCACCCAGGTGGGTATCGCCATTGGTGGCTTTCACGTGGATCACGCCATCCCCGACTTCGAGCACGCTCACGTCAAAAGTACCCCCGCCCAGGTCGAACACCAGGATGGTTTCGTTTTCTTTTTTATCAAGGCCGTATGCCAGGGCTGCAGCAGTTGGCTCGTTGATAATGCGCATTACTTCCAGGCCTGCAATCTTCCCGGCATCTTTGGTCGCCTGGCGCTGGCTGTCGTTAAAATATGCCGGCACGGTGATGACCGCCCGCGTAACCGGAACGCCCAGGTATGCCTCGGCGTCAGTCTTTAATTTACCCAGGATCATCGCTGAAATCTCCTGCGGGCTGTAATCACGGCTGGTGATCGGTATCTTCACCGCGCGTCATCGGCGGGGCCTTTGCTCACCTGGTAAGAGACCATTTTCCGCTCCACCTCGGTATCTTCATACCGCCTGCCCATGAAGCGCTTGATTGAATAGACCGTGTTTTCGGGGTTGACGACCGACTGTCTCTTTGCGGTCTGGCCAACCATGCGCTCGCCGTTTTTTGAAAAACCAACCACCGAGGGCAGCAAGCGCGACCCTTCAGCAGTCGAGATCACAACCGGGTCCCCACCCTCCATGACGGCAACTACACTGTTCGTTGTACCTAAATCAATACCAATAATCTTGGACATAGCTCTCTCCTTTTTCGAACTTTCCTTCAGGATAGCCGAAAAAAGCAAGAATCCGTTAACGACCTGTAGGAGAATTATCAGAAAACAGCGGATGATGATGTCAAAAAATCCAGCACTGCCCGCCAAAATAGCGACAGACAGTATGCCTTCCGGATTGATATAAAATGTATTCGGTAGAGTTTAATTGGACTTTCTAATTCACGTCATTTCTTAAACCGCCTCGAGGCAGGCGATATTTCAATAATTTATGAGAATCTGTCTAACTGTGGGGGTGGATAAAGGACGTACCCCCAGAACTGGACCCATGGAAGTGTGTACCTGAACGGCAGGCACATTTTTTTCTTAACCTTTCTTAACCTTAAAGTATTGGTTTTTTTTAGAAGCGCGTAGGGTTTATGTATTGCATCATGTCTCCCTTATCTGCTAAAATCTGTGGGCTCCCAAAGATTAGAAGGCGAAGGGAGCGGTGTCCACTTTTATTAGGTAACCAATCATCTGAGGCAGTTGTTGCCCTACCCTGATCTGGGCCAGGCAGGTCCTTTAATTCTGCCTGCGAATCTTAATTGGTGTGAGGAGGAAAGCAGCCATGAAAGGAGAACAGGCCTGGCAGGCCGCGCTCGGTCAATTGCAACTTGAGATGCCCAAAGCCGCTTTTGACACCTGGGTGGCAAATACCGAGTTCATTTCTTATGAAGATGGCTTCTTTATTATTGGCGCTCCGAACGCCTATGCCCGTGACTGGCTGGAAAACCGCCTGGTCAGCACGGTGACCCGCCTGCTCACCGGATTGATGAGCCGCAGCGTAGAAGTCAATTTCGTCGTCTGGCAGCAGCCTGCACCAAACGGCGAGGTTCGAGAAGTCTACGAAGAAGAGGAAGAGAGTTCATACCGGTCCCCCAGAACTTCACCCTTAACTCACGCTACAACTTCGAAAATTTTGTGGTTGGCACACATAACCGCCTGGCGCATGCCGCATCGATGGCGGTCGCCGAACGACCGGCGCAGGCCTATAATCCGATGTTCCTGTACGGCGGAGTCGGTCTGGGGAAGACACACCTGCTGCATGCCATCGGAAACTGCTGCCACCAGCAGGGTCTGCAGGTGCTTTATGTTTCGTCCGAAGATTTTACCAACGACCTGATTAACGCGATCCGTTCACATACCACGCAGGCTTTCCGTGAAAAATACCGCCGTATGGACGTATTGCTGGTCGACGATATCCAGTTCATCGCCGGGAAGGAATCGACCCAGGAAGAGTTTTTTCACACCTTCAATACACTGCACGGGCAGAACAAGCAGATCGTAATTTCATCCGACCGCCCACCCAAAGCTTTGATGACGCTGGAAGAGCGCCTGTGCTCACGCTTCGAATGGGGATTAACCGCCGACATCCAGCCGCCGGATTTTGAGACCCGGCTCGCCATCCTGCGCGCCAGGGCTGACCGAATTGGCTGTAAGATTCCAGACGAATTGATGGCGCTGATTGCCCGCCGGGTGCAGTCCAACATTCGCGAGCTGGAAGGCGCACTGACCCGGGTGGCTGCCTTTGCAGATCTGAGCGGTCAGCCGATGACCCCGCAGATGGTTGAAATAGCCCTGGTAGACCTGCTCCCACGCCGCACGGATATGAAACCGGATGAAATCGTGCGCCAGGTGGCAGGCTATTACGGCATCAGCCTGGAAAGGGTGTTAGGTCGCGATCGATCGCGCGAAGTGGCCCTGCCGCGCCAGATCGCCATGTTCCTGCTGCGTGAAGAAGCCAACATTTCACTGCCGCAAATCGGTGAGAGTTTGGGTGGTAGGGATCACACCACTGTTATGTACGGCTGCGAAAAAATTGCCGATATGCTGGAGCGAGACGACCGTTTCCGCCGGCAGATGGTCGAAATCAAGGAAAAAATCTTCGCCTCCAACGGTCATTAGCAGCCCGGTTCTATCTGTTTAATGCAAAACGGGGATTCTATAGGCAATCCCCGTTTTTAATTGACAGTTCAGCGCCTGGAACGCTTGAGAATCGATCTCCACCAGCTCTTCAGCTGCACGAGCGAATTCGATCCTGGCTCTTCCACCACCTGGCTTCTTCTATCTGGCCAGGGTTCCAGATCCAGCATCTTGCCGCGTCACATAGCGGCCCACCAGCGTCAGGGTTGCCAGCACTGGAGCTGCCAGCACCAAACCCACTATTCCAATCATCCTGGCCAGCAGGAGGGCGGAGATCAAAACACCCGCCGGGTGCACGCCAAGCGTCTTCCCCAACAAGCGCGGTACGACTATGTTGTCGAAGATCTGGTCGAGGATCAGGCAGGATACCAGCACCACTGCCGCATAGGTGACTGGCTGCAGGCCGAAATAATTGCTCGTCTGCAGTAAGGCGACCAGCGCGGTGACAAACCAGGTAATAGCCGGCCCGATCCAGGGCACGAAGCGCCCCACTGCCGCCATCAGGGCGATTGCCAGGGTAAACCTCATCCCCAGGGCAGTCAACAGGACCACATAGGCCAGGGCAGCCAGAATGGAAATTACCAGCTGGCCGCGCAGGAACCTGTTCCAGATGGAGGTCAGTTCCAGTCCCAGCCTGCGGGTATCTGCGTTGTAGCCGGGAATCTGGATCGGGACCAGGTTCTCTGGCAATCGACCCGATTCGGACAGCAAGAAATACGAGATCAATATCACGAAAATTCCCCAGCCCACCACGGTAACCGTTGTGGTAGCCAGTTTGCTGACCAGGCTGCCTGCCTGGCCCATCATGGGACTCACAACATCCAACACCTGCCACGCCAGGGTCGATAGGTCAAACTGCGAAAAGTCGATGCTGAATGGCCCAATCTGGATCTGGCGGTTGCTCAGCTCGGTGACCAGGGCAGGCAAATCGTTCACAAAGCGCGTTACGAAATCGACCAGGCTCTGTACCTGTTGAACGAGCGCAAAACCAGTCAGCGTGAGGGCTCCAACCAGGATAATCACCAGTAGCAGGTAAATCAAGTTGACCGCCATTCGCCAGGAGAACGAAGTCCAGGTACTCAGGCGGTTGGCAAGAGGATGGAGTAAAAAGGCCAGGATAAATGCCAGCAATAAAGGGCCGATAATCTGGCGAAACTGGACCATCAATGCCGCGATCAGGGCGATGGTGGCTATCCCGATCACCATCTTGGTGTTCGACGCCCACCTGGGTGAAGCCTCGGGTATCTGTGGAGCGCTCTGGTTGGACTCTGCTGGTTCTGGCATGTTCATCATGGTTTCAATCCTGCTTTTGGGGTAGCAGAAGCGTGCTCTTTGCGCCACCAGCGAGGATTGGGTGGAGGCAAGCTAGCGGTGACCGAATCTGGAAATGGGTCTTCGTCAGTCAGGTTAGCATACACGTAGCGCCCCAGCACGCGGGCAGAAGCAATGGTCGGCGCAGCCAGCAGGATACCGATCACGCCGGCCAGGACTGCCCCGGCAACGATTCCCAGGATCACTACCAGGGGTGGCAAACGCATGCGCTTTCCGATCACACGGGGGATGAGATAATTTAAATCAAACTGCTGAAAGAACAGGTGCAGGCCTATCACCAGGAGCATAAAGGCCCAGTTCGGGATTGGCAGCCAGGAAGAGCCGGCGAAAAATGCCAGGATCGAAGCGATCACCAGCCAGATCGCGTGCCCTACGCTGGGTAAGAACTCCAGGAAGCCGGCCAGTATCGCCATCGGCAGGACAAAAGGCAGGCCGATGAGCAGGCCAACCACGGTGAAAATCACCGTCACGATCAACACCAAAACCAGCTGCCCTCGAAAAAAAGCACTCCAGATCTGGTTCAATTCCTGCCGGATGAAGATGTAATCCTGGCGATATGCTGGAGGCACGGTATTTTCAATCCAGACGCTGAGAGCCGGCCCGTCTTTGATCAGGTAGAAAGTAACCACCGCGATGAAGATCACCCACACGAATGACGAAATCACTTCGATAAGAATGGCCAGGGTTTGTCCGAATACCGGCTCAACCACACCACGTACCAGGCTGTCGAGCTGTTGGATCAGCATATCCACATCGACGACCCAACCGGCCAGCGAATATTGGCGCCCGAGAAAAATCTCGGCCTGGCTTACAAAACGCTGGAGGTCCAGGTCAAGGTTTGCAGCCTGTTCCGCCAGCGGGGGGACCAGCAGCGCCAGGATTGCAGTGACTATCACAATCAGGGCTAAGTAGGACAACAACGTGGCTATCCCACGGTGGATTTTCAGGCGCTCCTGGAACCAGTTTGTCACTGGCGCCAGTACGTATGCCAGGACGAGGGCAAGTATGAATGGCTTGATGACCGCGTTGAAGCGATAAAGCAGGTATATGACCAATCCCAAAACTAACAGCACTACGATGGTCTTTGTCTGTGTTGTCCAGGAAGGGCGCTGTAACTGCATAAACCCATTATATCTGTTTTATATTTCGGCTCAGCAGAAGAATTCTGGCCGCGGATGACCGGCCGCGTTAAACAGCAAGGCGAGGCTGGTAGCCTCGCCGCTGGAGGGATTCTGAATTACGTGGAAAGTGATTTAACGAAGGAAGAACGCCAGGATGACCAGGATGCTGATGAAAGTCCCTGCCAGGATGCCGATCCGGCGTAAGTCTTTGATCGTATTGCTGTAGTCCGGGTTGAAATCTCGCTCGGAGGTCGTGGCGACGGCTGCAGCGGTTGAAGGGGTCCGGGTTACATCATTTGACCGGCGGGATTGGCGTTTGTTTTTTTTGGCCATTCAATACTCCTGACTATAATTTCGGTTTACCCGCTCACCTGCAGGCGGGCGATAACCACGATGCGCATATTGTCCACCAGATATGGATAACACGATATCAGGGTCACCGAAGGCTGCGGGGTGGGATCCAGGACTTCCACAGCTGTCGGTTGGACGACTTTGGAGTCTACCACAATATAGGTATATGCGCGCTGGTTGGTATGCACAATCACCAGATCGCCCGGCCTCAGCTTATCCAGATCGCGAAAGATCTCACCAAAGATGTCGTTGTGAGCCGAGAGCACCAGGTTGCCGGCCTGGCCGGGATGCGCTGACCCGACATACTGACCTACGCCCTTCTTCAGCTGTTCCCAGCCATCACCCTGAACGATGGGCGCATCAATCTGCAGCGCCGGGATCTGAACCCGGATCGCCTGCTGCGGTCCAGAAGTGGGGATGGGGATGTTAATTTGTGACTGGACCAGGGGTTTTAAATGTTCCGGGATTTCCGCTTCGTTGAAGCGCGCCCCACCCGGGGCGTCTGGCGGCGTATGACCGGACGGCAATACTGCCGCAGCGATGAGCGGTGTTGGAGAAAGGGTCGGCTGCTCCAGGACCGAGATCACTTCCCGGTTCAATTCCCGCATCAGGCTCAGGCCGTTAAACAGGATGAAGATGAAACCCACGACTGCGCTGATCTCGACCACCAGCAGAAATCCGTCCAGGAAGCGTTTGCCCCGCGAGCGGCTGCCGGGAATTTCCAGCTGATCCTCCATAATCCCACTGTGCCAGCGATCCAGGTCAGGGTTTTCGATATCCGACGCCACCATAACCACCCGCCCGGTACGCCGGTAGCGCTCCAGCCTGTCCTGGCGCGCATTGCGGCGCTTCTGCACCAGCAGCCAGCGCAGCTCCTCCATCGAAAGGTCTTGCGGCAATTTCCTGGACGGCATGAGGGTTTCTAGCCTTCCTTCACCTGCACCGGCTTTATCTTTCCAGGCGGGCGAGGAATCAGCATGGGGGTCTGCTGGCGGTAGGTGATATAGGCCTGACCGAATTCCCGCACCAGGCGGCGCTCTTCGAACAGCGCCCCGATGACCAGGTAGGCACTTGATCCGATGTTCAGCGCCAGGATATTCAGCGTCATGACCGGCAGCAACCAGATAAAGACCAATCCTGCAGTGTACAGGGGATGCCGGACCCAACGGTACAGCCCGTCAACGATCATCGGAGCCTGCCCCTCACCCTGCGCTTCAAGCAGCTGCCCAAAACCCAGGAATCTGGACACGCCGGTTTGCCGCACACCAACCAGCAGGGCCAGCAGGGCAGCCGCCTGGATCGCCAGCGTCAGCACCAGCCAGGGAAATGGGATGGAATAAAGCATCCGGTCTGGCAAAACCACAACCAGCATCAGCACCGGCAAGAAAGATAGGATCGAGAACAGGTTATACCCCAGGCGGTAACCGCGCTCTGCCATATCACCGAACCAGCGCCGGGCCAGATCTTTTGCCGCTTGCGAGGCCAGCAGGGAATGAATTCCACCCCACACTGCCATGGCAAGCAGGATCAACACGGGAGAGAAACCAGGCCTCAAATCACAGCTCCCTGGGCCGAAAGACCTGCACCAGCTCTCCGACTCCCCCTTCTTCCAGCTCGCTCCAATGGTTGATGTCCAGGCGCAGGACTGCCAGGGTTGCGGTCGGCAGGTTGGTGTAGAAGCCGGTCAACCACTCTGCCAACTCTTCCAGTCCGGGGTTATGCCCAACGACCATCACCCGCGAGTACCCGTCATCTACCTTCTCGAGGGCGTCCAGGTAATCTCCCGAGGCAAATGAATACAGCTCCCGGCCCCCGCTGATCTCGCCTTCGTATCCGCAATGCTCGGCTACCAGCTCTGCGGTGTGACGAGCGCGCACGGCGCTCGAGCTGAGAATATATTCGGGCACCAGGTCGTGTTCCTTGATCAGCGTGCCCATACGCGGGGCGTCGTTCAGGCCGCGTTTGTTGAGCGGGCGCTCGTGGTCGTCAAGCTCCTCGTCCTTCCAGCTCGACTTGGCGTGGCGCAGGATTAAGAGTGTTTTCATTTTCTATTGAAAAGCTGCAAGCTCCTCCACCTGCTCCCCTGCACCGGCCAGATAAAAAGGCATCCAGGCAATGCCGAATAGATCCAGCAGCACATCCTTCTTGAGGGGAGTGACTGTCACTTCGCTGTCCTGGGCCACGATTTCATCCCAACGCTGGTTGGCTTCCAGCTGGGCCTGCTCCATTTCTTTTTCCAGCGCTGAGATCAGCTTCTTTAGATCTGCGATTGTTTCCAGCGACTCCTCCACATCAGCCTTGGCCTGGGAGGTCATACGGCGCTTGGTGAGCGAGGTGGAGAGGCTCTTCTTGCGGCGTCCAAACAAGCTCATCACGGTCTGAGCTGCAGTACCCAGCTCGTCCATCTTGCGCACGCTGAGATCTGATTCGTCCTTCGCCAGCTCGCGCTCCTCCGTGTCGAGTTTCGTTTCCAGTGCTTTGACTTTCTTCTTGAAAGCCTCTTCAATCTTATCCAGCTCAGCCTCCCGCGCGGCGGGCTGCTTCTGTGCATAATTTACGGAAGCCTGCCTCGGTCTCATCCGGCCCGGCATAGACTTTCAGCTCCTCGTTCGCCCGGACGGTCAGGCGCGCCGACCGGAAAGCCCAATCCACGAAATCCTTCTCCAACGCTTTGAGAATCTTGGCGTCAGAGAGCGGCGCATCCAGCTGTGAGAAGCGGCCGTCAGGATCGGGTTTATCTTCCAGGCTGGCGGGGTCGAATGGTCCAGCCGGGAAGTCTTCCCAGCGCACCACCCCGCGCCGGTCGGGATTTTTGACCATAGCAGCCGGCCGCTGCTCAAAATCGAGCCCGTACTGTCGGTTCAAAAAGCGAATGCTCACCTGTGCGAGAAGCACCGGGCGGTAAACCAATCCCAGGTTGCGGGTTTCGGCTGCCAGTGTTTTTGCTGCCGATTTAAGCGACTGGTTGAAGCTCTGGTTAGAGGGCAGGAAATATTCCATCATGCCCATCGGGACCGCGGGCCGGGTATTCGTCCAGGTGCCTACCTGCGCCGGGCGGCTCTCCTTTGCCGCGACCAGGCGCAACCGGAGGTGGAGCGGCAGCACCGGGTGTGGTAGGTTCCGCTGCTGCTGCAAGTCCTGCAGCAGGAACCGGCGCCGGGGCAGACGGCAGTTCCGCTCCTGCCAGCTGGTTCAGGGCGGGTATCTGGGTGCGGGTCAGTGGGCCAGCCAGGTAATTCATCGCCCAGCGGGTTTGAAACAGCTGGCCTCCTTTTCCGTGCACGTTGTGAAGCAGGAACACGCGTTTGCCAAGGCTGGAGATCAGGCGGTCGTAAGCCCTGCGGTCCAGGCTGCCAGACATGGCTCCTTCCAGCCCGTCCAGCAGCCGCTGTTTATCCTGGTCGGTCTGGAGCTTGCCGATGAACCAGGTCCCGGCATTGGAGAGGGCTTTATAATCGATGTCCACTGGATTCTGGGTGACCAGCACCAGTCCCACCCCAAAGGCACGCGCCTGTTTTAACATGCGCAGCATGGGCTGTTTGGCTGGGGGATTGCTTATCGGGGGCATGTAACCGAAGATTTCATCGAAATAGACGATCGCGCGTAAAGTCGTCGTCCCGCTCTGCGAGCGCATCCACAATTCGACTGCCGAAAAGAGCAGGGTGACGAAGAACATGCGCTCGGCTTCGCTGAGATGGGCGATGTAAAATACCGAGTGCTTTGGGCGTCCGTCTGGTGCATACAGCAGGCTGCGGATATTCAGCGGCTGGCCCTCGATCCAGGTTTGGAAGGAAGGCGCGGCCAGGATGCTGTTGAGTGACATTGCCAGCCCGAAGCGCTCTTTCTCGGGAAAGAAAGTATTTACATCGAACACGCCGAGTTTCTCAAAAGGGGGGGTCTGGGTCTGCATGATCAGCTCACCCAGGTCCAGGTCCTTGCCTTCCTTCCAGGAATTTTCGAATATATTCGACAGCAGGATGTGCTCCCTGGAGCGGACCGGATCGATATCCTGAAAACCCACCAGGCCGAGAATCGCGGTCACGGTCCCGGAAATTTTTTCGCGCAGCATTTCGCGGTTGTCTTCCCACACCAGGTCGGGAGCTTCGAAAGATGCCAGGATGCTCACCGGGATGCCGGCGTCCGAACCCGGGGTGTAGATCGCAAAATTAGCGGATTCCTTCAGCGCCTGGATGCGGTCGGGCTGGATGTCCCACTGCGCCAACCCGTCACGCCACATCGCAGCCGTGTCCGCCGCCGCCTGGTCAAGGCTCTTGCCCTCCTGGCGCGCCTGGTCGGGATTCACCCATGGACGGAAATCCTGCGGGAGCAGGTCGGGGAAGTGCAGCAGGGCATTGGTGATGTCGCCCTTGGGGTCGATCATCAGTGCTGGAATACCATTTAAAGCAGCTTCTTCCAGCATCCCGATGCACAGGCCCGTCTTGCCTGAACCGGTCATGCCGACCACCACGCCGTGCGTGGTCAGGTCGGCTGGATCGTACAGTTGCATTTTTTCCGAGGTCTGCGCTTTCGCTGGATCGAAGACTCTCCCCAGGTAAAATTCTCCCTTTGTGTCCATTTCTCAATGCTCCTTTACTGGTCACCCGATCGTTGTGAGCGGATCGCACACCTGTCTGTGTTTGTTTGAATTATAGCGCGTGATTTTCGCATGTTGAAGAACAGTCGGTTGATTTCCTTACAGGACTGACTGTACAGAGTACCTCATTCTTGGGCCTGCGCATAAAGCCGCTCAAATTCATCCAGGAAGTAAACGGCCAGCCCTGGATCATCAACGATCAGGGTATTTTCGTCGTTACGCCTTTCTGCGGAGACCGTGAAGTTATACGATCCCAGCACTACAAACCGCCGGTCAATCACCAGGACTTTATGGTGCATGTCTCTCGGGTTCCCGTCAAGGCGGATGTCAAGCCCGGCAGCCACAAACCGTTCATACTGCGATCCAACATTCAATTCTACCTGGGAGGCTTCCATCAAACCAGAAACACCTACTCCGGCCCGCTGGCGCTCCAACAAGGCCGACGCCAGGTCATCCGAGGTGAATGAAAAGGCCATGAAATAGATGCTCTCCTGGGCTGAACGGATCAGCTCCACCAGGCGCTCTGCCACCTGGTCGTCAGGTGAAAAATAGTTTTCCAACTGCGTTCCCTCTATGGACAGCACCGGGTGTGGCGTATCGTTGATTGAATCCGGTCCAAACTCGCCGTCGATGAACATTTCCTCGAACTCGCGGGTGTAG
Source organism: uncultured Chloroflexia bacterium (assembly GCA_963698765.1). GTDB lineage: Bacteria > Chloroflexota > Anaerolineae > Anaerolineales > UBA4823 > CAVOSB01. The sequence continues at coordinate 97,525 of CAVOSB010000030.1, forward strand.
TTCTCGGCCAGCAACCCGGAGTGCAGGCGGACCAGATTGTTGTTGTTGCGGTATGCATCTCCAACCGTCATGTTCATCGACCCACTCCATACTTCCAGGCGGTCGATGACCGCAAACTTATTATGCATCAGGCCCTGCCCCCGATCTTGCACCACCGGGATGCCTGCTGCGATGATTTCCTGTATTTCACGTTCATCCATATACTCGCTGTCGGTGACCAGCCGCACGCTGACCCCGCCCCGGTGAGCATCGATCAATGCATCGCGGATGCTCCAAAGATCCAGCCGCAGCACCGCTAGGTCCACGCTCAGGCGCGCTTTCCCGATGGCCTCTGCCAGGGATTGGTCAGGACCAGAGCGCAGGCTCTCGGAGGCCGGTCCATCCGGATCGGTAAAATAGACCGAGTACCATTCCCCCGCCGTGCTGGCCGGGATCGGCGTGGAAGGCATGCTTCCGGCTGGTGCCGGCTGCCCGGGTGCACTCAACCTGCAGCCCAGGATCAAGAGCGCGGTCAGCCAGCAAGGAATGACTTTTTTTAAGCGCGTCAACAGGATTCGATTCACTTTTAATGTGGGGAGGAGATTTCAGGGCAGCACCCACAAAACGGGCGAAGAAAGGCGGAGGTTAAAATCGACCTGCTTGAGCTTATCTTTCCGGCTGGCTTCGATCGCCATGACGATGAACTCGGCAGTCGCCTGCAGGTCCTCGGGTGCCAGGGTCGCCGGATCGAAGCGTGCAGGTGAGCCGGGTTGAAGCGCTGGCGGCTGCAGCAGCATGCGTGTCCCCAGGTCCAGCAGCTCCTCCAGGGTGCAGGAATAAGCCGGAATGAGGAACCGCCGCGGCTGCCGCCAGAACACCTCCGCCTCGCTGGACGCCTGCTGGTTGGAGCCGAAAGCCTGGCGCTGCAGGCTCACCTGCCCTTCTACCATCCAATAGGGCCTCCCGGAGGTGTTCGGAGCGATGCCTGCCGAGAATTCCACCCTCAGCGGCGCTAGCCCACGCTCCTCTTCCAGGGACCATCCTTCCCCGCACTGGTTGCATACCCAGGCCACCTCACCGCTTTCCGCCGGCACCGGCGTGCTGCAGCGCGGGCAGGTCAATGGGATCAGCTCAACCGGTTTATCCACTGCTCCACGTCCTTAATCTGCGTCACCATCTCCATTGGGTTCTCCAACCCGGCAATTTTCCTGGGTGCCGAGCTGCGGTACTCAAACTGCTCCCCGTATCGATAGGCGCGGTAAGCTGCCAGCATGATCCCGGCTCCTGCAGCCAGGAGAAAGAGGGCGAAAGCCAGGACACCCAGGCCGCCGTCGCCGTCGCCGATGGCAGACAGAACCACGGCCGGCCCGTCGACGGCCAGGACTGCCCCCGCCGCCATTCCCAGGGTCAAGACCGCTGCCCGGTAGACCGTGTTCCCGGGCGCCTTGCCGTAAAGCACCCGGCCTGAATAGGCGTCCACGACCACCTGGTAGGCGCGCCCGCGGTACAGATAGCGCAGCACCCACAGGGGGTGATACACCAGGGCAAAGCGGCTGCGCAGCCGGCGCACGAACAGCTGGGCCAGGCGGTCCAGTCCCGCTTTTTTCTGCACCTGGTCTTGAAATTGGTCGTCAGCCTGCTGGCGTGCCGCTCCGAAAGAGCCCACCGGTTCGAAGACCAGCCCGCTGCTGTGTAAATTTTCTGCATCGAATGCCTGCAGGTCCCCCTCCACCTGCGGGACGTGGGTGACCCCAAATTCACCCACGTCACAGGCCGCGCCGTTCCACACCATCTCCTGGACGATGCGCACCTCGCGCGGCTCGTAGTGGGAATTTTTCCCGCTGCCGACCCGCTTCTCGCCGAATGCCCAGGCTCCCACCCTGGCCCACACCATCCAGAACGGCAGGTGCACCAGGAAGACCTCGTCCAGCCGGGCTTCTCGCCCTGCGCTGCGGGCGATCGCCCAATTACTGCTCAGAAAACGCTGAAAAGCCTGGATGGCGTTCTCTTTCTCTGCCCGCTGCGGGACCTGGTAGCGACGCAGGCCGCGCTCGCCGCGCACATAAGACCGCAGGTCGCAGTACGGGCAGCGCACGATCAGCTGCCCTTCCGGGATCGCCAGGACTCCGCCGCAGCGCGGGCAGGCCAGGCCATGCGAGGATTCTTTGTCGCTCATATTTTTGCCGCTACCCAGGCAGCCAGGGCGAACAACACCAGCCCCGCCAGCGTTCCACTCCCCGAACAGATCAACAGGCCGAAACCAACGCCCGAACCACCGTTCATGACATAGCCGGCGATGGGAAAGGTCGCCAGGCACAGGAAGACCAGCGCTGCCGCTCCGCCCACCAGCTGGTAGGGCGCCTCAGCCTTGGCCGGGTAGATATTTGCCAGCACGCCCCCCGTAGCCGCTTCGACCAGCGCCGAATAGTCTCTCCCCTGGTAGCTGTATTTGAAGGTATACAGCGGGATGTGCACCAGCGCCTGTTCGAGGATGCTCTCCTTTTGTACTCCTTTTTCCATCAGCCATGCTTGTGCGGTCTGCAGGGGTACATTTGGTGGGTGGGACTGCGCTTCGATGTCTGCCGTGTACTTGCGCAAATCTCCAGCCGGCAGGTCGATATGGGTGATTTCGCTGATCGAGGTTGGCGCAGCCGGTGCCAGCTGAACCTGGTCCCGACCGTCTGGCTGGCGGTGTTTGAAATACCAGACCGGGAAATACTCAAAATAAGAACCGCTCACCGCAGCCTTTTTATCCAGGTCTTTCACGGTCTGGTTGCCTGCCATCCAGCGCCTGAGGGCAGCCTGGGCTTTCCCTTCATCCAGCGTCGGCGCAACATACCAGTGGAAGACCACCTGCGACCTGTCGATGTAGACTGCCGCACTGCAGTACGGGCAGGTCAGGAAAACCTGGCCTTCGTCCGGGTGCAGCTCACCGCCGCATTGGGTGCAGTGGATATCTTGACCTGTGATCTGTGGTTGCAATGGATCAACCTTTCCAGGTAAAAAGCTTCATGCGTGACGATTATAGCAGATCAGGAAATTTATGATACACTACAGCGCCTGAAAAAGAAGAGGGAGCGACATGCCCAAAAAACGCGAGACTCATCCGATCGAAATCGCAGGAATTTACCGTGAGCTGCCCCTGTTCGAAGTGGCTCCCGGGGTGCGCATTGCTGTGCTCAACATCCTGGGTGATATCGAGCTGGTGGAAGCCTGCGCCGAGGCGCTGGCGGTCCAGCTCGCCAGCCAGGAATACGATGTCCTGGTCACCGCCGAGGCCAAGAGCATCCCGCTGATCCACGCCCTGGCGGTAAAGACCCGCAAGCCCTATGTGGTGCTGCGCAAGGTCTACAGACCCTACATGGGCGAAGCACTCTCGGCCGAAACACATTCCATCACCACCGGCAGTAACCAATGCCTGTACCTGGACGAGAAAGACCGCTCTCTGCTGGCAGGAAAAAAGGTCGTCTTGCTGGATGATGTGATCAGCACGGGATCCACACTGCGCGCTATGGAGCAGCTGATGGGAGAAGCGCAGGCAACCGTGACCGAAGAAGCCGGCATCCTCACCGAAGGTGATCAGCAGCAGTGGATGCACATCGTGGCCTTAGGGCACGTACCGATCTTTACAGATTAGGGCCGCATCCGAATTCACATCGTTATTCGAGCCATGCAAAAAACCTCACAGGTCTCTAAGACCTGTGAGGTTTTTAGTTCAGGATCGGTGAAATTTGCTAATGACCTACTGCACTTCGAAATAGACAGAAGTAGCAAGCTCGTCGTCTACGTATAAATCAACCCGGTAGGTCCCGATAGACCAGGTCCCGCTGCTCAGGCTGAACCAGGTATCGCCGACACCCGATACATCGGCTGTATACAAATCGATGAAATCATTCTGGGCTGCCTGGGTATCATCCGCATACCATTCGGCCCGGATCGGAACAAGGCCCGATGTGTCGAAGTTGACGATGCAGTAGAAAAAGTCGTTCGGGCCGTACACCGTGGTCGGGGAATTCCGTCCTGGTCGAAGGACATAAAGGCGCTGGTGATGCTGCCGCTGCCGCCGGTGGAGCTCACATCTTCAATCGTGAAATCGAGCGCCTGTGCCAATACATCAGCGATGTACAGCTCGATTTGGTAGCGGCCTGGCTTCCACGGGTCGGATGCGGTTGGAGTATAGCTGACCCAATTCTCCGCGCTGCTCTGCATCTCGAACGGCAGCTCCTCGAGGACGGTGTTCAACGGCGTGCCCTGCGCGTCCTTGGCCACCCACACCGCTTTCATACTGACGGGTTGCGAAGTTTCCAGGGTGAAAATGGTGTAAACCACCTCCTGCGGTGTGAAGCGGGTGGCAGGGTCGTTGCCGCTCTCGTCACGCGCCATGAAAGCCTGCGTGATTCTGGCAGTGGTTGCGCCGCCCTCGGTCGTGGATGGGAGCGTGGGAGCTGCCTGGGTCGGTGCCGCCGCAGTCGGCGGTGGCGGGGTGACCTGTGCCGTCTGCGAAGCCTTGACATCGAAATTGAGCGTTCGATCCAGTTTGTCGTTCAAGAACACTTCGGCTTTATAGGTACCTGCTGGCCACAGCTTGGTATTGCTGAGCGTGAAAGTCAGCGTCCCGCTGCCCGAGGTCAGCTCGTGGTCGTCGATGAGCTTGTTGTCCTCGTCGCCCTCCACATCCACGGTGGAAAAGGCTGCTTTGACCTTGGTGTCGTCGGGGGCGCTGCCCAATTCCACCTTCACATACACCGTCTCGTTCTGCTCGAAAGTGGTGGCGCGCTGGTCGCCCGCCTCGTTTCGAGCCGTCCAGGCATCATCGATACTGGCTGAATTGAAATTGACTGCGCACGCCAGGGTCGCTAAAACGAAGGCTAAAAATGCGAATAAAAGCTGCTTTCTCTTCATCTCTGTCTCTCCTCAGAACATATCCAAATCATTGATTGTCAAATCCCGTCCCAACAATCTGAAGGGGAAAGAATAACGCCGCCAATATCGCTTTCGCAGATAAGTTGGCAGCATGGGCGAGATTTTACCACAAGTGTGGTGAGATTTGTCTGGAATTAAAGGCGCCAGGGATTACTGGCTGGAGCTTAAGGCAGCGGGCTGTGACAGCATCAGCTGTGCCGCGCCTCTGCCGATCTGGACCGCGAAGTTCGTTCCCCGGTCCCACGGGTATACCTGGCTCATGCTGGCGAAGAACAGGCCGGGCACCGGCGTGGCGATGCCGGGGATATTGCGGGAGTGGTTGACCAGCGGCACCGGCTGGGCATAGCGGGTGCGGAACAGCCAGGATTTTCGCACCCAATCCGGCCGGAAGGCGGGATTGAAACGCGGCAGGGCGGTCATAAAGCGCTCCAGCAGCTCTTCCTGGCTGAGCTGGAAATACTCGTGCTCAGGCTCCAGGTAATCCCCCATATATACGATGTGATCGCCGCCAAAATTCGCCGGTGCCAGGAAATTCGTGTGTTCCACCAGCGCCAGAAACGGGTACCCGGCAGACTTGGGGAGGTTGTACCAGTAATAGCCCTGCTCGGACAGGCGGTGTGACAGTGCCAGCACCATCACCACTGCTCCCATGCTCTTCAGGTCCAGCAGGCCCTTCAAATACCCGGCAGGCAGGTCCGGCGCCAGCCGGGCCATCAGCTCGGGCGAAGTGGTGACCAGCACCTGGTCGAAATCCTGCGGACCGGCAGCTGTTTGCAGCACCAGCCGGCCGTCGTCAGCTGGCGATATCGACTCAACCGGCATCGAAAGCTGGATATCCACCCCATTTTCCTTCAGGTGTAATGCAAACTGGTCGGCAAAAGCCTGGAAGCCTCCCTGGTAGGTGCCCAGCCGTGTGGTGCGGGCCTTCAGGCGCGCCCACATCCAGGCCATGTTGACCTGCCGGGCATACTCCTGGCCGAATTTCCCAACCAGCAGCGGCTCCCACATCATCTCGTAAACGCGGTCGCCCGCCCAGCGCCGCAACCAGGCATCGACGGTGTGTTTTTCGAGAGCCCGCCAGTTGCTCGTCAATTTCAAAAACAGGCCCACCAGTCCGAAACGCGCCTTGTTCACACCCCATCCCAGCCCGGGGAAGACCAGTGCCTTGAGAATGGAGTTCGAAGGGATAGAACTTCCCCTGGTAGTACATCACCGTGTACGGGCGCGGGAACAGGACCTTATCGCTCCAGCCCAATTCATCGATCAATCCCAGGATATGGCGGTCGGTTGCGAACCAGTGGTGGTAGAACTTCTCCACCGACCAGCTCCAATGCGGCTCGCGGATGCCGCTGGCCAGCCCCCCGGCCTGGCTGCCGGCTTCGAACACCGTCACCTTGTTCCCCGCCCGCGACAGGTCGTAGGCTGCCGCCAGCCCGCCAAATCCCGCCCCAATAATTGCGATCCGTCTCATGCCTGGGCTTTTACCTGGTTCAGCTTATCGCTCACTTTGATCCCTTCACGCAGCAGGTAATACGCACCGATCAGGGTGATCGGCAGCCACAGCGCGGCGTGCAGAACCAGGGTATAAGCGGCAGCCAGGGTTTTTTCGATCCCGTAAGCCTGCAGTACGGCAATCCCCGGGGCGTCGAAGGTGCCGATGTAGCCTGGCGCCGAAGGGATGGTGGTGGCCAGGTTGACGATACCGTTCATCAGCATCAGGGTGAAGAAGCTGACCTGGAATGGAAAGGCATGCATCACAAACCAGTATTTGAGTGTTTCCAGCAGCCAGATCACCACCGAAGAGAGAAAGACCATCAGCACTTCGCGCGGCGAGCGCAAGGAACTCCAGCCCGGACAGGAAGCGCATCGCCACTCCCAGCACTTTCTCCTGCAGGTAGATTGGTTCTTCCGCGTCTGCAACCTCCACCAGCGCTGGTTGAGGCGGAAGAGCCGGGTCTGCGCTTAAGGATTTTTTCCTACCCGGTAAGCGCCAGCGAAACGCGGCCTTTAGGTCGGGCGGGGTATATACCTGGGGAATTAGGCGCTCGACAATGCGGCGTACCAGCTGTTCGACACGAAAGGGGTACATGGCAGCAATCACGAAGGACAACAATACACCCAGGAACACTCCAGCACCGGCGATCGCCAGCGTGCGGATGTCGCCGATGAAACCCGAGCTGCTGGTCAGGCGCGCCAGCTCCGGCAGGTTGAGGAAGACGAACGCCAGCATGACAACGCCGTCGAAGACGCGCTCCACGATAATCGTTGCCAGCGAGGCGGAAACCGGAACATCCTCTTTTTCCTTGAGAATTACCGCCCTCAGGACTTCGCCGATGCGCGCCGGGTAGATATTGTTGCCCATGTAGCCGATTGCCACGACCGGGAACATGCTGCGGGTGGGAATCGCTTTCACCGGGCGCAGCAGGTAGTGCCAGCGCCAGGCGCGCGCCCAAACCGCTATCAAATATACACCAACGCCGGGTATCAGCCACAGGTAATTGGCATTCCCCATCGCCTGTGCCAGAGCCTGTAAATGTAAGCCGCGCAGGGCCAGGTACATAAAAAAGAGGCTGATCACCACTCCCAGCCAGAACTGCCAGCGCTTCATGGCGCCATTCTACCATGTATAATTTTGGGTATGAAAAGCATGCTGCGAATCCTGCTTATAACCCTGATCCTCCTGTCTGTGGCGGGTACCCTGGTTTACTGGTGGGGCTTACCCGAGGTCGTCTCGCTGTATCCGCCGGATGGCGCCAGCGACATGAGAGCCAGCAGCGAAATCCGCATGGAATTCTCCAAGCCCATGCAGGCTGATTCGGTCCTCGAGCGCCTGAGCATCGAACCCTCCACGCCAGGCCGCTTCGAATGGCAGGACCTCACACTGGCGTTCATTCCAGACCAGCCCTGGCAGGCCGGCACGGCAGTAAAAGTGCAGCTTGAGCCGGGTTCCAAAACCTCCGGCTCGCTCTCTTTCCACATGCGTGAGGGGGCGTCCTGGTCGTTTCGAATCCGCCAGCCAGCACTGGCTTACCTGTATCCCAACGGCGGGCCTGCCAATATCTATTCCCTCGACCCGCTCACCGGCGAAAGCAAAGCGTTGACAGCCCATCCGCTGGGGGTGATGGATTTCTCCGTCGACGCTGCTGGGACATCCATTTACTACAGTGCCCAGACGGAGGGCGGAAACAGCGCTGTTTACCAGCTGAGGCTGGATTCCGACCCGCTCCCAGTCCAGGCTGGAAGCACCCCCGAACTTGCTGAGGCAACCCTGGTGTGGGAATGCCCGCAAGCCCTGTGCCGCCTGCCGGCCGTATCTCCGCAGGGGGACTGGCTGGCCTATGAACGCACTCCCCACCCGGGCTCCGACGCGGCAGATTTTCCCCGGGTCTGGTTGTTAGCGCTGGCCTCCAACGGCCTCCCGCAGCAGGCTGCTTCCCCGGACCTGGCTGGAGAACCCGATCACCAGACCCTGCAGCCCTCCTGGTCCTCCGACGGTTACCTCTCCTTCTATGACAGCGACCAGTCGGCTTTTGTAATCCTGGACCCAGCCGGCAGGAGCACCAGCCTGTTCCCCAACCAGACCGGGCAGCCCGGGGATTGGCATCCCAACGGCAGGTATTTCGTAGCCCCGGAGATCAACTTCCTGGATACCAATATCTCCGAGAACCTGGCGGGATTGCAGGCGCTGGCAAACAGCCACCTGCTGCTCTTCGACCGCCAGCAGGAAAGCACCCAGGATTTGTCGCAAGAAATCGAAGCTGAAGACACCTCGCCCTCCTTTTCCCCCGACGGCACAGTCCTGGCCTTCGCGCGCAAATACCTGGACAATCTGCGCTGGACTCCCGGCCGCCAGATCTGGATGATGCACCTGTCTCCCGGCCTCGAGCCGGGTTCCAGCAGCCAGGCCCGCCCACTGACCGCTTCCCCGGACTTCAATCATTACGATCTGGCCTGGAATCCGAACGGCGAGCAAATCGCCTACGTGCGCTTCAACCAGACCACACCCATCGAGCCACCGGAAATCTGGCTGTTGGACCCCTTCACCGGCCGCACCGTAAAATTAATCACCGGAGGCTACGCACCAGCATGGATACCCTGATTCAAACCGGACAGCCAGCACCCGGCTTCAGCTTACCCGACCTGCAGGGCAGCCTTCACCACCTGGAAGAAGCGCGCGGGCAGATCCTGGTGCTGAATTTCTGGTCGGCGGAATGCCCGTGGGCAGAACGCGCAGACCGGGATATCACAAGATTATTAAGCGCGTGGGGTGAGGGAGTCCTGCTGTGGACGATCGCCTCGAACAGCAGCGAACCTATAGAGCTTCTCCAGCGCGTCTCCGAGGGTCGCGGCCTGAAGCCTGTGCTGCATGACGCCCGGCAGCAGGTCGCCGATCTCTTCGGCGCCCGGACCACACCGCATTTCTTCGTCCTCGACCAGCAGGGAGTTTTACGCTACCGGGGTGCCCTGGACGATGTCACCTTCCGGCAGCGGGAGCCGAAGCGCTTTTATCTTCACGAAGCGGTGCAGGCGCTGCTCGCAGGCCGCCTGCCCGAACCTGCCGAAACCCCCGCCTACGGCTGTACGATTGTCCGTCATTAACCGACCCGTTTTTAATCCCCAGCCGCCGGGCACTGCTCCATGTGCAAATATTTCTGGCACTCCTCCAGGGTCAGTGCGCGCGTCAGGCGGTTTTTTGCCAGCGCCACCAGGTCGTCAATCTTCAAAAGAAATACCCGCACAATCCCATCGGCGCTGGCCACAGCCAGCTGATCGCCCCCATAAACAGGATTGAAAGCCACCCCTACCACACCGCCAACGCTTCCCGGCAGGGTATAGGTTTCCCTGCCGGTTGCCGTTTCCCAGACCCTGGCAGTGTTGTCACCGCTGCCTGTGGCAAGCCATTTTCCATCTGCGCTGAAGGCCAGTGACTGGGTATCAGCACCGGGTGCAGTCAGGGTTAATAGTTGCGCACCGCTGGCTGGGTCCCAGAATATGGCCGCGCCGTCCGCGGCTCCCGTAACCAGGATGGTCCCATCCGGGCTGTAGGCGATGTCTTTCGGGTTGATATTCCCCTCCAGCGTTTGCAGCAAATTCCCGGTATCCGCTTCCCACAGCTTCACCGTCTGGTCGGTGCTGGAGGTCGCCAGGGTTTTCCCATCCGGGCTGAAAGCCACGCCCAGCACCAACCCTTCGTGACCGGTGAGCTTGAGCATTTCTGTGCCTGTGTTGGCCTCCCACACCCGGGCAGTCTGGTCGAACCCCGCCGTAGCGATGCGGCTGCCATCCGGGCTGAAGGCCACATCCCGTATTCCTACCTCATGCCCGAGCAGAGTGAACAGCTGCTCGCCCGTCTGGCTGTCCCAGACGATGGCGCTGGCGTCAAACCCGGCTGTCGCCAGGCGCCTGCCATCCGGGCTGTAGGCAACCGATGTCAGCTGCTGCGAATGGCCGGCCAGGGTTAACAGCTTCTCGCCGGTGACGGCATCCCACACTGCGGCCGAGCCGTCGGCGCCGGGCGTGGCAAATTCGCTCCCGTCGGGTTTGAAAGCCACGAAGTCAAACGTGCGTCCCGGACCGGCGACCGATAGTGCTTCCTGCCCCGGGGTAACACTCCAGATTTTCACCGTTTCATCAAAGCTGCCCGTCGTGAGCAAATTCCCATCCGGGCTGAAATCCACATCCACCGCCCAATCGGTATGCCCGGGGAGATTCAGCACCTCCCGCCCGGTGCGCACATCCCACAACCGGGCGACGCTGCCGCTGGTCGTAGCCACCAGGCTCCCATCCGGGCTGAACGTCACCGACCCACCTGCTCCATCGATTAGCAGGATTTCCTGGGCTGTGAGTGCTGGCTCACCTGCTCCGCCCGCAGCCTCCACCTTCCAGATATGCAGCCCATCGCCCGAAGGCGCTGCCAGCAGCGTCCCATCCGGACTAAAGGCGACGCTGTCCACGATGTCAGGAAAACCAGTGAGATCAACGATCAGCTCGCCTGATCTGGCATCCCAGATTTTCAGCGTTCCATCGTCGCTGGCTGAAGCCAGCCATTTTCCATCCGGGCTGAAGTCCAGCCCGCCAATCGCGTAGGTATGTCCTTTTAATTCCAGGATCTGCTCGCCGCTGGAAGCCTCCCAGGTGCGCACGGTCTGGTCGGCGCTGCCTGTGGCGATCTGCTTTCCATCTGCGCTGTAGGCGATGGACCACACGATGTCCGTGTGCCCGGCCAGGCTCCGGATCAGCTCGCCCGTCTGCGGGTCCCAGATGCGAATCTCACTGCCGTCGCCGGAAGCCAGCTGCGTCCCATCAGGATTGTAGGCCAGCCGCTGGGAGCTGAATTCATCCAGGATTTCGGTTGATCCCGGTAAACGCATCAGCTCCTGGCCGGTAGCCGTCTCCCAGACGATGACCGTTCCATCGCTCTCCAGGCTGGCGATATTCTTGCCGTCCGGGCTGAAATCAACCGTATAGACATTGGTTTTATGCCCTCGCAGCGTCCGGCGCACCTGCGATGACAGCAGGGTGCGGTGCAGCGCCTCCTGGGCCTCCGGCAGCACCGTCCCGTCCACCTCGCGCGTGGTCTTCACCGCCTGCAGCGCCAGCAACAGGCTGCGCTCGGGGTCGATCTCCAGGTTGTTGAGCGCCGCGGCTGCCAGCTCGCGGGTGAAGGCCAGCCGCCTTTCGTTCTGCGCTGTGATGGCGCTCTGGCGGGCCACTTCACCGAAATACAGCGCCACACCCGCCAGCACCAGCGCCAGGACCAGGGCTCCTAACAGGTAAAAAGCTCGTTTTTTCAGCTGCGCGGCTGCCCTGCGCTGCGTTTCTGCCAGCTCCCGGGCTGCCTGCAGCTCGCGCTGGCGCTGCAAGTCGCGTTCGGCTTCTTCAAAACCGGCCTGCTCCTGCGAGGCTTCCAGGAAAGCCGCTTCCAGGCTGCTCAGCTCACCCTGGTGGGTGCCAGCCCATTCTTCAGCCTGCGCCAGCCGCAGGCTGCGGTACAGCTCGCCCGGGTCGCGGCCCTGTCGTTCCCAGCCTTCCGCTGCCAGCGTCAGGTGGCGGTGCAGGCGCAGTCCCGCCCGGTCTTCTTCCAGCCAGCCGCGCAGCGTTGGCCACTCGCGGATCAGGGCTTCGTGGGCCACTTCCACCACTTCGTTATCCGTGCTCACCAGCCTGGCGTCCGCCAGCATGGTGAGCACCTCGCGCACCGCATTCGAGTTTCGGGTGTGCGAACCAGCTCGTTTAATGGAACTCGCCGGCGAGTATCCATGGTGGACTCATCCTCCCCCAGCTGCGTCAGGCGCAGGAAGATATTGCGGGCAATGGCTTGCTGCGAGGCATCCAGCTGGTCGTGAAAGACCATGTCGGCCGTTTCGCCGATCGCCCCGCGCACACCCCCGGAGGCCAGGTAGCCCGAGATGGTCAGGGTGCGCCCCCGGCGGCGGTGGAATGTTTCCAGCATGGCATGCGAAAGCAGAGGCAGGGCGCCCGGTTCCGGCGAACGATCGGCATCCGCACCCACATCCTGCAAAACCAGCTCGACCAGCCCTGGTCTCAAGCTCCCAGCCGCCGCGCCGGGCAGGTTCATGCATCGCCTCGCGCAGCTCGGCTGCGTTCATCGGTCCGATATATTCCTGCTGGCTGGCCAGCGCGTCACGCAGCGCACTGTATGCAGCGCAGCTGGCATAGAAGTCGGCTCGCAGCGCCAGCACCACGCAGGTCTTGCCTCCCGGCTGAGTAGGCGGCGGTCAGCAGGTTATCCACAAACGCCTGCCGCTCGCGTTTCCTCCCGGCACAGCGTGAACAGCTCTTCGAACTGGTCTACCACCAGCAGCAGGTGCGGGGGAAGCCCCCTGGAGGTGTTAGGCCCGCCTTTCCCCCCGCCCAGGAGCTGCTCGGCAAACAGGTGCAGGGCACGCGGGTCGCCAGCCAGGTCGTCGATCAGGCTGGCCCTGGGAAGCAGCGAGGTCCGGTCCTGGGTCAGGCTGGAGGCCAGGGCCTGCAGCGGGCGGTCGGTGGGGGTGAGGCTGTGGATGCGCCAGCCGGCAAATGACAGGTTACGGCGGATGGCGGGCAGAAAACCGGCATGCAGGATGGAAGATTTTCCGCTGCCGGAAGCGCCCACCACTGCCAGGAAGCGCAGGTCCGGAGCAGCTGAAAGTGCACCGTAGATGCGCTCCACCAGCCGGCTGGTCAGCGCGCTGCGACCGAAGAACAGGCTGGCGTCCGCTTCTTCGAAGGACTGCAGCCCCTTGTAAGGTGCCGGTCCTTCCACCGCAGCTTCTTCGAATGCGGTCTCGGCTGCCAGCTCGAGCAGTCGCCGCGCGACCAGGGGTTCCTGCTCCAGGTCGAGCGCCGGGACGAATTGGGCCGCCACCATCGCCAGGTCTGGCAGGCGCTGGTTCAGCTCCAGCCGGCTGATCTGGGCGTGGCTGTAGCCGACTTTCATCGCCAGCTCGCGCTGGGTGATCCCGCTGCGCCGGCGCAGGAATTTTAGCAGGTCGCCGAAACGCGTGAAGCGCTCTAAAGCCAGCTGCGAGGTCTGATCGATCATAAAAGTGCTCCCTTTAGCCCGTAAGTCCACACCTGCGGGCCTTGTGCACCATTATCACCTATTTTGATCTAATTGGTGAATATTGGTGAATTTTGTCAACTTTGGTAAGCGTCCCACTGCTACAGTAGGGTCATCGACCGAGGCCAACCGATACCACCCTCGGAACAGGAGATCAAAATGACCACCAACCGCTTATTCAACCTGATCGTGGCAGCAGTACTGCTCTCAATGACCGCCCTCACCGTCCACCAGGCCTGGGCGACCTCCCAGGTGCTGCCCGCCGAATCCAGCCAGGCAGTACAGGTTTCTGCCCCGCAGGAAGGGCGAACCGCCAGGCCGTGCCCCTTCACACCCGCCGAACGCCGCTCACTGCGCGCCGAGTACCACAACGGTAAAGGCCCGTGGGTCACCCGCTCAGAATTCGGGTTCTGCCGGCCGGCAGGGCGGGGCGCTGGCCCTGCTCGACTGTTGAAAATCACACACTCCTCCTTCTAAGACCTCCCTCTCCCGCCCCGGAGAGGGAGGCACGAGAACCAGTCTCCGAAAGACCTCACAGGTCTTCTGAGACCTGTGAGGTCTGGAAGAACCAGGAAAGAGAACCGAAAAGGAGAACCTGCGATGAAAATCTACGAAGAAGTAGCCAGATTAGAAGTAAAGGAAGCCATCCAGAACGGCGTGTCGGCCCAAAACCGCAAGCGCATGCTGAAAGCCAATAATCCCCAACCTGAGCTTACGGCTGAAAAGCGGGATGAGCTGTTCCGCACCCTGTTCAGTGAGGAGCGACGTCCGGAAAAGCTGGAGCGCAAGCCGCGCTTGTCCGTACTGGTTTATATTGCTTTGTCGCTTGGATTGGTCCTGGCGATCACCGCTGCCGCTCAGGCCTGGTTACTGCCCTAGCCAGGCTTTTCACGATGCTTCCCATCACACAGCGGCTTGTTTGCTGACCGCCCGCAGCAGCACAGCACGTAGCACTCCCCCAAATCCCTGGCGCCTTCCGTCTTCCAGGCCAGCGGCTCGCCGTACTCGGAGACCACCTGCATTTTATGCACCAGAAGGAGGCCCCCCAGCACGAAATACGGGCCGTCTTCCGTCACGATAATTTTCGCTTCGCTCTGGCTTTCACCCTCCTCGCTCACAGCCGCTCTCCACTGTAGAACTCGATAGGGTCACTCCCCGAACCGGTCGACTAAAAGCCCGTGGCGAAGTCCCCGATCACTGACGGTGAGGGAATCCTTGCCCAGCTTATCCATAATGATCCGGAAGATGCACGCCCCTGCCAGGATCACGTCAGCCCGCTTGGGTTGAAGCCCTTCGATCTCGCGACGCGGCCTCGATAGGCTTCGATCGATACATCTCGACCAGGCGCTCAATCTCCGTCCGGTGCGGAATGGTCCCCTGAATGACATCCGGATCGTATCTCGCTATAATATTGTATAATCCAAGAATGTAGCCCAAAGACTGTGAGTGTATACCGGTCAATAAAATTGATTTATAAGAATTGACGGAGGAAGGACATGGCAAGTCTATTAACGGAGCAGCAGATCAAGGAAATGCTTGACCATATGAAGGGTTCAGATTCGGTCGAATTGAAATTGACGGTACCAGACACGAACATCGGTTCGACCGCGGTTCTGCTCGGCATGGATCCACTGGAGGCGGAGGTCCGCCAGATTGTCTTTTTCGACACCCCGGATCTGAGCCTGAACCAGGCGGGGTTGGTGGTGCGCGCCCGCCGAATCCAGGGCGGCGCGGGTGATACCGTGGTCAAATTGCGGCCGATCCATCCTGACGATCTACCCCCCGAGATGAGCGCCTCGCAAAATGTGAAAGTTGAAGTGGATGCGATGCCGCGCGGCTTTGTTTGCTCCGCCTCGATGAAAGGGCTGGCTACGGCCGCTGCCGTACGCAGCGTGACAATCGGGGAGAGCGAGATCAAGCGCCTGTTTTCAAAAGAGCAGAGAGTATTATTCCGCTCACGCGCACCGGAGGGTTTGAAGCTCAATGACCTGGCTATCCTGGGGCCGATCAATATCTTGAAACTGGTGTTCGAGCCCACTGGACTCAAACGCAAGTTCGTGGCTGAGCTGTGGCTTTATCCGGATGGTTCACGCCTGCTCGAACTTTCCACGAAATGCCCTCCTTCGAAGGCCTTCCAGGTCGCTGCCGAATGCCGCGAATATATCGCTCAGAAAGGGATCGACCTGACGGCGGAGCAGCAGCCGAAAACCAACCGGGCGCTCAAATATTTCTCGGCACAGTATAAGAAAGCCGAAGAAGCAAGGCAGGCAGCCTCCGCAGCCGACCAGACGCTATCCGGACAGGATCAAGCCTAAATTTTTCCAGGAGACGACAAATGGCAACGATTATCCCCCGCTGGGAATGGCGCACATTCGGACCGCGCTTTAAATCTGCAGAAGCCGTTTTTAACGCAATGGCGCCTAAGGATGTCCAGGAAAGCGACGAGATATACCTGCTTACGGAGACTGGCAGCAACGTAAAAATCCGCAGCGCGCTGCTCGATATCAAGGTGCTTAAGGAAGTAAACCCGGCAGGCCTGGAGCAATGGATACCGGTGCTGAAAGCGGGGTTTCCACTGCCCTCGGCTACGGTAGAAGAAGCCTTCAAAGCCATGGATGTCCCTGCGCCTGAACTGAAACGCGCGGAATATAGTCTCGAGCAATTTCTAAACGAGGTGGTCGCTGCCGTATGGTTCGGTCATGGTTGCCAACGTGCACAAGAAGCGAGTACGCTACACGGTAGGCGGTTGTATGTCGGAATTCTCCGATGTATCCGTCGGGGAGAAATCGACCAAAACGATCGCAGTCGAATTGGAAGATGACCAGGCGGTCTCGGCCGCCGTGCGATTGCTGGGACTTGAAAATTATTTCAACGTCAACTATATTCGCGGCTTGATGGATCTGGTGAGCGGTAGGCCGTATCGCTACGCGGTTATCGACACGGGAACGAATTCCGTCAAGTTTCACATCGCAGACCTGGCAGCAGACGGGAGCTGGAATACAATCATAGACCGGGCCGAGATGACCCGCCTGGGAGAAGGCTTGGAAAAAAGCGGGGTGATCAGCGAAGAGGCTGCCAGCCGGACTGCTCAGGCCATTGCTGGCATGGTCGAGGAAGCTAAAGCCAGCCGCTGTTCGGCGGTCGCTGTAGTGGGGACGGCTGGTCTGCGGATCGCCAGCAATTCTGCCCAGGTACTTGCCTCGATCCGCGCAAAAACCGGCGTGGAAATCCAGGTGATCTCCGGGGAGGAGGAAGGCCGGCTGGCTTACCTGGCAGTGCTGGCGGGCTTGCCGCTGGGCAAAGGCAGGCTGGTGGTTTTCGACACCGGTGGAGGCAGCTCCCAGTTTACGTTTGGAGATGGCGAGCAGGTCAGCGAGCGATTCAGCGTCAACGTTGGGGCTGTCCGCTATACCGAACGATTTGGGCTGGACGGCGTGGTCGCTCCCGGTACGCTGGCTGAGGCAATGCAGGCAATTTCCACCGATCTCTCTCAGATCGACGGACGCCAGTCGCCGGATATGCTGGCAGCCATGGGCGGCGCCGTGACTAACCTGACGGCGGTCAGTTATGGTATGGCAAAATACGATCCGGATGTGATTCAGGGGACCGTCCTACAACGCTCGGAGATCGACCGCCAGATCGAGATGTACCGCACGACGCCTCTCGATGCTCGCCGAACGATCCCCGGATTGCAGCCAAAACGAGCAGAGGTCATCCTGGCTGGAGCCTGCATCGTGCGCACCATCATGGAAAAGCTGGGCAAGGATTCCCTGACGGTCAGCGACCGGGGGCTGAGGCACGGCGTGCTGGTGGAGCGATTTGGGATTTAATGGATTCGGTGTGGATATTCCTATGAATGAATGCTTGGGCTGAAAACCAAACCCGTTTATGTCAGTCAATGAGGAATGCGCGATAGCGCATTCTTTTGTTTTTAACGCCGGATTCATTCGGTGGTTCTTAACAGGACAAATAAACACCCATAATATGAAAAACGGGTGCTTTCAGGTAAAAATCTAAAAACACCCGTTCACTTCTCGTTGACTCTTTGGCTTATGCCGCAGGCACTGCTTCCGCGTCTTCGGCGGGCTGCGCCGCTTTCCCTTCGCCGCGCTGCAGCACCACCTCGTCCTCCTGCAGGTCGATGTTGATAGTGTCTCCGTCCTCAAACTCACCGGATAACATCTTGTCGGAGAGCGGGTCTTCGATCTTCTGCTGGATGATGCGGCGCAGCGGGCGGGCACCCATGTCGGGGTCGAAGCCCAGCTCAGCCAGCTTATCCAGGGCTGCCTGTGTCGGCACCAGGACCACTTCATGTTCTTCCAGGCGGGCGGCGACCTTGTCCAGCTCCAGCAGCACGATCTTCTTGATATCCTCTTTATTCAGCGAGCGGAAGACGATCACCGAATCCAGGCGGTTGATGAATTCTGGACGGAAGACGCGCTTCAGCGATTCGAGCAGTTTCTTGCGCATATCTTCATAAGAGAGGCGCTCTTCCAGCTCCTCTTCACGCTTGAGCGTAAATCCGACCGACGATTGGCGCTTGATCATGTCGGCGCCGACGTTGGAAGTCATCACGATGATGGCGTTGCGGAAATCCACCTTGTGGCCCCGGGCATCCGAAAGGTGACCTTCTTCCATGATCTGCAGCAGCATGTTATGGGCTTCAGGGTGCGCCTTTTCGATTTCGTCGAAGACCACGATCGAGTACGGCCGGCGGCGCAGCGCTTCGGTCAGCTGCCCGGCGTCTTCATAACCTACGTATCCAGGTGGGGCACCCACCAGCCGGCTGACGGAATGGCGCTCCATGAATTCGGACATATCCAGCTGCACCAGGGCGTCTTCGCTGCCAAACATGAAGCGCGCCAGGGCCTTGGTGAGCTCGGTCTTTCCCACACCGGTCGGTCCCAGGAAAATAAACGAGCCGATGGGGCGGCGCGGGTCTTTCAGGCCTGCCCGGGCGCGCCGTACGGCCTTGGAGATAGCCTGGATGGCTTCTTCCTGCCCGACGATGAATTTCTGCATTTCTTCTTCCATCTTCAGCAGGCGCTGTGATTCTTCCTGGGCGATCTGCATCACCGGGACGCCGGTCCACATCGAAATCACCTCGGCGATATCTTCGGCCGTGACCTTCGGGCTGTTGGCCCGGTCCCATCCGGTGCGCAGGCGTTCGAGCTGGCGTTCCAGCTCCTCCTGCCTCTCGATATAATCCTGGGCGTCATCGTGCCGCCCGTCTTCTACCGCCAGGTTGTGGCTGCGGCGGATCTCGCGCAGCTGGGAAGTGATGTCTTTAGCAGTCTTGGCTGCGTCGCTTTTGTACATGCGCACGCGCGAAGACGATTCGTCGATCAGGTCGATGGCCTTGTCGGGTAAGAAGCGTTCGGAAACGTAGCGCGCCGAGAGGTGGGCGGCTGCGTCCAGGGCTTCATCCGTGATCGTAAGCCGGTGATGCTCCTCGTATGCGCCGCGCACGCCGCGCAGGATATCGATGGTTTCTTCGACCGATGGCTCTTCTACGACGATCGGCTGGAAACGGCGCTCGAGGGCCGCGTCGCTCTCGATGTGCTTGCGGTATTCATCCAGGGTGGTGGCGCCGATCACCTGCAGCTCGCCGCGCGACAGCGCTGGTTTGAGGATATTGGCGGCGTCTACCGATGAGCCGGCTGCGCCAGCCCCCACCAGCATGTGGACTTCATCGATGAACAGGATGGCAGCCGAGGCTTTCAATTCGTCGATCACGCGCTTCAGGCGCTCCTCGAACTGGCCGCGGTACATGGTGCCTGCCACCAGCGAACCAACATCCAGCTGCAGGACTCTCTTGTCGAGCAGTGGAGCCGGTACATCGCCTTCGATGATGCGTTGGGCCAGGCCTTCGACAATGGCTGTCTTGCCCACCCCGGGTTCTCCGATCAATGCCGGGTTGTTTTTTGTGCGGCGCGCCAGCACCTGGATCACGCGCTCAATTTCCATCTGCCTGCCGACCACCGGGTCCAGCTTGCCTTCCTCCGCCATTGTGGTCAGGTCGGTGGCTAGCTGGTCAACCATGGGGGTCTTGGCCTTGGATTGTTCTGCCTGCCGTGTAGCGGGCTTCGGTTCGCCAGCCGTGCTGGTCTGGCGCGAGGCGCTGCTTTCCTGCAGCACGCGGCGGGTCTGCCGCCGGATTTGCTCGGAGCTCACACCCAGCTTGCGCAGCACATCCATGGCGATGCCCTCGCCGTGCCGCACCAATCCCAACAGGATATGCTCGGTGCCGATGTAATGGTGGCCCAAGCGGCGGGCTTCTTCCACCGCAAACTCCAGGACCTGTTGTGTACCGGGAGAAAGGTCCAGCTTACTGCCCCGGTATTGACCAACACCAGTCAGCTGCTCCACAATCTCCTGAACCCGGTCTGCTTCCAGGCCTAATTCACGCAGCACGCGCCCGGCAACCCCACCTCTTCGCGTATCAATCCCAGCAGCAGGTGTTCTGTGCCGATGTGATTGTGGCGCATGCGTTCGGCCTCTTGATGCGCCAAACTCAAAACCCGCCGGGCACGTTGGGTAAATCTCTCCATACCAGCCAAGGTACTCCTCCTACCGAACCAGTACCACGATATTCGTTTCTTTGTAAGGATGCTCCATTCCCTCAGTCACCCTCAAGTGAGGGGACATCAGGCATACAGTGGAGCTGTACAGCATATTAGAGACTTTTAGTCCAATTGGATTCTACCAGAGTTTGCATTGAACCCTTAATTTTGATGGTTAGAGCCCGTTAAGGTTAACGGAACTCATATAAAAAAAACAGGGAGCATTCTTAAAAATCTGTGCTCCCTGGAAAGCGCTGCAAGCTGTGGATTCTGTTCGCCAGATCAGGAAAGCGGGGTCTCCTCGGCCGAATCGCGAAGTGGCAGAATTCTCCATCCATTGTTTCTGCGGAATCTGTAACCTCAGAAACAGGTTCTACGGCTTCATTTTCTGCGCTGGCGGGTTCCTCCGGGGCTGTAATCTCCTGGGAGGCTTCTGCGAAGTCTGCTTCTTCAGCGGAGGGTACTGCGTCTTCAATTTCTGCGCTGGCGGGTTCCTCAGGGGCTGTGATCTCCTGGGAGGCTTCTGCGAAGTTTGCTTCTTCAGCGGAGGGTACTGCGTCTTCAATTTCTGCGCTGGCTGGTTCTTCTGGAACTGTGAATACCGGGGTGGTTTCTGCGGAAGGTTCTTCTTGCTGGGTCTGGACCCTGTCCACCTCGCCAGCCAGGGCCATCTTCCAATCCAGGTCGGCATAAGCCGGGGAATCCACCTTGCGGAGACTCAATCCGATGCGGCGGCGCTCAGGGTCGATTTTGATAATTCGCAGCGTAAGAACATCGCCTTCTTTGGTCACCTCTTTGGGGTGGGTGATCCTGTTCTCGCTCAGCTCCGATACGTGGATCAGTCCCTCCAGGTCATCGCCAATGCGTGCGAATGCACCGAACTTGGTCAGGTGGGTAATCGTACCTTCCACGAGCAAACCCTCTTTCAAATGACCGATTTTCTGCATCCAGGGATCGGCCTGCTGCTGGCGCAGGGATAGCCCAATCCGTTTTCGTTCCCGGTCCACGCTGATGACCTTCACTTCTACTTCCTGTCCAACTTTCAGGACTTCGTTCGGATGCTCGATACGCTCCCACGAAATCTCGGAAAGATGAACCAGGCCATCCGCTCCGTCGATATTTACGAAGGCGCCAAAATCCGCCAGGCTGGTTACCCGTCCTGTGCGTATATCACCTTCTTGAAGCTCGTCGAGCAGGCGGTCTTTGAGGGTCTCGCGTGTTTCCTGGAGTGCCTGGCGTTCGGACAAGATCAGACGGCGACGACGCGCGGTCGACTTCGATCACGCGCACGTTCATCTCTTCCCCGACCATCCTGCCATAACGCTGGTCTGGCAATTCGTTCGCCAGGCTTGGGCGGCGCAGCAAGCTGACCTGGGAGGCGGGGACGAACCCCCGCAGCCTGCCGATCGGCACAATCAATCCTCCCTTGTTGTAGCCGATTACCTCGCTGGCATACACCTCGTTCGAGGCAAGCAGGCTTTCTACTTCCTCCCAATCCTTCTCCTCGCGCGCCCGCAGGTAAGAAAGCACCACATTCCCGTTATTGTCTTCGGGTTCAATTACAAAAACCGGAATTTCTTGTCCTTGAAAAAAGGCCTCACGTTCTTCGTCGGGAATCTGGTCATATTCCCGTCCTGAGATTATCCCCTCTGATTTCGTGCCAATGCTGACAAGGATTTCGTTTTCGCTTATTGTCGCTATGACTCCCTGGCGTATCTCACCTTGTAATGGAAGTTCCAGGCTGATCCCTTGCTGTTCTAAAAGCGATTGCATCGTGGCTTGATCTTGGTCAACCGCAGGGTTCTCGCTTTTGGTTTCTTTTTTGGGTTCAGCCTCCTGCCCGGATTGGGCGTTTAAATTCTCCATAACTATGGTTGCTCCACTTAGCAGATTTTTTTGCTGGGGCGTATTATAAAGGTGAACGGGTAACTTGACAACCTTTAATATCAGATTAGAATTCAAGTAGAAATCAAGGGTTGCCACTTTTTTAGCCAGCCGAAGCTATACAATGTGGTTCCTATCATAGAAACCACCGGTCTGTCCTGCCGGTGCTGAGGACTATATGCCGCCGATTTATCCATTCACAGCCATTGTTGGCCAGGAGCGTATGAAACGCGCCCTGGTATTAAATGCAGTCGATCCCCGCATTGGTGGTGTCCTGATACGCGGCGAGCGTGGGACTGCCAAGTCCACCGCCGCGCGCGCCATGGCAGCCCTGCTGCCCCAGATCGAGGTCTTCGTCGATTCACCTTTCAACGATGACCCGGATTCCCCCAATACATGGTCTGATTGGGCGAAAGAGCAGAATGCAGCCGGCATAGAAATGCGCAAAAACAAGAGGCAGATCCGTTTTGTCGACCTGCCGGTGAGTGCGACGGAAGACCGCGTGGTCGGCACCCTGGATATTGAAAAGGCCATTCAAATTGGCGAGCGCCATTTCGAACCCGGTGTTTTGGCCGCCGCTAACCGCGGGCTGTTGTATATCGATGAAGTCAACTTGCTGGACGACCATGTGGTGGATATCCTGCTGGACTCAGCAGCCATGGGTGTCAACATCGTGGAGCGCGAAGGTATTTCTTTCTCACACCCGGCACGCTTCATACTGGTTGGCACCATGAATCCGGAAGAAGGTGATTTACGCCCGCAGCTGCTGGACCGCTTCGCTCTCTCTGTGGACATTCACGGCATCCGCGATGCCCGCGAGCGGGTGCTGATCATGCAGCGTAACCTGGCGTTTGAGACTACTCCGGAGGATTTTCGCCAGCAGTGGCTGCCGCGCGAGCAGGAGCTTTCCCACCAGATCGAGCAAGCCAGGCCGCTCGTTGACCAGGTGAAGTTTAACAACCGGGACCTGCTGTCGATCGCGGCACTGACCTCCTCCTTGAATGTCGACGGTCACCGCTCTGACCTGGTGATTTTAAAAACAGCCCGCGCTCATGCCTCCTTCGAGGGGCGCACTTCGATCACCGATCGTGATATTGCCGTGGCTGCCGAGCTGGCTCTTCCGCACCGCATCAAGCGCGGCCCCTTCCACCAATCCGATATCGCCATGGAAGATCTCCAGGAGCGCATCGAACAGCTGCAAGGCGCATCGACCAGCGAGGGTGATCCTCAACCGGTACCCGAAGAAGAGTGGTCTGACCAAAAAAAAAGCCGTAACCACTGAGATGGAGTCGGTCGAAGAGACGAAACAGTCTCCCACCGAACCAGCCCGCCAGAACGTCTTCGATTCTCTCAGCGCTAACTGGTGGGACGGGGGTGAAAAAGTAAAAATCGGCCCCACCTTCACGCCCAGGAAGTTCACCAACCCACTGGACCGCATCACCCGCCGGCACGCCGGCAGGCGGTCTCACACCCGCACGGACCGCAAACGCGGCCGGTATGTGCAGTCTCGCCCGGCTAACGGCAAGATAGATGACCTGGCCTTTGATGCCACCATCCGGGCCGCCGCTCCTTTCCAGCTCGAGCGCACGGAGCAGCGCAAGCGTGTGGCTTTTGCCATCCAGACCAGGGATTTTCAGCGCAAAATCCGCATCAAGAAAGCCGCTAACCTGATCCTGTTCGTGGTCGATGCCTCCTGGTCGATGGCGGTAGCCGAACGCATGTCAGCCACCAAAGGCGCCATCCTCAGCCTGCTGACCGATGCCTACCAACAGCGCGACCGGGTTGGATTGGTAGTGTTCCAGAAGAACCGCTCGACCCTGGTGCTGCCCCCCACGAATTCGATCCAGCTGGCCCAGCGCGCCCTGGCGGATATCCCGGTAGGCGGCAAAACGCCGCTGTCTGCCGGCCTGTACATGGCACAGCAGGTGATCCAGCGTGAGCGCATACTGCATCCTGATGTCAACCCGTTGATGATCATGCTGACCGACGGGGCCGGTAATGTTTCGATGAGTGAGCTGCCGCCGCAGGAGGAAGCCAACCGCCTGGCTGAACAGATAGCCGGCGACGAGATCCGCTGCGTGGTTATTAATATGGAACACGCCGCCTTCGACCAGGGACTGGCCCAAAACCTGGCCGACCACCTGCAAGCCACCTGCTTTACTCTTAGCGAGATGAAAGCCGAAACCCTTTACCAGAAAGTTCGCGAGCAAATCAATTATTAGGATAACAGACCTATAACTGTAAGAGTGGGTTGTATTCGAGGCCATGCTGGCACGGGGATGTTCCGTATGTTAGATATACACAAGTTAATAATGTTAATTAAGAAATAGTAGTAGTAATAGGGCCTGTGGAAAAGTGGAGAGAGCAGTCAATAGGGAGTATATTGCCGTACAGGTGGCTGCTCCTGACGGTTCGGTGGTCCTGGTGGGGGAGTTTGAGACTTATGCATTCATCCGTGCCTGTGGATAACCAGCTGGAAAGATAAGCGACTTAAAGAACTCATCA
This sequence comes from uncultured Chloroflexia bacterium, assembly GCA_963698765.1. Classification (GTDB taxonomy): domain Bacteria; phylum Chloroflexota; class Anaerolineae; order Anaerolineales; family UBA4823; genus CAVOSB01. Next base: position 121,942 of record CAVOSB010000030.1, read on the forward strand.
GGAATATACGCCGGTATCGGCCAGCATTCATAGAGTGGGGTAAAAAGAAGCCTGGAAAAAACATTAATTAATAGGACAAACATTCGACTTTTCCCCAATTTGCACGCTTTATCCACAGAAAAGAGCGAGTTATCCACAGCTCTTGGCCGAAATCCTCAAAAGAAATCTTCCAAAACCCTTGACAAAACCCTGGTGTTAGACTATTATCTAATTAGATGTATGTCTAACAAAGCTGTTCGCCTAACATAGACGAGTATCTAATTTAGACCTTTGACTAAAAGAGTACCAGTTCTCGCAAGACGGACGGCTGAGCGCCGTGAAGGAGGTTGCCATGTTAAGTAATTTTGCCAGAGCCTATCAAGCAGAGCTTCTACGGTCCAACCAGCAAGTTGCGGCAACGAGCCGCTCCATGGAGACCACCAATGCTCGCACCAATCCCACTATCAATTTTATCCTGCTCACCCTGCTCGGTGACTTACTGATCAGCATGGGTGAACGTCTCAAAGGCCAGAGCCCGTGTCCTGAATTGACACATGGGCAGGCCTGATGGACGGCGTTGTAGCTGAAGCATCTCAAGAATCGACCAAAATCCAGCAGGCTGGGGCAGGCAGTTCTGACCTGCCCGGCCTGACCTGGGAAATTGGGACAGCTTACGAATTCTTCATCAGCCTGTATGTCCTGCACCACCCGGATGAATTTGGTTTGCGCGCTTCCTGGGCAGCCGGAGTGCGCTCGCGCCTGGACCCGGAGGCCAGGAAGACCCTGGAAGAGGCGCAGGAGGTGATGGGGGTTCCCCTGGGGTGGATTTTTTCAAATCCAGAAGTGCGTGATAGTGCCAGCATACTCTGGGCTCTGCGCCAGATGCCGCCAGCCAGCCGCTTATATAACCTGATCTTCTGCTGCGAGGAGATGAAGGCTTCGGAAATGGCAGGCATTTTTGTCAGCGTCTTGGAGCGGAAATCCTGGAATGAGAGCGACGCGGCGAGCCTGGATGAAGTTCTGCGCAGGGAATTCCACAAAGCAAAAACCGACCGGATTCCGAAGATGTTGGACATCTGGGCGAATTCTGCCGAATTTGGCGAACGGTTTCTGTCTGCTCTCCAGGCCTATTACCAGGTATTTTTCGCCGAAGAGGAGAAGCACCTCCTGCCCCAGTTGCAGGCTGGTCTGCAGCGCGCCCAGGAGCTGGCCGAAAAACTCCCCCTGCCCGAATTAATCGAGCGGCTTTCCCAGGGGGTTGTCTTGAAAGATGTCCAGGAACACGAAGGATTGATCCTGGTGCCCTCTTTTTGGAGCACGCCGATCATCTTCTATGACAGGTTGAGTGACAACCGCATGATCATGGCCTTCGGCGCCCGTCCTGATGATGCCTCGCTGGTACCCGGTGAAGTGGTGCCAGACGCACTGCTCAGCATTTTAAAGGCCCTGGCAGACCCGACCAGGCTGCGCATTCTGCGCTACATGGCGCACGAATCCCTCACGCCGGCTGAGATTTCGCGCCGGCTGCGCTTGCGCCCACCCACCGTTACTCACCACCTGAGTGCGCTGCGGCTGGCAGGACTGGTGCAGTTAAGGCTGGAGGAAGATGAACGCCGGTACAGCGCCCGGCTGGAGGTCCTGGAAGGACTGACGGCGCAAGTCCTGCGCTTTATCTGTCAAGATGGAGAAGAAGACAGCACGGTAGAGTAATGACAGCTGGTGCGCCGCGGACGCCGGTACGTATGAGCAAAGCACGGCGTGTGTTGGGTGAATACGCAGATAACCTGCGCAAATTCAAGCCCAATGCACGCCTTTATTTGTTAAATATGGTCATCGCGGGCGCCGCGATGGGTATATTCAGGCTGCTGTTCAATTTCTATGTGCTCAGCCTGGGCTACGACCAGGCCTTGCTTGGCAACCTGGTCACCATCAACAGCCTGACGGCGCTCCTGGCTGCCTTGCCGTGCGGCTTCCTGGCAGACAAGATTGGCCGCAAGGCCGCGCTGCTGACGGCCGGCGTTCTATCCAGCTTTTCGATATTCGCCATGATCCTGTCCCCGGGAATTGGGGTTTTTTACGCCACCAATATGCTGTTTGGGTTGAGCCAGAGCCTGGCCGCCGTCACCATGGGTCCTTTCTTGATGGAGAACAGCGGCGAAGATGAGCGCACTTACCTGTTCAGTTTCAGCTCAGGGCTGCAGATGGCTTCTTCCTCGGTCGGCAGCTGGATCGGCGGCTACCTCCCGACCTGGATGGCGACCAGGTTTGCGGTTTCGCCCACCGACAGCAGCGCGTATGCCGGCGCCCTGGCTGTGACAGCCATTCTCGAGATAGTGGGAATCATACCTCTGGTTTTATTGCACACCCCAAAACTGGAACTCTCGCAGCGCTCCGCCTTTGCTCCTCTGAAATTTGCCCAGGAGCATCCGGTTATGCTTGGCAAGCTGATCCTGCCGATGCTGCTGACTTCCATCGGCGCGGGATTGATTATGCCGTTCATGAACGTGTTCTACCGCCAGGTCCATCTCCAGCCCGACCCGGTGATCGGAGCGTTGTTCGCCTGGGGGTCCCTGGCGATGGGGATCGGGCTGCTGATTGCGCCGCCCCTGGCCGACCGCTATGGGAAAATCCAGGTAGTGGTGATCACCCAGGCGATTTCGATACCCTTCCTGGTGATGATGGGCTTTGCGCCGGTCTTCTGGCTGAGCGCAGCCGCCTATTACATCCGTGTAGCCCTGATGAACATGAGCGGCCCGGTCTACCAGACCTTCGTCATGGAACGCGTTGACCAGACGGCGCGCGCCACCGTTGCCAGCCTGGTGAGCATGGCGTGGAATTTCGGCTGGGCGTTTTCCCCCACTATCAGCGGCTGGCTGCAGGTGAATTACGGCTTCGGGCCGGTATTCCTGGGCACGATCATCCTGTACTCGTTTTCTATCTACCTGTATTGGGCGTTCTTCTGGAGACGAAGCGAGGAGAATATCCCGGCGCCGGTTCTGGGTGATTGAAATGTAACTTCCGGGTCAAGCTTGCATCTAAACTAAAGATAAATAAAAGCTAACTGAAATATAAAATAACTGGAGGAATTCTCAAACATGGAAATGACAATCGACTTTCCCGGCGGGTCAAAAGTGGACGCACACTTCGGCTCTTTTACCGTGCACACCGACCAGCCTCCTTTTTCATCCGCACCGACACCCTTCGCCACCTTCCTGGCCTCGCTGGGAACCTGCGCCGGCATTTACGTCCTGGGCTTCTGCCAGCAGCGCGGCTTGCCCACCGAAGGCCTGCGCATCGTCCAGCGCATGCACACCGACGCCGACAGCGGCATGATCGGCAAGATCGAACTGGAGATCCAGGTGCCGCCGGGGTTTCCTGAGAAATACTTTCCAGCCATGGTGCGGGCAGCAGAGCTGTGCGCTGTTAAGAAGCTGATCGAATTGCCACCGCAGTTTGACATTTTCACTCGCACTGTTGAATTGGAAAAAGTCTAAAAAATAGAGTAGTGTAAATAAAAAGCCGGGACAGGCCCGGCTTTTTATGCTTAATTGGCAGGACTTAATCAGGACCGATGTGCGTTCCGGGGTGCAGGACAGCGCTCTTAGGGATGACGACGATACCGTCCTGCACCACCCAGTTCTCCTCGTCGAATTCCACCCCCGCCGGGAACGGCTTGATCACCACGCCAGCGCCAATGCGCACATTTTTATCCAGGATCGCGCCGTCGATCTGGCAGTCCGGCCCGATTCCCATCGCAATCGTCCCGGGTGGGAGCGGGCCGGGCGGGTCGTAGTAATCGGCGCCCATCATGATGGTGTTCTGCATCTGGACTCCGCCTGGCAATCTGGCTGCGCAGGCCGACGATGCAGTTAGAGATGGTCGCATCGTGGATCTGGCAGCCTTCCGTCAAAAGGACATTATGCAGCCTGGCGCCGTCTACCACGGAACCCGGCAGGAAGCGGGCATGGGTGAAGATCGGGCGGACCGGGTCGTAGAAGTTAAACGGCGAATCGGGGCGCGCCAGGCGCAGGTTGGTCTCATAAAACGAGCGAATCGTCCCGATGTCTTCCCAGTAGCCTTCGAAGTCAAATCCATAGACCTGGCAGGTGCTCAATGCATTGGGGATGATCTGGGCGCCGAAATCTTCGTAGGGGGTGTTTTCCAGCAGGTCGATCAGCACCTGCGTGTTGAACAGGTAGATGCCCATCGATCCCAGGTAGGGTTGCTGCGGGTCATCGCGGCTGGCAAACTGCGCCAGGATCTCCGGGTCGCGCGGTTTTTCGACGAAGGCAGAGATGCGGCAATCCTCCTCGCGCTTGAGCAGCCCGAACCGGTGCGCCTCGAGCGCCGCCACCGGCTGCACTGCCACGGTGATATCGGCTTTGTTCTGCCAGTGGAACTCTGCCAGGTCTTCGTAGTCCATGCGGTACAGGTGGTCGCCTGCCAGGATCAGCACGTATTCGGCGTCGGTGGCCTTGATCTCGAACAGCTGCTTGCGCACCGCGTCGGCCGTTCCCATGTACCAGTCGCTGCTGCGCAGGGTCTGCTCGGCTGCCAGGATCTGCACCCAGCCCTGGTGGAAGTCGTCAAAATTATAGGTCTGCGTGATATGGCGGTGCAGGGATACGGAATTGAACTGCGTCAGGATGGCGATGCGGTGGATGCCAGAGTTGATGCAGTTGCTGATGGGCACGTCGATCAGCCGGTATTTGCCGGCAATCGGAACCGCCGGCTTGGAGCGCTGCCGGGTGAGCGGGTACAGGCGCCGGCCTGCCCCGCCCCCCAACACCACCGCCAGGATCGAATCAAGGGAAGGCATGCCACGCTCCTTTATCGGATTTGCAGAGAAACCATGAACCGCAGAATATTATCGTCCTGTTATTCTATCAGGCTAACCAAAGGTTTCGATGCGCTCCAGGATCTTAATGCCTCTCTTTTCCAGCTCATTAATATATTCTTGATAGTGCTGGCTGGTAATTCCATCTTCCGGTGCGACGATGCCCTTCTGCGGCACCAAACCCCTGCCGATGAACAGGGCCGCGACGGCCGCCGAAAAACCCGTCACCCGCGCCATCGAGCTGATCCCGTTCTTGGTATCCGCCTCATCCCACAGGTAATAGTTGATCCGGGTCCGCTTTCCATTTTTGGCCCCAACGACCGTGTTCCACATCACGCACACATCAGTGTCTCCTGGCACGGGGCGCAGCCTGGGTTCAATCACTGCCAGCAGGAACTCGCGCGGTGCGATCTTCTGACCGGCTATTTCAACCGGTTCCAGGTCGAGCATGCCGCATTCCTTCAGGGCTTTGACTCCCTGCCAGTGTCCCGGCCAGCGCACTGTCTTCTCTGCGAATTCCTTCAGGTTTGGCCGGGTGAAGATGAAGCTGGGCATTCCAGGAGTGATAGCACACTCCAGGTCTTCATTCACCCCGAACTCGGAGAATTTAAAGCCTTCCAGGTCGCCAGCCGCATCGACTTCCACCACTTTGCCGTCCTTGATCACCTTTACTTTGATCATGTATTCCCGCAGGACATGCTCGAAGGCCCAGGTGATCATGTATTTGAGCGGGTGCTTTTCGGAGGATGCCTTCGACGGTATCCCTCCTACCCGGCCGATGGCGCTTTCGGTCTCATCCAGCTTGCGGATGCCCTCGCCGATCGTGATGTTGCTGATACCCGGAGCGAAACCGGCGCCGTCGAAGAATGTCACGCCATGCGCCACGGCCTGCTGGTGCAGCCACTCGCCGTAGTCGTCCACGCTCATGCCAGGTGGTAATCTCAGGCCCTCGATCTCGTACACGTCCGGCCGGCGGTGAAACTCCTCCAGCATGTCGACGATGTTCAGACCGGCCTGGATAGCTGCATCGGCTACATGGTAGCTTGTCCGCCGGTCAGGCAGCGCCAGCACCCCCACGTCATACTGCTGCATGACGCTCTTCAACGCTTCAGTGTCATCGATGTCGAGCACATGCAGCTTCAATTTTGGACTGCCGATCCAGGCCTTCGTCTTCTCGAGAGCTTCCGCTCTCCTGCCGACCAGTCCGACGGTCTCTACATCCTTTTCCTTGACCAGGTCCCAGGCCACGGCTGCGCCTATCTTCCCTGAGCCACCGAACACCAGGATTTTCATTGTTTGCTCCTTTTTGTTTTTTGTATTTATGACAGGATGCCTGATTTCAGTTTTTTTATAGAACCTCATTTAGAGGAAGCCCTGTTCGCCCAGACCTCACAGGTCTACGGGGGACTTTTGGTATGTCACTGCGAGCGTTTGGAGTTTACCCCGTTTCTCTTGCGGGGCGAAGCAATCTCTCCCGGGTGTAAGGAATCAACCTCCGGCGTCGACGATCGCCTGGCGTGCCCTGGGCAGCGGAGTCACGGCGAAGGATCTGCCGCTGGTTTTATTCACGATCTTCTCAGGGGATATCTCCAGCTCGTCGCCCTGCTCAGCCTCGATCTGCGGGCAGATGATCGTCTTCAAGCCCAGGTTGATGGAATTCTGCAGGAAAATGCGGCGCAAAATCGCGCGCCACCACCACCAGCTCGGGGCCTTTCAGGCAGGAAGCCGCCTGTTCACGCGAGGAGCCGCAGCCGAAGTTTTTGCCAGCCACCACCACGCTGCCGGGCGGGATTTCACCCTTCTTCAGTCTGTGCATTGAAGTCTGCTGTATCAGCAAAGGCGTATTGCGGCGTTTCGGACGGCAGGACCGTGGCCATGAAGCGCCCGGGATAGATGATATCGGTGGAGATATCGTCGCCAAGGTTCAAAATGACTTCAGACATCGCGGCCTCCTGTCCGCGGGTCGGTGATCACGCCGCTCAGGGCGCTGGCTGCGGCCACCGCCGGCGAGCAAAGGTACACCTCGGCATTGGGGTTGCCCATGCGTCCCTTGAAGTTGCGGTTGGTGGTCGAAAGTGCCGTTTCGTCGTCTGCCAGGGCGCCCTGGTGTATGCCCAGGCACGGCCCGCAGCCGGAGTTGGCCACCACCGCCCCGGCTTCCATCAGCGTGGAGATGTAGCCCTGTGCGATCGCTTCCCGGAAGATGCGTCCCGAAGCCGGGAAGACCAGCATGCGCACTCCCCGGGCGACCTTTTTCCCCGCCACGATGCGCGCCGCACTGCGATGTCGTCCAGGCGGCCGTTGGTGCACGAACCGATCACGATCTGCTGGATCGGCTTGCCGGCCACCTCCTGCACCGGTTTGACGTTGTCGACCGTGTGCGGGCAGGCGATCTGCGGATCCAGTTCCGGACACATCGACTTCGATGACCCGGTCGTAGGTCGCATCCGGATCGGGTCCCAGTACCTCGATTGGCTGCTGCACTCCCGCCACATCCTTCAGATAGCGCAGCGTCTCGGCGTCCGGCAGGGACGATCCCCGCAGTCGCGCCTGCCTCCACCGCCATGTTGCAGATCGTCAGGCGCCCCGAGGTGGGCATATTCTCGATAGCCGGACCGTGAAATTCGATCACCTTGAAGTTGGCGCCTTCGGCCGTGAGCTGGCCGATCAGGTACAGGATCAGGTCCTTGGGCAGGACAAATTCGGGGAAATTTCCCCTTACCACCACTTTGATAGTCCCCGGCACTTCGACGTTCAACACGCTTCCCAGGGTCCAGACCGAAGCCATCTCGGTGGCGCCGATGCCGAAGGCGAAGGCTCCCAGCGCGCCGTGGCTGGTGGTGTGGCTGTCTGTGCCGACCACCACCGTTCCCGGGACGGACGTAGCCATTCTCGGGCAGGATCTGGTGGCAGATGCCGCCCTCATCACCGCGGATGTCGTGGAATTTGCCGATGCCCTGCTGTTCGACGAACTCGCGCACCTTCTTCTGGTTGGTGGCGGTCTTGGCGCTTTCCGCCGGCACGCGGTGGTCGAAGATGATGGCGATCTTGGACGGGTCCCAGACCCTGGCTTCCAGGCCGGTGCCCTTATAAATTTCAAGGAACTGGTTGAGCACCAGGGCGCCGTTCTCGTGCGACATGGCCAGGTCGACCCTTGGCTCGACCACATCTCCTTTACAGACGGATGCCTGGCCCGTGGCTTTTGCCAGGATTTTCTCTACCATTGTCATGCCCATATAGGTAATCCTCTTTTATCAGTCATTCTGAGTGGCCCGCCCTGGTGCACTTCCAGGGAGCGAAGATCTTCTCCAGACCTCACAGGCCAGTCAAAGTCCTGCGTACTTTGCAGGGCCTAGTGTACTTGGCTAGGGTTTTCTTAACCTGTGAGGTCTTAACCTCGCTTATATAACCGACTTCTCTTTAAAGATCTTAATCTCATCTTCGCTGTACCCCAGCTCGGCCAGGATCTCGGCGGTATGTTCCGACAGGCGCGGCGGCGGCAGGCTGATTTCTGCTGGAGTTTTGGAAAATTTGGCCGTCAGGTTGAAAATCTTGATGTCTCCAATTCCGGGCTCGTCGATCTCCTCGGATCACCTGGCGGTGCTTCACCTGCTCGCAGCTCAGCGCCTCCTCCAGGCTCAGGATATCCCCGGAAGGGATACCCCTGGCATTCAATACCTCCACCCAATAGGCCGTCGATTGCTGGGCCAGTTTTGCTTCCAGCAGGGGGGTGAGCAGGAAGCGGTTGCCTTTGCGGGTGTCGCGCTCCTGGAAGCGCGGGTCGCTGACCAGCTCCGGCACGCCCAGGACGGCTGCCAGGTCTTCCCACTGCTGCTGCTGGTTGGCGGCGATATTGATGTAGCCGTCTTTGGTGCGGAACGTGCCGGAGGGCGCAGCGGTGAAATTGTCGTTGCCGAGCAGCGCCGGCTGCTGGCCCGCCGATCAGCAGGTTGGCAGCCACCCAGCCCATCAACGGCATGATCGAGTCGAGCAGGGCGATGTCGATGAACTGGCCTTCGCCGGTGTGCTCCCGGTAATACAGCGCCGCCATGATGGCGAAGGCCGCATTCAGCCCGCCGACCGTATCGCAGACCGGGAAGCCGCAGCGCAGCGGGTTCAGGCGCTCGTCGCCGTTGATGGCCATGACCCCCGAGAGTCCCTGGATGATCTGGTCGTAGGCCGGCTTGAAGGCGTCCGGCCCGCTCTGGCCGAAGCCCGAGATGGCGCAGTAGATCAGGCGGGGGTTGATTTTGATCAGCTCATCGTAGGAAAAACCCAGGCGGGCCATCACCGCCGGCCGGAAATTCTCCACCAGCACATCCGCGGTCTTGACCAGCTTGCGGAAGATCTCCTTGCCTTCTTCGGCTTTCAGGTTGAGGGTCAGCGATTTCTTGTTGGCGTTCTGGGCCAGGAAGCTGGTGCCCATCAGCTGCTGGTTGAATTCGGGCACATTGCCCAGCTTGCGCGCCAGGTCGCCGCCCTCTGGATTTTCGATCTTGATCACATCCGCGCCCAACAGCGCCAGGTGCAGCGTGGCAAACGGCCCGGCCAGCACGTTGGTCATGTCCAGGACGCGGATCCCTTCCAGCAATTTCATTCAAACCTCCTTCTTCGGGGCGAACCTGTCCCGTTCATCTTACGGGAGCAATCTCCTCGCCGGCCTGCGGGATTGCCCTCACATGACATTTACACCAGCGAGCCCGATTTCAGGATCATGCCGGGCAGCTCGCGACCGAAGTAGGCCTCCACCTGGCGGGCCAGCTCCAGCAGCCGGTCCAGCCGGATGTCGCTGCGTAGACCCATGCGCTGGAAGGAGTGCACCAGGTCTTCCGTGCTGACGTTGCCCGCCGGCACCTTGGTGAAGGGGCAGCCGCCCAGCCCGCCGAAGGCCGCTTCGAAATATGTCACGCCGCTCTGCAAGGCGGCGTAGCAGTTCGCCAGTCCCAGCCCGTAGGTGTTGTGGAAATGGCAGGCGCAGTTCCACCGCGGGCTCCAAGCGATGAATTGCTGTGAAGTAATCTTCCACCTGCCTCGGCTGGGCGTGCCCGGCGGTGTCGGCCAGGCTGATGTTGCGCATGCCCGGCCTCCAGGTAGCCTGCACGATGCCCAGCACCCGCTCTTTGGGCACCGCACCTTCGAAGCCGCAGCCGAACGCCGACTGGACCGAGACCTGCACACGTTTCCCGGCTTCCAGGGCGCTCTGGCCATGGGGATGATGCGCCTGAGTGCTTCATCCGTGGTCATGCCGGTGTTCTTCTGGCTGTGGGTGTCGCTGGCCGAGACGCCCATGCAGAACATCTCCACCCCGCAGGCCAGGCCGCGTTCCAGGCCTTTCTCGTTCAGCACCAGTCCGGAAAGTACGGTGTACAGCCGGCGCCTACTTCGCCAGTTTGTAGCTGGTGAAATGCCTGAACAGGGGTCGGTGTCGGCCATCTGGGGCATTTTTTCCGGGTTGACGAACGACCCCAGCTGGATGATGTCGATGCCAGAAGTGCGGGCCAGCTCGATCCAGCGGATCTTTTCATCCAGGGGCACGCTGCTCTTCTCGGCCTGCAGCCCGTCGCGCAGCCCCACTTCGTGGATCAGGATTTTATTCATATACTGCCTTTCACCTTCTTGATAGACGGCCTTTCCCTCCCAATCACCAGTTGACGAATCTACCAATTACAATTTACTGGCGATCGCCCTTCCCATTTCCAGGGTCGAGCTGGTTCCGCCCATATCGTAGGTGCGGACCTTGCCTTCTTTGATAACTGCTGCCACGGCTTCTTCCAGAGCTGCGCCTTTCTCCGTCTCGCCCAGCCAGTCCAGCATCATCTTGGCCGACAGAATGGTGGCAATCGGGTTGACCTTGTACTGCCGGCGTACTTAGGCGCCGAGCCGTGGGTGGGCTCGAAGACCGCCAGTTTCTCGCCGATGTTGCCCGAGCAGCCGAAGCCCAGCCCGCCCACCATCTGGGCGCACAGGTCGGAGACGATGTCGCCGAACATGTTGGTGGCCACCAGCACGTCGTAATTATTGGGGTTCTTCAACAGCCACATGCAGATGGCGTCGATGTTGGCGTCGTCCATCTCGATCTCGGGGTATCCTTTGGCGACTTCCCGGGCGGTCTCCAGGAACAGCCCTTCGGTGGCGCGCACCACGTTGGCCTTGTGGATCACGGTCACCTTCTTGCGGCCGTGCTGGCGGGCGTAATCGAAGGCGGCCCGGATGATGCGCTCCGAGCCTTTGCGCGTGTTGATCTTGGTCGAAATGGCATACTGGTCGGGCGGCAGGTCTTTGAAGGCGCGAAGGGTTTCGAGATCCTGGTCAGCAGCTCGACCAGCTCCTGGGGCACCGGGTTGAACTCCACCCCCGCATACAGGCCTTCGGTGTTTTCGCGGAACACCACCAGGTCGATGTCTTCTTTGTAGTTCAGCGGATTGCCTGGGTAAGCCTTGCACGGACGCAGGCAGATGTACAGGTCGAACATCTGGCGCATGCGCACGATGGGCGAGCGGTAGACCAGGCCCTTGCCCTGCAGCTCGGGCACCAGCTCCCCCTCGGCGGCCTTGACCGGCTTGGAGGTGATGGCGCCGAACATGGCCGCATCCACGTTTTTCAGCAGCTCGATGGTGCGCTGCGGCAGGGCATCGCCTTCCTTGCACCAGAATTCCCAGCCGATGTCGCCGTGGATGATAATCGGCATCCAGGTTCGAGCTTGTCCAGCACGATCCTGGCCGCCTCCAGCACATCCACGCCGATCCCGTCTCCGGGCAGCCAGGCGATCCGGTAGCGGGCGGAAGAGCGATCAGTCATAGGATTCTCCGTATCAAATAGATGACGATGACTAATTCTAGTGCATAAGCAGCGTTAGATCAATGGATGGATGCTATCATCCTGCCAGGAGTTAAGTCACTAGATAAAGACCCCTCTCAGGCGGCACAGTTTAAAAAGGTACACGGATGAACACGGATTTAACGGATTTTCTTATTAAATAAACGTCTAATCCGTGTTTATCCGTACAATCCGTGTACAAAAAATTTTTATTCTTCAGAGTCCCCACTCACGTGACACACAAAAAGGTACACGGATGATCGCGGATTTAACGGATTTGCTTATTAAATCAGTATCTAATCCGTCTTTATCCGTGCCATCCGTGTACAAAAAGTTCTTAACCGATCAGGGATGGCGAGTGGGGGTCATGCCGGGCGTGGTTGGAGCGCGCCCGGGTGAATGAAGTCGTGGCATAGCAGTACTGGCAGCCGAAAAGGCAGCTGTCGTAGCTGCCGATATCCTTGCTGGTCACGCAGCCGCAAGCTTTGCGCTGTCCGGGGTCCTTGGTGTGGCTGACCTCGATGCCGAACAGGCGCTGGATGAGCTCATCGTCGATGCATTTGCCGGGCTGGATGCCAAACGGTGAAAAATCCTGCTCGGAAGCGCAGGAGGTGATCTGCAGGCCGCGGCGTTGCGCGATCTGCGAAAGGCTGCGCAGGAAATCGCCCAGCCGGGGATCGTCGATAGTCACAGGAGGGTATAAACTCACACCCTGCTGCTCAAGCGCCTTCATGCGCCCCTGGATTTTCTTGTAGGGTGTCAGCAAGCTGACCACTACTCGATGGGTATAGCCTTGCAGTTCCTCGGCGATGCGCTAAAAGCTTCCAGGTGGAATGTTGCCGGTGTGGCGTTGCTCAGCACGATCGGGTCGTAGCGCCAGACCACCCGCTCGGGAGCCGATGCGGCTGGACAGCTCCTGGAAGGCCGCGATTTTAGCTTTGTAGGGCGGGTTGTCCCGGTCCAGGCTGCTCGGGTAATCCAGCAGGGTGTACTGGAAGTAGTAGCGGTAGCCACGCGCCTCCATTTCCTCCAGGTAGGGGAACAGCAGGCGCGGGTGGCGCGTCCAGAAAATAATTACCTCCACCTCCTCCGGCAGCAGGGAGATGTGCTGCACCTGGCGCGCGTTGAAGGGATTGGGGACCTTGCAGTAGCCTTCCCGCAGGCGCTGGATGAGCCACGGGGCGTAGAAGGCGGGGATATCGGTGCGGCGGCTGGCGCTGATCAGCATGCCACCCCGGTATAGCTCATACGATCTAAGAACACAAGGGTCCGTGCACTTCCTTGCAGCTTAACCTTTTTTCCTGTATAATATTTCAAGCTCTTTGTCTTATAAAAAACTAAAATAAAGCTTCAACAAGTTCCCCCAGGCTCCTCCGGCCAGCGCTGATAAAGACATTGAACCACTTCCAGGAATCGCACAGATGTCATCTATCGGCGGATTATCTGTTCATTTACCCTCTTCCATACGGAGATAGAAAATGCAAAGTGAATATGAGCTCATCATCCGAGCAGGCTCAGCTGCGAGGTGCACCAGCAAAGCTGGTTGACATCGGCATCCGGGCAGGTAAAATTGCGGCTGTTCAGGAAAAGATCGAGGCACAGGCACCGGTTCGTCCTCCAGGCTGGCGGCAACCTGGTGACCGAGTCCTTCGTTAATCCGCATATGCATCTGTGCAAAGTCTATACCCTGCAGATGATGGATGAAGCCGCCCTGAAAGACTTACCAGGGTGGAGACATGGGCAAATCCATGACCGCCATCGAGCTGGCTGCCCGGGTCAAAGAAAAATATGATGAGCGCTGGATTATCAAGAACGTGCGCCGGGCGGTCGGGGAGGCAGCACGCTATGGCTGCACTCACCTGCGCGCCTTCGCCGATGTGGACAGCAAGGCCCGCCTGGAAGGCGTGAAAGCCGTGATCCGCGCTCGCGAAGAATTCCGGGGATTGGTGGATATCCAGGTGGTTGCCTTCGCCCAGGATGGCATCGTCCGCGAGCCGGAGGCGGCAGAGTTGATGCGCCAGGCCATGGAGCTGGGCGCCGACGTGGCCGGTGGTATACCCTGGATCGAATACTCCGAAGCCGATATTCGCGAGCACGTCAAAGTCATCTTCGACCTGGCGGAGCAATTCAATAATGACGTCTCCATGCTGGTGGATGACGCCGGAGACCCGGAATTGCGCTCCCTGGAATACATGGCGCTGGAGACCATCCGGCGCGGCCGGCCTGGCCGTTCGCTGGCGCACCACGCCCGGGCCATGGCGCTGTACTCCACGCCCTATTTCCAGAAGCTGGCAGCTCTGCTGAAGAAAGGCCGGTATGGGTGTGGTCACCGACCCGCACACCGGGCCGCTGCACGCCCGGGTGCGTGACATGTTGGGCGAAAAGGTGCTGGTCTGCCTGGGACAGGACGACATCTCGGATGCCTATTATCCCTATGGGCGCAACAACATGCTGGAAGTGGCTTTCCTGGCTTCGCATTTGCTGTGGATGATGACCACCGCCGATATGGAAATCCTGTACGATATGATCACCACCCGCGCCGCGCAGGCCATGAACCTGAAGGATTACGGCCTGCAGGTCGGGAAGGCAGCACACCTGGTGGTCCTGCAGGAAAGCAGCGTTTTGGAAGCTCTACGCAGCCACCAGGCGCCGCGCTACGTGATCAGCCACGGGAAGCTGGTGGATCAGGGGCATGTGGATGAGATGGTAAACGCTGGGATTTGATCAATTAGTCGACCAGTCAACTTGGCAATTAGGTATAAAGGCATTCAGTCAACCAGGTAACCGGGTAACCGGGAGTGAAGGTTGAAAAGCAGGTAATAGAAAATTCGTAGTGCTCAATAAAACGGTAAATGAAAATGGAAAACAGTAAGGTTGAAGTAAATTTATTGTTGAACGGCATGGATGTTCGCCGGCAGGTGCCGGGGGACATGAGCCTGCTGCGCTTCCTGCGCGACGAGATGGGCCTGATGGGCGCCAAAGACGGCTGCTCGACCGGCCACTGCGGCGCCTGCATGGTGATCATCGACAGCAAGGCCACGCGCGCCTGCCTGGTAAAAATGGCCAGGCTCGACCACAAGCGGATCGAGACGATCGAAGGCTAGCTCAGGACGGGCGGCTGCACCCCCTGCAGCAGGCTTTCGTCGAAAAAGGGGCCGTGCAGTGCGGCTTTTGTACGCCGGGCATGATCATGACCGCGTGGGCGCTGCTGGATACCAATCCGCATCCCAGCCGGTCGGAGATCAAGAAAGCCCTGACCCAGAACCGCAGCCTGTGCCGCTGCACGGGATACACCAAGATCTTCGAAGCCATCGAGCTGGCTGCTGAAGAGGATCAACAGCAGCCTGCCCCAACCGTCCTTCTCGATCAGCGTCGATCCACATTTCGGCAACCCGCTGGTCGAAGCGATTGCCGTAGATATGGTAACCGGCAGCACCCGGTTCGGCGATGACCTCCAGCGGGAGGACATGCTGCACGGCAAAATCCTATGGTCAACTTACCCGCATGCCCGCATCCTTTCCGTGGATACCAGCGAGGCCGAAGGAGTACCGGGAGTTGTTGCGGTGATCACCGCCAGGGATATCCCTGGTAAAAACCAGGCCGGGTATGTTGTGCGCGACCAGCCGGCTATCGCTGCCGACAAGGTGCGCTACATCGGAGATGGGCTGGCAGCTGTATTTGCTGAAAGCTTAGAGATTGCCGCACAGGCGGTTCAAAAAATCCGGGTGGAGTATGAGGTTCTCCCCGGGGTGTTCTCGCCAGAAGAGGCCGCCCGAATTGATGCGCCCAGGGTGCACGAGAAGGGCAACCTGCTGCACCAGTCCGAGATCGTGCGCGGCGATGTGGAAGCAGCCTACGCACGTTGTGCGGTGGTCGAAGAAGGCACCTACACTACCCCTTTTATCGAGCACGCCTTCCTGGAGCCGGAAGCGGGAATAGGTTATGTCGATGAACAGGGCAATGTGGTGATTGAGATCGGTACTCAGACCGCCTTCGACGACCGCACGCAGCTGTCCGAAATCCTGGGAATGCCCGAAGAACGTATCCGGGTGATCCAGATACCCACTGGTGGTGCCTTTGGCGCCAAGGAAGACTTGATCTTGCAGCAATACCTGGCTTTGGGAGCGCTGAAGACGCGCCGTCCCGTAAAGATGGTCCTGACGCGTGAAGAATCCCTGCGTGTGCATGTCAAGCGCCACCCGGCCTGGATGCGCTTCAAGACCGGTGCCGATCAGTCGGGCCATGTGCTGGCCCTGGAAGCGGACATCACCTTGGACACCGGGGCTTACGCCTCGTTGGGCATCGACGTGCTGGAAAACACGGTGGTGTTTGCCGCTGGTCCTTACTATGTGCCCAATTTGAAAATCCGTGGGGAAGCCTGGTATACCAATAACGTACTGGCTGGCGCCATGCGTGGCTTCGGGGTGAACCAGGTGGCTTTTGCACTCGAACAGCAGATGGACGCCATGGCGCGTCGCCTGGGCTTCGACCCCTTCGAGTTTCGCCTGTTAAACGCCCTGGACGTCGGCCTGCCGACCGCCGCCGACCACGTGCTGGAAGCTGGGGTGGTTTCGATCAAACAGACCATCGAAGCTGCACACCGGGCATTTAATGAGATCAAGATACCGTCCTCCAATGGCAAAAAGATTGGCGTAGGAGTGGCCAGTGCAGTCAAGAACATCGGTTTCGGGCACGCCATCCCGGAGGATGCCGGGGCGGTAGTGGAGCTGGATGCCTGTGGCAAGGTAAGGGTTGTCGCCAGCCAGCATGAGTACGGGCAGGGGGCTCGCATGGGTATTATCAAGCTGGTCTCGAACGCATTGGGGGTTCCAATCGATAGCATCCAGGTTACGCTGCCTGATACCGCCTTCACCCCTCGTACGGGATCGACCACCGCCTCGCGCCAGACTTTCCTTACTGGCAACGCCGTGGTGATGGCCTGCCAGGCGCTTAAAGATGATCTGTTTGGGCACGCTGCCGAAAGTATGGGTGTGGAGCCCGCCCGGTTGCAGCTGAAGGGGGATCGGATCGTGGATACGAATTCTGACCATTCGCATTCCGCTCAGCGACCTGGGTGAGCGCTTCGTGGTGGAGCGCCGGTATACGCCGCCCCAGACAGATGGTATGCTCCCCGTTGGCGAGGCCAGCCATTATGGGCAGCCTGGTTTCAAATCGCGCCTCACCCATTTCTGTTATGCCTACAACACTCAGGTGGCGGTGGTCGAAGTCGATCCCGTGACAGGCGAAGTGGAGGTGCTGACGATCATCTCAGCCAACGACGTGGGCAAGATTCTGAACCGCCAGGCCATCGAAGGCCAGATCCAGGGTGGTGTTGTGATGGGCCTGGGTTATGCCCTTTCCGAGCAGTTCCTGGTTGAAAAGGGTATCAACCTGACCGAACTCGTTGTATCAATGTCGCATTCCAAATGCAGACCAGGTTCCCGAAATCATCTGTGAAATTGTGGAAGTGCCTCATCCATACGGCCCGCAGGGAGCCAAGGGTTTCGCCGAGGCGCCCTCCCTGGCCACCGCGCCGGCCATCGTGAACGCCATCTACGACGCGCTGGGTGTGCGCACCACATCCCTGCCGGCGGATAAAAAGAAAGTGCTGCAGGCGCTTCAAAAACAGAAAGAAGGAGATACGGTCTTGCAGGTATAAATGAACCCAGGCAACCCGGGCGTCGATTTACAGAACGTAGGGCAGTCGCAGCTGCGCGTGGACGGTTACGAGAAAGTGACCGGCCAGGCCCAGTTCGTGGCTGACCTGGACTTCAGCCGGGTGCTGCACACCCGCATTGTGCGCTCCGGACACGCCCATGCCAGGATTCTAAAAGTGGACAGCAGCCGCGCCAGGGATGTCCCCGGAGTTAGGGCTGTCATCACCGGTGATGATTGCCGGCGGCGCATTGGCCACGCCATCGCCGACCAGTTCCCGATTGCCAGGGACAAGGTGCGCTATTGGGGCGAGCCGGTGGCGGCGGTGGTTGCCGTCAGTGAAGCTTCAGCCGAGCAGGCTGCCCGGCTGGTAGAAGTCGATTACGAATCACTCCCCTCCATCCTGCACCCGCTCCAGGCGGCTCAACCCGGTGCCCCCCTTGTGCACGAGCAGCTGGGCGAATATGAGCACGACCCCCTGCTGCACTCCGTCCCCGGCAGCAATATCTGCCACCATTACCAGCTGCAGCGCGGGGATGTCGCGGCGGCTTTTGCCCACGCCCATTTAATCGTCGAAGACGAATACTGGGTGCCGTGGATCGCACACGTCCAGCTGGAGCCGCACGGCGCTGTTGCCCAGTGGGATGGGGAGTCGTTTACAATCTGGTCGAGCTCGCAGTCTCCCTTTTTTATCCGCGAGACCGTTTCGAAGCTGTTTGACATCTCCCCGGCACGCGTGCGGGTCATGATCCCGTACGTGGGAGGCGGCTTCGGTGGAAAATCCGATGTGACTATCGAGCCGCTGCTGGCAATTGTCGCTCACGCTGTCCCCGGACTGCCGGTCAGGTTGATTTTGACACACGAGGAAATGTATTTCGGCACGGTCGTCGGGCGCGGGGCCTGGGGCAGGATCAAGACAGCGGTCGACAGCCAGGGCCTGCTGCTGGCAGAACAGGCGGAGCTGTACTTCGGCAGCGGCGGCTACGCCGATTATTCGGTGTGGATCAGCCAGGGTGGCGGGCACAACGCCACCGGCCCTTATGCAGTCCCACACCTTGATCTGAGTTCCTACAGCGTCTACACCAACACTCCTCCCACCGGCGCCTACCGCGGCTATGGGCACCCCGAAGTGCACTGGATGGTGGAGCGGCAGATGGATCAGATCGCCCGCCGCCTGGAGATGGACCCCGCAGAGCTGCGCCTGAAGAACCTGCTGCTGCCCGGCAAGACCAACGCGCTGGGGCAGGTGATGCGCGAGACGAACGGCCGTGCGGACCTGTGCCTGGCGGCGGTGCAACAGGCGCTGGGAGAAAGCCCTACCGCCGCCCGGGCTGGATGGATGCGCGGCAAGGGCCTGGCTTGCTTCATGAAATCCCCGGTCATGCGCACCAACGCCCAGAGCGGGGCCATCGTGCACTTCAACGAGGATGGCTCTGCCACCGTTTTCACCGGCTCGGTGGAGATTGGGCAGGGCGTGAACACAGTGATGAGCCAGATTGCCGCCGAGACCCTGGTGATGCCTGCTGAGATGGTGCATTATTCCGCCAACGTCGACACCGATTATTCCCCGCACGAGTGGCAGACTGTCGCCAGCCACACCACCTGGGCGGTGGGCAATGCGGTACGCCTGGCAGCTGAAGATGCCCTGGCTCAGATTAAAACGGCAGCCGCGGAGGTGCTGGGAGTGCCGCTGGAAAACCTGGAGGTGAAGGAGGAAGAGTTTACCCGCGTGGCCTGGAAAGCCAGGCGCTTTCCTACGCCCAGATCGCCACCGGCTACCGCCTTCCCAGCGGAGCGGCCGTCAATCCACCGGTGGTGGGGCGCGGTTCGTTTGTGCCCAAAGGTCTCACCTTTCCCGACCCGTCCACCGGGCAGGGGAATATGGCTGCCAGCTGGACTTTTGGCTGCCAGGGGGCTGAGGTCGAGGTCGACCCACAAACCGGCCAGGTGCACGTACTGCGCCTGGTCAGCGCCCAGGACGCCGGCCGCATCGTCAATCCGAACGCCGCACGCGGGCAGGTCGAAGGGGCGATGATTATGGCTCTGGGCGCCACACTGATGGAAAAACTGGAGTTCGACGAGCATGGGCGCATTTTGAATCCCAGCTTCGTCGATTACCGCATCATTACCTCTACGGATACACCTGAAATGGAAGTGATCTTCATCGAAACCGACGATGCTTCGGGACCCTACGGGCGCACGCGGGTTGGGAGAGCACGGCATTGTAGCCATTCCGGCGGCGATTGCCAATGCCCTGGCGGATGCATTGGGAGTAGAATTTCACCAGATTCCAATCACCGCGCAGTTGGTTTTCGAAGCCCTGGAAGCGGGAGGCAAAGGAGGTGGCACAGGGGATCAATAATGATAGCAAGTATCTGGTCACAAACCTATTCGTTCATCAGACAAATCCACACATAGAGGAGTTGGAGAGTATGAACAAGCGAAACGTGTTGACCCTGTTTGTCCTGCTGGGCTTCTTTACCAGCATTCTGACTGGTTGTGCTCCGGCTGCCATACCCACACCGGAGACTATTATTCAGACCGTGGAAGTGATTGTGGCTGGCACTCCGGTCATTGAGGAAAAGATCATCACTGCCACACCCCTTCCGGCAACGGAGGTGGTTGCCCCAGAAAAGCTAACTGTGTTTGGTGCGTTTGCCGCTCCCGTTGCAGAACCCTGGGATGGCGTGATTCACACCGCCCTGAACAAGGCTAACGATGCTGGCACGATCGAATATACGTTCACCGAGAACCTGGGTTACTCCGGCGATCTTGAGCGCGTTCTGCGTGAGGTCGCCGATCAAAAGAAGCCGGATATCATCTTCGGCGACGCCTTCGGCAACGAGGAAGCCGTGCGTCGGGTAGCGGCTGATTATCCAGAGATCGCCTTCGCGTTCGGTTCCGGTCTGGGGCCATCCAATCCGAATTTGTCCGTTTTCGATAATTGGATTCACGAGCCAGCTTTTTTGTGCGGCATGCTGGCGGGTGGATTGACCGAGACCAACACCATTGGCATCGTGGGCGGTTACCCTGTACCGGAAGTAAACCGCCTGATGAACGCCTTTATTGCCGGAGCAAAGGAAGTGAACCCCGACGTTAAGGTCCTGGTAACCTTCATCAACAGCTGGTTCGATCCAGCGGCTGCCAAGGAAGCCGCCCTGGCCCAGATCGACAGTGGGGCGGATGTGCTGTATGCCGAGCGGTTTGGTGTAATCGAGGCCGCTGCCGAGAATGGGTTATGGGCATTTGGCAACATGAGCGACCAGAACTCCTTAGCGCCCGATTATGTGGTCAGCAGCCCGGTCTGGAACATGGATCCCACCGTGGAATTCATTATCAACCAGGTGAAAGCCGGCTCTTACACCGCACTCGACTTGAAAGACTTGAGCATGGTTGCCAAAGGCGGTGCATCGCTGGCGCCCTTCCACAGCACGGAAAGCAAGCTCCCGCCTGAATTGGTGGCGATGGTCAAGGAGAGAGAGCAGCAGATCATCGATGGCCTGTTCCGGGTGGATATCGACGAAGCTCAACCACTTCCTGTCAATTAAGCCGTCATAAAGTCACAGGGGCTGCCTGGATCCAGGCAGCCCTTCTTTGCAGGTAATCTATGTATGCTGTAGAAATGCGGGGTATTACCAAGCACTTTGGATCGCTGGTCGCCAATCGCCAGGTCGATTTCAGCCTTCAGCAGGGGGAGATTCATGCCTTGCTGGGCGAGAACGGGGCCGGGAAAACCACCCTGATGCGCATCCTGTATGGCCTGTATTCAGCCGATGAGGGCCAGATTTCTGTTGATGGGAATGTGGTGGAAATTAGAACCCCAAAACACGCCATCCGGGCAGGCATCGGCATGGTGACTCAGCACTTCACGCTGGTACCCACACTCACCGTGGTGGAAAACGTGGTTTTGGGGCACACCAATCGTTTCCGCCTGGATCTGCCGGCATTAAGGCAGGGAGTTTTGCAAGCGGCAGAACGCTTTGGCATCCAGGTCAATCCGGATGCGCTGGTCGGACGGCTTTCGGTAGGTGAAAGACAGCGGGTGGAGATATTAAAATCCCTTTACCGCAACGCCCGAGTATTAATCCTGGATGAACCCACCGCGGTGCTGGTTCCACAGGAAGTCGAGACACTGTTCCAGGCCCTGGAGCGGCTGAGGAAAGAAGGCATGTCTATCGTTTTCATCAGCCACAAGTTGTATGAAGTAATGGAGATCTGCGACCGTATTACGGTATTAAGAGACGGGAGCGTCATCGGCACGGTAGAGAAAGTGGATACCAATCAGTCCCATCTGGCGCAGATGATGGTCGGCAGGGAGACACTCGGTGTGACCAGGGCGGGTCAGGCTGCTAAGGAACTGGCACTAAAAATCGAAAACCTGAGCGCAATCAACGACCAGGGACAGCAGGTGTTAAAAAACATCAATTTGAACGTGTTCCAAGGTGAAATCTTGAGCATTGCAGGTGTCTCCGGCAACGGGCAGGCTGAATTATCTCAGGTGCTCTCCGGGATGCGCAAACCCTCCTCCGGTAAAATTTGGATCGGGCAACATGACCTGACCGGTGCCACCCCCTCCGAATTCACTGCCGCCAGTGTCGGCCGCATCCCCGAAGACCGACACAGCGGAGTGGTGGCGGAGCTGAATGTTGCCGAAACCCTGGCGCTGGAAAATTTAGACAAATTTGTCCGGCGCGGATTTTTGGACAGGAAAAGCATCCAACAAAATGCAGTTCAAAGGATCGCCGAGTATCAAATCAAGGCCTCTCCTACTGATCGCATGCGAACTCTATCGGGCGGCAATGTTCAAAAAGTGCTGCTGGCGCGCGCCCTGGCTTTTAATCCTCAGGTGGTAATCGCCTCGCAGCCCACCCGCGGCCTGGATGTTGGCGCTACCGAGTATGTGCGGGCAAAATTGCTGGAACAGCGCAACCAGGGGACAGCAGTGCTGATGATCTCCGAAGACCTGGATGAGGTGATGACGCTTTCAGACCGCATTGCAGTCATCTATGAAGGCAAAATCATGGGGGTGGTCAATGCCGGAGAGGCGCGGGTCGAACAGCTTGGATTGATGATGGCTGGCGCAATGGAGGCTTCCTCATGGCGAGATTTAGAATTGAGCGGCGGCCGGCGCCTTTGTGGACTCGCTCCCTGATCCCGATCCTGGCAGTTGCCATCACCTTCAGCCTGACTTCGGTGCTGATCCTGTGGGCAGACGCCAATCCCTTCACAGCTTATTACCAGTTTTTGTTCTCACCCCTTTCCAGCCGGGTGAGCGCATTGGAAGTGCTGGTTAAATCCACTCCCCTGATTCTGACGGGCATCGCAGTAGCTTTTGCTTTTTCAGCCGGGTACTGGAATATTGGGGCGGAAGGGCAGCTGCTGGCCGGGGCGATCGCCGCCGCCGGCCTGGGATTGGCACTCGAAGGCGTTTCTCCGTACCTGGCGATCCCCTGCATGCTGCTGGGAGGTTTTGCAGCTGGTGTGCTGTGGGCGCTGGGGCCTGCTTTGCTGAAAGTCAAGCTGGCGGTGGACGAAGTTGTCACCACATTATTGATGAATACGGTTATTTTATTCCTGATCAGTTTTCTGTTGAACGGCGTCTGGCGCGACCCGATTTCCAGCTGGCCGCAATCTCCTCAGATCACTGCCGCCACTGTTTTCCCAAAGCTGGTCATGCGTTCCAGGCTGCACCTGGGTTTTCTGGTGGCCTGGATCGCGGTCGGCGTCACCTGGATTGTGCTGAATCGCACCGGGCTTGGCTTGAAAATGCGGGCGGTAGGCCTGGGGCGGTCGGCTGCGCAGTTCGCTGGTGTGAGCGTCACTCGCACGGTCCTGACCGCCGCCCTGGTCAGCGGCGGGATTGCCGGCTTGGCGGGGGTGGGTGAGGTCGCTGGCATCCATTTTCATCTGATCGAGGCCATCTCACCCGGTTACGGCTATACGGGTATTATCGTGGCGACGTTGGGAGGCTTAAATCCTTTGGGAGTCAGCCTGGCAGCCTTGTTCATCGGTTTGATCGAAACCGGTGCGCAGTCTGTCAGCCGGGCGCTGGGCGTGCCGATCTACCTGGGCAACGTGGTCGAGGCGGTCTTACTGCTCGTGACCCTGAGCATGCTAGTGATCCAAAACTACCGCATTAAGAGGGCGTGATGGAAGTACTTTTGGTTGGCCTAATAGCGGCTACTCTGAGGGTAGCCACGCCGCTCATTTTTGGGACGATGGGTGAGCTGCTTTCTGAGCGCGCCGGGATTTTAAATTTAGGAATCGAAGGTACTATGTTCCTGGGTGCTTTCGTGGGTTTCACCGTTGCATATTTTAGCGGCTCTTTATGGCTGGGGTTCCTGGTGGCAGTGCTGGCTGGAGTCCTGGCTGCTTTACTGATGGGGTTACTCACGGTCAGCCTGGGTTTGAACCAGCATGTCTCCGGGCTGGGGATGACTTTATTACTGACCGGTATTTCATTGTTTGCATTCGGATTGTTATTTGGCGAGAGAACTCGTTCAGCCGAAAATCGACCCTTTTCCAAGGCTTTCCCCCTTCGGAGATTTACCGATCCTTGGGCCTTTGTTCGAACAATATGCATTGACTTACATGGCATTTGGTTTGGTGCCGTTGTTCTGGTGGCTGATCTACCGCACCAGCTTTGGCCTGCAGCTGCGAGCGGTGGGGGAGAACCCCGAAGCCGTCGACGCGGCTGGCGTGAGCGTGTTCCGCATGCGCTA
The DNA here is from genome assembly GCA_963698765.1 of uncultured Chloroflexia bacterium. GTDB lineage: Bacteria > Chloroflexota > Anaerolineae > Anaerolineales > UBA4823 > CAVOSB01. Next base: position 145,951 of record CAVOSB010000030.1, read on the forward strand.
CCTGGCGCTGGCGATCGCAGGCGGGTTGATGGCGGCTGGCGGGGCGTTCCTCTCCCTGGCCCAGCTCGGCTCATTCACTTTCGGCATCGTGGCCGGGCGCGGCTGGGTGTGCATCGCCCTGATCATCTTTGCCAACTGGCATCCTTTCAAGGTGTTCTTAGGTGCTCTTCTATTCGGCGGGGTGTTTGCACTGCAGCTGCGGCTGCAGACTACCGGGATGCGGCTGCCGTATGAGCTTTTCCTGGCCCTGCCCTACCTGGTGACCATCCTGGCCCTGACCATCGCCGGGCGAAACGCTTCGGCCCCGGCCGCGCTGCTCAAGCCATACCGCAGAGAATAGCCGCTGGATCGGTCTTCCTTCTGAACCCGAGGGCGTTTTGAAAGCACCAGTAATTCTATTGCTGCGCAGGCACGCTTTCTCACTCCTGGTCCTTACAGCCGCGCTGTTGCTGAGTTTTATCCTGTATTTTCCGGCGTTAAAAGTTTATTTTGTCTCAGAAGACCTTCAGCTGGTAACAATTGGCTGGTCCGACGTGGTTGAGGAGCTCACATCCTTCGGCCATTCGGTGGGTTTTCGGCCGGGGTTAATTTTCTTTCGGGTTGCCAATAATTCACTTTGGGGTAGAAATCAGGTTGGGCATCACGCGACTGTTATTTTATTGCACGGAATCATGGCCTGGTTGGCGTATCTCGTTTTACAGCGTCTCAGCTCAGACCGTTTTAGTGCGGTTCTGGCCACGCTTATCTTCCTGGCCGCGCCCACCCACACCGAAGGTGTGATCTGGCTTTCGGCGGCCGCGGGTACCGTTCCCTGTGGAGTGTTGTTCATGTTGGGGGTCTGGCTGTGGGTTCGGGATGACAGTTATCCCCGTCCGTTCACGATCTGGCTGGTGGCAGCTATATATTTTCTGGCTTTGATGTTTAAAGAAGTTGCTGCTCCTTTGCCGCTGCTGCTCGTGGTACTGGATTTGGCGAAGGGACGCGTGGATCGTAAGGCAGGCGCGATTTTCCGCTCTATGCTTTCACTCTGGCCCTTCGCAGTCGCCCTCGGACTTTATCTGATCCTGTACTGGTCGGCGGGAGTCTTTGGAAGCTCGATTAATTACGGGTTTCGCTGGATTACAGGTCCTGCTCAGCTGCTAGAAAACTGGTCTCTTTATGCGCGCGACCTGTTCCAGCCATTCAGCGAGCTGGCGGATTTAAATCCAATCAGAGGAAATTGGTTCTGGCTGGCTTTGTTTTTTATTTTGTTGCTGCTGGTGCGCAGGGCTCGCCTGGCGGCGGCCTGGACGGTAATAACCTTGCTTCCGGGAGGGACGACCTACGCGCCACGGCTGACTTATATTGCAATGGTGGGGATCAGCATGATGTTAAGCCTGGCCCTGGTTGATGGGACCCGTTTCTTGATAAAGTTCCTGGATCGCAGGGCGCTAAAGGTAGGAGCAACGAAGGGTAGAATGCTCACCTGGCTCCCAGGCATCTGGATTGGCGTGCTCGTGCTTGGCTTGTTCAGCGCTGAAATTTATTTTGTCCGGCGAGATATTGAAAATTGGGTACAGGCTGGAGAGCTGACCTGGGCCATCCCCCACCAGGCGCTGGAGCTTCTTCCTGAACCACCGCCCGGAGCAGAGCTTTATTTTATTAATTTACCCGATAACATCAATGGCGCCTACGTGTTTCGCTGGGGGATAATCCAGGAAATCCAGCACGTGTACAATGATCCAGAGCTGGTGGTGCATCACGTCATCGTGAACTATCCGCAGTGGGAGAAGACCATGCTTTACGATATCCCGTGCGAGTCGGCCTCCCCTCGTTTCTTTTTCAAGTACTACCCGGAAATTAGCCAGCTGCTTCTGGTCAGCCCACAGGAGTTCGGGGTGGATTGTCCGTAGTAACGGAAAACCTCCCGCAGGTTCCGAACCCATGGGGAGGTTTGTTAGTTTCAATCCCAAATGAAATCCTTAATTGTTGATTGTGTCACCTGCTCATCCTGGAAATTGTGCACGAATTGGCGATATTCTTCAGCAGACGCAAAATATTCTTGTACGAATGACCGGTTGATCAATGTCCCATTTCTTTTCCCGATCCAATCCAGGTAATTCGAATACGGCCAATTTTCGGGCCGGGTTACCAGGCCGGCCTTTACCGGATTCTGGTGAATATACCGGCACAGGTGGATCAGGTATTCATCGCGATCGATCCACATATGGCGGAAGCGGCCTTCAAAAAGGGTGCCCTTGCGGTTTTGCTGCTGGTTAACTGCCTGGACGTACGCGTTGAACAATACATTGATGAATTTCGACAAGGGCTCGTCAGAATCTTGCCTGAGCAGGAAATGGTAATGGTTTGGCATCAGGCAATAAGCGATGACAGTTGAGTTGTATTTTTGCTGATATCTCTTAACGAGCCGCAGCAAGTATTCGTAATTTGCCGCATTGAAAAACAGTAAATCTTTGCCCGCTCCCCTGTTAAAGACATGGTAGAAGTGATCTTTCGCGAAGACCTCGCCGTGATACGGCATGCAGGGCATTATAACCCTCGCGTAACCCTCCCGCAGGTTTTAGAACCCCTGGGGAGGGTGGTGAGGGGTGCTCTTGACAAAGCAGGAAATTCGTGTACAATTTATACAATCATACAATAGTACAATGATACAAAGATACAATTATTTAAACCCGCAGTAGCCATGAGAAATCTATGACAGGACAATGAATATCACCATCGATTTCCGCTCGGGGCAGCCGATTTACGTCCAGATCATCGAGCAGATTCGGAGCATGGTGGCAGCGGGTGAGCTGAAGCAGGGCGACCAGCTGCCCACCGTGCGCCAGCTGGCCACCGACCTGCGGGTGAACTTCAACACGGTGGCCCGGGCCTACCGCCTGCTGGACGAAGCCGGTTTGATCTCCACCCAGCAGGGGCGCGGCACCTATATCTGGGAGCAGCCGTCGGCGGAGACCACGCAGCTCCTGCGCCAGCACGCCCTGGAAGGACTGGTCCGGCGCTGCCTGCACCAGGCATCTCGCCTGGGCTTTTCTCCCGATGAGGTCCAGGCTGAATTCCTGGAGCAGCTGATGGCCTGGCAGTCAGGAGACACCCCGCAGGAACTTGGAGAATAGGATCGGGATGCGGGAGTTTTTCTCCCAGAACGATCCATTAGATTGAAAGAGAGGATTGAATGGAAAAGAAAAACAGTAAGACGGGAAAGACGCAGCAGGGAAAAACAGACCTGGTGCGTATTAATGGTATGGCGGTTTCAGCCACTTTGGTCGTGATCACCATTGGTGTGGCTGTCTGCGCCCTGATGGACTCCATGCAGGTGCCGGTCGGCTGGATAATACTGGTTATGTGTGTGTTTTCGCTGGTCGGGCTGTATTTCTTGTTTGCCCTCAAGATCGCCCAGCAGTGGGAGAAAGCTGTGGTGCTCAGGCTGGGAAAGTTCCGCAGGCTGGCAGGCCCGGGCATGTTCTGGATCATCCCCGTTATGGACACGACCGCCAGCTGGATCGACCACCGGGTGATCGTGACACCCTTCTCAGCCGAGAAGACCCTTACCAAGGACACCGTACCGGTGGACGTAGATGCGGTGCTGTTCTGGGTGGTGTGGGACGCAGAGAAAGCCGCCCTGGAAGTAGCAGATTACTGGGCTGCGATCGCCTGGGCTGCCCAGACGGCCCTGCGCGAGATCATTGGGCAGATGACCCTGGCGGATATCCTGGTGGGGCGTTCGAAGATGGATGCCGATTTACAGAAGATCATTGACGAGCGCACAACACCCTGGGGCGTGTCGGTGCAGTCGGTCGAAATCCGCGATATCATCATACCGCAGGTACTGGAAGACGCCATGAGCCGCCAGGCGCAGGCCGAGCGTGAGCGGCAGGCCAGGGTTATCCTGGGCGAATCGGAGATGCAGATTGCTTCTTCGTTCGCCGAGGCCTCCCTGTCTTATATCGACAACCCGACTGCCCTGCACCTGCGAGCGATGAACATGCTCTTTGAAGGGCTGAAAGAGAAGGGTGCGCTGGTCATCGTGCCCAGCAGTGCGGTGGACACGATGAACCTGGGTGGCGTGAGCGGGATGGTGGCGCTCTCACAGAGTGGATTGGTGAAACCAAAGGAAGAATAAATGGCAGAACTGCAGCAGTGGGAATACCGGGTAGACATTGTTGGCTCCACCATGAGCACGATGAAGAATGAGGCCCTGGAAGCGCAGTTGAACGAGTGGGGCGAAGAAGGCTGGGAGGTGATTGCCGTCTTCCTGCTGGAACACAGCAGCAAGATGCGCCTGGTGGCTAAAAGACCCCTGGGCCTCACCAGCCGGCGGCGGCGCAGCTGGCCAAGTGAATAGAGCCTGGATTGAGTGACATGGGCTCGGTAGAGAGGAAAAATGGTTGTCAATCGTAAAGCGTTAATCTGGTTTCTTATTCTGGCGTTTGCTCCGGCGTGGGTGCTTTTCACGCTGCCAATGGCCTTCGGGGAGCCGGGGACCTCCACGCGCCAGGTCGCGAGCCTGGTCTGCCTTACTTTGGCAATGTGGATGCCGGGTCTGTCTGCGCTGATCGTGACGCGCCGGGTAGAAGGTAAACCCATCCGCAGCCTGAATCTCAGGCGCCTGGGACCGAAGCGGGCCTACCTGTGGGCCTGGCTGGTGCCTCCTTTCCTGGCGGTATTGACCGGGCTGCTGACCTGGGTTTTCGGGCTTGGCGTTTTAGACACGAATTTCACCCTGATTCGTGAGTTCGATGCAAGGTGCTCCCGGCGGTGCAGCTGTTCCCCCAGCCATGGTGGTGGCGATCCAGGCAGTCTTCGCCTTTACGCTGGGTGCGCTGTTCAACACCCTGTTTGGCTTGGGAGAAGAGTTAGGCTGGCGCGGCTACCTGCTGCCCGGCCTGCTCGGCCTGGGCCAGTGGCGGGCGATCCTGGTCAGCGGGGTGATCTGGGGTGTCTGGCATGCTCCCATCATCCTGCAGGGTCACAACTACCCCGAGCATCCTGTACCGGGGGTCTTCATGATGGTTGTGTTCTGCGTATTGATGGGCACGATCTTCAGCTGGCTGTACCTGTGGACGCGCAGTCCATGGGCGCCTGCCCTGGGACACGGCTCATTGAACGCTATTGCAGGCCTGCCGCTGCTATTCCTGACCGGCGTGGACATGACCTTTGGGGGCACACTCACCAGCCTGGTGGGATGGCTGCCGCTGGCAGCTTTTGTCGCCTGGCTGGTCTGGAGCTGCCGGCTGCCGGTGGTAACCGAGACTGTTTCACGTGAAACAATGGATACGGTGGTTGAAGGAACTGTGACCGGTCTGGAGTGATCCGGGGATTCGAACCTTAAGTAACAGCACCATGTTTCACGTGAAACATGGTGCTGTTTTTAAACGCCGTTCTGGCGCGCCCAGTCTGCCAGGATTTCCTCCACCATCTCCAGGAAAGCGTGCAGGGCGGCCAGGCGCTCGGCGAAGGCCGGTCCCGCCAGCTCGAGCCGGGTGAAAGCCTGCTCCCATTTCTGGCAGTGAACAGAATCCTGCTCCAGCTGGTTAACCGCCAGCGTCCAGGTGTGCAGCAGGGGCCACAGCAGGTTCTCTGGCTGGGGACTGTCTTGAAAGCTCTCGAAGGCGCTGCGGTAATACGGCAGCCTCAATGGGTGCAGCCGGGCAGGGAGCGGGGTGGTGGAGGCTTTTTGCCCGCCGTTCACGGCCTCGCAGGCTGCCTGCCAGTCGCCGATCCAGCCTGACAGCCATTCGCGCTCCAGCCGGGAGGCACCCAGCAAGCCCAGCAGCCCGCGATATAAACCGGGACGGCCGACTGCCGCCGCGCGCGGCGGAAAACGCAGTAAAAAGCGCCGTTCGGTCAGCGGCGGACCGCTCAACACGGCGATGGCGTTGGCTGTGTGCGCCACGGCACGCAGGTAGCGCAGCAGGTTATCGGGGTCAGGCTGCGGCTGGTTTTCCCGCAGGTCGCTCAGGATGCGGCGGGCGCTGTCCGCGGGCTGGCTGGCGCGAGCATGGGTGTGATCGGCCCGCGTGAACTGGCCGCGCACGCCTGCCACGGTGAAATCCATGAAATGCTGTGGGTCGTACAGCACGCGCGCATCCTTGAGTGCCGGTCCCAGCCAGGGATGAACGCGCAGCTGGCGGGCCTGGCGGAATTCCTTCTGGTCCAGGTGGGCGATGTCCAGGTGGACTTCATCTGTCAGGCGCCTGGCTTCGCGCTTCACGACGGGTTCGTCCAGCCGCACAAAAAACAGGTCGATATCGGTGGTCCCGCCCAGTAAATACTCTTCTTCCAGCACCGAACCGCACAGGTAGGCGGCCAGGATTTGGAAGTCTTTGCGCACCTGCTCGGCGACAAATTCTTGAGCGTTTTTCAGCAGGGATTCCCGGGTTGAACGCATTTATTCCCTTTATCTCTTACCAGCAGGTGCGGCTGCGGAGGAGCACTATCGGTTTTCGCATGCGGAATCTGGTTCACCCTTGTTGTGAGAGGGTGAGCGGCAGCTCGGGTTGGAAGGGCGTCAGCTTCAGGGCCTGGCGCAGCCGGTTTTCCACCAGGGCGAGGTCTTCCGGGCGGCGAACGTAGTCGAGCTGGTTGGTGTCCAGCACCAGCACCGGTGAGCGGCGCTGCTGCGGGTTGGCGAAGAACTGCTCGTATGCCTGGTTCAGCTCGTCGATATACTCGCGGTCCATGTTGCGTTCGTAGGAGCGGTCGCGCGCCGCGATGCGCTGCATCAGCACCTCGGTATCCGCTCGTAAATAGACCACCAGGTGCGGGGGGATGATTTTTTCCGCCAGCGCTTCATGCACCCGGTAATACATGTCCAGCTCGTCGCCTCTCAGGTTGATCCCTGCGAACAGGGCGTCTTTTTCGAAGGTGTAGTCGGCAAACAGGTGTTCGTGCCGCTCGAGCAGCTCCGCCACGGTGTGGCGCTGCTGGTGGTAGCGGCTGAGCAGGAAGAAAATCTGCGTCTGGAAGGCGTAGCGTGCGCGGTCGGAATAGAAATCGGATAAGAAGGGGTTCTCCTCGAAGACTTCCAGCAGCAGGCCAGCCTCAAAAGCCGGCTGCAGCAGCCGCGCCAGGGTGGTCTTGCCAACGCCGATCACTCCCTCGATAGCAATGTACATTGGTGCAATTCCCTTTGCGGTATTTTAATTATACGCAAATAAATATGTACTCTTCCCTGTTAACATGTATACAGGGATACAGGTACAAAAGTCACAGCAGCTACCGAGTAACAAATGACTGAATAACTAAGCAACGGAGGATCCAGGTACCTGAACAACCGACCTTTTCGCGGCTAAGCATACCAGCGAAAGGGGAAGAATGCAACGGTTTGGATCGGGGCTTGACAGGGGAAAATCTGCAATTAAACTTCAAGTACTGTTTTCATTATGACCTGACCATAGGAGACGAAGATGCCTGCTCTGAATTCGTGTGGAAATCATTGGAAGGTTGGGAAAAGACCCTGAGACGCGGTTCACTCCCAAAGGAAGCAAGGTTTGCGCTTTCAGCATCGCAGTCGACCGGCGCTGGCGCAGCGCCGAAGGCGAGACGAAGAGAGAGACGGATTGGTTCAATGTGGAGGCCTGGGGTAGGCTGGGGGAGATCTGCCAGGACTACCTGCAAAAAGGAAGATTGGTTTATATCGAAGGCAGGCTGCATACCGACCAGTACGAGCAGGAGGGCGAGAAGCGTTACTTTACGAAAGTGGTCGCCAGGCAGATGGAGATGCTGGATCGCAAACAGGAAGAAGAAGAACCAGAGACGGCTGCGGGTAACGAAGAAGAATACCCCTTTTGAATTAACTATCCTGTCCCATCGCCTGCAGCAAGGACTGGATCGCCAGCTTGCCGGATTGGTAGCGGTGCGGAAGCGCACCCAGCGGGCTGGCGGAGGCCGCTGCGTCTGCCAGGATTTCCGCCTTGCTGCCGCCGCGTCCCCTGGCCTGCAGGTAAGCCATACCCAGCTCGAATAATGCCCCCAGGCTGAGCGAGTGCGCCTTCCCGGCCCGCTCGCTTTCGCTTTGAACTCCAGCCCGATAAACCCGCAACCAGCGCTTTGAGCACCGTGCCGGATGGAGCAGAGCCCGAGACCGCCTCTTCGGGATCGTTTTCTTCCCGCAGCAGGTTCCGGCCGTAAGACAGCAGGTCGTCGAGGCTGATATCGTGCTTGCGAAACTGGCGGGCAAACTGCTCCAGGCCGTGGGCGTACAGGCGGGCCGAGCCGTTGCCTGAAAGTCCTCTCAGCGCCAGGCTGGCGTTCTGCATGGCCTCTGCCAGGTCGCTTTCCCCATCCTGCCGGGCGGCCTCCACGGCTGCCTGGAAAATCTCCACCATGTGATCGCCGTGGTTGTTGTTGAATTCATCGGCCTGGTTCAATTCCTGCTGCTGCTCGATCAGGCAGTCCAGTGCTGCCTGGAACAGTACGGCCAGGTCGGTCTTGCGGGATTCTGGCATATCGGGTTCAGCTCACCGGCAGGGCTTCGAGCTGCCCCACCAGTCGCTCGACGACGTCAAAACCGCCCTGCCAGAATTCCGCCGAATACACGTCGATCCCGGCTTCCGACAGGATTTTCACCGGCGCTTCGGAGCCGCCGGCCGACAGGATTTTCAGGTAGCGCGCTTTGAAGCTCTCCCCTTCCGACTTGAACTGCTGGTACAGGGACAGCACCAGCAGCTGGCCGAAGGTATAGGCGTAGACGTAGAACGGCACATGGTAAATGTGCGGGATGGATACCCATTCCCACCTGAATTCCTCGCCCACCTCCACCGCCTCACCAAATTGGGAATGCAGGTTTTCCAGGTAGGCTGCCGACAGCTCGTCGGTTGTGGCGCCCTGCTGCAGCATCTCGTGTGCCTGGCGCTCAAACAGGGCAAAATAAGCCTGGCGCAGGATGGTGCCGTAGGCATCGTCAACCTGCTTGAAAAGCAGGTCGCGGCGCACGCCCTGGTCTTCTTCCTGGGAAAGCAGGCTGTCCACCAGCAGCATCTCGCCAAAGGTGGAGGCTGTTTCGGCCAGCGGCAGGCTGGACTGCTGGGTGAACAGCGTGTGGTGGCTGGCGAGCAGGGAGTGGATGGCGTGCCCCAGCTCATGTGCCATGGTTGCCACATCAGCAGCCCACCCCTGGTAATTGAGCAGCACCCACGGGGTCAGCTCGGGGGTGAGGGTGGCGCAGAAGGCGCCGCCGCGCTTGCCCCTGCGCACCTGGGAATCCAGGTGGCCGGATTCGAAGACTTTCAAAGCCTGGGCTGCAATATGCGGGTCAAATTTCTGGAACGAATCCAGCACCAGGTCAACCGCCACATCGAAGTCATAAGTTTTACTGGATTTGGAGACCGGGGCGTACACATCGTAGCGCCGCAGGCGCGGCATGCCCAGCAGCCGGGCTTTCAACCGGAAATAGCGCTGGAAGATGCCGGCGTTCTGCTGGCAGACCTGCAGCAGGGTCTCCACCACCGGGTCGGGGATGTCATTGGCCAGGTTGCGGGCGGCGATGGGCTCGGCAAAGCTGCGCAGTCCCACCTGCTCGAGGCGCCAATCGCGCACCAGGGTCTGGTAAATCTGCCCCAGGACCCCTCCGTCCTGGCCATAGACGCGGTACAGCTCCTGGTAGGCTTTCATGCGCAGGTCGGGGTCGGAGTGGCGGGCGTAGACCATCAGCTCGCCGCGTGTCAGCTCTTTTTCTTCGCCCTCGACGCTCAGCTTGAAGGCGTAGCGGTTGGTGATGGCGTCGTACAGGTTGTGGAAGGCGTTCGAACCCGTGGAATTCTTCAGGTTGATGACCTTCTCTTCGGATTCCGACAGGGTGTGCGGCTTGAAGTGCCGCATTTCCTCCAGCCAGTAGCGGTAATCGCCGGCTGCGGCCAGCAGGGGGGCGGCTGCCGGCCTCATCCAAGCCCTTCCACCACAGGCTGAAGAACAGGGTGCGGTTTTCCAGCTCGGCCATCTTGCTTTCGACGCCGGCCAGGAAAGCCTGGGCGGGTTGCGACTGGGTGTCGGCGGCGAAGGCCAGGCTGGCGTAACCCTGGATGCGGCTGCCCAGGTGGTGGATGGATTCCAGCTGCCGGATGATCTCCAGGAACAGCCCGGACAGTTATCTCGGGGTTAACTGTGAGCGCCGCTGCTCGAATTCGGCCACGTTTCGCTCGAGATCGTCGAAGGCGGCCTGCATCTGTGGGCCGTCGTGGGAGGGGAACAGGTCATTCAGGCTCCAGGGAGCCTGGGAGAAGGAGTGGGTCATCAGGGTTGGTTCCTTTTTTTGAGCCGTCATTATAACTTACAGGTTAAAGCGCACATGCACGATGTCGCCGTCCTGCACCACATAGTCGCGCCCTTCCAGGCGCAGCTTGCCCGCGCGCGTGCCTCGGCCAGCCCGCCCAGCTGCAGCAGGTCGGCGTAACCCACCACTTCGGCGCGGATGAAGCCTTTCTGCAGGTCGGAGTGGATGGCGGCCGCGGCTTCCAGGGCGCTGGCCTCGCGCCGCACCGTCCAGGCACGCACCTCGTCCTTACCGACGGTGAAGAAGGACTGCAAACCGAGCAGCTCGTAGGACAGGCTGATCAGGCGCTCCAGGCCCAGGGTTTCGACGCCGTATTCGGCCATGAACAGCGCCGAGTCTTCAGCCGGCAGCTGCGCCAGCTCCATCTCCAGCTTGCCCTGCAGCGGTACGACCGCCTCGTGCGCATAGCGGGCGCGCAGGTCGGGATCCGGCTGCCCGTCCGCCAGGTTATGCACCAGGATCGTGGGTTTGCTGGTCAGGAATGCGTGCCCGGAAAGGATCTTGTGCTCTTCGGGGGAAAGTGGCAGGTCGCGCAGTGGGCGCTCGCCGTTCAGAGCCGCCTGCAGTCGTTGGAACAGCTCCACCTGGTGAAAAAGCTGGCTTTTCTCGTGCCCTGTGGCCCGGCGCAGCTCCTCCGCCCAGCTTCTCAAGCTTGCGCTCTACGCCCAGCAGGTCGCTGAGCAGCAGCTCGGACTCCAGGGCTGCCAGGTCGCGCTGCGGGTCGACCCTGCCCAGGGGATGCGGCACGGAGGGGTTCTCGAAACAGCGCACCACGTGGATCAGCCCATCCATCTGCGACAGCAGGTTCAGCAGCTGCCCGGACAGGCCGTTCTTGCCGGGGGAGCCCTCCAGCCCGGCGATGTCGGCATAGGTCACCCTGGCGAAGGTGGTCTTGCCCGGCTGGAACAGGGCCGACAGCCGCTCCACGCGCGGGTCGGGCACCTCGATCACCGCGGTGTGCACGTCGAAACGCCCGCCGCTGACGGTGATCGGGACCTCGCCGCGCGTCAACGCGTTGAAGATGGTAGTCTTGCCGGATTGGGGCAGTCCGATGATTCCCAGGCGCATAGCCGCTGATTATAGCCGCGAATGGTGTATAAACGGAGTCTAGACTCCGGCACTGGCTTGACCTTCAGGATTTCTTTCGATATACTTCAGCGGTAAGCGAAGACGCCGAAGTGGCGGAACAGGCAGACGCGCACGACTCAAAATCGTGTTCCCTCGGGAGTGTGGGTTCGATTCCCACCTTCGGCACTTGCATGACTTATGGGGGATAAAACACCCCACCAGCCATATTTGGGGGATTGAAGGTTAATGCTCTTTACGTATTCTCTATCAACGCACAATTAATAACTCTGGATTTATCGTTATAACCAATTCCACATGGTCTATCAAATAGGCAAAATTCTTAATTGTTCCGTAGCCTTCCAAATGCTGACCTTTAGATAGCTTGATTGCTATATCAGAAGGAATATTATCGAGCGTTGTTCTGCATAGGTTATCAAAAGCTAAAGCAACACTAGCGTCATCGTATACCTGTTCCACCTTACCCGAAAAGTATATCTTCTCCCCTTCAATAGAACTTTTATATGCTTCCCACACCAAGTCAGTCAACTCTTCATGTGCCCGGGCAATATCAGCACACTCCAGTACACCTGGAATCTTAGTCGGGAGCGAATTGACAGTCGGTAGGGGAATGGTGGTAGGTACGGTGGGGGTCGGGTGTGGGGTATTGGTTGCACTTTCCACAGTATTTTGGGGATGGTTTCCCTCGGATTCATAATTCCCTACGGCTACACAAAATGATCCTGCCAATACTAATACAACAATCGCCCCACAAATAGATATGATTTTAGATTTCTTTTTTTCTTTGCGGGTAATCCCCCTGATACCAAGAACTAATAGCAGGACACCAATCGCCAGGCACAGCGCAATAAAGAGAAAGCTCGAAATATCGGTGGAGCCATCGGATGTGAAAACAATAAAGAGAAAACCACTTAACCACGTAAACAGCCCTCCAACTACGGCTAATATCCATCCCCAGATTCGATGGCTTTTCCCCTTCGCTTCTTTATCCTCTGTGTCCATCTTTTCCCACCTTCGGCATACAAAATCGCACAGATCGTCTGAGCGGATTGTTGTTCATATCGTAATAGATTCGAAAAGCCTGGTTATGGGTGTATTACCTTCAAGCCCAGAACCGCCTCGAAGGGCTGGAAGTCACGGTCGTTATGCAGCAGGGTGTGTCCATTCAGTATACAGAATGTGGCAATCCAGCAGTCAATCGTTTTGCGGACAGTGAAACCACTTCTCCTCAGGGATTGAAAATTACGAGCAGCGCTGGTTGCCATCTCAATCCCCCCGGTCTGATATACTTTTAATTTCAGCAATGTAGCCAGGGTGTCTTCGAACTGGCGACCATCTCGTATGCCCTGCAAAATTTCACACAGAATCAGGTCCAGTATGCCCAGTCGCTGCTTCGGCAGCTCGCGTTCCAGCCAGGAAGTCTGTGGTGAGCATACCCCACGCAGATAATCGATCCACACGGTGGTGTCGACGATCACCATGCAGCTTATGTCTCGGAATCTACCTGTTCCTCACCGCCTGTGTAAGTGAGGGGAGGTTCTGCGATGCGCTCCAGGCGGGATTCTGCCAGGTTGCCAGACCATTCGACCTTGCCGCGCAGCCTGCGGATTTCGCTTTGTTGGTGAACCTGGATCAACAACCGCAATCCGGCTTCGACAGCGCTGCGTTTCGTCCTCAATCCACTGATGCGCATGGCATTCTCAATTAATTCATCGTCGATGACAATATTGGTTCGCATTGAAACTCCCAATTAATGTGTATATATTATAATACAATACACATATCCCATGAAGTCATTTCAATAACTGTTGGTACGCAATAACTGCCGGGCATAATATTCACGGAACGTTTAAAGTCCAATGGCATTCCTCAAGCGGTCCTGGAATTTGTCCAAATCCTCATCAAGCATGCTGCCCAGTCTTCTCTCGATCATGGATTGTTTGACCGTGCGGGTGATGGCAGTAGCCACCGACGGAAAGAGCAAACCTGCTTCCTTCCAGCCTGAGAGCAGGTAGTCGCCGAATAATATACGCTCTGTATTGCTGGTGATGGCCGAGATGATGATCTCGCGGCGGTTCTTGTGATATTCGTCTGAGCTGATGATCACTGCCGGGCGGCGTTTGGTTCCGCTGTCATCGGTGAAGACAAAACGCACCAGGATCACGTCCCCCTGTTTATAATCGGTCATAGCCGGCATCCTTCTCGTTATCCCATAACTCAGCCAGCAGGGGATCGGACCTGGAATTCAAGGCTAAAAATCTCCCGTCTTCACTGATCTCCATCCAATCCTCGGTCATGCGCTCCTGCAGTGCATCCAGGATATATTCGCGCAGCGAGACGTCGCGCTGCGCGGCGATCAATCGTAATCGCCGTTTTACTTCGATTGGCAGGTCGATCGTGATCCGTGTGCGCTTGGATAGGCTGTCCATAGTGAATTATCTCCATGGTGATTTTAATCGATTGTCACCAGGGTGACAAGTCGTAATGGATGGGTGATGTCACCAGTATGGAAATGAGTGGTCGCAGCGACCTCAGCACACATCCGGCGCCAGGCGCGGGGATTTCACCGGCCGGGACGCCGGTGCAAGTGAAGAGGGCTTTCATTTTTACTCCCTGGATAGATCAGGGATAGGGATTGTAAGGTGTCGGCGTCGGGTGATCCTCTGGTGGTATGTAGGGCAATGGGGTATTGGTCGGTCGCGGGGTATTTGTCTGCGTCCCGGTCGCCGTCGGGCTGGCGGTCCAGCCAATCGGGGTCACAGTGGGCGTCGAAGTTATAGTTGATGTGCGCGTCGGCGTGCGGGTTCGGGTTGCCGTTCTCGTCGCTGTTGGACTGGCAGTCCATCCTTCTGGGGTTGGCGTTCGCGTTAGGGTTTGCGTGCGTGTTGCTGTAGGGCTGGCTGTCCAGCCAATGGGCGTTGGCGTTCGCCAATGCGGCGGGGTTGGGGTCCCGAGACCAGGGGTGGTGGTGTAGTCCTCCGGGCAGGGATAGCCCCAACAATAGCAAGACATAACCGCCTTGCATCCCCACCATTTGTCCCAAGTTTCCGTGGCCGTCGGTAGCGGGATAGGCGTATCGCTCGGCAGCAGGTTGCCGGATGTCGTCACCTCGGCCTCCTGCACGATCTTCGTCCGGCAGTGGCGCGTGAACCAGACCAGGTCTCTCAAGCTGTGAACGCTGTCTGGGTCGCAGGTTAAGACAGGCCGCGGCGGGCGCGGAGCCCTGGCAGCCACCGTCAGCACGGGGATAGCCAGTAAAGCCAAAATCAATAACCACCTGACATAGGTTTTCAAGCGATACCCCTCCGCCAACGGTATCCCACCCGAGAAGCTGCACTGTTTATTCTACTCCAGAATCGCCTCCTGAAACATGCCATGGATTGGGGAAGAGCGAAACCTCCGTTATAATTTCCCCATGTCCAAAATCCGCTCACAGTTCGTCTGCCAGCAGTGCGGCAGAGTCAGCCCGCGCGAGATGGGGCGCTGCCCGCAGTGCGGCGCCTGGAACAGCATGGTCGAGGAAATTGTTTCTTTCACCCCGCCGCCTGCTCCCCAGCACGCCGCTCGCGGCCTGGGGCAGCGCAGCGCACCCCAGACCCTGGGTGAGATCAGCGCCGATGCCGAAGACCGCCTGCCGCTGTCGATCGGCGAATTCGCCCGCGTCCTGGGCGGTGGAGTGGTGCCCGGCTCGCTGGTGCTGGTGGGCGGCGACCCGGGCATCGGCAAGTCCACCCTGCTGCTGCAGGTGGCGCTGGAGATGGCCCGCCTGTACACCATCCTGTACGTCTCGGGCGAAGAATTCGCCGCAGCAGATCAAGATGCGCGCCCTGCGCCTGCTGCGCGGCGCCCAGGAAGAGGGGCAGCCCTCGCCGGACTTCCCGCCAGGGCTGCTGCTGGTCACCGAAACCAGCCTATTGACCATCCTGGAGCACATCGAGACCGTGAAACCGCGCCTGGTGATCGTCGATTCGGTGCAGACCACCTACCTGCCCGAGCTGAGCACCTCCGCCGGCTCGGTCACCCAGGTGCGCGAGAGCGCCTCGCGCCTGCGCGAGCTGGCCAAATCCACCGGCATCTCGGTCTTCCTGATCGGGCACGTCACCAAAGAAGGCGCCATCGCCGGGCCGCGCGTCCTGGAGCACATCGTCGACACCGTGCTGTACCTGGAAGGCGACCGCTTCCAGTCCTACCGCCTGCTGCGCTCGGTCAAAAACCGCTTCGGCGCCACTTCCGAGGTGGGGGTCTTCGAGATGCGCGAGCGCGGCCTGGTCGAAGTGAGCAACCCTTCCGAAGCCTTCCTGGCGGAGCGCCTGGTCAACGCCCCCGGCTCGGCCATCGCCGTGACCATGGAAGGCACGCGCCCGCTGCTGGTCGAGATCCAGGGACTGACCAGCCCCACCTCTTTCGGCAACCCGCGCCGCACCCCCAACGGGATCGATTTCAACCGCCTGCTGCTCACCGTGGCGGTGCTGACCCGGCGGGTTGGCCTGAGCCTGGGCGACCAGGACGTGTTCGTCAACGTTGTGGGCGGCCTGGCGATCGACGAGCCCGCCGCCGACCTGGCTGTGGCAGCCGCCGTGGCCTCCTCGCTGCGCGGCCTCCCGCTGCGCGCCGAGGTCGTGCTGATCGGCGAGGTGGGGCTGTCGGGCGAGCTGCGCATGGTGGGGCAGATGCCTGCCCGTCTGCAGGAGGCCGCCAGGCTGGGCTTCAAGACCGCCGTCGTGCCGAAACGGCTGCGCCGCGGCGAGCCCTGGCCGGACGAGCTGCAGATCATCGAGGTGCGCTCGATTAAGCAGGCCCTGGATCATGCGCTTAACCTTAACCAGCAGCCCTAGCCTGCACGCCTGATTACCTGATCACCTGCTTACCTGTCTACCAGTCTACCAGTCTACCTGTCTACCTGTTTACCTGATTACCTGGTTGCCTGATCACCTGCTTACCTATTCGACCAATAAACCAATAGACTATTCTCCACTCTCCACTCTCAATTCTCCCTCCCCCATCTCATCTATTTCTCTATAAAATCTACGTAAATCTACATTGACCGGGTGGAGAATCCTGGTAAATTTGGCTTTGTTCTGTCCATTTCTGTGCGGAGGGAAAATGCATGACGCTTAAGCGCATCCAGCTCGGGCTGATCCACGTGGCTGTGGCCATGACGCTGGTGCCGATCAACAGCACCCTCAACCGGGTGATGATCAAAGAGCTCGCCATCTCTGCCACCCTGGTGGCCCTGCTGGCTTCGCTGCCCTACCTGTTCTCGCCGATCCAGGTGGCCATCGGCTCCTTTTCCGACCGCCACCCTGTTCTCGGATACCGGCGCAGCCCGTACATCCTGGTGGGGCTGCTGCTGTGCGTATTGGGGGTAACCATTGCCCCGCTGGCGGCTTTCCAGATGGGAGTGAGCCTGCCGGCTGGCATCGGGCTGGGCATCCTGGCCTTCGGCGCCTGGGGCATGGGATTCAACTTCGCCACCGTCTCCTACCTGTCCCTGGCCTCCGAAATCTCAGGCGAGCGCGGCCGCGGGCGCACGATCGCGGTCATGTTCTTCATGATGATCACCAGCATCATCTTCACCGCCATCGGACTGAGCCGCATGGTCGACCCCTACACGCCGCAGGCGTTGGTGAGAGCCTTCTGGATCGTCGGCCTGGCAGCCCTGTTCCTGGGGCTGGTTGGCCTGCTGCGCCTTGAGCCGCGCAGCCAGGTAGACGCTCCGGCCTCTGGGGAATATTCCTGGCTGGAGATGTCACGTTTCATCCTGGATAACCGGCAAGCCAGGCGTTTCTTCCTGTACCTGACCATCCTGCTGGCAGCTATCCTGGGCCAGGACATCCTGCTGGAACCCTTCGGAGGCGAGGCCTTTGGCCTGGCTGTCCGCCAGACCACCCGCATCACCTCGATCTGGGGCACCTGCGTGCTGGCAGCGCTGGTCGTGGCGGGTTTGCTTGAAAACCGGGTCGCCAGGCGAAAAATTGTGCTGTCGGGGGGAGTGCTGGCGCTGGCGGGTTTCCTGGTGATCGTGGCCAGCGGGCTGACGCGGAACCAGGCGGTCTTTTATGCCGGGGTGATCTTGTTGGGAAGCGGGACCGGCCTGTCGACGGTCTCGAACCTGTCCCTGATGCTCGACATGACCACCGCCGAGAAAGTGGGGCTGTTCATAGGCGCCTGGGGCATGTCGAACGCGCTGTCCAGGCTGTTCGGCTCGCTGCTGGCCGGCGCGGTGCGCGATATTTTCACGAACCTGACGGGAAATTTGATCACCGGCTACGTGGCGGTGTTTGTGATCGAAGCCGGGCTGGTGCTGGCATCGCTGGTCCTGCTGCGCGGCATCGACGTCAACGCTTTTCGCAGGCAGGCCGAGCAGCCGGCGGTGCTGGAACGGGCCGCGCTGGCGGGTGAAGCCTGATGACCGCAGCAGTGAAGGTTACCGAAGCGGCTGGCAAAATCAAGGCTGGAGCCGATTGGTTGAGCCTGGGGGAAGTGGCCCAGCTGCTGGGTGTGCACCCCTCGACCGTGCGCAGCTGGTCGGACCAGGGCGCCCTGCCGGTGCACCGCACCTCCGGTGGGCACCGCCGCTACCTGCGCAGCGAGCTGGAGCTTTGGCTGCAGTCGCGGCGCGCCAGCGGCGTGGACGGGATGAGCCTGGTGGTGCAGCAGGCGCTGCGCAGCACGCGCTTCCAGATAAGCGAAGGGCGCCTGGCAGATGAAAAATGGTACAACCGGCTGGACGAGGAATCGAAGACCCAGTACCGGGAAAGCGGCCGGAACCTGCTTCAGGGCCTGATCTCTTACCTGTACACGGACGGCGACCAGGCTCTGGCGGCTGCCGAATCCCTGGGATATGAATATGCCCTGCGCGGCCGGCGCTGCGGGTTAAACCGCCTGGAAGCCACCCATGCCTTCCTGTTTTTTCGCAATGTGCTGATCGAATCGATGCTCACAGTCTACGAATTGGCTGCGGTGCAGTCGCCCCACGCCTGGAGCAGCATGTTCCGGCGGGTTAACGAGTTCACCGACCACATCATGCTGACCATCCTGGAAACTTACGAAGCCTACCAGCATGCCACGCGCTGAGGATGAAGTGATGATTTTCGTGAGATCATACCGGTTCCGCCCTCGGAAACGGGAATTGAGCAGGTAATGAAGCAAAACAGCCGGCGCTTCGAACGATCGCAGTGGACAGAATGCCTGGTGCCGGCTTTACTGCTGGTCCTCCTGCTTGGTCTGGTCGCCACCATGCTGGTAGTCGCCCTGGCGCTGCTCGGCCTGACGCCGGCAGGTGTAGGCGTCCGGTGAAGTGCGAATAACCATTTACACTGTTTTGACGAGGGAACTCATGCATATCTTTTCAATCTTAGCCACCATCGTCAGTTTCATCTTTGCCGCCGCGGTCTTCAAGCGCTGGAGCTATAAGAAGCCCAAACACCTGCTGCTGTGGGGCATCGGGTTGGTTCTCTTCGGCCTCGGCACGCTTTCGGAAGTGGTGCTCTCCTACACCTTCAGCCCGTTTTGGCTGAAGCTCTGGTACCTGTGCGGGGCGATGCTGACCGCCGCCTGGCTGGGACAGGGCACGGTGTACCTGCTGGTGCGCCGGCGCCGCCTGGCAGACCTGTTGATGGTGTTCCTGGCTGCAGCTTCCCTGCTGTCACTGGGACTGATGATCGCCGCTCCGCTCACTTCCACTGCCGCCCAGTTCCAGGTAACCCGCCCGGTCTCCGAACAGTATAAAGAAATCCTGGTGCGCACGGGGCCGGTGATTTTGATGACTATCCTGCTCAACGTCTACGGCACGCTCACGCTGGTGGGCGGCGCGATCTATTCGGCCTTCCTGTTCTGGCGCAAGAAGGTGCTCGCCAACCGCATGACCGGCAGCCTGCTGATCGCCGCGGGCGCGCTGCTGCCCGCCATGGCCGGCTCGCTGGTTCAGGCCGGGCTTGTCGATTTCCTGTACCTGAGCGAATTCGTGGGCGTGGTGCTGATGTATGCCGGCTTTCTGCTGGCTACCGCAGAAAAGCCCGTCGCCGCCAAGGTGTCGGAAGCTAAGCTTCTTTGAGAAGCTTAGCTTCTAAATATGTTACCCTGCCCACTCAGGACTGTAAACCTCACTGCTCAGGACTGTAAACCTCACTGCTCAGGACTGTAAACCTCACAGGCTAGTCCTGGCGCACTTGGCCAGGGTCTCGAAGACCTGTGAGGTTTTCTTGAGCCCAAAAATCATACCAACAGCAGCTGACTGTGTTTTTAGGGTGGTAAAATCAGTCGAGGCAACCCTATGACCCAAAACCTGAATGCAATTCTCAATCTCCCACCCCTCTCCAGCATCCGGCGCAACCACGCCCTGGAGCACGCCACCCTGCACGTGCTGGCCGAGCGCCAGCGCCGCCGCTGGCTGGTGGGTCATTCCGGAACGCAGGGCTTCTGGATCATCGGGGAAGTGGCGACGGACGATCTGGAATCGGCCGCGCACGAAGCCCTGCAGCGGCTGAGAAACGGCGAGGCCGGGCTGGCGGTGCATCCCAACTGCGGCACCAACTTTGCCACCGCCGGCCTGCTGGCGGGAGGCTTCGCCGCCCTGGCCATGCTTGGCTCGGGGCGCAGGCTGCGTGACCAGTTCGAGCGCCTGCCGACGGCCATCACCCTGGGGATGCTGGGGCTGGTCGTCGCCCAACCCCTGGGATTGCTGCTGCAGGAGAAGGTGACCACCAGCGCACAACCCGGAACGCTCGAAATCGTCTCCGTGCTTCCGAAGGCGCTGGGCAGCCTGTCCGCACACCGGGTGATCACCCGCTTCTGACCATGACCGCCTCTCCTCCTATCGTCTACCTCCTGGCTGGTGAGGACGAATTCGCCATCCACCAGTACCTGTCTTCGCTGGAATCCAAACTGGAAGATGCAGGTGCAGCTTCGTTGAACCTCAACCGCCTGGACGGGCGGACTTTCAACCTGGACGAGCTGCTGACTATTGCCGCCGCGGCGCCTTTTCTTGCCAGGCGCCGCCTGGTGATCCTGTTTCATCCCACGGCCCGCGTAGAAGGTGAGGCGGCGCAGGAGAAATTCCGCCAGCGGCTGGTGAAAATCCCTCCCACCACAGCACTGGTGCTGGTCGAATACAAAACACTCACCAGCTTCAAACAGCGGAAACAGGGTAAGCCGCACTGGCTGGAGCAGTGGGCGCTGGATCACGAAGAGATCGCCTTATTCAAGCAATACCCGCTGCCCGACAGGGCTGGAATGCACGGGTGGATCATGGCGCAGGCCAGGCACTACGGCGGGCAGATCACACCGGAAGCAGCCTGGCAGCTGCAGGAGCTGGTGGGCGTGCAGAAGCGCCTGGCCGACCAGGAAATCCAGAAGCTGCTGGCATACACCAATTACCAGCGCCCTGTGGAAATTGAAGATGTGAGTAAACTGGTGGCAGACGCCGGGCTGAGCGATATTTTCGTCCTGGTGGATGCGGTGGGTAACGGCGACCGGCAGCGTGCGCTAAACATGCTGCGGAGGCTGTTAGAAGTCCAGGAGCCGGGCGGTATCTTCGGCATGTTGGTGCGGCAGTACAGGATGTTATTGATCAGCCGCGAGATCCTCAACCAGGGTGGGGGCAGCCAGCAGGTGGTGGAGCAGTTCAGGATCCCACCCTTTGCGGCCAATAAAGTCCTGACCCAGGCGCGCCAATTCAGCATGTCCGGGCTGGAAGCAGCCTATCACCGGCTGCTGGAGGCTGATGAAAGAGTCAAGTCCGGCGACATGCCTGCCGACCTGTCCCTGGAAGTGCTGGTAGTTGAATTGACCGGGGAAACCCCGTTGACGCCAATCCAGAAATGATTGGGGCGCACCGCGGGGTTGGCACGCACTTCCACGCCTGCGCTTGAAATCACGCTGGAAGCCGGTTGAGCACTCCCCTTTTTGCTGCGGGCTTTCTTGACAGCCGGGGCAGTCCCGGTCTCTCCCGCTTCTGCCTCCTGTGCAGCCGGCAGCATGCTGGGATGCACGAAGCACACCGTAGGGGTCCGGCCGTACTTGGTGAGGTAATAGGCGGCGGCCTTTTCGACCTTGGCAGTCAGGGCGGTGTGCGGGTCATTGTCGAACCACAGCATTCCAATCTTCATTCTTGCCTCACTTCCTTACTTGCTTGCTTCTGAAGGATTTCATCATGTCGCGCTCCACAGGCGTGTTGGGGACTGTGCCTCGCGTGAAAACTGGGGGTCACACAGGCGGAAGCGCAGCCAGCTGCCGCCGTACGGCAGGTAAAATCGCCTGCCCTTTTCCAGCTTCCACGCTGCCAGCTCCTGGCTGAGCGACAACCTCTGCGCCTGGACGGGATCGGCAATATGCCCGACCAGGCGCGAGCGGAAGGCTTCCAGGAAGTGTAAATCCAGGTCGATACTGCGCCGGGTAGAAAGCGTCGCGATCGTCCACACTCTCAGGCGCGGGCCGTGGCGGATCAGCCAGTACAGCAGAGTGACGGCCTGCTCGTTCAGGCTGAGCAGCGCCGATGCCAGGTCGTCTATAGCCAGGATCACGGCCGGGCCGCTCAGCCGCTGCGCCCGGCGTTCCTCTGCCAGGTCGGCCAGCTCCTGCACGGCCTCTCCCAGCGACCGGTCGTAGGTCTGCATCACCAGCCGGCAGTGCTCAAGGTGGCCGATGTCGCTATATTGGGCTGGCTGGTGAGCTGCCAGGTAGAAGCCAGCCTGCCCGGGCGTGTTGTGTTGGGCGGCGCAGATCAAGACACGCCGCAGCAGGCGCGTCTTGCCGCTGCCCGGGTCGCCCACCACCAGCAGCGAGCCGGGGGCAGGTTGAATTAAGTCCACCAGGAATGCCGCTTTGCCTTTGTTGGCTTGCCCGCCGTTAGGGTTTAGCTCGTCCTCGCATACGCCCAGCAGCCGCCTTTCGGAGAGCGGCTCTCCCGGCTGCTGCACCAGGACTTCCAGGCTGAGCAGGCTCCCATTTCCACCCGCCGGCCTGCCAGGCGGTGCGGTAGGGCGTGAAGCGGGGGTGTACGGCAGCGGCCAGGCTGTCCCCCGGATGGTGGGGAGGGCAGCCGGCTGGGGTGTGCGTGGGGAAGCACAGCGCTCCAGAGCATTCAAGCCGATGATCAGGCGTTGGTCTGAGTTGGACATTTGACACCTGCCTTTTCTGTATATAGAACTAATGTTCTAATTATAAGAGGAAGTCTTCAGGGAGTCAAGGTTTTTTCGGAAGCCGGTGACTTAAGACCTCACAGGTTTTCTTAAACCTGTGAGGTCTTGGTCAAGCAACAAATTGGAGAAAACCCCGAGAAGCCTTTCTCCGGCAAATTCCTGGTTCGCCTGCCGGTTGAAACCCACCGCAAGGCTTATGTCAGGGCAAAATTAGAAGATAAAAGTCTGAATCGTTGGGTGAATGAAGTAATTGAAACGGCCGTTAACAGGTAGAGACCAGGCATTCCCCATCCGCATCTCACTCGCTCACCGTGCGTAAATCGCGCAGCACCTCCGGGTTGATGCCCGCCGCACGCGGCCGGTCGAACTGGCTGTTCATCCGCAGTCGCTCTTCCATGCGTGTGCTGAACAGGCTGCTCAGGTCCGGGTCTTCCGCCATCTCCCTCAGCGCCTCCGCCGGCACCTTCACCAGCTGGGTGGTCTCGCGGGTCACCACGTTAGCCGTGCGCGGCACCCCCTTCAATGCCGCGATCTCGCCGAAGAAATCGCCCTCGCGCAGCACGTCCAGGATCGTGCTGGCGTTATCCCGCGCCAGCCCCACCAGCACCTGCCCTTCCAGGATGAAGTAAGCTGCGTCGCTGGTCTCGTCCTGCCTCACCACCACCGTGCCGTTCGGCGCCTCGAAGCGAGTCATCTGCTGGCGCAGGTGTTCCTGTTTATCGAAATCCAGCCGGCCCAGGGCCGGGAAGAACCCCACCAGCCGGTCGTAATCTGCAGCTGCCAGGGCGCTGCCCAGCTCCAGCCTGGGTGCCTGGGGGACGCTGCGCAGCAGCTGGACGATTTTGCGCCACTCCGCCGGCGGCTGTCCCAGCCCGGGCAGCACCAGCACCACCAACCCGATCGCCAGCTCGTACACCGAGGCCGCCAGGAACAGTATCCGCACGTCGAAAATATCCGCCAGTCCAGCCGCCGCGATGCCGATCATGAACACCGTGTCGCGCATCACGAAGAAATTGCCGAACACCCGGCCGCGCATCTCGCGCGGCGAATTGCGCTGCATCACCAGCGAGCGCGCGATCACCGATGGGGCGTTGACGAATCCTTCGATCACGATGATCACGAAGGCCGCCGACACCGACGAGATCAGCGCAAAAGCCACGCTGGTGATGCCCATCCCGACGAAGCTGATCGCCAGCCACACGCCTTCCCGCAGCCGGTCGCCCACGCGCGCCATCCACAGGCTGGCGGCCACGAACCCGATCAGCGTCAGCCCTTCCAGCAGGCCGTAGGTCGACGAGCTGCCGTTCAGCGCCTCGATGGTGAACGGCAGGCGCAGGGCATTCAGGAAGCCAAAGTTGATAAACACCAGGGCGAAGATGATGAACAGCGAGCGCAGGATCGGCGTATTGGCGATGAACCTGGTCCCCGCCGACAGGTTGCCCAGCACCACCCGCGCGCTGGTCTGCTCTTCCACCTTGAAAGCCGGCACGTGCATCGCTGCGATCAGCAGGGCGCAGACCAGGAAGGTCAGGGCATTGGTGTAGAAGGCCCATTCGATCGGCAGGCGCTCGACGAAGAAGCCCGACATCCCGTAGCCCAACACCAGCGAGCCATAGGTGCTGATCGCCATCAGCGAGTTGGCCGCGTTCAGCTCCTCTTCGGAAGCCACGTCCGGCAGTACGCTGGACTGCGCCGGGTTGAAAAACTGCCCCACCGCCCCCGACAGGAACACCAGCACGTACATCCAGGCCAGGTTGTAGGGGATCAGGAACGGGATCGCCAGCACCAGCAAACCGCGCAGCAGGCTGGTCACCAGCATGATGCGCTTGCGGTCGTAGCGGTCCACGAACACGCCGGCGAACAGCCCCACCAGCAGGCTGGGCGCCACCGAGGCGATCATCATCAGGCTCAGGTTGACCACCGAGCCCGAGGATCTTGTACACGTAGATGCCCGCCGCCAGCGCGGTGATCGACGAGCCCAGCTCCGACACCAGCTGGCTGCTCCACAGCAGGCTGAAATCCCGGCTGCGGAAAATCGCATACGGCGAAGTGCGCCCCGCGCTGGCTGCTGCTGTGTTCAAATGATCTCCCGGTAGCTTGTTTTTATCGTGAGCTCAGGCTGCCGGAAGGGGTGCGGTGCTCGATCAGTAAGGCCGGCGCAAAGTTACCGGATTATAACCTCACTTCTATCCTTAAGAGTCTGTAAAGTAAGTGGATTCCCTTTTAATCTATAATCCTGGTCAATGTGACGATTTTCTGTCTGCCACCGAGCGCACTTTCTATTCTTCCAAACCTGTTTGGGACTATTGAAATCATGAATGCACACGACCATATCCTCTCGAAGCAAGTCCAGTGGGCCTTGAACCGGCGGATTGGGTTGGTTGGCAGCCAGGGCGCGCGCGGCCGGCTCGCCTATACTTCTACGCTCGATCAGAATCTATTCGAACCTTTAGATCCCGCCACGCGCCTGTGCTTTGAGAAGGGCGATGGCGGTGAATTGAACGGCAGTCCCGAAAGTCCGGCCAAAATGCAGGCAGTCCACTCCTCCTCTGCCCTGGCTGTGAACATTTTTCAATACTGGCAGTCGATAAACCAGGTTCCGGTGATTGCGGCTGCCTGCCGTCTGTGTAGAAAAGGCAGTACCATTCCTCAAACGATCGTCTTTGAAGGTAAATATCCAATCGACGAGAAAAGATTCATTATTGCTCCCAACATCGATGTCGTAATATTCAATGCTAATTCGTCAAAAACCAAACGCTTTGCGATCGAATGTAAATTCACGGAAGCTTATAACTCCCGTAATCATCTGGGTTTGAAGCCCGAATACCTCACCCTGGATGGCATCTGGTCTGACATTCCCCATATTCATCAGTTAGCCAGGTCTCTTTGCCCGGAAGACCACCAGTTCCTTTACTTGCACCCGGCCCAGTTAATAAAACACATCCTCGGCCTGAAGCGCGGGCTGGGCAAGCGGGGATTTCGCCTGCTGTACCTCTGGTATGATGTTTTTGGGGGGGAAGGGGCGCAGCACCGCAGGGAGATCGCTCATTTCAGCGAGATAGCCTCAGCCGATGGGATCAAATTTCATGCCTTGAGCTATCAAGAATTGATCCTGAGGTTATCCGCTGTGTGCAGGGATGATCACCCGGCATACATCGAATATATTAGCAGCCGCTATTTATAAAAGAATTCGGAGAAATCCCCTGGATTGGCGATAAGTCACTAGCAGGTCACATGGAACAGGGCGATCGCCTTGCCTTCCATCTTGTTCCAGCGCAGGATGGCCTCAGGCGTGGGCAGCAGCTCGAGCGCACAGCCCTTCTCCCTGAAAAAAGCCTCGGCTTCCGGCGAAAGGCTGACCAGCCCGCTCTGCCCCGTCCCGACCAGCAGCACTTCCGCCCCCTTCTCGTAGACGTATTCCGCTTCCGCCAGCGCAATCACGTGCGAGGTGCCGTAGACCTGCTTCGAAAGCTTCTTCTTGCGCTTCTCGATCCTGCCGTTCAGCCGGATCAGCACGTCGTGCTCGTAGCGCTCCCCGGCGATGGTGATCGAGCCGAAGGAGGTGTGGGAGATTAATAGTTTCAACTCAACTCCACCTCACTTTCAACCAACCTGATGTTCACACCCATACCATGCCATTCTTGCGTAGCACCTGTGATTGAAGCCCGCGCCGTGTAATCTCACGCGTTGTCGAGATAATTGGAACTCTGGTTCGGTACATCATCTCTCGATACTGTGGACAGTACTCGGTGTTTCAGATATTTCGAATAGTGGCTGTTCGCTTTCACCACGATTAATAACTGAAATCCAAACCGGATTCAAATCCAAATTCTCAGATTTCAATTCTAGTTTAATAGAACTTTTTATGAGATATTTTCAGATAATCCTGAAATGGTTCTAATGTTTTGAAGTTTGAGTTGTAACTCTTATCACAAAAAACAAATAAGTCGCTTGCACCTTGTTTTTTGACAACCAAACACAACCCTTCTGGTTTGGAGGATGCCCTTATTGTTACAACGTGATCTTTTGAACGTTCCCATGGAGGTCCGGATTTTCCCAACCAAAATCCATCTTCGTGTGATAAATCTTTTATCAGTTCGAAATCCGAATTGTAAAAAGATACAATCGCATGTATTGGTCTTGTATCACATATTGTTTTTCCTTGCTCTTTTATATTCCGAAACAAAATGTAATAACGTTCAAGCATCTCATTTGGATGACCACCCCTAATTAGATGGAATGGTCTCTCAAGCTTAAATCCATCCACTACAATATTAGGTCGCTTTGATTTAATTTCTACCAGTTCATGTTGAAGGACAATGATTTGTACTACTAAGAGCAATACAGTTAGCCATAACGCAACATGTATGCCGAAACCAAGAATGTTAAATGCAAGTTCTATTGTTAAAGCCAACCCCGCCAATATTGATGGAAACCAATTCCGATATTTCTCACTCATTTTCGAATTCACACATACATTTTTGTATTCAGTGATTCGGGATCGTTACAGCCTTTACTGATTTGTTCACTGAAAGACAAGATCCTGGTTTGATTTTTAGCCTACGTAGCCTTCACAAAAGGCAAGGCGTACAAAACGATAATCTACTTGGCTGAAGAGTTTATGCCCAAAAATCATAATGTTGTGTATATAGTCTATGAAAGGCTTGGTCGGGAAAACAGAAAACGCGAAATTCGAAGTGAAAGCATTGAATTCTTCAACTCTACCGAATTCAAGATAATTATTTTGGACTTTCAATTGCTTCCATAGATTGTTCGATACCAGTATCCTCATTTGTTTCATCCAGCCGAAGCAATTCCTCTTGCTCTTGACGCAATTCATCTATTTTCATCAATTGGCGATCCAATTGATTTCGCCTTGTGGTAGTCAAATTTGAATAACCAGATCGAACGGCTTCTATTTTGTTACCAAGATCATCGAAAGAATTGACAAAGGCTGACCATTGTTTTTGAAAAGATGCCAGAACCTCAAAAATCTTTAAGGTTTTCTCTTCCAGGTAGAAATTATCGATTGCCTGGCGAATTACCGCGAGAATAGCGAATAGAGTAAGGGGAGAACAGAGTATGACATTTGAGCTAAGTGCTAAATCCAACATATGCGGATCTTGTTGACAAACGAATGCGAATAACTGCTCATTAGGGATAAAGACAATCATATAACTGATTGTGCTTTCAGAAGGATCAGTATAATCACGCATTGAGACTTCTTTTATCCTTTTCTTGACATCTTGCATAAAACGATTGCAGTAAGTTATTTTGGAATCCTCGTTTTCTGCTTCCAAATATTTCAGATAATTGTCCAATGGAAATTTTACATCCATATGCACTTGTAAACCGCGAGGCAGGAGAAAAGAATAATCAGGTCGATTTCTTGATTCCCTGAGAGTTTGTTGTTTAAGATCGTTAATACCTTCAATGAAACCAGCCGCACGAAGCACATCTTCGGCCATTCTCTCACCCCACTGACCACGTACCCTGGTATTAGATAGAGCAATCCGAAGATGTTCTGTCGTCTCTTGAAGTTTTCCGGTTTGCTCTGAAGTTGCTTTTATTTGTTGGGTTAGCTCGCCAAATTTGGTCTCCCGATCTTTTTCTAATTGAGTTACCAGGGTGCTAACACCTTCTAACTCCTTTTTCATTCCTTCAAGGGTTTGGTCGATCAATTGTTTCTTGTTCTCCAGGTCTTGTCCGCCCAGCGCAGCCTAACTCGTGAGAGTTTGACTGGCGATCTGGAAGAAATGATCCGAGTTTTTGCGGAGAGCTTCTGCGGATAAGGCTTCAAAATGTAGATTTGCTTGTGATAAAAGTGTGTCAGCAATTTCTTGAGTTTTTATTCTTTTCAAATAGAAATATAAATAGAGTAATCCACTTCCTAAGAGAAATCCTATAAGAAAGGCGAACAACACTTCTTGAGTAAACATTTCAATACACTCCAAATTCTAAACAAACGAAAGGATCTTTATGGCTAACAATTCCGATGAATTTACTACCAGGAGTGTAGTAGCTTGACTACATATCCTATCTCTTGCACCTTTTTCCAAGAGCTTGCGCATATTGGAATTCACTAACTCGATGAGGATATTTTGAGCCAACGCTGCGTAAGCCTGGTTCGATAATATCATCATAAGAGCGGTTCTCCAGCAGGATGTCTACCCAACAAGCCGCCTACTCGCGCTCGCCGGCTTTAAACTGGCTTTCGGTGTATTAGGACTTTGGTCGGTCATTTTTTTAATTACAAGTGCACCTTCTGGATTGGAATTTATATCGCTGTCCTAATTTTTCGTTACTTGTTGGAATTTTTGATTTGATGAGGTGCATAAACATTGTTGCATCTTCACCTAAGACCTCTAACCATCTCCCAGTCAGGCCATTAACACTTCCATCTTTGCGATAACCAAATATTGCATACTCATCTATTTTGAGCTTTTTATCTTGTGCATTTTTCAGTATTTCAAGTATTTCCTTGGAAATGGCAATACCCTGTCCATTCGCAAAGAAAACATTTTCAAGTAGAAAACAACAGTCACGAGGGAATACCTGATGTCTCTCAGCATTTGGTCTGAGTATTAGCTGTTTCGCTCTGATTTCTATGTTCTGGCTCTCCATGGAACAAAAATCTCTGACCCAACTGTCTTTTACTTCATGCAGGTTGGAACAATGTTCGTATCCTCTGAATTTTCCATTGTTGCCATATATGGGATTTACATGAAGAGGCGAGTACGCTAATTCCCGCATTTTCCGATATTTTTCGTGTGTCAGTTTCTTGTATGCCGTCTCGAAAGTCATTAATGTCACTCTCCCCGCCCATACGATCTTTCGAGATCGGTTTGGATTATAGCCATTTACCCCAACTAAGAAAATATCCTCTTCCAGGCGCACATCATTTGAAGTTTTGAGATAGCGAACTCGCAATTCCTGGCGTAGCAACCTCTTGCATGGTCCAAAGAATATTTCCAAATCGTCAACAAGGTAGGGCACTGTGCATTCCACATTATCTGGATCACCTGATGCCGCCAAGATATAGAAAAACAGTGTTGTCATGGTTGTTGCTCCTTACTGTTACTCAGTCGCCGGAAAAATTTCTTCAGCCATTGGGGTTGGATGATTAGAAATGCGTGTTCCTGGCGTGCTGCAGAATGAACCTCACGTCATCTTTATTTGAGCTCAGAAATACAAGCGTCATACGCCTTGCTGTACACCTGCGCAAACGGTCCACGTAATGGCCAGTTTTTTACATGAAGAACAGGAATGATGCTCAGATTGTTGTCCTTTGTATAGCGCCTTCCACAAATATGCGTAAACGCCCTGCCGGTTTTGGCCTCATAATAAGGTGGCGTGTAGTTTACACCTTTAGCTTTCGGCTCGGCACTTGATAGAAACTCTGTTACAGCTGGATAAAATCCTAACTTCTGCAGCCAGTAATTGACTTGCGCGGACATAGCAAAAATCACTTCAATACAACTCTGGATCAATATGTTCTGAATCGTGCAAATGCCAATGCGGGCTTCGCTTTCAGGGATGTATACGGTTTTTCCCTTTGGTGCGTGGGGCAAGGCATTATTACACAGGTTGGTCAGCACAATTTGGTCAGCCGTATACCTGAAACTGGTCAGGTTACTGATGTAATTAAAAACGGCTTTCGCCAGATTGTACTTTGCCGCGTACACTCATTTGGGTGGGGATTGGCTTGAAGAAATAATCGGCGAAGAAGGCGAATTCAGACAGAGTATTCGAATCTTGTAAACGTGGATCGTGCCCAATTACGAGCACTTTAGCCTGACTTAAATCACCGGCACAGAAAAAAGTTGTTGACATGGTGTATATTCTTAGCGTTAGTGCACGACTTCAGCCGACCTTTCTTATCAAAGCGTTCTCCAAATCGATCTCAAACAGGACTACACCCTCAAGCAGATGTTGGTAGGTACGGTAGTAATATTCAGCCAGAGTCTCTTTTCTTCTGGGGTGTATATCCTTTTTCATAACAATGAACCGGACGGTATCTTTGGGCAATAAGGACAGGTAGAAAACAGCTTCGTTGATAAATCCAATCTTGGCGCTGGGTACGTTTCCGCTTTCAATCCACGTGTAATTCTTGCACTCTCCGACTAATCTCAGGTCCGAAGAAACCAGATCGAACCGATGGTCTTTCGGTGGGTTGCCTATTGCGATGGGGTAGTTCAGGTGGAATTTAACCCGGGAGTGTTTGGAAAGCAATATACCTACTTTCTCCTGGAATTGCGCTCCATTATCAGGATTCAACCTGACCTCGGATGATATCCTTGCAGCTTCTGGTCTACTATTTCTGTGTTTGCCCCTGCGAAAACACACCCATTTCTCTTGCTGATTTACCGTGTCTACTTTCCAGTCCGCGTCAAGCCATGATTGGGCATAGGAATGATATTTGGGGGATGAAGGATTGCTCCACCAGGGTCTATGAACGTAAGCGCTTTTGGGTAACTTAAAGTCAAGAATCCCCTCAATCTCTGTGAATGTCAAGGTTTTTTCCCTGACATCCGGTGGTATACGCATCAGAAAAAGGTAGAGAGCATCATACTTGCCCAATTTATCCTCCCTTCACAGAATCTAAATTACATCCTCCCTTTCACTATACATTACCCCACTAGTAGAGTCAACCAACCCTTACTGAAGTCTAAGCTTCTTCACCTCAATCAAATCCCACAAATTCCCATACAAATCCTCGAACACCGCCACCGTCCCGTACTGCTCCTCCTTCGGCTGCCTCACGAAATTTATCCCCAGGGAGCGCATCTCTTCGTAATCCCGCCAGAAATCGTCGGTGCTTAAGAACAAAAACACCCGCCCTCCCGACTGCCTGCCGATGAACGCCTCCTGCTCGGGCGTCGCGGCGCGCGCCAGCAGCAGGCTCGTCCCCGTCGACCCGGGCGGCCTCACCACCACCCAGCGCTTGTCCTGCTCCGGCTGGTAGGTGTCTTCCATCAATGTAAAGTGCAGTTTACGGCAGAAGAACTCTATAGCTTCATCATAGTCCCGCACTACGAGGGCGATGTGTAACAGTTCCTGTTTCATTTTCTAATTCTCCATTACTGGAGCCAGGTCCAGTACATTCATCAGCCGCCTTGTACTTGCGTATCTGCAATCGTGACTAGTTTATTGATCTGCCTGCCGATCGATCTGCTGATCTTTCCTCCCGCCCAACGCCCTACGAAAAAAAACACCAGTACTCCCGCAGCCAGTCCGGGGAAAAATGCCCAGCCGAGAATTTCAGCGATTGCAGCACCCAGGAATCCCCCAATCAAACAACCATAAACGCGTCCTATGTGCCGACCGATGAATTTCGTGGCTAACTCTGTGTCACGGGACTTGATATGGATCGACATTGATAAAATTACAGCGATTACTCCTTCGATCAATAGAAATATAATGATGATGCTGCCCGTAAAGATGTTTATTGAAAAAAAGGGGATTGACGAGAATACGATCAAACCAGGGAAAATGAAAACCAGGCTCGTGAAAACTGATACCAGACTGTAGTACCAGATCGGAGATATCGCTTTTCTTCCCATTGACCAATTACTGAATTTCCTAAGGTTGAAAGGGTCGAGTTATGGACGATGATAATTCTTATAGTAGGGAAGGGAGGTCTTTCTACCGATCCACTATACAATAATCCTTTGTCTGAGTCAACCAGTTCTTAATTCCTTGATATACCTAAATTGTTCCATTAGATCTAAAATGCTTGATTTATTCTCCACTCTCCCAAACCGCTTGACGTTGAGCGAACATTCATGCTATAAACAGGGTGAAAGGAAACTGCCCCTCCATGGGTTCTTCCTCGAACGCCCTCCTTCCCACCACCCTCCGCCCTCCCATACTGTAGGCGTAAAAAAAGAATTTTTTTGTTATATTTAATCAAAATTCCCCCGCCTATGCCCACTTCTCACCTCTCACCACTTTCCTTACTTGACAATTGACTATTGACAATTAACAATTGACCATTGACTCCCCCCCCGCCATCCTCACCCACGACCTCACCCGCCGCTTCAAACGCCTGACCGCCGTCGACCAGCTCAACCTGCGCGTCGAGCAGGGCGAGATCTACGCCTTCCTGGGATTGAACGGCGCCGGCAAGACCACCACCATCCGCCTGCTGCTGGGCATGCTGCGTCCCACCAGCGGCGAGGCGACCGTGCTGGGCAGGTCCATCCGGGCGGGCGGCGAGAAGCCCTGGGCCGAAGTGGGCTGCCTGGTGGAGACCGCCGACGCCTACCCGCAGCTCACCGTGCGCGAGAACCTGGAAGTCGCCCGCCGCTACCACCCCGGCGTGACCTCACGCGCGCTGGGTGAAGTCATCGAGCGCCTGGGCTTGAGCACTTACGCCGACCGGCGTGCCGGGACCCTCTCGCACGGCAACGCCCAGCGCCTGGGGATCGCCAAAGCCCTGCTGCACCAGCCCCGGCTCTTGATCCTGGACGAGCCCTCTCTCGGGCTGGATCCGAGGGGCATTGTCGAGATCCGCGACCTGCTGCTCGAGCTGGCGCACCAGCAGGGCGTCACGGTCTTCATGTCCAGCCACATCCTGGCGGAGGTCTCGCGCCTGGCGCAGCGCGTCGGGATTTTACATAACGGCCGCCTGCTGCAGGAGCTGGACGTGGAAGCGCTGGAACGCAGCCGCCGCAAGCGCCTGGTGCTGCGGGCGCGCGACGGCCGTGCTGCGCTCAAATTGCTGGAAGAGGCGGGCTTCAACCCGCAGCCGAGCAGCGGACGGCGCTCTCGAGATCCTGGAGCCGTCAGCCTTCGAGCGGCCGGACGACATCGCCGCCCTGCTGGTGCGGGGGGGCGCCGCTCCCACCCACCTGGCGCTCGAGCAGGAAGACCTGGAAGCTTACTTCTTAAGGCTGGTGGGCATGGACGAGGGAGGTGTGAATTGAGTGGCCTGCGGCAGGCGCTGTGGGTGGAAATGCTCAAGGCCCGCCGCTCTCTAATGCCGCCGGTCACGGCCCTGGCCTGTGCCGTGTTTCCGCTGGTGGGCGGCTTCTTCATGATCATCCTGCGCGACCCCGAGTTAGCCAGGAGGGCCGGGCTGATCAGCGCCAAGGCGCAGCTCACCATGGGCGCCGCCGATTGGCCCACTTACCTGGACTTCCTTTCCCTGGCCAGCGCGGTGGGAGGCATCCTGATCTTCGGCCTGATCGCCGGCTGGGTCTTCGGCCGGGAGCACGCCGACCGCACGCTGAAAGACCTGCTGGCGCTGCCCACCTCGCGCTCTGCGATCGTGGGAGCCAAGTTCCTGGTGGTCGGGCTGTGGTCGTGCGTCCTGACCGGCATCATCTTCCTCACCGGTCTGGCGGTGGGGCTGCCGCTGAGGTTGCCGCCCGTACCCGCGGCAGTCCTCTGGCAGGGGCTGCTCACCCTGGCTGTCACCAGCGGCCTGAACATCGTCCTGGCGACGGTGATCGCCTTTGCAGCCAGCGCCGGGGGCGGCTACATGCCGGCTTTCGGCGTCATGATCATGGAGATCGCCTCGGCGCAGATTATCGCCGTGCTGGGCTGGGGTGAATACTTCCCCTGGTCGGTTCCCGGATTGTACGCCCAGGGCGAGGCGCTGGGGGCAATCAGCTGCCTGCTCGTGCTCCTGGCCGGGCTGGCGGGAGCCGCCCTCACCTTCGCCTGGTGGGAGCTGGCAGACCATGCCCGCTGAACTGCGTGCCTGGCTGCCCGCCTATGTTCTAGGAGTTTTTATTACGTCCTGCCAGCAGGCTGTAGACCACCATCGCCGCCGAGATCAGGGCCGCAATCCAGGCCGTGATGGCCACGCTGGGTGTGCCGGCGTGTTTGAGCGCAATACCCACGAAGGCCCATACCAGCACCAGCAGGAAGGCCGCGTCCCGGCGCCTCAGTCCCATCAGCACGCCGATCCCGGCCGCCACCAGCAGCATGATGGCAGCCCAGGCCGCCTCGGACAGTCCCCATCCGCTCCAGCCCACGTAATCGAGCACCGAGGTGACGTTGGCGACGGTGGCCACCGTCACCCAGCCCAGGTACACGCTGAAGGGAATGTACAGGCACCAGCGCTCGGCTCCCCGCACGCTGGAACGACCGTCATCCAACCGCAGGTAGATGGCGATCAGGGTCAGCAGCAGCCCGAGCATCGCCAGCAGGGTCAGCGGGAACTGCTCGTAATGCCACAGGAACAGCCAGACGATGTTGAACAGGCCGCTCAGCGCCGGCAGGTAGCCGATGCGCAGCAGCCGCGGGTTCTCGCGCTGCGAGGGCAGCAGCTGGAAGACGGCGTAGGCGATCAATCCCAGGTAGATCAGCCCCCAGATCGAGAACACGTATCCGGCCGGGACAAAATAGACCGTGAAGCGGTCGGATATATCCCCGGTATTCAGCCCGTTCAGGGGCAGGGCGTTCGCCAGCCCGTTGACGATGATGGTAGCCAGCACGGCCAGCAGGTTGATTACCTGGCGCAATAAGTTTTTTGACATGGGTGCACCTTGATCCTTGTAAAATGATGTCTTCGAAGCGGATCCAAGTTGGCCTTCAGCCTCAAAGCGGCAGGGGTGATCTAATTATCCGGTTTTAGCCTGGCCTCCTGGCCGGATGGGGCAGCCGGCACCTCGCTCAGGGCTCCACTGCCCCCGAAGGAGACGTCGTCGATGAAAAGGTTGCTGTTATTCGAGACATCGGTCACAACCCTGAACTCGAGCTCCAGGATTTGCCCAGCGTAAGCACTCAGGTCGAGGTTCTGCTGCACCCAACCGCCGGTGGCATTTCCCGAACATAGGTCGTACTGCACCAGCGTTGCGCCACCCAGCAGGACTCTGCCAGTGTCATAATAGTGGCTGCAGTATTCAGTGGATCCGATCCAGTACCAGAAGGTCAGTGTTGGATTGGAAGTCGGGGACTGGTAACCTGCTGGTAAAGCCGTGAGGTTTCATTATTTGCGCCTCCCAGCCAGGCAGCCCAATTTCCGCTGTGTGGATACACATTAGCCACGCTCAGCTCGTTTGAAGTCCAACACGATCTGAAAGCCGTTGGAGCTGTATTCCTGCCAGCCGGCGCCGGGACCCTGCTCGAAATCGCCGTTCACGAGTCTGCTGGACGGTGCGCTGCGCATCACCAGCGGCAGGTAGTCATTGGTCGCCTGGCCGCCGGATCCGACCGTGAAATTCCACCAGGAGCCGCTGTTGGCGTAAGTGGGCGCGGCGCTTCCGTTCCGGGCGCGCACCTGCCAGTAGTAGGTGGTGTTGTTGCTCAAGCCGCTCAGGCTGGCGCTGGTCTGCAGGTTGTTGTTGGTCCAGCTGGCGCAGCTGCTGTCGTTGCTGGTGTCGTAGCAGTACTCGTAGCGTGTGACCGGCGAGGTGGACTGCCAGCTGATGGTCAGCGAGGTGGGCTGGCCGGTCGCCGCGTTGCCCGGGCTGGTCTTGTTGAATGCAGCTGGAGAAGCCGGTGGCAGCATGTAAGTGGCTGGATCGCCGTACAGGTTGAAGTCGTAGAAGTTCATCAGGCGAGAGTTAGATTCGGGGACATGCTGGACTTGGCGTTGTACAGCGCCTCCGCTGCGCTCTGCCCGGCGGCCAGGCGCTGGGCGTACTCGTAGCCGATGCCCGAGTTGGTGGTGCTGTCATCGAAGGCACCGTAGCCCACACCGGTATTGAACCAGGAACTCTCGATGCGCTCACCGAGGCGACCGCGCCCTGCTTGAGCAGGGAATACTGCAGGTTGCTGCTGTTCTCGGGGTAGCCGTTGGTGCACGAGTTCTGGTAGACGAAAGATGGGTGATCGTCATCCAGGGAGGAGGTCTGCGTGTTATCGAACAAAGTACCGTCCCAGCAGCCATCATATCCAACTGCCGCGGTAGTCTGGGAGCCGTGCCCCCACCACAGCACCAGGCCGTAGTCGTTGGCCGCCCAGCGGTCGCGCACCACCGTCCCGCCGCGCAGCTCCTGGCTGCTGGTGTAGGTGGAATCCAGGCTGCACGCCCCGCTGCCCTGCTGGTACTGCGTCCAGGAAGTGAAACTGGCTCCATCCAGGTAGTCGTCCATCATCTGCTCCGCCAGCGGCGCGCCATCGTAGCCGGCAGCCCCATAGCTCATCGGCAGCAGCGCGTTCTTTGCGCCAGGAAAGCGGGCTGGCTTCGTTCTCGTAGTCCATGATCTTCTGCAGCACGGCGTCCAGGGTCGAGTAAGCTGCAGAGTAGACCGGGATGCGCCCCACATACACCTCGGGTGCGAAATCCACACCGCCCGTGCCCTGGTCTTCGGTATATTCGCCGAAATAACCGTCGCCGTCTTTGTCCCAGTTGCCGGTCAGGTCGGCGTAAAAGTAATCGGTAGGAGAATTCTTGTCGCTATCGCTTGCAGTGCGGCGCGGCCAGCACATCTTCATCGGCAGGTCGCCTATGGTGTCGCCAAGGCTGGGGTCATCCGGGTCGGGATTCCCGACCAGCAGCACGTAGTGGATGCCGAAACTCACGTAGTTGTCTTGCAGCCACTTGCGGATCTTCTCTGCGGTGCCGTTGGGAGACTGGCCTGCCAGGCCGCCGTACTCGCTCTCGGTGATGGTCAGCACGCTGAAGCCGCGGTTCTGCTTGTGCAGGATGAAGTCGTCCAGCTTATTGCTGCCGGCCTCGATGGCATTGGTGGTGATGATGACGTAGTCGTAGACCACTCCCGGCTGGTCCTGGGTATCCACCACCGGGTACCAGGCCTGTGCCTGCTCGTAATTGTAAAATTTGGACTGTGCCAGGTTGTCCATCAGATCGTCGGAGAGCAAGGCCAGGTCCGCTGCAGATGGATCGACCTTGTAATGGATGGTGACCAGCACACTGCTGGCCAGGCTCAATTTCCCAGAGGCGAGATCATAGGCAAACGGCGAGTGATCCAGGCTGACGAAACGCCATTTGCGCATCTGGCCGCTGGAAAGCAGGCGTGCGAAGCCGGAAGCAGCGGCCTGCTGGCTGTCGCCGGGGTTTGTCACCCTGGTGGAGAGCGCATTGTCAGGGGAATCAGGCGGCAGGGTCTGGATTTGATATACCCCGGGCAGTGCTTCGAGCTGCAGGCTGGAGATTTCCAGGGTCACGCTGTCAAGATCCGCCTGCGGCGGCAGCGCCACCTGCAGCACCCTGTGCGGCAGGGCCAGCCCTCCCGGGGTGCCGGCAGAAGTGAAACCCTCGGCCTGGACGGAAGTCAACCCATCGCTTTCAGATTGGACGCGGTAGGCAGGCGCCAGCAGCTCCAACGAGAGCGTGCCGGTTTCCTGTGTAGCAGAATTGCTGGCGATCCAGCTGCTTGCGCTCCAGGGAAGTATAAACGCCAGGGCGAATGACAGCCGGAAGAGTCTTGATGCTATACTACTTTTGGAGTTTCTCATAACTGTGCCCTCCAACCTGATTATCTCACGATAATCGGGAATGGTGATTAATATGTGACACTGATAGTCATTCAACCCAGCATCACGCAAGAAGTGAATTGGAATTACAATATTGAGGCAGGCAGCAGGCAATGATGGTGGACATCGGCGAAAAGTTAAGAAGTTCAGCCACGCGGCTCTACACGCTCAGCGGCGGCGTTGCGGGCATCCTGGCAGATGCTTTCCGCAGCTTTAATAACAGCATGGCCGGCCAGGCGGCAGCCAGCCTGGCATACTATGCACTTTTCTCGATGTTCCCGCTGCTGCTCTTGATCGTCTCGATCGGTGGTTATGTGCTGGAGAACGAGACCGTTTACCGGCTGATCATATTTTTCACTTCACAGGTGCTGCCGGTTTCTGTTGCGCTGATCCAGGGGAATTTACGGCAGATACAGGATATGCGCGGTTCGCTGGGCGTCATCAGCATCCTGACGATACTGTGGTCGGCTTCGGGGGTTTTCAGAGTGCTGGTAGCCAACATCAACCTGGCGTGGCCGGAAGCCAAGCAGCATAACTTCTTCCACAGGAGCTCATTGGCCCTGGGGATGGTGGGAGTGCTGTTTGGACTGTTTGGGTTGGCTGTAGTTTTTATCCTGGTTACAGGCATCATGCAGCAGCTCAGGATTCCGCTGCTGGGTGATGTGACGGTTTACGAAACCCTGCACTGGTCGCTGATTTCCAGGTACATCCCCTGGTTGATTTTTTTCCTGCTGTTCCTGCTGCTCTACCACCGTGTGCCGAACGTGCAGGTCAGGTGGCGGGCAGCGTTTTGGAGCGCACTGCTGGCTTCGACGGCCTGGATCCTGACCACCAAGGCCTTCACCTGGTACCTGCACAGCGGGCTCGGTCGCTACGAGGTGATCTATGGATCGCTGGGGACTGTAGTGACCTGGATGGCGCTGACCTATATCGGAAGCTGGATCGTACTATTCGGCTCGCATTTGAGCGCCGCGATCCAGAGATTCCTGCAGAATCGCTAGGGCTCGAAGGAAATCTTCGGATAAATTGCACTATAAAGCGATGGTCTCCGTGCGGCCCGGCCCAACCGAAATCCAGCGCAGCGGCGCCTCCACCAGCTCTTCGATTTTGCGTACGTAAGCCTGGGCCTGCGCAGGGAGCTGGCTGAAAGAGGAGGCCTGGCGGGTCGAGCTCAACCAGCCTTCCATCTCGATGTATTCCGGCTGGCAGGTCTCCAGCCAGGCAGCATCTCCCTCCCAGTAGTGCAGCAGGCGCTGACCTGCAGAGGCATTCCGGTAGCCGGTGCAGATTTTGATCAGGGGCAGGCTGTCGAGCACGTCGAGCTTGGTCAATGCCAGATCGGTGACGCCGTTCAGCTGGCAGGTGAAACGCACGATTTCGGCATCGAACCAACCGCAGCGCCGTGCCCGTCCGGTGACCGTGCCGAATTCCTGGCCTTCGCGTCTGGAGAGTCTGGCCATCCTGGTCGTCCAGCTCCGTCAGCATCGGGCCGGAGCCGACACGCGTGGTATAGGCTTTGGCGATGCCGACTACCCGCCGGATGTGATGGGGAGGGATGCCCAGGCCGGCAGCTGCCCCGCCGGCCAGGGTGGTCGAAGCGGTGCAGAATGGATAGGTGCCCCAGTTGTTATCCAACAAGGCGCCTTGAGCTCCCTCCAGCAGGATAGAGCCCCCTCTTTCAGCGTTTCCTGGACCAGGGCGTAAGGCTCGCGCACGAAGGCAGCCAGCCGGGCGTATTGTTCCAGTTTTTCCTGGTAGACTGCCTCGAAATCCAGGGGCGGCATGCCAAAGGCCTGGAAGGTCGGATTTTTGATGGCCAGCTGGAGGCGCAGTTTTTCGGCGAAAACCGCCTTATCGGCCAGGTCGTACAGGCGGATGCCGTTATAGCTGACCTTGTCGGCATGCACAGGCCCCATGCCGCGGCGCGTGGTGCCGGTGCGGCCCTCGCCCCGGGCTTTCTCGTAGATCTCTTCGATCAATGGGTGATAGGGCATAACCACGTGGCAGCGTGGGGAAATCCACAGGCGCTGGTGGTAGTCCAGGCCGCTCTGTTCAAAGAAGTGGATTTCTTCGATCAGCGTGGCGAGATTGACCACAACTCCCGCCCCGATCACACAGTTGGTGCCGGGGTTGAAAAGGCCGTTTGGCAGTCAGGCGCAGCTTGGCAGTGCCGTACTGGTTCACGACGGTATGCCCGGCATTATCACCGCCGTTAAAGCGGGCGACGATACTGGCATGCGCCGAGAGATAATCAACGAACTTGCCTTTGGCTTCATCGCCCCACTGGCAGCCGACCACCGCAGTGACGCTCATGTTGACACCTCCCCGTTGAAAACTGTCGAAGAACTGCGCGAGTTAGCCCCTGATTCAGCGGGCGCGGCGCCATTTCCCGGCGGAAACGCGGGTCGCGCTCGATGGTCAGGCGCAGGCCTTCGGAAAGGTTAATGCGCGAGCTGTAACCCAGCTTGACGCGCGCCAGGGCAGGATCGGCGCGCATGCGCGACACGCCGGGATCGGTGCGAGGATTGGAGATGGCTTCGGCCTTGACACCGGTGACTTCCATGACCAGGCGCACCAGGTCGCGAATGCTGGTTTCGGTTCCGCTCCCGACGTTGATGACCATGTGGTTGATGTTTGGAGCTGTGGCGGCGGAAATCATGGCGCTGACCGCGTCGTCGACATAGATATAATCTCGGGTCTGCGATCCATCGCCGTGCATCACCAGGCTGCCGCCGCGCACAGCCTGTCGCAAAAAATTAGGGATGACCGGTGCGTGCGAGGCGGGCAGATGCTGCCCTGGCCCGTAGGCATTGAAAACCCGCAGGCTCACGGTTTCAATCCCCCATAAATCGCCGATAGTCCGGATGTAGTACTCCGCTGCCAGCTTGGAAACCGCATAGGGAGAGCGCGGATTGGGGGTAGAGTTTTCCCTTAAAGGTTGTTCGCCCTGGTCTCCATAGACTGCTCCGGAGGAGATGAACACCACTCGCTTCACTCCCACATCGCGCATGGCTTCCATCAGGCTGACCGTACCGCCGACGTTCACCGCATTGTACTCGCGCGGGTACAGCACCGATTCGGGCACCGAGACACGTGCAGCCAGGTGGTACACGCAGTCGAC
The DNA here is from genome assembly GCA_963698765.1 of uncultured Chloroflexia bacterium. Classification (GTDB taxonomy): domain Bacteria; phylum Chloroflexota; class Anaerolineae; order Anaerolineales; family UBA4823; genus CAVOSB01. The sequence goes on from CAVOSB010000030.1 coordinate 186,965, forward strand.
CTCCTGCAGGACAGTCCACAGCTTAGGCCGGTCATTCACATCCCCGCGTGTAAACAATACATCCGTTGAGAGCGCTTCCGGGTCGCCCACGGAGAGGTCGTCCAACCCCCTGACCTGATGACCTTCGCGCACCAAAAAATTCGCCAGATGAGACCCCAGAAAACCCGCAGCACCTGTAATAAGGAAATTCATCCAGGGAAACCCTCCCCCGGAATTATACTCGACAACGGTGGGGTGAACCGGCGCCGTGAGACATGGTAAAATCGGCACTCGTGAAAAGCACATCAGCCCTCTGGCGTACGATTAGACGCCTCTTTTACGTAACGGCAGCCCTTGTTATGAGCCTGCTGATATTGAGCACCAGCAGCCTGCCGCTGGATGACAGCACCGAAAAGGTGCGCGCCTTCACCCGGCAGATTGAATTCGATTACGTGGAGTGGACGCTATCGGCGTTGAAGCTCAAGTGGTTTGAAAATGCCCTGGGCTTGAGCCGCTATGTGTCTGATGGAGCACGGCAGGAAGCGGTCCTGGATTACGTCGAGCTTACGCAGACGATCCAACAGCTTGAGCGCGATATCAGCCTTTTTTTCACCGATCCAAACATCCCCGATCCAGAGCTGGCAGCAGCCCCTCTTTCCCGCCGCCTGGAAGAGCTTGAGAGACAGCGCGACCAGGATGCCCGGCTGGTTGAGTCCGTACTGCAGGACCAGATCGGGTACAGCGCGGATCAACTGGGGCTGGCACTCGGCGGACAACCCGTGCCCCCGGTGCTCTACCACAGCACCAGGCTTCCGCTGGCGTTGATCGTCAGCCCGCGGAATGTGATCCGCCAGGATGAAAATATCTCACTCGAATCTCAGCTGAACATCGAACAGCGCAGCCGGCTCGAGGAGCGGGTGGATTCCACCCTGGATGTCTCTTCACTGGTCGTAGAAATCGGCGGAGTGGGTACCTATCCGACCATGGTACAGCAGACTTCAGACCTGGCCTGGCTGACTGAAGTAGTGGCGCACGAGTGGGTGCACAATTACCTGACCCTGAGGCCGTTGGGGATGCTGTACACAGAAAGCCCGGAAATGCGGGTGATTAACGAAACAACAGCCTCGATTGCTGGTCAGGAAATCGGCCTGGAGACTGTTAAGCGGTTCTATCCGGAGTTGGTCCCTCCGCCCCCTGCGCCGACACCTCCGCCCGGCCAGGTGCCAGTCGAGCCCCCGGCCTTTGACTTCCGCAAGGAAATGAACATCACCCGCGTGACCGCAGACCTGCTGCTGGCGGAGGGGAAGATCGATGAAGCGGAAGAATACATGGACTCCCGTCGAATTGTTTTTTGGGAGAACGGTTACCGTGGACTGCGCAAATTAAACCAGGCATATTTCGCCTTCCACGGCGCCTATGCCGATGAACCTGGAGGCGCAGCAGGGGCGGCAGAGGATCCGGTCGGAGAAGCTGTGCGCCTCTTGCGCCAGCAGAGCGCATCCCTGGAGGATTTCTTGAAGCGTATTGCCTGGGTGACTTCCTTTGAGCAGCTGCAGGAAATGGTCTCGGCCGGTCCGAGCGCATATCCAGGCGGTTGAGAGCTGTCATTTAAGTTTAAGCCAGCCCTAAGGGAAGGTATAACTATCGCTGGTACAATTGTCGGACAAAATTCAGCCAATAAATGGAGAAATGCCTTGCGCATTTTGAAGGGACTAACCATAATGAGTTTTCTGGCTGCCGGTTTGCTGGCAGCCTGTGCCCAGGGTAACGCCTCAGTCACCAGCCAGGTAAGCCCGCCGGCACCAACCTCACCGGCCCCGTCGCCGACAGCCGGGATCACTGGAGACCAACCAGGCTGCACGGTGGTGAGCCGCCAGCCAACTCCTGACCCCACCGAACAGGCGTTGATACCCCCGGTGGGAGAAGGTGATTGGATTAAAGGATCGGAAAATGCCCAAATCACGCTGCTGGAATACAGCGATTTTCAATGACCAGGCTGCGCCAGCCTCGCTCCCGTGATGGAGCGTTTACTGCAAGAGTTCCCTGATGACCTGCGCCTGGTTTACCGGCATTTCCCTCTCAACAGCCACGATAAGGCTGCCATATCCACCCAGGCTGCCGAAGCTGCCGGCCTGCAGGGAAAGTTCTGGGAAATGCACGACCTGCTGTTCGCAGAGCGTGATGCGTGGGTCAATCTCTCAGTCTCCGACTTTGAGCAGTGGGTTACGGATAAGGCTGAAGAGCTGGGATTGGATGCCCAGCAGTTTTCCAGCGATTTGAACAGTGCAAACCTGGTGGAATTTTCTAAAGAAGCGTTTGAGAAGAATGCCGCTATCGGCATGCCGGGAACGCCGTTCTTGATGGTCAATGGACGTTATTACAACAGCAGCATGGATTACGATAATATCAAGGCGCTCATAAATATTATGCTCCTTGAAAGCCGGCAGTTTTCAGATTGCCCACCCATGACGATCGACCAGTCGAAGCAGTATTTCGCTGTGCTGAAGACGGAAAAGGGCGACGTAAAGATCGAGCTGTTCGCAGATAAGGCTCCACTGGCAGTCAACAACTTCATCTTCCTGGCCCAGCAAGGCTGGTACGATGGGGTGACTTTCCACCGTGTCCTGCCCGAATTTGTCGCCCAGGCGGGCGACCCTTCGGGGACGGGCTTCGGCGGGCCGGGATATGCCTTTATAAACGAAATTTCTCCGGACTTGAAATTCGACGATGCGGGTGTGGTTGCGATGGCCAACGCTGGCCCAGACTCGAACGGCAGCCAGTTCTTTATCACGTATGCCGCAGCTCCACAGCTGGATGGTGGTTATACCATCTTTGGACGCGTTATCTCCGGCATGGATGTGGTGGAAGAACTCACTCCGCGCGACCCTGCAGAGACCCTCAATTTGCCACCCGGGGATCAAATCCTCAGTGTAACCATTGAAGAGCAGTAGTTCAGCAGTGAGTACCCGTATCCACCAGGGATCACTCTGGCAGCTGGTTGGGGCAGTACTGGCAATCGCCAGTTTGTGGAGCGCAGCACTGGTTCTGGCGATTTTCAGCCTGTTCCAGGTGCTGGCCTATGACCAGGTCGTTGAAGCGGGATCAATGTCCATGGCAGCGGCAGCTTTTTTCCTGGCCGGTAGCCTGTGTATCCCATCGGCCTATTATGCGCTTTGCCGCCTGTTCAACTGGCAAGCGGTCGACACCTTACACAGCCTGGGGCGTTTCCAGCCCATCCTGCTGATCCTGGCTTTTCCTGCGGTGCTGGGTTTGGGATATGTTGCAGCGCAGCTGGATACACTCAGCTGGATTTTGCTGCCACCCATCCACGTCCTGGCGATTGGATTGCCTGTGATGTGGGTGTTATATCTCGCAATTCAGAAGCTTCCTTTGGGCTCCTCACAACGATTGTGGGGGGTGTTCGACAGCGGGCTGGTGCTTGGACCGGGACTGATACTGGTCTTCGAGCTGGCGGCGATGTTCGCTTTCGTTTTCCTGGGGGCTGTAGTGGTAGCCAGCCAGCCGGAGCTGGTCGATCAAATCCAGTCCCTTTCGGAGCAGTTTTCCAGGCAGACCCTGACCCAGGACGAAGTTCTCGAGATCCTGACCCCATTCTTGCAGCAGCCCGCGGTGATCCTGGCAGTCCTGGCATTTGCTGCGTTAGTCGTGCCGATGATAGAGGAAGTATTCAAACCGGTTGGCGCCTGGCTGCTGGTCGGGCGCCGGATGACACCGGCGGAAGGATTTGCTGCAGGGGCATTAAGCGGGGCGGGCTACGCGTTATTTGAGAGCTTGATGCTTTCAGGCGGCGGAGAAAGCTGGATGTGGATTGTGTTAGGGCGGGCCGGCACTGCTGTGCTGCATATTACCACTAGCAGCCTGATGGGTTGGGCGCTGGTACAGGCCTGGACTTACACCCGCATCATCCGTTTAGGTTTGGTGTACCTGGGTGCAGTGCTGGTGCACGGCACGTGGAATGCCATCGTCATCGTAAATGCTTACCTGCTACTCTCCGTGGAATGGCCGACCAGCCTTGTGCCGCAGGGCATCGTCGGCTGGATCGGGAATGCCGCTCCGATTATCCTGGTGCTGATCGCCATCCTGATGCTCTTTGTTTTATTCTGGGCTAACCGAAGCCTGGCGACACCAGATGCGCATAGAAATATTGAACTCGTCCCGGCCAACAGCGGTTTGAATTCAACTGCAAAAACTGATGACCTGGATATGGTCGGGGAAGACGCCAACTTGTAGGAGTGTTTGGCCTATTTTCTTCTCTGGAGAATAATTTACCCATGCTAGAGATCATCCAATACCTCATCGATTTGTTCTTGCACCTCGACGAGCACCTGAGCGAAATAATTGCGAACTACGGCACATGGACGTATGCCATCCTGTTTGCGATAATTTTCATGGAAACCGGGCTGGTGGTAACCCCGTTCTTACCCGGTGATTCACTTCTTTTCGCAGCCGGAACTTTCGCTTCGCCCGCATTGGGATCGCCATTAAACATCGTGGTTCTGTGGATTTTGTTATGTACGGCAGCAATTTTAGGCGATACGGTGAACTACTGGATTGGGCATTTTATTGGTCCCAGGGCTTTCAGCGGGGAGATCCGCTTCCTCAAGAAAGAATACCTGGACCGCACGCATGAGTTTTACGAGCGGCACGGCGGCAAAACCATCGTGCTGGCACGCTTCATCCCGATCATCCGCACCTTTGCGCCCTTTGTCGCCGGGATCGGGGCCATGAGTTACGGTCACTTTCTATCCTACAACGTGTTCGGTGGGATCCTGTGGGTGACGATGTTCACCCTGGGTGGCTATTTCTTCGGCAACCTGCCATTTGTCAAGGATAATTTTTCGGTAGTTGTGATTGCTATCATCCTGATCTCGGTGATGCCGATGCTAGTTGAATTTATCAGAGGGCGGATGCGCGCTTCACAGGAGGCGGAGGTTTAGGGAGCAATCCCCCACAACCGCAAGGCCTCGTATTGGGCGGATGAGAATCAGGCGCGTGCCACCGGTATGGAGGAATTGATTGCGACCGGTATGGGAGTGGCAGTGGGAGCAGTCGGAGGTGAAGGGATCGGGGTAGGGATCAGGGATAGCAGGGCGGTCGCCGAGAGTGCCAATGGAATCCAGCTGGTGGCAAAGTGATACTACCCTCAGGTCTCTTCGGAAAGCTTTTTAACAACTGCGAGTTGATATCTTGCCCGCGGATGGCAAAAGCCACAGCAAAGATGCGGGCATTGCATCAACCAGCAGCATTTACCACGGCGATGGCATGTGTCTGGGAATGGCTCAGGCTGAGCGACCAGGTATGCAGCCCAAGCTCGGCAGCCAGGCTGGCAGCAGCGCCGCTCAACCGGAGATCGGGTTGGCGGCTGGCGCAGCGTAAGATTTCGATTTCCTGCCAACCGACAATGCCGATGCCCGTTCCAAGCGCCTTCGCGACGGCTTCTTTGGCGGCGAAGCGAGCTGCCAGTGAAGCTGGATTGCCGCCTACTTCTTCCAATTCCTCAGGTGTGAATATGCGCTGGAGAAAACGCGGACCGAACCGCTCGGCTGCAGCGCGCACGCGCTCGATCTCAATTAAATCCACTCCGGTGCGCAGGATCATGATGACCTGAAACCTGGTTCGCCAGGGCTGCCGATCGGTGGACAGTGTATTACAGATGTTCTGGTTGCAGGCAATGATCGACAACCCATTTGGAATATGATTTCATCCAATCAGAAAAATCTGCCAATGCAATAGGGGAGAATTCACGCCTCAAATATAGCACAGGTTTAATATTCTTGATAATGTGCGTTACCCCGTAAAAGTGGTAATTCCAGCGCTTGATATGTGCCACGGCTCACGCTTTTTTGGGAAATTTGTCACTTGTAGAATCATTTTTAGGTGTTTATAATGAACAAAATGCGATTTATTCAATAAATCGGAGCATCTGGAACTCTCGGAGGCCATTATGACAGATCAAAATCAATACCTGGTTGCCGTAATTGGAGCCGGGCCGGCTGGAATCTATGCGGCCAGGCAATTGGCTGAAGCCGGTGCAAAGGTGGTCTTGCTAAACCGCGATATCAAGCCGGGAGGCCTGGCTGAATACGGGATTTACTACGAAAAATTTAAGATGAAGCACGGTTTGCGCAAGCAGTTTCGCCAGATCCTGGAATCGCCGGGGATCAGCTATTATGGAAATGTTGTGGTGTCAAAAGACGGAAACCTGACCCTGGAAGAGTTACGGGCAATGGGTTTTCAGGCGATCATGGTGAGTGTTGGCGCGCAAGGAACCAAGTGGCTGGGGCTGCCAGGCGAAGAATACAAGGGGGTGTACCACGCCAAGGACATCGTCTACCATTACAACAAGCTGCCGCCCTTCAGCACACACGAATTCGCGATTGGAAAGCGCGTGGCCATGGTGGGGGTCGGCAATGTGATGATGGATATCGCCCACTGGGTTATCCGCGACCTGAAAGTGGATGAGGCAATTGCAGTTGCGCGCCGCGGCCCGGCAGAAGTTAAATTTACCAAGAAAGAAATGGAAGGCATCGCCAGAAACCTGGATCTGGAAGCACTGGACGAGGAGATCAAGCGCGCTGCGCCGATCATGACTTCTATCGGACAGGAACCGGACGCAGCCAGGGAATATATCCTCTCGGGTATGGCAAAAGCAGATGAACCTGTCTCAGACACACGCTTCCTGTTCGATTTCCTGGCATCACCCACACGCATCCTGGGAGACACGCAGGCCGGGGTGTGCGGTTTGGAAGTGGAGGATACCACCCTGGTCGCAAAGAACGGCGATACCAAGGCCAAGGGTCTGGGCACCAGGCGCGTCCTGGATGTGGACACGGTGATCTTCTGCATCGGGGACAAGGTGGATGAGACCTTCGGGCTGCCGGTCCAGTGGAACGAGTTCGTCAAGAATCCAGAACCCAGTTATCCGGTGGGAGGAATTTCGTACGAGGCCTTTGACCCAGAGGCTGGAAAGCCGCTGGAAGGTATTTTCGTAGCAGGGTGGTCGCGCGAAGCCAGCAGTGGGTTAGTGGGTATCGCACGCAAAGATGGCGAGAATGGCGCACAGGCCATGCTGCAGTACCTCCAGACTGCATCGCCGCTTGCCGATCACAGCAAGAGCCTGTCTGAGTTCGAGAAAACTCTGAAACGCAGCGGTCAGCGCGTCATTACCAAGGAAGATGTTGTAAAGCTGGCAGAATTTGAAAAGGCGGAAGCCGAGCGCCTGGGGTTAGAGGAATTCAAACTGAAGACGAACGAGGAGATGCTGGCAGTGGTCCAGTAGAACGCTTCGGGAACCTGTTTCTCCCCCTTTGAAGTAGATCCAACGGGGATTCGGGATCATTTGCAAATTAGCGATGATCCACAGAATTGCGGGGTGGCCCCGCAATTCTTCGTTAATAAATCAAGACGAGCGCTGCCGCCAGGGGACGAACAAGAGAAAGCCCAGCACGATGATGACCTGGCCTATTAAGACCCCAACTGCCTGCCAGGCGCCGAAATGAGGCACATTCGGGAAGGGGTGATTGCCAAAACCAATGATATCGGCCATTCCCGAAGTGGCGCTGATTACATACCCGGTGCTCACCAGGCGAAAGCCGATGTCGGCCGCGATAGTCTTTTCGCCACCGTTCCACAGCAGGTTTATTGCGATGTAACCACCTATACAGATGAAACCCAAACCTACCAGGAAGACAGCAATCTGAACGAAACCAACCACCGGGCTGCGATCCAGGCCGAAAATCCCGGGTTCGATGCCCAGCAGAAAGATAAGCAGCCCGGTAAAAGTAAACACCAGGCCGATCTGCAGGCGCAGGCGCCTGCCGTTACTCGAGAACCTCGCATCACTCATCTTATTTCACCGGCAGGATGTTCTTCAGGCAGTTGAGCCAGTTATTTGCCAGGATATCGGCTATTTCGACCTGAGAATAACCTCTTTCCGCCAGCAGCGGGCATAGTTTTTGTAAATCAGCAATGGAATCGATCTCTGCGGGAGCAGACTGCAGACCGAAGCCACCGTCGAAATCCGATCCGATGGCGACATGCTGTGCATTTCCACTAATCTGGCAAATGTGGTCGATGTGGGCAACCAGATGCAGCAGGGTGACTTCCTGGCGGGATACGCTTCTCTTCCAGCCTGCCTTTAAGAAGACATTATACGGCATAACTCCGATAACGCCTTCACGTTCGAACAGCCCACGGATCACCCGGTCGGTAAGGTGGCGATTGCCGCCGGTGCCTTTCAACAGCGCCTGAGCATTGCAGTGCGAGGCAAGTACCTGTCCTCGATAGGCGTCCAGGGCTTGCAAGGCGGCACGCTCATCCATGTGGCTCAGGTCGAGCCCGAAACTGAATTCCGCCATCGCATCCAGTAATGCGAAGCCTTCATTGGTCATCGGCCCTGGCTCGTTTGTTCCACCGCAGAATCGATTGCCTGCCCAGGCGGGGCCGATGAGGCGTACGCCGTGCTCCCACCATTCTTCCAGCTCAGCAGGCTCGCCCACGGCTTCCGCTCCTTCCATCGACAGGATCAGTCCGACTGCGGGACATGTACGATAGCTTGCAGCGTATCCGGGTTTCTGCGCAGGCTCGGCCAGATATTTCTCCCAATTAATCAGCACGTCTTGCAGATCTGCTTGAGTGGCAACGAGCTTGAATTTATCTGGGTGTTTGTCGAACAGCCGGTTGTATGCATTTAGTTGGGTTGTGTATAACCGGTGGGCGCCGGTTCTGTCAGCATAGCACTGGCTGTCCCAATCACCCTGACGGAAGCGGAAAGGGGAGGCGAAAAGGGTGCAAAAAATTAGCGCTACCTCTCCGCGTATATAATCCGGCCAACCCAGCAATGTGTCTCCGTTCAGAACCGGGGTCTGACTGCCTGATTCGCAACGGCGGGTCTCTTCGGCGGAGCGAGTGTAATCACGGCCAAAGGTCAGCATATTCCAGGCCAGATCCTGGTGGGCATCAGCGATGATCATGGCAGTCAGGTTATCACAGGGGGCTGGTAGATGCCTGCAGGTCACGCGCAATCTGGCGGTCAACTTTGCCCATCGGAAATTTTTCCAGGCTCGAGAGGGAACACCAGCGCAGATCCGCGACCTGCAGTGCGGTGGGCTGAGCTTCCTGCATCAGGTCACAAAAAAAGGCATGCACCGTGACCTTGAAATGGGTGTAGGCATGGGAGTAAGTGCCCAAGCGGTGCTTCACGCTCACTGGCACGCCCAGCTCTTCGCAGATTTCCCGCTGCAGGCAAGCATCAAGTTCTTCCCCTGACTCCAGCTTCCCACCTGGAAACTCCCATAAACCACCCAGGAGTCCATTCGCCGGCCGTTGGGTGATGAGCACTTTTCCGGCGCGCAAGATGACTGCTGCGGAGACGGTGTGGTGCGGCAGCCTGGGCCTGGGAGCGAGCACCGGTCGCTGGTGCTGCACGCCGCGTCGGCGGGCCAGGCAAAGCTCAGCCAGTGGACATAAGGTGCATGAGGGAAGCGCAGGCAGGCAAACTGTAGCGCCGAGGTCCATCAGCGCCTGGTTGAAATCACCGGCTCTGCCTGCAGGCAGGTGGCTGCCTGCCAGCGTCCACAGCAGGCGCTCACCAGCAGGTGAGCGAGCCGGGATGTCTACATCAAAGAGCCGCGCCAGAACCCGGCGGATATTTCCATCCAGGGTTGGCTCATCCAGACCGAAGGCAATCGAAGCGATGGCACCGGCGGTGTACTTCCCGATACCCGGGAGCCGGAGCAGCGACTTGCGGTCTGACGGGATTTTTCCGCCCAGGCTGCCCTGTACAATTTGGGCAGCGCGGTGCAGGTTGCGCGCCCGGCTGTAGTATCCCAATCCTTCCCATACGGTCAGCACATCCTGCTGCGAAGCCTGAAGCCAGGCTGTGGATGGTTGGAAAGCGCTCCATCCAGCGTTCATAATAAGGGACAACCGTATCGACGCGAGTTTGCTGGAGCATGACCTCAGAAACCCAGATTGCATATGGATCGGTTGTCCCTCGCCAGGGGAGACTGCGGGCATGAGAGTTGTACCAGGTGAGTAAAGGGTCTGCCAGGTCGAGGCGTTTCACATCTGAAACCCGTTGCGGGCCTGCACAACCTTGTATACGAAGTTTTCGACGAATTCCAACAGATGTTGTGTAAGGTCGAGCCAGTCTTTCAATTCCAGGGTTTGCTGCAAGGTGCTGATGCTGGGCATTTTGACTGCGGTCATAATTTGCGGGTGTTCCCCATACATGGTGTACCAGGCATCGCTGGGCTCCATCCCCAATCCCTGAAGACCGGGGATAAAATCGCGCACCACGAATTCGAAATATTCCTGTTCTTTTCCCGGCAGTATGTCCCACGTCATCAAGAGTTTTACGGCCACGTCGCTCACTCCTTGTAGACTCTGATCTATGATTGCGCCTGGGATAAAACCACCACGCGGGTTTCATCGAAGCCGGTGCTGCGAGTGATTTTCAAGGTGGGTTGTTCTTCCGCTTCACCTGTACCCATCTCTTTCAGGAAGCGCGCTACCGGTGAGAGCTTGAGATTTAACCCGGGAGTAAAGTAGTGCATGGGGATCACGATTTCGGGTTCGAGCAAACTGACCACTTCAACAGCTTTTGTAGGGCTTAATCCACCACCGCCGCCCACGGGGACCAGTGCAATTTTAACATTTCCCAGGGCTTCGATTTCACCCTGGCTAGGAACGCGCCTCAAGTCTCCCAGGTGGGCCACCGTCACGCCGTCGTAATCAAAAACATACAGGGTGTTGCGTGGCTCGTCAGGTGAGCGTTTCTTTTCGCCGTTGGTTTGTACTCCGGTGATGAAAACGCCTCCGATTTCGAATTCACCCGGGCCAGTCAGCACATGGCTTTTGCCTTTAACAGCTGAAGCTGCGTTGTGTCCAGGGGCATCGTGGCTGATCGTGACTATATCTGCCTTCAACTTTAGTGGTGCGAATCCGGTCGTTTGTGCATCGTATGGATCGGTGACGATGGCGGCCATACCTCTCTCCGACAAGCGGAAGCAGGATAGACCATACCAGGTAATTTCCATTCATTCTCCAGGTTCAAAAATTGTATTTCAGAGCTCTTGATCGATCGCCAAAAAGGGAGCTCAGAAGCAACCTGATTATACTGCATCGCGTTCTGGAGTTTGCCGATGGTAAGATTGGCGAGGATTAGCGCAGATGACCCTGAAAGGCGGAGAAGAATGGACCGGCAGTCGGTGAATTTCCCAGCAGGCTTGCAACCCAACCAGACACCTGGGGCGCAGATATCGAATGTAGCACCCCTGGCCTGGCGGCTGTGCATCCCTGCTGGTCCAGCAGGCAGATACCGCCTGGCTCAACTGGATGATTACAGCGGTTTATCCAGGAGAACTTTCCGATGGCAGGCAGGTTTTCATATATCACTGGAAGCGCGCGCCAGCCATTCAAACATCCCCGGTACCTGGGGATTTGGGGTATGGAACGATCCTTTCAGCATGGGTTTACTAAACAGAGCTGGAGAAGGCCGAAAAACAACCTCGCTGCGCCTGCCTGCGCTTCCTGATACCGCCTGGTTTTTCTACGCCTCGCCGCCGTGCTACCTGTCTGTGCGCGATGACCTGCCTGCCCAGGGATGGCTGGCGGCGACTTTTCGTGCATCAAGTGTTCCGCCAGCTGTCCTGGCAACAGCGATACTCGGATTTCCCCTCCTGCTTTTCCCTCCTGTCGTCAGAATAATTCGCAGGGCATTGCGAAAGTTCTTCACACAGGATGCCGCCTTACTGGTGCTCGATCCCAGCGAATGGCACCGATACGATCTGACATGGGAGAGAGAGGCTGTCATTTTCCAGGTGGATGGGCAGAATGTGTTGAAAACCAGCGTCGTGCCAAAATCTAATTTAGGCCTGGTTATTTGGCTGGACAACCAGTACATGGCTTTATCACCAGACGGAAGGATTGGATATGGAATGCATGCGAACCCGGAACCGGCCTGGATCGAAGTGCGAAATATCGAGCATCAATCCTAAATATGCTACAATTTTCATCATGGTGCATCTAAATGGATGATGGAAAACGAAATTTAGAACAGTTCGACCTTGAAGCACTGCGCCGGGGCGATAAAGCTGAATTTGCCACGCTGGTGGAAGCCTATTCAGGTGTGATTTACCGCCTGGCGCTGAAGATGCTGCATGACCCGCTAGATGCCGAAGATATTCTGCAGGAGACCTTTGTGAAGGCATACCGCTACCTGAGCGATTTTGACGGCCGGTCCAGCCTGTCCACATGGCTGTACCGCATAGCCACGAACGAATCCCTGATGTTCCTGCGCCGCCGGCGCTTTGGACAGGTTTCAATTGATGACCCATCTGATGGTGAGGAGCAGGAGGCCGAACCACTGCAGATTTTGGACTGGTGCTGCATCCCTGAAATGGAGCTGATGTCAGACGAGGCCCGCAGTACCATGCAGCAAGCGATTGATACCCTGCCTGAAAGCTTAAAAACCGTGTTCTTACTGCGCGATATCGAAGGTTTATCCACACGCGAAGTGAGCCAGGTGTTGGACTTAAGTGAAGTGGCTGTCAAGACCCGCCTGTCGCGGGCTCGCCTGCGGCTGCGCCAGCATTTGACGGCTTATTTTGGAGAGAAGGTTGTCACACAGCACACCTCTCCGGAAGGAGGTGCATGATGGAACATCCAGGCTGCCGGAATTTGCTTGGATCATTGTCTGAATTTGTGGATGGCACCCTGGAGGATGAGTTGTGTGCTGAAATTCAACGCCACATGGACGGTTGCGATAACTGCCGTATCGTGGTCGATTCTCTGAGAAAGACAATTTACCTTTACCAGGTTACGAAAGAACCTGCGGCTGTACCCGAGGATGTAAGGGAGCGACTTTACAAGCGCCTGGACCTTGTCAGCTTCCTGGAAAACAAGGAACTGTAGCCCCGTTTACCGATTTACCTGTCTCAGCACCAGGTAACTTTTAGGCCTGGTGCGCATCAAATAAAGGGTATGCAGAAATCTGATGAAATAATCCGCTGCGAACACCCCCCGCTGGATTCTCTAAATGGATGGAGGTACGGGAAATTCAACCTGCTTATGAGCGGTGAACCGCCACGCAGAGGAGAGCTGTGCCCGATTTGCCAGGCTGAACTCCTGGATTATGATGGATTGTTGAATCTCTCCTGTCCGCGCTGCGGAGCTGTCTCGAGCGGGTGTTTTACCTGATAACCATTGTATACCCCGGTGGGGTAATTGCGAAAGGAATGAAATGACGGAGCGATTACTGAACGAACAGGTGGTTGGTCAGATCCGTGAGGCCTTCCAAAACCTGAAGGAGCCAGTTGAAATTTTATTCTTTGGTAGAAAAGACGACTGTGATTACTGCGACGATACTCTGAAGCTGGCTCAGGAGATCGCAGAAATCTCCGACCTATTGACATTAAAAGTTTATGACCTGGACTCTGACGTAGAAATAGCTGGGAAATATCGCGTAGATAAAGCCCCCGGGATTGTCCTTCTTGGGCGAGATGCCACAACGACAGGGAAAAACGGGGGAGAGAGCCAGGATTATGGCGTGCGTTTCGCAGGCATCCCTTCCGGCTATGAGTTCAGCTCTTTCATCCAGGACCTGCTCCTGGTCTCGGGACGCGATTCGAAGCTGAGACCAGAGACGCGCGCATTTCTGAAAGAGCTCAAGCAGCCGGTATTGCTTCAAGTATTCGTCACCCCTACCTGACCTTACTGCCCGCGAGCCGTGACGCTCGCTCACCAGATGGCGCTGGAAAGCCCGTGGGTGGAGGCAGAGATGGTTGAGGCGATCGAATTTCCAGGGCTTTCAAACCGGCACCATGTCAGCGGGGTTCCGCAGACCACTATTAACCACGGGGCCGGAACGGTAGTAGGATCCGTGCCGGAAGAGCACCTGCTCAACGAGATACGCAGCGCTTTGAGCAAGGGTTAAAGATGACCGGGAAAAAAGCAAAATCCACCCACCGCCGTGACCGGGCCCTGCCGCTGTTCCTGGCCAGCGCCGGGCTGATCCTGCTGGGGGTGGTCGTTGGTCTCTGGCTGCTTCAGGCGGGTGAGAAAGCCAGCGCCAATTCATCATCCGCCGAAGGGATGCCGGCTGCTGCCCCAGCGGAAGTTAATTATCCAGCGCCTGAACTAAACCTGTATGATCTGAAGGGTGAAGCTGTAGGTTTGGATGATTTCCGCGGCCAGGTAGTGCTCGTGAACAACTGGGCAACCTGGTGCCCGCCTTGCAAGGCAGAAATGCCTGTTCTGCAGGATTTCTACACGGATCATGCCGGTTTGGGTTTTACGATCCTGGCAATCGAGTTGGGCGAGCCACCTGCCGAAGTGGCTGCCTTCGTCGACCAGTACGGGCTGACTTTTCCGGTTCTGCCTGACCCGACTCAGAGCGCCATGGCTGCTTTCCAGAATTACAGCCTGCCCAGCTCTTATGTAATCGACCGGGAGGGGCAGGTGCGGCTGGTCTGGATGGGACCTGTCAACCGGGCAGTGCTGGATCAATACCTGACCCCACTCCTGGACCAGTAAAAACCCAAATGGGGCAGGCTCGACAGCAGCACAGCCTGTTTTGGTTTTTGTCAACGAAAAAGTAAAGGATATCAAACCATGGAAGCACGCGCTGTCTGGCAACAACGCATGACATTTACCGGGGTGGCAAATTCCGGTTTTCCACTGACCATAGGCACCGATCCAGCAGTAGGCGGCGATAACGACGGCGTGCGCCCGATGGAGCTGGTGGCGATCGGCCTGGCAGGCTGTACCGCCATGGATGTGATCTCGCTGTTAAACAAGAAACGCCAGGAAGTGACAGCTTTCGAAGTGCAGGTCCATGCCGAACGGGCACCGGAGTTCCCGAAGGTGTTTACCAAAGCAGTGATCGAATACTTCATCACCGGGCACAATCTGGAGGAAGCTGCCGTAGTGCGGGCGATCGAGCTGTCGGCCATTCGTTACTGCCCGGCCCAGGCGATGCTGGCACAGGTCTTCCCGATCGAGCATAAATACCATATCTATGAGGATAGCGGGGATGATCAGAGACAGCTGGTGATTAGTGCCAGCTGCACTCCGGTGGGTGATACCACAAAGTGATTGTTATTATCGGGCGAGATAGCCCCCATCGACAGCATAGTACGCGCCTGTAACGAAAGAGGCTTTTACTGAACACAGCCATAACGCGAGCTCAGCGACTTCTTCCGGCTGGCCGAGGCGGCCAATGGGATGCAGGCTGACCAGCTGGTCGTGCAAGACCGGATCGTCGTTGATGCTGCTGATCATCGGCGTTTGGATAAAAGCTGGCCCCACGACATTGATGCGTATACCCTGGCTGGCATATTCCACTGCGCTGGCACGGGTCAATCCGACCAGGCCGTGCTTGGCAGCGACATATGCAGGCGCATTTGGAAAGGCGACCTGCCCGAGGATCGAAGACATGTTAACAATCGCCCCGCCGCCGTTCTTGAGCATTGCCGGAATCTGGTACCGCATGCAATAAAAAGCACCTGAAAGGTTCACCTGGATGACTTTCTGCCAGTTTTCGATATGCATAACTGCCAGTCGGATTGGATTCGCCGCCGATTCCAGCGTTATTTACCGCAAAATCTAAACGGCCAAATCTCTGTACTGCAAAGTTGACCAGCGCTTCGCAATCTTTGGGTTGCGCAACATCCGTGCGGAAAAATTCGGCAGTACCACCCAGCTGTTGAATTATGCGGGCCGTTTCGGGTCCGCCAGCCTCGTCGATGTCTGCAACAACCACCGTGGCGCCATTCTGCGCAAAAAGTACAGACGTGGAACGTCCAATTCCAGAACCAGCACCAGTGACCAGAGCAACTTTACCTATGAATTCGTACATTTTATCTCCTCTAATTAGGGCCATAAATATCCGATTAGTTGTGATAAATATAACAATCTTTTATTAGTAATGGATATGATGTTTGTAAGAATCAAGTTAGAGGAGCCGGTCGCAAATGGTGATCAAGAAATTCTAGAACCCCCACAGGCTGTGTTTTCCTGCAGCTACCTCCTGCCCGTGATCGGGTAATAGCGATTCGACCTGGCGAATTGAACGGAAGGCGTATCCAAGCAGAGCAGTGATGGTGGTGGCAATACCCGTGAAAATGAAAATCAATGACATGCCCGAGCCGGGCACATTTCCAACCAGCGGGCTGAACATCACGTCCAGGGTGCCGCCAGATTGCATCGCCGGCTCCATGATGCTGTCCGCCAGCGGGCCAGCCAGCAGGGTGCCCAGGGGTGCAGTCGACCAGTAGACCAGCCGCTGGATGGAAAACACCCGACCCTGGATATCTGGCTCGACCTTGGCCTGCCAGATGGCCTGGTCAGATCCGTTGATGATGGGGGTGAAGAAGGCACTCAGAAAGGTGGCGATGCCCCACACCAGCAGGCCGGTTCCCAGGCCCATCAAGGCTGTGCCCAAAAGTCCCACCAGCGCCCAGCCGAGCAGCACGCCGTGGATGCGCGGCTTCGGCCCACCCCAGGCGAGCATCACTAGGCCGCCGACCACGCCGCCAACTGCCCCAATCGAGTTAACTGCCCCGAAGACCAGCTCGTCCTGCCCGCTGCGCGCCAGGATCAGCGGCGCCACCAGGGTGATGGCGATGCTGTCAATAAAGTTCACCAGGATGAATAGGCCCAACAGGCCGTACAGCGGGCGTTTTCCCAGGATGTAGCGAAAGCCGAACAGCGATTCCTGCCACAGGCTGCCTTTTCCCTGCTCTCCAGCTGCCGTAGAAACTGGTGGAGGGATATGGATGAAAATCAGGGACCCGATGGCGAACAGGAAGGTGAGCACGTCGATCATCATGATGCCATCCAGGCCGATGACACCCAACATGGCGCCAGCCAGCAGGGGAGCCAGCACGCCGGGGCCGACCTCTGCCAGCGCCACGAGACCATTGGCGCGCCCGTAATGCTGCTTGGGGATTAATGTGGTGATGGCTGCCGAAAAGGCCGGCCATTGGATCGATTGGAAAGTGCCAGCGACTGTGGCAGCCAGGTAGAGATGCCAGATCCGCAGCTCGCCCAGCGTGTAGATGGCCAGGATGGCGATGGTGGTGAGTCCCGATGCCAGGTCGCTGGCCATCATCATATGCTTGCGGTCGAAGCGGTCGACCAGCGCACCGGCGACCGGGCTGATGACCAGCATGGGCACCAGGTAAAAGAATGCTACCAGCGCCAGGGCGGTGGCAGACTGGGTTTGCTCGTATGCCCAGATAGTCAGGCCGAAAGCCGTCATGCTGGTGCCTATCAAAGAGATCACCTGGCCAAACCAGGCGATCCCAAAGGCGCGCACGCCAGTCAGCTGCTTAACAGGCATGAGTATTACCCCAGTTATTTTTCAGCAGGTGAAATACCCATCATTCAATGAAGATTTCCACGTGCTCGTCGTCCTCCTCATCGACCACATCGATAATTTTACCTTCTGCCCCATCGTTGATGGCGTCGACCAGCTCGCCAAAGGCGATATCTGGGGCATATTTGGAGGCGATATTCAGACCAGCATCCACCAGACCCAACGGCAGGTTGACCGTTGCCTTGGCTTTGCCGGTGACCATGTCGGTCACCCGGATTTTCAGCCAGCGTGCTCCACTCGTCGAACCCTGTAACGTGACCTTGCGAGGTGGTTTACGGCTCTCGCTCAGGGTGGAGAGCAGCCGAGCGCCTTCCTCGGCTGTGATCTTGCCTTCATCAATCATTTTCAAGATTTTCATGCGTTCTTCGGTTGTCATTTTCCACTCTCCCAGATTTGGCTGCCCTCCGGGCTCAGCCGATGTAAATCTCAACTTTTTCGCCCTCTTCACCTTCATCCACCTGGATGTAAATCGGGTTTTCCGATTGAGTGACCCGGTCGACTGACATCAGGATTTCATCCAGAGAGGAGCTGTCCAGGCCCTGGATATGCTGCCCAAAATTGCGCAGAAACCAGGCAGCGGGACGCACTGGCAGCGGGAAGCTGAAGGCAATGCGCTGAGGGTATTCCCCCGGCCTCTGCTGAACGCGCAGGTGAAGCCAGGGAGAATACTGAGACTGCCAGGCCAATGTGATCACGATCACCCCCAGGGTGAATAACAGGGCAGCGCAGATAAACCAGAAACCAAATCCAGATGATTCAATTGCCAGGTACATCAACCAGCTGCCCAGGGCGGTGAACGCCACGCCGATCCATAAAGGTATCATCCAGAAGCCTTTCCACTTTTTGACGTCTGGTGGTAGGTCTGACGGGCGGGCTTCAGCGGTTGGTACAGAGGAATCGCCGGCAGGTATGTATGGCAGGATGATTTCTGGTTCGGATGGCTCCTGCTCCGCTTCGGATATGCTCATCGTGTCCTGCCCTGGCGAACTTTCATCCAGGAGGGGAATTGAAACAGTGGTTTCCTCTGCTTCTGGCAGGGTCTCGATTAAGGTCAGACCTTCTTCTACGCTGATTTCGCCGTGTTCGATGCGTTCCAGGATGTGCATACGTTCGGATTGTGCGTCCATGTTCGCCTCACATTATTTGCTTTCCAGAGCCGACAGCAACCGATCGGCTTCTTCCGGGCTAATTTTCTTCTGCGCCAGCATGCGCAGGATCATCAGCTGTTCCTCATCCGTCGCATTTACTGCGGGTGCAGCGGCAGCGCGCGGCCTGGGGCTGAAATTGAAATTCCAGGAGCGCCCGTGGTAAGAGTGCTCGTAACGTTCCTGTCGACGCCGGGCGGCTTCAAGCTTGCGTTCCATTTTTTCCTGGGCACGGCGCAATTTATGCTGCGAGCGCTCCATTTCGCGCTCGCTTGACAGGCGCGCCTGGTCGATGATGCGTTGAACCTGCTCGGGCGGCAAATTGCTTTTGCTTACCTGCTCGGTTAAATTAGCAATTTGTTCGCTTACCTGGCGGTTGATCGCTTCCATCTGGCCGTCAATCTGGGACTGCACCTGCTGGGCGATTTGCTGGCTAAAATCCTCAGGGATCGGGATGTCGGAAGGAAATTCAGTTTCGCCCCAATCAAGGCTCTGGCCGAAAAGGTACAGCACGCCGCCAGCGCTCAAGTCCATCCTTTTTTCGCCGCTGCCCAGCACCAGCTCACTCTGGCTCGTGCGCACGGTTTTAGTCTCTTGAGGGAGCTTGATGCGGATGACCTGCTCCTTGCTGGACAGCTTCAGGGTAAGATTGGCGTCTTCCGGGATGTGGCAGTGTATATTCCCATCCGCCTGGATATCATAACTGGCTCCCGAGACCTGGCCGAGGCGCAGGCGGGCGTTGCCTTTTACATTCACTTCGATGTTTCCACCGGCGTCGCGTAGATCCAGGTTACCCAGTACCTGTATGAGAACACACTGCCCCTGGATGCTGCGCAGGTAGGCTTCTCCGAAGATTTGATTAACCTGCAGATCGCCCCGGATCCCTCTGGCAGTCAGGTCGCCGTGAACGGTATCCAGGCTGGCTCCTCTCAGGTTGACCAGCGATAGCGAACCAAACACAGCCTGGATGGAAACTGGCTCATCCAGGTATTTCAGGCTGGCGTCCCCGTGGGCACTCTCAATATGCAGCAGCGCGGACTGGGGAACATGCAGGGTGCAGTCGCCCGTGCAGCTCAGGCTGAGGACGTTATCCTGCATCTCGGCTTTCAGATCTTCCAGATCGGCATCAACGGCGATCTCGGCTTCCCCCCAACCCGTGATTCTTAAATCGCCGAGCACCTGGCTGATCCGGATCTCCGGATCCATCGAGGTAGGCAGTATTTTTTGGCCCATATTATTCCTCCTTCATTTCTAGCAAACGCATGGCTTCTTCGGCTCCAATCAAACCCTTATCCAGATCGTCCAGGATACGCTGGCGCTCTTCGTCGCTGAGACCACCAGAGGAGGACAGGCCGTCAAAGTCGTCTGCAGGACCGGGCTGGTAGCCTAAGGCTCGAATGATCTCGTGCAGGCGGTTGCGGATGGTTGGGTAAGACAGGCCAACCTCCTCTTCCATGCGTTTAATCTTGCCTTCCAGTCGCACGAATATCTCGACAAATTTAAGCTGTTCGGGTGAGAGCTGACTGAATGGCCCTCCCGAGAAGCGACCTTCGATGGTTGAATCACAATCGCGGCAGTGCAGGCGGGTGACGGTGATCTCGCCGCCGCACAGCGGGCATTGGGTGGGTATGGGTTGCATGCTGTTTATTCCTGTGGTCAGATGCTTGCAAGTACTTAATTCGGTTAGGAAAACAAGCGTGTAAGAAAGTTATCAGAAGAACAAAAAGCAATATACCATTAAATTAAATAATGTCAAGATAAATATTAATAATATTGATATTGATATTTATATTATTGAGTATCTTGTTTTGATTACCCCCCAAAAAAGACCGGGTATTTTAAGAGGCGATTACAGATCCAGCCACCAGTAACCTAATTCAGGGTTCTCCCCGGAAGGCTGTGTGACCTGAAGGATCAGGGAAGCACAATCCTGTTATTGGTTTGTTTCAAGCTCAGGGGTAACCGCCACCCGGTCGCTGCGGATAAAGCTGGCGGCGTTCGAGCACACACAGGAAGTGACCACACGCGAGTTACGTGTCAGGGTACCCAGGTAGACCTGCGAACCGTTATGGGCGACCCAGCCTTCCAGGGAAAAAGGTAACACTCCGGCAATTCCGGCGGCGGGAAGCCACTCGCCGTTGTATTTTCGGGCAACATGGATATGCGTGCCGGTGCTGGTGCCGCCTTCGCAGGAGGGATGCCCGATGCGGTCTCCCTTTTTCAGGCTTGTGCCCAGCAAGGCACGCCCTTCGGAGGCGACATGCATATAAAAGATCGTCCAGCCGGTGCGCTCATCGCCGTCGCCGTCCAGGTCAAGCATCACCTCGCCGATGGTAGAGCGCACCACCACGCCGTCAGCCACAGCAGTCGCCCACACGCCGCTGCGCACACAGCCTGAAATCTTGGAGGGCGGTGCGAAATCCAAAGCCGCCAGTGGTGCGCCGTTGCCCCAACCTGTATGCGGTCCACCGGTCAGAGCCCACACATCCCCGGGCTCGAAAGGCAGGATGAAATCGGGCTGCACCAGGCTGCCCGGTATATGCGGCTGTGGATTTGCCCAGGGATCGCCAAAGAGATTTGCGTAGGTCCGGGCAAGGCCTTCTGCCGACGTGGCGTGCAGGAACTCTTCGTAATCAAAAAGGATATTGAAATATACATGCAGGCTAGCAGTGGCTGCATTTAACCACGGGTCGAAACGCGTGATGCGCTCATCGCTATGTACGATCTGGTTAATCCCCATGTCTTTGTATTCATAATAGTTGTTATTCAGCAGATTGGCAGCCCAAACCAGCTGAAGGAACAGGCCTTTGCGGTTCCAATAGCGAGAACCGAGAGGGTAATCCTCTTTATCTTGCGGCAAAACCGGCTGCGAGAGCGCACCGGAGTGGTATTCCAGCAGCGCCAGCAGCAAGCGCGGGCTGACGCTCCAATAATGTGCGACATAGTCCACGATCTCGGCGCCTGAGCGGTTCACATCTGCGACGTAGCTCTTGTAGTGCTTGAGCCAACCGGGATGGGTGTTTACAAAGTCCTGGGTGTCGAAGCCCACCTGTGCAGGGCCGTTGACAAACAGGCTGTCCGGAAGAATGCGATACGGCGATCCCCACAATGGGAGGTAATAGATGGGAATCTTCATTGGCATGCCGGGAGGCATGGTGGTGGCTGAAGCGGGAATGAAGGTGTTGGCCTCCAGGATCGCTTCCACGCTGGTGTTGAAACGGCTGGCCAGGTATGGCAGGGTATCTCCTTCCTGGGCGGTATAGTCGACCAGTTCACCTGGCAGGTAGCGCGGCCGGCTGGGATAAGGGGGTGTTGGTTTGGCTCCTCCCTCAGGATTCGTGGAGGACAGGTCTGAACCGGGCGCCTGCATGGTTGTATTCGCCTCCTGCGTGGACAGGAACACAAAACCGCTGGCCTGCGGCTGGCAGGCACTAACCAGAAGGGCGATCACCAGGATGTAAATCCAGCGTTGGGAGGGCTTCTTTTTTGGGGAGAGAGAGATGCTCATCAGCGGATTTTTTCTAGGGCTCCTCGACCGACCGGCTGATGAAGGAGGCAGCATTGCTGACAGTACTGGCAACCACAGTTTTTCCATCCCGGGTTAAGGTACCCTTATAGGCTGCCTCTCCTGCATGAGCGATCCAGCCCTCCAGGTTGAATGGCAGGGGTCCATCTGCGGGTACCCATTCGCCGTTGAATTTACGCGCCAGGTGCAGGTGAGTGCCGGTAGACACCCCTCCCTCGCAGGAAGGATGTCCCAGGTAATCACCGGTGGCTACCCAGGAGCCGGTCGGAATGCGATCTTTGGTAGCGACGTGCAGGTAAACCAGCACCCAGCCGGTCTGTTCTTTGCCATCGCCGTCCAGGTCAATTACCACCAGTCCGGGGCCGGTGCGCACCACCAGCCCGGAAGCTGCAGCCGCGACCCAGGCCATGGATCTCCACGCAGCCCGGGGTGTTTGCTCCCGCGGCGAAATCCAGGGCGGCAAAAGCGCCATCTTGTTCCCAGGCGCCGTGCGGCCCGCCGGTCAGGCTCCAAACCCAGTTGGGGGCGAAGGGCAGTGTCAAAGGCGGTTGGGCTACTCCTGGCGGGAACAGCGGTTCCACCGTCTGGGCGCGTTCCCAGGGATTGCCAAACATGCGGGCATGCAGCGCGGGAAATCCCGTCTCAATGTTGAGAGCATCCACCCATTCTTGCCCCGAGTACAGCTGGGCAAAATAATACTGCAGAGCTGCAGTTCCGGCGTTCAAATCAGGCGCCAACCGAATGCTGGCGCCATCCGAAAACCGGATTTCAGTCAGTCGGCCTTCACGGTAGGCATAATAACCGATCGAAAGCTGGTTCACTGTCCAGATCAGCTGTGTGTAAAGCTGGTTATGAAGCGGATCGATGTACCCCAAAGGAAACTTGATCTGGTCTGGATTTTCCGGCCGCCCGTAGACCCAATGGCTGTGCCACTCCAGTAACGCCAGCAGCAGGCGGGGATTGATGGAATTTTCGATTGCCACGCGCTCCAGGACTTCGGCCCCGGTCTTCATGCCGGTGCTTTTATGCCACTCCAACTTGTCCTTCAGATACCCCCCGGCCTGATTGACGAAGGCAGAGGCGTCGAAGTCAACTGCCGAAGGCGAGTAGACAATTTCGCTGTCAGGCATCAGCTTCTGCGACGAAGTGGTATTTGACAGGCGCGGCGGGATGATCAACAACTGCCCGGGATAAATAAAATCCGTTTCTGGGATGGGTTCGGAAGAGCTGATATCGGAAGGTGTGACGCCGAAACGCACTGCCACCACGGGCAGGGTGTCTGCCGCCTGGGTGTAGTACAGGATGGGAGCGTTCTTAATCACGGCCACCTGTGGGGTCGGCGAGGGTTCGGCTGGGGTGGGTGAAATGAAGTCTTCAGTCTCAGTGGGAGAAGAAGTGGTTGTGACCGGAGTGCTGGTCTCAGCAGGTATCAGAGTGCTGGTAGGTGTGGGAAGTTCAGGCGTCGAGGTGAACGATAAAGGGGTGTCTGAGGGTAGAAGAGCTGGCTCGTTCTGGCTCGCCGAGAAGTAAGCGATTTGCGGTGCACTTGGAGGAATCCAATACGTCGATTCTGCACCCAACGCGCCGCCAGTGGCGCATGACACAGTGATACAAGACAGAAGCAACAGTAAGATCAGAGTATCGAACGGTTTACGCATCTAAGTCGGTTCAGCGCTGCAGGAGGTTATCGGGCGAGTTGCCTGCGTAGGCTTCCACTTCCTGCTCGCCAAGCTGAAGATAGCCATCATACTCACTGCCAGCACCGATGGAGACCCACCCATCCAGTCGAAATGGAATATCTTGGTCAGCTGAGATCCACTCCCCATTATACCTGCGAGCCAGGTGAACATGTGTGCCGGTTGATACGCCCCCCTCACAGGACGGATGCCCAATGCGCTCTCCAGCGTTCAGGAAAACGCCAGGCTGTACGCGATCTTTCGAGTCGATATGCATGTACAGCACTACCCAACCGGTCTGTTCGTTTCCATCACCGTCCAGGTCTTGAATGACTGCACCATGATCGGCGCGTAAAATCATTCCGCTGGCTACTGCGACGACCCAGGCATCACTGGGCACACAGCCTAATGCCTCACCCGGAGGTCCGAAATCCAGGGCGGCCCAGGCAGAACCGCTTCCCCAGGCACCATGCGGCCCACCGGTAAACGACCACAGCATGCCGGGTTCGAAGGGCAGCTGCATAGAGGGTTGGGACAATCCTGCTGGCAGCAGCGGTTCGATGGCGCGGTCGAAGGGGTATCCGAACAGCGAGTTATATGTAGCGAAAAGGCCGGCTTCGGTTACGGCAGCTTCCCAATCAGTGCGGTTCAGCAATTGGGCGAAGAAATTTTGCACTCCGGCAGTCCCGGCATTGATAGTAGCTGCAGCTGGCACGACGCTGCCGTCTTTCAGGATCCAGGCGCCTATGCCGTTGACACGCCACAGGTAATATCCACGGTTGAGCTGGTCGGCTGCCCAGGAGAGCTGCCGGTACAATCCTTTGCTTTGTGGATTGAGCAGCCCGACAGGATAATTTTCTTCATTTTCCTCGGGTTTCAGGTTTGTCAGCCATTTGGTCTGGTGCTCCAGCAGGGCGAGCAGCAAGCGGGGATTGACTGAATAGTCCTGGGAAAGCTTCAGCACGATTTGCGCCCCATTCATTGGCTCGCCGTCTACTTCTTCCCAGTAATTTGCCAGGATGCCGCCCTGGCTTTGGACAAACGCCTCAACATCGAAGTCGAGGCTGGATGGGCTGAAGATCAGCTCGGAGTCGGGGATGATTTTGAACGCCGGACCGGGAGGACCAGGTGTAGGGGGAGGGATGGTCAGCGCTTGTCCGACCGCCAGCACGTTTACATCGACCAGGCTGTTAGCCTGGGCGATTTGATCCACACCGACGCCGTACCGACTGGCGATTTGACCCAGCGTATCACCAGCCTGGACTGCATATGATTCGGGCTGGTTGCGCAGTGTTGGGAGCAGGTGTGGAGCATCCGGTGTGGGAGTCAGGATTGGGGCACCGGGTGCTCGCGCTGTCGGCAGGCTGTACCCAGGTCCGATGGTGACTTTGGCAGTAGCAATGGCTGCCATCAGAGTCTGCCTGTCTGGGTCAAGCTGGGCGTCATCCAGTGAAGACAGGCTGCGATTACATCCTAGAGAAGCCCCGATCAGGGCTGCGATGGCCAGTATGGTCAGATATTTTATTGGATTATCCTGCCGAGTTCCCATTTTTGTGGTTCCTCGTAATGAAATTCTACCATACCGGGGGAAGATTGCTTTCCGGTATACCAGATCGGTGCCACACCAGCTGGTTCGCGCCAGCCGGTTCTAAATAAGAACCGAAGATGGTCTAAACAAATTCTGAATATGTATTTGGTAAGCTTTACCTGCCCAACTTACGGGAAAACGCTGGTAGAGCCGGATGAATGGAACGAGCCAACCTGATAATTTCGTTGCAAGTTTTCTGCCAACTGGATATGGTTTTTGTCTATCCATAATAACCCATCTTGCCTGCAGAAAGATCGCGAAACCCGGCAAATAATGAATATAATCGAGAAAAGACCTGAGAGACTATGCCACGAACGATCCTGGTTGTAGACGACCAATCCAATGTACGTACCCTGCTGCGCGAATATTTAACCGAGGAGGGTTTTAGCGTAGTTACAGCGGGTGATGGGCGCGAGGCACTTTATGTTGCCCGGCACGAGAAACCCGACCTGGTGCTGCTGGATATCTTAATGCCCGAGATGAATGGATACGAGTTTATCCGCCGGTTCAGGATGGAGAAGGATACACCTGTCATCTTGCTCACCGCGCGACTGGAAGAGACCGACAAAGTGCTGGGGCTTGAATTAGGGGCTGACGACTATGTTACCAAGCCTTTCGGCATCCGCGAGCTGATGGCGCGCATCCACGCCGTGCTGAGGCGCGCTGAAAAACCGGGTGCACCGGTGGAAATCTTGCGAGCTGGATCCATTGAGCTCGACAGGGGAACACATACCGTGAAGGTAAGTGGCAAGCCTGTCGACCTGACTCCTTCCGAATTCGAGCTCTTAGCAGCGCTGATGGCAGCTCCCAGGCGGGTGTTTTCACGCAGCGATCTGCTGGAAGCCCTGCATCCCGAAGAGGCTGGCAGCCTTGGAGGAGCGATCGAAGGCATCGAACGCACCATCGACGTTCATGTGCGCAACCTGCGCACCAAGATTGAGGTTGACGCTTCCAAGCCGCGCTACATCGAGACGATTTTTGGAGTGGGTTATCGCTTCAATGGTAACTCAAGTGCGGTTGAGGATTAAACTTGAGCGACACTCGCCGGCATCCGCGCAGTTTACCGCCTATTCGCAGTCTGGCGTTGAAGCTGGTCCTGGCTTTCCTGCTTATCAGCCTGATCGTAGCTGTCTTGGGCGGGCTGATCGCGCGCTGGCTGACGGAGCAGGAATTCAGCCGCCTGGTCAGTGAGCGAGCGCAAAGCCGCTTTATCACTGAGGCTGCGGCATATTATCAGGTATACGGCTCCTGGGATGGAGTGGAAGCATTCTTGAGTTTTGATCAAGGTCGCGAGGTCCCGTTTACCCGCAATTCTTGAACCCGGGCGATAACGCACCTGGTCAACCCTTCCAACCCCCATTTGGGTTTGTGCTGGCAGATGGAACCGGTCGGGTGTTGGTGCCGTCTGCGATCTACCGTAAGGGACAAATCCTGTCGCCTGGAGAGCTTAGCCAGGCAGTTTCCGTAGAAGTGGATGGGCAGGTCAAAGGCTACGCGCTGCCGACTGGTGAACCGCTGGAGCTTGATGTCCGTGAGCAGCGATATATGCAGCGTACAAACCTGGCGCTTCTATACGCAGCGTTAGGAGCTACAGCCATTGCGCTGCTGTTAGGACTTTACCTGGCACGCACGCTCACACGACCGCTTGGTGAGCTGACGGAAGCAATCCACCGCATGTCGGAAGGACAGCTGGACCAGCACGTGGCGATCAAAACCCAGGATGAATTGGGACAGCTGGGTGAGGCGTTCAACCAGATGAGCTCCAGACTGTCACAAGCAGTCCAGCAGCGCCGCCAGATGACGGCGGACATCGCTCATGACCTGCGCACGCCACTGACGGTCATCGCTGGTTACGTGGAAGCCCTGCGCGACCGCGTGCTCCAGCCTTCCCCTCAGCGTTTTGAAACCATCCATACCGAGGTGCAGCACCTTTTACGCCTGGTCGAGGACCTGCGCACGCTGTCGCTGGCAGACGCCGGAGAGTTAAGTCTTCAGATGGGTCCGTTGAATCCTCGCCTTCTGCTGGAACGCCTGGCAGTTGCCTATGCCCAGAAAGCGATGAACCAGGGCGTAGAGCTGCAGGTGGATGCAGCGGCGGAGCTGCCAGCTATCAATGCAGACGAGGAGCGCATGGCGGAGGTGATGGGCAATTTAATCAGCAATGCCCTGCGGCATACGCCGGATGGAGGAAAGATCATCCTGGCAGCTGAAGGCTGGCAGGATGGTGTGGAGCTGAGGGTTGAAGACAGCGGGGAGGGGATACCATCGGAAGCACTACCATTCGTGTTCGATCGATTTTACCGGGTTGACCCCTCCCGTACCCAGCAGGATGAAGAATCAGGGTTGGGCCTGGCGATCGCTCGCTCGATCGTAGAGGCTCACGGTGGAAAGATCGAGGTCGAAAGCCAGCTGGGCAAGGGGAGTACGTTTAGAATCTGGCTTAAATAAACCGCCTACAGGCTTTCTTTCAAGCTGGTTCCGCAGTAGGGGCAGGTGCTCCAATCTGGTTGGGAAGGCTTGCCGCAGCTTGGGCAGACCTGGATATTTTGAGGCTCAACCGCCGGATTGAACTTCGACTTCGGCTCTGTCAAGTATTTGATCAGGCTGGCAATACCCAATCCCAAAAGAACCAGGATTGCCAACAGAAACAACCAGCCCAGGCCCATTCCAACCCAACCCATGGGGTGCATATAGCCGAAATCTCTTCCCATCATACCGCCGTACGGGCGCATCCCGTAGCCAGTTCCACCGAAGACCCAGGGCAGGATCAAGGCTGCCAGCAGTAAGATTCCCAGCGCGACTATCACGATCCAAAGGATTGCCTTTTTCATAATTCACCTCCATGATGCCAGCTTAAAGCATACACCGGGCTTGTGAAGAAGGTATGAAGAAATAACCAAGGATTCATGAAATTCATTTCCCCACCGGAGAGTTATTATGCCATCCTGGATGTGTAATATCCTGATCGGGTGGTACAGGTATAATAATTGAGGTATGAAAATACTCACAGTCGATATCGGAACCGGGACCCAGGATATTTTCCTGTACGACTCGCGCCTGGATATTGAGAACGGTTTCAAGCTGGTGGTGCCCTCGCCTACGATGATACTGAACCGAAAATTGAAAGCGGCTGCCAGGCGGGGCGAGGCTGTGCTGCTGGAAGGGGTGATGATGGGCGGCGGTCCCAGTGCCTGGGGGGCAGAGGAGCTGCTCAGACAGGGACTTGCTGTTTATGCCACACCAGAGGCAGCCCGCACATTCGATGACGACCTGGACAAGGTGCAGGCGATGGGTGTGCAGGTGCTCAGCCAGGACGAAGCCAGGAGACTTCCCTCGCAGGTGCTGCGGCTGGAGCTGAAAGATTTTGATTTCGACAGCATACAGAGAGCGCTGCAGGTTTTTGGCGTTACCCTGGAAGACCTGGCGGTGGTGGCGGTGGCGGTGTTCGACCACGGCGCTGCCCCGCAGGAGATATCCGACCGCCAGTTCCGCTTCGATTACCTGGATGAGCGCATCCGGAAACACAACCGGCTGAGCGCCTTTGCATACCTGGCGCAGGACGTACCGGCGATAATGACCCGGCTGAAGGCGGTGGTTCAGACCGCCAGAAATTCAGCGAGCATTTTGCAAGATGGGATACCACTGGTGGTAATGGATACAGCACCTGCGGCAGTCCTGGGAGCAACATTTGACCCGCGCGTCCGCTCCCGCTCGCGACTGCTGATCACCAATGCAGGTAATTTTCATACGTTGGCATTTCGCCTGGGACCAACAGGAATCGAAGGAGTGTTCGAACACCATACCGGATTGATTGACCTGCCCAAGCTGGAGGGTTTGATCCATGCACTGGCAGATGGCAGCCTGATGCATGCCGATGTTTTCAGCGACCACGGTCACGGGGCACTGGTGTACGATCCAACACCGCTCGTGCTGGAGACCGGGGAGGATTTCGGCATAGTAGTGACTGGACCACGCCGGGGGATGCTGCGCGGTTCCACACTGCGTCCGTATTTCGCCGTTCCATTCGGAGATATGATGATTACCGGCTGCTTTGGCCTGCTGTCTGCCACCGCTGACCTGCTGCCTGAGCTTGGGGAACAGGTGAGAGCCTCATTGAACATGGCGGGCGGCAGCGGGACACCCCCCTGGGAAGTGGACTAGAGGCTTTAATCCTGGCAAGTAGAACTTATAAGATGGAGAAGAAAAGCTATGCATTCAAATGAAACTCCAGCAGCCAGCGCTGCCCCGATTGCCTTCAGAGCCGAAACCCGGCAGCTGCTGGATATCCTGATCCATTCCTTGTATACCGAGCGCGAAATTTTCTTGCGAGAGCTGATCTCCAACGCCTCAGATGCCCTGTCGCGCCTCGATTTTGAGCTGCTCACCAACCGTGATGTGCTCGATCCAGAAGCAGAGCACGCCATCCGCATCCTTCCCAACCAGGATGAAAAAACACTGACAGTGGAGGACACTGGGATTGGCATGACTTCCGATGACCTGGTGGCAAACCTGGGCACGATCGCTCATTCAGGTGCACGCGAGTTTATCAGCGCCGCCAGACAGGGCGAGGTGAAGGCAGATGAACTGATCGGGCAATTTGGGGTCGGCTTCTACTCGGCATTTATGGTGGCAGAATCGATTCGGGTGACTTCGCGGTCGTTTAAAAAGGACGGCGAAGCGGCGACCTGGTTCTGCACCGGTTCGGATACCTTCACCGTCGAGCCGGCAGACAGGCAGCGGAGAGGCACTTCCGTGACTCTCAAGCTAAATGAAGATGCTTATGAATACCTCGAGGAAGAGCGGCTGCGAGAAGTGATCCGTAAACACTCCGACTTCATTCCGTTCCCGATCTACATTGGTGAAAGCCAGGAACAGGTCAACCGCCAGACCGCACTCTGGAGGCAGCAGCCACGCCAGGTAGAACAGAAGGACTATGATGATTTCTACAAGCAGCTCACCCTCGATTTTGAGCCGCCGCTGGCTCACACCCACATGGTAGTGGATGCTCCAGCTCAGCTCTTCGCCATCCTGTATATCCCGGTCAGCTCCGAGCATAACATCTTCGCGCTGCGAAAGGAAGATGGACTGAAATTATACGCCCGCAAAGTCCTGATCCAGGAATACAGCCGGGACCTGCTGCCGGAATATTTCGGTTTTGTGCAGGGGGTCGTGGATTCAGAAGACCTGCCACTGAACGTCTCACGCGAGACTGTGCAATCCTCGCGGGCGATGGCGCAGATCAAGAAACTGTTGACTCCGCGGGTGATGGAAACTCTCAAAAAGCTGGCGGAGGAAGATAAGGACAAATACCTGCGATTCTGGGAAGGCTATGCCCGCTATATCAAGCAGGGAGTGGCGATTGAACAAAACCAGCCCGAGGAGCTCTATCCCTTACTGCGCTTCAAGACCATCACTCAGCCAGGCAGTTGGGTATCTCTGGATGAAGTGGTCCAGGAGATGAAAGCCGACCAGGAGGAGATTTTCTACATCATGGGGGACGATGAACGGTCGGTATTATACAGCCCGCACCTGGATGTGATCCGGCACTATGGTTATTCAGCCATCCTGCTTACCGACCCGGTGGACGCCTTCATGCTGGCGCGGCTGAAAGAATATCAAGGTCACAAGCTGAGCAATGTGGCTTCCGCCGATCTGAAGCTACCTGAACTTGATAAGGGCGAGGTTGACCAGGTTGACGAGGAAGCGGCTGGCTCAGACCTGGTCGAGCGCTTTAAAGCTCGAGCTGGGCGAAAAGGTTAGCGATGTACGGCTGACGGATAGATTGTCGGAATCTCCGGCGCGCTTGGTGGATCCTGAAGGTACCCTGAACCAGGAGATGCAGCGCGTCTACCGGATGCTCGAGCGGGATTTCCAGGCGCCAAAGAAGGTACTGGAGCTAAATCCGCATCACAGCATATTGAAACGCCTGGATAACCTGCCTGCCGAAGACCTGCGGAGCTCGTTGATCGTCGAGCAAGTTTATGAAGACGCCCTGTTGATCGAAGGTTTGCATCCTGATCCGGCGGGGATGATCGCCCGGATCCAGAAGATTATGGAAGCAGCGTTAGGAGAAAGTAATCAGTAAGCAGTGTACAGTGACCAGTGACAATAATTATGAATCTCGAAGAGCTTTCTTTCCTGAACACTGGTTTGTGGCTGATACCGCTGGTATTGCTGGCAGGCCTGGTGGGTATAGGGATCCTGGGGCGGAACTGGAGACAAAAGACTCTTGCGGAAATGAAAACCGCGGGCAGCCTGCTGCGTCAAATCCAGGGTGATCTTGGCCAGGTTACTGCTGCAATAAGCGGATTAAGTCCCGAAGATCCGGAGCCGTATGGCAGGCGGGTAAATGATATTCAGGGGAAAATAGACCAGGCGAGGGGCAGACATACTGAATTTAACCAACGGTATGTGAGGCTGCAAGAAGGAGCCAGGCCGATTTCCGCAGTTTATAAACTGATCACTGTCCTGATCCCAACCTCCTGGTATCGACTGCAGCGTGAGGCGGGGAAGCTGGTGGGAGAACTGCAAGCAGAACATTCTGATCTGGAATCCGCCCGCATGCAGGCTGAGGGCTTGACCCATTTGGGTTGGGATACCGCGCAGCAAGCCAGGCAGGCTTTCCTGGTGCAACAAGAATCGAAGCAGCTGTTCGAAAAGCTGCACGCCCTGGGTTTGCACGGTGAGCAGTACAAATCAATCAATCGACAGAGAAGGCAAATAAGAGAGAAACTGGATCAAATCCCGGTTTACTTTTTCAGCGGGGATGAAGCGGAGGTCATCAATCTGGCGCAGCGCGAGGATGTCATACTTACTTATTCAAACATCGAAGCGGCTAAACTCGAGCTGGAGCAGGTAATTTCTACAGGGAGTGAGTGGGAGACCCGGCTGGCAGCAGCAGGTCAGAAAGTCCAGTCGCTGAGCCGCGCAGTAAACGGTGCACAGCGCCTGGTTTCCAGCGCTGCCGGCGTACTCAACCTCAGCGGACTTGAAAGCCAGCTGGCTGTGCTTCAGAGCAGAACGCACGACTTACAGGCTTTCATGGATGCACCGGAGGTCGAGCGCCTGCCAGAGGCCGTGAGCCAGGCAGAGCAGGCGATGAATGAATTGACGGAAATACAGGGACAGTTCGGCCAGTTGCGCCAGGATTTGGCTGCTCTGAAGAGGGCGACCGGCCAGGTTAAGGTTGGACTGCAGGAAGCGGCTGCAGTCAAAGAGGCGCTCGCTGATCATTCAACACTGCCAGTTGACATGAGCCGCAGCAATTCCGAGCTCCTACAGCTGCAGCGCGAATCGGATGAGCTGGATACCGGGGACAGGCTGATCGATCCAGAAGCCATCCCGGTCGACCTGGCGAAATCACTGCTGGTGGTAACCGAAATCCAGGATTTGATTTCACGGCTGGCCCTGGTGGGGCAGCAGCACTCTGAGCTGGTCGGCATACTTGATGATCCTGCTGTTAAGGATTTTGACAGCTGGCTGGAGAGCGCCCACCAGCTTATAGAGCGCCTCGAGTTCTTATGCCCAGGAGAATTTCGCCGTTGAAGACCGAATTTCCGGCCTCCCTGCCGACCTGCAGGAGATGGAGCAGGCGGTAAATACACTGAGTTCGAGTGTGGAAAAGCTGCCAATCGCTGAGTCTGAAATTGGCAGGCAGTTGGAGGCGAGGCGCGTTTTTATCCAGGATCAAGGAATCTTGAGCCAGCGTCTTGCTAACTTGCAGAAACGCCTGGTACAGCTCGAGCAGGAAGAGCGGCAGGCTGTCAATTTGACAGAGGATGCTCAAATGGCTTTGAGCCAGATCGCTTTTCTGGTGCGCAGCAATTCATTTCTGGCTGGGGCTGCCGGGAAGAACCTGCCTGACCTGCAAAATGAAGTAAAGAGAGCCGGTATTGCGCTTGAGAATCGCGATAAGGGCAGGATCCAAGATAAAGCCAGGCTGGCCGGAGCAGTGACGAAGCGCGTGCAGTCGGCTGCCATCCAATGGCTGGTTGCATTAGGGCAGGAAATCCAGGCTCAATCACAGGCGATCGCAGCTGTCGTGGCAGCTCTGGATGCTATCGCCACACTGGAGGAAGGAGCGATCAGCGAGGCGCGCGGTTTGTTGTCTTCTCTGCCGGCTTTTCCGCCTGATGCCAGCCTGGCACAGGAAGGGCTGCCGCTGGTACGGCTCATCCCGGAGTTTAAACAGCGCAGCGATTTCTGGCAGCGCTGCGTGGGGGTACGCAAAGCGATGCTCGAAATCGAGGCGCCAGTTGTGCGCGGGCACACTCAGGCAGCTGAAGCCCAGCAGCAGGTGCACCAGGCACTGGACACAGCCTCAGCCTGGATGGCCCAGCGCAGCAGCTGGCCGCCAAGTGGGGTGAACCTGCAGGATGAGCGAGTGGAGCTGAGTGAGATAGACCAGCGCTGGCAGGCTCTGAAATCCAAACCCGGAAATGCACTCCTGTTGGTGGAGCAGCTCGGGGAGCTTTCGGCTGACTACCGGGCTCTACGAGAGAGGGTGCAGGCTCGGGCTGACCAGGCAGCGCAGGAGATGAGCCGGGCGGAAGAAGTAGAAGCCGACTTGGCTGAGCTGAGCACGCTGTGGCAGAACCAATGGTATGCCTACCGCCAGGACCCGGCAGTGAGCGGGGAAATCCGGGCATTGCTGGATGAAATTGAGAAGACACTGAAACAAATCAGGGGGCAGTATAAGCGCCAGAACATGGACTATGAGCAGGTGATGTCGGCGCTGAAAGACCTGTACCGCAAGGTGCGCTTCTACCAGGTGGAGCTGGATGCCGGGCATGCGGTGGACGCCATGGGGAATATCCAGCGCCGGAGGTGAGATTCTTGCGCAAAGCCCGGATAGTGGTAAAATCATTATCGCATTGTTCTTAGAATGCCCTCGTAGCTCAGTGGATTAGAGCACTTGCTTGCGGAGCAAGGGGCCGCGCGTTCGAGTCGCGCCGGGGGCGCTGTTTATTTAAATCGCCTGTTTTCCCGCTGGTTTACTTCACCTTTTCTCCATAAGCATCCAATATCATATCCATCTCCTGGTTCACAGCAGCATCTACCCGCCGGCGTTTTTCGTCTGCCTCGAACCAGGCCAGTGTGCGCCGGATGCCCTGGTGGAAGGGGATGGTCGCCTGGAATCCCGGCACAAAGCTTTTGATTTTGCTGTTGTCGAAGACCGTGCTCCAGGCTTTGTCGCCCAGCAGGGTCCCCGTGAGCCTGGGTGCTACCCGGACGATGAAATCTGTGGGGATGTGCACGATGTTGGCTTCCACTCCTAAACCTTCAGCGATGGTCTGGTAGACCTGGATCCAGGTCAGCACTTCGTCAGAAGTTATGTGGAACGCCTGGCCGAGGGCGTCCGAGTTTCCAAACAACCCCAGGAGGCCGCGACCGAAGTCTTCAGCGTGCGTCACCACCCACAGCGAGGTGCCGTCGCCGTGCACGATGATCGGCAGTCCCTTTTTCAGGCGGTCAGCCAGGGTGTAGCAGCCCCAGCCACCGATGGCGATGGGAAAATTTGGGTCGTAGGTCAGGGAAGGACGGACGATGGTGACCGGGAAACCTTCCTCGCTATAGGCTTGCATCAACAGCTCTTCGCAGGCGATCTTGTTGCGCGAGTAATCCCAGAAGGGATTGGAGAGCGGTGTCGATTCGGTGATAAGGTAATGGTCGGGAGGTTTTTGATAAGCGGAAGCGGAGCCGATAAAGATGAACTGCTGCGACCCGGCCGCGGAATACCTTCAGGTCGCGCTCGATATCCTGGGGGGTATAGGCGATCCAATCCACGACCACATCGAAGTGCATGTCCTGCAGGGCAGACTTGAGCTACTCGGCTGGTAAATATCAGCGATGATCAATTGGCTGCCGGGTGGAGCTGAGCCGCGCTCGCCGCGATTGAGCAGGTAAAGCTCAAAGCCGCGCTCGACCGCCAGCAGGCTCACGGCAGTGCTGATAAAACCCGTTCCACCGATAAAAAGGACTTTCACAGTTAATCAGTTTCTTGAGCGTTGCTCTTTAAACCAACTGGGCATTAACATGAATTTCCGGTCCAGCCAGGGCCATCGAGACCGGGCATTTGCTCTTCGATACCGCAACTTTCTCTTGAAAAAGTTGATCCGAGATATTGGGAACCTCGGCTTCGGTATCCAGCTCGATCAAGTGGATACGCGGGCCTTCGCCCAGGTGCACCTTGGCCCGGGTGCGGATTTGCTTTGGAGGGTAGCCGGCGTTGGTGAGCTGGGAAGCCAGGAACATCGAGAAGCAGCCGGAGAGGGCCGCACCGACAAACTCCTCAGGGTTGGTGCCGGGCTGCTCCTGAAAACGGGTCGCATGGCTGAAGTCAGCTTCGAAGGCCACGCTCCCGAGCTTCATGACCCTCTTCCTTCCTTAAGCGTTCCATTCCATTCGGCTGAGGCATTGCGAACAGGCATGTTTGATCTCCTTTTTCAGTGAGTGGTCTTCGTAATCCGATGTAAAAGTTTTAAGCGATTTATGCTGTGATATCGGGTTCAATCCGAACGATTTCCAAGATAGCGGACTGCTGGAAATCCGAGTGCAAAATCTTCCCAGAATTCTCCCTGCAGCTCCTGGGGATAAACGGTCAATCCCTGGATTTCCTCCCTGGACAACCAGGCAATTTGCTGAATATAGCCTTCATCCGGGCCGCTACCAGCCACATTTGCCAGGGTCGGCTCACCCGAGAAATCCGTCCCCAGAAAGTATAGCTCTACGTTGCGAGTCTGTGATGATCGTTCGACGAATTCGCGCAGGTAAACCAGCCTGCCAACTATAACTACCAGGCCTGTTTCTTCATGGGTCTCGCGCACGGCACAGCTGAGAATCGAGTCATCCTGGTCTTCCAGCCCGCCGCCCGGTGGCACCCACCATTCTTCCCCGGTCGATGGATCGACATGCTTGACCAACAGGATCTTTTGATCCTGAATAAGGATCACTGCGCTGCGTATGCGGTGCTTCATCGACGATTTTTCCTTGAAAGCATACCATGAAATAATCCACCAATCTAAAGCTGCGTCCAAAGACTAAGCAATCAGGGTTGGATTGTTGGATGAAACACCACTTGAAATTAATGCAGCATGCAAAAAGACGGAAGGACTTTGTTGTGCATGTTGCGCACAATAATGATATATTAAAAAAGGCTATAATACCTGTAATTAATGCGAAGAAGTCATGCAGCTGACATGCAAATTTTACTGACCAACGATGACGGCATCGAGTCTCCCGGATTGTGGGCAGCGGCGCAGGCATTGTCCGAATTGGGCTTTGTGCACGTGGTCGCCCCACGCGAACAATCGTCAGGTGCCGGGCGCAGCCTGCCTGTGAGCTCTGACGGCATCATCCACGAGCAACAAGTGCAAATCCATGGACAGTCCTGGAAGGTATACGCCGTCGGCGGTACTCCCGCTCAGGCTGTGCTGCACGCGGTACTGGAAATCCTTCCATGTGTTAACGGGAACGCGCAGAAACCGGACCTGGTTGTCTCCGGGATAAATTACGGTGAAAATGTCGGCAGCGGTGTGACCATTTCGGGCACGGTTGGTGCGGCCCTGGAAGGGGCTGGACTGGGTATCCCATCGCTGGCGGTCTCGCTGGAGACTGACCAGAAGCACCATTACACACATTCTGATGAAGTGGATTTTTCCACGGCGGCGCATTTTACGACCTATTTCGGGACGCCTGATGCTGCAGAACCGCCTGCCTCCCGATGTTGATGTCATGAAGGTGGATATCCCCTGCGATGCCACTCTGGGAACGACCTGGGAGATCACGCGCCTGTCCCGCACGGCTTATTTCGAAGCCACCCAACCAGAGCGCACCTCCTGGGAGGCGCCGGCACGCATTGGTTACAGGCAGGCTGTCAGCTTGCGTGACGATACCCCGGATACAGATGCTTACACCCTCCGCGTGCGCCGTGTTATCTCGGTCACCCCCATCAGCCTTGATATGACTTCACGCGTGGATCTGCCGGCTTTTGAAAAGCTGCTGCGCGAAGAAGGTAGACTTCCGAATCCTTGAAGAATTCGGAAGTCTTAATTATTACCCTGGATGACGGCTAACATTTGTTGGTGCAGGGGTGGATAGGCCGCCAGGACCGAACAGGGAGCGGCGAGGAGGTCCGGACAGCCGCTGGTTTTGGTGACGGTGGCCCCCGCCTCCCTGGCAATCAGGCTTCCGGCAGCGATATCCCAGGCCTGAATGGCGGGCTCCCAGAATCCATCCAGGCGACCGCTGGCTACATAACACAGGTCCAGTGCAGAAGAACCCAGCCTCCTCACCCCCTGGGTGAGTTTCAAGAATTTCTCGAACAGGTCTATGTTGTTGATCGGGTTGGTGCGGATGTCATAAGCAAACCCTGTCACCAGCAGGCTGCGGTCCAGCTCTGGTTGGCCCGAAACACGGATTGGTTTCCCATTGCATTGTGCTCCCTGACCGTGCTGAGCGCTGAATAATTCATTGCGCATCGGATCGTAGACCACACCATACAGCAGGTCGTCATTCCTGACATAAGCAATTGAAACAGAAAATATCGGCAGTCCATGGGCGAAATTAATCGTGCCGTCCAGTGGGTCGATGAACCACTGGCAGCACTGCTCACCCGGAAGCGAACCCTTTTCTTCGCTGACGATGATGTCAGCGGGGTAGCGCTGCCGGATTTCACCCAGCAGATATTTTTCGGAGGCCAGGTCGGCCTCCGTGACAAGGTCGATTGCGCCTTTATATTTTATATCCAGACTCTGACCATAATAAGTGCACAGGATTTCTCCGGCTTTCAAGGCCAGGTTTTCGATTTCTTTCAGCGTTGGGGGCATGGTTTGGTGGTGAACTCCATTTCGGCAGCCAGGTTTGTAAAATAATCCTGCATGAGCCGGTGACGATCTTCAGCCAGTTGCTGGCCGGTGGGCGTCGAAAGGCTGGCTTTGAGCTTGCGCAGCTTGAACAGGTACTCGTGGTAGGCGCTGTGCGGCTCGCCAGGCTCGAGCTGTCCGGACTTTAGAAATTTATCGGATGGTGAGGCGAAAACCGGCTGACCGGCCTGCAGGGCAAAGGCCAGCGCCCTGGCGACACCAACTGCGCCGATGGCATCCAGCTTGTCAGCATCATACAAGACGCGGGCTTCCAGGGTCTGGGGCTGTTCGCTGTCATCCCGGAAGCGGTGGGAAAGGATACAGTGCTGCACGGCGGAGATGCGCTCTGCCTGCCAGCCTTCCTGCTGAAGTATTTGGGCCGCAAATTCAGAGGAAGCATGGTGATGCTGCTGGCGTTGGAGACCATTCACACGACTGTCCTTTTCGGACATCTGGGAGGCATCTATATCATGCAGCAGCACCGCCGCACGTACGATCTCCATGTCGGCGCTCTCGCAGACCGCTATGTATTCTGCCAGCCGGTAGACGCGCAGCACGTGGTCGAATCCGTGCACGGGGTCGGATGGGGAGTACCAGCGGCGGGCGGTGTGTATGTCTGGCATTGGAAAAAGCAGTGATCAGAGAACAGTAATCAGCATACAGTTCTTCGTTATCAATAATCAGTTTAGCTGGCAGACATAAGCATTTAACTTACGTCAAGGAAGGGCTGAGGTTGGACAGGGTATGCCTGTCCCTTCTTGATCACCGTCTGCACCAGGTTAGTGCCGAAGCGGTATCCCAGGTGGCGGTAGTCGGGAACGTCGAGGATAATCAGGTCGGCTTGCTTGCCGGGTTCCAGCGATCCCAGCTTATCCTGGCGCTGGATGGCGGCGGCGGAATTGATGGTCGCCGCGGCGATAGCCTGGGCGGGAGTGAGGCGGAGGTAGCGGCAGGCCAGGGCGACCGCGAACTGCATGCTTTCACACCAGGCAGTTCCCGGGTTGAGATCGGTGGCGATAGCCAGCAGGCCGCCTGCCTCCAGGATCTCTTGAGCAGGGGTATATTTGGTTTGCGCCAATCCGAATGGTGTGCAGGGCAGGGATACGGCCACGGTGTCGCTCTGTCCCAGTGCGGCGATATCCTGGGGAGAGGTGGCAACCAGGTGGTCGGCAGAGGCGGCACCCAATTCGACCGCCAGCATTACACCACCCAGGTTGTCAAACTCATCGGCGTGGATCTTGAGCGGAAAGCCAAGCTCCCTGGCTTTAGAGAGTATCATTCGAGATTGGGCCAGGTCAAATGCACCGGTCTCGCAGAACACGTCCACAAAGGGCATGGGCTGGAAGGGGGCGAAGTGCGGCCACCACTCGCACAACACCGGCAGCATGGTATGGCAGATCAATTCGGTGTAGCCCTCCGGGTTCTCGCGGAACTCCGGGGCGATGGTATGCGCACCCAGGAAGGTGGGAACGATATCCAACGGTCCCTGGCGGTCGAGCGCCATCAGGGCCTGCAGCATGCGCAGCTCGGCGGACATGCGCAGCCCGTAGCCGGTTTTCACTTCAGCGGTGGTGGTCCCGTGCACGAACATATTCCACAAGCGACGGCGGGTGTCAGCGACCATATTTTCCAGTGAGCCGGTGCGCGTGGCGAGCACGGTGGATAGAATTCCGCCTCCGGCAGCCTGGATCTCCAGGTAGGTTTTTCCCTGCAGGCGCATCTCGAACTCGGCGGAGCGGTCGCCGGCCCAGATGGCGTGGGTATGCGGGTCGACGAAGCCGGGCATAACAACTTTGCCACTGGCGTCCAAGGCGGGTTCATCCGGATAAGCCGTCCGCAGCTCGGAGGTAGTGCCTACCGCCGCGATTTTTTCGCCGTCGATCAGCACGGCGCCGTCCGGGATGATCTCCAGGCGGCCCAGGTCTCGCCCGCGCTGCGGGCCGCCGGAGAGGGTCAGGAGTTGGGTGGCGGAGTGAAGAAGCATTGAATTCAGTTTGTATTCAAACCCGAAATTCAATTCATAAAAGTCAGTTTAAGCGAACAATAAATTATATCCCGGAATAAAACACTGAGGTCCGTGGGTAAGAGGACTATTCTCAGGTATCGTGATAAACACCTTATGCAAATACGCGGGATATATTTTTCAAAGAAAAAGCGGAGTAGAATTATCGGATATTAGTCATAGGAGAACCCATTATGTCCAATTCATACCGTGTCGAGCACGACTCTCTCGGCGAAGTGCAGGTGCCTGCTGCAGCCCTGTACGGCGGGCAGACCCAGCGTGCAGTGGATAACTTCCCTGTCTCGGGGCTGAAACCCTGGAGGGCGTTCATCTGGTCGATGGCGCTGATCAAGAGAGCCGCGGCCGAAGTCAACCGCGACCTGGGATTGCTGGATGTAGAGCGCGCGAATGCCATCGTCCAGGCCGCCCAGGAAGTGATCGAAGGAATATGGGATGACCAGTTCGTGGTTGACCCCTTCCAGGCCGGGGCGGGCACCAGTCACAACATGAATATAAACGAGGTGATCGCCAACCGTGCCACTCAGCTCCTGGGCGGAGAGCCGGGGGAGTACAGGGTAAATCCCAATGACCATGTCAACATGGCGCAGTCGACCAACGACAGCATCCCTACCGCCATCCGCATGGGAGCGCTGTGGCGGCTGGATGAGCTGCTTTCGGCGGTCGAGGAACTGGCTGGAGCACTTCAGGATAAAGAGGTCGAATTTG
Source organism: uncultured Chloroflexia bacterium (assembly GCA_963698765.1). Classification (GTDB taxonomy): domain Bacteria; phylum Chloroflexota; class Anaerolineae; order Anaerolineales; family UBA4823; genus CAVOSB01. The sequence continues at coordinate 227,871 of CAVOSB010000030.1, forward strand.
ACGGAATCATTAAATCCGGTCGAACGCACCTGCAGGATGCTGTACCGCTGCGGCTGGGACAGGAGTTCGGCGGTTACGCTCGGGCGGTCAGTCGCGATGCGCAGCGTATCCGGCGGGCAGGAGAAGGCTTGCGCCGCATTGGGATTGGCGGTACTGCGGTTGGGACGGGTTTGAATGCCCACGTGGAATATACAATACGCATGGTGACGAGGCTGTCCGAATTAAGCGGCCTGGATCTGTATCCCTCGGATAACCTGTTTGAAAGCATGCAGTCCATGGCAGATGCTGCCGATTTTTCGGCTTCCCTGCGCACGCTGGCGATCACGTTGGGTAGAATTGCCAACGATTTCCGCCTGCTAGCCTCGGGACCGGCTACCGGTCTGGATGAAATCCAGCTGCCGGCGGTACAGCCGGGATCCAGCATCATGCCAGGCAAGGTGAACCCGGTTCTGGCGGAAATGCTTAACATGGCGATGTTCCACGTTCAGGGCTGTGACCTGACGGTTGCGCTGGCGGCTCAGGCCGGACAGCTGGAGCTGAATGTGATGATGCCGGTAATCGCGCACAACCTGTTTGAAATGATGCAGGTGACAATTGGTGCGGTGAAGGCTTTCACCGATAAGTGCGTGCGTGGCCTGCTGGCCAACCCGGAGAAAACAAGCCTGTGGCTGGAACGCAATTCCATTATTGTGACTGCACTCAACCCGTTAATCGGATACGCCGCCGGTGCAAGGATAGTGAAGGAAGCGCTGCAGGGCGGTCGGACGGTACGCCAGGTAGCTGTAGAGAGGGCGGCAGCAGGCGAGCTGCGGCATCGAGTCCAGGACCGGGTGGTGAGTGTCGCAGAAATAGAAGCAGCTTTAAGCGATATGCGCCGGCTGACGGAAGGGGGTATTGTCGGTTAGCTCAGGTTATTACAGTTGACGCCGGCTGCTGCGGTGTATGGGTATTAACAGATACTTTATGGTGATTCAAGGTGCAAAAGTTTATTATATCCTGGCCTGAGACGGTCGAATTCCTGTCCGGGCGGAGAGTCCTTCGAATATGGAACCCGCACACGTCCTGGTCATTGAAGATGATGATATTGTGGCTCGCACGATCGAGCGCAGCCTGAGAGGGGACGAGTTCCGGGTGACATTAACGCACAGCGGGGTAGAGGGATTAAAAGCTGCCCGCAGACGAGCTCCCGATCTGGTAATCCTGGACATCATCATGCCCGGCATGGATGGCTACACGGTTTGCCGCGAAATGCGGTCAGATCCGCTGCTGGCAGAAATACCAATCCTGTTCCTGACAGCAAAAATCAAAGACGAGGATAAAATTGCCGGTTTCAACGCCGGGGCGGACGATTACCTGTGCAAGCCATTTAATGTCGATGAATTGGTGCTGCGCATCCAGGCCATCATCCGGCGTGCCAGGCGGCGGTTCGAGCTAAAAAAAACTGCTCAACCGGGATTGGCAAACAGCCAGGCGGAAAATCCGGGTGTTTCCGATGCTCTTGAAACCCATCATAGCATTGGCATCGGAGCTTTTGTGCTCGATACGCGTTCATACGAGCTCTCAACTCCCAGTCGAGGAATTATTCGCCTGACGCCAGTCCAGTACGAACTGCTGGTTCACCTGATGAGACACCCGGATGAGATTTTCACACCGGTACGCCTGTTGGATGAAGTCTGGGATTACCCATCAGATTCGGGCAGCCCGGACCTGGTGCGTGTGCACATTAAGAACCTGCGCGAGAGAATTGAAGACGATCCGCGTGCGCCGCGCTTCATCCGCACCGTGCCGGGATATGGTTATACAGTAGGACCTGAGACGGGGAATTAAAAACGGGTTTTAAGGCCCGTTATTTAGAGGCGACGACGGGATTTGAACCCGTGATCAGGGTTTTGCAGACCCTTGCCTTACCACTTGGCCACGTCGCCAAAGTTTTCGTGATTTTGGATACTGTCCCCAAAACCAGGTATTCTGCCATATTTGTTGAATAATGAGAGCGGGCAACGGGACTCGAACCCGTGACCTTCTCCTTGGCAAGGAGACGTTCTACCAACTGAACTATGCCCGCGTACCCGGCCTCAGTACTGGTCGAGAGTGCCGAGAGCCAGAATCGAACTGGCGACACCATGATTTTCAGTCATGTGCTCTACCAACTGAGCTATCTCGGCCTGGGAGTAGATTATTAAGCCTCAGAGCGGAACTATTGTACTCACATGTAAATGGCTTGTCAAGCATGGCAAAAACGCAGACACACCGGTTTAACGTCAGCGGCTCCAGTGCCCCTTTCCGCACACCTGATTAAGAAATATCAGGTGTTGGTAAGGTTGCTGGAGCCGCTTCGTAAAAATGAAGCCAGTCTCCCTCGGTGCTATGCGAGTATCCCTCACCTGGGAATAAGTCATCCCATTGAGAGATATTTCCAATAAAAGCACCCCCACGCGTGTTCTGTTCCCAAACAAGAGCTCAGGATGAGAACAGCACCGCCCTGGCCAGGGAATGTGCCAGCTGGCACCACCCCATCTGGCTGGCAATATTTTGCCACATCAGGTTGGTAAATTGCATGATAAGAAATTGGTTTTCGTTGCTATAATCTTATGGGATTGCATCTGGTAAGTGAATAGGCAGCCGTACTACAGGTATAGGCATTTGTACTGATTTGAGGGTTATGGCTGGAATTACCTCGAATAAGATCCGTGTGGCGATCCTCGACGACCACCAAGGCATCCTGGATGGCTATCAATTCCGTTTACGCCAGATATCCGATATCGAAGTGGTTGGGACTTCTGTCGCTGCTGAGGAATTCGAATCCCTCCTGGCAGACCGCACGCCAGATGTGATACTGCTGGATGTGTTTGTCCCAATATCCAACGAAAATCCAAATCCCTTCCCCATCCTGCAGTTAATCCCGCGCTGGCTGCAGCTCTATCCGCGGCTATCCATTTTAGTTATTTCAATGTACAGCATTCGGACGCTGGTGAAAGCAGTGATGGAGGCGGGCGCCAGCGGTTTTATCCTGAAAAACGACCAGGCTTCCATTCAAGAACTGGGAAGTATCATTCGCTCCGTCGCCAGCGGGGGCATTCACTTCAGCAAACAGGCGCACCAGCTGCTGCTGAAACAGGATTCCGAGAGTCCCCTGTTGACCGCCCGGCAGCTGCAGGCATTGTCATTATGTGCAGCTTACCCGGATGCGGCGACGGATGAGCTGGCAGAAAAGATGGATGTGGCTAATTCCACCGTGCGCAACCTTCTTTCTGGGGCTTATTTGCGCCTGGAAGTTCACAACAGGTCGGCTGCTATAGCAAAAGCCAGGCAAATGAGCCTGATTACTCCCTGCGGGCCTGTAGAAGAAGTAGGATAAATTAAAAACAAATAGCGACCACATTACAGAATCTACCTATTTGATTGATACTTCATTGTCAAAGCAGGCTTTTATTTCGTAATCAGCCAGGCAATGCGCCACCAGCACCTCATCGGTCTCAATTTCTGGTTAGATCATAGTATTCCGTGGATCGTACTTGCCATCCTGATCATCTATACGTATGCGTTATTTATCCGCATACCTTATTCAGGTTTCGGGATTGACACAGCCGATGGCACTGTTCAATATGTTTTCGTGCAGGCCAAAGCAGGCGCCGATCTGCAGAAAGGCGATCGCCTCCTTGAGGTAGGGAGCGTTGAGGTTGAAGATTATCTCTCGCTCGTCAGGCAGCCGTTGATTGAAAAAGTTGAAACGGGTCAGGTTTTCCCCATCCTCCTTCAGCGAGGAGTAGAAAGGCGGGTCGTCCCCTGGGTGATCCCGGGACCGAACCCCCAGGAAATTCGCTTCAGGCTGGTAAATATCTACCTGCTGGCATATGTATTCTGGATCTGCGGGCTGGCTGTAAAGCAAACTGTACGACCAAAGGACAGCCAGTGGCAACTTCTGATCCTTTTATTCTTTCTGACCGCGATCTGGCTGATGAGCGGCTTCGTCTCATCTTTCAAGATCTGGATGAGCCCAGTTGTATTTCGGTCGGCAATATGGCTGAGTGTACCGGTGTGCCTGCATCTGCACTGGGTCATGCCGAGACCGCTCGCAAAAGCACCTGTCGTCTTGCTCTGGCTCGGGTATGCGGTGTTTGTTGCTCTAAGCGCTGCCGAATGGTTTCTGGTCCTTCCTAAAAACCTCTATCTATTTGGCGCTGCATTGTTATGTGTGGGGGCGCTGATCCTGTTGGGGCTGCATTATTTCTTTCAACCTGCACAACGCTGGGAATTGAGAATTCTGGGCTTGGGTCTAATGGTAGCCGTAATCCCAACCCTGGTGGTCAACCTGTTCGGGATATTCGGGTCTTATCCACTCGCGGGAGAATTCAGTCTATTGACGATCCCAGCCCTGCCGACGGCTTACTTTTACGTGATTTCACGGAAAAAGTTAGGGAATTTGGAGCTACGCACCAACCGTGCCATCTCCGGATACATTTTCCTCATCCTGTTGGGAATGCTGATATTCATTCTTCTGCCTTTGCTGGAACGCCAGTTTCAGGCTTATGCCATCCCACTATTTTTTAGCATGATGGTTGCATTACTCTGCGGCCTGTTCGTAGTCGCGGCCTTTCAAAGATTTGAGCGCTGGATGGATCGCAGGATATTTGGGATCAAGCTGTTACCGGATCGTTTACTTGAGGAATATTCAACACGCATCTCGACCAGCCTGGATTTGAATTCGATTACGCACCAATTGAAAGACGAATTCCTCCCCAGCCTGCTTATCCGCCAATCGGTGCTTCTGCGGCTGAAGGGATCCACCCAGGTATCGCTGGTGTATGCAGCCGGTACTGAGTTCGCCGAGATACCAGGAGGGGCTGAAATCGATGCGCTGTGGGCAAAGGCTGGCCGTTTCATCCCACCCCCGGAAGATCAAGGCCGGCCTGGTCTCTTTTCCTGGGTGCGCCTGGTTCTCGGCATGCAGGTGGGGGGAGAGCGCGTGGGTCTATGGCTGCTGGGCCGGCGCGACCCCGATGATTTCTATGCCCAGGCCGAGATATCTATGCTCCAGGCGATTGCCAACCAAACAGCCAGCGCACTGGTCAATGCAGAGCAGGCTGCGCAGCTGCACGCCCTCTACCAGGCAAATATCGAGCGTCACGAGGAAGAGCGAATCAGGCTGTCCAGCGACTTGCACGATGAAGTGCTCAACCAGCTGGCGGTCCTATCTATGAATATGGGCAGCAGGCATTCGCCAGTGATCGAAGAGCAATTACAGGAAATAAACGATCGCTTAAGGCGGGTGATCAGCGGCCTGCGCCCAGCAATGCTGAATTACGGCCTGCGGGCAGGATTGGAAGAACTGGTTGACGAGATCTCCGAAAGAACAAGGGATGGTGTGGTTGTTCGCCTGGAGATCCCTGCGTCGCAGGTGCGGTACGAACCCAGGGTGGAAGGGCACCTGTATCGCATCGTCCAACAGGCTACCGAGAATGCCGTTCGTCATTCCGGGGGACTTTTGATCCGAATTTATGGGGACCTGATACCGGAATCTGCGAGCCTGGTGGTGGAGGACAATGGCACCGGGTTTCCCGATGTGGATAACCTGGATTTTGAGCATTTCCTGGCACACAGGCATTTCGGGCTGGCCAGGATGTTCGAACGTGCCGCAATTATCGGGTCTGACATGCGAATTTCTTCCGTACCTGGCCAGGGGACGAGGGTTTCCGTGGACTGGCCTTCGAAATAAATCTCTTCTCCAGTTCGTGTATAATCTCAAATGACCTAAACCGATGTCCCAACAAAAAACTGTCCGTATTTACGGTACTTCACCCCTGGTAGCCTGGGGGATAGCCGGGATTGCGCTGATCCTCCTGGCGTGCACGGTTGTTGTGTTCCTTTCAATTTTGCTAACTAGTTTTTCACCTGGATTGCGAAACACGATCAGCGGCGAACTCCTGTTTACTTCCGACCGCGATGGCAAACGCGAGATCTACCGTCTCTCCGGACGGGGCGCAGAAAGGATCACGTTAACATCCGGTGATTCCGAGAGCTGGGATGCAGTGGCAGCCTCCGACGGGGGCATTCTTTTTACTTCCAACCGCGACGGCAAGCGTGAAATCTACCGCCTGATAGGGGATGAGACCAAACGCATCACCTTCACCCCCGGCTCCGCAGAAAGCTGGGACCCTGCTCCAGAAACAGGCGGCAGCTTTCTGTTCACTTCCAACCGGGATGGCAAACGCGAAGTCTACCGTTTGACAGGTCAAACCAGCGAGCGCATCACGTTTACTCCCGGTTCTGCCGAGAGCTGGGACGCCGAACCGGCCGGTCAGAATAACATCCTGTTCACTTCTAACAGGGACGGTAAACGCGAGATTTACCGCCTGGCCGGGCAGGACAGCACGCGGGTCACCTTCACTCCGGGTTCTGCCGAGAGCTGGGAAGGGGCTCCCGAATCCGGATCGGCCAATTTCCTGTTTACTTCGAACAGGGATGGGAAAGCAGAGATTTACCGCATCACGGGTTCAAACACAGAGCGGGTCACCGTTTCGGCAGGGACTTCCGATGACCTGGGAGCTTACCAGAGCTGGGCGGCTGTCCCGATATTCGGAGGCTTCCTGTTCACTTCCGATCGGGATGGGCAGCCGGAGGTCTACCGCATAACCGGGCAAAACAGCGAAAAGCTTACTGTGAGCCCGCCGGGTAAAGCAAGCTGGACAGCCTGGAGCGAATGATGGCAAATACCCTGCCTCCCGGAACGCTGCTAAAGAACAGCTCTTACCGCATCGACCGTTTGCTGGGCCAGGGAGGGTTTGGCGCCGTATACCTGGCTGACGACCTGATCCTGGAGAAGCAGTGTGCGATCAAGGAAAGCCAGGAAAGCTCTTCCGATGCCCAGGCGCAGTTCGAGGTCGAAGCCCGCATCCTGGCAAACCTGGACCAGCCCCACTTGCCGCGTGTAACCGATAACTTCATCGAAAAATCCAGTGGACTGCTTTACCTGGTGATGGAATACGTGGAGGGGCAGAACCTGGGGGACCTGGTGGCGCAGGTTGGACCCCTCCCGGAAGAGGAAGTGCTTGAGTGGGCTGACCAGGTGCTTGGCGCCCTGGCCTACCTGCACGCACACCGCCCGCGCCCAATTATCCATAGAGATGTGAAACCCGACAATATCCGCCTGCTGCCGGATGGAAGAACAGTCAAGCTGGTAGACTTTGGGATCGCCAAGCTGGGGGGTGCCGCGGACGCCACACACCATGGAGCGCGCGGCGCCACGCCGGGTTTCGCCCCTCCCGAGCAGTATGGGTCGGGGACCAGCCCGTCTTCAGATGTGTACTCCCTTGGGGCAACCCTTTATAACCTGCTGACGGGCAGCATGCCGCCCGATGCGATCGACCGGGCTTATGCAAAAAAGCAGCTGGTACCACCCCGGCAGATAAACCCCAAGATAAGTGAGAAGATGGAGCAGATCATCCTGACAGCCATGCAGCTGGATCCGACTTTGCGCTTCCCTGACGCACAGGAAATGCGCCTGGCACTGCAAGGCAGCCGTCCGGCTGAAATTCTATCTGCCTGCCCGCACTGCCAGCAACCGGTGAGACCGAATGCCAGGTTCTGCCCATCTTGCGGTAAGAAGATTTCGACCGCCAGGCCGTTCGTCTTCAACCGTTCCGGACTGCGCGCCAATAACCTGGCGGAGCTGGTCAGCGGGATCGATGCACATTGGGGAGAAGCTTTGGAGTATTTCCAGCGCGGCGAGCTAGATGCCTGGCTGGCAGATCTCAGTCCGGAGGGAGAGAAATTGGCCGAACAGGGCCAGACCCTGCGTTTGCGCTACAGCGACCCCTCTGCGGCCATGGAGTCCTCTTAAGAGCGGCGGCGCCGACCCGGCCCAGGCCGGTCATGGAGGCAATGCCGGAATCCCTGGATTTCGAAACCCTGCGTAGGGGTGAGAACCGCTCGCTCGAACTGCGAATAGCCAACCGCGGGCGCGGCTACCTGCACGGAGGGTTAAAAACCAGAGAACCCTGGATTCGAGCTGCCGAAGATGAATTTGGCTGCCTGGCTGGGGCAGAATTACCTGTTGAAGTGCAGGTCGCGACTGAAGCGCTGCAGGTTTCGGGTAGCGCAAGCCAGTTCGAAAGCACCCTGGAGATAAGCTCCAACGGCGGGGATATAAGCATCCCAGTTAGATTGCGGTTGGTGGAAAGCGCATCTCCAAGACCCGGTACACGGTTTTTTATGGACCCTGCCAATCCGAGCACCCTGGTTAACGACCTGCCCGGGCTGGTGAAGCTGTGTGACGAAAACTGGGAGGAGGCGGTCTACTGGCTGCTCTCGCGGCGGATAGAAGAATTATTGGCAAGCCTGCATCAGGAAAAAATTCGCCAGGCAGCGGAGACTGCCCGCCAACAAGCAGAACCCAATGCGGGACTGGAAAACGTGCTGCGGTTGGCGGGTGCGCAGCCGCCGGGAAAATTTAGCACGAATGCGCACGAGGTGCTGAGCCAGCTGGGATATGGTCTATTTCCGAAGCGCGGCACGCCCTCCAAAGTGGTCACTCTCACCATCCGCAATGCCAGCATACGCGGCTACCTGCACGGGCAGGTTAACCCGCTGGTAAACTGGTTGAGCATTCCCAAGCCTGCCTTTGGCTGCCTGCCGGGCAGGAATGCGAAAATTGTGCTCCAAGTCGATCCTTTGAAAAGGAAATCAGATCGATTTTCTTTTAGAAAACCCCTGATTGAGATTATTCTTCTTTAGAGAGATCACCTGATTAGTTCACTCGCACACGATCACCGGACAGGTGTTTTGCTAATCGCTTCCCGAGGGAAATAATGGTGAGGGTGGGCGGCAACCCCCAGGCTTCGGGAATCACGGAGCAGTCGCAGACGTACAGGTGATCCAATTCAGTTTTTAGATCGGAATCGACCACGTCGTTGATCTTGGCTGTGCCGCCGGGATGGGTAGCCACATACCAGGTCTTAAAAATATTCCGGGCGCCAGCATTCTCCAGAATCTTTTTTGCGCGACCATACCCATGCAAGAGTTTCTTTTTGTCGCTTTCACCCAAACGTTTATTAACCCATCCCCGATCCGTGAGGCGCCCCCCTAAACTATCCCTGGCTTTGATCATGATCGGCAGTGTGCGAGAATGTGAAGAGAGACGATCCAGCCTTAGTACTTCAGACGTGAAAATCCCATAAATTAAACCAGGCCAGACAAGATCGGTAAGGATATATTCATCCTCCCTAAAGTGCACGCCAGCGACCATAGGGAATTCCCTGCCTCCGTTCAAATCCCTGACAGTTCCATTCGCAACAATCAGTGGATCGAAGAAAAAGTCATAACCGGCGTTCCGAATCCCGGAATTACGGAGAATTTCGGGGGTCCCAATGCCACCGGAGGAGATGATGATAGCAGGCGCAGCGGCGCGATGTTTTTTCCCTTTATGTTCAAATATTACAGCCTCAGCAGTCTGGTTATTCCTGACCACACCTCTGACTTGTGCGCCGGTTAATAATATCGCTTGATTATCAAGCGCCTGTTCAATAAACACCCGGGCCGTCCATTTTGCGCCGTATGGACACCCTAAAGTACATTTGTCGCAGTCCCGCCGGCATTTATCTTGATACACAATCTTGGGTAATTTCTGCCAGTCATAGCCAAGCTCCAGGGCGCTCTCCATGATTCGCCTGGCAGCTGGACCAACCAGTTCCTCGGCAAGCGGGGCGATCGGAAGCTCTTTCTTGGCTTCGGCGACTTCGGGACGCAGGTCGATTCCGTATTTATCAAACATCTCATAAGGCGGATCAAAAGCACCTGCATATGAGGCAATCGAACTCCCGCCGTATATGATTGCTCGGAAGAGAGCCAGGAACTGCGGGGTGATAAACAGGCTCCTTCCCGGAATCACCCCAAAAGGAGAGAAATTGAAGTATGGTGCCCTGGATAGGTTTTCCGCTGCCGCGTTCCAATACCAGTACCTTCTTTCCCCGCTTGCTTAGCTCTCTTGCGACTGTCGCGCCGCCTGGGCCTGTGCCGACCACGATGGCGTCAAAGTCCGTCTGTGTCCAGTCGTTCATTTTCTTTTCCTCCCGAATGTGCCTGGTATCGAACCACAGTAACAAGAGATTGTTCTAAAAAACTAATTTCTTGTTTGCAAAATACGCTTCTATCCCGTGTTCGAGGCGGTTCTTTAGGGGCAATAAAACGGCAATCCCGACCGCGACCGAAATCAGGTGTAGCCTGCTGGATTCTTCTCCAAATCTCTCTGATACATAGGTGATAAGAATGTGTTCCGTGAAGCTGTAAACGAAGATCAGCAGTCCTGCCAGGATGGAATACAGGGTACCCTTCTTGACGATCACGGTGATATCGAAGAGCCGGTCCTTGATAATTGCCACGCCAATGATGGCATTGAAGATATCAACCAGGAACATCCCTAACGGTAGCAGCAGAGGTATATTGATCCCCATAACCACTCCCACTTTTACAATGGCTACGGTGATCACCAGCAGGCCGGCAGTGACATACTGGTAATGCCTTCGTTCCAGCGGAGTCTCAGCTCTTTTCGCGGCTTTATATAACAGCCAACAGGCGTACAAATTAATCCCAAACCAGCTCACAATCATTAAAGGGTCTAAAATATTTGGAGCGACTCTGAATATATTCCCCCAATCGTAGGTATACACTCCATCTACCTTCCAATACAAACCTGCCAGGCTCAGCAGCACGATGACTCCAGTGACCACCCAAACTGCCACGATAGCCCATTTTACGGGCCGGCCGGTGTAGAGATTTACAAAATGAAAGATCAGGGCATTGATAAATGAACAGGGGAAACCGATGACATAACCGTAGATAACAAGCTCTTCGATATGCTCATTTCTGATCGCGATTAAGAAGGTGCCCAAATCCCAGAACATGCAGATGAACAGGAATGCCGCGAACAGGTAGTGATAGGTCTTTCTCCCGTGTATGAGAACCAGTACGAAAATGAGGCTGGATAAGAGGAAACCAAAGCCTAATTCAATGGCTGTCAGGACCAGGATGGGCGAAGACATGTTGTCCCCTCCTTGGGCTATCCCGCTTCTGCCGGAGAGCAGAAGCTACAGTTCCGGCTCCAGAGTATTCTTTTCAGGCAGAGATGCTGGTTGCTGTGCTAGACCCAATCCCTGCGATGATTATACACCTGCCTGTGGTTATCGCTTCATACGGAGAATGATGACCGCCCAACCAGGAGCATGGTCGCAGATGAATTTTTGTACCTGAAAAGGAAAATACGAGGGATGGACCTCCCAGGTCTCGGTGGAGCCGCTCTGGCGACCCGGGAGGTCTGCAAATTCGACCTCCCGCAACAATTTGGATAGGAAGACACCAATTTGGATTTTACTTTTAACCCTCACGGGATGAAAGGATGCAAGTGGGAAGGAAATTTAAAGCAGTTCTGGCGCTACCAATACCAGGTTGCCGACAACCTGGCCGCTTTCCAGCAAGGAATGGGCTTGAGCCGCTTCAAGGAGGGGAAACTGTCTCATTATCACTGTAGCCCCCAGTGACCGTCAGGCGCCACTCGCTCACCAATAGGACCTCAGCAACGCCGTCACCCAGCGCATCCACATCACCGATGACGGAGTACCCGGGAACGAAAGGCGGTTTGGGTCCGAGCGGTGTGCCGCTGTACAGCGATTTTCCTGCCCGGACGGTGATGTCGGGCTGGCAGACGGAGGAGGCCAGCACCCGGATACGCACCTCGCCTGGCGCTGGAGGGCGCAGCTCGTTTTCAACAACCTGCAGGACTTCTGGCCCGCCAAATCGATTGACTATGACACTTTTGTAGCACAATGGAATTTTCCTCTCCTGACAAATATAAGATGGCGGAATTCGTCAATCACGCAAAACGGGGAGTGCTCCCTTCAAAGATCGAGACAGGTGCGCGAAAAACGCTCGCAATGACAATCAACTAATTAAGAGTAATCAGCAATTATTATGGGAATCAACCCGGTTTCAAGTTGACGTAAGTGAATTAGACCTTAGAAACAGGATGATATGGATAAATTTCGTTGTCGCAGGCCGATTTCATAACTGCCCGGCATGCCGGTGGGGCTGGCTCCAGCACTTCAATGCTTGAGCAGCAGATGTTTGATGATGAGTTTACCCTGAATAGCAGTACTCAGGTGGGTTGCCATTATAGATGTGTATTTTATGGCTTATTTTGGATAGAAGCAGAGTGTTACCAGGAATAGAACGACCCATAAAATGATTTCGACTGTCTCAGTCACAGGCTGGATTTTCTTGATCGCCCCATAGGCATGGAGTGCACCCATCGCTGCCAGAACTGAAAGCATCAAGTCAAAATAGAAAGGTTTTGCCTCTGGTGAATTGGCTGCGATGAAAGCGAATATTGCCAGCATTGAAAGTAAAATACCCAGCGAACGACCAAGAAACAAGGCCAGATTCTCGGGCTGCGGGATTTCCCAGCGGAAAGCCCGGGCCCAATGCAGTGGGACTACCAATAGGGGGAGGCCGAAGGCAGCCAACATTGCTACGCCGACGACGTATAAATAAACATCAGAATAGGATTGCCAGATGCCAATCATTTCGGTGTGCTCATTCAAACTTCGACCAGGGCTTTGAGTTTGGTAAACATCTTATCGACCGTCTCCGATGACATCCTTTCTGCGAAAATGCCGATCAGCTTGCCGATGATCCCATAGGGCAGGATGATTTCTTCCATGAAGGTAAATCGGGAGCCAGCTTGGATCGGCTCGAGAATTAGTTCCTGCCGGTAAGATTTATAGCTGGCGCCTGAGACCATCTGAAGGGCAAGCCTGGCGTTTTCCTTCCACTCTGTGACTTCAAACTGCATTTTTGTGAGACCACCCCCGGCCTGCTCCTCGATGTAGAGTGGAGTTCCTGCACCGCTGCGTTGATCGCTGGTGTATTCAAATCTTTTGTACGTGATACACCATCGTAAAACCTTTTCTGGCTCCACAATGTAAGTCCATATTTTTTCAGGAGAGGCGTTGATCTCGATTGATTTTTGGACTTTCATTCCAACTCCTTTCTTTTGATGGGCGGTATTTCTACCAGAGAGAAATCAGGTTCAGCATTGAGATGGGTAAACCGGTCAGATATTTCTTGTCTCACCTGTAAAACAACAAAAAAGCGAAACCTGTCTTTAAGGTTCGCTTTCGGTAATGCCAGAGCTATTCTTTATTGGGCGAACAGTGATGATTAAGCCCTGAAATGTGATCTGGTAATGTTTAGGGAAGCTATTTGTTTGAGCGAATTGTAGCACCATTCAGCCGCGAGAGCAGCATCAATGAATACCCATTTCAAACTTGGCAGTTCGGGCAGAAATAGCACGCTCCGCCCAGGTACTGCATTTTTTCGATGACCGTTCCGCATACCGGGCAGGGTTTCCCGGCGGAGTTCTTGTCCATCAGGCGGACATAACCGCCGGGATGACCGTACAGGTCGACCTCGTCGTAACGACCACCGCAGGCAGTAACTTCACTCACCAGTCTGCGGATGGAACTATACAGGTCAAATGTCTGGCTGGCAGATAACTGGTTGATTGGGTGCCTGGGGTGGAGTTTTGCCACGAACAGGATGTCCTGAGCGATGGCGTTGCCCAATCCGGGTATGATCTGGTCCTGGGTCAGCAGGCCTTTGGCACTGCGCTTCTCGACGGCTGAAAGCTCGGTGACTAATGCATCCAGGTATTCCTGGGTAAAGGCCGGATCGACTGGCGTGGGGCGCATACCCTTGATATACTGCCGTTCCTGCTCTTCTCCAGTGGCATACAGCTCCATCGCCCCCCACATCTGTGTGAATACCGAAAGGGCTGAGCCGTCTGAAAATTCGACGAGTAAGTGATATTTCTGAGGCAGGGGTGAGCCGCCCGGATGGTATAAGACCTTACCCCCGCATTCGCCCAGCACCAGCACATAGCCCGGCTCGAAAGGCAGGAACAGCCACCTGCCCTTAACGCGGGCTTCGCCAACCGTTTTACCCTGGGAAAGCTCTTCGAACTCCGCATGGCTGCGGTTGTACCAGACGAACTTGTGCGGGGAGTTGCCCAGGTTGCCCTTTCGAACGGTCTTGCCGGTCAGGGTCTCGTTCATCTGTCCGGCCAGGGTGAGGTATTCGGGTAGCTCGAACATAGTGCCTCAATCGGTCCTAAGCTTTGCTAACTGCGGCAGGTAAGTCAGCTCGTGAGCCGCGAAGTAGCTGGCTTGCTGCAGGATGGTAACCGTGCCAAATTCCTGGTGCAATCCTATCCGCCACCAGTCCTTCAGCGGGAGACCTTCCAGCCGGGTGAGGGTCTGCTGGCGGGATTGCCGGTAAGACTCGAAAACAGCAGCAGGGTTAGACGGATTCTGTGCTTCACTATCAGCCCATTCGAAAACCGCTTGAGATTCAAGCGTTGGTTTCTCCTGCTCTTGCATCAGGCCAAGTCGAAAATTGAGCAGGTACTGCGCATCGCGCAGGTGCAGCAGGATCTGGTAGATCGACCAGCCGCCGTCTGGCGGCTGCCGAGTCACTGCATCTTCGCTCAAACCAACTAGGTAGCCTGAGACGATCTCCGGTGTCAGCGCCAGGTGTTCGAGCACCTGGAAGGGATCAAAGGCCTCCAACCAGTAAACCGGCAGGAAGGCCCGGAAAGTGGAAGGGTGTGCACTGCAACCCGGACAGTCTGCGGCTGGTTTCTCCAGCACGATATGACCGCAGGTACGGCAGACATAAGGGTTAGGCGTCACATCGATCAACGGCAGGCGTTCCTCAGCCATGGCAGCTGCTCCTTGCTGGAGAGCAGCCAGTAAAGACTTATCCACTTCCAGGATTGATAGTGCTCCAACCGCACGCATGATCTCACCGGTGAGCTGTGCCTTGTCGGCAGGCAGCACCAACCTGAACGCCGCCCGGTTGACTGCGGATGCGGCGCCTGCGCGCAGCAGCTTGGCAATGTTGTACTGTCCTTCTCCCTCCAGCCTGGCAGCCAGGGCCAGGGTCCCTGCAATTGTTTCACCCATCACAGAATTCGGTCGATCCATCATTCTCCCTCCAGGTATGTTTGTTTTTCGGATTGCGGATATATTATAGCTAAGATGGAAACTTCATCGCTTCCATCAACGAAATAAAATCCGGGTCATCTTTAAGCCAGGCAAACCGGGGCTCCACGTTGGACCATACCAGCCAGCTGGAACGTTCCTGAAAGGCCTTCTGAAGCCAGGTGATCACCTGCTCCCGGTCTTTCAACCCATTGTATATGACGGCGATCCAATATGAAGGCACATATTGCCTCCTCGATCTTTCCTTCAGCTGATTGAGAATGTGGATGGCCTCTTCTTCGCGACCTGCCGCTGCCAGCCCGTGGCCCAGCATGGCGAGTGCCAGGGTGCTTTCCCCAGACAGGCGAACGGCGATCTCGAGCTCAGATATGGCCTCGCGGTCCCGTTCCAGGTGTGCCGGTAGGTCTGGAAGAGATCGTCGACCGTCCATTCAGAAATTGTATCGGCGATCATCTGCCATGTTGCTTCCAGCCAACTCACCAGCTGTGTGGGTTCCTCGGCGATGGAGAGAATCTTCCTGCGGATAGCGGTTGCCATCGTCATCTGTCTCCCATGCGCTCACCTGCTGCACAAGATCAGGACTGCCGGGTGCGTCCAGGCGGGTAAACCAGGTCAGGCGTCCCAGGCTGATGTGGCGTGCCAGCTCACCAACGGAGCGCAGGTGGTTTGCGGGGCGAAAGCCGAGTTGAATGGGGGTTAATGGAGTGAGGGCGTGCACCAGGCTGGTATTGTACCCTTCCCAGCCCTCGAATATGCGAGTGAGTGAGGTTCGTTCCGGGTTCAAGGTTTAGAATGCGGCGTACTGCGCCACAGACATCCCGAGCAGCGAAATGGTCATGAAGACCAGGTTGGCCTGTCCAACCGACATTAACCTGGCACCCAACGCGCCCAGCTGGGCGGACTGGTCTGGAACTCGGCGGAGCACCCTGGGCCTGGATTTGCTGCCCGATGCCAGCCATACGCTTCAAAACATCGCGAATTACCAGGATGGCCACCAGCCAGGCAACCAGGCCCGCGATTGCACCGATTGTAAGCACCAGCCCGTACCCGCTGGACAGGAATGAGATGTCAAAACCGGAAATGACCCAGTACATGATCAAGCCAGAGAGCATGTTGAGGGTGGCAGCTGCGTAGACGGTGGATGTGAAACGGGTGCCACGCGTGAGGTGCTGCATAACTTTGCTACCCTCGGCGCCGGTTGCCCGGACGGTAGGCTGGAGAAAGTAGATGTTGAAAAATGAAACTCCGACCCAAAAAGCTCCCGCAAAGATATGGATGACACGTAATATGATCATGAGAAATAACATTCGGTATTCCTCCTCAAGTATGACCCCGATAATAAGTCTTTAATTGAGCAAAATAATCCGAATAATTATAGCATAAGGGCTGAATGACCAATAAAAAAAAGCACCACCGCATCGGGTAGTGCTTTTTATGGTGATTGATAGGTGTTATTTGCCGGCACGGATCTTTTTTCCGCTCAGCGGATTGCCGAACAACGGGGCAAACACGCAGAAGTCGAACAGACCAGCCAGGAATGGAACGGCGCCGACGAGGGCAATAATGATGCCAGCGGTGCCGCCCAGACCCCAGAGACCCCATGCAATCAGCGCAATGCCTGCGACCACGCGGACGATGCGGCCGGATGTCGAGGCCATGAAGGATATGAATGGATTCATCTAATATTTCTCCTTATTGACAATTTTCTATATGATTAATATTCACAATTGCCCTTATTTTAGGAGAAATTATACATCCTGTCTGTGACAAAGTCACATTCGAAATGAATCTCGTAGAGATTCCAGGTCCGGAATTTCAACCGTTCCACGGCTTAACTCGTACCCATCCCCGGTTGGCAAAATCCTCCAATAACCGGCTGATGACCTCGCGCGAGCTGCCCAATTCAGCCGCGATTTCCTGGTGGGTGATGCGCAGAGGGTTCTCGACCTGGCTGCGATTAAGCAGGAAATTCGCCAGGCGGGCGTCCATGCGCTGGAAGGCCACTTCATCCACGATCGCCAGCATGATGGAAAGCCGCTGCGAAAGCAGGTCGAAGACGAAACCGCGCCACAGGTCGTAGCGGCGCACCCAATCGCGAAACGTCCCAGCCGGGATCATCACCGCCTCGGCATCTTTTTCCACGGTGGCGATGGCTGGAAAAGACTGCTGGACCAGGATGGCGTTGGCTGTCAGGATGCAGGATTCACCCAGGCCAAAACGGTAAAGGGTGATCTCGCGGCCGGTCTCACCGATTTTATACACGCGCACCACTCCCGAAACCAGCAGCGCAATGGCGTCCACACGGTCGCCTTCCAAGAATACATCCCTGCCTGCCGGAATGCGGGCGAAGAAGGCCTCGCGCTGGAATTCGCGTTCCAGTCCGTCGTCAGCCTGTTTCAAGATGGGCAGCACGCTGACCAGATGGCTGTACTGCTCCCTGGAGATCATGATTTTTCTCCTTTTCGTACCTGCCACGAATGCACCCAATCTGTATCCATGCGCGCCAAGCGGTTCTTCTTCAGGTTTTCGCGCATGATCCACTGGATGTCCGGGTCGGGGTTAAGCAGCCACTTCTCCATCAGGGCTTTTCCGTCTTCTGGATCGGAGGCGACCGCAACGCTCCAGCAGTATCCCAGTCCCTGGCGCAGGATGCGGAAGTCTTCTGCGCGGCGATGCGGCTGTTTCAGGATCGAGGCTGTGATGCGGTCCAGTATCAGCAGGACTGCGCGGGCGTATTCTTCCCTGGACAGCAGCCTGGGTTCGCACAGGGCGGCAGCTGCGGCACGCTGCTCGAGGGGAGAGCCCATACTCCAGGACTGCATCTCGTAGATCAATGAAGGCATATGCGCATCGCCAAAACGCTGCAACGCCATGGCAACTGCTTCGCGCAGCCGCCAGCGCGGGTCGCTGGCTGAAGCCCTTAAGCCTGAAGCACCTCCACCTGGCCTTCCGCCAACTGGCGCCCCAACCCGAGCACGCCGCAAAATGCCAGGAATTCATACGGAGAGCCGGTGGGCGCCACGTCTGCATGGTAAGCCCGGTAGCGCTCAAAAAGCTGGGGTGTACCCAGGTCGGCAACAGCCTGCGCCAGCTCCAGATTGCCACGCGGACCGGGGAGGCCGGAATTTTCCAACAGGAATTCATCCCATTTGCTCAGGATTGATAATTTGCGGCGGTATTCTTCGATTTTCGACAAGGCGCGGTAAACCTTCCTGTTCGATCTGTTTTTGTTCCCGGGATTGAATTAAAGCACAAAATCTGGGTTAATAGTTACGAGGTATTCTCGTCCCAGGCGGATGACTTCATCGACCAGGATTATAAAATCTTCGCTGCGGGTGCGGTGGTTGCAGTGTGCCAGGTGCAGGACATAACGTCCATTTATGCGGGTCCCAGACGTGACCGCAATGCCGCTCTCCTGCAATTCGACTTCGATGTGCTTGTTCATCTGGTCGAGAGTGGTTTCGTCCAAGTCCGGGATGGACGAAGCGGAAGCATACAACATTCAGCTTACCGGCGCAGACAGCTCGAGCTCAGGATGAGCCTGGATAAGAGAGGCCAGGTAGCCAGCCTGGTCGATGTTCTGCTGGATCAGGCGCCCGTACTTGAGGGCACCGTGCTCCTTGAGCGACATCCAGGCTTTGAGCGCCCGGAAGCTGCGCGAAAGCTCGATGCCGTAGGTGCCAAACCAGGGCAGGTCGGTGCCGGTCAGGCCGCGCAGTTCCTTCGCCGTGCGCCAGGTAGTCGGGCATTATGGAAAAGGTATCGCTCAGATGATCCGGATTTCGCACCAGGATGCAGCCGATATCATAGGGCATGTACATCCATTTATGCAGGTCGAAAGCCAGCGAGTTCTGCCTGTTCCATTCCCTTAACCAGGTGGCGGGACGCGGCGCCAGGGCGGCCCAGGCACCAAAGGCGCCGTCGACGTGCAGCCAGAGGTTTTCCTGCTTGCAGATGTCAGCCAGTGTTTCGAGGTCGTCGACAGCGCCAGTGTTGGTGGTGCCAGCTGCTGCGACAACGCAAATTGGTAGATTACCAGCCTGGCGATCATCGATGATCGCAGCCTTCAGAGAAGGCAGATCGATTTGAAAGTGCTCGTTAACTGGAACCAGGCGCAGAGCGCGGCTGCCCATGCCCAGCAGCTCAACGGCTTTTTGCACCGAGCTGTGGATTTCTTGCGAAGCGTAAAACACCAACCTGCCTCTGGTGATGTCCAGACCATCACGGCGCAGGTCGTAGCCGGCTTTGATGTTGTGGGCGACAGCCAATCCGATCAGGTTGGAAGCCGAGCAGCCGCTGGTGAGCAAGCCACCAGCGGAAGCCGGGAAACCCAGCATCTCTTTGAACCATTCCAGCACCTGCTTTTCGACGTGGATAGCGCTGTGGTGGGCCAACCCGCCGCTGGCTCCGACGTTCATGGTGCCAGCCAGCAGCTCGGCCAGGGCGCCGGTCACAGTCCCGGTCCCAAATACCCAGCCCCAGAAGCGCGGGTGGATGTTACCGACCGGGTAAGGCAGGATTTTCTCGAGGAATTCCTGGTACACCTGCTCGGCAGGCTGCGGCTCCAGGGGAAGAGCGGCGCTGAAGTGTTCTTTAACCTCGGGTGGGGCATGCTGCCAGGCCGGGCGCTCGCGCACGGTTTTCAAGTAGTCGAGCATATCATCGACCATGCGGTGACCCAGGAGGCGCATCGCTTCCCAATCCTGGGGATCGAGGGTCTCTTCTATGGACATTAATTCTCTCCTATAGCAAACGCGATGGCTTCATCAACGTTTATTCGCCGCCCTTCGTCTACAGCTGCATTACGCTCACTTTCACCCATGGCCTGCCCTAGATATACCATGGCCTGGGCGAACTCATCCAGTTCCCAAGGAACGACGCTTTCGGTGTGCCCGTAATCTCTCAGAGCCCACGCTGCTCCCAGCAGTCTCGCCGCCCGTTCTGGCTGTTCAGATTGTATGGCGAGATAAGCGAAACACTCCAACTGGTGTGCCACAGCTGGGAGATTTCCAATTTCCTGATAGAAGCTGATGGTCTCATTATATATTGGGAGAGCCGACTTGTAATTCCCCTGGCGGCGGAGAAGATGGGAAATTTCACTTTTACAGACCATAATAAATATCCGGTCGTTCAAATCACCGAAGAGGCGGGCAGCCTGCTCGTAGCTGACCCGGGCTTGGTTAAATTCTCCTTTTTGGGTTAAAAAGCGACCCTGCAGCATAAACGTCTGCCCCTGAATCCATGGGTTGCCCAGCTGCTTCGCCAGGTCCATTGCCTCTTGTAGGCGAATTTGGGCTTCATCAAGCTCGCCGGAAAGCCCATCTGACCAGGCGAGCGTAGCCAACGACATGGCCTGTATCCAGGCATAGCCGTGAGTTGAAGCGATGTCGAATGCTTCCTGTGAAGCCTCACGCGCGGCTTCCCATTGACCCGTAAACACCAATGCGAACCCTTTCATCGCCAGCGCATAAGCTAGTTCTTCTGTTGCACCCGTGAGACGTAAGACCTCAACCGCCTGCTTACCTACCGCCACCCCTTCATCGTTGCGACCCTGTCCAAAATTGATGCCGGTCAGAGAGCTCATTGCCAATCCCAGGTTGATCTGGTGCTGGCGTACTTTACCCTCTGCCACGCTCAGATTCTTTCCAATTGCGATGCTATGTTCCAACCAGCGGCGGGCTTCAGAGGGCGAGAACCATAAACTCCGGCTTGTGAAAAGGCGCCCGCTCATCTGCAGCGCCAGCTCTGGATCGCTTTCCATAGCCCATTCCAGGGCAGCGCGTATATTATCCAGCTCCTGGCGAACATGTTTCAACCAGACCAGCATCTCACGCCCCATTACCTTGTGATAGGCTTCCAGGATGAGCGCAGCGAAATAAGCCGCATGTTGATCGCGCAAGTCCTTGCCTTCACCCGCCTCAAACAGGCGGTCGCGAGCATACTGCCGGATGCTTTCCAGCAAATGGTAACGCACCTGCCCCCCCTCCAGGCGGTCAACGACAACGAGTGATTTATTAGCCAGCTGCTCCAATCCTTCAAAGGTATCCAGGTCGTCGAATCCAGCGACTGATTGAGCTGCCTCGAGGGTCAACCCTCCGGAAAAAACCGATAAGCGCCGCAGCAGGATACGTTCAGGCTCATCCAGCAGATTCCAGCTCCAATCGATCAGAGCCTGGAGCGTTTGCTGGCGCGGCAGGGCAGTGCGGCGCCCCCCGGTCAACAGCCGGAAGAGGTCGTGCAGGCGGGCAGCGATCTGCTCCACTGAAAGCATGCGCAGGCGGGCAGCGGCCAGCTCAATCGCCAGGGGAATACCGTCCAGGCGCCTCACGATTTCCACGGTTGCAGGTACATTCGATGGGGTCAGCTCAAAATCTGGCAGGGCTGCCTGGGCGCGAGCAATAAACAACTGGACTGCTTCTGAGCTGCGAACACTTTCCATGGACCGTTCGCCAATTTCGGGTAAAGGCAGGGAAGGAACCTGGAGGATTGTCTCCCCACTGATAAAGAGCGCTTCCCGCCCAGTGACCATTATCTTGGCCCTCGGGCAGTGCAGCAATAGATACTCAGCAAAACGAGCGCATTCTGTCACCAGGTGTTCAACATTATCAAGCAATAACAGCACCTGCTTGGTGCGCAAGTAGACAGCTAAAGCGTCGAGGATTGGGCGACCTGGTTGTTCACGCACACCGAGGATACTGGCGACTTGATTGACCAGCATCTCCGGGTCTGCCAGTGCTGCCAGCTCCACGAACCAGACCCCGTCGGGATACCGATCGATGACTCCTGCAGCCGCCTGGAGCATGAGGCGGGTTTTTCCTGTCCCTCCAGGTCCCAACAGAGTAAGCAAGCGGGTCTGGTCGAGCAACCTTTTGACTTCATCCAGCTCGTGCTCGCGCCCGATGAAGCTGGTCAGTTGGATGGGAAGGTTGTGTAAATAAGCAGCCAGGGATTTTAGGGGAGGGAAAAGCAGTTCAAGCTGAGGATGGCAGAGCTGGTAAAGGTGTTCCGGGAGTGCCAGATCGCGCAGGCAGTGTTCACCCAGGTCGAGCAAAGATGCATCCGGGGGAAGCTGACCGACTGCCAGTTCTGTGGTGAAAGACGAGAGTAAAATTTGCCCGCCAAATCCAACTGACATGATGCGCGCCGCCGGTTGACAACCGGGCCGAAGAAATCCGCATCCCGCTCCTGGCTCTCACCCGAGTGCAGTCCCATGCGCACTTGCAGTGGGCCGGTTTCGGCTGGCCAATTTTCGTCTGCCAAGCAGCGCTGTCCTTCCAGGGCGGCAGCGATGCCGTCTGAAGCAGATTCGAACACAGCAAGCAGACCATCGCCGGTGGTTTTTACAATACGGCCGTTATGTGCATCGACAGTATCTTTCAGGAGGGCGTCGTGCTGGGCTAGAGCAATGCGCATGGAGGCGGGAGATTGTTCCCACAGCAGTGAGCTGCTCTGGATGTCGGTGAAAAGAAAAGTGAGCAGATGGGTCATTACGCCGCTGGAGTCTCAGACATCAAAGCCAGCACGTTCCCATCTGGATCGGCGAATTCGGCCAGCCACAGGTCCGTTTCGAGTGTCCGGTGGACGATATGCGGCGGTGCCTGGAACTCAACACCGCGCTCGCTGAGCTCTGTGTGAGTGGATTGGATGTCCGAAACCTGGAAATAGACTGTGGAACCTTGCTGGTAAGGGGCGGATTCCGGTGGGACGCCGACCAGCAACCGCACGCTGCCGCATTGAAAAAAGGCCATCTGGGGTGGGGCAGTGAATAGAAATGGCAATCCCAGCGTGTAGCGATAGAACTCGACGGCTTGCTCGAGGTTTGTCACTGGTATGAGCACCTGGCCGACAGAGGCATTGGAAAGATCCATTTTCAGTCTCCTGGATATAGAAAATGTGTGTAAGAAATAAGTATAACGTATCTACCGGCTGTATCTTCGCGAAGGAGCTCCATGCCAAGGACAGCCGGTTATGTTTTCCATTCCTGCTGCAACAGGAATTGGGGGAACTACGAAAAATTACTGCCGAACGGGGAGATATGGTCTTAATGTGAATTCATGACAGGATGTCTCTCGCTCTGCCTAAATGGGCGGTAAACCAGAACGCTTCTCCACTCTCGAGACCGCGCAGAATCCATTCCAACTCCAGCGCCTGGGCATAATAACGTGACGCGGGAGATCATTCTGCAAGCCGGGATAAGTGGGGCTTATCTTCCTGACGAAGGTTTCCCCGTAGAAATTTATCAGATTGCCGAAATCATTGGCCGGGTCTCCTATCCCAGCCATGCCAAAGTCGAAAACGCCGGTTATTTTTCCATCTCTTTCGTCAAACAGGATGTGATAGGAGGCCAGGTCTCCATGGATGAAGGATGGCTTGAAATTAAAAATGTCTGGATTTTCGAGCACCCCATTGAAGAGCTCCTCTGCCCATTCGATTTGATCTTTCTGCAGCAGCGGGTAGATCTTCTCCCTGACGTCATTGCGAAGGCTCATGCAATCTCCCTGAGTGTATGGAGCACGAGATAAAGGAATCTCTTCCGGAGAACTGGAGGTGTCCAGGGAATGCAACTGGATCAGGAAATTCCCTAATTGATCCGCAATGCGCTGTTGGGCATTCTGGTCTAGCGAGCCCATCGCTTTGCGCAATAAGGGCTGGCCTGGCAGCAGCGGATAAACCATGCAATCAGCGCTTGTATAGATTGGAGCAGGTACACGGATATCAAGCTTGGGACGAATGAAATCCAAAATTCTGATTTCAGTTTGGAGAGTGCGGGCATACGCTTCGTTCTTCGCGAAGCGAAATACCAGGTCCTGGTTGACAATCACTACATTGTTTAGCGTACCTTCTTGATTTAACTCGAAGTGCTCGATTTTAAGGTCCGGCATTATTGTCCGAATACATTGTAGGAACTCAATGGTATTGGCAGGCATTGGCACCTCGTAAGATTTTTCCTAGCTCATTTCTACTGGTAATCCAATGAAAGCGCCGTAGCGCAGTGCGGCGTCAACGATGGCCTGGTTGTCCAATTCTGAAAGACCCGAAAACAGATTTTTTTCTATGACTACTACACTCTTTTTACTCTTGCGCCTCCAGGATCCCACAATTTGAGAATTCACTACGATAATGTTCTGCAAGGCGTTGCCCATCGCTGCCATCCTGGTGCCGACTTCGGGTGCAGCGATGGGGCTGTGGTCTCTGTAGCTGGAAATGTACTCGTCATAACCCGACAGCAAATAGGCGGCAGGTGTGTTCTCAGCTGCAGCAAGTGTTGGTTCAGAAAACCAGTAGATTCGACCATTTACCTGTTCTTGATGCAAGTTTGCCTTTACACTCTCCAACCCGCTTCTGGCATCGCTGAGCGTCAGGCCCGACCACTTGGAAAAATCGTGAACCGTGGCAGGACCACGGCTGGCGAAATAGCGGCGTGCCAGTTCGGACAGGGCTTCGTCGCGCAGCAGCGCCCTGGTGTTTGGGGCGCGTTCATCCAAAAGCGCGTAGGTGAACTGCCTGCCGCGCCGCCCTCCGCTGCAGACCAGGCCCTCCAGCTCAGCGTGCATCATGATATAAGCCAGGCGCTGCCCGTGTTGCACCGCAATTCCAGCTTTCTGCAATACATCGCGTAATTCGTCACGGGTTAAATGCCTGCCGCCCTGTAACTCCTGTGCCAGTAATTTGTGGCAGTGCTCAAATACAGTGCTGTCCAACTCCAGCTTGCGGTACATGGAGGCGTTGACCGCATGGACGCGTGAGGCGGTGAGCATCAGCAGCCAGCGGATATCCTGAGGGGCGATAAAGTGCCATGTGGGCCGCAACAGGTGTGTGCGCAGGATAGAGCCGTCGGCGAAGGCCTGGTCAATATCGGCGTCACTGGCATTCTGCAGGCGCAAACCCAAGGACCATTTGGCGCCGGCGTAATCCTGGGCCTGGACAGCGCATAACCACCTGACCACATCTTCGGGCTTTCCAGGTAAAGGATCCCTGATATGCTGGTTGTTGAGGCGCAGGTGGGGAATGTCAGATAGTTTCATCGGGGTGTAACTAAAGCCATAGGTCCGTGCTGAGATATTTGAGACCCGAGTCGCTTAAAAGGACGACAATTGTTTTCCCCGAAGATGTAGTTCGCAGCAACTGCAGGGCTGCGGCCACATTTGCCCCCGAAGAGAAGCCAGAGAAAATCCCTTCTTCTCAGCCAGCCGGCGCGACACGCGAATGGCTTCATCATCTTCGACCTGGATATAACCATCCACAAGCTCAGGGCGCAGCAGAGGTAAATCGGTCATGGAATATCCTCCGCCCTGGATGCGGTGATTGGGATTCTTGACCGGTTTCCCAGCCAGGACGGGCACCCCGCCTGGTTCAACTAAATAACAGGATATGGATGGATCAAACTCCTTGAAGGCGGCAGCGCAGCCGGAAAAGGAGCTGGAAGTTCCCGCAAAATCACAGAAGGCGTCGAACCCCCCGGCTGTCTGGTGAAGTATTTCAGGAGCGGTATGCAGGTAATGGGCACGAGCGCTGCCTAAGAGGCGGAATTGATCAGCCCTGAAGGCACCGCGCTCCCTGACGACACGCTGGGTTTCATGTTCGACCAGCTCCAGGTCTGCTCCAGAGACCTGACCCGGCGTGGAATCCGGCAGCTGATCGACCAGGATCACCTCCGCTCCCAGGGCAGACATCATACGGGCTCTTTCCAATGAATTACCTCTGGACATCACAGCTACGAAAGAATAACCCTTAACGCCGCATACAATTGCCAGACCGGTGCCGGTATTACCGCTGGTCAATTCGACCACCGTCTGCCCGGGCTGCAGCTCACCGTTGGCTTCGGCATCTTCTATCATCTGGAGGGCGTTGCGGTCTTTCTTAGAGAAGCCAGGGTTGAGGTATTCGAGCTTAGCCAGGATCTGACCATCCAGCCCGTGTGTGAGGCGACTGAGCTCGACCATCGGTGTTTCGCCAATGGCTTCCAAAACTGATGAAAGTACAACGCTGTTGCGTGACATAGTTGTTTTTCCTCAGGATAACCAGCGGGAGGAGGTTGCAAGTGAATAACCGGCTCTGAACCGGAAGTCAAATGTGCTGGTTCCTTCTGCCAGGGTCGTTTTTCGGGTCATTGAGCGCGCCTGAGGAGAGCCCAAACGGTGATGCCAGTGCCGGCTATGGGCGCTTCTTCCACGCATTCGAAGCCGAAGTGTTCGTAGAGCGCTACATTCGAACGGGTGACCGTGTCGGTATAGGCGATGACTTTTTGGATATCCGCCATCTCGAGAAAGGGACGGATCAGCCTGGATGACAGACCCTGCCCGCGGGTGGAGGGCAGCACTCCCAGGTTGTCCAGGTAGAAATGCGGCTCGCTGGCGTATTTTTTATGCATCAGATCGGTGCAGCTTAAAATCGACCTGGCACGAAAATAGCCGACCGGATACCAGGTGAGAAGCAGGGGTAGGAGCTTGCCGAGCGATTTCAGGCTGATGGAGAGATCATCCTGGTCGGGAGATTGCCAGTACGCCACGCCCTGTAATGGCTCACCGACGCCGAACCCACACCCGTTCTTGATATTCACTTCTCCGTACAGGCGGAAGAATTTTTTCAACGTCCTTAAGCGCGTCCTTTTGAATGGGAGCATGAAGGCACACAATGGGTCTTCCATAAATGCCCGGGAGATAACTTCAGCGGCAGGCTCCACATCATTAAGGTTCAGCAAGCGGTAATCGAGCTTTGTGTTCATAGCGGTTCCTGCGCTAATCGAAACCGATTTCCGCAGCGAGTTTCAGCTCGACATTATCATTGCTCAATTTCTGGTTCCATTCCTCGATGAGCTGGGCTGCTTGTTTGCTGTAGCTGCTGTGACCATCTTTTACGAGAATGACCCTATATCCGAGGTTTTTCGCACCTGTACAGGTGGCCCTTACACAACCATGGGTAACCAGGCCCATTACTACCAGGCTGTCGATATTCCTGGAGTTCAATTCCTGGCTCAGGATCGTATCCTCGAAGGCGTTGCCATGACTTTTGTGAATTATCTTGTCGACTGCTGAAGGGTGCAGATCAGAATGCAGCTGCCAGTCCTGCGAGTCTTTGACCAGTGCTTTCTGATCTGAGTGCTGCACATAGAAAACCGGCACTCCGGCATGGTGAGCGCGGTCGACGAGGGTATGGATGTTGTGGAGAAGCTCCTTGGCCATATAGACCGGCGTCGATTTCCTGAAGAGACCCTGCTGCACATCGATGATCAACAAGGCGAATTGATTGGGGTTCAATGTCTCGGGTTGATTAGTTTGCGAGGTGTTCAATTCATGACTTCCTTTTTTGCTAGTGTATTATCAGTTTTCGACGAACCCACTGTCCCAGTTCCGCCCTGGATCGTGAGTGCGCAGGTCGACTCCAAAATCGACCGCTGCTTTGAGAGCCATCAGCACCGAGACCCAACCGGCAATGACTTCCGTGCGGTTTTGCGGAGAGACACCCGTGTCGGTCAGGGTCAGGTCGGTCCCGCCCTGACCATCATCCTGCAGGGTGAAGGCGGCGGTTGTATTCCCGTAATACTGGACAACGTATTGGGAGGGAGGATTTGCCTGCAAGACACGTCCATCCCATTCGATCCCGCCTGGGAAGACAAAGTGAATCTTTTCGTCGTGTTCTTCGGCCGACTCGGCCCAGAACGCCGCACGTCCGGAACCTGTCGATAAAGCCCGGTAGACCCTGGCAGGCGAGAGACTTGAGATGGAGCCGCCAGAGAATGGTGTCGGGATCGTCTTGAAAGCTCAATTTTTGCTCCCCCACGCATCCAGGCATAGCATGACCAGGCGGGTCATCAGGTTGTAGGACAGGCTGCGCTTCTTGACCTGGTTAACGGTGCCAGAAATGTATAGATCGAGCTCCGGGACCCAAAACAGCAGAGCGCCCGAGGCTCCGGAGTGACCGACCATCGGTGGGATGGTTTTCAATGGAGAGAAATAACGCGGAAGCGCAAAGCGCATGATGCCGATACCGTATTCGAGCGGCATGAAGATGCGGTTCCAAGGCTGCTGCATCTCGTCCAGGTAAGGCAGCGGGAATAAAGCGCCGGTCATGAAAGCCTGCAGGAACGTGATCCCGTCCCTGGCTGTTGAGACGATACCGCCATCAGCTCGCACGGAGGCCATGGCTTGAGGAATGACCAGGCGCTTCTTATCGTAAAGCATGGCAGCTACCCGGTCGTAGCGGTCCAGAGTCTCCATTGTGAAGGGATAGGTATCTGACAGGCCGAGAGGCTGGAGAATACGCTGCTGCAGTGCAGCTTCATATCTATCACCTGTGATGGCCTCGATCAATGCGCCGAGCAGCTGGAAGTTTGAGTCCGAATAAAACGCCTTTCCAGGTCTGGCAGGGGGGAAGCGGGGAGACAGCTGCTGCCTGGTGATGCGCAGTACATCCTCAAAAGACCAGGCAAAATCGCTGGCAAGCGCTTTCTTGAACTGGCTGGATCCATCCCGCTGGCGCTGCTCGAAGTAGTCGGCGATACCGGAAGTATGGCTGAGCAGCTGGCGAACGGTGATGCGTGCGCTCGCATCGACGCCGTGAAACACATGTATGCCAGCCATGACTTGAGGGGAGAGATAGGAGGCAGCCGGGGTGTCGAGCTCCAGGAGCCCCTCCTGGCGCAGCTGCATGATGAGCGCGCTGACATAGAGCTTGGTGGCGCTGGCAATGAAATATTGAGCAGGAGCCCCCGGCGAGCCCCAGTCGAAGGACCAGCCGCGTCGGGGGGAGGAAAGCGCGAAGTGCAGCGCATTGGTGTCCGGACGTGCATCGTACGAGCCGAGAATTTTAGTGAGGCGGCTCTCGAGATCAAAACCAGAATCTGATGATTTCATAATAACCTTTCGCGTCGGAAGAATAACCCTTCGAAATGAGTGCCCGGAGGCAGACCGAATCTACTCTAAGAGAAATCTTCTTCATTTCTAACCTCCCCGGGTTGTTCGGACAACAGGTGAATTATATCGATTTCCGGTAACTTATTCGCGGGTTTGTGCTAACACTTCGTCTACCGTAGTGATCCAGGCGAATCCGAAGGACAGGTTCAGCAGGCTGGCGAGGTGCATCTCTTCGTTTATACTACCGGTTCCATCGGCCAAAAAGAACACCCTGTAATCCCGAAAGTACGCATCACGCGTGGTCGACTCACAGCACATGTTGGTCATGATCCCAGACATGACCAGGTCTTCCACCTTCAGGCAGCGCAGGATGGTTTCGAGATCGGTGTTGTAGAAGGCAGAATAGCGGTGTTTCATGATGACTTTCTCACCCGGCAGAGGCTGGATTTCGGGGTGGATCTCGCTTTCCGGGCTGCCTTCGAGGCACATGCCCTCCCACCACCAGCCCATGATGCCGGCATCCAGAAAATCGGGATGGTGCACGTGCCTGCTGAAAATCACGGGACGGCCGGCCTGCCGGAATCCATGGATCAGCTTTTTCAAGTTGGGGAGAATGGCGAGGCCGCCGCATGTGAATGTGGGGGAGGCTGGATCCAGGAAGAACTGCTGCATATCGACCACCAGCAAAGCGGATTTCTCCAGGTTGAGCTGCATGGTATGGGTGTTATAAGGAGAGATATGCTCGAGCCAGCGATCTGTGGAGGCGGAGATTGTTTCAGGTGTTACATAGGGGTCCATGGTGAAATCCTTTCTGGTTTGTATATTTATCTGGTTTCAAAATGTTTTTCTGGACGCTGCATAATCCTGGCAGACTGATATCAGGGTTTTGTGCCAGGCGCTCGCATTGCGATGATTATTGATTTCATTTACCAGGTATATGGGTCGGGACGATCTCAAATACGATGTACCGGTTGGCGATAGCTTCCATCTGCTCGAGCGTGGGGTGCGGGCCAAGGCCGAAGAAGTGCCGCGCCGATTGCGCGCTGGAATGTGTGAAGGCGCGCGCCTGGACGTAAGCGAGCAAAATTGGCGCCCGCTCTTCCGGTGCAGTCTCGACCAGTCGAACAGGATTGCGCCTTCTGGATAGGATGGTCGCTTTCCCCTGGGCAGCCCGTACATTGCGGACCCATTCCGATTCTCCTGCCAGCGAAACAAAATAGGACCGCCCAAGGTGATCGGTGCGGGAGAGCGATACGCGGATTGGTTTGCCTGTCCTGCGGCCCATCACTTCGAGAGTGACCGTTCTCTGTGTAAGCCCAAGAGCGGTGTACCATGGAATAACTTTTAATCTGAGCCAATCGAATAAATTCATATCTTGAACTCAAGGGATGTCTCCCGTGCCAAAACCACCAGACTGATTAATTTCGACTGGCCCAGGAAGCGATGATCAAGGCTCGACTCGAACGATGAATGACAGCACACTTTCTCCAGCTGATGCGGTGATTTCCCAGCATCCTTCGCCTGGGAAATACAAACCGCTGGATTGGAAGCGTGTGGGGTAGCAGCACGGGATGTGGGTTTCGAGAGGCGGGGAGTGTCCATCTAGACGCCGGCCCGTGATCTCTAACATCTCGCCAGCAGGACGGAACCAACCCACCTTGATGCCATCTTTGCTGGCTTGTAAGGGATAGTCTTCGGCTTCCTCCCACCAGGCTGACGCCCAGATCGATTGATCCCGGTTGATGAAATAGTACCCATAAGCCGGTGCGCTTCGGATGGCCGTATCATCCGGAGGTTTCGCCCACGCAGGTTCGGAGACGGGACAGGCAGTGCCAGGGGAATTGACCGGTAGGGAGGTTGCTGCTTGAGATGAGGCCGCCGGAGGCATTTGGTCGGGTGCCACACAGTTCGAAAGAACGATAGGGATTAACGAAAGGAGGATGATGGGCTTCAATGAAATATTGCAGAACTTGAGTGTCATCAGGATCCCTCAGAATCCTCTCCCCTGGAAAGGGACAGTCCGTTTTCTTCCAGGGTAGCCAGGATGGTTTTCATGCCATTCTTCCCGATTCCATGTAGATTGTAAATCTCTTCTTCAGTCATATTCGAAAGCTGTTCCAGCGTCGTCACACCGGTACCCAGGATGGCCCTTTGGGCTGGACGTCCAAGGCGGTTCAGAAGAATTTCAATATCCATGTTTTTTATCTGCGCCTCTGTTATTCAGTTTACCTGTTGATTTGAAATACTATTATTGATCAAGATTGTCCTGCCTGTAGAAAACGACAGGTTCATATGCTGCTGATATTGAAATCGTACTCGCCGATCCCCTGAACCAGAAGATACGTGGCCTGCCCCTGTCCAACGTTTATCACCCGGTGTACTCGCCCGTTAAGTACTTCACATCGCTTACCTGAAGTGAGGGGAAACTGCAGGTCGGGATCGTGCACCTGGACCTCAATCGCACCCTGTAAACAGAACATATTGTCGACGACCCGGGTGTGGTAATGCCAGGCTGTGGCCTCACCGTCTTTCAATGACATCTGCCTGACTCTGACATTCTCGGTCATGATGATCACTTCTTCATTTCCCTGCATGGCTCGATCTCCTTGCTGGTTTGCTGATGTTCGCCAGCCGGGGGGAGGAGCTGGCGACAGAATCAAACCGGCTGCGGAATACATAGAAACCAGAATTGAAAAGAAATAGCGATAATTACAGGAATTCCTGGTTGAGTAAATTCAGCCGGACTCAAACTAAAGATTATTATATCTAATTTATCTAATTTGATGAGTTGTGCTGCCAGGACTTACTGCACCCCAACTGCCCTCCGGATGAGCGCCCCGCGCAACCGGGTGAACGGTTTTGATCCCAGGATCATCAAATCTTCAAGATCAGCGGGGAAAGGCGTCAGGTTCTCGTAACCATCATTTGTGACTAAAAGGGTGTCGGAGTGGCGGAAAGCGCCTAAATCTGGAATGTAGAGACCCGGCTCGTTGCTGATAAGCATATTTTCCTGCAGGATATCTTCACTGCCTTCAGCCACCCAGGGTCCTTCGTGCGTTCCGAGCCCGAAGCCGTGGCCGGTACGGTGCAGTAAATTCTCCTCAAATCCCTCCTGGCGCAGGAAACCATTCGCAGCCCTGTCGATCTCGGCGCAGGGGACGCCGGGCCTGATCAGGTCGAAGGCACGCTTCCTGGCTTCCTGCATGGTCACAAACATCTCCTTCATCTCTGAGGAGGGCGTCGAAACGAAAAAGGTGCGCTCACACTCGGCTCCGTAACCGTTGACGCGCATCTGGCTGAGGGCGATATGCGGGCCGTGCTCCAGCCGGTCGTCGACGGTGGGGATGCCGTGCGGCTGCATGCCCAGCCTCCTCGGCCAGGCAGCCGTGAGCAAGGAGGTGTTCAAGGCATCGAACTGTGTTTCTTTGATGATGTTCATCTGAACCGAGCGGCTCTGGGAGAAGATTTCGATCTCGGAAACTCCGAAATAGGCCGCCTGCAGGATTTTTTCCATCCCCTGGCAGACATAATGTGCCGCCTGGCGCAGCATGTTTACTTCGGCCGGGGATTTCACCAGGCGCAGCTGCTCGAGCAAGGGATGGACTTGCGGGTTGAAGGCCTGCAGCTGGGTGGCAATCTCCTGTGGCAGGGAGGGTTCAACACCCAGGACGGAAATATTCCCCAGGAGCTTGTGCAGCTTTTCCGGCCAGCCTTCGCCGGGAGGAGAGGGATAATCCCAATAGCGGTGTACACTCTCGACATTGGGGGCGGATTTCAGGTGTTCCTGATCGAGGGCAGGTGTCAGGAGAGCCGCCTCCCCTTGCGGGCGGACGATAATAAAAAAGGGGCGCTCCATGGGGACATAGGTCACCCCTGTCAAATAATAAATGCTGTCCTGCGCGGTGACCAGGAAGGCCTGCAGGTCGTGCCAGCGGACCTGTTCTTGAAGGTTGTGCATGCGGTCCTGGTATTCCTGGATGGTGAACATGGGTGCTCCTATTATTTAACGGAAAATCCAGTAGGGTATTGTTTGTTGGAAAAGAAAGGGAGGTCACGAATTGAGTTCGCATGAGCAAGGTGTTTTTACCCAGCCGGGCTATCGTCTCAAATCCTTCTTTCCGATACATGCTTTCAGAACCCGTGTACTGCGGGCGTCGTATGCCCGGAACGTCGAGGGGGAAGGCCTCCACAATCCCGCCGCCGTGTTCACGGATGAATTTGAGCGCTGATTTGAGAGCTAATTGTGACAATCCCTCGCCCCGCCGGTGTTTATCCACGAATATACACGAAATTCGCCAGCGGGGCAATGAGTTTGATGGTAAATTTAATTCCTTGTAAGATCGCATGCGGTCATAACCTGGAAATCGTTCTGCCAACCCAACCTGACACCAGGCAACCGGAGTTGTTCCGTCATAAACGATAATACCCGAGCCAAGTCCCAGGTCAGCCAAACTTCTCTGTAATTCCTTCCGCTCATCTTTTGTCATTTTAATATATTGGGTTGAGGTACAGAGGTGAAATGTACACCAACAGCCCCCGCGCACGCCCCTGTGCTTTCCGAAAAGCGCCTCGAAATCGGGCCAGGTTTCTTTTGAAAATTCTTTGACTGTGATTTCTACTGGCATGGATTTTGTTTTCATCGGTATGCTCCCCGGGTTCAATTCGTCGATATCAGCCACCTGGTTGCACCCTAAAACGTGCCGGAAGCGGCATTGGTCCTTAGGCGCTCTGCGCCGTACTTTCCGGAAGGCAGCATCCACTTGCTGGTGGTCGACCAGGGGATGGGGACCTTGCGACGGCCGCTTGCAGGCCTTCTATCCTTTCTTGATACTCCTGTTTGTTGATCATAGGTGCTCCAATCAATGATTTTCTTCAGTCGCGCTGAGCCCTCCCATAATCGGCTCACCAGCCCCTCGTAGTAGGAGCAGTACGAGGGCTGCTCCAATAATCAAAAATGCGCCGTTCAGGTAAAAGGGCACATCGTAGCCAAGCGTGTCATACACCAGGCCTCCGAGCAGCGGACCGATGGCGAAGCCCAGGTTCTCAATAAAATCATACAGCCCGTAAGCGAAGCCCCGTCGCTCATCCCCGGTCAGATCAGCCACCATGGCGGTCTCAGCAGGTTCAGATATACCTCCCATGACCGCTGACAGGGTGTAGAGGACCGCCAACCAGAGCAGCGAAGGTAGGCCTGGCATCAGCAGCGAGATCACGCCCGACCCCATTAACCCGGCAACCATCATCTTCGTGCGTCCAAAACGGTCGCTGAGGCTGCCCAGGCGGGCTGACAGGAATGCTGCCACCAGGCCGGCTGGAAAGAAAGCCCAGGCCAGGGCGGATATATCGGTTGTGAATTTGTCCTGCAAGTAAGTCAGGTAGATCGGGCTCAGCATCGCTTCCGGGATGCCAGTCAGAAAGACGATCACCAGCAGCCTGACCAGCCATCGAGATATGCCGCTCTTCCCCCGGTCAGGATGGCGGACGGGCTTCAGGTTGGGTATCGTTTTCCAGGCCACGACCGCGCCCAGGAAAGTGGCCACTGCAAAGCCAGCGAACGCAAGCAGCCAGCCGAGATTTTGCGGCAGCAGGGACATGGCGGCAGTGGCGGCGAAAATCCCGATCAGTCCCCCACGTGTGGTGATCTCGTTCAAACGCCCCCAGACCTGGCCCCGCTCACCCGTCGCTGTGAGGTCAGCGACGATGGTGTTGGTGGCGGTCCACAGCAAGGCCGAACCGATTCCCTGGATCATTCTGGCGAGATACAGCCAGCTCAGCGAGCTGGCGAAAGCGAAGACGGTCATGGCGAGGGCATAGATCAGCAAGGCCAGCACAAAAAATTGTTTGCGACCATAGCGGTCCAGCGTCCAGCCCACCAGCGGGCGCAGCAGAAGCGTGGTCAAGGTGAAGACCGAGAACAGCCCTCCGATCTCCAGGGCGCTGGCGCCAAATTCCTTGCTGATGATCGGCAGGCCAAAGTAAAGGAAGATGAACGGCATCGACCACAGGAAGAGTGGCCTGTGCAGAGAATTCGTGGGATGGCCTTCCAGATTTTGGGTGCTCAATGGTTAATTCCTGTGTATGAATCGAAGTCTGGCTGGTATGGGCTGTTCGGACATAACACAGGATCTGGCATAACCCGCTTAAAAACCGGTAAATTCCTGCTCCGATCCTTTCCCGACCCTTCTGAGGGCGAAACCGGTACACTTCAGCCTGATCGGATGGAAGATGACCGCCAGGGAGTGAGTAACCAGGGCTCCATTGTGAGGAACCTGAGGTTGAGAGCCAGGTCGGCCGACTTGTGGCATTATAAATTTCTGCTTGGTGCTTCCTTATAGATTGGCTATTGTGGTTGCTCGTTCTTCCATAAAACATAAGAATATAAAACAGGCACGAAGGCTGCCAGAAGGGTAGCTCCCAAAAACAGCCAAAATCCCATTTCTCCCAGGAAAGCGGAGAAAATGGAAATTGCGCCGGCTGCGATGAACATCCACTTCCCCAACCGGTGGGTTTTGGCCCACACGGTGTCGCTGCTCAAGGTCCAAGGAGTCCGGATGCCCACGAAGAAGTTGCGCCGGGCATTGCCGAGCAGGTAACCGATGGCAATGAACAGCACTCCCATGGCCGGGAGGATCATCAGGTTCATGTTGAACTCGAAGCCGAGCGCCCAGAAGATAGTCAGGAAATAGACGTAGAGCATGAAACCTGAGAGTAAAGCCATCATCAGGTTGTATTCCCGGATAAACGCCGCGATGTTGGCCTTGAGAGGGTCGATGCGCGGAATTGCCAGGTAGAGCAGGAAGATCCCCACCAGGACCAGCGGCAGCAGGAACAGACCCCAGAACCTGGGCATATAGCCGTCCACTTCGCCAGCGATGTTCCAGTGGGAGGGCATAGGGTCGGGCATTTGAGAATAGAGCACTAGCCCTACGATAAAAGCCAATGCGATCATGGCGAGTATTATTGTGGTAGCAATTTTTGTTGGCATTCGTTCTCCATTTCTCCAATCAGCATGGGGGAATGTTTAAACCTTATCACTCCGACAAACGCCTGACGGTTTGCGTTACCTGCGCTGGGGAGGGGACAGCGAAGCCATTAAACTGGAAAAAGGCTAAGGTGTGGATAAGGTTCGGCATGTGCGCAGAATTCCCTATTTCAGGTGCACGCTTTGTCGGGCGGTAGTGTTGTGGATGAATCGCCGAAATATGCTCGGCTCGCAAAATCTAGATTGAATCCAATTGATTTTTAATACCCAAGAGTTCAATTTCATGGATCTTCACAACCCCTTACGAGCCACGCAATATCTTCTCCAACTTCCTGCCCCTCGCCAATTCATCCACCAGTTTATCCAGATACCTGACCTGCTGTGTCAGAGGATCCTCAATTTCCTCCACACGATACCCACAGATTACTCCGGTGATGAGGGTTGCATTGGGATTTTGCGAAGAATGTTTCAAAAGTTGCATTTTCTGCTATCAGTTCCTGGAGCTTCATATTACCGAAGCCTGTTAACCATTCAATGACCTGGTGCAGTTCTTCTTTAGTTCTGCCTTTCTTCTCCACTTTCTCGAGATACATCGGATAGACTGAGGCGAAGGTCATTTTTGCGATACGTTGATTGTGTGTGTTGGAATTGTTCATATTTCAATTTTTCGTCATGTGTACGCTTGGTCTATCGGGCAAGCCACTCTGGGGTCATTTCAACTGATATTCTAACTTGAATTCTGCTATTAACAGGTTTCGAGAATTTGAGAATACGAAATGAACCATCTGGATGAAGAGACAAAACTCGACCGTTATCAATTGCATCTCGCAAATCTACACAAGAAGGAGTTCGAGCTCGCGCCTGCCAGGAAGATTCTCCTAAAAACACTTGACTTGCGCCGAACATCCGTGCTATAAACTTGTTGAGAGGTATTCTTTAAATGCCCATTTCTGAATGTTTCAAGCAAGGAATGGTTCCTCATCGTTTTTTATAATCGTTTTATTTAATCAAAATTCCATTTCAAATGATCGCAGACCAGCAATGGTGGCTATTGCCGATGACTGAATATCTAAAGTTTCACGCTTCTACCCCTGCTGCCGGTGTGCCAACAGCCTTCTACCATTCTATGCCGGCCCGCTTGCTGAGTAAACCATGCCCATCGTAACCCTCACCACCGATTTCGGCCTCAAAGACGGCAATGTGGGAGTGATGAAAGGCGTGATCTGGCGCTTCGCTCCACAGGCACAGATCGCTGATATCAGCCACCTGGTTGCACCCCAAAACGTGCCGGAAGCGGCCCTGGTCCTGAGGCGCTCTGCGCCGTACTTCCCGGAAGGCAGCATCCACGTGCTGGTGGTCGACCCGGGGGTGGGGACCTCGCGACGGCCGCTTGCAGGCCGGTTGGGGAAGATGTTCTTCGTCGGTCCGGATAACGGCGCAGTCACCCTGCTGCTGGAGTACACAGAAAACAGGGGCGAAACAACTACCTTCGTTCACCTCGACCGCCCTGAATACTGGCTGCCGGAAGTCAGCCATGTCTTTCATGGGCGTGACATCTTTTCACCGGTTGCCGGTCACCTGGCGGCAGGAACCCCTCTGGACAAACTGGGGACGATGATCGATGACCCCGTGCGCCTGGCGCTGCCCAGGCCAGAACGAACACCTCATGGCTGGCGTGGCCAGGTGATCCACATCGACCACTTCGGCAATATCGCTACCAATATAGAATTAATACACCTGGCAGGCAGGAAAGTCGAAACGGTCTCGCTCGGCGGGGTTAATATAGATGGCATGGTCAGCACTTTTGGAGAGCGGCCGCCCGGGGAACTTATATCCCTTTTCGGCAGCACGGGCAACCTGCTGGTGTGTGAAGTGAACGGCAGCGCAGCGAGCCGACTGAATGTCAGAATTGGGGATGTCCTCGAAGTGACCACTGGTATGTAGCGATCCTTCACCAGCCACTGACTGCTGACTTCTTTTTTATGTCCACGGTTAACCGATAAATGGACGCCCTGGCAATCGAATCTCTCACCTTCCGCTACCGCGAACGGGAAGAACCGACCATCCGGGATTTATCCCTGAGCGTGGCAGCGGGTGAGCTGCTGCTGGTGGCGGGAGCCAGTGGTTCCGGCAAGACCACCCTGATCCGCTGTATCAACGGGCTGGTGCCGCGCAGCTACAAGGGTGAGATGCAGGGGCGGGTCATTCTGCACGGCCAGGACAACGCAAGTATGCCGCTGGCGCGCATCTCACAGATCGTCGGAACGGTACTCCAGGACCCCGAAAGGCAGATCCTGGGCACGCGGGTGCGCAACGAGGTGGCTTTTGGACTGGAGAACCAGGCCCTGGAAAGGGAGGAGATCCAGCAGCGCGTCGATGAAGCCCTGGCCTACCTGGGAATCGCAGGGCTGCACGAGCGGGAGACGTTCCACCTGTCGGGTGGTGAGAAACAGAAGGTAGCGCTGGCCGGTATCCTGGCGATGCGCCCGAGCATCTTACTACTGGATGAACCGCTGGCCAGCCTGGACCCGGCCAGCTCGCAGGATACCCTGGCACTGGTGCGGCAGATGGTGGACGAAGGAATGACGGTGCTGATGGTCGAGCACCGGGTGGAAGACGTGCTCGGGATGCGGCCAGACCGGGTGCTGTACATGGAAGGAGGCAGGTCCCGCTACCTGGGACCGGTGGAAGGCCTGGGAAAGGTAGTCGACTATCGAGAGATCAAATTACCTGCTCGTGAAGTCATCGAGCGCGCGAAAGAGCTTCCACCTCCAGACGAGGTGCGTTTTTTCCCGGCCATGTTTCAGGGTCCATCCGGAACCGCTGGATCGGGAAGCGAGCCCGACTCTGAAGTGAAGCCTGGCAGCCATGAGGCGCTGGTACGTTTCGAGAAGGTCTGTTTTACATATGGTGATGGAGGGGGATCGACCGGGGAAGCGAATGTCCTGGATGGAATCGATCTGGAGATCCAGCGTGGGGACGTGGTGGCAATCCTGGGACCGAACGGTGCTGGAAAAACCACCCTGGTGAAGCACGCTATCGGTCTGTTAAAGCCAAAATCAGGCCGCGTGTTGGTTAACGGCAATGATACCCGCCAACTGAGCGTGGCGCAGATCGCCAGAACCCTGGGGTATGTTTTCCAGAGTCCCAGCCATATGCTATTTGCTCCGACCGTGAATGAAGAGCTGGCATTCGGCCCAACCAACCTGGGTCACCCGGTCGATGTGATCCAAAAGGAGGTGCAGGAAGCGATAGAAATAGTAAATTTGTCGGGAAGAGAAAATGATCCCCCGCTGGCATTGTCGTTTGGCCAGCAAAAGCGGGTCAGCATCGCGGCCATCCTGGCGATGCGCTCGCGCATCCTGGTGATGGATGAACCGACCGCCGGGCAGGATTACCGGAACTACATGAGCTTCATGGACACAATTCTAAAACTGCCGAACTTCGAAGCCATTTTATTCATCACGCATGACCTGGACCTGGCGATCATCTACGCGACGCGGGTGCTGCTGGTCAACCAGGGGAGGCTGGTCGCCGATGGACCGCCCCAGGAAGTTCTGGCCGATGCTGCGCGCCTGAGCGCCAACCGCATCGTGCCGACTTCGCTCCTGGAAATGAACCTGCAGTACCTGCCTCACACCGGTCGATTCTTGCGGGCCGAGGCGCTGGCCCATGTGAATACGATTTAAGGAGCATCCAATGGATAAAAAACTGGTTTCTGTCGTACTTTCTCTGGTAGGTGTGCTGGCTTTCTTCCTGCTGATCATCTGGATCGGCGGGATGATGAACGAAAGCCTGCAGCTCGATGAATTTGCTCTGCTGCGATTTGTCTTTGTGATCATCGGATTGTTGATCGTATTCGTCGTTTTCTACGTGACGCGTGATAATGAAATCTGGCAGGTGGACACGCGTGAAGTAGTTTACATGGCGATCGGTGCAGCCCTGTATGCCGTTTTCTCCTTTTTGTTCAACGGCACAGTCTTCGTGGTACCGTCGGTCAGCCAGGTAGCATTGCGCCCGGCGATCGTCATACCGATGTTCTTCGGCTATACTTTCGGACCGGTGGTGGGTTTTTTCACCGGTGCGGTGGGCAATATGTTCGGTGACGCGCTGACTGGTTTCGGCCTTTCCCCACAGTGGAGCATCGGCAACGGCCTGGTCGGCATGGTGGCAGGTATGGTCTTCCTGTTCAAGGATAAGAAGCGCAGCCTGGACACCGTGCTGATCGTCAGCGCCGTCCTGGCGGCGTTGGCTTCCCTGATCTACCTCCTGAACCGGAATGTGCCCAATATGCTGTATTATGATGTTGATAACAACATCTTTGGTGACGCCCAGATTTCTTTGATTGTGGGCCTGTCGCTGGGAATTGGTTTCCTGCTCATCCTGGCAGTGAGATATTTCTACAGAAAGAACCTGGAAGTTACAGCCGCGGTCACCTGGGCTATGCTGGGCAACATCATCGGCATCGGTTTTGCCGCCATTTCCGACATCTGGATCAATGGCTTTACGTTCCCGGTTGCGATCGTGGGAGAATTCATCCCCGCCGCCGGTCCAAACCTGATCTTTGCGGCGGTGCTGCTGCCGTTGCTGGTGATCGCATACCAGTCCGTGCGCCGCCAGTCAGGGCGCTGATCTCAATACTATAGAATCAGTGACCGGTAATCAAAAAATTCCTGAGAACTGATAACTGATTACCGGTCACTGATCACTGAAATATGCTCGTCACCTGGCGGTATCGAGAACGACCCGGATCGCTGATCCAATCCTTCGACCCGCTGCCTGGTGGGTGTTTTATGCCTGCTTCCTGTTCTCCACCCTTGTGTTTTGGGATTTTCGCTACCTGCTGTTCTTCTTTGCCATTGCCCTGTTTTTTGTCCTGACTTCGCGCATCACCTGGCGGGAAAGCCGCCGCGCCTGGACATTTATTGGTTTCTTCATCCTTTTTTATACCACCCTGACTTTTCTCACCGGGCGCGGTGGGATGGAGGTGTATGAGCAGGAAAACCTGATCACCAGCATACAGGCGCCTTTCACCATTTTCGGCTGGACGCCAACCATCGAAATTACCGTCGAGCGCATCTTTTTCGCGATCAGCCAGTTCCTGCGCCTGTTCAGCATCTCCAGCATGACCATCCTGATCCCATACTCGCTCAACCCGGCGCATTACGGTGTGGCTTTCCACGGATTGGGCATGCCCGACAAGTTCGCCTATGCCATGGACCTGACGATGCGCTTCATCCCCACCTTTGGCCGCGATTTCCAGCTCACTCTCGACGCCCAACGCGCCCGTGGCTATGAGCTCGAGAAGCTTTCCGGTGGGCTGGTAGCCCAGGTGCGCAAGATGGCCCCGCTGATCATCCCGGTCACCATCCATGCCCTGATCGGCAGCGAGGACATCATCGACGCCATGGATTTACGCTCCTTCGGGGTTGGCAAGCGCTCCTGGCTTGAGAAGCTAACCTACCGCAAGAGAGATTTCTTTTTGATCCCGCTGGGTGTCTTGATCCTGGTTGGCTCGATCACCCTATCCCTGTTCGGCTTTGGAAAATTCTGGGTACCGCCTGAGCTGCAGGAGCGATATGCGGGCTGGGTTGACGTGCCGTCCAGCCAGCAAGAAGCGGTAGACATGGCGCTACGGGAAT
Organism: uncultured Chloroflexia bacterium; assembly: GCA_963698765.1. Lineage (GTDB taxonomy): Bacteria > Chloroflexota > Anaerolineae > Anaerolineales > UBA4823 > CAVOSB01. The sequence continues at coordinate 269,398 of CAVOSB010000030.1, forward strand.
GCGCGGGAGCTCACTCAACTCCTGAGGAACAGCCTGCTGTTTCTGTGGCAGGATTGATGACCTGGGGAGAAGCAGCAAAATACCTGCCTGCCTCTGCGAGCCCGCCTGCTACATTTGCACTCAAAGATACCTACTGGCTCGTGGTTTTGCAGGGCAAATGGGTGCATACAGGCGGACCTGTTAGAGTAGAACCAGGAAAAATGCCCGTCTTCAATCGGTGTATCATGCTGATCGATATCTATAACGGTGATAGGAGAATAATCTCAGATTGATTGTTTATTCCGGTCATTTCAATCGATTTCATGAAGAACGGCTGCCCTGTAGCTCTGGCAGCCGTTCAATGTGAATGAAATTGCGTTCGTCAATATCGCTAAAAAAATAGATTTTCCTGAAAGCTCTTACCCGCTTCTTTGCATGGCCGTATATAAACCGACGGTATTTCCACTCAGGTCGGAGAACAGGGCAAACCAGCCCATGCCGGTGATTTCTGTCTTGGGGACAAGCTGCTTCCCGCCCAGGGAGGTAACTTTGGCCAGGGTAGCTTCGATGTCATCTGTCTCGACGTACACCATGGTCGAGCCGGCTGGCATGTTGTCCCCGATTGGCGCCAGTCCGCCGCCCGGTTCGCTGCCTGGATCGAACATGGTATTATCCATTTCTTCCATGTGGGTCATCTTCCATCCAAACAGCTCAGAATAGAATTTTGCGTCCTTACGCCGGTCCCTGGAAGAAAGCTCGACATGTACGATGGGGTGATTGGTCATGGGTGTCTCCTTTTGCAATACGAATGAATAAGATAAATATAGTATCAATAACTATAAAACATATGTTCTAAATGTCAAGAGGAAACGAGCCTATATTCAACGAGAACGTGACGCCCAATCCCTGACTGAAATCTCCCCCTCACCTGGACCGGGTTCGCTGATGCAGGCCAGTGCCAGGGCCAATCCCAACATGCTTAAGTGGTAAACTGCCATGCGCGGATTAAGAAAGGCATAGTAATCGACACCAGCGGGTGGGGTGATCCAGGTTAATGCGGCCAGGCAGCTTGAGAAGATGATCACGATCGGAATGGCAGCCAGCTTGCGTACTGCGGTCAGAGTCAGGAAGATCGGCAGACCAGGCATGCCGTATGGTGTAAGGATACCCGCCAAAGCACCACCGAGCTGCCAGTATTCCCAGCGCCGGGCTACCAGGACCAGCAGGGAAATGACCGCTGCTGCCAGCAAGCCAAATTGACCCATGATCGAATGGTTAGCAACGGTCTGTGCGCGGGGCGGATCGGTAAGCATTACCTGCAGCCAGTCGGGGTAGAGGGTCAGGAAGGGCAGACCGTAAACCAGGATTGAAATCAGCACTCCCTTCCAGTCCCGCCGCAATAGCACATACAATAGCACGATGAATAAACCACCCTGCGGCTTTACCATCAACAACCCGTAGGCGAGAACACGGCAAACTATCCCAATCCACCTTTTGTTTATGTGGTCGGCAGCCAGCAGCAGCCAGAGGCCGCCCCCGATCACGAACATGTTTACCCCTCCCGCAGCCAGCAGCCACAGCATGGAATTGGTGGCAAACCATGCCAACCCCACCCAGGCTTTATGGTAGAAAACGAAGGCGAACAGCAGCGCACCACCAATCACATGGTAGACCTGGGAGTTTGTGAACAAAACAGGCCATAAGAAGATCACCGAGAAGGGAGGGTTATAAAAATCTCGGATGCGTGTCTCTTCGGCCCAGGGGTTAACTCCTTGCAGTATCAAATGCGTACCGCGCTGCATGTTTTCAAAGTCAAAGCTGTTCACAAGGAAAACCTGAACAGCTACGCTCATGATTAACAGGCCCAGGATGAAACCCATCAAAGCCCGAATTGGGGGAGTAACAGGACCTTTCAAAAGGTTTTTTGACACTATTGTTTACCGTTCTGGCGGCGTTCTATCTCCCTGACCAGGTTTTCGAGTGAGATCGTGCTGAGGGATTCGAGCTGCATATCTGCGTGGCCGAGAGGCAGGTCGCGAGTCAGGTGATGTGGCACTGCGAGGCAGAATAGCCCCGCTCGCTTGGCAGCCGAGATCCCATTGGGCGAATCTTCCACGGCAAAGGCCTGATTGGCGGTCACTCCCAGAGCGTGCATTGTTGACAGGTAAAGTTCGGGGTCGGGCTTGGTGCGCTGTACATCGTCGGCAGCCCTGATGACTGCAAAGAAATCCAACAATCCCAGGCGCCCCAGATGACCGACTACCCAGCTGCAAGAGGAACTGGAAGCAAGGCCTACTTGCAGGCTAAGGCGTTTCGCATCATGCAGGATATCGGTGACCCCTGGCAAGACAGTCTTTGCTGAGATCAGCTCGGTTTCACGCTGCAGGCGGCGCAGGGCAAACTGATCCCGGTCCTTCAACCTGCCGACCTGCTTTTCAATATCCGCCAAAGGATCGAACACATGCACTCCAGCGCCGATGCATTGAGACCAGGTCTCCATGGTCAGCGTCAGGCCTAATTCCTGGTAAAACTCCGCCCAGGACTGGTGGGCTGGTCCTTCGGTTTCCAGGATCACCCCATCGAAATCGAAGATTACGGCTTTGATTGGCATACAGCTGATTCGTCTACCTTTTCTTGATAAGCGCCCGCACCAGGAACCAGATCCCCAGAAGGATCACCAGCACAGGCCAATACGCTCCCAGGTCTCCTGCTCGGCCTGAAATCGCGTAGAAGACGAAGAACAGAACAGCGCTGATGAAGATCATGTTGATCCCGTGGCGCAGTGAAAGTCGCGGATGGTCTCCGAAAAAGCCGGCTATCAGGGTTCCAACGCCGATGAAGCCCGGGATGAGCGTCCACATGAACACCCAGCTCTCCCAGTCACCAGTTGCATTCTGGTAGTATAAAATTCCGCCGATGCCAGCCACAATCGTCGCAGGCACCGCCATGCCTGGAGCGCCAACAATGAGGCCGAATATGAGCAGGAACGCCCCCACGGCGACCAGGATCATAGGCCAGGTAAAGGCATCAAACCACGTACGCAGCTCGGGGAAGATGCGTCCCGCCAGGAACCAGGCTCCCAGCAGGATCAAGAAGACCCCCAATGCTATTCGAGATCGACTACGTCCAGCCATTACAACCCTCCTTTTTTATCGTTTCAGAAGCCTATTTTATCAGGCTTGTAAGTGGGCGAGCGCGCAGGGTTGTTGGGTTTGAGACTGATTGACCTTAGCTGACCTGACCTGAGATTATCCTTCTAAAATCTCGGCCAGGAGCGGATCCACAAGCGCCTGGCGGGCAGAGTGGATAAATTCATCCATGCCAGCAAATCCTTGCGCCTGGTATACCCTGGCCTGCAAGCCCATTTCCAGGCGGTCGACCTGGCGGACAAAACGCGCTTCAGGGCTTTCGCCGCGTTCGAACTCCAGCCATAGCTCCAGGTATTCCTGGCAGGTTGGCAGTTTTCCAAGCACTTTCTCCAGCGAAGCTCTCTCCTGCTGGTGTTTCTCTGCATCACTGGTCTGGTCGGAGGGGATGATGTCGCCGGCATACACTTCACCGATATCGTGCAGCAGAGCCATGCGCAGCACTCTGTTCAAGTCCAGGTGTGGGTAATACGCCTGCCCCAGCCACAAGGCCAAGACGGCGACGGAGAATGAATGTTCAGCGACGCTCTCACAACGCTGATTGGGGATGCCGCGGCGCAGCCAGCCCTGCCGGTAGAGCTGTTTAAGGTGGCTGAGCTCAAAGTAAGCCGCCAGAAACGGCTGGATGGGATTGTCCAGCAACAGAGCGATTGGATTCTCGGCTTTTACTTCCATAGACTTCCCGCGATTGCTTGTGAGCATGTGCCCGAGGAACTGGTTCTTTATTTTTAGATTATTTTGTCAGCTGTTCCAGCCTGTTTTCTCCGATGGTGAAATATCTCGCCGCAGGATGGTGAATGATGATCGCAGCGGTGGATTGTTCGGGGATGATTTGAAAGGCTGAAGTCAGGCTTATCCCCAGATCGCGCTCGGCTGGGAGCAGGTCAAAGACCAGGCGGTGGTGCTCCAGATCCGGGACGGAGGGGTAGCCCCATGAATAGCGTTTGCCCCGTCCCGCTGGCAGGCCGAGCTCGCGGCGAATATGCCGGTGCAGGTACTCAGCTGTGGCTTCGGCGGACTGTACGGCCAATCCATGTGAGAAATAAGCTTCCGTAATATCTCCGGAAGCCTGCAGGCTGTCGAAACGATCGGTAGCACCCTGCCCGACGGTGACTACCTGCAAGGCGACGACATCCACGATTCCCAAATCGACCGGGGCAAAATAATCCGCCAGGCACAATCGATCTCCAGATGGCTGGCGCGGAAAGGTGAAGCGGGCGGCGATGGATCTCAGGTCGACTGCTTCGGGGTCATACAAAATCAAATCCTCTCCTTGCGACTGACATGGCCAGTACCCATAGACACCCTGGGGTTCCAGCCACGCTTCGTTAAGGGCCTGGCGCACCATGCGGTCCAGACGGGTCTCAAATTCAGCTTTAAGGCGTTCCCATTCTTCGCCGTGAGCATTTTTGGCGCCCCAGGAAAGGCGGAAAAGCTCGTTTTTGGAAATGTGCTTGAAAACAATCTCCAACGGCATGTGCGACACCAGGCGCGGTCCCCAGGCCGGCGGTACTGGAATATCAAGCTGGTGTTTACTGGCAAGGATTGAGGGAAGTGCAGGTTTGTCCTGGCTCGAATTGGTTTGGCTACCAGTAGACAAACTGCGCCCCCGCTCGTTTTCGGCTTCTGAATGCAGGCGCTCGAGCAGCTTCAGACGCTGCTGCGGATCTATCAGCGCTTCCATCACTTCCAGGCCTTCAAAAGCGTCCTTACAATAAAACACGCCTGGTGCATAAGACTGGCCTGCATCTGTATCAAGATTCGCCAACCGAAGCGCCTGTTGATCGCCGCTCCGCCCACCAACACCGGGAATTTCAGTCCCCGCCGCTGAAGCTCATTGACGATCAGCGGCATCTGTTTGCTGGTGTTCACCAACAAGGCACTCAACCCAATGGCATCGGCCTGTTCGTGCTACCGCCTTCGTTATGATCATCTTCAGCGGGCACCTGTTTTCCGAGGTCGATAACCGTATAGCCATTATTGGAGAGAATGGTCTTGACCAGATTCTTGCCGATATCATGCACATCGCCATACACCGTGGCCAGGACAACCGTACCTTTACTGGTGCCTTCTTTGCGCTCCAGGTATTTTTCGACGTGGACAACAGCTTTCTTCATCACTTCGGCGGACTGCAGCACGAACGGCAGGATCAGCTCCCCTGCCCCAAACCGGTCGCCGACTTCCTTCATCGCCGGGAGAAGCACCTGATTCAGGATATGCACGCGCTGTCATCCGTGCTGTGAAACACGACCATCTTCGGCCAGGATGGCTTCGATGTCGGCTTCCACACCCTCTTTATGCCGGTGAAGAATGCGCCACTGCAGGCGCTGGCAGGGCGTCATGCCTGCGGTCGGGTCGCTGGTGGTGCTTTCCGTTTGAAACGCACCTGTACCCGCAGAACCGTAAATACTCGATCAGGCGCTGGAGAGCATCCGGGCGGCGGTTGAAGATTAGATCTTCGGCCAGCATACGCTGCTCCTGGGGGATATCAGCATAAGGTGTGATATGAGCCGGATTCACGATCGCCATATCCAATCCGGCTTGTACAGCGTGATACAGCATGACACTGTTAAGACCGGGCGCGCCGCCGGATAGGCCAAAGGAGATATTGCTTACTCCCAGCGAAGTCAGCACACCAGGGAGTGTACTTTAATCAGGCGGATACCTTCCAGGGTGTCGATGGCGGAGTCGGTAAATTCCGGGTCACCGGTCGCCAGGGTGAAGGTGAGGGTGTCGAAAACCAGGTCATCGGGGAGTCAACCCGTGCTCGTCGCACGGCCATATCGTGAATCCGGTGGGCGACGTCCAGCTTTTCCTGGGCAGTTTTGGCCATGCCCTGCTCGTCAATGGTGAGCACCAGGACTGCTGCATTGTAAGCGCCTGGCCAGTTCGAACACTCGGTCGGCTTTTCCCGTCCGGATTCCAGATGAGTGGAATTCAACAGACAGCGCCCGGGGGCGATCTTGAGGGCAGCTTCCATGACATCGGGTTCGGTGGTATCGATAACAAGGGCAGCTTCCACCCAGAGCCAGTTTCTTTACCACCTGGCGCATCAGCTCGACCTCATCGCTCGTTCGGTGACTGCGACTGAAATATCCAGGGCATGGGCGCCACCATCGACCTGCTCGCGCGCCAGTTCCAGGATCGCATCGTAATCTCCTCAAGCAACAACCGCTTGAATTTTCGACTGCCCTGGGCATTACAGCGCTCGCCGATCAGCAGCGGCGGCGGTTCCTGGTGCATGGGCATGTGCTTGAGTGGCGGAGGCGAGGCGAGGTACGAGCGCTTCGGGTCGATGCGGGTTGGGAAGTTCAGCGGCGGTTGAATTTCCCAGCATTTCAACCAGCAGCTTCAGGTGGTCAGGCGTCGTGCCACAGCAGCCGCCTACCACCCGGATGTGGTATTGTTCGACAAATTCAACCATGGCCTGGGCGAAAGGTTCGGGCTCCAGCGGGTAAACGGCTTCACCATCCACATTGAGCGGCAAACCGGCATTGGGGATACACGATACCGGCAGGCGAGATGCTCTCCCAGGTAGCGGATCGGTTCGCGCATATGCTCTGGACCGGTCGAGCAGTTCAAGCCAATGAGATCGATCTCCAGTCCTTCCAGGATCGCCAGTGCTGCGGCGATATCGGTGCCCAGGAGCATGCGCCCTGTGGTATCCAGGGTGACCTGGACTTGAAGAGGCAGGTAGATGCCGCTCTGTTCAAAGGCCTGGTGTATACCCGGCAACGGCAGCCTTGACTTCCAGGATATCCTGCGATGTCTCCACCAGGAGCAGGTCGACGCCGCCCTGGATCAAACCGACAGCCTGCTGGCGAAAAACGATCAGCCAGCTCATCAAAAGTGATATTTGAAAGCTCGGGATCATCAGCCGAGGGCAGTTTACCGGATCGGGCCAATCGAACCAGCTACAAAGCGCGGCTGCTGATTGGTTGAGTATTCATCAGCCAGGCGCCTGGCAAGGGCAGCAGCTGCCTGGTTGATCTCAGCACCCGTTCCCCCAACCCATATTCCCCCAGCGTGATCCGGTTGGAGCGGAAAGTATCCGTCTCCAGCACATCCACACCAACTTCGAGGAATGAGCGATGCACCTGTCTCGACCACCTCGGGGAAGCTGATCACCAGGAAATCATTACAGCCATTGTACTGCTCACCGCCAAAATGCGTGCCGTGAGCTTTTGGGCCTGCAGACTGGTGCCCATGGCGCCGTCAAAAACAAGCACCCGCTGCTGCAAGGCATCCAGGTAACGGCGGTTGGTGTAAGTGCGAGTCATGGCTGATTTTCCCGGGAAGAAGACTTTGGTGGCACAGTTTACCATGCTGGTGGAGGGCTGTCAAAGAGCGGGGACGGATTAGGCTGGAATATTGCGTCTGTTAAGGCTGAGAGCAGTAACTTTACAAAGGGGATTAATCCATGATAAACTATTCCGTAATTATAAAATTTATTTTAATAATGGTATTTCTATGGAACCCCTGCGCCGAATACAGAACTTCGACCATTTGAAAATCCTGGCTGACTCCCGGCGGCTGGTGATCTTGCGCCTGTTGATGTCGGAAGCCATAACTCTCTCCCAGATTGGACAGGTGACCGGCGACCATCCTGCCCAGGTTCGCCACCATTTAAAGCAGCTGGAAAGGGCCGGACTGGTCGAGATGGTCAACCACGCGCATGGTGCGCGGCTTTGTCGAGAAATATTACCGTGCCCGGGCGCGCGCCTTCCTGCTGCAGGAGCTGATTCTGCCGGCAGGTGCCAGCCATATTGCTCGGGCAAGGTCATGGGGTGTCGGTTGAAAGCAGCGCCATTGCGATCCTGGGCAGCCACGACCTGGCTCTTGAGGCGATGGCAGGCTATCTCGGCAGCACGAGCACCATCCGGTCGAGCTGCTGGTGCTGCCGGTGGGAAGCCTGGAGGGGTTGATTGCCCTGCGCCAGGGTGCTGCCAGGATGGCCGGCTGCCACCTGCTGGATGTGGAAAGCGGTGAATACAACCTGCCCTTCGTGCGCCACCTGTTCCCAGACAGGCCAGTGGTCCTGATCACACTGACACACCGCCAGCAGGGTTTGCTGGTGGCACCCGGAAATCCAAAAGCGATACACAGCCTGGATGATTTGCGAAAGCCAGATGTAAACCTGATCAATAGAAATCGTGGATCGGGGACTACGCCTGTGGCTTGACCGCCAGCTGGGTGCGCTCTCTATCCCTGTCGACGAGCTGCACGGCTACGGCCGGGATGTGCGCACGCATACTGCAGTGGCTGAAGCAGTCAGCCAGGGCAAGGCGGATGTCGGACTGGGGCTGTACGCGGCCGCGCTGCAGTTCAACCTCGATTTCATTCCTTTATTTGAAGAGCGCTTTGACCTGGCTCTGCCCGCCGAGCAGGTGGAGGATGCCAGCCTGCGCCCGTTCATGGATTTCCTGCAGACTGCTGCATTCCGCCGCCTGGTGACCGGCCTGGGCGGATACAACCCGGAGCACAGCGGAGATCGGTTAGAACCCTGAGGTTGTCCGGTGACTGTCAAGTTTACACACAAGTGGAAGAAGTATCGTTCACGTTGGACATCTAACAATCCGAAATTAAAGAATCAGAGAAACAACCAAACAGGAGAAGCTATGCGAAAACATACTCATTCATCTTGACCCTCTTCTTTGTGCTGGTGCTGAGCGCCTGTGCACCAGCAGCCCCAGCCGTGAAGGACATGATCCTGGCAACCACCACCAGCACCCAGGATTCGGGCCTGCTGGATGTGCTCGTGCCCGATTTCGAAAACAGTCCGGCTATATGGTCAAAACGTCGCGGTCGGCACCGGCCAGGCGCTCAAGATGGGCGAAGAATGCAACGCCGATGTGCTCCTGGTGCACGCCCCTGCCTCTGAAGAAGACTTTCATGGAAGAGGCTACGGCAAGGAGCGCATCCTGGTGATGCACAACGATTTCATCATCGTTGGCCCTGCGGCAGACCCGGCAGGCATCAAGGGTGCGCCACCACGGTGGAGGCTTTTGAAGAAGATCGCGGAAGCGCAGGCACCGTTCGTGTCGCGTGGCGACGACTTCTGGCACGCACAAGATGGAGCTGGCACTGTGGAAGAAAGCCGGGATCACGCCTGAAGGCGAGTGGTATATCGAAATCCGGGCAGGGCATGGGCGCCACGCTCAAGATTGCCTCCGAGAAGGCGGCTTACACCCTGACTGACCGGGCCACCTACCTGGCGAATAAAGACACGCTGGGTCTGGATATCCTGCTCGAGGGCGACGCCGCCCTGCTGAACGTCTACCACGTGATCACGGTCAACCCGACCAAATGCCCCAAGGTCAACGAGGCCGGCGCGCATGGCTTTCGCCGAGTTCCTGGTCGACCCTGAGACCCAGGAGCTGATCGGTGAGTTCGGCGTGGATAAGTATCGGTCAGCCGCTGTTCTTCCCCGATGCCGGAAAAGACCGACGCCGACCTGGGCTTACCATAATCGAGTGATGGATAGGGGAATAGCCTCTGGCAATCATTGCTCGTGAACTCTTCTACCCATGGATGCAATCTGGGAAGGCATTATAGAAGCTCTGCGCCTGCATGCTGCAGCGGTGATCCGGAAGTCTGGGAGATCACCCTGCTCTCGCTGCAGGTCTCCGGGATGGCGACCCGCATCAGCCTGGTGATCGGGCTGCCGCTGGGCACCTGGCTGGCGCTGGGGCGGTTCCGCGGGCGCAGCTTCTGCCTGAGCCTGATCAATACCGGCATGGCGCTGCCGCCGGTGGTGGTGGGGCTGTGGGTCTCGATCTTCCTGTGGCGCAGCGGCCCGCTCGGCGACCTGCACTATCTACACCCCCACGGCGATGGTCATCGCCCAGACGATCATCGCCGCGCCCGTGGTCACCGGGCTGACCGCCGCCGCCCTCCAGCAGCTCGACCCGCGCCTGCAGCTGCAGTTGCTCGGATTGGGCGCCTCACGATCGCAGATGGTCTTGGCGCTGTGGCGCGAGGCGCGCCTGCCGCTGCTGGCCGCCCTGATGGCCGGCTTTGGCAGCCGTCATCTCCGAGGTGGGCGCTTCGATGATGGTGGGCGGCAACATCCGCCACCAGACGCGCGTGCTGACCACCGCCACCGTGCTGGAAACCGGCAAGGGCGAGTTCGCCCTGGCGATTGCGCTGGGTTTGCATCCTGCTGCTGCTGGCTTACCTGGTGAACCTGGTGCTGACCTGGGTCCAGCAGCGTGAAGCCTGACCAGGACGTAGACAGGATGAACGGGCGAACACAGCAGGACAGACTCCAATCTGGACAGGGCTCCACCCCATCGGCAGGTGTTCTTTCAGCTGCACGAGGTGGTGGTGAAGCGCGGCGGGAGCGTGACGCTGACCTGGATGATCTGCAGGTGCAGCGCGGGAGATCCTGGCGGTCATCGGTCCGAACGGGGCCGGGAAAAGCACCCTGCTGTTGGTGCTGACCCGCCTGCTGCAGCCGGAGCCGCGGGCAGATCCTCTATTGCGGCCGGCCGCTGGGGGAGGAGGATGAACTGGCTTACCGGCGGCGGATGGCGCTGGTGCTGCAGGACCCGCTGCTTTTCGATGCGACGGTGTTCGATAACGTGGCGATGGGGCTGCGCTTCCGCGGCCTGCCGCGGCGTGAAATCAGGCAGCGGGTGGAGGAATGGCTGGAGCGCCTGGGCGTCGGCCACCTGGCGGGACGCCGGGCGCGCAAGCTTCCGGAGGGGAAGCTCAGACGCGATCAGCCTGGCGCGTGCCTTGGCGCTGCAGCCGGAGCTGCTGCTGCTGGACGAGCCGTTCAGCGCCCTGGATGCCCCCACCCGCGCCCGCCTGCTGGAAGATTTCCACGTCCTGCTGTCCGAACTCTCGGTCACTACGGTCTTCATCACCCATGACCTGGATGAAGCGCTGTACCTGGGCGACCGGGTGGCGGTGGTGCTGGGAGGGCGCCTGCGCCAATGCGGCCCGCCGCGAGGCAGGTCTTCAGCGCCCCGGCCGATCGCGGAAGTGGCGGCTTTCGTGGGCGTGGAGACGGTGATATCCGGCAGGGTGGCGACTTCCACGAGGGGATGCTGGAAGTGGAAGTCCGGGGATACAAACTGCAGGCGGTGGGCGAGGCACTCCAGGCAGCCAGGTTCTCGTTTGCCTGCGCCCAGAGGATATCACCCTGCAACTGCGGGATGCAAGGGGGATGGGCGCCAGCAGCGCCCGCAACCACCTGGAGGGGCAGGTAGTGCGCTGCGTCCCGCAGGGGGGAGCCCTGGTGCGGGTGGTGGTGGACTGCGGGTTCCCGGTGGTGGCGCTGGTGACGCGCCTCGTCTTCCCAGGAGCTGGGCCTGGAGGCAGGGGCGCCGGTGACGGCCTCTTTCAAGGCCAGCGCGATACACCTGATTACCCGTTGAGAGTCCCAAAAGTGCACGGATTTGGTTAATCCATCTCCTGCCGCCCGGAGAGGGCCCGCAGCAGCGTGTTCTGGTCGGCGTACTCCAGGTCGCCGCCCACCGGCAGGCCGCGCGCCAGGCGCGTCAGCCGCACGCCAAAGGGCAGCAACTGCTGGCGCAGGTAGGCGGCGGTGTAATCTCCCTCCATGCTGGGGTTGGTCGCCAGGATGATCTCCTGGATGCCGCCGGCGCGCACGCGCTCGACCAGCTCGCGGATGCGCAGATCTGTCCGGCCCGATGCCTTCGATCGGCGAAGGGCGCCGTGCAGCACATGGTAGCGCCCGCTAAAAGCCGCCGGTGCGCTCCAGCGCAAGCACATCCAGCGGCTCTTCCACCACGCAGATCAGCCTGGCGCTCGCGCGCCCGTTGCTGCATATCTCGCACTCGATCCGCCCGGCGTCGGTGATATTGAAGCAGGTCTGGCAGAAGGTGGTGCCTGGCCTTGAGCTGGAGCAGCGCCTCCGCCAGATCGCGCGAGACGTCTTCCGGGGCACGCAGCAGGTGGAAGGTCAGCCGCGAGGCGGTCTTGGGCCCAATCCCGGCAGGCGGGAAAAGGCATTGATCAGATTCTGGATCGGTTCGGGCAGCAGCATCGATATGGTTGCGGGAAGATTGAGCCGTTGCGACGGCTAGAACGGCAGCCCGCCTGCCAGCGGTCCCAGGCGTTCGGCGGCCATGTTGCTTGTGACTTATCCAGGGCGTTGTTGAAGGCCGTCAAGATCAGATCCTGCAGCATGTCCACATCGGCATCCTGCAACAGGGCCGGGTCGATCTCCACGCGCGTGGCAGCGCTGGTCGCCGGTGACGGTGATCTTGACCGCGCCGCCGCCGGCTGTGGCGGTGACAGTTTCTTCCGCCAGCTGGGCCTGCACCTGCTGGATTTGCTCCTGCAGTTTTTGATCTGCCCCATCATGCCCATCGGGTTCGTGCATCTTGGGGGCTTTGAAACCTTTTGCCATACTTTCCTCCGTAGTTTCTAATTGAATATCAACCATCTCGCCGCCCAGGTCGCGCAGGCCGCCGCTACCAATCCCATCCACCATCTACACCCGGCGGCACGGTGTCGCGCCGGGCGGTATCTACCAGCGCACTGGACATACAATCTCGCGCGCCGAAACACCTGCTGCAGCGCCTGGCGGGTAGCTCCAGGTTTTCGGCTTTTTCCATTTTGTTCTTCAACAGTCGCTGGCGAAACTCAGGACCAGTGAGTCGCCGCGCACGTAGCGAGACTTGCAGGAGTTCAGAAGCCCGTAAGCAGGCTGGATTTGCTGGCGCACCCAATCCAGATATGCGCTGCCAGGATTCGGCCAGCGCCTGGGTATCGCCTGGCGGTCCTGGCTGACCGTTCGGGCCGTGGGTGGTGCGGTTCTTCGGCGTGCTGGCTTCCGGCGGGGCCAGGTTGGCAGGAGATTTCGGCGCAGGAGGGCGCTGGAGGAGCGGAGCGGGCGGCGGTGCGGCCGGCGGCAGGCGGCCGGAGCAGCCGGTGAGCCGCTCTGTAGCCTGCGAGCGGGCTGTTCCAGTGCTTCGACAAGAGCCAGCTCCAAGGGCAGGGGGCCTGCCAGGCGCGACCTGTTCTCATTGGCGGCGGAATTGAAAATGCCGGATGAGGCGCAGCAGATCTGGAGTGGTGAAGCGCCTGGGCGTGCAGCTCCATCTGGCGGCGCATTTCGACGGTGGCATCCACCTGGCTGGCGTGCCCATGCGGATCAGCAGCAGGTCGCGCAGGTAATCGACGATCTGGCGGGCGAACTGGCGCGGGTCGGTGCCGGCGTCCAGGGCAGCATGGATGCAGATCCAGCCCGGCGGCGGATCTGCTGCTCGATCAGAGCATCGATGAGGTCCAGCACAGCCTGGCTGGCGGCGGTGCCCAGCACGTCCTGGGCCATCTCCAGGGTGATCGTCTGCCCGGTGGAGGCCAGCTGGTCGAGCAGGGAGATGGCATCGCGCAGCGCGCCGGTGGACTGGCGGGCGATCAGGGTCAGCGCTTCGGGCTCGGCCTGGATGCCTTCCTCGTGCGCCAATTGTCTTCCAGCTGGGCGACGATATCCGCCACCGGAATGCGCCGGAACTCGTGCCGCTGGCAGCGTGAAAGCACCGTCGCCGGGATCTTATGCACCTCGGTGGTGGCAAGGATGAAAATGGCGTGCGGCGGCGGCTCTTCCAGCGTCTTCAAGAGGGCATTGAAGGCGGCGGTGGAGAGCATGTGCACTTCATCGATGATATAGACTTTGTAGCGGCCCTGGTTGGGGGAAAAGTTGATCTTGTCGCGCAGGTCGCGCACGTCATCGACGCTGGTGTTGGAGGCGGCATCGATCTCGATCAGGTCCAGGAAGCGCCCCTGGTTGACCGCCTGGCAGTGCGTCGCACTCCCCGCACGGGCGGGTGGCCAGGTCATCCTGCAGGCAGTTGACCGCTTTGGCCAGCAGGCGCGGCGGTGGTGGTCTTGCCGGTGCCGCGCGGCCCGGCGAACAGGTAGGCGTGCGCCACCCGCCCGGCGGCCAGGGCGTTGCGCAGCGTGATGACCACGTGATCCTGCCCGACCACCTCGTCCCAGGTTTGGGGGCGCCATTTGCGATAGAGGGCTTGGGACATGGTCGAGTGTATCAGAGAGGCGAGAGTGCGTCAACAATGACATACGCCACCTTTCCGGACCTTGACAGAATCCCGGCGATACTGTACAGTAATCCTGTACATGTTCAGGAGGAAGTTGTGTACTATTAAAACGACATACACAAATGCACGCAGCAGAGCTGGCAGGCTCATGGATGAAGTGACGAAGCAACCGGCAGGTAGTGATTATCCAGCGGCGAGGGAAAGAAGATGTGGCGCTGGTGCTCGGCACGATCGAGCTGGAAAGCCTGATGGAAACCGCTCACCTGCTGCGCTCTACCCGCCAATGCCCAACGACTGCTGACCGCATTGGGACGAGCTCTGCGTGACGAAAAACTGCACCTTTGACCTTCGAGCAGCTGCGGGCGGATGGCAGGGATTGGCGAACAAGAAGCGTGAAGCAGTCTTCGAGCCCGAATTCGTCGAAGACCTGCGTTATTTCAGACCGACCAGCAAAGTGGCCTTTCCCTGTTCGATCTATCAGCAAATTCTCTTGATTCATTACGGGTACCGGAAAGCCGGAGCCGACTGAAAACCTGCACCGAAGAACTCAAACGCCTTACAAGAAACGCTGGTTGAACACTGGTGCGCGACGAGCAATCTATCTAGCCAGCTTCATATCGAGTAAATCCGGAATTGGCTATTGACCATGACAAATACAGCTCATTCGCAGCAGAAGAAAATCGATCGCGCTGATCGTGCAGCGGGACGGGTCGCTGGTGGTGCGTGCGCCGCTGAGGACGCCGCAGTGGCAGATCGAGGCGGTGGTGAAGGAGAAGGAAGCGTGGATCCGCGAGAAGCAGGAGCACAACCGCCGGCTGTGGAAGGAGCAGGCACCCAGGACGTTCGAGGGAGGGGATTTCATGTTCCTGGGGAAGAGCTACCAGCTGAGGATCGTGGAGCAGCAGAAGCAGGCGCTGGAATTCAGGGAGGGCTTCTGATTTGCGCCGCGAGGCGATCAGGCGGGGACGAGCGACCTTCGAGAAGTGGTACCGGGAGCAGGCCAGGCAGATCTTCAGCGAGAGGGTGGAGTTATTCGCCCGCAGGCACGGGTTGAAGTACAAGTCGATCCGGATTTCGGGCGCTCGCACGCGCTGGGGATCGTGCGGGCGCGAAGGGGACGCTGAATTTCAGCTGGAGGCTGGCGATGGCGCCGATGGAAGTGATCGACTACGTGGTGATCCACGAGCTGGCGCACCTGGAGGAGAAGAACCATTCCAGGAGGTACTGGGCGAAGGTGGAAGCGCTGATGCCGGATTATAAGCAGAGGAGGGAGTGGCTGAAGAAGAACGGCGAGCTTGAGATTGTAGAAATTTGTACACGGATTTGAACGGATATAACGGATTTTCAAATCTCCGTGTATGAAGTTACAGCAGCAGCAGAAGTCCCTGATCTACCCCCGCAAAGAGCCGGCTATCCAGAAAATTGTTAAGGTGCGAGGCGGCGAAGCTGGATGACGACCGGCTCCGTCACGATTTTTGATTAAAATATAACTAAAAAAATCATTTTTTCACGCCTGTTCTCAGAGAGAAATTGTGCGCGGAGGATGGGGAGGAGAGAGTGGAGAATAGAGAGAAGGGAGAGTGGAATATTCATGGTAGACCATTTGAAGATGTGATTCAGGGCGAGGATTGAGGTGCTCCTACAGAGTTTATAGCACAGATGTTCTGAAGAGTCAAGAGGTTGGGGGATAATCAGCCGGAGGGTGATGGGGATTCGGATTGGCACTAGCTTCCCGGATCCTACCCTGGAGGATGCAATTCTGGATTGGTGCATTCACAATGCTTATCGGATTTCACTGGTGGTGAATTTCCAACGAAAACTGCAAAATTCAGCTCCTTGCTGAACACGTGATGTAGAATATTAAAAGCCAGAGTTTTCTCTTTCCTGCTGTGCGTCATGCTCCGGATTAACTGTGCGATTTCAACGGAATTTGCAGGATTACTTGGTTTATTTGCTTAACAATTTGTTTTTATGTGTCCTCTTAAGCATCGTCCCGTACAGTATTGGTGATTTCACTTGCCGAGTTCGGAAATACGGACTTCTGGCTACTGTTCTCTAAATACTCATTGATTGTGTCTATCGGTCGGCGTCCCATATTCGGTATCCCTAGAGTGGTCGTTTGGGATTGTGAGAGACTAGCCAATAGTCTCAGTCAAACCCCCGATACGAAAAGGGGGTAAATGAATTTCTTGTAAGTATTTTTTGAGGTTGAGAAAAGAGAGATTGATTCCCATTGAGCTGGAAAGGGACCATTGCAGACTCCAGTCGGCAGGGTGCACTTCGTTATGACAGTCGGTTGTTTAGAAGCTAAACAACCTGACTGATCAAACGTCCAGGACAGGCCCTGGCAAGAATTGCCAGGACAGGTCACGGAGAAGTTTAGCTTCTTAATACTGGATTACCGGAACAACTCGCGGTTGGCCTGGTGTTCGGCGGCCAGGATGCGCTGGCGGTATTTCTTGTAGAGCTCCATGGCGGACTGCAGGCGGGGGACGAGGCCGTCTTCGTGGGTGTAGAGCACGGTTAAGATCTCGCGGGCGCGGGTCAGGGCGACGTACATCAGCTTTTCTTCGTCGTCCAGGCTGGCTGGATCCTTGGACAGGAAGGTCTAAGCGCCGATCAGGATGACGGCCGGAATGTGCATGCCCCTGGCGGAAAGCACGGTGGAGACCTTGAGGCTCTCTTCGGCCCACTGGATGGAGGGGATTTCCTGGTGCTGTCTGCGGTGATCCATGAGAAGGGTGATCGGGAGTCCAGGCCGGTGTGTCTTTTCTATGATTCGAACTTTAAAAAAGTCTTTTTCCCGTTCGGCCTTTCCCAGCTGGAAGTGGTATATGCGCTGTGTCCTGACCAGGGTTTCAATGGGGCGCCACCACCAGCGAATGTGGGCCAGGCGCGGCTCAGGCTGGTCGAAAAAGCCCCACTCGTCGAGCAGGTGTATGCTATCGCCCCAGCCTTCGAGCTCCTGGCCGCGCCAGATGCCCCAGTGTAAGAGGCCCGACGCAAGCCTGGAGGAGGAGAGTGAGAGCTGGCGGTTTCCCAACCAGACAAGGAAAGGCGTCCATCCGTCGAAGACCAGCTCGGCGCCTGGGAAATGGTCGCGCAGCCTGAGAACCAACGACTTGACCTGCGCTTCCATAAAGTAGACAAAAACTGTCTCGGCCAAAAATAGGAAGGGACGCTGAGGATGCACCTTCACCGCTTCCAGCCAGGCATCCTCGAGCACCGAGCAGCCCAGCAGATGATAGCGCTCCCCTTCGACATTGCTCAGGGCAGGCCTTTCATCGCCGATGAACTGGCGGCGCAGCTCGATGACGCCGGGCAAATCCAGGTCGTACCACTCCACCCGGCTGTTGTCCACCCGTTCAAAACGCGAAGTCCAGGCCGCACCCAATGTGAACCACAACCGACTGCGGGTGACGACTGAGGAAGTCGCGAGTGTAGCGGTCCATTGCGCGGGTGAGCATGATCCGCGCTACCTTGTTACCCTCGGTCATCGGGATCTTCCTGACCCGGTCGAAGTCATAGCCCAGCTGCGTGACCAGCGCCACGGCTTTCTCGTCTTTGATCAGGGCATCCTGGCGCTGCGATTCCATCGCCCGAATATAGAGCGGGATAAGCAACGTTTCGGCCACGCCGCCCAGGTCTTGATGAGGGGTCTCGGACACGTCAGCTCCCTTTCTGCCTGAAAACAAGAGGGCTTTTCACCCGGCTGCCTTTCCAAGCTGGAAGTGGTAGATGCGCAGAACCCTGGCCAGTAGGGGGATATGCCGCATCCAGCGAATGTGGTCCAGCCGCGGCTCAGGCCGGTCGAAATCCACCACCACTCGTCGAGCAGGTGGATGCCATCGCCCCAGCCCTCGATTTCTTGGCCACGCCAGATCCCCAGTGATAGCGAGCGCCAAACCTGGTGATGGATAGGCGAAGTTGTTTGCCCGGATGAGGAATCGGTGAAAAGCATCGAAGACCAACTCCGCAGCCGGGGAAATGGTCTCGCAGCTTAAGCACCAGCGACTTGACCTGCGCCTTTTCAAGTACATCAAAACACCTTCAGCCATAAACAGAAAAGGGTGCTGGCGATGCACGCTCACCATCTCCAGCCAGGCATTGTCGAACATCGAGCAGGCCAGCAAATGATAGCGTTTCCCTTCAGCCGCCGATGAACTTCCGCCGCAGCTCGATGACCTCCGGCAAATCCAGGTCATACCACTCGACCTCGCCATTGTCCACACGCTCGAAGCGCGAATCGAGACCGCAGCCGATGTGCACCACGACTGCCTGCGGGTGGCGCCTCAGAAAATCCCGTGCGTAGCGGTCGAATTCCCGGTTACGCAGGATGATCATCACCTTGTCCGCCTCGTCCATATGGACTTGCCTGACCCGGTCGAAGTCATAGCTCATCTCGGCTGACCAGCGCTACCGCTTTCTCGTCCTTGATCAGTGCGTCCGGGCGCTGCGACTCCATCGCCCGGATGTAGAGCGTCAAGAGCAGCGTTTCAGGCACGCCGCTCAGAAGTTGTGATTTTGTCTCAGACATGTCGACCTCCTTATTGCCTGCCAAGGAAACGCCTTTTCACCCTGGCTGACTTTCCAAAATGGAATATGGCGTACCGCATAGCGGCAGCGGCCCAGTCGCGGTTCCGGGAACTGGAGGGGAACGTTCAGCGAGCAGGTGGATTCCAGCGCTGCACATGGCGGTCTACGTCTCCACTGCACTCGTCGAGGAATGAGTGCTGCCGCCCCATCTTTCGAGGTCTGGCCGTGCCAGAGCCCAGTGAGTGCGCGCGCCGACCCGGTAAGGGTGACCCTGAGATTGTTCTCCCAAACTGAAGAACGGCGAAAAGGCGTCGAAGACCAGCTCCGCGCCCGGGAAATGGTCACGCAGATCAGCACCAAAGACTTGACCTGGGCTTCGCTCAGGTACATGAAGACACCTTCGGCCAGGAACAGGAAATGGGGCCTGTGGCTCTGAGGGGCTGATGCACCCATTCCTGCCAATCGTGATCCAGCACCGAGCAGCCCAGCAGATGATAGCGGTCCCCTTCGACGTTGCTCAGGGCAGGCCCTTCGTCGCCGATGAGCTTGCGGCGCAGTGCGATGACCTGCGGCAGATCCAGGTCATACCACTCGACAAGGCCGTCATCCACACGTTCGAAGCGTGAGTAGAGGTCGCAGACGATATGGACGACCACAGCATGCGGGTGGCTTGCCAAAAAGTCCCGCGAATGGCGGTCGAACTCCCGACTACGCAGGATGATGACCAGCTTATTGGCCTCACTCAGATTGGAGCAGCCTGATGCGGCTGAAGTCATAGCTCAACGGCGAAACCAGCGCCACGGCTCTATCATCCTTGATCAGAGCGTCGGAACGCTGCGATTCTAGCGACCGCAGGTAGAGGGTATTGAGCAACGATTCAGCTACACCGCTCAGACTTTTAGTGATAGTCTCTGACATTCCAATCTCCTCGAAACAGCCCTAAGCGCCAGGCTTACGATCGCGGGGAGTTCTCCTGCTGCCGCCGGACGGCTGCCTTGAGGAAGGCGACCAGGATGCGATCCATCAATCCTGGTGCGAGAAGACTAAGCCAGGCGACCGGGCGACCGGGAAATACCAATACCTCGCGCTGCCTGCGATAAGCCGCACGGAGGATGATCTGCACGCAGTGTTCAGCGGTCATCGTGTTTTTCGAGTAGATGGCCCGCCCTCCCGGACCTTTGGGGATGCCATCTTTGTCCAATTGCGCCTCGTGAAAACCGGTTACCACCCAGTAGGGGCAGATGATGGTCACACTCACCGCGTGCCTTGCCAGCTCAATTCGCAAGGAATCGAAAAAGCCGTGCATGGCGAACTTACTGGCAATGTAGGGAGAGTTGTATGGAAGGGGCGCCTTGCCGCCCAAGCTGGAGATAGCCACGATACGCCCACCGCTGCGGATCAGATACGGCAGGGCATAGTAGGTGCAGTAGACCGCGCCGAAGAAGTTGACTTCCATGGTGTGCCGGAACAGTCCCAGGCTGGAGTAATCTTCCAGCCGGGCGATCACATTCAGACCGGCATTGTTGACCATCATGTCCACCTTGCCAAAAGCTGCCACTGTTTTCTCCACCAGCTGCTTACACTGGACTTCGTCGGCGACATCGGTAGGAACAGCCAGCGCCTGTCCTCCGGATTGGCGGCAATCTGCCGCTACCTGCTCCAGAAGCCCTGCACGCCGTGCAGCCAGCACCACTTTTGCCCCCTGCTTGGCTAGCCGTAAAGCCAATGCCCGGCCGATTCCCGAGGAGGCTCCTGTGACAATTACTACCTGCTCTCGAAATGCATCAACCGGCATAGTTTCTACTCACTTTCCGGCTTGGTGAACTCGATACAGTAAAACCAGCCTTTCCAAACGTCGAAAACGTGCAAGTTTTCCATCTCAGTGGGGACCAAGGCGAGCGGCGCGACCACTACTTCGCGCTCTTTCCCGACGTTCTGCATGAAGCCCGGGATGAAGCGCTCGTAGGCTTTAGCGGCCTGCTCTTTTTCATCGCAGATCAGGATGCGGCTTCCCGGCCGGGCCACCCGGATCATTTCGTTTATGGCTTTTTGTTTATCGTTGAAGAAGTTGATCCCGCCGACATGGAAGACGCTGTCAAACGTGCTGTCCTGGTAAGGAAGCTGCTCGGCGTTGCCGAGCTGCAGCTGGATGTCCCAGCCCGTATGGGCCACATATTCCCGGCAGCGATCCAACTGCCCGGGAGAGATATCCAGGCCAAAGATCTCCCCCACATCCGTGCGTCCCACCAGGTAAGGCAGGTTCACGCCGGGGCCGATGGAGACTTCCAATAAACGACCCCCGCCCGGCTGCAGGCGGTCGGTGATTTCCCTGCGGCCCTGTTCTTCCGTCATCCCGATGAAGGCGAAGGCGAGCCTGGAGAACAAGCGGTATCCCCAGGAGAAACAGTCGTACATGCCTGCCAGGCGCCTGTTCCAGCCGGTGATTTCAGCGGATTCGATAAAGCGTGGGATGCCGTTTACCAGTGGGTAGTCTTTACGGCAAGCCGGACAGTGATACCCGTCTCCTGCAGCATGAGAGATTATGGTGAGCACTCCATGGCATTTTGGACAGGCCAGCACGTCCAGAGCAGGACGGAGGCGCTTTTGCCAGGCATCTGCTTCAACCAGTACCCTGCGACGCCGGTCAATGAAGGCAATGCCCAGCGCGGAGAGTGCCATTATGGAAGTCACGAACCAAAACTTTTTGTTTTTCATAGGCGTTTTCCTGAGAGATCTTTGAGGAGATTTGGCGGTCAAACCATTCCGAACGCAATGCCATACCCTCCTGCGATCTTGCGGTTGGCCATTTTTCCGGTAAAGTAAGCTTGCTTAAGCTTATCCGTCGAGATATCCGTTACCTGGCGGAAGCCTCGCTCGAGCAGGAAGGACTGAACAGAACCTGCGGGGATGCCGAAGGTCAGAGCTTCGCCGGTCATGAAGCGGTAGCGGCGCATGCTGCGGATTTCGCTCTGCTCCTGGAGGCCGTCCAGAACGGACTGGTAAACATAATCGAAGACAATTGAGCTGCCTGGAGCAGTATTATTTACAATGAAAGACAATGTGGCATCAACCCCGGCTGGCGAGAGGTACATGGTGACGCCCTGCCAGATAAACAGGCTGAGCAGGCCTGGATCGTATCCTGAAGAAAGCAGACATTCTGACAGGCTCTGAGTGTTAAAGTCTATCTGGACATACCTGACGTGCTCGGGGATTTTGCTAAAAATCCTGTGTACTTTCTCTAACTTATCAGCTTGTGTGTCAGGGTGGTCAACCTCGAAGATTTTCACCCCTTCTGGAAGACCAATCCGATACGCGCGTAAATCATAGCCTGCGCCCAGGATAACCAGCTGCTGTAAGCCTTCATCCAGAAAATTCTGCAACACATCATCGATATACCGCTCGCGTGCTACAAGGAAACCATTCACCCCCGGTCCGCGCAGCTCAGAGTAGCCACTCGTAATAGAAAAGCCTAAAAGACAATACAGCCAGGCTGGAACGAACTGCCTGGCGTAAGGATCGTAACAAACACGCTCATCAGCTGGTCTTTGGCTCTCTACAGCACGAACGATGGCGATACCGGCAGCGGTCAGGCTGGATTGATTTTTCCGCATCGTTTCCTTTTGCCCTTACCAGAACCCTGGAACCAATTGTTTTGTCCTTAGCATGTATTGATAATAGGCTTCCCCAAAATGCTCGGCCAGCAGTTTCTCCTCCACCTTCATCCGATATACCAGGCTGGGCAACAGCAGCGCCAGGACCGAGATCAAGCCTGCCATGCTCGAATACCCCAGGCTGATCCCCAAGGCCATTAACAGATAGCCAGAATAAGCAGGATGACGGATGAAGCGATATGGGCCGCTTTGCACCAGAGTTTGCCCGGATTTTACCGAGATGTGCCCGGAATAATTCTTGCTCAAAGTGTGCCGCGCCCATACGAACAGCACTACCCCTAAAGAGACCAGTCCAATGCCGAAGGATGACACCCAGGCACTGCGGGGAAAAATAGAAAGAAAATAGAGGTATTCGAGTGGGGACAAGAAAAACGCAGACATCATCCCTAAGGCGAGGAACCAGAATGAACGATCGCTGCGCTCCTCTTTTATGCTGACCTCGTTAAATGCCGGTGCATAGAAGCGCTCCCTACGGATGAAGCAGACAATTCCTATACCGGATAAGTAGGAAACACCAACCAGTATTAGGAACCAGCCTAATGGATTGGTGGGAAGCGTCTCAACACCCAGCAGCGCTAGCAGCACTGCCAGGACTGGAGTAACCACAAGCAGAAAGAATACGGCTATGCGGGACATCAATCAATCCGTCGCTCTAATCACGGGCATGAAGTCGACTGCTGACTGCCTTGGCGATCTCAACGGAAATCAACAAGATGAAGGCAACAGCGATCACCCACAACCACTCCTGCCGGCTCAAGGGCACGATGCCCAGCAAATTTCTTAATGCGGGTATTACAAAAGCAGCCATGATGGTTAGAAAACCCGCCGCAACAGCCCAGATCAGGGGCTTGTTGGCAGTGAGCTTATTCATGCGATAAATTGGCAGGCGCATACTGCGATATGCGAAGATGTAAACGATCGAGTTGATGGCAAAGCTGGCGAATACGATGCTCTGTCCTTCCATGGGGTTATTGTGGATCTGGTAAAAATGCCCGAACAACGCCAGGGCAAAGAGCGAGCTGGTGATGCTGATCACTCCAATCAGCGATATCGCCAGGGGAGTCAGCACAGGAGCCTTCAATGGGCGGGGCTTCTCGTCCATAATGCCTGGTTCCTTGGGCTCAAAACTGAGCACGATATCCAAAGGACCATCGCAGATCAGGTGGATCCACAAAATCTGGGCCACAGTCAGTGGGGCAGGCCAGCGCAGCAACATGGCAGTAAATATGGTCAGCACCTCTGCAAACGAGTTGGACAGTACATAAGCTACCACCTTGCGGATGTTGGAAAAGATGACCCGGCCTTCTTCAATGGCGGCAACGATGGTGCGGAAATTGTTATCCAGCAAGATCAAATCGGCAGTTTCCTTGGCCACGTCGGTCGCGCTCCCCACCACCACACCGATATTGGCCCGCTTGAGAGCTGGGGCATCATTCACTCCGTCTCCGATCATGGCGGTAACTTCCCCGTTGGCCTGGAGCGCCCGGATGATGCGGAATTTATCTTGCGGGCGAATGCGTGAAAACACAGCTGTTTTCTTCTCCTCTTCCCGAAGCTGATCATCGGTCAATCCGGCGATCTGTCCACCTTCCATGGTGTGATCATGATCTTGCATCAGGCCAATGCTACTCGCGATGCGCTCTGCTGTACGCCGGTAGTCGCCGGTGATCATCTTGACCTGGATACCGGCATGCTGTGCTACCTGGATAGCCTCTACCACACCCTCGCGCACCGGGTCTTCCATACCAAGCAACCCGAGCCAGGTATATCCACTGTAATTTTCCATGATTCCCTCAGAACGGTAGGCCAGGCCTAAAAGCCGCAGGCCCTCTCCAGCCCACTCATCGACCAGTGAGAGGAGAGTCTCTCGCTCCTCGGTAGTAACATTGCACATCTCCAGTGCAATCTCAGGCGCTCCTTTCAGGAAGAAGAGATGTTTCCCCTGAAATACAATACTGGTGACATCCGTAATCATATATTTCGTGTCGCTGGTGAACAACTCTTCTCCCAGGCGTTGTGAGCTGTCAAACAATTCCTGAGGGCTGCCCAGCATTTGTTTTTCGGCAAATTCCCAAAGGGCAATATCCACCGGGCCTTCCAGGTTATTGCACAGTACCATGGTCTGCCAGGCTCGCTTTTCGTCCAGCAAGGCGGCACGGTTCACCCGCATCCGTCCCTCGGTGAGCGTACCAGTTTTATCGGTGCAGATCACCGTCACTGAACCAAGCGTTTCCACTGCCAGCAGCTTCTTCACCAGGCCGTCGCGCTTGAGGATCTTGCGCATGCCCAGCACCAGGATCACGGTCACTGCGATGAGCAGCCCCTCAGGCACAGCCGCGATCGCCAGGATGATGGAGGTGCGCAACATGTCGAAAAATTCGCGACCCATGATTAACCCTACAATCAGGATCACCAGTGTGGCAGCCACTACGATATAAGTCAGAACCTTACTGAAAGCCTTAAGCCGCACCTGGAGGGGAGTATCTTCCTCGACATGCTCGCTCAGGCTGGCGGCGATCTGTCCTAACTCGGTTTTAGTCCCGGTTTTGGTAATACGCAAGACCCCCCGCCCGGTGACTACCGTAGTGCCCATGAACACCTGAGTTTGAGGATTCGAATAGTTATCGGGTGGGAACCTAATACCATGGCTGAAGGCTTGTTTATTCACTGGCTCGCTCTCACCCGTCAGGATGGCTTCATCGAGCGATAACCTGGTGGCCTCCATTAGCTCACCATCGCCTGGAGCTTTCTCTCCAGCATTGAGCACTACCAGGTCTCCCGGCACCAACTCCCATACTTCCACTTCTATGCGCAGCCCATCACGGATGGTGGTCGTAGTCGGTTTGAGCAAACTTTTGAGGGATACATACGTACGCTGTGCTTGATACTCCTGGATAAAGCCCAAGATCACATCGATCACAACGACTACCATGATGATGGCGAAGTCGCCGAATTCACCCAATGCCAGTGATATCCCAGCTGCTGCCAATATGATATATACGAGCGGGCTTTTAAGCTGGTTGACCAGGATTGTCCAGGCGGAAACTCCTTTTTCGCTGGGCAAACGATTTTCGCCAAATTGGAGGCGGCGCTCCAACACTTCTTCAGCGGTCAAGCCAATCAGTACTACATTTTT
Source organism: uncultured Chloroflexia bacterium (assembly GCA_963698765.1). Taxonomy (GTDB): domain Bacteria; phylum Chloroflexota; class Anaerolineae; order Anaerolineales; family UBA4823; genus CAVOSB01. The sequence continues at coordinate 294,902 of CAVOSB010000030.1, forward strand.
ATGGGGGGTATCGGCCTCCAAGGGAAAACTCAATGTGTCCATTTTGATTCTGGTGTTATGTATTTGGTATAGATTTGCCACACAGCAAGCATGCTGAAAGGCCTCACTCTTCTTTTATATGACGAACCCCTTGCTGAAACAAGGCAATAATATGGGGATCATCCACAAAGTAATGAACTTCTTTGCCGTCTCGCCTGGACCTGACAAGCCGCATCTGGCGCAGCCCACGCATGTGATGAGATACCGCGGATTCGGTCACACCGACCAGCTCAGCCAGGGAAGTGATGTTCATTTCTTGCTCGACGATGACGGAGAGGATACGCACCCGGCTGGTGTCGCTGAAGGCGCGAAACAGCTCTGCGACGTGGGCAGCTGTGTGCTCATCCAGTATCGAGGTTTTCATTTTTGTAGTCTCCTGACAAACACCTGAATAGGTATTCATGTGTTTGTTATATTATATCGCGATCTCACCAGTTTTCAACTAAAATCCTTGAACTATTTGGGAGAGAGAGCGAGGATTGCTTCCCGGTTTACCGGAACAGCTCGCGGTTGGCCTGGTGTTCGGCGGCCAGGATGCGCTTGCGGTATTTCTTGTAGAGCTCCATGGCGGACTGCAGGCGGGGGACGAGGCCGTCTTCGTGGGTGTAGAGAACGGTTAAGATCTCACGGGCGCGGGTCAGGGCGACGTACATCAGCTTTTCTTCGTCGTCCAGGCTGGCAGGGTCCTTGGAGAGGAAGGTCTCGGCGCCGATCAGGATGACGGCGGGGGCGTCCATGCCCTTGGCGGAATGCACGGTAGAGACCTTGACGCTCTCTTCGGCCCACTGGAAGGTGGCTTTCTTGGTGTTGTCTTCGGTGATCCACTGGTAGGGGATTTTGACTTCATCCAGCCGGGAGAGCAAAGGCTGGAGCAGGGGAGCGCCGCGCACGTTGGCCCAGCGGTATAAGACCATGGCGTTGCGCGGAGAGTAGCCGTCATCTTTGAGGCGCTGGATCAGCTCGACCGTGCGGGCGACCTGGCAGCCCAGGTCGGGGCAGTGGATGAGCTGGGGGTCGAAACCGCGCTTGGGAGCGAATTCGATCCTGGTCTTGCTGCGACCGTCGTAGTAATCACCAATGGTGTTGTTGAAGGCCAGGGCGAAAGAAAAGACGCGGGCAGAATTGCGGTAGATCTTCTTCAAGATCTTGGTGCGCCCGACCATGGGGATGCCGATGCTCTTCCAGGTGAAGCCCTGGGCGTTGGAGAAGTCGCGGTGGCGGTAGATGTGCTGGGCGTCGTCGCCGGCGATGACCAGGTTGCGCCGGGAGGGCTTGCCGCGCAGCAGCTTGTTGAAGATGAACTCGATCCATTCTTTCTGGAAATCCTGGGCTTCATCGACGTAGATCATGTCGTACACCCCCTCGGGGGGGATTTCGAGTTTATTGAGGGTATCCGTCAGGTGGGCGTCGAAATCGCGGCTCTTGGAAGCGGGGAAACGCAGACCGGAAGCCTGCACCAGGCGGCGGGCGAACTCGGAGAAGTGGATGATCTCGACTTCACCGGCATTCGGCACCTGCATGGAGCCATAGGCCTGCCGCATGTACTGCGCCAGGCTGATATTCCAGCACAGCACCAGGATCTTGCGGGGCTGACCGGAGGCCAGCCCGTTGGCCGAGTACAGCTTGGCATGGTAGAGCAGGATGAGGGTCTTGCCGGTGCCGGCGATGCCGTGCAGGAAGCGCGGGCCGTCTCCCAGCGACTTGGCGACCTGCTCCTGGGCCAGGTCCAGGCCAAATTCGGAGGCGGCTTCCGACTCGAGGATGATGGGTCCTTTGCCGGTCGCAGGGGTGGCGAACCACTGCTCGCTGCCGGGAATTTTGAGCTCCGGGAAGAGAGCCAGGCGGACGGCATTCCATTTTTCACGCGTGAGACGGCCGGGAAGCTTCTTGTAATCCAGGTAGAAGCGGGAGGCGAAGATCTTCTCATCTTTCAAATCATCGCGCAGCAGGACCTTGTCCGCAGCCATGACCTTGTCGAGGGAGGCTTCGCTGAATTCCTGGCGGAGGATGTTGGGGAAAGCCACGAAGTAGCGTACTTCGACGGACAGGCGCCCGCGGGTATCGCTCAATTCCGGGCGGGCAGCCAGCTGCTCGCGCAGGTCTTCGACGTACTGGCGAGCACGCGCAGGTCGGGATTGATGAACTCCTTGGTGAAGTTATGGAAGGAGCGCACCTGGAAGCTGCGGGGGGAGACTTTTTCGATCGCTTTCAGGTCCCAGTCCTTGACTTCGATGATGGTGACACCGAAGTCGAGGTCGATGACCACGAAATCGGGCCGGCGGTCGCGCTCGCCGACCATGAGCTCGTAATACACCAGGCTGGTTTTGGGGAGGTGTTTGAGCAGCTTGAAGAGCTTGCGCTCGCCGACGGTGGCGCTGTCGGCGTCAATTGAATTTGGTATTGTGATGGACATAATGTGTACCGTTATTATATAACGGACTTTGCCTTTTGAATTTCCTGTTCCGTGTTCAGCTGCAGGCGCTGGAATTTGTCGGAAGGGACTTGAAGGTTTATATCGAAGATGCGCTTGTTGAGCTTGACGGCCTGATCACTAAATGCCTGCACTGCCCGCTGCCATTCGGCATCGGCCTGCGAACGCCGATACTCTGCTTCGGCCTGCGAACGCCGATACTCTGCTTCGGCCTGCGAACACCGATACTCTGCTTCGACTTCTGAAGCGGGAGGGTCAGCGGCCAGGGTAGGCAAGCGCCATTGCCAGGCGCGGCGCAGGGTGAGGCGTGCGGCTTCGATTTCGAGGTCGATCTCCTTGAGCATTTCGATCCAGGGCAGGGTGTAGCCGGCGCTCTTGAGCAGGTGGTGCGCCAGGCGCCAATC